>CAVPUQ010000006.1:0-466102 GCA_963708985.1 uncultured Actinomycetes bacterium
AGGGTTGGCCATGGAATTCAAAATACGGCTTGTCATTTCCGTGGGCGACGGCGAACAGGTGGTTGAGGATATTGTGACGCTGGACAAGGAGCTGCGATCTGTGGAAGACCTGGGTCTGAAAGTTGAAGAAGGCAAGGATGTTCTTAGAACCCTGCAGCAACGAATCGTCCAGCACCAAACAGATGCATTTAACAGAGAACACCGGTGCTGCCCACAATGCGGCAACCAGCGGAGATGTAGGGAGCCACCCGAATCCAGATCGGACGTTGTTCGGCAACATCGAATTGCGGATTCCCCGATTATTTCAGTGTCCATGCCAGCCTCGCGACACAAAGACGTGCAGCCCACTCGGGCAACTCCTTTCGGAACACACGTCGCCAGAACTTCTGTACATGGGGAACGAGTGGGCGTCGCCGATCGCCTACGGTGCCACCACCAAGATGTTGAAAGACGTTCTCCCGGTCGACGAGAAACTCTGCCCACCCACGGTACGAAACCAATCTTCTGAAGTGGCGGAGCGAGAAGAGGCGAGTTTAGGTGATGAGCAGGTATTTTTCATTGAGGGATGCGCCAGGGACTGGGCCAATCTGCCTCGCCCCGAGGGGCCGATCACAGTGGGAATTGATGGAGGATACGTCCGCGACTGGACCGAGAAGAAACGCCATTTTGAGGTAATTGTGGGAGAATGTGTTCCTCGCGATGGTGCTGCCAATTGTTTTGGCTTCGTCCAGAGCTACGACACCAAACCGAAACGTCGCTTATTCTCGGTCCTGGAGTCGCTGGGAATGCAGATGAACCAGCAGACGACGTTCTTATCCGATGGTGGCGACACGGTTCGCGATCTGCAACTGTATCTGAACCCCGAGTTGGAGCATCTTTCTGACTGGTTCCACGTCACGATGCGAATCACCGTTCTGGACCAATACGCCAAGGGAGTGATTCGTGTTGACCGCGACGTTGGCGAGTCGCTGCGTAAGGCCGTGGAGAGTACCAAGTGGTATCTATGGCATGGAAATGCCTACGAGGCCTTACAGAAGATCTCCGACATTGATGGACACTTGACGATCTTGACGTCGGATACCCGAAACTCAAGGCTTTTCAGAAGGCGGTCAACGAGTTCCGCGTTTACATCGATAGGAACAAGAATCTGATCCCGAATTACGGGAGCGATGGCGCGACGGTGAGACGATCTCGACGGCCTTTGTCGAATCGACCATCAATCCCGTCGTGAGCAAGCGATTCGTGAAGAAACAGCAGATGCAATGGACGGTCAAGGCGCCGATTTACTGCTAACTACAACTCAGAACATGGGTACTGAACGAACGCGGCCTCCCGTTTTCGGAAAAGATATTCACATTTCAGCATCAAGGCTGCGGAGCCCCGGATAGCGCAGCGCCCCACACTTTTTTTATGCTCTCCGGGACGTGAAGAAGCCGGCTCCGAAGCACACGAGCGTCCGTAGAAAGGCAGTCATGCCGGGAGATACGCAGCTACCGCATCGTTCCGGAAAATAATGGTTGGCGGAAAGGAGTCGAACGGCATAGCCGTCAAGAATTAGCAGCGGCTGGATGAGAAACTTTCTGGATAAGGGATAGCGTTTTATCAGTCGTCGTGCGCGAACGGCTGCGCGTTTATCGCAGCGCTTAGCCGAGCGATGGCTCATAAAACTCCATGAACTTGAGCCACGGAGCGGAACTGCGGTGCCGATACGGTATCTTGGGTATTGAATTATTGACGGCAGGCGGGGACAGCCTTCGAGACGTGGCAACTCATCTCTGCTTGAGGAGGCGTGGTACCGCGAAATCCGAACTTTGTTAGTGACAACCGAGGAAGAAGTGTGGTTAGCCTCAAGCAATCGATCGAGTACTGGCCAGGATCCGGCGCACTGCGCTCGCATCGGTTCAGAATCCGCTGAAATTCGAGAACTGATCGGCGACGAGACCGTCCCGCCGTACGAGCGCCCGCCGCTCTCGAAGGATTACCTGCGCGGTGAGGTCACCGAGCCGCAGTGGGTCCGTGAGGCAGGCTGGTACCAGGACAACGGCGTCGACCTGCAGCTCGGCGTACGCGCGGATGGTGTCTCGGTGCCGGACCGGCAGGTGCTCCTCGGCGACGGGTCGAGGGTCCCCTTCGACCGGCTCCTGATCGCGACCGGGGTCCGGAATCGGCGTCTGCAGGTGCCGGGCGTGGACCTCGACGGCGTCTTCGACCTGCGGTTCCTGTCCGACGCCGGCCGGCTCCGTGAGGCCGTCGGCTCGGCGTCGAGGGCCGTCATCGTCGGCGCTGGGTTCATCGGCTGCGAGGTGGCGGCGTCGCTCCGCCGGATGGGCCTCGACGTCACGGTCGTCGAGTTCTTCCAGACCCCGCTGTTCCGGGTGATCGGCGCCGAGCTTGGCCGCGCGGTCGAAGCTCTCCACCGCGACCACGACGTGGGGTTCCTGTTCGGCGACGCGGTCGAGCGGTTCGAGGGCGACGGGCGCTTCGAGGCCGTCGTCACGGAGGGCGGCCGGCGCATCGAGGGCGACCTGGCCGTCGTGGGCGTCGGCACGCAGCCGGTGACCCCGCTCGACCTCGCCGACCCCCACTCGCAGGGAGGCTTCCCGGTGGGGCCGACGCTCGAGAGCGTCGCCGGCGACGGGATCTTCGCCGCGGGCGATGTGGCCGACCACGCCCATCCGCTCTTCGGCTGGATCCGCGTCGAGCACTACGACAACGCGATCAAGATGGGCCAGACGGCCGCCCGGAACATGCTCGGTGCGGACGATGTCTTCGATGACGCGCACTGGTTCTGGTCCGACCAGTACGACTCGCAGATCCAGATGTCGGGCTACGCGACCGAGTGGGACGACATGGTCGTTCGCGGCAGCATCCAGGGCCGCAGCTTCGCGGCGTTCCTGCTGAAGGACGGCGTCCTGCGCGCCTCGTTCACGATGGATCGCAAGTTCGACTGCCGCCGGAGCATGCCGCTCATCGCGGCGCAGGCCCGACCCGACCGCGACCTCCTCGCCGATCCCGAGTTCGACCTCCGCAAGCTCCACCCGCCCAAGGACTGACGGGCGTCAGTCGGTCGTGACGCGGTCCGCGAGCTCCTTCGGCGAGCCCTCGGCCTCGACGACGCCGTCGCGGAACAGGACGACGCGGCTCGAGTAGCGGAGCGCCTGCGGGTTGTGGGTCGCCGCGAGCACCGCACCGCCGCGGCGGATCACCTCCCAGAGCGCGTCGAGGATCAGCTCGGCGTTCTCGGTGTCGACCTCGGCGATCGGCTCGTCCGCGAGGACGACCTCGGGCTCGGTGACGAGCGCTCGCGCGACGGCGATCCGCTGCTGCTGGCCCGCCGACAGCTCGAACGTGCGGTTGGACAGGCGGTCCGATAGCCCGAGCCGCTCGAGCCGGTCCGCGGCGCGCTCGCGCGCCTCCTCCACCGTCAGGCCGAGCACGCGCAGCGGCAGCTCGACGTTCTCGAGCGCTGAGAGGGTCGGCAGGAGCCCGAAGCTCTGGAACACGATCCCCATCCCGGTCCGGCGGATGGCGGTGATCTCCTGCCGCGAGAGGTCCTGCATCCGTCGGCCCTTCCAGCGGACCTCGCCTTCGTCCGGCGCATCGAGCCCGGCGAGCGCGCCGAGGAACGTCGTCTTGCCCGAGCCCGACGGTCCCATGAGCGCGACGAAGTCCTTCGGCCTCAGCTCGAGCGAGGCTCCGCGAACCGCGCGCACGCCGAGCCCGTCGCCGTAGGTCCGCACGATGTCGTGGGCCGAGAGCAGCGCCTCACCACGCACGGGCCTGCCCTCCCTCGCCGCGGCGTCGGACGCGGACCTCGCCGTCGTCGCGGACCTCGACCTCGAGGTCCAGGCTCGCGAGCGCGTCGAGGGCCTCGCGCGGCAGGCGCAGGCGCCCGTCGGGCCCGACCGGCTCGGCCGGCACGCCCTCGACGACGAGCTGCCCGCTCCGCAGCCGCAGCTGCCTCCGGGCCTTCCGAGCGGCGAGCAGGTCGTGCGTCACCATGACCACCGTCACGCCGAGCTCGCGGTTCGCCTCCTGCAGCACCTCGAGCACCGTGGCGGCCGACTCGCCGTCGAGCTCGGCCGTCGGCTCGTCGGCGAGGAGCAGCCGCGGCGTGTTCGCGAGCGCGACCGCCACGGCCACGCGCTGCTGTTCGCCGCCCGAGAGCTGACCCGGCCGGTGCTTCGCGCGATCGGCCAGACCGACGAGCTCCAGCAGCTCGAGGGCGCTCCGGCGCTCGGCCGCGATCGTGCTGCCGCGTGCGATCGGGGGGAGCCGCACGTTGTCGAGCACGTCGAGGTAGGGGACCAGGTTGCGCGCCGTGCCCTGCCAGATGAAGCCGACCCGGTCGCGGCGGTGGGCGGTGAGCGCGTCCTCGTCCAGCCGGCCGAGGTCGCGGCCGTCGACCTCGACCACGCCCGCGGTCACGCGCTCGAGCCCGCCGACGAGGTTCAAGATCGTGGACTTGCCCGAGCCGCTCGGCCCGACGACGGCGACGAAGTCGCCCTCGCGCACGTCGAGGTCCACGCCGCCGAGCGCGACGACGCCCGTGTCCCCGATCCGGTAGATCTTGAAGACGTGCCGGAAGCGGACGAGCGACGGGGCGCCGTACCCGGTGATCACGTCGCGCTCGCTCACTCGGCCTCCCCGCGCAGCACCCCGGTGATCGAGGCCCCGAGCACGGCCCGCACGGCCACGACGATCCCGATGGCGCTCGCGACCACGATCGCGGCGAACGCCGGCAGGAGCACCGTCCCGTCGACGACGAGCACCGGCGGCGGGAACGGCGCGCCGAGGCTCCTGCCCACGTACGGCAGTAGCCAGCGCAGCACGCCGTACCCGAGCCCGAACCCCGCGAGCACCGCGAACCCGAGCAGCACCGCCTGCTCGAGGACGACGGCGCGCACGATCTTGGAGGGCTCGACGCCCATCGCTCGGAGCGAGGCGAACTCGAACTCGCGTCGCCGCTGTGCGAGCGACAGCCCCACGGCGACGCCGATCGTCACGAGCCCGAGGCCGCCGAGCGCCGCCGCGCCGTCGAGCCCGACGGCCAGGCTCGCCGGAAGCTGCGCGAGATAGGCCTCTACCGGCGCTGCGGCCGTCGCCTGCCGGACGAGGAGCCCTCGCGCTTCGAGCGCGCGTCGCGGGTCGCCGCCTGCCGACCACACCTCGCCGAGCGACAGGCCGGGCTCGGGGACGCGCAGGGAGGCGCGGAGCAGCGCGGGTGTCGAGACCACGAAGAAGTCCTTCGACACGGTGGGGAAGTGCTCGGCGAGCGCGACCTGGCGGAACTCGAGGAGCTGGCCGCCCACCGTGGCGGCGAAGATGCCGCCCTGCGAGCGCGCGACCCCAGGCGAGACGAGCGCGGGGAGCGGGTCCGTGGGCGGCGCGACGCCGCCGAGGACGTGTCCGACCCCCGCGTCGATCCGCAGGACCATGCTGCCGTCCGGCGTCGACCCGAGCGCGGCGTCGCTCCCGCGCCACCGGAGCGCCTCCCAGTCCGCCAGGATCGGCTCGGCGGCCTGCCCATTGATCGAGCGGATCCGCACGGAGGCCTGGTCGGGCCCGGTCGCGGCCAGCTCGCGCACGGCGATCGACAGGAACGACGCGCCCTCGAGCGCCTCGGGGTCGGTCACCGTCCCCACGTAGGAGGGCCCGAGCACGCCGAGCACCAGCTCGTGGATCCGTCCATGTGCGTCCTCGACCGTCGCGACGAGCTCGAGCCCCTCGGCGCCGCGGAGCGCCTCGGCGTCGATCGACAGCGTGCCGGGTGTCGGTCCCGGCGGGATCCGCACGGCCCGGTCTGCGACGCGGAGCGCGTCGAGCCACGCTCGCTCCTGGACCGCCGAGTAGTCCGCGCGCCACCATCCGCCCTCGGCGTACGTGTCGGGATCGACCGCGAGCGCCGACAGGCTGAGCGGGAACGTCGGCCGGACCTCCAGGTACGGCACGGCGCGCAGCACCGCCGTCGAGCCGGTCGGGAGCCTGGTCGCGGCCGCGAGCGGCTGTGCCGGTGGGTCGACCTGGATCTGCCAGTCCGACCCGACCTGCTGGTGGGCGGTGTCCTCCTGGTTGCGGAGCACGATCGCGCGGTACGAGCTCGCGACGACCATGAGCCCGACCGACAGCAGGAGCAGGAGCGCTGTCGCGAAGCTCGTCCCGGGCGCACGCCCGAGTCGCCGAGCCGCCAGGTACAGGGACAGCCTCCGAGAGCGGCCGATCGTCCCGTCCAGGCGCCGGAGCGCGAACAGCAGGAGCCGCAGCGCGAGGAAGGATGCCCCGAAGATCACGAGGGTCGGCGTGAGCAGGACGAGCGGGTCGAGCTTCGTGGTCTCCACCGACGTCGCCGTCTGGATGCCTCGGAGCTCGACGTAGGTGAACGCGGCGAGCGGCAGGACGAACAGCTCGACCGGCACCCGCGCGAGGAGGGGCCGTTCCTCGCGCGAGACCAGACGCCGCTCCTCCAAGATCGTGCGCCGCAGGTGCGGGAGCGAGACGAGTACGAGCACGAGGACCCCGAGCAGCGCGCCGGCGAGCCCGAGCATCTGTGCCGAGGGCGTGATGCGGATCGGGAACAGCCGGCTCGGCAGGCTCGGGCCGTTCGAGCGAGAGGCCAGCCGCGCGAGCCCGAGCCCGAGCAGCAGCCCGAGCGGGTACGCGACGACCGCCGAGACCACGGCCTGGATCGCCTGGCCCGCCAGCAGCTTGCCTCGCGAGAAGCCGCGGCTCCGCAAGACCGCGAGCTCGAACGACTGCCGCGAGAGCACGAGCGATCCGACGCCGGCGAGGACGGCCAGCGCGACGGCCCCGACCTGGAAGACGACGAGCAGGATCGGCACGCGCAGGTCGTTCACGTGGATGCGGACGAGCGCGAACAGCGCGTCGAGCCCCGTCGTCACCTGAAGGCCCGACAGGCGAGGATCGCCGTCGAGGGAGGCCACGTCCTTCGCGATCGTCGACGGGATCCGCTGCGCGTCCTCGAACGCAACGTGGCGCAGGTCGAGGTACAGGTCCCAGAGGAACTGGCTCGAGAAGCCCAGGTCCTGCGAGAGGGCCAGGTAGCCCTCGCGCGAGAGCAGCGCGGGCGGCAGGTCCGACGAGTCCGGGTTCGGGAAGGGGCTCTGGGAGCCGAACCAGAACGGGTCCTCGGGGGTCGGGCCGACGAAGGTCGCGGTCACGCGGAGGATGCGCGTCTCGTCGGTGGGCCCGACGACGCTCACCTCGTCACCGATCCGGACGCCGAGGAGCTCAGCGACCCTAGCCGGCAGGGCGATCTCACCCGGACCCGACGGCGTGTTGCCCTCGAGTCCGACGAGGTGCTGCTCTGCGCCGTCACGGAACAGGAGCGGCAGCGAGAGCGGGTCCCCGCCCGGGTCGCCCACGCGGGCTTCCCCGAGGCCCTGCGCCACGTACCGGCTCACGGGCAGGTTCGCCGTGGTCTCCCGGACCAGGGCGTCGAGGCTCGGGTGCTCGCCCGCCAGGTCGCCGTAGAAGGACAGGCGGACGTTCCGGACGTTGACCGAGGCCGTCTGGACTCCGGCGGTGGCGATGGCCTCGCGCGAGGCGTCCGCGTAGACCGGACCGGCGACGAGCACGCCGACGGTGAAGCCGAGGCTGACGACGATCGCGAGCCCGAGCAGTCGCTGGGCGGCGAAGCGCGTCAGCAGGAATCGCAGCGTCCTCACGGCGGTTGGGCACCGCCGGAGGCGGTGTCACCCGATGATACGCTGGGCCAACGCCCCCGGGACTCGGCTGCGGCGCACCCGGAACCCCGCAAGGAGCACGTCATGGACAGACCCGAGATCATCCTCGCACCCGGCCCCACACCCATCCCGCCCGAGGTGTACCTCGCGCAGGGCAGCCCGCTCGTGTATCACCGGGGGCCCGGCTTCGGGAACCTCATGCGCGACGTGACCGACCGGGTCAAGACGCTGTACGGGACCACGCAGGACGTGCTGCTCATGACCTCCTCGGGCACCGGCGGCCTCGAGTCCGCGATCCAGAACGTGTTCTCGCCCGGTGACGAGGTCTTCATCCCGCTCGCCGGCTTCTTCGCCGACCGCTGGAAGAAGCTCGCCGAGTCCCACGGCCTCATCGTGCGCCAGGTCGAGTACGAGTGGGGTACGAAGGTCCGTCCCGAGGACGTCGACGCCGCCCTCGCCGAGCACCCGGTGAAGGCCGTCCTGCTCACCCACTCCGAGACCAGCACCGGCGTGATCCAGCCGATCCGCGAGCTCGCCGAGGTCGCGAACGCCCGCGGCGCGATGGTGATCGTCGACGCGGTCTCGAGCCTCGGGGCCGTTCCCTTCCGGTTCGACGCGTGGGGCATCGACGTCGCGGTCGGCGGCTCACAGAAGGCGCTCTCGGCGAGCCCCGGCATCGCGTTCGTCGCGATCAGCGAGCGCGCGTGGAAGGCGCACGAGACGGCCACGCTCCCGCGGTTCTACTTCGACTGGTCGATCTACAAGAAGTTCGGCGAGCTGAAGGACCCCGAGAACCCGTGGACGCCGGCGATCAGCGTGATGCAGGGGCTCCAGGCGGCGCTCGACCTGTACTTCCAGGATGGGCTCGAGGGCGCTCAGCAGCGGCACCGGACGCTCTCGCGCGCGGTGAAGGAAGGGGTGAAGGCGCTCGGCCTGGACCTGTTCGGCGAGGGCCTCGAGGACAACTGGACCGTCACCGCGATCCGCGCGCCCGAGGGCCTGGACGCCGACACGATCAGCGACCGGATCCGAGCCGACTTCGGCTGCGTGCTCGCGCCCGGGCAGGGCCCGCTGAAGGGCACGGTGTTCCGGATCGGGCACCTCGGCTACTACAGCGAGCTCGACATCATCCGCGGGCTCGCCGCGCTCGAGATGACGCTGGAGCGCCTGGGGTACCCGGTGAAGCGCGGGGCCGCCGTGGCCGCCGCCGAGGGCGTGTTCCAGGAGGGCGCCACGCCGTGAAGGTCCTCGTCACCGAGGAGCTCTCGGAGGCCGGCCTCGAGCTGCTCCGCAAGGACTTCGAGGTCGACGTCCGCACCGAGCTCGCGATGGAGGGCCTGCGCGAAGCGATCGGCGGATACGACGCACTCATCGTGCGCTCGCAGACGCAGGTCACCCCGGAGGTCATCGAGGCGGGTGGGAACCTGAAGGTCGTCGCCCGCGCTGGCATCGGCCTCGACAACGTCGACGTCGAGGCCGCTACCCGCAAGGGCGTGATGGTCGTGAACGCGCCGCAGTCGAACATCGTCTCTGCGGCCGAGCATGCGATCGCGCTGATGCTCGCGCAGGCCCGGAACATCCCTCGTGCGAACGAGGCCCTGAAGCAAGGTCGCTGGGAGCGCTCGAAGTTCCAGGGCGTCGAGCTGCAGGGCAAGACCCTCGGCGTCGTCGGCATCGGGCGGGTGGGCAGCCTGGTCGCGCAGCGCGCGGCGGGGCTCGGGATGCGCGTGATCGCGTTCGACCCGTACGTCCCGAGGGAACGGGCCAAGGAGATGGGCGTCGAGCTCATGCCGACGCTCGAGGCACTGCTGGTCCAGGCCGACTTCATCACGGTGCACCTGCCGCGGACGGCCGATACCGAGGGCCTCATCGGCGAGCACGAGCTCTCGATGGTGAAGGAGGGCGCGCGCCTAGTGAACACCGCCCGCGGCGGCATCGTCGAGGAGGCCGCGCTCGTGAAGGCGCTCGAAGACGGCCGCCTGGCCGGCGCCGCGCTCGACGTGTTCGACCACGAGCCGACGATCGACTCCCCGCTGTTCCGGCTCGACAACGTGGTGGTCACACCGCACCTCGGCGCCTCGACCGCCGAGGCGCAGGACAAGGCCGGCGCGACCGTCGCCGAGATGGTCTGTCTGGCGCTGAAGGGCGAGTTCGTACCGTACGCGGTGAACGTCTCGGCCGGCGCCGAGGTCGCCGAGGTCGCCCGCCCGTTCCTGCCACTCTGCGACAAGCTCGGCCGGATCCTCACGGGGATGGCGCAGGGCGCGGTGCGCTCGCTCGAGTGCCAGTACCTCGGCCGCATCGCCGAGGCCGACACGCGCGTGCTCACGCTCGCGGTGGTGAAGGGCGTGCTCGCCGGCGTCGTGCACGAGCCCGTCTCGTTCGTGAACGCCCCGATGATCGCGCGCGAGCGCGGCCTGGCGATCAGCGAGATGCGCTCCTCGGTCTCGACCGACTACGTGAACCTCGTGTCGGTCCGCGCCGAGACCGACGACGGTCCGGTCTCGGTAGCGGGCACGCTGGTGGGGAAGAAGGATCGTCTGCGGGTGGTCGAGGTCAACGGCTACGACATCGAGATGACCCCGAGCCCTTCGATGCTGTTCTTCTTCTACGAGGACAAACCTGGCGTGATCGGGGCGGTCGGCACGACGCTCGGCCGGCACGACATCAACATCGCGACGATGGACGTGGGCCGACCGATCCGCGGGGGCACGGCGCTCATGGGCGTCGTGCTCGACAGCCCGGTCTCGCCCGAGGTCCTCGCCGAGCTCGAGCACGTGAGCGGCGCCGAGGGCATCCGGTTCATCCAGCTCCCCGAGTAGCAGCGCGGGGCGACAGGACACTTTGACGGGGCAGCTGATAAGGTGACCACCTAAGTAGTCACCTTACCGAGGGAGGACGAGGCGTGGCGGAGATCGGTGTCAAGCAACTGAAGGCGACCGCGTCGTCGGTGATCGAGGAGGTCGAGGCCGGTGCCTCGTACGTCGTCACCAAGCGTGGGCGCCCAGCCGCCGTGCTGCTCCCGATCGAGGATGCGGAGGACCTCGTACTCGCCAACGCCGACGAGTACGTGCGGATGCGTCGGCAGGCCCGGGCCGCGTACGCGAAGGGTCGGACGACGAGCCTGAGGGACCTCACCTGACGGCGTACCGCGTCGAGCTCGCACCGGCGGCGGTCCGCGGATTCAAGAAGCTCCCAGCCGACGTCCGCACGAGGGTGCATCGGGCCCTCGAGAAGCTGGCGGAGGATGCAGCGAGCCCGGGTCGGATCGGCGGCAAGGCGGTCAAGACGATCCACGGCGTGAGCGACGAGTTCCATCGGCGCCGCGTGGGCGACCACCGGGTGATGTACGACGTGATCGAGGAAGATCGGGTGATCCTCGTCCTGGGCATCGTGCACCGCAGCGATCTCGAGCGCTGGCTCCGCAACAGACGACGCCGGACGTGGTTGACGGGGCTGCTACACTCGCTCGGTCATGAGGCGACTCCAGGTGATCTTCGGGAACGTCACCCCGATGGGCAAGGCACCTCGGGGCTGCCACGACGCGCTGCTGCGCGTCCGCTCGCCGCCCGGCGGGCACCCCGGATCACCGTCCCTCGCGCCACCGGAACCACTCGAGGAGTCGCCGTATGCGTGTTCAACGACCAGACCCCTGCGAAGACCGCCGTCCGACGGCTCGCCGCCGCGCGCCTGATCTCGATCACGGGCGGGGCGGCCGCCTACACCGCGCTCATGTACACGGTGTACGAGCGCACCGGCTCGGCGACGTGGCTCTCGGCCACGCTGCTGCTCACGTTCGGCGTGGCCGGCATCTTCGCGCCGCTCGGCGGGGCGCTCGGCGACCGGTTCGACCGCAAGCGCGTGATGATCGTCTCGGACCTGGCGGGTGCCGCGTGCTTCGTCGCGATGGCGTTCCTGCGACGACCCGGGCTGGCTGCTCGGTCTCGCGTTCTGGTCGGCGATCGTCGAGCAGCCGTTCTGGTCGGCCTCGGCGGCGGCGATCCCGAACCTCGTCGACGAGGACCGTCTCGCGTGGGCGAACGGTCTGGTCGCGCTCGGGCGGAACACCGGCATCATGGTCGGCCCCGCGATCGGCGGGCTGCTCGTGGGCGCGATCGGGCCCGGCTGGGTGTTCGGGCTGAACGGGGTCTCGTTCGTGGGCTCGGCCGTGCTCGTGTGGAGCGTCCACGCGCGGTTCTCGGGCGACCGCTCGGATCCGGCCACGAGCACCGGGGTGTGCGCGCGGGCTTCGTGTTCCTCGCCCGCGACCGGGTGCTTCGGACGATCGTGTTCGCGTGGACGGCGCTCGTGCTCGGGATGGGCTTCGTCATGGTGGCCGACGTCCCGCTCGTCGAGCACTTCGGCGCCGGCTCGCTCGGCTACGGGCTGCTGATCGGCACGTGGGGAGCCGGGTCGGTGCTCGGCTCGCTCGCGGGGCGCACGCTCGACGCGAGGAGAAGGAGCCCCGAGCGCTGTTCCTCGGGATGGCGCTCATCGCGCTCTCGACCGGGGCGGTCGCGGTCTCGCCGTGGTTCGCGCCGATCCTCGCGATGTCGTTCGATGTCGGGCTTCGGCGACGCGATCACGATGGTGGCCGAGCAGGGCATCCAGCAGCGTCGGACGCCAGATGCGGTGCGCAGCCGCGTGGTGTCGGCCTCCGAGGCCATCGTCACGGTGGCGTTCGCGCTGTCGCTGGTCGCGGCCGGGCCGGTGCTCGCGGCGCTCGGCCCGCAGCACGTGTACGCGATCGGCGGGGCGACGGCGCTCGCGGGCTCGGCGGTGCTGCTGCCGGTGCTGCGTGGCGAGCGAAGGCGCTCGGTGCTCGACGCGGAGCCTACGATGCAGGTCGAGCTGGGCTAGGACGGAGGAGGTTCGGGGCGGGATGGAGACGCGAAGGCGAGCACCCCGCCCCGGACCGCGGTCCGGCGTCTCGCGCTCGGACGGCTGATCTCGGTCACGGGGGGAGCCGCCGCCTACACGGCGCTGAACTTCACGGTCTGGGACCGGACGCACTCGCCCGGCATGCAGGCGCTCTCGCTCCTGCTCACGTTCGGCGTGGCGGGGATCCTCGGGCCGTTCGCCGGCGCGCTCGGCGACCGGTTCGACCGCCGCAAGGTGATGATCTGGTCCGAGGCGCTCGCGTCCTGCTTCTTCATCGGCATGGTGTTCGCGCACGCGCCGCTGTTGCTCATCGCGCTGGCGTTCGGCTCGGCGATCTCGGAGCTGCCGTTCTTCTCGGCCTCGCGCGCCGCGATCCCGAACCTCGTCGAGCACGAGGAGGACATCACGTGGGCGAACAGCCTCATCACGGTCGGCGTGCACGCCGGGATCGCGGTCGGCCCGCTCCTCGGCGGGCTGATCGTGGCGAGCGCTGGCCCGACGTGGGTGTTCGGCATCAACGCGGTCTCGTTCGTGATCTCGTTGATCCTGACGATCAGCGTGCACGGCCGGTTCACCGACCCCGAACGCGAGACCTCCGAGGACGAGGACCGAGGCATCACCGCCGGCATCCGGTTCCTGTTCGCCGAGCCGGTGCTGCGGCGGATGTCGCTCGCGTGGCTCGTGTTCGTGCTGGGCATGGGGATGGGCATGGTCGCCGACGCCCCGATGGCCGAGTCCTTCGGCACCGGCGCTACCGGCTTCGGGTTCCTCATCGCGGCGTGGGGGAGCGGCTCGGTGCTCGGGTCGGCCGCGGGTCGGTGGATGACCGTGAGGACCGAGCCGCTGTGGGTCGTGCTCGGCGCGGGGTGCATCGCTGTGGCCGCCATCGGCGTCGGCCTCGCACCGTGGTTCTGGGTGGTGCTGGTCAGCCTGCTCGTGATGGGCACGGCCGACGGCCTCACGATCGTCGCCGAGAACGGCATCATGCAGCGCCGCACACCCGACGCGGTCCGTAGCCGCACGATGGCCGCGTTCGAGGCGCTGCTCTCGCTCGGCCTGTTCGTCGCGTACCTCGCCGCGATCCCGCTGCTGCGTGCGGTCGAGCCGCAGCGCATCTACCTGATCGGCGGGATCGCCGCGGCCGCGGCGGCGGTCGTCCTCGTGCCGCTGCTCGCCCTCCGTCGCGAGGCCGCCGAGGTCATCGAGGTCGAGCCGGAGGTCCCTGTTGCCGCCGCCTGGGAATCGCGCGTCGAGTGAACGTCATCGGCTGACCGGACGAGCCCTGTCGAGGCGCCGGCGGTTCTCGTCGGTGAGGTTGGGCGCAGGGATCGAAAGGACCCCCCGAGCTTCGCTCCGCGGCTGGTGCGCCGTTCGGCCCTGGTCACCGCCATCGCCGACGGAGACGATGTGACCACCCGCGCGCGTGACGCGGGTGGGACGCGGGATCGACGATCGAGGTCGGGGCGGCCGGAGGCCGCGGAGATCGTCGCCTCTTCGACGACCAACGGGCGCCTACGTGCACGTGCCGTTCTGCGAGCGGATCTGCCCCTTCTGCCCGTACGACAAGGTGAGGGACGACCGCGACCTGGCGCGCAGGTACTTCGCCGCGCTCCACAGAGAGATCGACGGGTACGTCGCCGAGCGCGACGCCGGCCGTCGCGGACCCTTCACCTCCCTCTACGTCGGGGGCGGGACGCCTACCCTCCACATGGGCGAGCTGGCGGATCTCATCGAGCGATCCCCGTGTCCGGGGAGCGGGCGGTGGAGGTGCTGCCGACCCACGCGACGGAGGGGCTCGACCGGCTGGCCGGCATGGGCGTGACCTCCGTCAGCATCGGCGCACAGTCGTTCCACGACGAGGTCCTCCGGCGACTGCGCCGCCCGCACGACGCCACGAGCCGCTCGGCCGTCGAGCGTTCGCTCGGCCGGTTCGGATGCGTCGACGTGGACCTTATCGTCGACGTCGCATGGGATGACCGGCGTTCGTTCCTCGATGACGTCCGCACCTGCTTCACGCTCGGCGTGGACCAGGTCTCGACCTACCCGTTGATGCGGTTCGGCTACACGCCGTTCGGTGCGGCCCGGCACGACCGCCGGAGGGAGCACACGGTGCTCGCCGAGGTGACCGCCTCGCCCACACGATGGGCTACGAGCGGCGCTCGGTCTGGACGTTCAACCGACGCGACGCTCCCGCCTACACGTCGATCACCCGGCGTCGGTACCTGGGCATGGGAGCCGGGGCCTCGTCGTTCGCGGGACGCGACTTCTACGTGAACCACTTCGGGGTCGCGACCTACGCCGACGCGGTCGAGGAGGATCGGCTGCCGATCGAACGCCGGTTCCACCTCGGGCGATGGGCTGGGCGGCCTACGACGCGTTCTGGCAGGCCTACGCGGGCAAGGTCGTCCGTGACGCCCTGCGGCAGGACCCTCAGATGGACCGATCCGAGGCGGGGTCGAGTGATTCCCTTGCTGCCCTCGACTCCCTCGTCGGGGAGCGGGACGAGCTCTCGAAGCGGCTCCTCGAGCAGCAGGCCGAGATCGCCCGCTTCCACCGCATCGAGGAGGCGGCGAGGGAGGTCCTGGACCGGATGCAGGGCCGCAGGTCCGCGAGTCCGATGTTGGGCGCGATCGCGGCCCTCCGTGCCGCCCTCAAGGAGCAAGGATGGAAGGACGGCTGACATGACGGCACCCAGAAGCGTCGAGGAGTATCTGGCCGGCCTTCCGGAGGGATCGCGCGCCGCCTTGGAGGAGCTTCGGAGGACGATCAAGGCGGCCGCGCCCGAGGCGACGGAGGCGATCAGCTACCAGATGCCGGCGTTCAAGGACCAAGGGCGGCTCCTCGTCTCCTATGCCGCGTTCAAGGACCACTGCAGCCTGTTCCCTGCGAGCGGGACGGTCATCGAGACGCTCGGGGACGATCTGAAGCCCTACTTCTCGGGGAAGGGAACGATCCGCTTCACGCCGGACGAGCCTCTGCCGGCTTCGCTCGTTCGGAAGGTCGTCGAGGCGCGTCTCGAGGAGAACGCCGCACACCGACGTCGTTCGAAACGCTGACGCCCGCGGGTGACGCCTCGCCGAGCGCAGGCGAGGGCCGGGTCGCGGGTCCAAGGGACTTGAACGGCTGTTCAGTTTCGTGCTTCGATACGAGACAACCAGTTCAGAGGGGGCAGAGATGGCGAACTCGTATCACGCCATCGTCATCGGGGGTGGTCACAACGGGATGATCGCCGCCGCGTACCTCGCGAAGGCCGGGGCTCGCGTCGTCGTCTGCGAGTCGCGGCACAAGACCGGCGGCGCCGCCGACACGATGGCGCCATGGCCCGACCTGCCGGACTTCAAGGTCACGACGCTCAGCTACGTCATGAGCCTGATGCCCGACACGATCCTCAAGGACCTCGAGATGGAGCGGCACGGCTACCGCGTCCATCCCGTGGGTCCGTACGTCGTCCCGCTGCCCGACGGGCGCGTGATGATCGAGTACGACGACCCGAAGCAGAACTACGAGGAGTTCGCGGCGGTCTCCAAGCGCGACGCGGACAACCTCGAGCTGTGGGAGGCGTGGATGGGCGGGATCGCCGACGTGCTCGGCCCCGGTGCTCATGACGACCCCGCCGCACCTCGGGTCGAAGCGGCCCGGCGACCTGCTCGACCAGCTCCGCCTGGCCTGGCGGTTCCGAGGGTTCGACGTGAAGACCGTCGGCGAGGTCACCCGGCTGTTCACGATGTCGGTCGCCGACCTGCTCGAGCGCTTCTTCGAGTCCGACGAGATCAGGGCCGCGATGTCGATCAACGGGCTCATCGGCACGTGGGCCGGCCCGCGCGAGCCCGGCACCGGCTACGTGATGGTGCACCACTCGATCGGCGACGTCGGCGACGGCACGCTCGGGTCGTGGGGCGTGCCCGAGGGCGGGATGGGCGGCGTCGCCGAGGTCCTCGAGCGCAGCGCTCGCTCCTTCGGCGCCGAGGTCCGCACGAACGCGAAGGTCGAGAAGGTCCTGATCTCGAACGGGCGCGCGGAAGGCGTCGTGCTCGAGGGCGGCGAGGAGCTCCGCGCGCCGATCGTCGTCACCGCGTGCCACCCGCAGATCACGTTCCTGCGCCAGATCGACCGGTACGAGCTGCCCGAGGACTTCGTCCGCGACATGGAGAACTGGAGCAGCCGCTCGGGCACGGTGAAGGTGAACCTCGCGCTGTCGAGGCTCCCGAAGCTCGCCGAGAAGCCCGAGTGGACCGACTTCACCGGCGGGTTCGAGATCGCGCCCTCGATCGAGCAGCTCGAGACCTCGTTCGAGGAGGCCCGGCACGGCAAGGCCGCCTCGCTGCCGTTCAGCGACGGGGTGATCCCGACGGTGCTCGACCCCTCGCTCGCTCCGGAGGGCGCCCACGTCATGTCGCTGTTCACGCAGTGGGTGCCCCACACGTGGTCCGACGAGCAGCCGCAGGATGAGCTCGAGGCCTACGCCGATCGCGTCGTCGACGCGTACGAGCAGGTCGCGCCCGGCTTCAAGGACTCGATCATGGCGCGGCAGGTGATCGGCCCGTACGAGATGGAGCACGAGTGGGGGCTGATCGGCGGCAACATCTTCCATGGCGAGCTGTCCGCGAACCAGCTGTTCCACATGCGCCCAGCGCCGGGCTACGCGGACTACCGCACTCCGATCCAGGGCCTGTACCAGTGCTCGAGCGCGACCCACGGGGGCGGCGGCGTCACCGGTATCCCCGCGTACGCGTGCGTCCGCGAGATCCGCAAGGACCGCGCGGCACGCCGCCGGGGGAGGGCCTGAGCCGGCAGCCGGCGGACTCCCGAGGCCCTAGTCCGTCGCTCCGCCCGGCTCGTCGCACAGGAGCACGTGGAAGGACGCGCCGCCGCCGGGGCGATCTTCGTACCAGGCGCGTCCGCCGTGCAGCTCGGCGAACTTCGCGACGATCCAGAGGCCGAGCCCTACGCCTTGCGCGTCTCGATCGAGGTGGCCACCGAACGCCTGGGAGGCCACCGCGCGCACGACCGGTGACAGGCCGGGGCCGTCGTCCTCGACGGTCAGGAGCGCGCCATCGGGCGTCGGAGCCACGCGGATCCACACCCGCGTGCCCTGCGGCGTGTGCCGCACCTCGTTCGTGAGCAGGTTCTCTACGATCCTGGCGACCATCGCCGGGTCCGCTCGGAGCGGGGTCGGGTGGACGTCCATGTCGAGCATCCGCTCGCCGAGGTCGACCGAGCGCGCGACGTCCCCGATCACCTGTGCCACGTCCACCGACTTCCGCCGAGGGCTCAGGTCTGCGCGCGTGAGCCGGTCGAGGTCGAGGAGGTCGTCGAGCACGTTCTCCAGGCGGCGGGCGTTCCGCGCGGCCGCCGCCGTCAGCTCGCGACGCTCGTCCTCCGAGAGCTCGAGCTCGTCGCGCTCGAGCGAGTGCACCGTGCCGAGGATCGATGCGAGCGGACCTCGCAGGTCGTGCGAGAGCGCCGACAGGAACGCATCCTTCATCTCATCGGCGCGCCGGAGATCCTCGATCGCCTTGCGCTCGGCCTCGAGCGCGCTGGCGAGCTCGGCTTCCGTCGAGCGCTGCTTGCTGATGTCGACCATCACGCCGTACCACATCCCGTGTCCGCCGGGCAGCGATGGCACGAACGTGGCCTCGTCGTGGAACCACACGGTGCGGCCGTCGCGTGCGATCATCCGGTACTCGGCCGCGAACGGCTCGTGCCGCCTGTTCGCCCGAAGGTCGTGCTCCAGGATGGTCTGCGCGTCGTCGGGGTGGAGGAGGCGTACCACATCCGGTGGTCGCGGAAGTCCTCCGACGGGTAGCCGAGCACGTCTTCTATCTGCGGGCTCACGTACACGGACGAGAATGCGGGCTCCTCCGGTTGCATGTACACGAGCGCGGGGATGTGGCTCACGAGATCCGTCGCTCGCGCCTCGGCCTCGGCGAGACGATCCTCCATCTGCTTGCGGGACGTGATGTCGAGCAGGACCCCGAGCCAGTGGTCGGGCATCTCGCCCTCGCCGACGACGAAGACGGCCTCGTCGTGGAACCAGACCCACCCTCCGTCGGCGGCGCGGAGCCGAAACTCGGCGCTGTAGATCCCGGTCTCCTCGGAGGCGGCGTGGACGCTGGCTTCGAGGTCGACGTCGTCGGGATGCAGGAGGGTCCGCCAGAAGTCCCCGTCCTCGAAGCGCTCCCGCGGGTGTCCGAGCACTGGTTCGATCTTCGGGCTGATGTAGGACTTCGGGGACCGAGGCTCGGTGCCTTCGACGTAGAGGATGATCGGGACGCGTTCGACGAGGTGCCGGTACCACGCGAGCGCGGGCGTGAGCTCCTCGCTCGACACGGCCGGCTCGTGGAGCAGGGCTCCCTCGGTACGGTCCCCGTCGGTGATGGCGTCCTCCGGTGTGGGTCACAGCATAGGCTGACGGGGTGTGCCGAGCACGACCGGATGCCGCTCGTGCCCGCGGCTTGCCATGATGGGGGACGTGGAGAGCCTCCAAGGACACCTGCTGCTCTCGGCCGCGAGCCTGTGGGACCCGAACTTCCGCAAGACGGTCGTGCTCATCGGGCACCACGACGACGAGGGCGCGGTCGGCGTCGTCCTGAACCGCTCCACCCAGGTCACGGTGGCCGAGGCCGTGCCGCCGCTCGCCGTCATCGTCCCGCCCGACGAGCCGCTGTTCATCGGCGGGCCGGTGCAGCCGCAGGCGGCGGTCGTGCTCGCCGACTTCGAGGATCCCTCGCACGCCGAGATACTGGCGCTCGGCTCGATCGGGTTCTTGCCCGAGGAGGTCGACCCGGACGAGGTGGGCGGCATCCGCCGGGCGAGGGTGTACTCGGGCTACTCGGGCTGGGGCCCCGGCCAGCTCGAGGCCGAGCTCGAGGAGGGCTCCTGGATCGTCGAGCCCGCCCTGCCCGACGACGTGTTCGCGACCGATCCCGACCAACTGTGGGACAGGGTCCTGCGCCGCAAGGGCCGCGAGTTCGACCTCCTCCGCACGATGCCCGTCGACCCCTCCCAGAACTGACGTGAGCGGGTCGATCCGGTTCGACCGCGCGGCCGAGTTCTACGACGAGACGCGCTCGTACGACGAGTCGCTCTCGCGCGCGACGACCGAGCTGCTCGCAGCCGAGCTCCGCGGCCGGGGGACCGTGCTCGAGGTCGGCGTCGGGACCGGTCTCATCGCGCTCCCGCTGCACGAGGCCGGGATCCCGATGCGCGGCCTGGACATCTCCGCGCCGATGATGGCCAAGCTCGTCGAGAAGGCCGGGGGGCGTCCGCCGTTCCCGCTCGTGCTCGGCGATGCGACCGCGCTGCCCTTCTCCGATGGCGCGGTCGACGCCGGCTTGCTCCGGTGGGTGCTCCACCTGATCCCCGATTGGCGTGAGGTGGTCGCCGAGCTCGTTCGGGTGGTCCGCCCGGGCGGGGTGCTCGTGATCCACCTCGGCGCGTACGGCGGGCCGTGGGACGAGATCCACTCGCGGTTCGAGGAGGTCGTCGGGCTTCCCGGTGGACCCGGTCGGGATCGGCTGGCACCGTGAGGAGGAGCTCGACGCCGAGGTCGCCCGCCACGGCGGCCGCCTCCGCGTCCTCCCGGCGCTCACGCACCGCAACGAGGAACCGCTCTCCGAGTTCCTCGCCGGCATCGAGCGCAACCTCTACTCCTGGACCTGGCCGGTGCCCGAGGACGTGCGCCTGGCCGCCGTCCGCGAGCTCCGTCCATGGGCGAAGGAGCGCTTCGGCCCCCTCGATCGGCCCCAGGCCTTCGAGACCACGATCGTCTGGCGGGCCTACGACCTGCCGGTCTGGTCGACGCCACCGGGCGCCTGACCAGCCGCTATCCTTACGGTTCGGTCCGGCGCAACCCGGGCCCCCGGAGACCACGAAGGAGGCCCCGATGCCGATCACCGAGGTCGAGAAGATCTGGTTCGACGGCCAGCTGGTGGACTGGCACGACGCGAAGATCCACGTGCTCTCGCACGCGCTCCACTACGGCACCGGCGTGTTCGAGGGCATCCGCGCGTACGAGACCGATCGCGGCCCGGCTGTGTGGCACCTCGACGAGCATCTGAAGCGGCTGTTCCGTTCGGCGAAGCTCTACCACATGGACATCCCGTTCTCGCTCGAGGCGATCACCGAGGGCACGAAGGAGGTCATCCGCGCGAACGGGCTGAACGCGTGCTACATCCGGCCGATCGTGATCCGTGGGTACGGCGAGATGGGCGTGAACCCGCTCAACGCGCCGGTCAACGTGATCGTCGCGGTGTGGCCGTGGGGCGCGTACCTGGGCGAGGACGCGCTCGAGCAGGGGGTGCGGATCAAGATCTCGAGCTGGCGCCGGAACTCGCAGAACTCGCTCCCGGCCGCGGCGAAGGCGACCGGCCAGTACATCAACAGCGTGCTCGCGAAGGTCGAGAGCCTGAAGGCCGGCTACGACGAGGCGATCATGCTGAACGAGCAGGGCATGATCACCGACGGCTCGGGCGAGAACGTCTTCGTCGTGCGTGACCGCACGCTGACGACACCACCGATCCAGGCGGGGTGCCTCGACGGCATCACCCGAGCGACCGTCATGACGCTCGCGCGCGATCTCGGGTACGAGGTGCGCGAGGAGAACCTGGTCCGCACCGACCTCTACAACGCGGACGAGTGCTTCTTCACCGGCACCGCGGCCGAGATCACGCCGATCCGCGAGGTCGACGACCGCGTCGTCGGCGAGGGCCACCGCGGGCCGATCACCAAGGAGCTCCAGGGTGCGTTCTTCGCCGCCACGAAGGGCGAGACCGAGAAGTACGCCGACTGGCTGACGTACGTGAACGCCTGAACGTGGCCGTCGACGTCGGAAGCCTCGGAGACGCGGTACCGGCTCCCACGCGCGGCCGTCCCGACCCGCTACGACCTCGTGCTCGAGCCCGATCTGGACGCGGCGACCTTCGCGGGCTCCGAGGAGGTCGCGCTCGAGGTCCGCGAGGTGCTCGACGAGCTGGTCCTTAACGCGGCCGACCTCGAGATCGACGCGGGCTGGGTGACAGGGCCGGCCGGCGCACGGGTCCGGGTCGCGGACGTTCGCCTGGACGCGGACACCGAGCGTGCGCACCTGACGCTCGAGCGCGCGCTCGAGCCGGGGACGTGGACCCTGCACCTCGGGTTCCGTGGGACGCTGAACGACCGTATGCGCGGGTTCTACCGCTCGACGTACACCGAGGACGACGGCATCGAGCACGTCATCGCGACGACGCAGTTCGAGTCGACGGACGCGCGCCGCGCGTTCCCGTGCTGGGACGAGCCCGACCTCAAGGCCGTCTTCGCCGTCACGCTCGTCGTGCGCGAGGGGCTGCTCGCGATCTCGAACGAGGCCGGAGGTCTCCCGCGAGCCGACGCGGTGGACGGGCGGGTGCGCGTCCGGTTCGCCGACACGATGCCGATGTCGACCTACCTCGCCGCGTTCGTCGTCGGACCGCTCGAGGCGACCGAGCCCGTCGACGTCGACGGCGTCCCGCTGCGGATCGTGCACGTGCCCGGCAAGGGCGAATCTCGCCGGCCTTCGGCCTCGAGGTCGGCGGCGTTCTCGCTCCGGTTCTTCGCCGACTACTACGGCATCGCGTACCCCGGCGGGAAGCTCGACATGGTCGCGCTGCCGGACTTCGCGCAGGGCGCGATGGAGAACCTCGGCTGCATCACGTACCGAGAGGTCGCGCTGCTCGCTGGACCCGGCGAAGGCCACCCAGCCGGAGCTCCAGAGCGTCGCCGACACCGTCGCGCACGAGATCGCCCACATGTGGTTCGGCGACCTCGTGACGATGCGCTGGTGGAACGGGATCTGGCTGAACGAGGCGTTCGCGACGTTCATGGAGCTGCGTCTGCGTCGACGCGTTCCGTCCCGAGTGGGACCGATGGGCCTTGCACGCGCGCTCGCGCTCGGTCGCGTTCGAGATCGACGCGCTGGGTTCCACGCGCTCGATCGAGTACCCGGTGAGCTCGCCGAACGACGCGAACGGGATGTTCGACACGCTCACGTACATCAAGGGCGCGTCGGTCCTGCGGATGCTCGAGCAGTACCTCGGCGCCGAGCGCTTCCGCGACGGCATCCGCCGCTATCTGACCGTCCACGCTCACGGCAACACCGAGACCTCGGACCTGTGGGATGCGCTCGAGGAGACGAGCGGCGAGCCGGTGCGCCAGATCATGGACTCGTGGATCTGGCAGGGTGGGTTCCCGCTGGTCACGGTGCGGGCCGAGGATGGGCGGGTGCGTCTGGACCAGCAGCGGTTCCGCTTCGACGGTGCGAAGGACGACACCCGCTGGCTCGCGCCGCTCCTCGTCCGTCACGGCACCGGGCCCGGAGTCGCGCTGGTCGAGCCCGTCCTCGTGCGGCCCGAAGGAGCCTCGGTCGAGCATGCGGACGGCGCGCTGGCGGTCGTGAACGCGGGCGGTCACGGGTTCGTGCGCGTACGGTACGAGGCCGGCCTGCTCGAGCGCCTGACCGCGTCGCTCGGCCTGCTCTCGCCGATCGAGCGCTACCAGCTCGTGGACGATACGTGGGCGGCGACCCTGGCCGGAGAGGGCTCGGCGGCCGAGTTCTGCACGTTCGCCCGCACGTTCGAAGGCGAGACCGACCTGCCGGTGTGGCAGGCGTTGCTGCTCGGGCTCGGTTGGTGCGAGCGGGTCCTGGAGGGTCCGCCGCGCGAACGCTTCCGGACGTTCGTGCGCGAGCTCGTCCGCCCGGCGCTCGACGGCGTCGGGTGGGAGCCGCGCCCGGACGACACGGATGTGCAGAAAGCGTTGCGGGGCAGCTTGTTCGGGGCACTCGGCACGGTCGGGGGCGACCCCGAGGTGCTCTCGCTCGCCCGCGAGATCGAGGTGGAGTCGCGCTCGGCGGGTGGGGCCGATGCCTCGCTCGCGGCGGCGGCTGTCTCCGTGCTGGCGGCATCGGGCGGCCCCGAGGAGTTCGACCTGTTCGCGTCGGCGAAGGACGACGCGCGCACGCCGCAAGAGGAGCTCCGGTACCTGAACTCGCTCGTTGAGTTCCGTTCCGGGCCGCTGCTCTCGCGCGCGCTCGAGCTCTCGCTCGACCGACTTCGTGCGCCCGCAGAACGTGCCGCAGTTCGTCGGCAAGGCGCTCATGAACCGCGACGAGGGCGCACTCGCCTGGTCGTTCGTGCGCGAACACTGGGGGCAGATCACCGCGCAAGCTCGCTCCCTCGACGGTGATCTTCGTCGCGTACGGGCTCCGGGCGATCACCGAGCCGGCGATCGTCGAGGAGGTCCAGGCCTTCTTCGCGGAGCACGAGATCCCGCAGTCGGCGCTCCAGCTCCGCCAGATCCTCGAGAGCCAGCGCGTGAACGCCGCCTTCGCCGCACGCGCGGCGGTCGAGCTCGGCGCGGAGTTCGGCTCCTAGCCGGGCCCGGATCAGCCGACCGACGCGGGATCGGTGTTCCCGCCGCAGATCAGGGCGACCACGCGCTCGTCCGGGCGGGGGATGTAGGCCCCGCACAGGAGCGCGGCGAGTGACGCCGCACCCCCCGGCTCGGCCAGCACCCGGCACTCGTCCCACAGCCGCCGCTGCGCCTCGGCGATCGCCTCGTCGGACACGAGGGCGACATGGTCGACGAAGCGGCGCGCGATCTCGTAGCCGATCCGCCCCGCCCGCATCGCGCCGAGCGCATCGGCCGCGAGACCGCCGACCTCGACGTCGACGGGCTCGCCGGCATCGAGCGCCGCGTGCAGCGTGGGGCAGGCCTCGGGCTCGACGCCGACCACCCTGGCCTCGCCGGCGAACCAGGCGGCGATCCCGCCGATGAGTCCAGCGCCTCCGACGGCCACGAGCACGGTCTCGATGTCGGGGACCTGCATCTGGAGCTCAGGGCCGATCGTGCCCTGGCCGGCGACGACCGCCTCCTGGTCGTAGGCGTGCATGAGGATCGCACCGGTGTCGAAGGCGCGCTCCTCGCAAGCGGCGTACGCGTCAGCGTAGTAGCCGGGGATCACGTGGACCTCGGCGCCGAGCGCCCGGATCCGGTCGACCTTCACCTGTGGTGAGGTCTCGGGGATGAAGATCTCGGCGTGGTGGCCGAGCTCGTGCGCCGCGTAGGCGACGCCGAGCCCGAAGTTGCCTCCCGAGGCCGCGAGCACCCCGCTGTCGTCGACCTCGGCCGAGAGCATCCGGCTGAACGCGCCACGCGGCTTGAACGAGCCCGTGTGCTGCAGCAGTTCGAGCTTCAGCGTCACGATGCCCGGCACGCCGAACGCGCCCGGCTCGAGACGCGCGACCGGCGTGTATCGGACGTGGCCGGTGATGCGCTCGGCCGCGGCCTCGATGTCGAAGCGCGTGATCGGCGGCGGCTCGAGGCCGGGGGAAAGGAGGTCCATCGGCGTGTATCCAACCATGGCCGGGGCCGCGGCCGGAAGCACTCGGCATGGGTCTCGACGGGGCGGTCCCCCGATCGGTGACGTGGACGGCGAACTCCGAACGTGGGCGGCCGGGTAGCATTCCCGCCATGACGGGGGTCGGCGACGGGCAGCCATCCCTTCGGCTCGACATCTCGCGCCAGGAGGCGCTCCGGCACGCCTCCGAGATCATCGCGCAGGCGTGGCGGAGCTTCGACCGGTTCCGGCCAGAGGAGCCGCCGATCGACGAGCGCGTGCAGGCGCTCCTGCGGGCCTCGCTGCCCGAGGTGGGCGCGCCGGCCCTCGAGGCCATGAGCGAGGCCGGCAGGATCCTGGACGAGTCGATCTCACAAGCGCGACCGCGGTACTTCGCGTTCATAGGCTCGAGCGGCCTGGAGATCGGGGTGATCGGCGACGCGATCGCCGCCGCGTACGACATCAACCTCGCGGTCGATGCCCGCGCCGCAACCGTGATCGAGCGGCAGGCGGTCCGTTGGGCCGGTGAGTTCATCGGGTTCCCCGCCGAGAGCGGCACGTTCACGAGCGGCGGCACCGTGAGCAACACGACGGCGCTCGCCGCGGCCCGCGAGCGCGCGCTGCCGCGCTCGCGGGTGACGGGGCTCGCGGGACACCGGGTCGCCGTGTACTGCTCCCGCGAGGTCCACTACTCGATCACGCGCGCGGTCGAACTGCTCGGCATCGGCTCGGAGAACCTGCGCGTGCTCCCGATCGACGAGCATCGGCGCCTGCGGCCTGAGACGCTCGCGCGAGCGATCGACGACGACCTGGCGGCCGGGATCACGCCGATCGCGGTCGTGGCCTCCGCCGGAACGACGCTCACGGGCGCGATCGACCCGCTCGCCGAGCTCGCCGACGTGTGCGAGCCGCGCGGCGTCTGGCTCCACGTGGACGGGGCATACGGGTTGCCCGCGGCGGGGGTCCCGTCGATGCGGCAGGCGTTCGCCGGGCTCGAGCGCGCCGACTCGGTCTCGGTCGACGCGCACAAGTGGCTGTACCTGCCGAAGGCGTGCGGGATAGTGCTCGTGCGCCGAGGGCGAGATCTCGAGGACATGTTCGCGCATCAGGAGGGGTACCTGCCGCACCAGAAGCACGAGCTCTACGCGGTGGACATCACGCTCGAGTACTCGCGCCCGTTCCGCGCGCTCAAGTTCTGGCTCGCGTTCCGAGCGCACGGCGCGCCGGCGTTCCGCGAGGCGATCCAGCGGAACCTCGCGGAGGCCCGCCTGCTCTACGAGGAGATCGGGCGGTACGACGACCTGGAGGCGCTCGCACCGCCACAGCTGTCGATCGTGCCGTTCCGGCACGTGCCGCCGGGCATCTCGGACGTGAACGCCCACAACGCCGCGCTCGCCGAGGCGCTCCAGGCCGACGGGCGCGTGTACCTGGCGTCGGCGCTGATCGATGACGAGGTGTACCTGCGTCCGTGCTTCGTGAACTTCCGCACGACCGAGGATGACGTCCTCGCGCTCGTCGAGATCACGCGCGAGGTCGGCCTGCGGCTCGCCGGGCCCCAGCGGCGCGCCTGAGGCGGTCAGCAGCGAGCGGGCGTGAAGCCCGCGGGCGGGGACAGGTCGGCCGGCCCCTCGTACGCGGCGCGCGGGCGCATGAGCCGGTTGTCGGCCTGCTGCTCCAGCACGTGCGCGGCGATCCCGGCGATCCGCGCGCACAGGAAGATCGGTGTGTAGAGCTCGACGGGCACGCCCATGAGGTGAAGGAGCAGGCCGATCGGCAGGTCGGCGTTGGGGTGAAGGCCCTTCGTGCGTGCCATCGTCTCGACGACGATCTCGTAGGACCGCACGAGCACCGCGGCATCGGGGTCGCGCTCTGCGAACGCATCGAGGTCCCCCTTGAGGAGCACCGCCCGAGGGTCCGGTCGATCCGCGTACACGCGATGGCCGAACCCCGGGATGCGCTCGCGCTGCTCGAGCCGGCCCATCACCTCGGCCTCGGCCGCGGCCGGACCGCCTCCCATGCGGATCTGCACGAACATCCGAGCCGCGGCCTCGTTCGCTCCCCCGTGGAGGGGCCCCTTCAGCGCGGCGGCCGCCGAGACCACCGCTGCGTACAGGTCGGCCAGCGTCGAGGCCGTCACGCGGGCGACGAACGTCGAGGCCGCGAGCTCGTGCTCCGAGTAGCAGGTCAAGATCCGGTCGAACACCGGTACGACCTCGGGGAACGGCTGCCGCCCATGGATCATCCACAGGAAGTTGCCGGCGTAGCCGAGGCCGGGGTTCGGCTCGAGCACGGGCTCACCGCGGATCGCGCGCTGCGCCGCCGCCGCGAGTGTCGGTGCACGGGCCAGGATGCGGATCGCCTTGCGCTCGTTGGCCTCGGGCGAGGTGTCCGTGAGGAGGTGGGGGTCCTCGTACCCCGCCATGAGCGAGAGACCGGTCCGCAGCGCGTCCATCGGGGCGGTGTCGCGTGGCAACCGGCGAAGGATGTCGAGGACACCATCCGGCAACCCCATCTGGTCGCCGAGCGCCGAGCAGAACGCGCCCTGTTCCTCCGGGCTCGGCAGGTGGCCGCGGATGAGCAGGTGCGCGACGTCGGGGAAACGCACGGCTCGCGCGAGCTCGATCAGGTCGTAGCCGCGGACGACGATGCGCTCGCGCTCGGGGTCGAGCGCCGAGATCTCGGTCCGCGCGACGACGACGTCCTCGAGCCCGGATCGTACCTCGTCGCTCACGACTCCTGCTCCCGCGACAGCCCGCGGTCGAGCACTTCGTAGTCGTCGTAGCCGACGAGCTCGTACAGCTCCTCGCGCGAGAGCATGCGTTCGAGCCAGGGTGTCTGCACGCCCTCGCGCAGGAGGTCGCCGTAGAACGCGCGGACCTGCTCGGCGGCCACGCGCGCCGCCGAGACCGGGAAGATCACCAGGCGGTATCCGAGCTCGGCCAGCCGCGCGGCGGACAGGTTCGGGCTCTTGCCGAACTCGGTCATGTTGGCGAGCAGGGGACCGGGGACCTCGTGCGCGTAGGCCGCGAACTCGTCCTCGGTCTCCAGGGCCTCGGGGAAGATCACGTCGGCGCCGGCGCCACGGTACGCGAGCCCGCGGCGCACGGCCTCGTCGAAGCCATCGGTCGCGCGGGCGTCGGTGCGTGCGACCACGACGAGGTGCTGCCGAGCGGCCGCCGCCGCGCGAACCTTCTCGGCGAAGACCTCGACGGTGACGACCTGCTTGCCCTCGAGGTGGCCGCAGCGCTTGGGGTCGACCTGGTCCTCGAGCTGGATCGCGGCGCAGCGTGCGCCCTCGAGCTCGCGGACCGTGCGCATCACGTTCAGCGAGCTCCCGAAACCGGTGTCGGCGTCGACGATGAGCGGCGACCGCGTCACACGCACGATCTGTCTGGCCGTGCGAGCCAGCTCGTCGAGCGTGACGAGGCCGACGTCGGGCATCCCCATCGAGGCCGAGAACGCCGCACCCGACAGGTACAGGACCTCGGCGCCCGCCTGCTTCGCGAGCAGCGCCGTGAGCCCGTTGAACACGCCCGGCACGGTCAACGTGCGGTCCTCCTCGAGCAGCGCGCGCAGGCGTCTCGCGGGGTGCTCGCCCGGGTCCGGTGTGAGCCACGTCATCCGCGCACTCCTTCCAGCAGTCGCTCGAGCCCGTCGTCCTCGCCGAGGCGCCACACGGCCTCTCGGACGGCAGCCGCACGTTCGCCGCTCCAGCGCTCGGCGACGTTCGCACGGTACTTCTCGGCGACCTCGTCGTCGGTCATCGGGTTCCGCGCGTGGCCGCGAGGGTACGCCACCTCGCGAACGAGCGCGAGACCATCGGTGGTCGTCACGGTGATGCGGTTCGGGATGCCGGTGGGATAGCCGGCGGTCAGGGCGTCGTCCTGCTCGACCGTCGTTCGCCGGCGGAGCAGCTCGAGCGTGTCGACCCTGCGGATGCGCTCGAGATCGAAGGTCCGTCGCGTCACGTCGCCGTCCTGGAGCGCCGCGCACACGATGTACTGGATCGAGTGGTCTGCCGTCTCGCGCGTCCGCGGGTCCCACCTCTCGAGATCCTTGGCGATGATCTCGTAGGCGGTGCGGAAGGTGTCGATCCGCACGGAGCCGATCCGCGACGTGTCGCCGCCCAGGTCCTCCCGGAGCGCGAGCGCGGCGTCGACGGCGCTCTGCGCGTGGTACTCGACGGGCCACTTCTTCACGTACGTGTCGAGGATCCGTCGGGGCGGCTCGAGCGCCTCGAGCGGCGCGAGCGAGGTTGCGTCGAACCCCTCGCCGCCCAGGAGCTGACGGAAGAATCCCATCTGGCCCTCGAACGGCCGGGAAGGGCCGGTCATCCCGGCTTCGGCGAGGAGCGTGGCGGTGATGGCGACACGAGCGCTGTTCGCGGCCGCTGCGCCCTTCCACATCGACAGCTCGCCGACGCGCGTCTCGCGCATGGCCGCATGCGGGACCGCCCCGAGGGCGATCGCGTGCTCGACCGGCTCGACAGGCAGGCCGAGGAGCCGGCCTGCGCCGCACGTCGTCGCGATGCCGATCACGTTCACGTGGTCCCAGCCATGAGCGCGCAGGCTCGCTGCGTCGCAGAGCGTGACGCCGACCTCGTACGCGACGGCGATCGCCTCGAGGAGCGCTCGGGCGCCGAGCCCCCGGGCCTCGGCCAGCGCGAGGAGGGCCGCGATCGTGTCGGAAGGGTGGAGCGGCTCGCGCGACAGGTAGGTGTCGTTGAAGTCGAGGCACCGGACCGCCACGGCGTTGGCGAACCCGGCGGCCTCGACGCTCGAGCGCAGGTGCGTGCCCCAGACGGTGATCTCACCCGAGAACCCGGTCGTGTACCGGCGTGCCGCGACGGCGGCCGCCTCGTCCAGGCCCGCGATCGCGACGCCGACGGCGTCGAGGACGCGCCGGCGAACCTCGTGAGAGGTCTCGGAAGGCAGGCCGTCGGGAGCCGCGTCGCACGCGTAGTGGGCGAGCATCGAGCTGATGCGGTCGGCCATCGGCGCTCCTTCCCGCCTTCCGTCGGGCGTTCCGTCGGCTGTTCCGTCGGGGCGAGGGGAGTGTATCGGCGGGCTCAGTCGGCGAACCAGGGGATCGTTACGAGGACGATCGCGAAGGTCCCAGCCACGCTCGCGAGCGCGAACCGGTTCGTCCGCCTCAGATCATCCTGCCGGTAGGCGAGCGCCAGGCCCGCGTGGCACAGACCGACCGCGACGAGCATCACCGCGGGGTGGATGAAGGACAGGAAGGCGTCCTGCGCCCGCCACCGCTCGGCGGCGAACCACAGTACGACGCCGATGACCGACTGGGCGCCCATCAGTCCGGCGTAGGCCTGGGACCAGAAATGGCTCGTCCGGTTCCAGCCCTCCACTCGACGGGCGAGGAGGATCGCCGCCACCGCCGCGACCGCCGAGACCAAGATCAGCCAGCGTACGAGCACGTGGAGCTGGACGAGGCTCTCCTCCATCGAGCCGACCCTACGCCGGTGGCGGGTCCACGGCGGATAGACTGCCGACCCGCGGGGAGGAGGTCGGATGGCCGGACCGCTGGTGGGCGTGGTCATGGGATCGCGCTCGGACTGGGACACGATGCGGCACTGCGTCGAGCAGCTCGACGCGTTCGGCGTGCCGTGCGAGGTGCGGGTGCTCTCGGCGCACCGGACGCCCGACGAGCTCACGGCCTGGATCGCCTCCTCGGAGGAGCTGGGCGTCGAGGTGTTCATCGCGGCGGCCGGGATGGCGGCGGCGCTGCCCGGTGCCGTCGCCGCCGAGACGACGCTGCCCGTGCTCGGCGTCCCGATGGAGTCGAAGCTGCTCGGGGGACTGGACTCGCTCCTGTCGATGGTCCAGATGCCCGGCGGCATCCCTGTCGGCACGCTCGCGATCGGCAAGGCCGGAGCCGTGAACGCGGCGATCCTCGCGGCACAGATCCTCGGCGGGGCCCACCCTGAGTATCGGGAGGTCGTCGCCTCCCATCGTGCCGAGGAAGCCGCGAAGATCCTCGCCGAGCCCGATCCGCGGTCGGGCTGAGCGATGGCGTACCTCACCTGCCCGTGGTGCCTCACGCCGCAGCTCGTCGCCGACGACGCATCCGGCTACCAGTGCTTCACCTGCTACGCCGAGGTCATGTTCTTCTCGTGCCCCGAGTGCCACCTCGTCCAGACGGTGAGCAAGAAATGGACGAGGCTCATCTGCGCGAACTGCGAGACGGTCGTCGAGTTGCCCCGGCGGTGGGGCTACACGTCGGCTGCGAAGGCGTACCTCGTGAAGGCTGCCGGCCATGGCTGGCCGAGGCTCTAGCGTCTACGTGAACCCCCCCGCCGCTGCGACCACCAGGCGGCGAGCCCGGCGAGCATAGCGAGCACCGCGGCCGCGGTGAGCCGCACCATCCCGCCGAGCGGCTCGAACTCGAGCTGCGGGCCTGGTGGCCCCTCGAGCACGGTCCGCATCGCCTCCTTCGTGAGGCCGGCATCGCGTGCATTCCCGAGGAAGGCGTCGTGCCAAAGCGATGGGCCGAGCTTGGATGCGACGAGGGTCGCGAGAGCCACGCCGCCGGCGAGCAAGGCGAGGCCCGGGTGGGCGACGACGGGTAGGTGCGTTCCCCGATCCATCCCGTACCAGAACCACAGGAGCCCGACGAGTGCGATCAGGACCGCCACGCCGATCGTGAGCGGGCCGGCGAGCGAGTCCGACGCCCGGAACGTGACGACCGCTACGAGCCGCGCGTTCGAGCGCTGACCGACCACGGACGCGCGCCCCATCACCCAGGGCAGGGATAGCGCCGAAGAGGCGGCCACCGCGGAGGCGATCGCGAGGACCGCGGCAACGATCAGCATCCCGTCGAGCCGGCGCGATCTCACCGGGGCGGGTGGAGACCCGGTGTCGGCCATCATCGGGACCGGGGCGTGGTCGTCGGCACGGAGGGACGGGATGGCCGAAGGGTCGGAGGTTCGTGACTTCGCGTGGTCGAACACGCTCGGGAGCGAAGCCGTCGACCCGGCCGGCGTGTGGCCGGACGGTCGAGCCAGCGGCGCCGCGGCCGCCGCGGCGTCCCCGGTCGCACCCGCGCCGTCGCCCGCAGGAACCGTCACGGGCTGCTCCTCACCCACGAGCGGCACGCCGCAATGGACGCACTTGATCACGGACGCCCTGATCTCGCCGCCGCAGTATCGGCAGCTCCTCATGCCCGAGTTGTCGTCGTGCACCTCGGCCCGCTTGAGCGGTCCCGGCGACCGTGGGCTGTTCGGACCGGCGCGTCTGGGTCCCGAGCATGATGTCGACGACCGGGGGACCGAGTCCCGACACGACCGCGCCGTCCTACAACGAGGGCTGCGCCATGAGTCCCCGCGTGCGCGCCGCCATGCCCTCGAGCAGCTTCAGCGCGATGTCCGGCTCCGACTTCAGCATCTGACGGAACGGTCCTCGCTCGATGCGGACCGTCATGAGGGGCGTCTCGGCGACGACCGACGCGGTCCGCGGCCCGCCGTCGAGCAGCGCCAACTCGCCGAAGAAGTCGCCCGGCCCAAGCGTCCACGTGCCCTTCGCGGAGGCGATCGTCCCGCGTACGACCTTCGCCTGGCCCTCGACGACGACGTAGAACGCGACGCCTGGGGTGCCCGTGCGCACGATCATCCGGCCCGCCGAGTAGCGGACCTCCTCGGCCAGCTGCGCGAGCGCCCGCAGGTGGGTCTGTGAGAGACCGGCGAACAGCGGGACCTTGGAGAGCAGGCGGACGCCGGGCTTCTTGTGCGCCGGGCTCTTCGGGGCGGACTTCGTTGAGGTAGCCATGCCGCCATTGTCGCAGCCCGGACGGGTGCCTCGTCGAGGGCCAGGGGGGCACCCCGGGCGCCCGGCACGCTCGTCCCGAGGTGGCCGGGCGCTTCGGCCCCCTTGGCAGCGGGTTGTGCTGCGTAGCGTCTGACCCCGCGGGGTCGGCGTCGGCTGGCGAGCCCGCGCCGGCCGACGCCTCCCCCCGAAGGAGGGCCCATTGGAGCCACGGGTCGTGGTGACCTGCTCGTCGTGCTCGAAGGAGCTGCCGCTCCTGCCGGCGTTCGCGCCCGGCGGGGAGTTCCGCCTGTGGCTCGGCAACGTGTGCGTCGCCTGCGGCCGGGCGTACTGCTCCGAGTGCATCTCGGTCGAGGGCCCCGCGCCCTGTCCCTCCTGCGGCGAGCCGACGCAGGCGGCGCAGCTCGACTCGCTGCGCCGCGCCGGCCTCGTGGTCTAGCCGCGTCGCGGCGGCGCGGGCGCGGTTTCTGGCGGGGAGACCTGGATGTGTTCGAGGATCTCCAGGCTGAGCGCGATCTCGGTCTCACCGATCCGCAGGACCGGGGCCGGGCGGCGTTGCACGACCTCGACGCGACTCCCCGGGACGAGCCCGAACGCGGCGAGCCGCGAGGCTCGTGGGCCGGCCATCTCGCGGAGCGTCACGATCTCGACCTCGCGGCCGGGCAGGACGTGGGAGAGCGGGATCGTCTCGCGAGGGAGGGGGGTCGTCGCGGGTTCCGGCGTCTCACCCTCGGGGCGGGAGGAGCGGAACACGCGGCCGAGCCACCCACCGACGCGTGTCTGTGCGGTGTCCACGACCTGGTAGCCGCAGTTCGGGCAGCAGATGAGGTTGCAGTGCGCGCCCAGGGGGCAGCCCGTGTGGCAGGCGAGCGCGGCCGCGTCGAACCGGTGACCGCACAGGCCGCACCGCATCTCGCGCCTAGCCGAGCGGGACATCGAGTCCTCCGAGGAGCAGGTTGAGCGCGCCACCGACGACGAGCACCACCACGAGCACCGTGCCGAGCATCGCGAGCGCGACCTTCACGCCGTGCTCGCGCACGATCATCAGCAGGCTCGCGATGCAGGGGATGAACAGCGTGATCACGACGAGCGCGACGACCGTCTGCTGCGCCGTGAGCGCCCCAGCGGTCGCGAGCGCGAACAGCCCGGCCGCGCCGTAGTCGCGGCGGAGGAAGCCGATGAGCAGGATGCCGGTCGCGGCGGTCGGCAGGCCGAGCCACGAGACGACGACGCGGCGAGAGCAGGTCCTCGATCCGCGCGAGGAGGCCAGTCTCGTCGAGGACGAACAGCACCGCCGTGCCGAGCACGAAGACCGGGATGACCTCGCGCAGGTACCACTCGACGCGGGCCGCGGTCTTCGTCACGATCGCGCCCACCGAGGGCCGGCGCATCGGCGGGAGTTCGAGGATGAAGTCCGAGCGCTCGCCGGGAAGGACGCGCCCCGCGAGCCAGCCGACCGCGAGGAGGGAACCGACGACGACCAGGAGCCAGATGCTCATCCCGATCGCCCCGGTCGCCGAGATCATCCCGAGCATCACGCCGAGCTGTGCCGAACACGGGACCGCCAGCGCGAGCAGGAGCGTCGCCTGGATCCGCTCACGCCGCGTGTCGAGCATCCGCGTGCTGACGGTCGCCATCGTCACGCAGCCGAGGCCGAGCACGAGCGGCAGCACGGCCTTGCCGTTCAGGCCCATACGCCGGAACGAGCGATCGAGCATGACGCCGAGGCGCGGGAGGTAGCCGCTGTCCTCGAGCACGCCGAACGCGAGGAAGAAGGTCGCGACGATCGGCAGCACGATCGCGAGGCCGTACGTGAGCGCCATCGTGACGAGCCCGTACTCGCCGACGAAGAACCGCTCGAGGAGCGGCCACGGCACGAGGTCCTGCACCGTCTGCGTCGCCCACGGGTTGATCCGGTTGCCGAACAGGCGCGTCTCGAGCATGTTGACGAGCGTCCCCGCGCCCAACAGGCCGACGAGCACGTAGAGCAGCCCGAGCACGCCGAGCACGATCGGCCAGCCCCACACCGGATGGGCGGCGGCTCGCCCGATCGATGCCGCGACCGAGCGCGTGGACGTGCGGCGGTGGCGGACGACCTCGGCGACGACGGCGTCGGCCTCGGCCAGGCGGGCCCGGGTGAGCGCGTACGCGACGGGCTCGGCCAGCTCGGTCTCGAGGGTGGTGCGGGCGCGCGCGACGGCGCTCGCGCTCCACGGGTTGAGCTCCAGGCGACGGACGAGCGTCTCGTCCCCCGCCAGGAGCCCGAGCGCGAGCGCACGTCGCGGCACGGTCTCGGTCGGCAGGATGCGGTCGATGTCCTCTAAGGCGTTCTGGATCTTGTCGTCGAGGCTCGGTACGTGGAGGAGCGGCGCGGCGTGCCTGAGGGCGTCACGCAGGTGCTCGATCCCCGAGCGACGGGTCGCGACCGTCTGCACGACGGGCACGCCGAGGAGGTGGGAGAGCTTCTTCGCGTCGACGTGGATGCCGCGAGCCTCGGCCTCGTCGGTCATGTTCAGGCACAGGACGATGGGCAGCTCGGTCTCGGCGAGCTCGAACGCGAGGAGCAGGCCGCGCCGGAGGTTCTTCGCGTCGATCACCTGCACCACCGCCGAGGGCTGCAGGTCCAGGAGCGCGTCGCGGGTCACTCGCTCGTCGTCGGACAGGGGCATCGTGCTCCGGACGCCCGGCGTGTCCACGAGCGTGCGGGTCTGGTCCTCGAGGCGCACGTCGCCCAGGGCGATCTCGACGGTCGTGCCCGGGTAGTTGGACACGTCGACGCGCCGGCCGGTCAGCGCCGCGAATACCGCGGACTTGCCGACGTTCGAGTTGCCGACCAGGACGACGGGCGCCTCGCCGAGGACGGCACCCGCTGCAGGTGCACCGTGACGATGGGTCATCGCGCTCGCCCGCCATGCTGCGAGGCCGGGCCAGCTCGGCCAGGGGCCGTTCGGCCCGTTCGGAACGGGTCGGTCGGGCGGGAGGTCCGAGCGCTCGAGCGAGGCACTCTTCCGATGAGGCGCCAAGCACGCCACCCGCGACCGCCGCCGCGCCCATGAGGAGGGACGGGGTGTCGCGTCGAGCGGAGCTGTCTGCTCGGTCAGGAACATCAAGGCGGGTACGGAGGTGTGAGGACTCGGTACCCGAGGATGACTGCGCGCCGGGGAGGACTCGAACCTCCGACCCGCTGCTTAGAAGGCAGCCGCTCTGTCCACTGAGCTACCGGCGCGTCCCTCGATTCTAGAGGTGTCGAACCGCGGGGCCGGGAACGCCCGACCCTGCTCGGGAGCTACTCCTTGCCGAACAGCGTGCCGAACAGCGCACGGATCGTGCGTTGACCCTCGGACGAGGAGACCGTCTTCAGGCCGGCCTCGATCGCGCGCTGCGCGTTGGTCTTCTCGGCGGCGCGGGTCCTCGATGTGGTGGAACGCCGGCGCTTCTCACCCCTGGGTCCCTCGACCGTGACGGTGGGCGGCGGAGCCGAGGCCTCCTTCGCAGCGGCGATCCGCGCCGAGAGGATCTCGTGCGCGCTCTCACGGTCGGGCGCCTCGAGGTACTTGATCCGAAGCGGGCTGCCGTTGATGAGGCTCTCGAGCACGGCAGGGTCCGCCGGGGCCATCCGCGAGTCCGGCGGCACGAGGCGGGTGGCGGCGAGCGGGCTCGGCACGCCCTTGCCCGAGAGCACCGTGACGAGCGCCTCGCCGATGCCGAGCGACGTGATCGTCTCCTCGACGTCGTAGTGATCGGTCTTCGGGAAGGTCCGGGCGGTCTTCCGGAGGTCGTCGGCGTCCTGCGGGGTGAAGGCTCGGAGCGCGTGCTGGATGCGGTTCCCGAGCTGCGAGAGCACCGAGCTCGGCACGTCGGTGGGGGACTGCGTCACGAAGTACACGCCGACACCCTTCGAGCGGATCAGCCGCGCGGTGAGCTCGATCTGCTCCATGAGCGGGTCCGAGACGTCGTCGAAGAGCAGGTGCGCCTCGTCGAAGAAGAACGCGAGCTTCGGCTGCGGGATGTCGCCCACCTCGGGCAGCACCTGGTAGAGCTGCGCCAGCATCCAGAGCATGAACGTGCTGAACAGGCGCGGCTTCGTCATCACGTCGGCGAGCTCGAGGATGCTGATCACGCCCGCGCCCTCGGGGGTCGTGCGCAGGAGGTCCTCGACCTCGAAGGCCGGCTCGCCGAAGAAGTCGCCGACGCCCTCCTGCTCCATCGTCACGAGCGAGCGCATGAGCACGCCGACGGTCGCCTTCGACATCCCGCCGTACCGCTCGAGCGCCGGCTTGCCCTCGTCCGACGGTCAGGTACTGCAGCGTCGTGCGGAGGTCCTCGATGTCGAGCAGCGCGAGATCGTTGTCGTCGCAGTACGCGAAGACCATCGACAACACGGAGGTCTGCGTCTCGTTCAGGTCCAGGACCTTGCCGAGGAGCAGCGGCCCGAACGACGAGATCGTCGCTCGCACCGGCGCCCCGAGCGCCCCCGTCAGCGAGAGCAGCTCCACCGGGTGCGAGGTAGGCGTGAACGTCCACGCGAGCGAGGCCGCGCGCTCCTGGATGCGGGCATCGGCCGCGTCGCCGGGTGCCGCGAGGCCGGTCAGGTCGCCCTTCACGTCCGCGACGAACACCGGCACACCCGCGGCGGAGAGCTGGCCCGCCATGAGCTGCAGGGTCTTCGTCTTGCCCGTCCCGGTCGCCCCGGCGACGAGCCCGTGGCGGTTCGTCGTCGAGAGCGGGAGCGTCACGCGAACCTCGGACAGGACCTCGCCACCCAGCATCGGGCTGCCGAGCACGATCGCGGGATCGTCCGTCGCATAGCCCTCGGCCATGTCGTTCGTGAACGCCTCGTCCATGGGGCCTCCGTGCCGGATCCGAGGGTGAACCTTACCCCGGCCATGCCGCGGCGGGCGGGCACGAGCGGCCCGCCCGCCGTGTGCGGTTCGATCTCAGTTGAGCCGCGTGATGCGGCCCTCCCCACCCTCGGGGTAGTCGGCTGCGGTGATCACGCCGGCCAGGTTCTCCGTCAGGTAGTCCAACAGCGCGTGGAAGTACGTGGTCCCCAACGACGTGAAGGGGGCGCCGCCGAACGGGTACTGGTCACCGCCGCGCGCGAGGAAATCGATCGTGGCGATGTTCACCGAGGGCGCACCGTCCACCACCGCACCGCCGGCGACGATCGGCGTACCGTCCGCCAGCGTCACGTCGACCACTCGGGTCCCCGGCGTCGTGATGACCCCATCCGCGTCGATGATCTGGGCCGTCCCCGCCGCGTCGTAGACCAGCTCGAACCCGGCGATCTGTGGGAAGCGGCCGTCGACGAACTCGACACGGGAGACCGCGTTCTCGAGGATCTCCTTCAGCTGGTCCGGCGGGATGTCGGGAACGATCGCGACGAAGTTCGCGAACGGCACCATGCCGAACACGTCGAGCTCGCTGATGTCACCCGCGGGGATCACACCGTTGTTGCGGATGCCCCCACCGTTCTGGAGGGCGATGTCCGGCAACGGCGCGCCGAACGCGGGCGCGAGATCGGTGGCAGCGTCGAGCAAGGAGTCCGCGATGAGGTCGCCCTCGTTCGTCTCCTGCGTCCGGATGCCCGGGTCGCGCAGGCCGTTCAGGTCGACCTCCGAGGTCGCGACGATGTTGTTCGCTGCATCCTCGAGTGCCGCCGTGAGTGGGTCGATCACGTTCGTCTGGATGAACGGATCAGGCTCCACGCCGTCGGGGTTCACCGTCGAGGTCACCCGGATGGGACGGCTCGCCTCGTCGTCGACCCTGATGAGCTCCCCGTTCTTGTTGAACCCCACCGTCAGGGCGCCGAGGTAGCGGTAGTCACCGCTCGTGGTGACGATAGGGACCTCGGCTCCGTCCGCGTCGGTCGCGTACAGCGGGTACGACCCGTAGACGTTCCCCTCGTCCCCCGGGATGAGCAGGTCGCCCGCGTCGGCGAGCAGCTCGTTGCCGCCGCCGGAGATCATCACGTCGATGCCGGACAGCATCGGGGCGAGCGCGATGTCCTCCTCGATGCTCTGGAGCTGACTGATCATCACGATGATGCTCACGCCCTGGTTCTCGAGCTTGTCCACCTGCCGGTTGACCGCCCTCGCGACGTTCTGCCGAGCCTTGACGTTGCGCGGGCTGGAGATGTACGGCAGCTCAGGGGTCGTCGCGCCGACCACCCCGATGAGGAAGTCGCCTTCTCGGACGACGGTGGACTTCACGATGCGGGCCTTGTTCGCCAGCCTCTGCAGCTTCGGCTCGCCGCGCACGTTCAGGTTGGAGCTCACGAACTGGCACGTCTGGGTCGAAGCCCCTGATGAACCGGGCGAACACGTCGGGTCCAAAGTCGAACTCGTGGTTCCCGATCGCCATCGCGTCGAAGCCCATCGCGTTGAGCGCGATGGAGTCGTAGAAGGGGACACCCTTCTGGAGGCTCTCGTTGAACTCGGGCCCGGCCAGGAAGTTGTCGCCGGCGTTCAGCAGGATGAATCCGCCCTCGTCCCGCGCCATCGCATCGGCCTCGAGGCCGTCGACCAGGGTCGCCATCCGAGCGACCCCCCCGTAGTCCTCGGAGCCGGTCCCGGCGTCGATCAACTGGGACTCGCCGTCGTTGTTGTGTCCGATCGTGAGCCACAGCGACGACCCCGGCCTTCTGGCCCGCGGGCTCGGACCCGCCGAGCGCCGGGGCGCCGCGGCGATCGCGCTTCCCACCAGCAGCACGGCGGCTGTGGCAAGCGCGGCGCGTCTCTTGACGCATCCTCAGGCTCATAGGGCTCTGCCTCCTTCCCCTGAAGCGGTCGCTCTCCATCCTAGTCAACCGCGTGATGCGACGCGCCGGCGCTTCCTGAGGTCCGGGTCGACTCCGTGATGCGGAGCGGCCCCGCGTCGCCGACTTGGCACGCAGGCTCTACCATCGCGACCCATGGAGATACCGACGCTCGGAGCCAAGGCGCGTCGCGGATGACGGCAACCGTCACATCCCTCATCGCCGGCAGGCCGGTCGCCGGCGCGCCAGGTGGATCGCTCGTGGTGCCGAACCCGGCGAACCTCGCCGAGGTGGTGTGCGAGGTCGCCCTCGGCGACGCCGAGACGCTCGTGGAGGCGTGTCGCGTCGCTCGCGAGGCGCAGCCCGCGTGGGCGCGGGTGCCGGCGCCCGTGCGCGGGCGGGCGATCCAGCAGCTCGGGCGTCTGGTCGAGGCCAACCTCGAGGCGCTCGCCGGGATCATCACGCGCGAGATCGGCAAGCCGATCGCCGAGTCGCGCGGCGAGGTGCAGGAGGTCGTCGACACGTGCAGCTTCTTCGTCTCGGAGGGGCGACGTCTCTACGGGATGACGGTGCCGAGCGAGCTGCCCGACAAGCAGCTGTTCACGTTCCGCGCACCGGTGGGCGTGGCTGCGATCGTGACCGCGGGCAACTTCCCCGTGGCGGTGCCATCGTGGTACCTGGTGCCGGCGCTGCTCTGCGGCAACGCGGTCGTGTGGAAGCCGGCCGAGTACACCCCGGCGATCGCCGAGGCGTTCGCGCAGCTGTTCCTGCACGCCGGGTTCCCCGAGGGCGACGTTCAACATGGTCCTGCGCCGACGGGCCGGCGACGTTCGAGGGACTCGAGCGCGCGCTCGGCGAGGGGCTCGTGGACAAGGTCGGTTTCACGGGCTCGACCGACGTCGGCCGGCGGATCGGCGAGCTCTGCGGACGTCACCTGCAGTCGGCGTGCCTCGAGCTCGGCGGCAAGAACCCGCTCGTCGTGATGCCGGACGCGGACCTCGGTCTCGCCGTCGAGGGCGCCCTGTTCAGCGGCTTCGGGACGGCCGGGCAGCGGTGCACGTCGCTCGGCACGGTGATCGTGCACGAGGACGTCCACGACGACTTCCTCGCCCGGTTCTCGGAGGCGGTGGAGGGGCGCCGATCGGCGACCCGACGGCCGAGGTGCTCTACGGACCGATGATCAGCGCGCGCTTCTGCGACCGGTTCATCGACGAGTGGCTCGGGCTCGTGCGGTCGCACCACACGCTCCACGGCTCGAGCGGGACCGGGCGGATCACGCGGGCGAACCCCCGCGAGGGCTTCGTCGGCGATCCCGAGACCGGCCTCTACGTCCACCCGACGATCGCCGACGGCGTCACGCTCGAGGACGACCTCTACCGCACCGAGACCTTCGGACCGCTCGTCGGCGTCGCGACCTTCTCCACCTTCGACGAGGCGATGGCGCTCGCGAACGGGCACGGGTACGGGCTCTCCAGCTCGATCTACACGCGCGACCCGCTGAACGTCTTCCGCTTCCGCGAGCGGATCTCGGCGGGCATGGTGAGCGTGAACAACTCGACCTCGGGCGCCGAGGCGCACCTGCCGTTCGGCGGGAACGCCAAGAGCGGCAACGGCTCGCGCCAGTCCGGCGTATGGGTGCTCGACCAGTTCACGCGTTGGCAGGCGATGAACTGGGACTACAGCGGCAAGCTGCAGAAGGCGCAGATGGACGTCGCCGACGTGAGCGCCGACCTCACGTTCCGCTTGCCGACCGAGTGATCCGGCGAAGGAGCACGAGCGCAGCGACCACGAGCCACACCCACGCCAGGTCTCCCGGACTCGGCCCAGCGCCGCGTTCGGGCTCCCCGAGGTCGATGCGCACGACGGGCCACCGCTGCGTCAGCGCCTCAACCATCGCATCGTCGATCCGCTCCGCATCCACCCCCGCCAGCAGCTTCGACAGGCCTTTCGTGTCCTCGAGCAGACGGCCCATCGCCGAGGTCGCCTCCCGGGGATCCTCGACCCTCCGTGCGAGTCCTCTCCGCCGTTCACCGGGGAGCCAGACCTCGACCCCGGGCTCGGCGAGCACGTTCGCGAACCACGACGACCGAGGGCTCCAGCCAGCGATGCAGTAGACGGCGTCGCCTGACCGCGTGTAGTTGAGCGAGGTACGACGAGCGCGCCCGGTCCGCCGCCCCGTGGTCGTGATGAGCACGTACCGGCCGAGCAGCCTCGGCCACCCGTTGAGCATCGGTCCCAGACCGAGGCGCCACATCCCCAGGTGCAAGAGGTTGATCCCTCGGAGCACACGGCGTGACATCAGTCGATAGGTCAGCTCCACCCGGCGGCTGACGGAGGCGAGGCTCCGGTCTGTCTCGGCCATCGGTCCTCCCGGAGAACGTCGCGCCGTCCCGACGCGGTGCCCAGGGCCACAGGTCCCGACGGGAGGAGGCCGGCGTCAGCGCGGTCCGCGTCCGAAGCGGGTCATCACCTCGAGAAGGAGATCATGCGGGAGCGCGTCCACCGTGACGCCGTTCACACCGGTCATCGTCTCGGCCGCGCAGAGCGCGTTGAGGATGGCCTCCTCCGTGGACTCGATGGCAGCCCAGAACAGCGGGGTGATCGCGGTGTCGGGCAGCATGTCGACGGCGGTCACCGAGCGGGGGAGCTCGTCCTTGTAGGAGTGCAGGCGCCCGCGGTTGCCGGTCGAGAAACACAGGAACAGGTCGCCGCTCGAGTGCGCCCCCGCGCCACCGGCCCGCGCGATGCCGAGCCCAGCCCGCTGCGCGAGGCGCTCGCACTGGTGAGGGAGCAGCGGCGCGTCGGTCGCGAGCACGACGATGATCGAGCCCGCATCGTGCGGCTCCTCGTACGGCGAGGGGATCTCGCGATAGCCGATCTCGCGACCGGCCGGGACGCCGTCGACCGTGAGGCGCGAGCGCTCGCCGTGGTTGGCCTGCACGAGGGCGCCGACCGTCCACCCGCCCTGCTCGGCCGCGAGCCTGCGCGAGGCCGAACCGGTCCCGCCCTTGAACTCGTGGCAGATCATGCCGGTCCCGCCGCCGACGTTGCCCTCGGGCACCGGCCCGTCGGACGCGCTCGCGAGCGCCTCGCGGACGTGCTCGGCGGTCACGTGCGCGCCGTTGATGTCGTTCAACGTGCCGTCGTACGTCTCGCCGACGACCGGAAGGCTCCAGTAGCTCCCGTGCTCGGGATGCTGGGCCGCGTCGGCCAGCGCGAGCGCGTCGCGGACGACGCCCACGCTGTGGGTGTTCGTGATCGCGACCGGGGTCGTGAGCGTGCCGGATTCGCGGATCCACTCGAGTCCGGTGAGCTCGCCGTTGCCGTTCAGCCGGTGACAGCCGGCGAACAGCGGCCCGTGGGCGATCTCCTCGTGCGGCACGATCACGGTCACGCCGGTTCGCACCGGACCCTCACCGACGACGAGCGGCCCGCCACCACGGATGAGCGTCGTGACACCGACACGGACCTCCTCGACGTCCGTGATCGCGTTCAGGGGGCCGGGTGTGAGCTGCCCGACCGTGATGCCGAGATCTCGGAGCCTCATGATCGCCTCCTCGCTTGACCGTGGGTTCTCCTTCAGGTCGAGCGAAGGCTATGCTCTCGCGGCGTGAGCGACGAACGCCGCACCGTCATCCGCGCAGGCCGTCTGGTGGACGTCGTGGCAGGCGAGGTCCGCCACGCGCAGGTCATCGTCGTCCGCGGCGATCTCATCGAGTCCGTCGGCCCTGACGAGGGCACATACGCACCCGGGGATCGTCACCTCGACCTGTCGGGTCACACGGTGCTGCCCGGCTTGATCGACTGCCACGCCCATCTGATCGGCGAGGGAGAGACCGGGCACGGCTACGCGGCCCTCGCGCAGCGCACCGGTGCACAGGAGGCCTTCAGCGGCGTACGCAACGCACGCGCCACGCTCATGGCCGGCTTCACGAGCGTCCGGGATCTCGGGACGTTCCGCGCGTTCGTCGACGTCGCGCTCCGCGAGGCGATCGAGGCGGGCGACGTGCTCGGCCCGCGGATGATGTGCGCTGGGGCGTACGTGACGAGCTCGAGCGGGGGCGGCGACGTGACGGGGCTCGCGCCCGACGTCGACGCTGCGCTCCCGCGGGACCTGCGGTTCGGCGTGGCGAACTCGGCCGACGAGGTCCGCAAGGTCGTGCGCGAGATCATCCACGGCGGAGCCGACGTCATCAAGGTCATCGCGACCGGCGCCGTCCTCACCGAGGGCACGTTCCCCGGCGCGCCGGAGTTCAGCGAGGCCGAGATCCGGGCCGCGGTCGAGGAGGCCGCCCTCTACGACGTGCACGTCGCCGCCCACGCGCATGGTGCCGAGGGCATCAAGCGCGCGATCCGCGCCGGCGTCCGCTCGATCGAGCACGGCTCGCTGATGGACGACGAGTCGATCGAGATGCTCGCCGACAGCGGCACGTACCTGGTGGCCGACATCTGGTTCGGCGACTGGATCGAGGAGCAGGGTCGCCTGCACGGCTGGTCGAAGGACGTGCTCCGCAAGAACGATGAGACGACACAGGCCCAGCGTGACGGCTTCGCGAAAGCGGTGAAGAGGGGCGTGAAGCTCGCGTTCGGCACGGACAGCGGCGGCTATCCCCACGGCATGAACGCGAAGCAGTTCGCCTACCAGGTCCGGTACGGGCAGACGCCGATGGAGGCGATCGCGAGCGCTACATCCGTTGCCGCCGAGGTCATGGGGTGGCAGGACCGGGTGGGCGCGATCGAGCCCGGCCGGTTCGCGGACATCATCGCCGTCGAGGGGGACCCGCTCGAAGACGTCGACCTACTCACGGACGTCGGGTTCGTGATGAAGGGCGGCGAGGTCGTGAAGCATCGGGGCGCGTGAGCCGCCGACCGGCGACGGCGGTAGGCTTCGAGGTGCTCGTCCGACGAAGGAGACGACCGCATGAAGACCTGTCCCTACTGCGCCGAGGAGATCCAGGACGCGGCGATCAAGTGCCGTTTCTGCCAGAGCTGGCTCGTCGACGAGGTTCCTGTCGGCGCCGACACACCCCCCAAGGCTGTCGTCGTGGAGGAGCCCAAGCCCGCCGAGTCCCTCACCGCCGTTACTCCGGCCGCGGAGCCGGAGCCGCTCGAGCCGCCTTCGATGAGCACGCCGGAGACCACGGCGCCGAGCACGTCCGCGATCACGGTGCCGAGCACGGTCGCTCCCTCCACGGGCCCCGCCACGGTCTCAGCCGACCAGCCGGTGCCGTCGGAGCAGAAGGTCGAGTTCACGCACTCGGGCGAGCGCTACCTGCTCGGCTACACGGATGACTTCTTCGGGATCTGGGACCGCCAGGCACCCGAGGCGCCGACCGAGCGGTTCCCTCGGACCGACGACGGCTGGCGACAGGTGTGGCAGCGGTACGCGGCGATCGAGGCGAACTGGTTGGACCTGCGCTCCGGCCAGCGGTCCCCGTAGGGACACCTAGGCGATCAGCGCCAGGCAGTCCGTCTCGCCGGGGAGCATCGGCCGCGTCACGAGCTGGAAGTGGGTGCCCCCGTCCTCGATCAGCGGACCCATGCCCGAGGCATCGGGCTCGAGGGCTGCCAGCACGGAAGAGATGTCCGCACCCTCCACGACCCCGCAGCGGGCCGTCTGGTACTCGGGATGCGGCTGTCCGAACGTGGCGAGGTCGGTGTCCAGCGGCCACGGCGCCGTGGGGGTTCCCTCGGCGGGGGTATCACCCAACGGCTCGAAGAAGACGCCGAGCTCCTCGGGTTCGTACGGGGCCAGGCCGGCCTCATCGGCGCTGGCTCTCAGCGTCCGATCCAGTTCCATCAGGGCGGCGCGTTGCTCCTTCTGCTTCTCCGGGATGCTCGACGCGATCTCGTCGAAGCCGAGGCCGACGACCCATGTCTGGTGTGCGCCCGCATCGGTGTTCGTCTCCACCCAGAACCCGCCGACGTCGTACACGGGGGCGTCGAGCCGCCAGTCGCGCTGGAGCGAGCACGTCCCCTCCACCGCGTGGAGCATCTCCTGTATCTGCGCCTCGTCGAGATGCCCATCGAGCATCCGGGGCGCAGCGAAGGTGCTCGCCTGGTCCGAGACGAGGATCCGACCGTCGCCGTACAGCAGCACGTCGGGGAGCTCGTCCGGCATGAAGATCGGCGGCGGCAGTCCGCCCCCGTAGCCGGACCGAAGGATCACATCGGTGCTGCCTGTCGCGTGACCGATCTCGGTCGAGGTCACGGTGCAGGGCTCCCACCCGTTCCCGCCGCCGCCCCCGTCTCCCTCGTCGCTGCACGACGCGAGGAGCGGAGCGAGCAGGGCAAACACGATCACGACTCGGCGCATCGCGGGCACCTCCTCCGGGCCGACGGTGCCAGCGTGTCGACCCCGCGGTCGAGGGCCGGAAGGCCCGTTCGCGGCGGGGCACCTCGGAGGCGGGTCCTTCGGCCGGCGCGGGGGCATCGCCGAGCCCTCTATGGTCGGGCGGAACGCACCTGTGGAGGTGGATCGGCATGCGTCGAACGGCTGCACTCGTGGCGATGCTCGCGCTCCTCGCGACCGCCGGACCGGCGACGGCGAACGTCCCACGCTCGTTCACGGCCTGCGGCTCCGACTCGCGGCGGGGCGACTGCACGAGGCTCGTGGACGTCGGGTACGGACAGACCGTCTACTTCAAAGGGAGGGTGAAGCCGGCCCACGCCGAACTTCGCGCCGGCGTCTGGCACAAGGGCCCGTTCGACGATCGATGGCAGCGGTGGGCCGTCGTGGAGATCTCGGAGAAGGGCGTCATGCGCTACGCGTGGAAGACGACCTTCGACGATGGGGCGCAGGACACACCCCACTTCGTCCAGTTCCGGATCAAGGGCCACGGTGTGAGCAACCGCGTTCGGATCAGGGTGTGGCTCGGCGAGTGAGGAGGTGCAGACGGTGAGGAGCGTCAGGTTCGTTGGAGCGGTGGTGCTCGCGCTCGCGCTCGCCGCCCCTGCGTCGGCGAACACACCGGACTCGTTCACGGCCTGCGCGAAGAAGCGACCGCACGGCGTGTGCAGGACCTCGATCGCGGTACGGGCCGGCGCGACGGTCTATCTGAAGGGGAAGGTGGACCCGGCGCACGCCGACCTGCGCGCCGCGGTCTGGCATCTCACCCCGGATCTCGCGGTGGAGCACTTGGGAAAGGTGGCGATCGGCAAGGCGGGCCGCATGAAGTACACGTGGGAGACCACCACGGACGACGGCAGCCAGACCGACCCCCACTTCTTCCAGTTCCGGATCAAGGGCCACGGTGTGAGCAACGACGTAGAGGTGATGGTCTACTTCGGCGAGTGAGGCCGGGCGACCTCACCGCCTCGGTCGGAGAGCGGGCGACGGGGATCGAACCCGCACCACCAGCTTGGAAGGCTGGAGCTCTGCCATTGAGCTACGCCCGCGAGTTCCGCGAAGAAGCCTAGCAGCGGCTCTCGCTCACACGATGAGGCGGGCGATGGCCGTTGCCGCGGCCGCGACGACCACGACGACGAGCATCGGCGCCTTGCGCCAGAGCGCGATGCCGGCCGCCGCGAGGCCGATCAGTCGCTCGTCGAGCACGAGCGCGTGCTCGGCCCCGAGCGCCTGGACCGCCACGAGCGCCGAGAGCAGGGCCGGTGCGAGCAGCTCCACCACGCCGGTGAGACGTGCGGGGAGAGGACGACCGCCGAGCGCGACCGGACCGAGCGCCTTCAGCCCCATCGTGCCCACCCCGACCACCACGACACCGAGCCAGACGTCACTCATGGCCGTCGCATCCCGAGCAGGCAGGCGGCGCTCGCGGCGATGATCGGGACGCCCGCGGGCGCGACGGGCGTGAGCGCGAGGGCGATCGCCGCGCCTACCAGCGCAGCCGCGAGTGAGCGACGCTCGCGCACCTGAGGAACGACGAGCGCGAGGAACAACGCCGGGAAGGCGGCGTCAAGGCCGAGCGCCTCGGGGTCGGCGAGCACCTCGCCGAAGAGCGTGCCGATCGCCGTACCGCCGACCCATGCCGCGTAGAGCGTGAGGCCCGCGCCCACCAGCATCCGCGGGTTGTACCGACCGTGCCCCTCAGCCGCGATCGCCCACGACTCGTCGACGGTCAGCTGAGCATGGAGGAAGCGGGACCAGACGGACCCGCCGAGGTACGGCGCGACCGTGACGCCGATCGGTCCGTACCGCGCGTTCAAGAGCAGTGCCGAGGCGATCGCGGCCGCGACGGTTCCGCCCCCTCCGAGCACCGAGACCGTGGCGAACTGCGCCGAGCCCGCGAACGTGGTCGCCGACATCACGATCGGCGCCGCCCATCCCCAGCCCTGCGCGTGGGCGAGGAGGCCGAACGAGATCCCGAACGCGACGACGGCCACCGCGAGCGGCGCCGCCGCTCGGGCGCCATCGCGATGCCTTCGCGGGGCCGGCGGGGTGGTGTCCATGGTCTCCGGACGGTAGCAGCGACCGGTCGTCGCCGGCCGGTATCGTGAGGAGCGTGGAGGCTTCGTTCCGCATCGTGGACGTGTTCTGCGAGCGCCCGCTCGAGGGCAACCAGCTCTGCGTCGTCCCGGACCCAGGCGACCTCGACGCGGCCACGATGCAGGCCCTCGCGCGCGAGATCGCCTTCAGCGAGACGACGTTCGTGACCGAGGCGGCCGGTGATCGGTACTGGATGCGGATCTTCACACCGGGCCAGGAACTCCCGTTCGCGGGGCACCCCACGATCGGCACCGCGTTCGTCCTCGCGTCCGAGGGTCGGATCACCTCGCCGGCCACGCAGGTCGTGGGGGCGGGCGAGTATCCGGTCGAGGTCGACCTCGCCGCCGGTCGCGCGAAGATGCAGCAGCTCCCGCCCGTCTTCGGCGACGTGTTCGAGGACCGAGAGCTCGCCGCGTGTGCGGCGGAGCTCGAGCCGGGCGACCTCCGTGACGACGTGCCGATGCAGCTCGTCTCGACCGGCCTGGCGCACCTCATGGTGCCCGTGCGCAACCTCGAGACCCTCCGCCGCGCCTCGCGCAACGAGGCGCTGGTCGGCGAGGTCTGCCGCGCGACGCACGGGGAGTCGATGTACCTGTTCGCCGAGACCGCCGATGGCGTCACCGCGCGGATGTTCGACTGGGAGCACGGTGTGGGCGAGGACCCTGCCACCGGCTCGGCGGGCGGACCGCTCGGCGCGTACCTGGCGCGCTATCGGCTCGCCGGGATGCCCGGCGCGGTGCGGATCCGCCAGGGCGAGCAGGTCCGGCGCCCCAGCCTCCTCGAGGTCGAGGTCACGGCCGACGGCGACTCGTGGCGCGTCGTCGTCGAGGGCGGCGTCGCGATCGTCGGCGAGGGCGTCTTCCGCCTGTAGGTACCGGTCCGCCGTCGGGGTAGCATCGAGCTCACGGGGCGTAGCGCAGCCTGGCAGCGCACCTGCTTTGGGAGCAGGAGGCCGGCGGTTCGAATCCGCCCGCCCCGACTCAGTCCTCGAGCGAGCGGCGGTGGCGCTCGACGATGCGGTCGAGCTCGGCGGCGACGTCGTCGGGGAGCGGATCGGGCTGGTGCTCGGCGAGGATCTGCTTCACGCGCTCGTGAGCGCGCTCGCGAGCCGAGGGCCGTCCGGCTGCCTCCCAGTCCTCCCACGTCTCCGCCCCGAACAGGTGGGCGGTCCATCGCTCGCGCATGTGCCGAAGGGTATGGGGGCTCGCGAGGAAGTGGCCGCCGGGGCCGACCTCGCGGATCGCGTCGAAGCCGAGGGTCTCCTCGCTCACCTCGAAGCCCTCGGTCGCGCGGCAGACGATGTCGAAGAGCTCGGCGTCGAGCACGACGTTCTCGTGCGCCCACACGCCCGCGCCGTAGATCGTCCCCGTCGCCGCGATGAGCTCGGCGCTGCCGGCGATCGCGATCGTCATGACCGAGATCCCGTGTTGGGCCCCGGCCTGCCAATCCTGTGTCTTCGCCCCGGTCTGGAAGCCCTGGATGTTGATCCGGAGGCCATACCGCCGCCCGAGCTGCGCGGCCGCGAGCTTCAGCATCACGTCCTCTGGCCCCCACGCGAGGTTCATCCCACCCGAGCGCAGGTCCATGAACGCTTGGTACGGGCCGTAGTAGGTCGGCGCGCCGGGCGCGAGCGTCTCGAGGATCGTGATGCCGCCGAGGAGCTCGGCGTTCGTCGAGACGAGGTGGCCCGCGAGCGTCGCGGGCGCGGCCGCCATCCCGACCGCCATCGTCACGAACCCGCACGGGACGCCGGCGCGGCCGAACTCGAGCGCAGCCTCGATGGGACCGCCGTCGTACATCAGCGGGCTGATCGCGCATTGGTAGGTCGAGAGCACCGGCCGCCGCCGGAGCTCGTCCTCGCCGCCTGCGATCGCCGCACCCATCTCGAGCACGGCCCGCGCGTCGCGCGCCGAGTAGCACTCGTTGTGGTTCGCGTGCTTCGTGGAGTTCGCGAGCAGGATCCGACCGGCCTCGACCGACTGCATACGAGGGTCGACGTCGGTCGGCGCGACCGCGGGCCACAGGTACCCGATCTCGGGCACCGCGTCGCCGAGCACCGTCGCATCACGTAGATCGGCGAGGGTGGTGGGGCGCCGCATCCCGGTCTCGAGGTCCACGATGTCGCTCGTGGTGCCGTCGGTGGACAGATAGCCGGCGCTCCCGTCGATCGGCAGGTCGAGCGCCGGGTCGCGAGCCGCGAGCACGAACGAGGGCGGCACGGCGGCGAGCGCCGCTCCGACCATCGGCGCGGGGAAGCGGACGCGCATGGTCGTCTCGTCCACGTCGGCTCCGGCTAGCGCGAGATCGGCGACCACCGTGGGCGAGCGCACCTCGAGGCCGACCTCGGCGAGCACGCGGAGCGAGGTCTCGTGGACCTGCTCGAGCTCGTCGGCGGAGAGGACCTCGACGGTCCAGGGCCGCCGGAGCGAACGGATGCGCGGGCCCGAGCCCTGGGGTTCGGCGCTCACTCGGGCGGTCACCTCCCCGGTCCGGTGGACCTCGCGCGCATCCTACCCCGCAGCTCGGAGGCCGTGCGCGGCAGCGTTTGACGGCCTCGGCGGGTCGGTCGACGATGGCGCCGTCCGCACCTATCGGGAGGCAACCGTGAAGCGCGCATCCCTGGTCGTCGCCCTCATCCTCGGGGTCGGGTTGCTGCGAAGCCCCGCGAACGTCGCCGCCCAGACGATGTGCGACCCGTTCGACACCGAGGCCACCTTCGCCGGGATCGTGCCGACCGCGAAGGACGTCCTCGGGTTCAACCTCGGGAGGAGGGAGGTCACGACCGATCAGGCATGGACGTATCTCGACGCCGTGGATGCGGCGAGCGATCGCGTCGTGTCCGGCGTCTATGCGACCTCGCCGCTCGGCCGGCAGCTGAAGTACGCGGTCGTCGGCAAGCCCGAGAACGTGACGCCTGAGGGCCTCGAGGCCATCCGACAGGCGATCCTTTCGATCCGGGACCCGGGCACGCCGGCCGACCAGGTCGCGTCGCTCGCGGCGACGACCCCTGCCTTCCTGTATGTGGCGGGGAGCGTCCACGGCACCGAGGAGAGCGGTGCCGACGCCGCCCTGAAGATCCTGTTCCAGCTCGCGGATCGGACCGACTGCGCGGCGCAGCAGATCCTCGACAACGCCGTCGTGTTCATCCTGCCGATCCAGAACCCCGACGGACGCGAGGCGAACACGCGCCGCAACTCCTACGGCATCGACATGAACCGCGACTGGTTCGCTCGCACCCAGCCAGAGACGGATGGCAAGGTCGAGCTCCTGCGCGACTACCCGCCGCTCCTGTTCGTGGATGCGCACGAGTTCGGCTACTACCGCTCGTTCTTCCCGCCGAACGACGACCCCGTGTACCACGAGGTCTCGGATCAGGTGCTCTCGTGGATCGACGACCTGTACGGGCCCGCCCTCGCAGCCGAGTTCCAGGACCGGGACTGGGGCTACTTCAACCGAGGCGGCTACGACTACTTCCTGCCGGCGTACGGCGATGCCGTTCCCGCGGTCGGGTTCCAGGCCGCGGGCATGACGCTCGAGACCTACAACGGCGCACCTGTCAAGCTCCGGACGCAGAAGAACTACGTGCAGATGTGGCTGCTCCTCACCGAAGCGGCCACCCACCGCGCGGAGCTCCTCGACGACCAGCACCAAGCCTACGTGGACGCTCTCGAGGAGGGGCGCCGAGGGGTGCTCGAGGAGAACGAGGTCCTCGCCCCCGACTCGGAGCTCCTGCAGGGGGTGCCTGACTTCCGCGTGCGCCACTACTTCCTGCTGGGGGACCCGCCTAGACGGTACGAGCTCCAGTTGCTCGTGCGGCGCCTGCAACGGATGGACGTCGAGGTCTACCGGCTGGACGCGCCGCTCGACGTGCCCGACTACCGTCCGTACATCGGGGAGGTCGGCGAGCGCACGCTGCCGGCCGGCACCTACTGGGTGCCGATGGCGCAGGCGCAGAAGCACTGGATCCAGGCGATGCTGAACCGCGATACGTACGTCCCGGTTCGCCAGACGTACGACATCACGGGTTGGAGCAGCTCGCTGCTGATGAACCTGGATGGCGGCTCCTCGGGCGCGAGGCTCGCGCCAGCCGCCACCCTCGTCGGCGAGATCGGCGAACCGACGTTCGACGCAGCCGCGGGGGACGTACCGCGGGTCGGGATCCTCGCGCTCTCGAACTCGGTCTACGCCTTCGAGGGGACCCAACAACTCCGGTACCTGATGGAACGCGTGTGGCAACTGCCGTTCCGGATGCTGTCGACCGATGACGTTCGCGACGGGGCCCTCCGCCGGTTCGACGTGCTGGTCGTGCCGATGGGGGGCGTGAACGTCGGGATGCGACGGCTCGGTCCCGGGGGGATGGGCGCGATCGAGCGCTGGGTCGCCAACGGTGGCCGGTACGTGGGCTACAAGTACGGCGGCGCGCTCCTCGCGGAGCGCATGGACATCACGAGCGCGCGGTTCCGCAACTCGCCGTACGCGATCCCGGGGAGCCTGATCCGTGTGCACCTCGACCCCTCGAGCCCGCTCGCCGACGGCGTCGGGAGATGGGTCTGGGTCATGTTCGAAGACGACGACACGCTGCGGGTGTCGCCCTCGGCCGCGCCGATGTGGTACCCGGCGCTCGGGGAGGGGTTCGCCGTCTCGGGCTCGGCGCTGCACACGCAGCGGCTCGCGGGTCATCCGGCGGCCGTGGACGAGCCCTACGGCGAGGGACGGGTGGTCCTGTTCCCCTACAACCTGAACTTCCGGCTGATGACGCAGGGGACTCAGCGCGTCCTGTGGAACGCCGTGATCGGCCCCGACCCGGCGTAGTCGGCACCAAGGGGTAGCCTCGATCCGTGCGGATCACCTCACGGATCGACGACCTGCCGCCGGCGCGCGTCCGGACCATGCTGGCCGGACTCCCCGTCGCGAGCGGGTTCGAGGTCGTCGTGAAGCCGCTCCGGTACCGGCACCGGCCGCATCTCGCGGCGTTGACGGACTTCGACGAGCGCACGATCGTGCTCCAGATCCCCGAGCCCTTCCACCCCTTCGGCGAGGTCGTGCCCTACGCGGCCAAGCGCCGGCCCGGGCGCTCGATGCGGTTCATCTGGCTGACCGAGGGCATCACGTTCCGCACGCCGCGCGAGGTGCTGCGATTCCTGTACCTGCACGAGTGGATGCATTGGTACCTGCAGCGGCATCGCGGCTGGGGGACCTCGGCAGAGACGACGTGCGACCGGTTCGCGCTGGCGAACTTCCGGCGACGACAGGTGAGCATCGACGACGCCCGCACGGCGATCCGCCGGAACGGATCCGGCTAACCGGCGCGACAGGCGAGGGCCGCGGCCTGGAACGTGGACCGCAGCCGTCCGATCTCGGCGACACCGAGCCGTGCGTCCTGCACCAGGCTCTCGGCCTCGGTCATCTCCTCCATCACCGTGAGCGCGCCGGCCTCGATCGTGCCGAACTGCGCGGTCGCTGCGGTGAACGCGGCATCTGCGGCCTGGAGGGCTTCGACGCAGGGCGCGGGAACGGCGTGGGGCGCCGTTACGCGGCCGGCCACGAACCCGGTGACCGCGCCGGCGAGGATCGCCCCGCTGATCACGAGGGCGGCCAGCCAGAGCGGTGCGCGGTGGACGGGCTCCTCGTCATCGAGCGTGGGGAAATCGGTCGAGGGTTCCAGTACTGGCGGCCGCACCCGCGACCTCAACGACGTCGACATGGACCCACCTCCTCGGGTCCATTCAAGCACCCTCATCGGGCGCGTGCGACGCGAGGATGGCCCCCACGTCCTCGGGACCCCGCCCTAGGGCGATGACGCGCCGATCGCCCGCCGGAGCAGGTCCACGAACTGCTCGATCCCGATCGTGCGGCGCTGCGGCTGGTTCGCGTGCCGGTGGAACAGGCCCGGGTCGAGCTCGGCGGTGACGAGCGCGTCCTGCAGGCGCTCGGCGAGCCAGTCGATCATCGAGGCAGCCATCTCGACGTCCAGGTCCTCGCGCACCTCGCCGCGCCGCACGCCGAACTCGACGAAGTCGAGCGTTCCGTACGGGTCCTCGCTCACGAGGAAGCGGTTGATCTCGCGCTTCAGCTTGAGGTCGGTCCCGTAGTTGCCGATCAGCGTGACGCGGTAGGGGACCCAGTCGTCTTGGATCAGGTGTTCGGTGCGCTCGAGCCAGTAGACGAGCGTGGCCCAGAACCCCTGATCGAGGACTCCCTTGGGGGCTTCGAGCCACGCGGGTAGCGACGCGACCGCCTTGCGGTAGGCGGCGAAGAACAGTCCGGCCTTGCTCCCGAAGTGCTGGAAGACCGAGCCCTTCGCGATGCCGAGCTCGACCGCGACGTCCTCGACGCGCGCGCCCTCGTACCCGCGCTCGGCGAAGTGGCGCATCGCGACCTCCGCGATGAGCTCGCGCTTGGCGGCCGAGCGCTGACCGGTCCGTGACCGGAGGTCATCAACCATAGGTGGGCTCCCTGCTTCGTGCTTGCTCCATCCCTACGACACGGAGCGCAACGCGACCTGACCGAGGGTCACCCCGACCGACGCTGAGCGCCGTGCTGGTCGACCTGCGGCGCAACGAGGGCGCCCTCGAGGATCCCGGCAGCCTCGACCACGTCGCTCCCGAGGTAGATGCCGGGCACCTCCCGGCGCGCGGCCGAGGTCGCGAAGGCATCCCCGGCGTAGAACGCCGTCACGCCGGGGATCGCGGTGACCGCCGAGACCGCCTCGACCGCCGCGCGCCGCGTCACGTTCCGCTGTGAGGTGACGATCGCTCCAGCGGCCTCGGCCGCCCGGGTCGCGGCGACGAGGGAGGACGTCGGCGTGAGTGACCCGAGTATGCGCGCGTCCCATCCGCGGCGGGCGAGGATCACGCCGAACGCCTCGAGGCCGATCGTGTGGAGATCCTTCGGACCGCACGCGAGCACGAGCGGCCGGGGCCGGAACGGCGGCGGCGCCATCGCGGACTGCCGCGCGAGCCACACCCGCACGGACTCGGTCGCGAGATGCTCGTGCGCGATGTCACAGGTGTCCGAGGCCCACCGGCTGCCCATCTCGCGCATCGCCGGGAGGACGACCTCGCGGATCGTCGTCTCGACGCCGAGGGTCTCGGCGGCGCCGTCGAGCGCCTCGCGGAGACCACCGGGCTGAAGGCGCATGGCCGAGGTCAGGAAGTCGTCGAGGTGGCGGGGGCGTGGGACGCCGCCCGCGCCCCGCGCGAGGACGAGCTGGACGGCCTCGCGAGCCGGATGGCCGCGCGTGATCTCGTCCCGCAGCTCGCGCAGCAGGTCCACCTCGCGCGTCGAGTAGCGGCGGTGCATGCCCCGCGTACGGTCCGGGGCGGGGAACCGGTACCGGCGCTCCCAGGATCGGATCGTCGGCACAGGGATGCCGAGCATCGTCGACACCGCCGAGATCGTGAGACGCCCGGTCTCCCCATCCTGCATGTCCCGGATGCTACCGCAACGTTGGAGAATCGATGCATTCGTGCATAGGTTATGCCTCGGCTGGGTGGACGGCGCGGCGAGATACTCTGCCCGGAGGGCCCGGTTCGCGGGGCCCCGTCGACGAGGAGCGAGAACCGTGCGACTGGCGCTGGCGGAGATGCGGAGGGCGAAGCTGCGCTTCGGGCTGCTCATCGGCGCCGTCACGCTCCTGGTGTTCCTCATCCTGTTCATGCAAACGCTCTCGAGCCAGTTGCTCCGCGAGTTCGTTGGCGGGATCGAGAGCCAATCCGCGTCGGTGCTCGTGTACGGCAAGGACGCGCGCCGGAGCATCGAGGGCAGCATCGTGTCGCCCGAGCAGGTGAAGCAGGTGGCGGCCGTCGATGGGGTGGCCGAGGCCGCGGCGTTCGGCGAGAACACCTTCACCGTCCGGACCTCGGCGAGCGACCTGAACGACGCCACGATCTTCGGGTACCAGCTCGGCGGCCCCGGCGCACCCACCACGCTGTCGTCAGGCCGCTTGCCCGGGGGGCTCGCCGAGGGAGTCGTATCGTCGGACGCCGGGACGGGGTTCGCGATCGGCGACCGGGTCGAGGTGCTCCCCGGCGCGTACGGGATCCGGATCGTCGGCCTCGTCGATGATGCGAGCTTCAACGTCCAGCCGACCCTGTTCGTCGCGTATCCCACCTACGAGGAGGCCGTCCGCGCGCAGAACCCGGACGCGCAGGCGATCCTACCGACGCTGGTGGCCGTGGACCCTGCCCCCGGGGTCTCACCGGAGGTCCTCGCGGCCCGGATCACGGCGCAGGTATCCGGCGTGGAAGCGCTCGATCTCGACACGGCCGTCGCGTCGCTCCCCGGCGTCTCGTCGATCCAGCAGTCGTTCGGGCTCATCCTCGCGCTCGCCTTCTTGGTCGTCGTCTTGATCACCGGGTTCTTCTTCCTCATCCTCACGGTGCAGAAGACCCAGGCGCTCACGCTGCTGCGCGCGGTGGGGGCGAGCACCGGCTACCTCCTCGGGAACCTGCTGGTGCAGGTCGTGGTCGTGACGGTGATCGGCACGGCGCTCGCGGGCGGCCTGCTTGCACTTGCGGCGGCCACGTCGAACGCGGGGTTCCAGGTGAAGACCGACCCCGTGCTCATCGTGACGACTGGCGGGGCCGTCCTCCTGCTCGCGGTGGCCGCCTCGGTCGGCTCCATCCGCCGCGTCGCGAGGCTCGACCCGGCCGCGGCGACCACGCGCGGAACCGGGGGAGGCCTGGCATGAAGCTCGCTTGGAGGGAGCTCGTCCGCCGGCCGAGTCGGTTCCTCACGGCGGGCGGGGCGCTGACCCTCATCGTCATCCTGCTCCTTCTGCTCGGCGGCCTCCTCGATGGCCTGTACCTGAGCGCCACCGCGGCGATCCGGGCGCAGTCGGCGAGCGTCATCGTGTACAGCACAGACAGTCGGGACTCGCTCATCCGTTCGCGGATCGAACCGGCAACACGCGCCGAGATCGAGGGCGTGGACGGAGTGGAGAGCGTGACCGGGTTCGGAGTGGTGCTCCTCGGCGCGCAGGTGCCGGGGCGAGGCGACCTCGCCGATGTCGCGTTCTTCGGCTACGAGGCTGCCAACGCGAAGGTGCCCACGCCGCTTCCGACCGGGCAGGTCTACGCGGACCGCACGCTGCAGGAGGCGGATGTGCAGCTCGGGGACACGTTGCGGCTCGGGCCCGCGAAGACCCCGGTGACGGTCAGGGGGTGGGTGGACGACACGAGCTTCCTGTATCAGGGCGGGCTCTGGGGCGATGTTGAGACATGGCGCGAGGTCCTCGCTGCCAATCGCCCGGACCAGATGCTGGGGCCTGGATCCTTCCAAGCGCTTCTGGTCACGCCGCATCCCGGCATCTCGGACGGGGAGGTCGCCGGCGCCATCCACGCCGCCGTTCCGGGTGTGGATGCGCTGACCAAACAGGAGGCTATCTTCGCGCTGCCGGGGGTCGAGCAGCAATCGTCGACGTTCGCATCGATCATCGGCGTGACCTTCTTGGTGGCCGGCCTCGTCGTGGCGCTGTTCTTCGCACTCGTCACGCTCGAGCGCGTCGGGCTGTTCGGCGTGCTGAAGGCGATCGGCGCCGGGTCGCGCACGCTCGCCGCGGGTCTCGCGCTCCAGGCGCTGCTCATCGCGGGCGGGGCGTTCGTGCTCGGCGGGGCGCTCACGGTGGCGCTCGAGCGCGTGATCCCGCCCGATGTGCCCGTCCAGCTCGTGCCGAAGCGCGCGGTCTTCATCGCGCTCGGCATCGTCGTCACGGCGCTGATCGGCAGCGCCATCTCGTTCCGCAGGATCGTCCGGATCGATCCGGCCAGCGCAGTGGGAGGAAGCGAGGGAGCATGAGCGCACTCGACATGCAGGACGTCCGCAAGGTCTACGGCTCGGGAGGGACGGAGGTCGTCGCGTTGGACCATGCGACGATCGTCGTCGGCGACGACGAGATGGTGGCGCTCGTCGGCCCGTCGGGCTCGGGGAAGACCACCTTGCTCTCGATCGCCGGCGGCCTGCTCTCGCCGACCTTGGGAGAGGTCACGGTCGGCCCGCACCAGATCACCGAGTACGACCGGAAGGAGCTCACGCGGTTCCGTCGGGAGTTCGTGGGCTTCGTCTTCCAGGGCGCGAACCTCGTGCCCTTCCTCACGGCGAAGGAGAACCTCCTCATCGCCTCCGATCTCGCGGGGCGCAGGGGCAAGGTCGCCGAGGAACGCGCCGAGACCCTGCTCGCAGAGCTCGGTCTGGCGGCGCGGATGGGGAACACGCCGGCGGCGCTCTCGGGCGGCGAGAAGCAGCGCGTCGCGATCGGCCGCGCGCTCATGAACGAGCCCGAGCTCGTGCTGTTCGACGAGCCGACCTCGGCGCTCGACACGAAGCTCGGCGAGCAGGTGATGGAGCTGATCCGGGGCGAGGTCAAGGGCCGAGGGACCGCCGCGATCGTCGTGACCCACGATGCGCGCATGACGCACTACGCGGATCGCACGGTCGAGATCACCGACGGCCGGCTCGTCGCGTAACCGCGAGAGCCGGTCAGCTGGGCTTCGCGCCGAGGTCGGCCAGGACCGCGCCGACGCGTTCGAGGCCCTTGAGGGTCTGCTCGACGTCGAACCCGAAGCCGATCCGGAAGCCCTTGCCCAGGCCGAACATGTCGCCTGGCACCAGGAGCACGCTCTGCTCCTCGCGGATCTTGTCGATGAGCCGGGTCGAGCGGATGGGAAGGCGATACTTCACGTACGCGATCGCGCCGGCGAGGGGGCGGACGTAGGTCAGGAGCTCGCCCTGGGCGCGGATCCATCCCTCGAGCGGCGGCAGGTTGGCACGGATGATGTCCCGCGTTCGGGCGAAGATGCTCTCGCGCACGTCGCGCTGCATCGAGAAGCCGGTGAGGACGTCCGAGATCATGCTCGGCGTCAGCGTCGTGTAGTCGTGGCGGATCCAGATCTTGCGGATCAGCTCGGGCGGGGCGACGATCCAGCCCGACCTCAACCCCGGCATGCCGAAGGCCTTCGAGAGCCCGCTCGTCACGACGACCTTCTCGGTGCGACGCCAGAACGACGGACTGACCTCGTCCGTGTCGACCTCAGCGCCTCGGTAGATCTCGTCGGCGACGATCCAAGCGTTCGCCCGCTCGGCGACCATCACGATCGTGTCCATCTCGTCCTCTGACAGGACCGCGCCGGTCGGGTTGTTCGGATTGCAGACCATGATGACCTTCGTCCGCTTCGTCACAGCCTTCACGAGCCCGTCCACGTCGAGCGCCCAGCGGCCGTCCCGAAGGCGCAGCTTGAACGCGTCGGTCGCCCGCCCGAAGTGCCGGCCGAGCCCCCAGCCCTGCAGGTAGTTCGGGACCATGAACGCCAGGCGATCGTCCCGCTCGAGCAGCGTCCAGAGCGCGAGGAGGTTCGCCTCCGATCCGCCGTTCACCAGGGTGACGTGCTCGGCGGTCGCGCCCGGGTACCACGCCGCGATGTTCGCGCGGGTCTCCTCGGCGCCCTCGGACAGGGGGTAAGCGAGCTTGGTCGCGACGAACGCATCGGCGTCGGCGGCAGGGCCGAGCAGGTCGCGGATCGACATCGGGGTGACGCCCGACTCGGACAGGTCGTACTCCACGAGGTGCCAGTAGAGCGACTGCATCCGCTCCATCTGGAACAGGTCGATCCGGGCCATCGCGAGCCTCCTTGCCGTCTCCCGGCCGACCCTAGCACCGGGTAGGCTCCGGCGGGATGGGCGACACGGTCCGCATCCTGCGCGAGGGTGACGTGCGCGCGGCTCTCGACATGGCTTCGTGCATCGACGCCGTCGAGCGCGCGTTCGCGGCGTACTCGACCGGCCGCGCGGAGCTGCCCTCGGTGATCCATCTCGACGTGCCGGAAGCGCGAGGCGAGATCCACGTGAAGGCGGGGCACCTCCACGGAGCGCCGTACTACGCGGTGAAGGCCGCGAGCGGCTTCTCCGGGTCCGAGCCGGCGGCCATCGACGGCATGGTCGTCGTGTTCGATGCGAGGGACGGCTCGCCGGCAGCCTTCCTCCTCGATCACGGCTACCTGACCGACGTCCGCACGGGCGCGGCGGGGGGTGTCGCCGCGCGGCACCTGGCTCCCGAGCGCGTCGAGACCGTCGCCGTGATCGGCACGGGGGTGCAGGCTCGTTACCAGCTCGACGCTCTCGCCGTCGCGCGCCCCGGCTTCGCGCACGTGCGCATCTGGGGTCGCAACCGCAAGCACGCCACCCACTGCGTGGATGACCTCCTCGCGCGACCCGGCCTGCCCGAGGGCTGCCGCTACGCGATCGCCGAGACGGTGCGCGGCGCGATCGACGGCGCCGACGTCGTGGTGACGTGCACCGCGAGCCGCGCACCGCTCGTCCGAGCCGAGTGGCTGAACGAGGGCGCGCTCGTGACCGCGCTCGGGAGCGACGGGCCCGACAAGCAGGAGCTCGACGTCGGTGTCTTCGCGCGCGCCGACCTGGTGGTCGTCGACAGCCGCGAGCAATGTGCGCAGATCGGCGAGCTGCACCACGCGCTCGACGCCGAGCTCGTGCCCTCGCCCGACGGCGCCGTGGAGCTCGGCGAGATCTGTGCCGGCGCGAAGCCCGGCCGCACATCGGCCGGGCAGACGATCGTGTGCGATCTCACCGGCGTGGGCGTGCAGGACGTCGCGGCCGCGAACGTGGTGATGGAGCGGGTCGGCGACGCCGGTGAGGTGATCGGACTCTAGGCCCGGCGCTCGGCCTCGCGGGCGGCGTGGGTCAGTCGCGCGACCAGCTCGTCGTGGAGCACGCCGTTCGTCGTCAGCACCGACGAGCCATGGGACAGGCGTTCGCCCTCGAACGTGCTGACGCGGCCGCCGGCCTCTTCGACGATCACCCACAACGCCGCCCAGTCCCACGTGGCGAGCTCGGGCTCCAGCATCACGTCGGCAGAACCGCGAGCGACGAGCATGTGCCCCCAGAAGTCGCCGAACCCGCGGTCGCGGCGGGCACCCTTCAGCAGCTCGACGAAGGCGTCCGCGTAGGGGCCGTCGATCCACTCCGGGACGTCCGCGTGGAGCACGAACGCGCGCTCGACGCGGTCGGCTCGAGAGACGTTGATCGGCTCACCGTTCATCCTGGCCCCCGAGCCGCGCGCCGCTTCGTACCGCTCGCAGAGCGCGGGCGCGTTCACCACGCCGACCACCGGCACGTCGTCGACCGCGAGCGCGATGAGGTTGCCCCAGACCTGGACGCCATCCGCGAAGTTCTTCGTACCGTCGATCGGGTCCACGATCCAGCGGCGGTTCGAGGCGCCCTGGAGCCCGGCCTCCTCGCCGAGGACGGCGTCCTGCGGGAAGCGCTCCTTGAGGGCCTCGCGCACCATCTCCTCTATCGCCAGGTCGGCCTCGGTCACGGGTGTCTTGTCGACCTTCTCGCGCACGTCGAACGCGCCGCGGAAGAACGACATGCCGATCCGCCCGGCCTCCTCGGCCAGCTCGTTCGCGAAGGCGAGCTCCTGCTCGAACATCGCCGGGAGCCTATCGAACCCGACGTCGCTGTTCCCGGGTACCCTGGATGCTCGATGCAGACTTCCGTGGAAGAGACCGACAAACACAAGGTCAAGCTCATCGTCGAGGTCGAGCCCGAGCGCTTCGGCAAGGATCTCGATCGCGCGTACCGCAAGGTCGCCCAGGAGGTCCGGATCCCGGGCTTCCGTAAGGGCAAGGTGCCGCGCCAGATCATCGATGCGCAGATCGGCCGGGAAGCCGTGCTCGGCGAGTTCCTCGAGGACTCGGTACCCGAGTACTACCGGGAGGCACTCCGCGAGAACGACCTTGCCCCGATCGCCGAGCCCGACATCGACCTCGAGCAGATCGAGGAGGGCAAGGCCCTCGTGTTCAGCGCCACGGTGGAGGTCCGGCCTCGTCTCCAGCTCGAGGATCGCGACTACAAGGGATTGACGGTGCAACGTCCCTCGATCGAGGTCACCGATCATGAGGTCGATGAGCTGCTCGACTCGCTGCGGGAGCGGTTCGCCGAGCTCGAGACCGCCCAGCGCCCGGCGCGGAAGGGTGACTACGTCGTGATCGACCTCCGCGCCACGCTCCACGACCAGGAGGTCCCCGAGGCGACCCGCCCGGACTTCCTCTACGAGGTCGGCGCCGGCGAGTTCACCGGCGCGCTCGACGAGCAGCTCGAGGGCAAGCGCGCGGGGGAGATCCTGAAGTTCAACGCCGCGCTCGACGAGCGCTTCGGGGAACGCGCGGGGCAGGAGGTCTCCTTCCAGGTCCTGGTGAAGGAGGTCAAGGGCAAGGAGCTCCCGGCGGCCGACGACGATTTCGCGAAGACGGCCTCGGAGTTCGACACGCTCGAGGAGCTGAAGCAGGCGCTCCGCGAGCAGCTCGTGAAGAACAAGGAGCGCGCCGCCGACGCCGAGGTGCGCGACCGGGTCCTCCAGGTGCTCATCGACGCGACGCAGGTCGACCTACCCGAGACCCTGGTCGACGACGAGACCGAGCACCGTGTCCAGCACGCGCTCGAGCGCGCGCAGCAGCTCGGCATCTCGCTCGAGCAGCTGCTCGGGCTCCAGGGACTGGACGAGCTCAGGTTCCGCGCCGACGCGCGCGTTCATGCGACCCGCGCGATCGTGGCCGACCTCGTGCTCGAGGGTGTCGCCCGTCGCGAGGACCTGCAGGTGACCGCCGAGGAGATCGGGCAGGAGATCGGGCAGATCGCCCAGTCGCTCGGACGGGAGCCGAAAGAGGTCGCGAAGTCGCTCGACCGCTCCGGTCAAGTCGTAGCACTGGCCGGTGATATCATCCGCTCGAAGGCGCTCGACGTGCTGGTGGAGCACGCGAACGTCACGCTGGCAGACGGCGCATCGCAGGAGACGGAGGTTTCCGAGGCGCCGTCCGACACCCCCGAAGACAACCCGGAGGAACCGTCATGAAGGACTACCTCGTTCCCGTCGTCATCGAGCAGACCAGCCGCGGCGAGCGCTCGTTCGACATCTACTCGCGCCTGCTCAAGGAGCGCATCGTCTTCCTCGGCACGCCGATCGACGACGCCGTCGGGAACCTCATCATGGCGCAGCTCCTGCATCTGGAGTCCGACGACCCGGACAAGGACATCAACCTCTACATCAACTCGCCGGGCGGCGACATCACGTCGCTCTTCGCGATCTACGACACGATGCAGTACATCAAGCCGGACGTCTCGACGATCGTGATGGGTCAGGCGGCATCGGCTGCGGCGGTGCTCCTGCTCGCCGGCACGAAGGGCAAGCGGTACGCGCTCCCGCACTCGCGGGTGCTGCTGCACCAGCCGCACGGCGGCGCGCAGGGACAGGCCGTCGACATCGAGATCCAGGCCAAGGAGATCACGCGCTATCGCAAGCTGCTCGAGGTGTTGATCGCCGAGCACACGGGCCAGGCGCTCGAGAAGGTTGCCAAGGACACCGATCGCGACTACATCCTCACCGCCGATGAGGCCGTCGACTACGGCGTCGTGGACGAGGTCATCACCAGCCGCAAGATCAAGCCCGAACTCGCAGCGGCGGCCGCGGGAGCGTCGTAGGATTCCGGAGACGGCCGGGACCATCCCGGCTGCTCGGCTCAGGGGGCTCATCGAGGCATGGCGAGGATCGGCGACTCGGACCTGCTGAAGTGCTCGTTCTGCGGGAAGATCGCAGAAGCAGGTCAAGAAGCTCATCGCCGGCCCCGGCGTGTACATCTGCGACGAGTGCATCGATCTGTGCAACGAGATCATCGAGGAAGAGCTCGCCGAGACCTCCGAGCTGAAGCTCGAGGAGCTCCCCAAGCCCGCCGAGATCAACGGCTTCCTCGACGAGTACGTGATCGGGCAGGAGCACGCGAAGAAGGTCCTGTCGGTCGCGGTCTACAACCACTACAAGCGGATCCAGGTCGGTGCGAAGGACTCGGACGTCGAGCTCCAGAAGTCGAACATCATGATCCTGGGTCCGACCGGATGCGGGAAGACGCTCCTCGCGCAGACGCTCGCGAAGATGCTGAACGTCCCGTTCGCGATCGCCGACGCCACCGCGCTCACCGAGGCCGGCTACGTCGGTGAGGACGTCGAGAACATCCTGCTCGAAGCTGATCCAGGCGGCCGACTACGACGTGAAGAAGGCCGAGACCGGGATCATCTACATCGACGAGGTCGACAAGATCGCCCGGAAGTCGGAGAACCCGTCGATCACGCGTGACGTCTCGGGCGAGGGCGTGCAGCAGGCGCTGCTGAAGATCCTCGAGGGAACGACGGCCTCGGTCCCGCCGCAGGGCGGGCGCAAGCACCCGCACCAGGAGTTCATCCAGATCGACACGACGAACATCCTGTTCATCTGCGGCGGTGCGTTCGCGGGCCTCGAGAAGATCGTGGAGTCGCGGATCGGCAGTCGGGGCGTCGGGTTCGGGGCCGACGTCCGCCGGATCGAGGAGAAGGACCTGGGCGCGATCTTGGGCAAGGTACTGCCCGAGGATCTCCTGAAGTACGGGCTCATCCCCGAGTTCGTCGGGCGCCTGCCCGTCATCACGAACGTGCACAACCTGGACAAGGTCGCGCTCGTCGACATCCTCACGAAGCCGAAGAACGCACTCGTGAAGCAGTACCGCAAGTTCTTCGAGTTCGACGGCGTCGAGCTCGAGTTCACCGAGGACGCGCTCGGGTCCGTCGCCGACCAGGCGATCCTGCGCGGAACCGGTGCCCGAGGCCTGCGAGCGATCATGGAGGAGGTGCTGCTCGGCGTCATGTACGAGCTGCCCTCGCGCCAGGACGTCACGAGATGCCTCATCGACAAGGACGTCGTGCTCACCGGCGTCAACCCCACGCTCGTCCCGGTGAAGGAGCCGAAGAAGCGCGCCGAGCGCCAAGAGCGCGCCTCCTAGCACCCCCCTGACTGCCCCCGTTCCGCCCGGACCCGCCGTTCCCATCTCGTAGACTCGGCCGCATGTCGGAGCGAACGAGGGACCTGCCGCCACGGTACGAACCCGGCGAGGTCGAGCCCCACTGGGCCGCCGAGTGGGTCGAGCGCGGGTACTTCCATGCCACCTCGCCGTCCGATCGCGAGCCGTACTGCATCGTCATCCCGCCGCCGAACGTGACGGGTCGGCTGCACGTGGGTCACGCGCTCGGCCGCACGCTCGAGGACATCCTGATCCGCCGGGCACGCATGCAAGGCAAGGAGGCGCTGTGGGTCCCGGGCATGGACCATGCCGGGATCGCGACGCAGGTCGTCGTCGAGCGCGAGCTCCGCAAGGAGGGCATCGACCGTCGCGAGTTGGGGCGGGACGCCTTCATCGAGCGCGTCTGGGCGTGGAAGGAGCGGTACGGCGGGCGAGATCGTCGACCAGATCGAGGCGCATGGGCGCCTCGCTGGACTGGGAACGCGAGCGCTTCACGATGGACGAGGGCCTCTCACTCGCGGTGCGGACCGCGTTCGTGCGCTGGTACGAGCAGGGCTTCATCTACCGAGGTGAGCGTCTCGTGAACTGGTGCCCGACCGACCAGACCGGCCTGTCGGACTCGGAGGTCGAGCACGAGGAGGTGGACGGGGAGCTCGTGACGTTCCGCTACCCGCTCTCGGACGGCAGTGGGTTCGTCGAGGTCGCCACCACCCGCGTCGAGACGATGCTCGGCGACACCGGGATCGCGGTGCATCCGAACGACGAGCGTTACCGGGCGCTCGTGGGCACGACGGTTCGCCATCCGTTCGACGGCCGGGACGTCCCGATCGTCGCCGACGCAGCCGTTGATCCGGAGTTCGGCACGGGTGCGGTGAAGGTCACGCCCGCGCACGACCAGACGGACTTCGACATCGCGCAGCGGACCGGGTTGCCGTTGCTCAACATCTTCGACTCCGAAGCGCGGATCAACGCGAACGCCGCCGAGGAGTTCTACGGACTCGACCGCTACGACGCCCGCGAGGCCGTGCGCGAGGAGCTCCACAGGCTCGAGCTGATCGTCCGCGAGGAGCGGCCGTTCCGTCACGCGGTCGGCCACTGCTACCGCTGCCACAGCGAGATCGAACCGTGGACCTCCGGCCTTCAGTGGTTCGTGAAGGTCGACGGGCTGAAGGAGCCGGCGAAGCAGGCCGTGCTCGACGGGCGCGTCCGTTTCACCCCCGAGCGGTGGACGCGGTCCTACGTCACGTGGCTCGACAACCTCCGTGACTGGAACATCTCGCGTCAGCTCTGGTGGGGGCACCGGATCCCGGCCTGGTACTGCCCCGACGGTCACGTCACGGTCGCGATCGAGGACCCGCAGGGATGCGCCTCGTGTGGGAGCGCGAAGCTGGAGCAGGACCCGGATGTCCTCGACACCTGGTTCTCGTCCCAGCTGTGGCCGTTCTCGACGCTCGGCTGGCCGGAGGCGACGGACGATCTGCGGACCTTCTACCCGAACGCCGTCCTGGTGACCGGCTACGAGATCCTGTACCTCTGGGTCGCCCGCATGATCATGTCGGGGCTCTCGCTCGTCGGCGACGTCCCGTTCCGCGACGTGGTCATCCACGGTCTCGTTCGCGACGCCCACGGGCGGAAGATGTCCAAGTCGTTCGGCAACGTGATCGACCCGATCGAGATGATCGACCGCTACGGCGCGGACGCCGTGCGCTTCTCGCTCACGCGCGCGGCGACCGGGGGGCAGCAGGACATCCCGCTCTCCGAGGAGTCGATCGAGGGCGGGCGCAACTTCGCGAACAAGATCTGGAACGCCGCGCGCCTGGTGCTGGGCGCGTTCGGGGAGGAGGCGCCGGTCCTGCCGCAGCCCGAGCGGTGGACGCTCGCCGAGCGCTGGCTGCTCTCGCGCCACCAGGCCTGCGTGGGCGAGGTCGACGCGGCGCTCGATGCCTTCCTGTTCGCCGACGCCGCCCAGGCGATCTATCGCTTCCTGTGGTCCGAGTTCTGCGACTGGGGCCTCGAGGTCGAGAAGGGTCGGCTCGACGGCGTGTCGCAGGAGCGGGCCGACGCCGCGCACCTGCTCGCGTGGGTGCTCGAGCGCACCCTCCGCCTGCTGCACCCGATCATGCCGTTCGTGACGGAGGAGATCTGGCAGCGGCTCGGGACCGGCGGCTCGATCTCGGTCGCCCCATGGCCCGACCGACGCCCCGAGCACCTCGACGCCGAGACCGAGCGCGTGTTCGGCGCCCTCCAGGAGGTCGTCACGGCCGTTCGGCAGTTCCGGGCTCGGCACCGGATCGCGCCGAGCCGCAGGTTCTGCGTGCGGGTCGAGCTCGCGAGCGGGCTCCGGCAAGGTGTCGAACCCCTCGCCGAGCGGATCGAGCGGCTCGCGGGCCTCGAGGAGGCGACGTTCGTGGATGCGCCGGGGAGCAAGCTGCCGGGGGAAACGACGGCGACGCTCACCGTCGGCGCCGTCTACCTCCCGCCCGGCCTGTTCGACGCCGAGGCCGAAGGCGCGCGCCTCTCGAAGCAGCGAACCGAGCTCGCCGCCGACCTCGTGCGGGTCCGCGGCAAGCTCGCGAACGACGGCTTCGTCGCCAAGGCACCCCCCGAGGTCGTCGCGGGTGAGCGCGAGAAGGCGGCGCGGATGGAGCAGCAGCTCGCCGATGTCGACGCGCAGCTCGCTGAGCTCGGGTAGATGCGGTTCGCGGACGCGCTCGCTGAGCTGAACGAGCGCCAACCGGAGCACATGCCCGAGCCCGACCTCGAGCGGATCCGCGCGCTCGCGGAGCTGCTCGACGACCCACAGCGGACGTACCTTACGATCCACGTCACCGGCACGAACGGCAAGACGACGGTCGCGCGCCTCGCGAGCGCGCTCGCGTGCGAGCACGGCCTAACGACCGGCTTGTTCATCTCACCTCACCTCACGTCCGTGACCGAGCGCATCTCCGTCTGCGGCCGGGCGATGACCGAGGAGGAGTTCGGCGAGGAGTACGAACACCTGCTGCCGTACCTGCAGACGGTGGACGAGCGCGTCGGCCGCGTCACGTACTTCGAGGCGCTCACGGCGCTCGGGTACCTCGGGTTCGCCGACAGGCCGGTCGCGCTCGGCGTGTTCGAGGTCGGGATGGGCGGCACCTGGGACGCCACGAACCTCGTGGACGGGGACGTGGCCGTGCTCTGCCCGATCGGTCTGGACCACGTGGCCGAGCTCGGGCCGCGCATCGCCGACATCGCTCGCGAGAAGGCGGGGATCGTGAAGCCGGGGAAGGCCGCCGTCGTGCGAGAGCAAACCCCCGAGGCGCTCGCGGTGATCCAGGAGCGCTGCGAGGCGGTCGTCGCCTCGATGCTGCTCGAGGATCGGGACTGGGCGCTCGACGCGCGCGTCCCCGCCGTTGGTGGTCAGGCCCTCCGCATCCGAGGGCTCCGGGCGACGTACGAGGACCTCATGCTGCCGATCCACGGTGAGCATGCCGCCCGCAGCGCGGCGGCCGCCGTTGCGGCGGTCGAGGCGCTCCTCGAGCGTGCGCTCGATGAGGAGGGTGTGCGTCGTGCGCTCGCCGCTGCGACCGTCCCGGGCCGACTCGAGGTCGTGGGGCGGCACCCGCTGATCGTGCTCGACGGGGCGCACAACCCGGCGGCGGCTGAGGCCCTCGCCACCGCGCTGCCCGAGGCGTTCACGTGGGAGCGCCTCCATCTCGTCGTCGGCGTCTTCTCGAACAAGGATCTCGAGGGGATCGTCGAGCAGCTCGTGCCGCTCGCCGACGAGGTCTACGCGTGTGCCACCCAGAGCGTGCGCGCCCGCTCCGCGACCGAGGTCGCAGACGCATTCGCGCCCGCGACCTTGCGGCGCAGGCGTTCCCGTCCGTGGGCGCCGCGCTCGAGGCCGCCCGCACCGCCGCCGCGCCGGGGGATCTGATCCTCGTGACGGGCTCTCTGTACACTGTCGCGGACGCTCGCCGAGTCCTGTTGGAGGAACGCTGACCATGGCTGTCGAGTCGACCCTGCTCATCGTCAAGCCGGACGGTGTCCGGCGCGGACTGGTCGGTGAGGTGCTCGACCGCGCGAGGCCAAGGGTCTGCGGATCGCCGAGATGCGGCTGATGCAGATCGACCGGGACCTCGCCGAGGAGCACTACGCCGAGCATCTCGAGAAGCCGTTCTTCCGCGAGCTCGTCGCGTTCATCACCTCGGGACCCGTCGTCGTTGCGCGGCTCGAGGGTGAGGGTGCCATCGACGTCTGGCGGACGCTGATGGGGCCCGACGGACCCCGCGGCCGCGCCGCCGGGGACGATCCGTGGCGACCACGGGCTCATCATCACCGAGAACATCGTGCACGGCAGCGACTCGCCCGCTTCGGCGGAACGAGAGCTGAAGCTGTTCTTCGGGTAGTCCGCGGTCGATGGCGCAGACGCGCGCGGCCCTCGAGCAGATCGCCTCCTACGTGGAACGCCACCGCGCGCTCCTCGACACACCGGGGCTCGCGCTCGCCGTCACCGACCGCGAGCACACGCTGGGTGTCGTCGTCGATGGGCTCGCGAACGTCGACGCGCGGATACCGGTCGGGCCATCCCACCGGTTCCAGGTCGGCTCGATCAGCAAGGGGTTCACCGCGATGGCGCTGCTGCAGCAGCGCGAGGCCGGACGGCTGGACCTGGATGCTCCCGTCACCGATCACCTGCCCTGGTTCGAGGTGCACTCGGACTTCGGGCCGATCACCGTGCACCACCTGCTCAGCCACACGGCCGGCATCGTGTGCGGCATGGACTCGACCGGCGAGGCCGCGCATGAGGTCTGGAAGCTGCGCGAGACCCACACGGGCTGGGCACCGGGGGAGCGGTTCCTCTACTCGAACGCCGGCTACAAGGCGCTCGGCCTCGTGCTCGAGGCCGTGACCGGGCAGGCCCTGGTGGGAGAGCGTGCACGAGCGCGTGATGGAGCCGATCGGCATGGGCGAGGCCGACGTCGTCATCACGAACGCGACGCGTGAACGGCTCGCGGTGGGTTACGCCTCGCCGTTCGACGATCGACCGTGGCAGCCTCGCCACGGGTGGGTGCCCTCGCCGTGGTTCGAGAGCGCGACCGCCGACGGCACGATCTGCGCGACCGCCGACGAGCTGGCCGCGTACGCGCGTCTCCTACTGAACCGCGGCCGAGGCGTGATCTCCGACGAGAGCTTCGAGCTGATGACCCGTCCGATCGCCGAGGACCCAGAGGCCCCCGGGCACATCTTCGGCTACGGGTTGAAGTGGGTTCCCGACGAGCGTGGGCGTCGGCTGCTCGGTCACTCGGGCGGGATGGTCGGGTTCACCGCCTACCTGCTGGTCGACGTGGACGCCGGGTTCGGGGTGACCGCCCTGATGAACTCGGCCGTTCGGATCGCGTCTCGAGCTCGAGCGGTTCGCACTCGCGTGCGTCGTGGCCGAGGCCGAGGGGGCAGCACTCCCCGAGGTGCCGGTGCCCGGTGACCGTCGGAGCGTGCCTGAGGCGGCCACGTACGTCGGTGGGCTCCGGGATGAGACCGGCGAGATCGCAGATCCTCGCCGAGGGCGACCACCTGTTCATCCGCGAGGGAGCCTGGCACGCACCGTTGCTCCCGGTCGTCGAAGGCCGGTTCGCCGTCGACGACCCGGACGCCGATCGTTACCACCTCGACGTGGTCCGGCGGGACGGCGCCCTCGCCGAGGCGTCGTGGGGCCCGCGATGGCTGAGCGTGGAGGGCCGAGCGTCCCAGCCGCCCGGACCGTGGACCGCGCTCGCGGGGCGCTACCGGAGCTGGAACGCGTGGGCGCCTGGTTTCGACGTCTTCGACAGGGGCGGGGCGCTCTGGCTCGAGCTGTTCGGGACGACCGACGTGGGATCCTCCCTCCGGCTCACGCCGCTCGAGGACGGCTCGTTCGTCGTCGGTGAGGCTCCCTCGCCGAGCCGCGTCCGCTTCGACACCCCGATCGGCGGGCGCATGACGCGCGCCGTCTTCGACGCCGCACCGTTCTTCCGGGTCGCTTCGCCCGCGTGAGGCCGGCGGGGGTCAGGCGACCGGCTGCGCCGCGAGTCCGGTCCAGATCGCGACCGCGAGCGCGGTCCCGAGGCAGGCGAGGAGCGACGACCAGCGCGCCCGCCGCGAGCCGAGGAAGACGAAGAGCATCCATGCCGCGATCGACAGCGGCAGTGCGAAGGCCGCGCCGCCCTCGCTCGCATTCGTGAGCTCGTCGGTCTCGCGGCCGGCCGCGGTGAGCACCATGCCCTCGATCACGAGGACGCCGAACCACAGCGCGACCCCCAGCACGACATGCAACAGGATCCAGCCGGCTCGAGGGTGGCGCCAGACGGGGACGTGGTCGCGGAGCTCCAGGCTCCGGAACCGTCGCCAGGCCGTGTCCCATCCGGCCTGGCTCCGCTCGAAGGTCTCGACGGGCGGGCCGCCCTCGAGCCGCCAGATGCCGAAGTAGTCCGGTCCGAACCCCAGCCCGTAGACATGCCCGCGTTGCGTGAGTTGGATCGGGGACTCGGCCCCGGGCGGCGGCGGCAGGCCGCCGAGCATCGCCTCAGGCCCGCCGGAACGCCACGGTGGCGTTCTGGCCGCCGAAGCCGAAGGAGTTGCTGAGCGCAAGGCGAACGTCGAGGTCCCGACCCTCGTTCGGTGTGTAGTCCAGGTCGCACGCGGGATCGGGCGTCCGGTAGTGGATCGTCGGCGGGATCTGGTTCCGCTGGATCGCGAGCGCGCAGGACGCCGCCTCGACGGCGCCGGCGGCGCCGAGCATGTGCCCGGTCATCGACTTCGTCGACGAGATCGCGACCCGATGCGCCACCTCCTCGCCGAGCGCCGCCTTGATCGCGACGGTCTCGGCGGCGTCGTTCAGCGGCGTCGAGGTGCCGTGCGCGTTCACGTAGTCCACGGCCTCCGGCTCCTCGCCCGCGTCCCCGAGAGCCCAGCGCATCGAGAGCGTGGCGCCCGAGCCCTTCGGGTCCGGCGCGGTGATGTGGAAGGCATCGGCCGAGGCGCCGTACCCTGCGACCTCCGCGTACACGCGGGCGCCACGAGCGGCCGCGTGTACCTCGGACTCGAGGATCAGCGCGCACGCGCCCTCGGACATCACGAAGCCGTCGCGCTCGGCGTCGAAAGGCCGGCTCGCGGTCTCGGGATCGGGGTTCTTCGTCAGAGCGGTCATCTGCGCGAAGGCGGCGATCGTGAGGGGGAGCGTGGCGGCCTCGGCGCCGCCGACGACGCAGAGATCGAGGTACCCGTCGCGGATCATCCGCATCCCTTCACCGATCGCGTGGTTCGACGACGCGCACGCCGAGATCGTGCACAGGTTCGGCCCTGTGAGACCGTAGATCATCGCGATGTGGCCGGCCGAGGCGTTCGCCATGAGTCCGGGAACCATGAACGGGCTCACCCGCCCCGGACCGCGCTCGAGCATGACGCTGTGCTGGATGAGCAGGGTCTCGACGCCGCCGATCCCGGTCCCGAACACGACGCCCCCGCGCTCGGCGACGACCTCAGGATCCCCGGCATCCTCCCACGCGAGCTTCGCCGATGCGATCGCGTACTGCGTCGAGCGGTCGGTCCGCCGGGCCTCCTTCGCGTCGAGCCACCGCGAGACTTCGAAGTCGGGGACCTCGGCGGCGAGCTGGACGGGAAGCTCCGATGGGTCGAAGCGCTGGATGCGACGGATACCGTTGCGGCCGGACGTGAGCCCGGTCCAGAAGTCCTCGACCCCGATCCCGACGGGCGTGACGGGGCCGATGCCCGTGATGACGACCGCAGAGCCCACCGGCGACCTAGAGCCCCAGCTTCTGCTCGACGAGCGCGACGGCTTGCCCCACCGTCTTCACGCCCTCCATCTCGTCCTCGGGTATCTCGATGTTCCACTCCTCCTCGAGTGCGAGGACGGCCTCGACGAGGTCGAGTGAGTCGGCGTTCAGGTCTTCGGCGAACCGGGCATCGGGTATCACCTGGGCCCCGTCCACGGCGAGCTGCTCGGCCAGGATCTTGCGGACCCGTGCCTCGATCTCTGCCTTGTCCATCGTTCCTCCTTGGTTCATTCCTTCGGGTCGGTCCGGCACATGCTAGGGGCTCGGGCGGCGCGCGACTAGGCGGTGAGCCCTCCGTCCACGGGGATGACGGCGCCGTTCACGTACGATGCCTCGTCGGACATCAGGAAACGGACGACCGCCGCGACCTCCTCGAGGTGCGCGGTACGTCCGAGGGGTGTCTGCTCGATGTAGACGGCTCGGGCCTGCTCCGTCAGGTGCGAGGTCATCTCGGTGTCGACGAGGCCGGGACAGATCGCGTTCACGGTGATGCCCTTCGCGCCGACCTCGCGGGCCAGCGATTTCGTGAGCCCGACGAGCGCCGTCTTCGAGGCCGCGTACGCCGTCTGGCCTGGGTTGCCGCGCAACGCGATCGCCGAGGACATGTTCACGATCCGTCCCCAGCGCGAGCGGAGCATCCCCCGGAGCGCAGCCTGGCTGGCGAGGAACGCGCCCCGCACGTTCGTGTCCATGATCCGGTCGTAGGCATCCATGGGGTACTTCAATAGGAGCCCGTCCTGGCTGAACCCGGCGTTGTTCACGAGGCCGGTGACCGGCCCGAGGGTCTCGGTCACCTCCTCGAAGGCCCGTCGCACGCCGGTCTCGTCGAGCGTGTCCAGGCGCACCACCGCGCCGGTGCTGCCCGCCCCTTCGACAGCGGCGAGCGTCTCCTTCGCGTCGGTGTCGCTCGAGCGGTAGCCGACGCCCACCTTCCAGCCCGCCGCCGCGAGCGCCTCGGCGCACGCGCGGCCGATCCCACGCGAGCCGCCGGTAACGACGGCGACCCTCATGCGGTCGGTGTGTTCCATCGGATGAGATTGGCGCCCCACGCGAGCCCGGCGCCGAAAGAAGTGAGCAGGATCAGGTCGCCATCGTGGATCCGGCCCGCGCGCCACGCGCGATCCAGTGCGATCGGGATCGAGGCCGCCGACGTGTTCCCGACCTCGGCGACGTCGATGACCGCCCGGTCGCCGACGATGCCGAGGCGCTCGGCGACCGCGACCATGATGCGCGCGTTCGCCTGGTGGGGGATGAGCAGGCTCACGTCATCGGGGCCGAAGCCGGACTTCTCGAGCAGCTGACGGCAAGCGCCCGCCATCTCGACGACCGCGCGCTTGAAGACCTCCCGGCCGGCCGGCATGCGGATCGTGTGATCGCGCGCCGCCACGGTCTCATCCGACGCAGGTAGGGCCGAGCCACCCGCGGGGATGATGAGGATCTCGGCGGCGCTCCCGTCCGCGCCGAGGACGGAGCCCACGACCCCTGGACCCTCCGAAGGTCGCAGCACGACCGCGCCGGCGCCGTCGCCGAACAGCACGCACGTGCCGCGGTCGGTGAAGTCCATCACCCGAGAGAGCACCTCGGCGCCGATCACGACCACGGTCTCGGCTGCCCCGGACTCGATGAAGGCCGTGCCGGTCGACAGCGCGTAGGAGAAGCCGGCGCACGCGGCGTTCACGTCGAACGCGGGGCACGAGATCCCCAGCTTGCGCTGCACCCAGACGGCAGTCGCCGGGATCGGGGTGTCCGGTGTCAGCGTGGCGCAGATGATGAGATCGATCTGCTCGGGGGCGATCGCGGCCTCGTCGAGGGCGCGACGGACGGCCTCGACCGCGAGGTCGGAGGTCGCCTCGCCCTCGGCGGCGAATCGACGCTCGGCGATGCCGGTCCGCTCGCGGATCCACTCGTCGCTCGTTTCCACGAGCCGTTCGAACTCCGCGTTCGGGACGATCCGGTCTGGGAGGCGCGAGCCCAACCCGGCGACCGTCGCATGGCGTCGCGCTGTCACGTCCCCCTCCTCGCCGTTCCCGCCGATGAACGCTTGAGGATAGCGCCCGTACGCCCGAGGTGCCCGTGTCGCACCTTGCGGCGGCGATGGCCCTCAGCCTGTGCTCGCGAAGGCCGACGCCTCCAGGGGCGAGCCGATCGCGACCGCACGTGTTCCCGGCACGGTCCGCTTAGCGAGCTTCGTGAGCACGTCCCCTGGCCCGGCCTCAACGAACGTGTCTGCTCCGGCCCGCTCGAGCGCCTGGGCGCAGCGCTCCCAGCGCACCGGCGAGATCACGTGGCGCTTGAGGAGGCCACGGAGCTCCTCGGCATCGTGGACGAGCTCGCCGGTCACGTTCGAGGCCACGGGCAGGCTCGGCGGCCGGAAGGTGACTCGATCGATCGCATCGGAAAGCGGCGCGACCGCCGGCTCCATGAGGGGGGAGTGGAAGGCGCCCGCCACCTTCAGCCGGACCACTCGGATCCTGCGCTCCGCGGCGACCGCCTCGGCACGCTCGATCGCGGGGACCGAGCCCGAGATCACGACCTGCTGCGGTGAGTTCTCGTTCGCGACGAGCAGGACATCCTCGCCCCGGGCGGCGTCGCAGATCTCGGCCGCCTGATCGGCACCCACGCCGAGGAGTGCGCTCATGGTCCCGGGTCTCGCCTCGCCGGCCGCCTGCATCGCCCTCCCGCGGACGGCGACCATCTCGAGCGCCTCGCCGAGCCCGACGACGTCCGCCGCGACGAGGGCGGCGAACTCGCCGAGCGAGTGACCGGCGGCGCCCACGAACGTCACGCCCTCGGCGTGCAGGACGCGGAGGGCCGCGACGCCGCACGCGAGGAGCGCGGGCTGAACGAACTCCGTCGTGGCGAGGGCGCCCTCGTCCCGACAGCCCTCGACCACGTCGCGACCGATCGCCGCGCCCGCCTCCTCGAGGGTCGCTCGCCCGGCATCGTGTCCGGTCCAGGGGTCGGCCATGCCGGGGAACTGCGAGCCCTGCCCCGGGAACACCACCGCCACGCCCACCGTTCGTCCTCCTCGTTCCGTGCGTGCACACCGTACCTCAGCGGACGGTCGAGTCTCTCACGCGACCGTCGGAGGGGGAGCTTGCGAACCGTCATCTCGAGCCTGCGGAACCCATCACGACATCGAGGGTTGAGGGTTGGCTCAACGCATAGTCGAGGGTTGCCAGGCCTTCCGGGGTCCTGTAGAAAGGCTGCGGATCAATGGCCGAGAGGGTTCGTCGCGGACTTCCCTTATCCCCAGCCGATCGGAGCGCGAACGGCGAGGGGGTCCTGGGGTTCCTGGGTCAGGATATGGCTGTCGACCTCGGGACCGCGAACACGCTCGTCTACGTTCGGCGGAACGGGATCGTCCTGAACGAGCCCTCGGTCGTCGCGATCAACACCCTCACCGGCGCGATCCTCGCCGTCGGCAACGAGGCGAAGCGCATGATCGGCCGGACCCCTTCTCACATCCAGGCGATCCGGCCCCTGAAGGACGGTGTGATCGCCGACTTCGACGTGACCGAGAAGATGCTGCGCTACTTCATCCAGCGGGTGCACAAGCGTCGCCTGCTCGCCAAGCCCCGGGTCGTCGTGTGCGTGCCCTCTGGCATCACCGGTGTCGAGCAGCGCGCGGTCGAGGAGGCCACGATCGCGGCCGGCGCTCGGCGCGCCTACATCATCGAGGAGCCGATGGCTGCCGCGATCGGGGCCGGCCTCCCGATCCACGAGCCGGCCGGCAACATGATCGTCGACATCGGCGGCGGCACGACCGAGGTGGCCGTGATCTCGCTCGGCGGTATCGTGACCTCGACCTCGCTCCGCATCGGCGGGGACGAGCTCGACGAAGCGATCATCAACCACGTGAAGAAGGAGTACGCGCTCCTTCTCGGCGAGCGCACCTCCGAGGCGATCAAGCTCGCCATCGCCTCCGTCTACCCGATGAAGGAGGAGCTGGTCGCCGAGATCCCCGGTCGGGACCTCGTGTCCGGTCTCCCGAAGACGATCCAGATCTCGGACGGCGAGATCCGGCAGGCGATCGAGGAGCCCGTCACCGCGATCATCGACTCGATCAAGGCGACCTTGGACCGCACGCCGCCCGAGCTCGCGGGGGACATCATGCACCGGGGCATCGTGCTCACCGGCGGCGGCGCGTTGCTTCGAGGGCTCGACAAGCGCCTGCGGCACGAGACCGGGATGCCGATCCACATCGCCGAGAACCCGCTGTCCTCGGTGGCCATCGGCTCGGGCAAGTGCCTCGAGGAATTCGAGATCCTCCAGCGGGTCCTGGTGAGCCCGTCGCGAAGGTAGGGCCATGGCCCTCCCATCACGGGCCCGGAGCGCGCGGCTGCTGGTCGTCGCGCTCGTCTCCATCTCGCTCGTGACCATCACGGTCGACTACCGACAGGGGGACAGCGGTCCGCTCGCCGCGATGGGCGACGTCGCGCTCGCGGTCATCAGCCCGCTCCAGGAGGCGGTGTCCAAGGTCACGAAGCCGATCGGCAACTTCTTCTCCACGCTCGTGCGGCTCCCGTCGATCCGCCACGACAACCAGGAGCTCCGGGCCCGTGTTGCGGAGCTCGAGACCGAGGTCGCCACCACCACCGATGTCTCGGCGCGGCTGAACGAGCTCGAGGCGCTCCTGGGCCTGAAGGAGAGTCTCGGTCCGGACATCGCGACCACGGGGGCGCAGGTGATCGCGAACGGCGTGTCGAACTTCGAATGGACCGTCACGATCGACAAGGGCTCGAGCGATGGCCTCGCCGAGGGGATGCCGGTGGTGGCCGCCGCCGGGCTCGTCGGACGCATCACGCGGGTGGCGCCGGACTCGGCGGTCGTCCAGCTCGTCATCGACCCCGGCTCGTTCGTGGCCGGGCGGCTGGACGTCTCGCGAGCGACCGGCCTCGTGAGCGGTGAGGCGGAGCACGACCTGCGGATGGCCCTCGTCGACACCGGGACCGAGGTCCAACCCGGCGAGCAGGTGGTGACGGCCGGGTACCGGATCCCCGGGGTCGCCGAGAGCGTGTTCCCTCCGGGCATCCTCGTCGGCTCGGTGTCCAGGGTGCTCCCGAACGAGGCGGACCTGGAGAAGTACATCACCATCAGTCCCGCGGTGGACTTCTCCACGCTGGACGTCGTGCTGGTGGTCCTGTCCGGTGGGTCCGGGTAGCCTGGGTTCCCGTGCGTCGCACGCTCCTCCTCCTCGCGGTCATCGTCTCGGCCCTGCTGCTCCAGACCACCGTGTTCGCCGACGTCCTTCTGCTCGGGGCCAAGCCCGAGCTCCTGTACCTGCTCACCATCGTGTTCGCCTTCCTGGACGGCCCCTCGGCCGGTGCGATCAGCGGCTTCGCGGGCGGCATGGCGGAGGACTTCTTCCTCAACCAGCCGAAGGGCATCACCGCGCTCACGCTCACCCTGCTCGGCTACGCGGTGGGGATGCTCCGGCAGTACGTCGTGAGCCCCTCGCCGGTCTTCCCCGTGTTCCTGGTCGCGGGCGGGACCTTCGGCGGGGTCCTGTTCTACGGGGCGGTTTCGTTCCTGCTCGGACAGCTCGACGTCTCGACGCTCTACCTCGTCCGCGTGGCGGCCCTGTCGGCGGTGTACAACGCGATCCTCACGCCGCTCCTGTTCCCGGTCCTCCGGCGGGTCGTCGAGGGCTCGCGCTCGCGCAAGGTGGTCCGGTGGTGAGGCGGCCGTGACCGACCTGCGCGCCGGAACGCGGGTGAGGGTCCTGGCCGGGCTGGTCGCGGTGATGTTCGCGGCCCTCACGACCCGCCTGTGGTTCCTCCAGGTCCTGGCGGCCGAGGACTACCAGCAAGAGGCTGAGAACAACGCCGTACGCCTGGTCGACGTGCCGGCGCGACGAGGCCAGATCCTCGACACGCACGGCCGGCTCCTCGTGGGCAACCGCCCGAGCCTGGTCGTGACCATGAACCGGGAGGAGGCGGGCGACCAGAAGGAGGAGATCCTCTTCAAGCTCTCCGAGCTGCTCGACATCCCCGCCGACGTGCTCGGCGAGCGCCTGGACGACCCGCGCTACTACGTGTTCAACCCCATCCCCATCGCGATCGACGTCCCCCGGCGCGCCGTCTTCTACCTGAAGGAGCACGCCTCGGAGTTCCGGGGGGTCGACGTCGTCGAGCAGCCGATCCGCACCTACCCCGAGGGCTCGCTCGCCGCGCACGTGCTCGGCTACCTCGGGCAGATCTCCCCGGCCAAGCTCGGAGACCCCGCGTTCGCCGGGTACCAGCCCGGCGACGTCGTCGGCGTCTCGGGCATCGAGTCCGTGTACGAACGCGAGCTCTCGGGGACGGACGGCGTGGTGAAGTACCGGGTCAATTCCACGGGCCGCGTGCTGGACCAGATCGGCGAGCTCGCCCCGGCGCCGGGTGATGACGTCGAGCTCACGCTCAACCTGCGGATCCAGGGGCTCGTGGAGGCGAGCCTGCGCAGCGGCCTGATCGACGCTCGCCGCGTGTACGACTCGGCCAGCGGGTCGCACCTGCGGGCGAACGCGGGTGCCGTGGTCGTGATCGACCCGACGACCGGGGCGATCGAGGCGCTCACCTCGTACCCCACCTTCCAGCCGAGCCTGTTCACGAGACCGATCTCGAGCCGCGAGTTCGACCGTCGCTTCAACACCGCGAACACCGGCTACCCGCTCATCGACCGGGCGATCCAGGCCGAGTACCCCCCGGGGTCCACCTACAAGCCGTGGATCGCGCTCTCCGCCCTGCAGCGAGAGATCGTGAGCACCGACCGGAGCTACGCGTGCCCGCCCTCGTGGACCGCCCCGTACGACGAGGACGACCCCGAGGCCACCCAGTACGTCTTCAACAACTGGACGACGTCGAACCTCGGGTTCATGAACCTCGCCCGCGCGCTGTCGATGTCCTGCGACACCGTCTTCTACCCGATGGGCTACCGGTACTGGGACCTCTACTACGTCAACTCCGACGAGGCTGCCCACGGGGTCGTCTCGCGTGAGCCCCTCCAGCGGGACCTCGGGTCCCTGGGGTTCGGGCAGGTCACGAACGTCGACCTGCCGTTCGAGAAGGACGGCCGGGTCCCGAGCGCGGCGTGGAAGGCCGCCATGCACGCGCAGTACCCGAAGGGCTTCCCGGACGGCGTGTGGTACCCGGGCGACTTCATCCTGATGACCATCGGGCAGGGTGACACGCTCGTCACGCCCCTGCAGCTCGCGGTCGCGTTCGCGGCCCTGCAGAACGATGGGCGGATGTGCGTGCCGCACCTGCTGGAGCGCGTGATCGACCCGAGCGGCGATACGGTGCGCACGAGCGAGCCCAGCTGCAAGCGACGTCCGCCCTTCGACGAGCGGTACATCGAGTACGTGCGGAACGCGCTCGTGGAGGTCCCCCGAACGGGAACCGCCCACGGCGCATTCCTCGGGTTCCCCTTCGGGGACGTGTGGGTCGCGGGCAAGACCGGGACGGCCGAGGTCACCAACCGCCAGGACTACTCGTGGTTCGCCGCCATGACCGAGGCGAACGGAGAGCAGCACGTGATCGTCGCATTGATCGAGCAGGGTGGCCACGGCTCGACGACCGCGGCGCCGATCGTCCGGAACATCATCGAGGGCATCTACGGCCTCCAGCAGTCGGGGGCCGTCGGCGCCGCGGGGACCGACTGATGGACCTCGTCGCCAGCAAGTCCTTCCCGGCCGAGCGTCGTGCGATCCGGCACGTCGACCCGGTGCTGCTCCTCGCGGTCGTCGTGCTCGTCGTGAGCGGGCTGTTCATGGTGTACTCCGCCACCCACCAGTCGCTCGAAGCCGTGAACCTGGACCCCGGGACCTACCTGAAGCGGCAGGCCACCTTCGGGGCACTCGGCATGGTCATCGTGATGATCGTCGCGAGCTTCGACTACCGCTTCTTGAAGGTCTACGCAGGGATCATCTACACGGCGTCCATCGTGCTTCTGGTGCTCGTTCGAACGCCGCTCGGCACGACCGTGAAGGGCTCGCAGCGGTGGTTCGAGCTCTTCGGCTTCCAGCTCACGCCCTCCGAGCTCACGAAGATCGCGCTCATCCTCATGCTCGCGGCCTACCTCGCCGAGCTGCGGCGCTCGAGCACCGATCTCTCGCTCCAGGACCTCTACAGTGCAACGGCGATCGCGGTGGTACCGAGCCTGCTCGTCTTCCTGCAGCCCGACCTCGGGACCTCGATCGTGCTCGTCTCGATCCTCGTGGGCATCCTCGTCGTCGCCGGCGCCCGTGGGCGGTACCTCGGCATCCTGGCGCTCACGGCCATCGTGCTGATCGTCGGCGGGCTGCAGCTCGGGCTGGTGAAGGACTACCAGATCGCACGACTCACGAGCTTCCTCGACCCGCAGAACGACCCGCAGCGGACGGGGTGGAACCGCCAACAGGCCGAGATCGCGATCGGTTCGGGGGGACTCACGGGAACCGGATACCTCGAGGGCTCCCAGACGAACCTGGACTTCGTACCCGAGCAGCACACCGACTTCATCTTCACGGTGGTCGGTGAGGAGTTCGGCTTCGTCGGGGCGGTCACGATGCTGCTCGCTTTCGCCGTGCTCTTGTGGCGGGCGTTCCGGATCGCGCTCTTATCGAAGGACCCGTTCGGGACCTACATGGCGGCGGGGATCGCTTCGATGTTCGCGATCCAGATCTTCGTGAACGTCGGCATGACGATCGGCATCATGCCGATCACGGGGATCACGCTCCCGTTCGTGTCCTACGGGGGCAGCTCGCTACTCACGAACGCCATCGCGGTGGGGCTCCTCCTGAACGTGCACATGCGCCGCTTCAAGTAGCGGCGGGCATCACTCGTCGAGCGTGATCGTCCACAGGAACGTCGAACCACCAGGTCCCGAGGACTCGAGGGTGACTTCGCCGTTCATCGCGCGTGCAGCGGTCCGCGCGAGCGCGAGCCCCATCCCGGCACCCTGATGGACACGGACGTTCAGGTCCTCGAGCTGCTCGAGCGGACCGAAGATCCGCTCGTGGTCCACGGCGTCGATCCCGCCGCCCCCGTCGATGACGCGGACCTCGAGGCACGCGAGCCCGAGCCCCACGCGGACGAGGACAGGGGTGTCGTCGGGCGAGAAGCGCACGGCATTGTCGAGCAGCTCCTCGAGGATCCGCCGGGCCGCTCCTGGGTTCAGCGGGACCTCCGGCACGGGTCCTTCCGTCACGACCCGCACGCGAGGGCTCGCCGAGGCGAGCTCGCCGGCCACCCGGACGATGTCCACGTGCTCGGTCAGGCCGGCGTCGACCGTGAGCTCGAAGCGCTCGACGAGCCGAGCCAGGTCCTTCGCCCTCAAGACCATCCGGCCGAGGAGCTCGTCTCGCTCGGGCTCGTCGGGTGCCTTCGCGAGGGTCTGGGCCATGCCGAGGATCACCGTCACGGGCGTCCGCAGCTCGTGGGACAGGCGGGCGACGAGCTCGTGCCGTCGAGCGGCCCGCTCGACGAGGGCGGCCTGCGCCTCCTCGAGCTCTCGGGTCCTGCGCCGCTCGCGCTCGAGCGCCTCGGTCAGCTCGTCGATGACTCGGGGGGTGACGCCGGGGGACAGGACCCCGCCCCCGCCGGCGGCCTGGTAGACGGCCTGGAGGATCTCATCGCCGTCCGAGTCCTTCAGCACGTAGCCGTTCGCGCCGGCTACGAGCATCTCGGTCACGATCTCCTGGTCCTCGTGGCCCGAGAGGGCCACGATCCCGAGCCCTGGGTGCCCCGACTTCAGCCGGCGCGTGGTCTCGATGCCGTCGATCCCGGGCATCCGTACGTCCATGAGTACGACGTCGGGGTCGAGCCCCTCGACGATGTCGAGCGCCTCGAAGCCCGAGCACGCCTCGCCGACGACGTCGAGGTCCCCTGCGTCGAGGAGGGAGAGGAGCGACTCGCGGAAGCCCGCGTTGTCGTCCACCACCATGACGCGTACGCGCCCGGATCCCGATCGGACCTCGCCGTCCGTCCTCGGGCGGGGAAGGAGCGCCCGTTCCATGCCTAGAAGTGTCGTCTGGGCATGCTCAGCCCCGGTATCCGGCGGCCAGCCGGTTCCCCCTGGCTCCATGCCGACGCGAGCCTAGTCCCTCGAGGCTAGCCCTCCCGGCACCAGGGCGAGGTGTCTTCGAGCCGGTCCGGCATGCCTGCTACCCTGTGTGCAGGCTTGCCCGCCGATCGCGCGCCCGACCGGGCGCTGGTGACTCGGCGAGGTACGAGTACGGCGCGGCTACGGCCTCGCCGGCCCCCGGGACGGGCCCCGGGCGGCCGCGGCCAGGTGGTCGGCGCCGGGACGGGAACCTTCACGTGCGCGAGGATGCGCCGGAGGGTCCGGTCGACGCAGAGGCGCCGGCCGGACCTCCGCATACTGCAGGACCGGGCGGCGACGCCGCAGATACCTCTTCGACCCCTCGACGTCCTCGCACACGCAGTCCGAGATCCGTCCCGACGCCAGATCCGTCCGCGCCCGCGAAGGCGAAGGGAGCGATGAGCGTGACCGACGACATCGGCTCGGGTGTCGAAGCCCCGGCCCGGGACGCCCGCGCGTCCACGACCGAGACCACGACCGAGACCACGACCGAGACCACGACCGAAGGCACCGCCGCCCCCCCGGCCCCCCGCCGAAGGAGCCGTGGCGGCCGGGGCCGCGGCGGACGCGGGAGCGGCCGAGGTCCGAGGCCCGCAGCCGCAGGCGACGCCGACACCAACGCCGACACCCCGGCATCCGGAGAGAAGGAGCCGAGCCCGCCGGCGACCGCCGAAGGCGACGAGCCGCCCGCGACGCCGACGCGTGCTCAGCGCCCACGCAGGCCCCCCACCCGGACGGCCCCCGCGAGATCCGGCGCGAGGAAGTCCCAACCCGACGGATCCGCGCCTGCGGAGACCGAGCCCGCACCGAGCGGAACCGCGGCGAAGGCCGGGACGGTCGAGGCCGATACCGAGGCCGGCGGCGCTGCGATGTCCACCGCTCCAAGGAAGCGCCGTCGCCGTGGCGGTCGTGGCCGAGGGAGGAAGCCCACGCAGGCGGTCGACGGTGCCTCCGAGGCGGCCTCGCCCGAAGAGGAGGGCGCTGCGCCCTCGAAGCCGCGAGCGCCACGCGCCCGCAAGCCCGCCGCCGAGAGCGCGGCGACGACGGAGGCAACCTCGTCGCCGGGAGAGACCGAGGGCGCGATCGCCGAGGGCGGATCCGAGGGTGCCACGCCTGTGAAGAAGCGCCGTCGCCGGGGAGGCCGCGGCCGGGGGAAGAAGCCCGCGCAGCCGGCCGAGGGCGACGAGGCAGCGGAGGGCGACGCTCGTCCGGCGGCCCGCCCGACCGCTCGGCGCGCCGCGTCGTCCGCGGGGCCGAAGGAGGAGGGGCAGATCTCGACCCGCCTGCGCCGGGGCCGGCAGACGAGGCAGACGCGAACCACGTCGCGCCGTCGGCGGGAGCCTCTGCCGGTGGTCCCGCGGGTCACCGACAAGCTCATGGCGATCACGGAGCACGGTGAACGCGACCAGATCGCGGTGCTCGAGGGGCGAGACCTCGTGCAGCACTACGTCACGCGCATCGGCGCGCACTCGATGGTCGGCAACGTCTACCTGGGCCGGGTTCAGAACGTCCTTCCCGGCATGGAGGCCGCGTTCATCGATGTCGGCCGAGGCCGCAACGCCGTCCTGTACGCCGGCGAGGTGAACTACTCGCCCGAGGACCTGGAGGGCTCGCCGCCCCGGATCGAGAAGGTCCTGAAGAACGGGCAGTCCGTGCTCGTGCAGGTCACGAAGGACCCGATCGGAGGCAAGGGCGCGCGGCTCACGGCGCAGATCTCGATGCCGGGCCGCTACCTCGTCCTCGTCCCGAACTCGAACGTGACCGGCATCAGTCGGCGCCTGGCCGAAGATGAGCGCAAGCGCTTGAAGGTCATCTACAAGAAGATCAAGCCCGACCTGCACGGCCTCATCGTCCGAACTGCCGCCGAGGGTGCCTCCGAGGAAGCCCTCGAGGCCGACCTCCGTCGCCTGCTCGAGGAGTGGGCGGGGATCGAGAAGCGCGCGAAGAAGGCGAAGGCGCCCGCGGGCCTGTACGAGGAGCCCGAGCTCACGGTCCGCGTCGTGCGGGACCTGTTCACCGACGAGGAGTATCGGGAGCTCGTGACGGACTCGCCCCGCGTGTACGAGATCGTCACCGACTACCTGCGCCAGGCCGACCCCGAGGTGGTGTCGAAGGTGCGCCTGCACGAGGGCAAGCTCCCGGTCTTCGAGGAGTTCCACATCGTCGAGCAGATCCACAAGGGCCTCGACCGCAAGGTGTGGCTGCCTTCGGGCGGGTACATCGTCATCGACCGCACCGAGGCGCTCACGGTGATCGACGTGAACACGGGCAAGTCCGTCGGCAAGACGAACCTCGAGGAGACGGTGGTGAACACGAACCTCGAGGCGGCTCGCGAGGTCGCGCGGCAGCTCCGCCTGCGCGACATCGGCGGGATGATCGTGATCGACATGATCGACATGCTGCTCGAGCAGAACAAGAAGAAGGTCATCGAGACGCTGCGCGAGTCGCTCGCGCAGGACAAGTCTCGGAGCCAGGTCTTCGACATCAGCCCGCTGGGACTCCTCGAGGTGACGCGCAAGCGCGTGTCTGGTGGACTCTTGGAATCGTTCTCCGAGACATGTCCCACCTGCGAGGGCCGGGGCGTGCTCCTGACCTACGACGTGAACTAGGAGGAACGCGATGTACGCGGTCATAAAGACGGGCGGTAAGCAGCACAAGGTGAAGCCCGGCGACGTCATCGAGATCGAGTACCTGCACGGCGCGCAGGAGAAGGTGACCTTCCACCCGCTCCTCGTCGTGGACGACGAGGGCCATACGCACGTCGGCAAGGAAGCCGAGCGCGCCGTCGTGACCGCCAAGCTGCTCGGCGAGCAGAAGGGCGACAAGGTCAAGGTCTTCAAGTACAAGAACAAGACCGGATACTCGCGCCGGGCCGGACACCGTCAGCTCCTGACGCTCATCGAGATCGAGGACGTGAGCCTGGGCTCGGCGGCGAAGAAGGCCGCGCCGAAGAAGGCCCCGGCCGACGCCTCCGACGAGCCCGAGTCGCCCGCCGAGCCTGCCGCCGAGCCTGCCGCCGAGCCTGCCGCCGAGGGGTAGGAGAAGGTCGGAAGGCGTCTGGTACCCTCGAACGCGCGATGGCACACAAGAAGGGCGGCGGGTCCTCCCGCAACGGTCGAGACTCCGAGTCCAAGCGGCTCGGCGTGAAGGCGTTCGGCGGTCAGCAGGTGACGGCCGGCTCGATCATCGTGCGCCAGCGCGGCACGAGGATCCATCCCGGCGAGGGCGTCGGCAAGGGGAGCGACGACACGCTGTTCGCGCTCGTGACCGGCGAGGTCGGCTTCCGGGAGTCGCGCGGTCGCCGCTTCGCGACCGTCCGGCCCTCCTAGGCCCCCCGCGCGGCTGCCATGGCCGCCTGGACCGCACGCTCCCACGCCACGAGCGCTTCCTTCTTCTCTCGGTTCGTGAGACCCAGGTACCCGACGTTGTCGCGCCGGGCCTTTCGCCTCGGGTTCCGCAGCGTGGGGAGCGACACCCGTGTGTCCGTACGGTCGTCCTTGAGGGCCGGGCAGAGGCGGCGGCTGGACGAAGTAGAAAGCGGTTCGGACGTCGAGGTCGCCCCGGCGGCTGACGACCATCAGCACGGGTGAGCCACGCAGGCGCCGGACCTTGGTGAGGTCGCCGAAGGGCAGCACGATCACCGCAGCACCCTCCTCGGTCGGCTCGAATCGCAGCGCGTCCTTCGCCATCGAGAGCCGGCCCTCGCGTTCCTTCGGCTCGACGCCCTGGCGGAGCTCGACGGCCCACACACGCACGGTCTGCAGCATCCCGTCATCATCTCGCAGGGCGGGGCAGAAGGCCGCGGAACGTCCGAGCTGGTTCTGGGAGCATCGACCCGTGGGATTCGTCGACGAGGTGACGGTGTTCGCGCGGGGAGGGCGCGGCGGTGACGGCGCGGCCTCGATCCTCCGCGAGCCGTACAACCCGAGGGGCGGGCCCGACGGCGGGGACGGCGGCCGCGGCGGGGACGTCGTGTTCGAGGTCGATCCGGGCCTCCGCGACCTGTCGTGGCTCGCCGATCATCCCCACCAGCGGGCCGAGAGCGGCCGACCCGGCCGGGGGCGCAAACGTGCGGGAGCCGACGGCGCAGACCTGATCGTGCACGTGCCGGACGGGACAAGGGTCGAGGACGAGGAGGGACCGCTCGCCGACCTGGTCGGCGCCGGCGCGCGAGCCGTCGTGGCTCGCGGTGGACGTCTGGGGAGAGGCAACGCCGCGCTCGCCGGCCCGAGGAACCGAGTCCCGCGCTCGGCCGAGGCGGGGGAACCCGGCGAGGAGCGCCGCTTGTCCGTCGAGCTGCGGATCGTCGCCGACGTAGGGCTCGTCGGCCTGCCGAACGCCGGCAAGTCGACCTTGCTCTCGCGCATCACGGCCGCCCACCCGAAGATCGCCGACTACCCGTTCACCACGCTCACGCCCAACCTCGGCGTGGCCGGGGTCGACGAGCGGTTCGTGGTCGCCGATATCCCCGGGCTCGTCGCGGGCGCGCACGAGGGTAAGGGCCTCGGTGACCGGTTCCTGCGTCACGTGAGCCGATGTCGCGCGCTGGTGCTCGTCGTCGACCTCTCGTCGCCGGATCCCGCCGCCGACCTCGGGACCGTGCGCGCCGAGCTCGAGGCGTACGACCCCGCGCTCGCCCGACGCCCGGCGCTCGTCGTCGGCACGAAGGCGGACCTCGTCGAGCATCCCTCGGCCGTCGCCGTCGGGCTCGGGCAGGGGGCCCTGGTCGTCTCGGGTACGAGCGGCGAGGGCGTTGGCACGCTCGCGGAGCGCTTGGGCGCCCTCGCGCGTGACGCCTCCGCCTCGGCGGAGGAGCGCCGGCCGGTGGTCGTGCTGCGGCCCGCCCGCCCGCCGTTCGTCGTGCGGCGCGAGGGCGATCGGTTCCGCGTGGTCGGCAGGGGGGTCGAGCGGTGGGTGTCCGAGACCGACTTCGACGATCCGGCGCAGGTCAAGCGCCTCCAGAAGCGCCTCGTGAAGGAGGGTGTCGAGCGCCAGCTCATGGCCGCCGGCGCGCGCGCTGGCGACGAGGTCGTCATCGGCGACCGAGCTTTCGACTTCCTGCCCGAGGGGGACCCACATGGGACGGCGTGAGGAGCTGCTCCTCGCGACGAGCTGGGACGGCTGGAGCTGAACAGCACCTCGCCGACCTGCATGGATGGGTGGAGACGCCGTTCGACCGACCTTGACGTGGCTCCATGGCTCGCCCGAGGGCCGGCCGTAGGATAGGCGCCGTGGGACGACGCCTCGGAGTCATGGGCGGCACCTTCGACCCTATCCATCATGGGCACCTGCTCACCGCCGAGGAAGCTGCGGTGCAGTTCGGCTTGGACCAAGTCGTCTTCGTCCCGACGGGACAGCCATGGATGAAGGAAGGCCGTGACGTGTCCGCCTCGGAGCATCGCTACCTGATGACGGTCATCGGAACGGCGAGCAACCCCCGCTTCTCGGTCTCGCGGGTCGAGATCGACCGCACGGGACGCACCTACACGGTCGACACGCTGCGGAGCCTCCGTGCGTTGAACGCCGACGCCGAGCTCTTCTTCGTCACGGGCGCCGACGCGATGCTCGACATCTTCCAGTGGAAGGACCCGACCGAGATCCTGTCGCTCGCGCACTTCATCGCGGCGACGCGGCCGGGTCACGACCTCACGGACTTCGAGGCGGAGGCCCCGACCGCCCACCCCAACGTGAGCGTGATGAACATCCCCGCGTTGGCCATCAGCTCAACGGACATCCGGCAGAGGGTTCACGAGGGCCGACCGATCCGATACCTCGTTCCCGAGGGCGTGAAGAGCTACATCGAGAAGGCAGGCCTGTACCGATGACGCGCGGCCGTCTCTCGCTCCTCGCGGTGATCGTCGTGATGGTGGCAGCCGTGGTCGCGGTGCGGATGGCACGCTCGGAGGCGCCGGTGCGGAGCGGAGGGGGGGACCGCCCGTCCGAGCTCGTGCTGTTGATCGTCACCACGGAGGTTGGCACGCTGAACGCGGTGGTTGGTGCCGGCGGCTCGGGGCAGCCGGTCGCCCTCGTCGTGCCGGATCGTGTGGCGATCACGATCCCGGGGCAGGGCGACGGGACGATCGCCGACGCGCTCCAGCTGCCTGGGCGCACGGCTGCCACGGCGACGGCGAACCTGCTCGGCGTGTGGATCCCGCATCACGTCACGCTCGGGCAGGGCAAGATCCAGGAGCTCGTCGATGGGGTCGGCGGCATCCAGATCGGCGGCACGGCGATGACCGGCGCCGACGCGGTCGCCTCGCTCCTTTCTTCGGGCGGCGCGCGGGACCAGGTGTGGGAGACGACGCTCGAAGCGGTCCTCGCCGTCGCGACGTGGGAGCCACAGGATCTGCCCCGGTCGGACGACCCGAGCGGTGACGCCGCGCTGCTGAACTCGGCGAGGGGAGCCACGGTCGAGGTCTTGCCGGCCGAGGAGGTCCCCGGAGGGATCATGCGGACCGACCCGGAGGAGATCCGCACGATCGTGACCGCGGCCTGGGGCGTGCCCGATCGCACGCCCCTTCCCCTGATCGTCCTGAACGGGAGCGGCGTGCCGGGCATCGGCGAGCAGGTCGCCGAACGAGTGATCCCGGGTGGGTTCCGGCTGGTGGTGTCGGAGAACGCCTCGAGCTTCGACCACGACACGACGTTGATCGTCGTATCGAGCGAGGAGCATCGTGCCTTCGGCGAGCGTGTGCGAGACTTGATGGGTGTGGGCGAGGTGCAGGTGGCCGGTCCGGCGTCCGGCCTCGCGGACGTGACCGTGGTGGTCGGGAAGGACTTCGGCGCTTGACGGAAGGCGTAGGACGGCGTGCCGAGCGGTAGCGCCGGCAGTCAGGAGGTTGCGGCGGCGGCCGCGCGGGCCGCGGCCGACAAGCAGGCCGAGGACGTCGTGATCCTCGACGTCCACGACCTCATCGTGATCACCGACTTCTTCGTCGTCTGCACCGGCACGAGCGACCGGCACGTGAAGACCCTGGTCGAGGAGGTCGAGAAGGCCCTGCGTGCGCTCGGGTCCAAGCCCGTCCGACGCGAGGGCGAGCAGGATGCCCGCTGGGTGCTCCTCGACTACGTGGACGTGGTCGTGCACGTGTTCGCTCCCGAGGAGCGGGACTACTACGACCTCGAGCGCCTGTGGCGGGATGCCCCTCGTCTCGCGTGGAACGGCGAGAGCGGAGGGGTCGCGGCCTCGGGCGGTTCGCTAGACTGACGCCGCTTCCCGGGCCCATGGCTCAACCGGTGAGTGCTTGGCAGCCAAGCCGGGCTGCAGCTCTTCGCTCGCGTGTTCGCGGACAGCGGCGATCGTGCGACCTTCACCAGCCGCCTCGAAGGTACGCTGGGATCCGTCCTCAGACCTGAGATACGCTGATGGGTACTGAGGGTTTGAACCCAGACCTTCGCGTGGATAAGCGATAGGTATCCGATCCCCGGCCACAGCCACCGAGCGTTGGGATCGAGACCCGCATGCACATCGTCGCGATGAAGCAGCCCTCTCGCCGCCGCCTCCCTCGCGGCCTCGGTCCGTCCGCGATCACAGCCGTGCTCGTGGTGCTCGCGGTCGCATGCGGGAAGCCCGCTGCCACCCCATCGCGCCTGGAGACACCATCCCCAACCGGCGAGCCATCAGCATCGACATCTGCCACATGTGTCCCGGGCGCCCAGGATTGCCTGGCGTGGGATGACTTCGAAGGCGAGCCTGGAACGATCAAGCGAGCGTCCTCCGGACAAGCATGGGAGACCTGGGGAGCTGCCTTCTGCCCGACATGCCTTCCGATCTTCACGACGGATGGATCCCGTGCTTCGATGGCTCCAGGCGCCGACCACATCCAGGTCTGGCTTGCCACACTCGACACGGGTCGCGCGACGAGCATCAGGGTCAGCGCTGACATCACCATGTCGCCGACACCGCTACGCGCCAACGTGGGACTCATCGCGCTCTTCGTGGACCTTGCGAACCACTTCAGCTGCAAGATCGAGGTCTCGGAGATGCATCCGAATGGGCTGCTCACATTCGGCGACGTGCAGCACGATGTCCGCAGCTACCGGTTGGCCCCGCTGCAACATCTCGGACTGAGGAACGGGGCGACGTATCACCTGGCGCTCACCGTTCCATCCTCCCTCGCAGACGAACCGATGCGGTGCGAGGTGTCGGGGGAGGACATCGGAACCGCGGAGGTGGAATACCAGCTGACGCCCGCCAAGATCGCTGCCTACGGCGACGGAACGAAGCAGGGCCTTCGGCTCCACATCACGAGCGACGAGGACGACGGAGGTTCAACGTGGGACAACTTCGAGGTCCGTCAGATCGGATGACGAGCCGCAGCGGTCCGAGCGCGCTCGCCGAGCCCTCGAGCGAGACGCGCCAGGACTGTTCGAGGGTACGAACGTCCCCTACACTTGCTGCCGTGCGAACGCCCTTGACCGCCACGGTGACGACCTCATCCCACAGCAACTGGGTGCGGTCATCTCCTGGGAGGTGATCAACCTGTGGGAGCGGTGCGCAAGAGGCGCCAAGGTCGGAACTAGCGTCTGACCTGCACAGATAGCGGGCCCATAGCTCAGCTGGTAGAGCGCTTGGCTGGCAGCCAAGAGGTCAGGGGTTCGAGTCCCCTTGGGTCCACCGTCACGGTCCCACCCCGCGAGTACCCACCCGTCGAACGACACCCCCTAGGACTGTCCCCCCGGTCCATGCGCGGGACCCGACTCGGCCGATAGCATCCGATCAGCCGAACCGAGGAGCGAGTGGGATGAGGATCCTGGTGGTGGGCAGTGGCGGCGTCGGGGCGTCCTTCGCACCGATCGCGGCTCGACGTGACTTCTACGAGCACATCGTCTTCGCCGACTACGACCTCGGCCGCGCCGACCGCGTCGTCGAGCGGTACGACGGCGGCACGGGCCGGTTCAGCGCAGTGCGGGTGGATGCCTCCGACCCCGCGCAGGTGGCGGAGGTCGTCCGTGCGAACGGCATCACGCACGTGCTGAACGCGGTCGATCCGCGCTTCGTCATGCCGATCTTCGAGGGCTGCTTCGAGGCGGGTGTCACGTACATGGACATGGCGATGTCCCTGTCGGAGCCGCATCCCGAGCAGCCGCTCGCGCTCCCCGGCAAGAAGCTCGGGGACGACCAGTTCGAGCGCTCGGCGGCGTGGGAGGAGCGCGGCCTGCTCGCGCTCGTCGGCTGCGGCGTCGAGCCCGGCCTATCCGACGTGTTCGCGCGGTACGCCCAGGACCACCTCTTCTCGGCGATCGACGAATGCGGCGTGCGCGACGGCGCGAACCTGGTCGTGCGCGGGTACGACTTCGCACCCGGGTTCTCGATCTGGACGACGATCGAGGAGTGTCTGAACCCACCGGTCGTGTGGGAGAAGGACCGCGGGTGGTTCACGCTCCCGCCCTTCTCCGAGCCCGAGACCTTCACGTTCCCCGAGGGCATCGGCCCGGTCGAGTGCGTGCACGTCGAGCACGAGGAGGTGCTCCTCATCCCTCGCTGGGTCGAGTGCCGCCGAGCGACCTTCAAGTACGGGCTCGGCGACGAGTTCATCGAGGTGCTGACCACGCTGCACAAGCTCGGGCTCGACAACAAGGAGAAGATCCGGGTGGGGGGGCTCGAGGTCGCACCCCGCGACGTGGTCGCGGCCGCTCTCCCGGATCCGATGACGCTCGGGGACAAGATGACCGGCAAGACGTCCGCGGGCACGTGGGTGACCGGCACGGGCACGGACGGGCAGCCGCGTGAGGTCTACCTGTACCACGTGGTCGACAACGAGGAGACCTACGGGCGCGACCAGGCGCAGGCGGTCGTGTGGCAAACCGCGATCAACCCCGTCGTGGCCTTCGAGCTGCTCGCCAGCGGCGTGTGGCGGGGGGCTGGTGTGCTCGGGCCCGAGGCCTTCGACCCCGTGCCGTTCCTCGACCTGCTGAAGGAGTACGGGTCGCCCTGGGGGATGGAGGAGCGCACGCCCGCCTGACCCCGGGCCCGCCCGCGCGTGCCCTCGCCGAGAAGGTTCTGCGCCGCCACGTCCAACCCAAGGACGGGGCGACCGATCCCTCAGGACTGCCGACTCCCGTGATCGTCGAGGTCGACGATCTCCACGACGTCCTCCGGGACCGTCACGGGCGCCTCCACCGCGGACTCGACCCGGGGCCAATCGTAGGCCTTCGGGTACAGCAAGATCGCCCGCAGGCTCTCGACCATCTCCTCGAGCTGGCGGACCAGGTCGTTCGCGCGGCAGACCGCGTGACGGAGGGATTCGGCCTGGGCGCGGGCCTCCTCGACGGCGAGACGATAGTGGTCGTCCTCGGCGTGCGCGGGGCCGGCGGGGCGGTCCGTGGGTCGGACCGGCGAGGTCATCATGCCTCCTCGAGGCGGGGGCTTCTCCCCAGCATATGCCTTCCGCCGCGAGGTCGATCCGGCTCGCGAGGCGCGTCCGATCGTCGGTACCATCTCGGGCACGATGCGCAGGTACACCCCCGCCGAGATCGAACCCAAGTGGGTGGAGCGCTGGGAACAGGAGGGTCTCTACTCCGCCTCCGAGGACCCGAGCGACGCTCGGCCACGCTTCTACGCGCTCGACATGTTCCCCTACCCGTCCGGCGACCTGCACATGGGCCACGCCGAGGCGTTCAGCGGCGGGGATGCCGTCGCCCGCTACGCCACATTGCGTGGCTACAACGTCCTGCACCCGATCGGCTGGGATGCCTTCGGGCTCCCGGCCGAGAACGCCGCGATCAAGCGACGCTCGGCGCCGAAGGACTGGACCGACGCGAACATCGAGCAGCAGGCGCGCTCGTTCCGCCGGATGGGGATGTCGTTCGACTGGACACGGCGGCTCCGGACCTGCGATCCGGAGTACTACCGCTGGACCCAGTGGCTGTTCCTGAAGCTGTTCGAGCGCGGACTCGCCTTCCGCAGGACCTCGCCGGTGAACTGGTGCCCCAAGGATGCGACGGTGCTCGCGAACGAGCAGGTCGTGCAGGGTGCCTGCGAGCGTTGCGGGACGTCGGTCGAGCGCCGTGACCTCACCCAATGGTTCTTCAAGATCACCGACTACGCGCAGCGCCTGCTCGACGACATGGACGACCTCGTCGATTGGCCCGAGCGCGTGGTCACGATGCAGCGCAACTGGATCGGGAGGTCGGAAGGAGCCGAGGTCATCTTCACGATCGAGGAGACCGGCGACGAGGTGCCGATCTTCACCACGCGCCCGGACACGCTGTGGGGTGTGACGTTCTTCGTCTTCGCCGTCGAGCACCCGCTGGTCCGCAAGTTGGCCGAGCTCGGGGGCACCTGGGAGCAGGTCGAGCCGCTGCTCGAGATGGTGCGCTCGACCCCGCTCACGCAGCGGGAGGAGGTCGACACGAAGCAGGGCGTCGCCCTCGGCGTACACGCGGTGAACCCCGTGAACGGCGAACGCGTTCCGTGCTTCGTCGCCCCCTACGTGCTCGTGGAGTACGGGACCGGAGCGATCATGGCGGTGCCGGCGCACGACCAACGCGACTTCGACTTCGCCCGCCGACACGGGGTGCCCGTGCGGCCCGTGATCCAGCCCGAGGACGCGGCACCGCTCGACGGCGATGCGATGCCGGAGGCCTACCCGGGCGAAGGGGTGATGGTGCGTTCGGGTCCGTTCGACGGTGAGCGCACGCCGGCGGGCATCGCGAAGGTCGCCGCGTGGCTCGAGGAGCAAGGACGCGGCAAAGCGGCCGTCACCTTCCGCCTGCGGGACTGGCTGATCAGCCGGCAGCGCTACTGGGGCGCGCCGATCCCGATCGTGCACTGCCCCGACTGCGGCGAGGTCGCGGTGCCCGAGGACCAGCTCCCCGTCGAGCTGCCCGAAGACGTCGACTTCACGCCGGGCGGTGAGTCGCCGCTCGCGCGGCACCCGAGCTGGAAGCAGGCCGTGTGTCCCCGGTGCGGCCGCCCGGCGACGCGGGAGACGGACACGATGGACACCTTCGTCGACTCGTCCTGGTACTACTTCCGCTACTGCTCGCCTGGCTACGAGGGCGGCGCGTTCCGGACGCAGGACGTCGAGCGGTGGATGCCCGTCTCCCAGTACACCGGCGGCGTCGAGCACGCGATCCTGCACCTCCTCTACTCACGGTTCTTCACGAAGGTGCTGTTCGACATGGGGCTCGTCTCGTTCACGGAGCCGTTCCCCCGGCTGATGAACCAGGGCCAGGTGATCCACGGCGGCGCCTCCATGAGCAAGTCGAAGGGCAACATCGTGGAACCGATGCCTATCGTCGAACGTTGGGGCGCCGACACGATGCGGCTCACGATGCTGTTCGCCGGACCATTCGAGGACGATATCGACTGGAAGCTGATCGCCAGCGACCCCGACAAGCGCCCGGGTGTGAGCTCCTGGCTCGGGCGGGTGTTCTCGGTGGTCGGGGACGCGGCGGATCGCGACGCTCCGGAGCCCGAGGCGCTGGTCCGGCTCGCGCACCGAACGGTGAAGGGCGTGACGGAGGACATGGACCGCTTCCGGTACAACACCGCGATCTCGAAGCTCATGGTGCTATCGAACGAGATGCGCTCCGCGCTCGACGCCGGGGCCGGTGCCCGCGGCGCGGCCGAGGCGCTCGTGCCCATGCTCGCGCCGCTCGCCCCGTTCGCGGCCGAGGAGCTGTGGCGCGAGGTGCTCGGGCATCCTGGGAGCGTCCATGTGTCCGCTGGCCGGCCTTCGACCCCGAGCTCGCTCGCGACGAGCGCGTCACGCTGGTCGTCCAGGTGGACGGCAAGGTCCGCGACCGGCTCGAGATCGACGCCGGAACCGACGAGGACGCCTGCCGTGACCTGGCGATGGCCTCGGAGAGGGCCCGCCGTTCGGTCGGCGATCGCCAGATCCGTACGGTCGTCGTCCGCCCGCCGAAGCTCGTGAACATCGTCACCGCGCGGTGACGCTCGACCCGGTCCGGACGGGCCGTTCGACTCCGGGCGCGGCGGCTGCTCGGGCCGAACCTTGACGGAGGAGGGGTTCCTCCGCGTGCCCGGACGAGGAGCGACCGATGGACGACTGGTACGAGCCCTACAAGATCAAGGCGGTCGAGCGCATATCGATCACGACCCCCGAGCAGCGGCGGGCTGCGCTCGACGAGGCCGGGTGGAACACGTTCCTGTTGCGCTCGGACCAGGTGACGATCGACCTGCTCACGGACTCCGGGACGAATGCGATGAGCGACCGGCAGTGGGCGGCGCTCATGGTCGGGGACGAGGCCTATGCGGGAAGCGCGAACTTCTACCACCTCCAGGAGACGGTGCGGCGGCGCTACGGCTACCGGCACGTCATCCCGACCCACCAGGGCCGCGGGGCGGAGCACATCGTCTCGGAGATGCTGATCCGCGAGGGCGACACGATCCCCGGCAACATGTACTTCACGACGACACGCCTGCATCAAGAGCTCGCCGGCGGGACGTTCGTGGACGTCATCTGCGAGGACGCCCACGATCCACGCTCCCGTCACCCGTTCAAGGGCGACGTGGATGTCGAGAAGCTCGAGAAGGTGATCGAACAGGCCGACCGCGTGCCGTACCTCTCGATCGCCGGGACGGTGAACATGGCCGGCGGGCAGCCGATCTCGATGGGGAACCTGCGGGCCGTGCGCCAGATCGCCGACGACCACGGCATCATGGTGATCTTCGACGCGACGCAGGGCCGTCGAGAACGCCTACTTCATCAAGGAGCGCGAGTCGGGCTACCAGGAGCACCCTGTCGCCGAGATCCTCCTCGAGATGTGCAGCCTGACGGACGCATGCACGATGTCGGCGAAGAAGGACTCGCTCGTGAACATCGGCGGGTGGATCGGGCTGAACGATGCCGACCTGGCCGCGCAGGCGCGGAACCTCTGCGTGGTCTACGAGGGCCTGCACACGTACGGTGGTCTCGCAGGACGCGACATGGAAGCCATCGCCGTCGGGATCGAGGAGTCGATCGACGACGACCACATCCGGACGCGGATCCTGCAGGTTCGCGAGCTCGGGGAGCGCCTCGAGGGGTCGGGGGTTCCGATCGTCGAGCCGATCGGCGGGCATGCGGTCTTCCTCGACGCGCGGCAGATCTACCCGCACATCCCGCAGGATCGGTTCCCGGCCCAGCGCCTGGCGGCGGAGATCTACCTCGAGTCGGGTACGCGGACGATGGAGCGCGGGATCGTCTCAGCGGGCCGTGACCCGTTGACGGGGGAGCACCGGCATCCCGCCCTCGAGCTGGTCCGGATCACGATCCCGCGTCGCGTCTACACCTCGCGCCACCTGGCTGCGGTCGCGCGCTCGGTCGCGGAGGTCTACGGGCGGCGGGAGCGCACGGCCGGCCTTGAGATGGTGTTCGAGCCCGCCTACCTGCGGTTCTTCCAGGCACGCTTCCGCCCGCTCGAGGAGTCCTGAAGGGCCTCTGCGGCAGCCGCGGCGCTCAACCCTTTCTCTCGGGGGCCCGATACCAGTCCTGAGGCCGTGCATCCGGCGGCCTGCACCGTTCGCCGGAGGTGACGTGACGCGGAGGACGGAAGCGCAGGATCGGCAGCTCCAGCCTACGGGCTTCGACGCCCTGCGCACCGAACGCTGGGTCGCGCTCGTCCGGCTCGCCGTCATCGGCGTCGTGATCGCGATCCACGCGATCTCCGGGCCGCGACGGGAGTCGCCCGGACCGCTCGTCGTTGCGATCCTCGCGCTCGCGATCGCCTATGCCGTCTGGAGCTTGATCGCGTTCAGCCGGCCCTCCGAGCCATCGCGGATGGCGCGTCTGCTCGGCCTGTTGATCGACACCAGCCTGGTGACGGTGTGGGTGATCGTGACCGACGGCGCGATGAGCGACTTCTGGGCCCTGTACCTCATCGTGGTCATCTCGGCCGCCATGCGGTTCGATCTGGTTCAGACGACCGGGATCGCGGTCGGGATGGTCGTGCTGTACGGGGCGCTCGTGGTCGCCGACGGACGTCTGCCCCGTGAGCTCGTACTCCATCGGACGTCGCTCATGGTCATCACCGGGTTCGCGGTTGGGGTCTTATCGCAACAGCGGCTCGTGCACCGGCGTCACGGACAGACGCTGGAGGCCGAGGCGGCGGATCGCTCGCGGGAGCTCGTCGAAGAGCGGGCCGAGGTCGAGCGCCTCCGCCGGGTCGACGTCGCGAAGTCCGAGTTCGTGGCGGTCGCCGCCCACGAGTTCCGTACGCCCCTCGCGGCGGTGATCGGCGTCCTCTCCACGCTCCGCGAGCATTGGGGCCTCCTCACTCCGGAGGACCGTCTCGAGCTCATCGACGGGGCCACCTCCCAGGCGAACCGCCTCGCACGGCTCGTGGACGATCTGCTGACGGTCGCGAGGATCGAAGACGGGATCCTGCGCCTCTCGCTGGAGCAGGTCGAGCCGCGTCACCTCCTGGCCGAGGCCGCGCAGGTCTCCGGGATGGCCGGCCGTCTCGAGATCCAGATCGGGCGGGTCGGGGCGGTCCGCTGCGACCAGGATGCGGTCATCCGCGTGCTCACGAACCTGCTCGACAACGCGCGCAAGTACTCGCCGCCGGGATCGAGGGTCCACATCGCGGTCACCCTCGAGGGCGACTTGGTGCGCTTCCGCGTGACCGACGAAGGGCCCGGGATCCCCGAGGATGAGCGGGTCGAGATCTTCGAGCGCTTCCGGCGGCTCGAGGGCGGCAAGGCGAAGCCGGGAGCCGGCCTCGGCCTGTACATCTGCCGCGGGCTCGTCGAGGCGCACGGCGGCACGATCCGAGCCGGCCGTGGGCCGAACGGAGGCGCCGAGCTGTCCTTCACGATCCCGCGGGCGGTGAAGGTGGTCGAGGGCGAGGCCGCTCCGGCAGCCACCTCGATGGCCGAGCCGGGTGACGACGGCGATGCCGAGGTCGTCCGCGAGCTCAACGTCGCCGTGCCCCTCGAGGAGTTGCCGCCCGCCGCTGTGCGGTAGCACGGAACGATCCTCGGCGCTGTGCGATAGCGCACGGACCATCGTCCAACGCCTGGCTACGCTCCGACCCGCTCCCCCCTCGGGACGGTGGAGACCCCATGTCCGGCGATCCGATCCGCGAACGGCTCGCAGCGCTCTCTCGCGCCGAGCTGGTCGGCCTCGTGCTGCTCATGGCGGTGCTGCTCGGCGGGACCGGGCTCTGGTACGTGCGATCGCTCCCGAAGCCGGTTCAGGTCCGGGCGGACCCGCGTATCGCCGCCGTACCCGCACCCGGTCCCGGCGCCACGTCGCCCTCGCCGACGATCCTGCTCGTCGACGTCGCGGGGTGGGTCCGGCACCCCGGCGTGTACGAGTTCCCGAACGGCGCCCGGATCGTGGACGCGATCGAGGCGGCCGGCGGCGCTCGCCCCGGTGCTGCGCTCGAGGCCTTGAACCTGGCCGCCCCTCTCGTGGACGGCACCCAGGTCCTGGTGACGAAGGCAGGGCAGGCGCCCGCGGTCGCGCCCGCACCGGATGGATCGGCGCCCGGCGCGGTGAGCGGGCTCCTGAACGTCAACACGGCGAGCGCCGCCGAGCTGGAGGCGCTCCCCGGCATCGGCGAGGTCATCGCGCAGCGGATCGTCGACCATCGCACGGCGAACGGTCCGTTCTCCTCGGTCGACGAGCTGCTCGAGGTCAGCGGGATCGGCGATGCCATCCTCGGATCCATCCGCGAGCTCGTAACCGTGTGAGCGGCTGGCGCCTGCCCGTCGCGGCTTCGGCCTTCGCCGGCGGACTCCTCGCGGCTCCCGCGCTCGACGGCGTCCTGCCGGTCCTGCTCTGGATGATCGTGGCGGCGGCGACCATCGCGGTTGCGACCCTGTTCGCCCCGACGCCGCGGCCCGGGGGAGATCCGCTCGAGGCCGCACGCCTCGCCCCGCCGGCAGCGGAGCCGCTCGACGCGCTCGCGGCGCCGGCGCTCTCGGCGCGGGGTGGGCCGCCATGGCTCTCGATCGCGCTCGTGGCGCTCGCGCTCGCCCTCGCGGGTGTCGGCTGGGGGTCCTTCCATCGCCACCGGACCGAGGGCGCGCTGCTGCGGAGCATGGCGCCAGGGCAGGTGGAAGTCGAGGGCACGCTCCGGGAAGACCCCCGGCCGCAGACCCGCGGGTGGTCGGCGATCGTCGACATCCGGCTCGTCACGTCGGACGGGCGCAACTCGACGTTGCACGAGACGGCCTGGGTGAGCGCGCATGGTGAGCCGCTCGACGCCGTCCGGGGCGACCGTGTCCGCATCGCCGGCGTCGTCCGGGTGCCGGAAGAGGGCGGGTTCGCGGGCTCGCTGCTCCGGCGGGGGATCGCGGTCGAGCTCTCGGCCGCGCGAGCCGAGCGGCTCGGGCCGTCCGCGAACCCCCTCGTGCGCGCCGCGCAGTCGGTGCGCGCGGTGGTCGGACGCTCGATCCGGCGCCTGTTCGCGCCGCGCGAGGCAGGGTTGCTGCTCGGGCTCGTGCTCGGCGACGACTCGGGCCTCGACGAGGAGGTCGAGCGCGACTTCCACGCGACCGGGCTCGGCCACATGCTCGTCGTCTCGGGCGAGAACGTGGCGATGGTGCTGGCGCCGGTGCTCGCGCTCGGTCTCGCGCTGCGGCTGGGGCGGTGGGCGCGGTTCTCGCTCGGTCTGGGCACGGTCGTGTTCTTCGTCGTCCTGACGGGCGCCGAGCCCTCCGTGATGCGGGCCGGCGTGATGGCCGGGCTCGCGCTCACGGGCGTGCTGCTCGGCCGGCCGAGGAGCGCTGCGAGCATCCTCGCCGGCGCCGCGCTCGCGCTGCTCGTGATCGACCCGGCGCTCGTGTGGTCGGTCGGCTTCCAGCTCTCGGTCGCGGCCACGGCATCGATGGTCGCCCTCGCGACGCCGTTCGCCGAGCACCTGCGGTTCCTCCCGCGGCCGCTCGCGCTCGCGACGGGGGCGACGCTCGCAGCCCAGCTCGGGGTGACACCGGTGCTCCTGTTCTTCTTCCACGAGGTGCCGCTCGTGACGGCCCTCGCGAACGTCCTCGCGTTCCCCGCCGTGTCGCCGGCGCTGCTGATGGGGCTCGGTGCCGCGGGGGTCGGCCTCGTGTCTCCCGCCGCGGCCCGCCCGCTCGCGCTCGTCGCCGGTCTCCCGCTGCGCTACCTCGAGACCGTTGCGGACCGTCTCTCGACGGCGCCGGTGCCGTGGATCACCTCGGGCGGCGGAGCCGCGGTCCTCGTGATCGGGTTCGTCATCGTTCTCGCCATCATCGGCTGGGTGCGCTCGGGCCGACGGCCGCGAGGACGACCCGCGGCGGTCGGCCTCGGCGTGCTCCTGCCGCTCGTCGTGTGGAGCTCGGCGCTGGGCGCGGGGCCGCCCGAGCGGCTCACCGTCCGATTCCTCGACGTCGGCCAGGGCGACGCGGCGCTCGTCACGTCGCCGGGGGGAGCTGCCGTGCTCATCGACGCCGGACCCGACGAGACCCAGGTCGCGACCGATCTCTCGGCGCTCGGCGTGAAGCGGCTCGACATCGCCATCGCCACGCATCCTCACGCCGACCACGTGGAGGGGTTCCCGGAGGTCTTCGCGCGCATCCCCGTGGGGCTCGTGCTCGACCCGGGCTGCGACGAGCCCTCGCCCTCCTACGAGGCCTTCCTGCGGGCCGTCGCCGACGAGGACCTCCCGGTCCGCCATCCGAGGGCGGGGGACACCCTGGTCGCGGCGGACCTGCGGATCGACGTGCTGGCGCCGGTGGGGTGCGCGGTCGGGACGGCATCGGACCCGAACAACGACTCGCTCGTGCTGCGGGTCTCGATCGGCGACGACGTCGTGCTGTTCACCGGCGACGCCGAGCAGCCGTCCCAGCAGGTCATGCTCGACGCCGCCGAGCCGATCCAGGCGGACGTACTCAAGGTGCCGCACCACGGCGGAGACACGTCGCTCCCGGAGTTCCTGCAGGAGGTCGGGGCCGAGGTCGCGGTCGTGAGCGTCGGGCAGCCGAACGACTACGGGCACCCGGTGCCCGAGGTGCTCGACACCCTGCGGGCCGCCGGCTCGACCGTCCTTCGCACGGATGAGCTCGGCGACGTGATCGTCACGTTCGGCCCGCGGGGGCTGCTGCTAGCATCCGCCCCGTGACCCCCCGCAAGCCCCCCGTCTTCCTCCTCTGGGGTGAAGACCCGTTCCTGCTCCGCGAGGCCGCGCTCGAGCTGATCGGGCCCGACGTCCAGGCCCGCGAGATCGACGGCGCCGAGTGGCAGGGGGGCGAGCTCGCCGACCTCGCGACGCCATCGCTGTTCGGCGAGACGCGGGCGCTCCTCGTCACCGATTGCCGGTCGCTCCCGGACGAGGGGGTCCGTGAGCTCGGCCTGTATCTCGCAGCGCCGGACCCCGACGCGCCGCTGGTGCTCTGCGCCGCCGTCGGTGAGCGCGCGAAGGCACCGGCCGCCCTGGTCAGGCTCGTCGAGCCCGTCGGAACGGTCAAGAACCTGAAGCTCGCGCGGAAGGACCTGGCGACGTGGCTCGTGCAGCGGGGCAAGCGCCGGGGGCTCGACCTCGCGGCGGAGGCGGCCGCGGCCCTCGTCGACACGCTCGGGGAAGATCCGGCGGCGCTGGACCAGGGGCTCCTGCAGCTCGGATCGGCCTTCGCGGGACAGCGGCTCACCCGCGAGCTCGTGGCCGAGCAGTTCCGGGGGCTCGGCGACCAGCACATCTGGGACCTGTGCGACCTGGCGTTCGGCCGGACCCTCGACGGCGCGATCCGCTCGCTCCGGACCTTGCTCGAGTCGCGCGACGACCCGCTCATGATCCTCGGCGGCGTGGCCTCGCGCCTACGCGACCTCCTGAGGGTGCGCTCGCTCCCGGACCGGATGCCGGCGGCAGAGCTCGCTCGGGCGGCCGGCCTGCGCTTCGACTGGCAGGCCAAGCGCTACCGCGAGCAGGCGCGCCGGTTCTCGCTCGAGGAGCTGGTCCAGCTCCACGCCCAGGTCGTCGAGGCCGACCGAGCGCTGAAATCGGGCGCGAGCGGGGATGTCGTGCTGTCGGTGCTGATCGGGCGGATCGCGGGAGAGCCCGCGCGGGTCTAGCCCTCGTCGAGGGTGGTAGCGGCGCGGTTCGCGGCCTTCGCCAGACGCGACTTGTGGCGCGCGGCGGTCCGCTTGTGGACGACGCCCTTCGCGGCGGCCTTGTCGTAGGCCCGGGAGGCGTCGAGCACGCGTGCGGTCGCGGCCTCGCCGTCGCCCTCGGCCACGGCGGCGCGGGCCTTCTTCGTCGCCGTCTTCAGGGCCGAGCGCACGGCCTTGTTCCGCTCCTGCGCCTTCGCGTTCTGGCGGTTCCGCTTGATCTGGGACTTGATGTTCGCCACGGCGAGGGAGTCTACCAGCGGGAACGGCTCGGCCTCCCGGACCGCGATGCGCCGTCCATGACCCGTACCATGGGTCCGCCGTGACCGACACCAGCCGTATCCGGAACTTCTGCATCATCGCGCATATCGACCACGGGAAGTCGACGCTCGCCGATCGGCTCCTCGAGCTTACGCACACCGTGGCCGACCGCGACATGCGCGAGCAGTACCTGGACAAGATGGATCTCGAGCGCGAGCGCGGCATCACGATCAAGGCGCAGGCGGTCCGACTCGCCTACCAGACCGGCGGGCAGACCTACGAGCTGAACCTCATCGACACGCCGGGGCACGTGGACTTCACGTACGAGGTCTCGCGTTCGCTCGCCGCGTGCGAGGGTGCCGTCCTGCTCGTCGACGCGGCCCAGGGCATCGAGGCACAGACGCTCGCGAACTACCACCTCGCGCGCGATGCGGGACTGGTCATCCTGCCCGGTGCTCAACAAGATCGACCTGCCGGCCGCCGATCCGCAGGGGACGGGAGGCGAGCTCGCCGAGCTCGTCGGGTGCGACCCGGCCGATGTGCTGGCGGTCTCGGGCAAGACTGGGCAGGGGGTCACCGCGCTCCTGGAGACCGTGATCGCGAAGGTGCCCGCGCCCGAGGGCTCGCGCACCGAACCGCTTCGGGCGCTCATCTTCGACTCGAACTTCGACGCGTACCGCGGGGTGATCGCGTACGTGCGAGTGAAGGACGGCGTGCTGCGCACGCGGGCCAAGGTGCACGCGGCGGCCGCGCGGATGGACTGGGAGGCCGAGGAGACCGGCGTGTTCGCGCCCGAGGCCATCCCCGTGCCCGACCTCGGGCCCGGAGAGGTCGGCTACCTCGTCACCGGTCTGAAGGACGTGCACCAGGTGAAGGTGGGGGACACGATCACGAACCAGGGCCGCGACCGGGCCCACGAGCCGCTACCCGGCTACCGCGAGCCGAAGCCGATGGTGTGGTCGGGCCTGTTCCCGGCCGAGGGCGGCGACTACAGCGCGCTGCGGGACGCGCTCGACAAGCTGAAGCTGAACGACGCGGCGCTGGTGTTCGAGCCCGAGACCTCGATGGCGCTCGGCTTCGGGTTCCGGTGCGGGTTCCTCGGCCTGCTCCACATGGACATCGTGAAGGAGCGCCTCGAGCGGGAGTTCGGCCTCGAGCTCATCGCGACCGCGCCGAACGTCGAGTTCCACGTGATCCGCGACGCCGACACTCTCGTCGTGCACAACCCGAGCGAGATGCCGACCGCAGGGACGTACGACCTGGTCGAGGAGCCGATGGTGCTCGCGACGATCATCACGCCGAGCGACTACCTCGGTGCCGTGCTCGAGCTCTGTCAGGGGCGGCGCGGCGAGATGGTGGACATGAAGTACCTCTCGACGACGCGCGTCGAGGTCCACTACCACCTGCCGCTCGCCGAGATCATCTTCGACTTCTTCGACCAGCTGAAGTCGCGCACGAAGGGCTACGCGTCCCTGGACTACGAGCCGTGGGGGTACGAGGCCTCCGAGCTCGTTCGGGTGGACGTCCTCCTGCACGGCGAGCCCGTGGACGCGTTCAGCAGCGTGGTGCACCGGGAGAAGGCCGCGAGCTACGGCCGATCGATGGTCGAGCGCCTGCGCGAGCTCATCCCTCGGCAGCTCTTCGACGTCGCGATCCAGGCCTCGATCGGCTCGAGGATCGTCGCGCGCGAGACCGTGAAGGCCAAGCGCAAGGACGTGCTCGCGAAGTGCTACGGCGGCGACATCACGCGCAAGCGCAAGCTGCTCGAGCAGCAGAAGAAGGGCAAGGCGCGCCTGCGCCGGGTCGGGCGCGTCGACGTGCCGCAGGAGGCGTTCATCGCGGCGCTGCGCGTGGATCAGAAGGCGGGGGAGAAGAAGTGAGCGCGGGCATCTACGTCCACGTTCCGTTCTGCCTAACGCGCTGCGGCTACTGCGACTTCAACGCGTACGCCGGCCTCGACCACCTGGCGCCGAGGTACGTCCGAGCGCTCCTCGCCGAGGCCTCGCTCGCGGCGCCGGGATGGGAAGGCGAGGAGGTCGCGAGCGTGTTCCTCGGCGGCGGGACGCCGACCACGCTCGACGCCGCGGACCTGAAGGCCGTGCTCGTCCATCTGCGGCGAGCGGTTCGCCGTGACGCACGACGCCGAGGTCACGATCGAGGCGAACCCGGACACGGTGGACGCGCCGAAGCTCGCGGCGTTGCTCGACGCCGGGTTCGAGCGGCTCTCGATGGGCGCGCAGTCGTTCGACCCGGCGGTGCTCGCGTCGCTCGAGCGCGTCCACGGACCGGACTCGGTCCGCCGCGCGATGGCCGCCGCGCGCGAGGCCGGCTACGCGAACGTGAGCCTCGACCTGATCTACGGCGCCGAGGACGAGACCCTCGCGTCGTGGGAGCGGACGCTGCGCGAGGCGATCGCGCTCGCGCCCGAGCACGTCAGCGCGTACGCGCTCACGGTCGAGCCCTCGACGCCGCTCGGCCGGCAGATCGCGGCCGGGGCGCGTCCGGCGCCCGACCCGGACGTGCAGGCGGACATGTTCGGCGTGGCGTGCGAGCTGCTCGGCGAGGCCGGGTACGCGCACTACGAGGTCTCGAACTGGGCGAAGCCCGGCTACGAGTGCCGCCACAACCTCGGCTACTGGGAGCGGCGACCGTACCTGGGGCTCGGCGCCGGCGCGCACTCGTACCGCGACGACCGCCGCTGGTGGAACGTCCGCCCACCCGAGGAGTACATGGCGCAGGTGGAGACCGGCCGACTGCCCACCGGTGGCGAGGAACGCCTCGAACCGGGCGGATGCTTATCTCGAGGAGGTGTTCCTGCGCCTGCGGATCCTCGAGGGCATCCCGTCCTCGTGGGTCGGGCCTGCGACCGCAGAGCCCTTCCTTCAGAGCGGCCTCCTGCGCGAGGCCGACGGCGCGCTCGTCCCCACCGAGCGCGGCATGCTCCTGCTGAACGAACTGGTGCTGGCGCTCACCGGATGAGACGGTCCTAGCACTCTCCGCGCTAGACTGCCAAACGTGATGGTGGAGCCCGAGCTCGGAGCGCGCAAGGTCGCCGTGCTACGTGCGGTCGTCGAGGAGTACGTGCGAAGCGGCGAGCCCGTCGGCAGCGAGACGATCGCGGATCGCTCGCATCTCGGCGTGTCCCCGGCGACGATCCGCAACGAGATGGCCGCGCTCGAAGAGCTCGGCTACCTGATGCACCCGCACACCTCGGCGGGGCGGATCCCGACCGACGCGGGCTACCGCAAGTACGTCGACGCGCTGCCGCCGGGCGGCAAGCTCCGCGACCAGCAGCGGCGTGCGATCGCAGGGTTCTTCGCGGAAACGATGCTCGATCTCGAAGACGTCCTACGCGGGACCACGCAGCTGCTCTCGCGGGTGACGCAGTACGCGGGTCTCGCCGTCCCGCCCTCGGGGAGCGAGGACACCGTGCTGCGGGTCGAGCTGATCGAGGTCGGCACCGCGATCCTCATCCTCGTCGTCGGCCAGCACGGCGGCGTCGAGAAGACCCTCGTCGAGCGTCCGACCGGACTGAGCGCGGAAGACCTCACGACGCTCGAGCGACGGTTCGCGGATGCGTTCCGCGGCGAAGCGATCGCCGAGGCGCATGCGACGGCGCTTCGCCTTGCCGCCGGCTCACCTGGCGTCGAGCGCGAGCTGCTGCTCGCCGTCTCGGACGTGCTCGCCGGGATGCAGGAGGGCACGCGTACGCATCACATCGTCGTGGGTGGCGTCGCGAACCTGGCCGATGAGGCCGCCCACTGGCGCCGCGAGACCGTGCGCCGCCTGTTCGAGGCCCTCGAGCGCGAGTCCGAGATGCTCCATCTCCTGCGCGACGTGTCGGCCGAGGATCTCTCGATCACGATCGGCGCCGAGCATCCGGCGACAGGCGAGTGGGAGGCCTCGGTCGTGTCGGCACCGTTCCACGTGGGCGACACGGCGCTCGGGACGATCGGGGTCGTCGGACCGACCGCGATGGACTACCTGAGTGTGATGGCCTCGGTCCGAGCCGTGGCCCGGCGCCTGTCCGAGTTCGCGACCGAGCTCGACGCCTAGCCGGCCATGGCGCAGATCCGAGACCTCTACGAGATCCTCGGGGTTCCCCGCGAGGCGTCGCAGGAGGACATCAAGAAGGCGTACCGGCGTCTCGCGCGCGAGCACCACCCGGACGTGAGCCAGTCGCACGACGCCGAGGATCGCTTCAAGGAGGTCGCTGCCGCCTACGAGATCCTGTCTGACCCCGAGAAGCGCCAGCAGTACGACCGGTACGGTCAGGCCGGCGGCCCGATGGACTTCCCCTTCGGCGACGTCGCCGACATCTTCGAGGCCTTCTTCGGCTCGGGCGGGTTCGGTCGCGGCACGACGACCCGGCGGAGCCGCGTCCAGCGCGGGGCAGGACGTCTTCACGACGGTCTCGCTGACGTTCGAGGAGGCCGCGTTCGGCACACATCGCGATCTCGAGCTCGAGCGCCTGGAGGCGTGTGACCGGTGCGATGGCTCGGGAGCCGAACCCGGCACCGAGCCCGACGCGCTGCCGCACATGCGGTGGGACCGGGCAGGTGCAGGACGTGCGGCGGAGCATCTTCGGCACGGTGATGACGGCGCACCCGTGCGCGGGGTGCGGGGGCACGGGGCAGGAGATCCTCTCGCGCTGCGAGCGCTGCCGCGGCTCCGGACGGGTGAGCGCCGTGCACACGATCCCCGTCGACGTCCCCGCCGGCGTAGCCGACGGGCTCGAGCTGCGGGTCTCGGGTGCCGGGCACGCCGGCCCCGCGGGCGGACCGCCCGGCGACCTCTACCTGTCGATCGCGGTGCTGGAGCACGCCGTGTTCGAGCGCCGGGGCCAGGACCTGTTCGCCGTGCTCGAGGTGCCGATGGTCCAGGCGGCACTCGGCGCCGAGCTCGAGGTCGAGACGCTCGACGGACCGGAGAGCGTCGAGCTCGACCCGGGCACGGAGTCGGGCGCGACGTTCCGCTTGCGCGGCAAGGGGATGCCCAACCTCGGGCGTCGCGGCCGCGGCGACCTGTTCGTCACGGTCCACGTGGCAGACCCCGGCGCGAGCTCTCGCGCGAAGGAGCGGAAGCTGCTCGAGCAGCTCGCCGAGCTCCGCGGCCACGCGGCCGGCAAGCGGGCTCGGGATCGCGCGAGCTTGCGGAAGCCGGGACGGGGGCATGTCCGGGGACCGTTTCGAGCTGCGTGTTCTGCCGCATCGTGACCGGCGACGAGCCCGCCGACGTGCTCTACGCGACCGGAGACCGTGATCGCGTTCCGCGACGTCGCGCCGCAGGCGCCGGTCGCACGTCCAGGTCGATCCCGAAGGAGCACGTGAGCATCGGCGGCCGAGGTCGAGGAGCGGCATGCAGGCATGCTCGCCGACCTGTTCCAGGCCGCGAAGCAGGTGGCCCGGGCCGAGGGGCTCGAGGACCGGGGATGGCGTCTGGTCGCGAACGTCGGGCACGAGGGCGGGCAGCACGTCTACCACCTGCACGTCCATCTGCTCGGCGGTCGGCAGATGACCTGGCCGCCCGGATGAGGATCGGTGGGTCGCGGCGAGGTAGGATACGTGCCGGGGTCGTCGCATGACGGCCCTTCATCGATCCAGGGAGGGAACGGGGGACTCCCCGAGAAGCAACCGCTTGGCGAGAGCAGTCATTCAGGTGAAGATCCTCGTGCCCGGCGACCAGAACATGGTCGCCCTCCTCGGCCAGCGAGACGAGCTGCTCAAGCTCATCGAGGCCGCCTTCGACTCCGAGATCATGGTCCGGGGCAACGAGATCACGATCTCCGGCCCCAGCGAGGAGGCCGAACGCGTCGGCCTGCTCTTCGAGGAGCTGCTCGTGCTGCTCGAGCGAGGGCACGAGCTGAACCCCTCCTCGGTTGGGCGCTCGATCGAGCTCATCAAGGGCGAGGAGGCCACGCCGACGGAGGTGCTCGGCGACGTCCTGCTCACCGGTCGCGGCAAGGGCATCGCGCCGAAGACGCTCGGGCAGAAGAAGTACGTCGACGCGATGCGTCGAGCGACCGTCACGTTCGCGATCGGCCCCGCCGGTACCGGCAAGACGTACCTCGCGGTCGCGACCGCGGTGCGCGCGCTGCAGGGCAAGCTGGTCAGTCGCCTGATCCTCACGCGACCCGCGGTCGAGGCCGGCGAGCGCCTCGGGTTCCTCCCGGGCACGCTGTACGAGAAGATCGACCCCTACATGAAGCCGCTCTATGACGCGCTGTTCGAGATGACCGGCGCGGACACGCTGCCCCGTTTGATGGAGCGCGGGACGGTCGAAGTGGCACCGCTCGCATACATGCGGGGGCGGGCCCAGCCGCTCGACAGCAAGGTCCTGACGCCGGACGGGTTCGTGGCGATCGGCAGCCTGCGCGTGGGCGACCTCGTGGTCGGATCAGACGGGCGCCCCACTCCAGTTCTCGGTGTGTACCCGCAGGGACGCAAGCAGGTCTTCCGACTGCGAGCGCAGGACGGCGCTTCCACGCTCTGCTGCGGAGAGCACCTGTGGGCGGTGTCCACCGCGGCCGACCGCCGGCGGGGCAGACCTTCCCGGGTCCTGGAGACGCGGGAGATGGTTGGACATCTCCGGGCGGCCCACGCTCACCGCTTCGAGCTTCCCGTCATCGGCGCGCCCGTCCGGCTCGGGCCTCGCGAGGTGCCCATGGACCCGTACGCGCTCGGGCTCCTGCTGGGTGACGGCTGCATCACCGGGTCGACCACGCCCTCCTTCTCGACCGGAGATCCGGAGCTGGCGCTCGCGCTCGAGATGAGTCTCAAGGGCATCGAGCTCGCTCCCAAGGGTAGCTACGACTACGTGCTCAGGAACTCGGCCGGGAGCCGCGGTGGTGTGATCGTCGCGAACCCCCTCATGTCGATCCTGCGCGAGCTCGGCCTCGCCGGCACGCGCTCCACGACCAAGTTCGTCCCGGACCCGTACCTGTACAACACGCCCGAGGTCCGGTTGGCCGTGCTGCAGGGGTTGCTCGACACGGACGGCGGACCGGTCACGCAGTCGCGGAGGAGCTGCCGCATCCAGTACATGACGACGTCTCCACGGCTGCGGGACGACCTCGTCTTCCTCGTTCGATCGCTCGGCGGCGTCGCCTACCAGAGGACCCGTGTTGCGGTCGGACGCAAGCCCGGACGCGCGAGGGGGCGTACCGTCGACTACCGCTCAGATGCCTTCGTCCTCGACATCCGCCTGCCCGAGGGCGTCGACCCGTTCCGGCTCACCCGCAAGCTCTGGACCTATCGCGCGTTCGGCGGCGGCGGCCGCCCGATGCGTTTCGTGGACGGCATCGTGCCCGTCGGGGAGCGGGAGACGGTCTGCATCCAGGTCGCGGCTGCCGACTCCCTCTACGTGACCGACGACTTCCTCGTCACGCACAACACCCTGAATGATGCGTTCATCATCCTGGACGAAGCCCAGAACACCACGCCCGAGCAGATGAAGATGTTCCTCACGCGCCTCGGCTTCGGCTCCAAGGTCGTCGTGAACGGCGACGTCACGCAGATCGACCTGCCGTCCGGGCAGACGTCGGGGCTCACGATCATGGAGGAGATCCTCACGGGCATCGAGGGGATCGAGTTCGTCCACCTGGGTGCCCGCGACGTCGTCCGGCACAAGATCGTGCAGGACATCGTGGAGGCGTACCGGATGCACGGCGAGCAACGGGCACGCGCCGATGGCTGACGGCGACCATACCCCGACGGATCCTCGTGGACGACCGTCAGGATCGCCGGTGGACGTGGAGGGACTTGTCGCGCTCGCGGCAGAGTGCCTCGCGGGCGAGGGCGTCCCGACACCGAGCTCTCGATCTCGTTCGTCACCGAGGGCGAGATCGCCGATCTCCACGTCCGGTACATGGACGAGGAAGGCCCGACGGACGTGCTGTCGTTCCCGCTGGACGAGGTCGACGAGGACGGGGTGCGGTGCTCGGCGACGTGGTGGTCGCCCCGGTGGTCGCCGCTCGCAACAACGAGGCGGATCCGCCGGCGGAGATGCGCCTGCTGCTGGTCCACGGCATCCTGCACCTGCTCGGGCACGATCACGAGGGGAGGGTGAACGCGCGGTGATGTGGGCGATCCAGGAGCGTTACACGGGAGTGACCGTGCCCGTGATCTGGCTGTGGCTCCTCGTCGCGCTGCTCGTCGTCCCGGGACCATGCTCGCGATCTCGGAGGCCTCGCTCACGCGGATGACGCGCGTGCGCGCGCTGGCCCTCGCTCGAGGAGAAGCGCAGGAACGCCGTCACGCTCGAGCGGATCGAGGCCGACCCGCCGCGGCTACCTGAACGCGGTCTACCTCTCCGTGATGTTCTGCCAGAACGGCTCGGCGATCCTCGTGGCGATCTTGGCGGAGCGGACCTTCGGCGGATGGGGGTCACGATCGTGTCCGTCGCGTTCACCCTCCTGTACTTCGTGCTGGTTGAGGCGATGTCGAAGACGTTCGGCGTGCTCCACAGCGACCGCGCGGCGCTCGCCGTGGCTCCCGCTCGTGTGGTTCCTCGGGCGGGTGCTCGCCGCTCCGACGCGGGCGCTCATCGGTCTCGCCAACGTGCTGCTGCCGGGCGCGGCCTGAAGGAGGGACCGTTCGTGTCGGAGGCGGACGTGCGCTCGATGGCCGAGGTCGGTCACGAGGAGGGCGCATCGAGCGCGAGGAGAAGGAGCTGATCCACTCGATCTTCGAGTTCGGCGACACGATCGTGCGGGAGGTCATGGTTCCGCGCCCCGATGTCGTCGCGATCGAGGACGACAGTCGCTCCGCGACGTGCAGGCGCTCGTGCTCGAGCACGGGTACTCGCGCATCCCGGTGTACCGCGAGGACCTCGACGACCTGACGGGGCTCGTCTTCGCGAAGGACGTCCTGAAGGCGCTCCATCAGGGCAAGCACGACATGCCGCTGCGCGACATCGTGCGCGAGGCCCACTTCGTGCCCGAGTCGAAGAAGGTGGCGGATCTGCTCCGCGAGATGCAGCAGCGAGAAGTTCCACATCACGCTGGTGACCGACGAGTACGGGTCGGTATCAGGGCTCGCCACGCTCGAGGACCTGCTCGAGGAGCTCGTCGGCGAGATCACCGACGAGTACGACCACGAGGAGCCGGAGGTCGTCGAGGTCGGCGAGGGCGTCTTCCGCGTCGACGGGAAGGTCGCGATCGACGAGTTGAACGAGCTCCTGGACGTCGAGCTGCCCGACGAGGAGTGGGACACGGTCGGCGGGTTGGTGCTCGGTCTGCTGGGCGCATCCCGGAGGAGGGTGCAGGAGGTCGGGTTCCAGAACCTCGTCTTCACCGCCGAGAAGGTGCACGGGCGCCGGATCTCGAAGGTGCTGATCACGCGGCGCGAGCCGGAGGGGCCGAGCGAGGAGCAGGAGGAGGTGGGCACGGATGAGCGCGACCCGACCCGGGGTCCGTCCGTCGCACGTCGACGACCTCGTCGCGGCGGCGCGCGAGCCCGCGCTCGCGCATACGCGCCATACAGCAACTTCAACGTCGGTGCGGCGCTGCTCGCCGGCGGTCGCGTCTTCACCGGCGTGAACGTCGAGAATGCCTCGTACCCGCTGTCGGTCTGCGCCGAGCGCAATGCGGTCGCCGCGGCCGTCGCGGCGGGCGAGAGGGCATCGACGCCGTGGCGGTCGTCGCCGACGACACGGAGCCGACGCCGCCGTGCGGGGGGTGCCGTCAGGTGCTGCACGAGTTCGGCCCCGAGATGCACGTGGTCGCCGAGGCCGACAACGGTCGCCGCGCGGATGGGTCCTTCGGCTCGCTCCTGCCGGCGGCGTTCGACTCGGCCTCGCTCCGCGACGCGGTGACGTTCCGCTCGGGGCTCGTCGCGGTCCTCGGCCGGCCCAACGTCGGCAAGTCCACGCTCGTGAACGCGCTCGTCGGGCAGAAGGTCGCGATCGTCTCGAACAAGCCCCAGACCACCCGGCGCGACATCCGAGCGATCCTGACGACAGACGATCATCAGGTCGTGTTCACCGATACCCCCGGCTTCCACAAGCCGAGGACGCTGCTCGGCTCACGCCTGAACGAGCTCGTGGGCGAGGCGACGGCCGGGGTGGATGTCGTCGTGATGGTGGTCGATGCGCGAGCGGGGGTCGGGCGAGGCGACGCCTTCGTCTTCGAGCGACAGGTGAAGAGGGCGGGCGTCCCGGCGATCTGCGCGGTGAACAAGATCGATCTCCTCCGAGCTCGGGCTGAGGTGCCGCAGCTCCAGGCGGCCGCCGACCTCGGCGCCTTCGAGGAGATCGTGCCCGTCTCGGCGCGCACGGGCCGAGGGCTCGACGTCCTGCTCGAGGTCCTTCTCGCCCGCACTGCCCGAGGGCCCGCCGCTGTACCCCGCGGAGCAGGTGACGGACCTGCCGCTCGAGATGCGCCTGGCTGAGCTCGTACGAGAGCGCGCACTCGCGTTGACCCGCGAGGAGGTTCCTCACTCGGTCGCCGTCGTCGTCGAGGAGCTCGAGGAGGAAGACGGGCTCACGCGGGTCACGGCGATCATCGTGGTCGAGCGCGACTCGCAGAAGGGGATCGTGATCGGCAAGGGCGGCTCGGTGTTGAAGACGATCGGCACCGGCGCGCGCGAGGAGATGGAGTCCCTCCTGGGGACGCGGGTGTTCCTCGACCTCCGCGTGAAGGTGCTGAAGGAGTGGCAGCGAGACCCGAAGGCGCTCCGGCGTCTCGGGTTCTGATCCGCCTACTCGACGATCAGCGTGCCGACCATCGGCGGGTGGAAGCGGCAGTTGAACTGGTAGGTCCCGGGCGCGAGGTCCGAGAGCGACTTGATGGTCACCGTGTCGCCGACGTCCAGCGTCTCGTCGATGAGCCCGCCCTCCAGGGAGAACGAGTGCGCCGAGGGGTCCTCGTTCACGATCGTGAGGCTGCCGGAGGCGCTGACCCGAAGGCACGTCGGGTCGTACGCGTAGCCGGAGATCGTGATCGTCGCGTCACCACCCGTCTGGTCCACGCAGTCGGCCGGCGCGCCGGTGTTGCCGGCGGGTGCCGAGTTGCCGGCCGCGCTCGGCTCGCTCGCGTTGCCCGGCTTGTACTTCCCGCTGCACGCGACGAGGCCGAGCAGGAGCAGGGCTACGAGCGCGATCACGGTCTTGCGCATTCCTCCCCCTCGTCCTGATGTGAGGCGCAGGATAGTGCAACCGTCGCTCCACGTCGCTGGATCCGCCGACCGATCCGACCGATCCGAGCGGTTGGCCTATCGGCTACTCGACCGTGACGGTCCCCGTCATCGAGGGGTGGAACCGGCAGAAGAAGTCGTAGGTCCCGGGCTCAAGCACGCCGGAGACGGACTCTCCGTTGAAGGTCTGCCCCGCTGGGATCGTGACATCGATCTGTGTGCCGCTGATCGTGAAGGAGTGATCGGCGGAGTCCTCATTCACGATCGAGATGCTCTGGGCGGCCCGAGCCGTGAAGCACGAGGGGTGGAACGCGAAGCCCGAGATCGTGAGCGTGAACACGTCACCGGCGGTGAGGTCGACGCAGTCCGAAACCTCGGAGGACCCGGTGGCGCCTGTCGTCCCACCCGTCGCTGCCGGTGGTGTCCCGTCATCACCGGAGCACGCCACCGATCCCATCGCGAGCACCGCCACCAGCACGAACGCCGTCTTCCGCATGTTCGATCCCCCTTTGGATGGATGGGACAGGATAGCGGGAAGGCCGGGCGGCGCCGTACCATGGCTTCCCATGTCCCAGGCAGCGGAGACGCGGAGCAGCGCCGGCGACCTCGTGCGCTACGCACCGCGCGATGCCGTTCGGCTCGTCACACGCACCGCGGCGGTGGATGCCGTCGGGCTCGAGGAGCGCGCGGCCTCGCTCGGCAAGCGCTCGATCAAGAAGGCGTCGAAGCTCTGGGCGCTCGATCTCGCGATTCGGTGCATCGACCTGACCACCCTCGAGGGGGTCGACACCGCGGGCAAGGTCGTGGCGATGTGCGGCAAGGCGCTGCGGCCCGACCCGATGGACCCCTCGATCCCACCCGTCGCCGCCGTCTGCATCTACGCCCAGCTCGTGCCTGTCGCGGTCGAACAGCTCCGGGGCTCAACCGTGAAGGTCGCGAGCGTCGCAGGTGGGTTCCCGGCCGGGCTCGCGCCGCTCGAGGCGCGACTCGCGGACATCCGGCAGGCGGCCGAGGCCGGCGCCGACGAGATCGACATCGTGCTCAACCGTTCGCTGTTCCTCGGGGGTGAGTACGCGAGGGCGTTCGAGGAGCTCGTCGCGGCGCGGGAGGCGGCCGGTGACGCGCGCCTGAAGGTGATCCTCGAGACCGGCGAGCTCGGCTCGTACGACCGGGTGCGGCAGGCGAGCGTGCTCGCGATGGCGGCGGGCGCGGACTTCATCAAGACCTCGACCGGGAAGATCGGAACGGGCGCCACGCTGCCGAGCGCGCTCTGCATGCTGGAGGCGGCGCGCGACTTCTTCACGGAGACCGGGCGCCGGGTCGGCGTGAAGGTCGCCGGTGGAGTGCGCGCCTCGAAGCAGGCGATCCAGTACCTCGTGCTCGTCCACGAGACGCTCGGCGCCGAGTGGATGACGCCCGATCTCTTCCGGATCGGCGCGTCCTCGCTCCTGAACGACGTGCTGATGCAGATCAACAAGGAGCGGACCGGCCGCTACCAGGGACCCGACTACTTCACGATCGACTGAGGTGCCATGAGCGACATCGAGCGCACGACCACGAAGGTTCCGGAGCGGGTCACGCCGTGGGAGTACGCACCGGCGCCCGAGAGCAGGGAGATCGTCCGGCTCCGCGACCGGTACGAGCTGTTCGTGGACGGCCGGTCCATCGAGCCGAAGACGGGGCGCTACTTCGAAACGATCGACCCCGCCACCGAGGAGCCGCTCGCCGAGGTCGCCGAGGCCGGGGAGGAGGACGTCGACCTCGCGGCCCGGGCCGCGCGTGACGCGTGGGAGACGCGCTGGCGCGACCTGCCGGGCAAGGAGCGGGCGAAGTACCTGTATCGGATCGCCCGCGCGCTCCAGGAGCGCTCGCGCGAGTTCGCGGTCCTCGAGACGCTGAACAACGGCAAGCCGATCAAGGAGTCGCGCGACGTCGACGTGCCGCTCGCCGCGGCCCACTTCTTCTACTACGCAGGGTGGGCGGACAAGCTCGAGTACGCGTTCCCCGGACGATCGCCGCGCCCGCTCGGCGTTGCGGCGCAGATCACGCCGTGGAACTTCCCCCTGCTGATGTGCGCGTGGAAGCTCGCGCCGGCGCTCGCGACCGGCAATACCGCGATCCTGAAGCCGGCCTCGACGACCCCACTCACGGCGCTCCTGCTCGCCGAGGTCATGGAGCAGGCCGAGATGCCGCCCGGCGTCGTGAACGTCATCACCGGACCGGGCGGGAAGACGGGCGGCTGGCTCGCGGCGCATCCGGACATCGCGAAGATCGCGTTCACGGGCTCGACCGAGATCGGGAAAGTGTTGCGGCGCAACGTGGCCGGAACGGGCAAGCGCCTCACGCTGGAGCTCGGCGGCAAGGCGGCCAACATCATCTTCGAGGACGCCCCGATCGACCAGGCGATCGAGGGCATCGTGAACGGCATCTTCTTCAACCAGGGCGAGGTCTGCTGCGCAGGCTCGCGCCTCTTCGTGCAGGAATCGGTGTCCGAGCTCGTCGTCGACAAGCTGAAGTCGCGGCTGTCGACGCTGCGGGTGGGCGATCCGCTCGACAAGAACACGGACGTCGGGGCGATCAACAACCTGGCGCAGCTGGAGAAGATCCAGGAGCTCGTACAGAGCGGCATCGAGGAGGGCGCCGAGATCTTCCAGCCCGATTGCGTCCTGCCCGAGCGCGGCTTCTGGTTCCGGCCGACGCTGTTCACGAACGTGTCGCAGTCCCACCGCATCGCTCGAGAGGAGATCTTCGGGCCGGTGCTGTCGATCCTCACCTTCCGCACGCCCGACGAGGCCGTCGAGAAGGCGAACAACACCGAGTACGGGCTGTCGGCCGGGATCTGGACCGACAAGGGCTCGCGCATCCTGTGGATGGCCGAGCGGATGAAGGCGGGTGTCGTGTGGGCGAACACGTTCAACCGCTTCGACCCCGCATCGCCGTTCGGCGGCTACAAGGAGAGCGGGTTCGGTCGCGAGGGCGGCCGGCACGGCCTCGAGCCGTACCTCGACCTCGACGGGGGTGCGGCATGAGCGACCCGCGCGTCCCCGTCAAGCGCACCGCGAAGCTCTACATCGGGGGTGAGTTCCCCCGCAGCGAGTCCGGTCGCTCGTACGAGGTCGTCTCGCACGACGGCCGACTGCTCGCCTGGGCCGCGCGCGCCTCGCGCAAGGATCTTCGGGACGCGGTGAAGGCGGCTCGAGGCGCGCAGCCCGGGTGGGCCGGCAGGACGGCCTACAACCGCGGCCAGATCCTGTACCGCGTGGCCGAGCTCATGGAGGGACGCCGTGCGCAGTTCGAGGCCGAGCTCGCCGACGCCGGAGCGTCGGATCCGCGTCGAGGCGTCGAGGCCGCGATCGATCGCTGGGTCTGGTACGCGGGCTGGGCCGACAAGATCGGCCAGGTGCTCGGCGGAACGAACCCCGTCGCCGGCCCGTACTTCAACTTCACGATCCCCGAGCCGACCGGCGTGGTCGGCATCGTGGCGCCGCGGGAGCAGGCATTGCTCGGCCTGGTGTCACGACTCGCCCCGGCGATCGTGAGCGGGAACACCGTGGTCGTTGCTCGCGAGCGAGCAGGCGCCCCTGCCGGCCGTCTCCCTCGGCGAGGTCCTCGCGACCTCGGACGTGCCGGGCGGCGTGGTGAACATCCTCACCGGCTACACGGCCGAGCTCGTCCCGTGGCTCGCCGGTCACATGGACGTCAACGCGATGGACGTGACCGGCGTGCCCGAGGAGATGCAGAAGCAGGTCGAAGAGCTCGCTACCGAGAACATGAAGCGCGTGACTCGAGCTCGCGAGGTCGACCCGTTCTCGGAGCAGGCGCAGAGCCCGTACGACGTCACCGCGCTCATGGAGTTCAAGACGGTCTGGCACCCGATCGGCGCCTGACCGCACGCCTTCTCGCGTCCGCCGTTCCGTGCCATCATCTCGCGCATGGTCGTGGAGGCCGACCCCGACGCGCTCGCCCGCGGCGAGGAGGCCCTACGGACGGGCGACTGGGAGGGAGCCCGGACGAGGTTCGAGGCCGTCCTGACCGACGCCGAGGTTCCCGAGGCCGAGGAGGGTCTGGGCCTCGCCCTGTGGTGGCTCCACGACTTCGAGGCCGCCCTCGCGCACGTCGAGCGCGCCTACGCACGGTTCCGGGCGCGAGGGGACGACGCGCGAGCGGCGAGGGCCGCGCTGTGGCTCTCGCGCGAGCACGCCGCCGGGTTCGGCAACCTGGCCGCGAGCGGCGGCTGGTACGCGCGGGCGGAGGGTCTGGTCGGGGACGAGGGAGAGGTCCCCGAGCGCGGATGGCTCGCCGTCGCTCGGGCCGAGCGGGCGAGCGCGCCATCGGAGATCCTTCGCCATGCCGGGGACGCGCTCGAGCTGTCTCGGCGGCTCCACGACGCGGACCTGGAGGCCGCGGCGCTCGTACGCGTCGGCTACGCGGAGGTCGCGGCGGGCGACGTCGAGGAGGGCATGACCAAGGTCGACGAGGCCCTGGCCGCCGCGACCGGCGGTGAGGTCGCGAGCCTCGAGACGATCGGCGACGTGATCTGCGTGGGCATCGCGGCGTGCGAGCACGCCGCGGACTGGCAACGCATCGAGCAGTGGGGACAGGTGGTCGAGCGATGGCTCGGGCAGCACGAGCACGTTGCGGTGCTCGGCTTCTGCTACGCGTGCTGCGCCGAGATGTTCGTGGCGTCGGGACAGTGGGAGCTGGCCGAGGGCATGCTCGCGGAGGGGCTCGGTCAGATGCGCGAGGCCGACCTGCGCGCTCGCTGCGTGCATCCCGCGGCGAAGCTCGCCGAGCTCCGGCTCCTCCAGGGTCGGATCGAGGAGGCCGAGCAGCTCCTCGCTGGCTTCGAGTCGTTGCCCGAGTCCACGCACGCGCTCGCGCTGCTCCACCTCGCCCGGGGCGAGGTCGCGATGGCTGCGGCCGTGCTCCACCGGCGACTGAACGACGTCGGCGAGGACAACGTGCTCGCCGCGCCGTTCCTCGGCCTGCTGGTCGACGTGCAACTCGCGCAGGGAGACCTGGATGGCGCCCAGACCACGGCGATGCGGGTGAAGGGCGTTGCGGAGAGCTCGTCGCTGCCGCGCATCGGGGCGATGGCCGCGTTCGCGCGAGGGAAGGTCGCCGCGTCCACCGGGGACCCGGAGGCCGTGCGGCAGCTGGAGGCAGCCATCGGCGCGTTCGCCGAGCAGCAGCTCCCCCTCGACGCGGCTCGGGCCCGGTTCCGGCTGGCGCGCACGGTTCCCGATCCGGAGCTCGCGGTCGGTGAGGCGCGGACCGCCCTCGCCGAGTTCGAGCGCCTCGGCGCGCCGCGCGAGGCCGACGCCGCCGCCGCCTTCCTGCGGGAGCGGGGCGTGGCCGGTCGGACGGGACCCAAGCAGCTCGGCCAGCTGAGCCGCCGGGAGCGCGAGGTCCTCGCCCTCCTGGGTGAAGGGCTCACGAACGCCGAGATCGCCGCCCGCCTGTTCATCAGCACGAAGACGGCGGGCAACCACGTGAGCAACGTGCTGTCCAAGCTCAACCTCCGCAGCCGCACCGAGGCAGCCGCCTTCGCGGTCCGCCACCTGGGGCCCCACGCGTAGCCACCCGGATCGGGTCCGGAAACGGGGCATCCTCCCCATCCTCCCGCGGCCGGCGGGGTGCACGCTCCGTCCGTCCACGACGGAAGGAGGTGCGGGATGGCGACGCAGCGGACGAACGGGCCGCGTGCGAATGCCCTCGCGGGACGCGAGCTCGTGACGAGGGTCACGCAGGCGTGCCGCGCTCCGGCGGAGGTGGTCTGGGACGTGGTCGCGGAACTTCCGAAGCACGGCGCGTGGGGCGGCCTCGACGGGAAGCACGGCGGTCTCGAGGGGATCGACGCGCCGACGGGCCGGGCGACGGTCGGGACCGAGTTCACGTCGACCGGTGAGGACCGGATGTGCCGGATGGCCGACCGGTCGGTCGTGACCGAGGCCGATCGCCCGACCGTCTTCGAGTTCGTCACCGAGTCCTCGATGGAGCTCAAGCGCGGCGGGCAGAGCTCGGACTGGACGATCGTGCACCGGTACGGGATCTCCCCGGAAGGAGATGGGTCGGCGGTCTCGCACACGACCCGCGTCACGAGGGCGAGCGCGCTGCCGGGAGCGCTCGCGATGTACCGGATCCCCATCCTTCGGTCCATCGCGATGAAGGAGACGGCGAGCCAGGCCAAGCGAGGGCTCGCGGGCCTCATCCAAGCCGCCGAGGAGCGCGCGCGGGCGCGCGGGAAGGAGGGTTGAGATGAGGGGCGCTCGGAGGGTCCGTACCGCGGTCGTCGTGGCGCTCGCCGGAGCGATCGTGCTCGCCGTCCACGCACCGATCTCGTCGGCACAGATCGGGCCGACCCACCTCGACGTGTTCGCCGTGGAGGGTCCGTTCGAGAAGGACATCGACGTGGGCAAGCCCGGGTTCCCGTCGGCGGGCGACTACGCCGTCGAGTCACAGCCGATCCTCGACCCGGCGGACGGGTCATCGGTGGGGCGCTCGCTGAGCGAGCTCACGGTCGTCCGGCCCGTGTCGCAGGGCCAGGATCTGGAGATCGTCCTGGACTCCACGTTGCGACTCGCGGACGGCGACCTCGTGCTCGACGGGGGACTTCGGTTCTCCGAGTCCTTCACAGGCGGCCAGATCGCGGTCGTCGGAGGGACGGGAGACTTCGCCGGGGCGCGCGGGATGGTCACGTTCACGGCCGGCACGGTGGACGGAAAGGACGGGTTCTTCCTGTCGATCGACATCGTGACCGACTGAGGGCAGGAGGTCGGAGCGGTTGCCCCGCGACGGGAACCAGGCGACGCGGGCACCGAAGGTCGATACCATCGCGCCCGTGCCCCAAGGGGGGCGGACGTGAAGAGGGGAGGGGCAGGCATGGCGAAAGCGTCGAAGGCGAGCGCCACGGAGCACTTCGAGGCGGAGGGCTTCGAGGGGCACTATGCGGAGCTCGGCGGCTACACGGTCGGGTGGGAGACGTACACGGCGGACGCGGATCTCACCGCGCTGTTCAAGGGCCTTCCGGACGACCGGTGCCAGTGCGAGCACTGGGGGTACGTGTTCGAGGGCAAGGTCGTGTTCCACACGGCCGACGGAGACGAGGAGTTCGTCGGCCGGCGAGGCCTACTTCGCCGGTCCCGGCCACACGCCCTCGATCTTCGCCGGGACCTCGCTGGTGGAGTTCAGCCCCACGGACCGGCTCCAGCAGACGATCGAGGTGGTCTCGAAGAACATGGAGGCCATGGGGTCCTAGGCACGTCGGACATCGGCCGGGCGCCCGCCCCGGCCGGTCCGGATTCCACACTTCCGCAACATCACCGGCACGGTCTGGGGGAACCCGGGCGCTACGATGCGGGTGATGCCCCTCTACAAGGAACAAGGCGTCGTCCTGCGCGCCGCGAAGCTGGGCGAGGCCGACAAGATCGTCACCGTCATGACGCAGGGCTCGGGGAAGGTCCGGGCCGTCGCGAAGGGCATCCGCAAGACGACGAGCCGGTTCGGCGCGCGCCTGGAGCCCACCACCCACGTCTCGCTGATGCTCTACCGGGGCAGGGGCTCCCTCGACATCGTGAGCCAGGCCGAGATCATCAGCCCGTTCCTGCCGATCCGAGGCGACCTCGGCCTGTTCGCCGCGGCCGAGACCATGCTCGAGGCCACCGACAAGGTCGCCGAGGAGCACGAACGCAACGTGCGGCTGTTCCTCCTGCTGCTCGGCGGGCTCCGCGCGCTCGACACGTCTCCTGCCGATCCCGCCGCGGTCGCCGAGTCCTTCCTGCTGAAGATGCTCTCGCTCTCGGGCTTCCACCCGAGCCTCACCGCGTGTGCCGAGTGCGGCCGCATGGACCCCGGCCTGTTCTCCAGTGCCCAGGGCGGTGCGGTGTGCTCGGACCATGCCGCGCTCGACGCAGAGCCGGTCTCGGCGCAGGCGCTCGCGTTCCTGTCGGCGCTCGGGAGCGGCGGGCTCGTCGAGGCGGGCCAGACACAGGTCGACCCGCGCCTTCGTCGTGAGTGCAGAGCGCTCCTGTTCGGGTTCGCGGAGTACCACCTCGAGCGCCGGATGAAGAGCCTGCCGATGCTGGCGCGGAGCCTCGCGCCGTGAGCACGTACCTCACGGATCTGGATCTCGAGTGCCTGCCCCGGCATGTGGGCATCGTGATGGACGGCAACGGCCGGTGGGCCACGCAACGCGGGCTCCCGCGCACCGAGGGCCACGCGGCCGGCGAGGCCGCGATGTGGGACACGGTCGTCGGCGCGAACGAGATCGGCCTCGACTGGCTCACGATGTTCGCCTTCTCGACCGAGAACTGGAACCGGCCGAAGGCCGAGGTCGCCTACCTGATGGGGTTCAACCGCGGCCTGCTCCGCCGCCGGCGCGACGAGCTCCATCGGATGAACGTGCGCGTGCGGTGGCTCGGCCGGCGGGACTGGCGCGTGCCGCGCTCGGTGCTGAAGGAGATGCAGATCTCCGAGGAGCTCACGAGGCACAACACGGGGATGACGCTCACGATCGCCTTCAACTACGGCGGCCGCGTCGAGATCGCCGATGCGGTGAAGAAGCTCCTCGCCGACCACGACGCAGGGCGACTGAAGGGCGAGAAGCTCGGGCCCGAGTCGATCGCTCGGCGCCTGTACCACCCGGATACGCCCGACCCCGATCTCATCATCCGCACGAGCGGCGAGGAGCGGATCAGCAACTTCCTGCTCTGGCAAGCCGCCTACTCGGAGCTCTACTTCACCCCCGTGTTCTGGCCGGACTTCGACCGCGAGCACCTGTACGAGGCGATCCGCGACTTCCAGAAGCGGTCACGACGGTTCGGCGCGATCGACGAGCCGCGCGACTGAGCCGTCGCTCACGCCGCCGGCCGATCCGTTCCGCTCCGCCACCCGTACACTGGCGGCCCACGCCAGCGGCCGCGGCCAGCGGCCGGGAAAGGAGACGATGACCGTGGCCGATCTCATGGAGGCCATCACCTCCCTCGCGAAACGCCGGGGGATCGCGTTCCAGTCCAGCGAGATCTACGGCGGCCTGCGCTCGTCGTGGGACTACGGGCCGCTCGGCGTCGAGCTGAAGCGGAACATCCGCAACGCCTGGTGGCGCTCGATGGTCCAGCTCCGCGACGACGTGGTCGGCCTCGACGCGGCGATCGTCATGTCGCCGAAGGTCTGGGAGGCGAGCGGGCACCTCGAGGTGTTCACGGACCCGCTCGTCGAGTGCCTGAACTGCCACCAGCGCTTCCGCGCCGACCACCTCGAGGGCTTCCACGCGCCACAGTCCGGGCATGAGGAGGACGAGACCTCCATCGACATGCACGCCGGCCCGGCGTGCCCGAACTGCGGTCACCGCGACTTCACCGACCCGCGCAACTTCAACCTGATGTTCAAGACCCACATGGGCCCGGTCCCCGACGACGACGAACGCGGTGTACCTGCGCCCCGAGACCGCCCAGGGCATGTTCGTGGACTTCGCGCAGATCCAGTCGAGCAGCCGGAAGAAGGTGCCGTTCGGCATCGCGCAGATCGGCAAGTCGTTCCGCAACGAGATCACGCCCGGCAACTTCATCTTCCGGATGCGCGAGTTCGAGCAGATGGAGATGGAGTTCTTCGTCGAGCCCGGCACCGACGAGGAGTGGCACGAGTACTGGATCGACGAGCGGCACCGCTGGTACCTGGATCTCGGCATCCGGCCCGAGAACCTCCGCCTCCGAGACCACGACAAGGACGAGCTCTCGCACTACGCGAAGCGAACCGTCGACGTCGAGTATCGGTACCCGTTCACCGACTGGGGCGAGCTCGAGGGCATCGCGAACCGCACCGACTTCGACCTCAAGCAGCACGAGAAGTTCTCGGGCCAGGACCTCACGTACTTCGATCAGGAGAAGGACGCGCGGTATCACCCCTACGTGATCGAGCCAGCCGCGGGCGTCGACCGGTGTCTCCTCGCGTTCCTCATCGACGCCTATCGCGAGGAGGAGGCGCCGACCGCGAAGGGGGACACCGAGAAGCGGGTGCTACCTCGCGCTCCACAAGGATCTCGCGCCGACGAAGGTGGCCGTGCTGCCGCTCAGTCGCAACGAGAAGCTCGCGCCCGACGCCCGTGCGGTGTTCGACCTCGTGAAGACCGAGTGGATGTGCGACTACGACGACGCCGGCTCGATCGGCCGTCGGTACCGGCGGCAGGACGAGGTCGGCACGCCGTTCTGCGTGACGGTGGACTTCGACACGCTCGACGACCGGCAGGTCACCGTGCGCGAGCGCGACACGATGTCCCAGGACCGCATCACGGTCGAGAACCTCGTCGCGTACCTGCGGGAGCGCCTGTGACCGACCGGCCTCGGCCCGCCCGCCTGTCGCTGGGGCTCTACGGCCTGGCCTTCGCGTTCCTGCTCGTCGGCGGGGGTCTTCCTCGCTGCGGCGGTGCTCGATGAGCTCCAGAGCACCAGGGCGCTCTGGATCTCGGCCGGCGTCTCCGCCGGGGCGGTCGTGCTCGCGCTGCTCGGCCTCTTCTTGCCGAGGAGACGGGCGTCGCGTTGAGACGCGTGGCACTGGTCGCGATCCTGCTCGCGTCGCGCCCTGATCGGGGCCGCGTGCGAGCGCGGGAGAGGCGACGGCGGCGTGACCGCGACACCATCGCCCACCGCGGTGCCGACCGTCCGGGAGAGCCCCTCACCCCCGCAGGGAGGCGAGGGGTCGGCCGCCGCAGCGATGGCGGCGCTGTGCGACTACGGGCCCCCGCCCGGGAGCGAGCCCCCGCCGGCCGAGGGCCCGACGCCCGAGGCGCTCGTCGAGGTCGAGCAGGCGGTCGAGGAGCTCCGCGGCCTCACCTTCACCGAACCGGTCGTCGCCGATCCCGTCACGCAGGCCCGAGCTCGTCAAGGGCCTCCAGAAGTCCTTCGACTACTCGTACCCCGAGGAGCTGCTCGCCCGGCGCAGCCGGGCGTGGCAGACGATCGGCGTGATCCCGCCGGGCACGAGCATCAGGGGCGAGCTCGAACGGTTCGCCTCGGGCCAGGTGATCGGCTACTACGACACCGTCACCGGCGAGCTGGTCTTCATCGGCACAGAGGACCCCACGCCGACCGAGCGGGTCACCCTCGCGCACGAGCTCACCCACGCGATCGACGACCAGAACTTCGGGCTCGAGCGCATCGACGGCCTGCTGACGTCGTGCCACGACGAAGCGGCGAGCGCGGCGGTCGCGCTCGTCGAGGGCAACGCGACGTTCTTCATGACCGCGTACGCCTTCCGCTATCTCACGCCCGAGGAGCAGCTGAGCCTCGGGAGTGGGGGCGGCGAGCAACCGGCCGACATACCGCCGTTCCTCGAGCGCCAGCAGATCTGGCCGTACGTGGCCGGCCAGGCCTTCGTGACCGCGCTGTCGAGCGACGGCGGCATCCCCGAGATCGACGACGCTTTCCGTGACCTCCCGGTCTCGACCGAGCAGATCCTGCATCCGGAGCGCTACCCGAACGACGTGCCGACGCCCGTGGACATCCCGGACCTGGCGCCGGCGCTCGGGGCCGGGTGGCAGGACCTGGACGTTCAGGAGGTCGGCGAAGAGTGGCTGTTGCTCGCACTGGATCTTCGGCTCGAGACCACCCCGTCCGAGGACGCGGCGGCGGGCTGGGATGGAGGCATCTACCGTGCGTGGACCGACGGCGAGCACGTCGCCGTCGAGCTCTCGACCGTCTGGGACACGCCCGAGGACGCGGCGGCTTTCGCCGACGCCATGCGCGAGTGGATCGCCGCCGGCGACGGCTGGGCCGAGGTCCTGCCCGCCGAGGGCTCGGGCGCTCGCGTCCTGTTCGCGAGCGATCCGGCGACCCTCGGCGCGCTCCGCTCGGCCGCCTGAGGCGGCGGATGACCCACGCAGGTGCGGTTCAGGCCGATCCCGAGCGCTCCCACCGCACCCTACGCGGCGTCGACTCAGGGACCTAAGGCCCTGGCGGAACGGGCTGCTCGGCTCCCCCCGGCGGCCGGGAGCCCTGCGACGCTCGAACCATGAGATCGACCCTGGAAGCGCCGCCGAACGCCCCCGATCCGATGCTCCCCGGCATGGGGCTCCTCATGGTGAACAAGGACCTCCGCCGCGAGGAGGAGATCCGAGACGAACCCGTCGCCGAGGAAGCCGTCACGCCCGCTCGGCCACGGCGCCGAGGACGGATCCGTCGCATCCTCACCAGCCGTTCGCTGGCGTGGACGATGACGCTGCTGGTGGCGGCCTCGGCGACCGGGGTCGCTTCCTTCTCCGTGTCTGATGCTCGGCACGACCGTGACCGGCTGGCGCAGGAGCTCGCAACGCTCCGCGTCGGGTCGGCGGGGTCGCAGGAGTCGCTCCTCGCGGCCGTCGCGAGGAACGAGGAGCTCCGCGCTCGGATCGCGAAGCTTCAGGGTCAGGTCGCCTCGCTCCAGTCGCAGAAGGTGCGGACGATCGTCGAGACCCAGACCGTGACGGTCACGGAAACGGTGACGGAGTACGTGCCCAACGGTGAGGAGGTCTCCGTCGAGATCACCGGCTTCGATGGCCTCGTGCGCATCTACGACGTCCACCTGACGCACTCGTACGGCTACAGCGACCTGATCGGAATCGCCGAGAACACGAGCGGCGAAGCGATCTCGTATGCGCAGCTCGGCTGCTCGTTCCTGGACAAGGACGGGCACCTGCTCGCGACGAGCATCGACAACAAGCAGAACTGGCAGCCCGGGACAGAGCTGGGGGTTCGTGTGCAGCGCCGACGTGGACGCGACGGGTGGCATCCTGCGCGTCGACGAGATGAGCTGAGCGCCGCAGGGCGCCGGCTGCGTCTCGTCATCCCCGTCGTCCTCACCGTCGTCATCGTTGCCGCCGGGTCCGCGAGCGGCGTCGCCGGCGTCCGGACCGACGTACGGCTCGTCGCGGTGCGCGGGGCACTGAGCGAGCTCGGCACGGACATCGACCTCGTGCACGGGGTCCTCGACGGCCTGCAGGGTCGTATCCGCGACGTCGAGACCGATCTCGGCGGGCTCCGCGACCTCGTCGCGGCGGCAGATGCTCGGCTTGCCTCGCACGAGCGGGCACTCGCGAAGAGCCGGGAGCTCGCCACTCACGTCGTGACGACCGGGCGGGCCCGGGCCGACCGCTCGTGCCTCGGACGCTCGCGGACCTGCGGGCGCCGCTGCAGGTCGTGAACGCGGCGATCCACGCGAACGACCAGCTCGCGATCGAGCTCGTCGACGAGCGGGGCGACGGCGATCGCCGGGTCGAGGCCGCGCGCCAGATGCTCGCCGAGCTGCGTCCGGCGTCCTTCGCAGCTCGAGACCCAGGAGCGGCTCGTCCGCGCGAGGCTCACCGAGGCGATCCGCTCGGCCTACCTCCTCGGGAGGCGTCGGCCGATCCGGACGTGCGGGCCGAGGCCGATGCGCTGGTCGCGCGCGCCCAGGGCGGAGATGCACCGGATCGACGTCGCTCGCGTCGATCTGCGGAGCCGCGAGCTCGAGGTGCTTGACGAATCGATCGCGCTCGACGAACGGGCGAGCCGTCCGCGGGGGCCTCCGCCGGCTCGCGTCACCAGCAACGAGCTGTACGAGGACATGACGCTCGCCGAGCTGTTGGTCTGGACCCGGCTGACGGCGTGGAGGGGCCCCGGGATCGGCGGCTTCACGATCGCCGTCTCACGGCGTCCTGCGCGTGTGTCCGGTCGACCAGCCGATGTCGTACTCGGACAACTGGCACGCTCCGCGCTGGGGCGGAGGATTCCACCTGCACCAAGGGATCGACATCTTCGCGCCGACGGGCACGCCGATCCGCGCGCCCTTCGATGGGGTCGCCGTGACCGCCGACAACTGGCTGGGCGGGCTCGCCGTGAAGGTCTATGGGGAGACCGGCTACGTCTACAACGCCCACCTGTCCGAGCACGGCTTGCTCGGTCCGGTGAAGGCGGGGGACATCATCGGGTTCGTCGGCAGCACCGGCAACGCGTCGGGCCCGCACGATCACTTCGAGTACCACCCCGGGAACGGCGACGCGGTGAACCCGTTCGCGTTCCTGAACGCGGTCTGCTGAGACCCGCCGCGCTCCCCGGCAGGCCATAGACTCCGGGCCGTGGAGGGCGCCTCGAAGCTCGTCGCCAGGGACATCACCTGCCGGTTCGACGGCACGCTCGCCTTGCAGGACGCCGCGGTCGAGGTCCGCGCCGGCGAGTTCGTCTCGATCGTCGGCCCGTCGGGATGCGGTAAGAGCACGCTGTTCAACGTGATCTCGGGGCTGCTCGCGCCGGCGAGCGGGCGGGTGGAGATCGATGGGCGAGATGTGACGGGCTCGACCGGCCACGTCGGGTACATGCTCCAGAAGGACCTGCTCGTGCCGTGGCGCACGGTGGTCGGCAACATCGTGCTCGGTGCGGCGCTCACGCGCGGTGTGACCGAGCGCGACGAGACCGAGGCCCGAGCGCTCGGCGACCGGTACGGGCTCGCGGGGTTCCTCGACCACTACCCGCATGCGCTCTCTGGCGGGATGCGCCAGCGCGTGGCGCTGATGCGCACGCTCGCCGTGCATCGGGACCTGCTGCTGCTCGACGAGCCGTTCGGCGCGCTCGACTCGCAGACGCGCCTGTCGATGCAGCAGTGGCTGCTCGAGGTCTGGGACGACCTCGACCGTACGGTGCTCTTCGTGACCCACGACGTGGACGAGGCGATCTTCCTCGCCGACCGCGTGCTCGTGATGTCGCCGCGCCCCGGCCGGATCGCGACCGAGATCCCCGTGCCGATCCCGCGTCCCCGGGGCCTGGCGACCCTCACCGCGCCCGGGTTCATGGACGTGAAGCGGCGCATCCTGGGCTTCCTGTACGGGCAAGGTGCGGCGTGAGCCGTTGGCGCCGCGCCGGGCGGCTGGCTCTGCCCGTCGTCGCGGTGCTCGGTGTGTTCGTGGTGTGGGACCTGATCGTCCGGGGCTTCGACGTCAAGCCGTGGATCGTGCCCTCGCCGGGCGACTCCCTGCGCTCGATCGCCGACGACTGGGGCACCCTCGGTAGGCTCACGTGGACCACCGTCAAGGAGACGGCACTCGGGTTCCTCGCGGGCGCGGCGATCGGCTTCTTCCTTGCCGTCGTGATGTCCCGGTGGTCGCTCGTCCAGCGGGTGGTGTATCCGGTGCTCGTTGCCTCGCAGGCCATCCCGGTTGTCGCGATCGCGGCGCCGCTCGTGATCGTGCTCGGGTTCGGGCTGGCGCCGAAGCTCGTGATCGTCGCGTTCATCGTGTTCTTCCCGGTGGTGGTGAACGTGCTCGACGGGCTGGCGAGCGTCGATCGCGACCTGCTGAACCTGGCCCGGATCATGGACGGGCGACCGGTGCGGGTCCTCGCGCTGATCGAGCTGCCGGCGACGCTCACGCCGCTGTTCTCGGCGCTGAAGCTCGGCGCGACATACGCGGTCACCGGGGCGGTGCTGGGGGAGTGGACCGCGAGCAAGACGCCGGGCCTCGGGAACTACCTGCTGATCCAGAGCTCGAAGCAGAACACGGACGCGGTGTACGCGGCGGTGCTCCTGCTCACCGCGATCGGCGTGACCGGGTTCCTCCTGGTCCTTGCGGCCGAGCGGCTGGCGACGCCGTGGCGGACGCGCTCGACGGCCCGGCGTCGCCGGGGAGTGCCACCGATGCGAGATGATGGCACGGTCGCAGAAGGAGGACGATCATGAGGCTCCGTTCGGGACCGCTCGTGGGTCTGCTCGCGCTCGCCCTGGTGACCGCCGCGTGCGGTGGAGACGACGGTGGCGGGACCGGCGGCGGGGGTGAGGGCGGGACGACCGCGATCACGATCGTCACCGAGTGGAGCTACCCCGATCCCCTGTGGATCCCGTTCCTCGTAGCGGAGGACCAGGGCTACTACGCGGACGCGGGGCTGGACGTCACGGTCCAGCAGCCGCCGGACAACTCGACGACGATGAAGATGCTCGCGACGGGCGACGCCCAGGTGGGCCTGTCGGCCACGACGGACGTGGTGTTCGCGAAGGGCGAGGGTCTCCCGGTCGTCTCCGTCTCGAACATGACCCAGTCGAACAACTGGGGGTTGTTCCAGCTCGGGGACCAGCCGATCGACGTCGCGGCGCTGAGGGGCAAGACCGTCGGGATCTACAACGACTCCTGGACGGCCGCCATGCTGCCCGTCGTGCTCGCCTCCGGTGGGCTCACGATGGACGACGTCGAGACGGTGGCGGCGACCGGCAGCGTGATCCCCCTCCTGCTCGAGGGCAAGATCGACGTCGCGACCGAGGTCACGAACCTCGGCGGCGTCGAGATCTCGACGAGCGGCGGAGGCGCCTTCACGCAGCTCCTCGCGCCCGAGGCCGGCGCTCCCGACACGCCGGTGTGGGTGTACGTCGCGAGCTCGGAGTGGGCGGCTGCGAACCCCGACCTCGTGACGGGCTGGCTCGAGGCCACGCGCAAGGGCATCGAGTGGGCCACCCAGAACCCCGAGGACGCTGTGACCCTGTTCGAGGAGACCTACCCGGAGGCCGCGACCGACAACGGCTACAACCTCGAGGCGTGGCAGGCGACGATCCCGCTCCTCACGGTGGACGGGGGGTACCCGGCGCAGGCCGACGAGGTGTGGGCGGCGTTCACACAGGCGCTCGTCGACGCCGGCCAGCTCGACGCGGCGCTCGATCCCGGCCAGTACTACACGAACGACTACGCGCCGTAGGGGCCGCGAGGCCGATCGGTCCAGCCCGGAGGCCCGAACGGCCTCCTGGGCCATGGGTCCGTTCCGTAGACTGAGGGCTCGACCGCACCCGCCCACCGGGCCTGGAGGCACGCCATGACCAAGTACGTCTACGACTTCCACGAAGGCAACAAGGAGATGAAGGACCTGCTCGGCGGCAAGGGCGCGAACCTCGCCGAGATGACCAACATGGGCCTCCCGGTCCCGCACGGGTTCACGATCACCACCGAGGCGTGCCTCGCGTTCCTGGCCCAGGGCGGCGCGCCCCCCGAGATGCTGGGGGAAGCGGGCGAGCACCTCACGCGGCTCCAGGACGCGATGGGCAAGCGGCTCGGTGACGCTGAGGACCCGCTGCTCGTCTCGGTCCGCTCGGGAGCCAAGTTCTCCATGCCGGGGATGATGGACACGGTCCTGAACCTCGGCCTGAACGACGGGTCGGTCCACGGGCTCGCGACGCAGACGGGCGGCGACGTCCGGTTCGCCCGCGATGCCTACCGGCGGTTCGTCCAGATGTTCGGCAAGATCGTGATGGATGTCCCGGGCGACGCGTTCGAGCAGGCGCTCGACGAGGCGAAGGAGCGCAAAGGCCCCGGAGCCCAGGACACGGACCTGGACGCCGACGACCTCGCGACACTGATCGAGCGGTTCCGGGCGATCTTCCGCGAGCACACCGGCGAGCACTTCCCACAGGACCCCAAGGAGCAGCTACGGCTGGCGATCGACGCCGTCTTCCGTAGCTGGAACGGCAAGCGCGCCCGCGACTACCGGCGCCAGAACAAGATCAGCGACGACCTCGGCACGGCGGTGAACGTGCAGGCGATGGTCTTCGGCAACCGCGGCGAGGACTCGGGCACCGGCGTCGCGTTCACCCGCGACCCGGCGACGGGCGAGAACGTGCCCTATGGCGACTACCTCCCGAACGCGCAGGGCGAGGACGTCGTCGCCGGCATCCGCAACACGCTCCCGCTCGCCGAGCTCGAGAAGCTCGACCCGGTCTCCTACGGCGAGCTCATCCAGGTGATGCACACGCTCGAGATGCACTACCGGGACATGTGCGACATCGAGATCACGATCGAGAAGGGCAAGCTCTGGATCCTCCAGACGCGGATCGGCAAGCGGACCGCGTTCGGCGAGTGGGTGATGGCTCACGACATGCTGGAGGAGGGCCTCATCGACGAGGACACCGCGCTCCTGCGCGTGGACGCCAACCGCCTCGAGGAACTGTTCAAGCGCACCGTCAAGGTCGAGGACGCCACACCGATCGCGACCGGGCTGAACGCGAGCCCGGGCGCCGCCACCGGCAAGGTCGTGTTCAGCGCCGACGAGGCCGAGGCATGGGCGAAGCGGGGCGAGCGCGTCATCCTCGTCCGCCGCGAGACGACACCCGACGACTACCACGGCATGATCGCCGCGCAGGGCATCCTCACGAGCGCCGGTGGGACGAACTCCCACGCGGCGGTGGTCGCCCGAGGCGAGGGCATCCCGGCCGTCTGCGGGGCCGACGGCATCAGGCTCGACCTGTCCTCGAAGACGTTCAGCGCGAACGGTACGAAGGTCGCCGAGGGTGATGTCGTCACGATCGACGGATTCACGGGCAACGTCTACGTCGGCGAGCTGCCGCTCGAGGACTCGGTGCTCGAGAAGGCTCGCGGCGGCGACGCCGCGGCGCGTGAGGCGAAGATCTGGACGGCGTTCGAGCGGCTCATGGCGCACGCGGACGCCCGTCGGCGCCTGCGCGTGCGGGCGAACGCCGACACGCCCGACCAGTCCTCGAACGCGCGCGAGCGCGGCGCCGAGGGCATCGGCCTGTGCCGGACCGAGCACATGTTCCTCGGCCAGGAGCGGGTGGCCGCGGTCCAGCAGATGATCTTCGCCGAGACCACGGAGGAGGAGCAGGCGGCGTACGACGTGCTCCTGCCGCTGCAGCGCAACGACTTCGTCGGCATCTTCCGCGCGATGAGCGGGCTGCCGGTGACGGTGCGCCTCCTGGACCCGCCGCTCCACGAGTTCCTCCCGAACCAGGTCGAGCTCGCCGTCGAGGTCGCCCTCGGCAGGGAGCGGGGGCAGGACGTGAGCGAGCAGCAGCGCGTGCTGCGCAAGGTGAACGAGCTGCACGAGGCGAACCCGATGCTCGGGCTCCGCGGCGTGCGCCTCGGCATCGTGAAGCCGGGGCTGTACGCGATGCAGGTGCGCGCGATCATCGAGGCCGCCGTCGCGGTGAAGAAGGAGGGGGCCGACCCGCGGGTCGAGATCATGATCCCGCTCGTCGCCACGAAGCCCGAGCTGGAGCAGATGCGCGCCGAGCTCGAGCCGGTGGCGCGCGAGATCCTCGATCGCGAGGGCGTCGAGCTCGACCACCTCGAGTGGGGGACGATGATCGAGGTGCCCCGCGCCGCGGTCACCGCCAGCGAGATCGCCGAGGTCGCCGACTTCTTCTCGTTCGGGACCAACGACCTCACGCAGATGGGCTTCGGCTTCAGCCGAGACGACATCGGCAAGTTCGTCGGCATGTACGAGGAGCGCAAGCTCGTGCCGGCGAACCCGTTCGTGACGGTCGATCGGTCCGGTATCGGCCGCCTGATGCGGATCGCGGTCGAGGAGGGCAAGACCGCGAATCCGCACCTCCACCTCGGCATCTGCGGCGAGCACGGCGGCGACCCGGCGAGCGTGACGTTCTGCCACGAGATCGGGCTCGACTACGTCTCGCTGTTCGCCCTTCCGCGTCGAGACCGCGCGCCTGGCGGCGGGCCAGGCCGTGGTCGGCTCGGCGGAGTCCGCCTCGAAGTGACCGACCGCCTGGACCCCGTCGGAGCGATCGGCGGGACCTGAGGCGAGACCTCCGTCGATCCCCCGGGCCGAGCCCGGAATCCCCGATCTGGGTGATTCCCAGGCGAACGCACGTTCGCTAAGCTCCGTGGTCTCCCCACCTCCCCCGTGGACCACAGGAGGTGGACCTTGGGCTCCTCGTCGGACCCGCTCCGAGGCCGTCGTCGACGGCACCTCCTCCCCTTCGCGGTCATGTCGGCCGTCCTGGCCCTCGCGCCGCTGCTCGTGGCCTGGCACTGGGCACATGCCGGGTGGCGGGACAAGCACTACAACTACCCGGCGACGCCGACCGGGTACACGCAGATCGTCAACCGCTTCGGCCAACCCTGCAACGCGGACGCGTCGAAGATCTCGATGAACTGGCCGGCCGCCGACAACGGCATGACATACCAGCCAAGGTTCCATAAGAAGCTCGGCGGGTACCCCACCGAGATGGTCAGCAACAAGGGCGGCAGTTCCACGAACCTCGACAACGACGTCTACGGGCATATCCAGAACGATCATCTCGGCCCGTACACGAAGAGCGGGATCTGGGGCTACTACTGCCGCTACATCAAGAACACCACCACGTGGAGCACGCACGCCTGGGGTATCGCGATCGACGTCTCGGCCTCCTACGAGCCCATGGGCCAGTGCTACAGCACGGTGAACAAGAACTTCGCGCAGATCTTCAAGAGCCACGGCTGGCGTTGGGGTCTCGACTTCTGCGACCCCATGCACTTCCAGTACGCCTTCGGCTACTAGAGACGGGAGAGATCCGATGAGGAAGAAGTTGCTTGCCGCAGCCGTGTGGTCGGCGGGGGTGCTCACGTTGGTCGCCGGTGCCGCCGTCGTCGGCCGCACCGCTCCCGAGCCCGTCAGGCCGGTCGTGGGGCAGTCGATGAAGCCGGACACCGGGGCCGGCGAGATGCTCGTGGTCGTGCTCGGCGGCGTCTTCCGGACCCGCGCGGAGGCCGAGGCGGCGAACGCCGCGATGAGCTTCGGTGACGTTCAGGGCTACTACGTCGTGCCGGTGGCGCAGTTCCAGGGGTTCCGCGCACAGGCCTTCGAGCCCGGTGGCCAGGCCGTCAGGCCCGGTGACCAGGCGCTCGTCTCGGTCTTCCGCACCGAGTCTGGGGCGCAGGAGTTCGCGGCCCTCGCGCGAGCGATGGGGTACCCCGCCGAGGTGCTGTCGACCCGGGTCCGGAGCCTCGGCGGCCTGTACGCGGGGCTCGGACAGGAGGCCGCGCCCGACGGAGCAGGCCCGCTCGTTCGGCCGATCGCGGACTCGCTGCCGTGAGGTCGACCAGCAGGCTCCTCGTCGCGATGGCCTGCCTCGCGATCGTGGTCACGGCGTGTGCCGCGTCATCGGATCCGCACGCGGGGTCCCCGCATGACGACATCCCCACCTGCGAGCCGGGGTTCGTGACCCCACAGGGCTTCCGTCAGACCGAGGACTTCGAGGATCCCTACGCGGACCACGTGGGCATCCGGCTCGGGTTCGTGAGCGACGACGGCCGGGAGCTGCACTTCTTCGCCGGCATCCCCGGTGAGTTCGGTGAAGGCTTGCCCGTCACGGGCTCGGTCGAGGCCGCCGACGGCATCGAGGGCTCGCTCCAGGGGTCGGGGACCACGTGGGTGCTCACGTGGCGGGCTCCCGGTCCCTGCGGGGTCCGCGCCGTACTCGGCAGCGGGTTCGCCGAGGGCGGCGCGTTCCTCGACACGCTCGAGCGCGCGGGGATCGTCCCCGCGCAGTAGCCGGACCGGTCGGGTACCCGTGCCCGACCGGTCCGGGTTCCCGTTCTCCCCCTCCCGTTGGAAGGAGAGACGCATGCGCAGGTTCGCGGTGATCGTTGGCGTGCTCGCGTGCTTCGTCCCGCTGGTCGGCGTCCTGCCCGCCGTCGGGAAGGCCGCGGTGGAGATCTCGGCCTCGCCGAACCCGGTCGTGGTCGGCCGGAGGGTCAGCCATGCGGTGAGCGTCGCGGTGAGCTCACGGCTGGACGTGTGGGTGAGTGCAGCCGGGTTCGGACAGCCGGGGCTCGGATCGCTCCCCCAAGGCACGTGGACCCAGGAGTGCTGCCCGTCGCAGACGGGGGGAGCGCCGGCGTGGCACTTCCGTTCCGCAGGGCCGGTCCCGCCCGGCAGCTACCGGTTCGGCGCCGATGCACGCCGGGTCGGCACCTACCCATCGACCGCCTCACTCGGGTTCTCCACAGCGTGGGTGTGGGTGAGGGTCGTGCCGGCCTGACCCGAGCGTGCGGCGAGCCGCGCGAGGGGCGGTAGCATCCGCGTGCGTGGGGCTCGTTCGCCGCCATCCCGTCCTGACCGCGATCCTGGCACTGGTCGGGCTGCTCGTGATCGTCCTCGCCGGCACGGGGTGGGCGGTCTGGTCGGCAGCCCACACCGACGACGCGCGGCGCGTAGACCGGACGGACGTGATCCTCGTGCTCGGGGCGGCCCAGTACCAGGGCGTGCCCTCGCCGGTCTTCGCCGGTCGGCTCGAGCAAGCCGCCCTGCTCTTCGACCAGGGGCGGGCCGAGCAGGTCGTCGTGCTCGGCGCCGGGCGTCCGGGGGATACGTCGACCGAAGCCGAGGCAGGCCGTGACTTCCTCCTCGAGCAAGGACTGCCCACTGGGTCCGTCGTGGCGTTGCCGGTCGGCGACACGACGTTCGAGAGCCTTCAGGCCGCTGCGGTGTGGATGCGCGAGCGCGGGCTCGGTACCGCCTTCCTCGTGTCCGACCCGTGGCACAACCTGCGGGTGCGCCGCATGGCCTCGGATCTCGGCATCGAGGGCTACGTCTCGGCGACGTGGCGGTCGGCCGCCAAGAGCGAGCAGACCCGCCTGGAGGGATACGTGCGTGAGACGCTCGCGTACCTCTACTACCGGGTCTTCGGCCAGTGAGCTCGGTCCCGAGGAGCCACGTCCGATGGCCGCGCTAGCATGGCCGGCGTGACGACCCCACGCGAGCGAACCGAGCAGATCGAGCGCGACACGCTCGCGCCACACGCGACCCTGGCCTCCGCGGGGAAAGGGCGGGAGCAGGACGAGCCGCCGGATCCGCTCCGCACGAGCTTCCAGCGGGACCGAGACCGGATCGTGCACTCGAAGGCGTTCCGGCGGCTGAAGCACAAGACACAGGTGTTCCTCGCGCCCGAGGGCGACCACTACCGCGTGCGGCTCACGCACACGCTCGAGGTCTCGCAGATCGCCCGGACCGCCGCACGGGCGCTCCGCCTGAACGAGGACCTGACCGAGGCCATCGCGCTCGGCCACGATCTGGGGCACACGCCGTTCGGGCACCTCGGTGAGCAGGCGCTCACGCCCTTCCTCGGCCGGCCGTTCCGGCACAACGAGCAGAGCCTGCGGATCGTCGACCACCTGGAGAACGACGGCAGGGGGCTGAACCTCACGTGGGAGGTCCGCGACGGGATCTTGAGCCACCCGTGGTCGATGCCCGCCCCCTCGACCCCGGAGGGCCAGGTCGTTCGGTTGGCGGACCGGATCGCGTACGTGAACCACGACGTCGACGACGCCATCCGCGCGGGTGTGCTCGCGTCGGACGAGCTGCCGCGCGAGGCGCTCGACGTGCTGGGCTGGACGCACGGTGAGCGCATCAACACGCTGGTCACCGACGTCGTCAAGAGCAGCGCCGACTCGCCCGAGGTGCGCCTGTCCGACGCGGTCTTCCGCGCGCTCGACGTGCTTCGCGACTTCCTGTTCGAGCGCGTCTACCTGCGGGACGCAGGCCCGCTCCGAGCAGGAGAAGACGATCGCGCTCGTGCGGACGCTCTTCGCGTACTACCTCGACCATCCCGACGCGGTGCCGTCGGAGTACCATCGGGCCCCGGGGGACCTTCCCACCCGCATCGCCGACTACATCGCCGGCATGACGGATCGGTACGCCCTCCGGACGTACGAGCAGCTCTTCCTTCCCCAGGGCTGGTTGCTGTAGGGACGGGATCGAGCAGTGAAGCGGTAGCCCGAGGGCGGGGGAGCGCGTGGCGGGGAAGATCCGGGAGGAAGACCTCGAGACGGTCCGCGAGCGGACCGACATCGTCAAGCTCGTTTCGGGCTACCTGACCCTGAAGAAGTCTGGACACGACTCGTTCAGCGGCCTATGCCCGTTCCACACGGAGAAGACGCCCTCGTTCTCGGTCTCGCCGAGCAAGGGCGTCTACTACTGCTTCGGCTGCGGAGCGGGTGGCGACGCGATCCGGTTCCTGCGCGAGGTCGAGCACCTGGAGTTCTCCGACGCGGTCGAGCACCTGGCGAAGGAGGCCGGCGTCACCCTGCGGTACGAGGGCGACTCGCCGGCCGAGCGCCGAGCGGCCTCGCGGAAGCAGGCGCTCCACCGCGCGAACGAGGAGGCGTTCGGGCTCTACCACCGCATGCTGCTCGATGGCCGCGAGGGAGAGGAGGCGCGCGCGTATCTGACCTCGCGCGGGTTCGACCGCGACGCCTGGGTCGAGTTCGGCGTGGGCTACGCACCCGGCTACCCGGACTTCCTGCTGCGGCGGCTGGCGAAGAGCCTGTCGGCCGAGATCCTGGTCGAGGCCGGGCTCGCGATCCGCGACAACGAGGGAAGCGTGCGCGACCGGTTCCGTGGCAGGATCACGTTCCCCGTCCACGACCTGTCCGGGCGCGCGGTCGGCATCGGCGCGCGGGCCCTGCCGGGCGGACGCGACGATGGGCCGAAGTACCTCAACTCGCCCGAGACGCCGATCTACCGCAAGGGCGAGGTCCTCTACAACCTGCAGCGAGCGAAGGGCGCGGTCGCGAGGACCGGGGAGGTCTTCGTCGTCGAGGGCTACACCGACGTCATCGCGATGGCTCGAGCGGGAGTCGAGAACGCGGTCGCGACCTGCGGCACCGCTCTCGGCGAGGGGCACTTCCGGCTCGCGTCCCGGTTCGCGCAGCGCATGGTGCTCGCCTTCGACTCGGACGAGGCCGGCGCGCGGGCCGCCGAGCGCGCGTACGCGTTCCTCGAGGCGTTCCCCGTCCAGCCGGTGGTCCTCATCCTGCCCGAGGGACTGGACCCGGCCGACTTCATGCGCGAGCACGGCGGAGACGCGCTCCGCGAGCTCGCGGGGCGGGCGGAACCGCTGGTCGAGTACATGATCCGGAGGACCGTGGGACGCCACGACCTGTCCAGCGTCGAGGGCCAGACGGCCGCGGTCGCCGCCGCCCTCCCGGTGCTCGAAGGGCTCGTCGACCCCGTGCGCCGCAGCGAGTACGCTCACCTGCTCGCCGAGCTCGCCGACGTGACCGAGGGCTCGGTCGTGCTCGCGCTCCAGCGGCGGATGGCCGGCAGGCCGGTCGAGCTCGAGAAGACCGTGAGGCGAGCGTCGGCCCAGGAGAGGGTGGAGCGCGAGATGCTCCGACTCCTCGCGCGGGATCCAGACGTGTACCGGAGCATCGCGCCGCGTCTGAACGAAGAGCACTTCCACACGGCGACCAGCCGCAAGCTCTTCGGCTCGCTCCTCGCGGCGGAGGGTGACGTCCGCTCGTTCGTCGAGACCAACCAGGACGAGAAGATGGTGCGGGCGCTCTCGGCCCTCGCGCTCGAGCCGCTCGACGGCGAGGCGAGCGCGGGCTATGCCCAGGACGTGTGGAGGCGGCTCCAGGAGTTCCGCCTGAAGCGCCAGAGCGCGGAGCTGCGGCAGCGGCTGCAGAAGCTGAACCCCACGACCGACCCCGCGTACGACGAGCTGTTCCGCCGACTCATCGAGACCGATGGCGAGCTCCGCCGTCTCCGGGAGCACGGCGGCGTCCCCGCCTGACGTGTCGGCGACACCAAGGGTCGCCGTCGGTGCCATCTCGTACACTTCCCGGGCGTTCCGACCCCCGCGCGCAAGGAGCCCCGTTGACGGAAGCGGCCCGCGACCTGGGCTTGGAGGAAGCGAAGGAAGCGATCACCGCACGCGGGCGTGAGCGTGGGTTCGTCACTTCCGAAGACCTCCTGGAAGCCGTCCCCGTCGACGATTTCACGCCGGAGCAGGTCGAGGAGTTCCTCACGCATGTCGAGGAGCACCTGCGCGGCGAGGGCATCGAGGTCATCGAGGTCCCTGGCGACGACTCGGACGCGACCGCCGTCAGAACGCTGGAGGTCGACCTCCTCAAGGCGCCCACGAACGACCCGGTGCGGATGTACCTGAAGGAGATCGGCAAGGTCCCGCTCCTCACGGCCGCGCAAGAGGTGGACCTCGCGCGCCGGATCGAGGCGGGGGAGTTCGCTACCGAGCTGCGCGAGTCGATCGAGGACGAGGGGAAGATCGACACGAAGCAGCTGAGGCGCGTCGTGGAGTCGGTCATCGCGATACGGGAGCATCAGATCGAGAAGTTCGGCAAGGTCGAGGGGATCGGGCGCACCAGGATCCCGAAGACCTATCGACCCAAGACGCGCGAGGATCTCAACGACTTCCTACGGCGGGTCGAGCGCGACGGCCAGCTCGCCAAGCGCAAGCTGATCGAGGCGAACCTCCGCCTGGTCGTGTCGATCGCCAAGCGCTACGTCGGACGAGGGATGCTGTTCCTCGACCTGATCCAGGAGGGCAACCTCGGCCTGATCCGCGCGGTCGAGAAGTTCGCCTACTCGAAGGGCTTCAAGTTCTCCACGTACGCGACCTGGTGGATCCGCCAGGCCATCACCCGCGCCATCGCGGACCAGGCGCGCACGATCCGGATCCCCGTGCACATGGTGGAGACGATCAACAAGCTCGTGCGGATCCAACGTCAGCTCCTGCAGGATCTCGGCCGTGAGCCCGCGCCCGACGAGATCGGCAAGCAGATGGGTATCCCGCCGGACAAGGTCCGCGAGATCCTCAAGGTGAGTCAGGAGCCGGTCAGCCTCGAGACGCCGATCGGAGAGGAGGAGGACTCCCACCTCGGCGACTTCATCGAGGACTCGGACGCCGTCGTACCGGTGGACGCGGCCAGCTTCATCCTGTTGCAGGAGCAGCTCGAGTCTGTGCTCCACACGCTGTCCGAGCGCGAGAAGAAGGTCATCCAGCTCCGGTTCGGCCTGCTCGACGGCCACCCGCGCACGCTCGAGGAGGTCGGCCGGGAGTTCGGCGTCACCCGTGAGCGCATCCGCCAGATCGAGAGCAAGACGCTGTCGAAGCTGCGCCACCCGAGCCGCAGCCAGAAGCTCCGCGACTACCTCGAGTAGCCGTTCTCCGCGCCGTCAGTTCAACGACACGTCGTCGGCGTTGGCCTCGAGACGCCGCTGGATGTTCGCGCGGGCGCGGCGGATCGCGTCCAGGCCTCGCTCGCCGGTCAGGTCGACCACCCGGCGACCGAATCCCTGCGCCGAGGGATGCCGGGTCATCGAGCCCGCGATGCCACGCGCTTCGGCCCGAGCTTCCACCTCCACGCCCCGCTGCCGCATGCGTAAGGCCACGGCCCAGCCGAGCGCGAACCCGACGGCCGCTCCCGTGATGAACCTCATCGCATGCACTCCGCTCGGTCGGTCTCGGGCAGCGTAGCCCATCACGTGGAGTACCGCTGGCGCGCGAAAGGCCGCTGGTAGACTGCCTCGGCTTCATTCCGGGGTAGCTCAATTGGCAGAGCGGCGGACTGTTAATCCGTAGGTTGAGAGTTCGAGTCTCTCCCCCGGAGCCCGCGTTCCCGCAGGTCACGGCCACTCTCGAGCAGTCCTGAGGTGTTCGGATCCGTCGGCCTTGGGAAGAATCTGGGGCGAATCGAATCACGACCGAGGGACAGGTCCGACCCGCTCGCGAGTTCTGCCAGGGTCAATTGGCCCTGGCCCGGAGTGGTGGCTCGGACTTCGGTTCGTCGTGGGGTTGGGCTGACATGTCGCTCCCAACAGACGCCACCAGAGACCATCGCTCAGTTCCCCTCCTACTTCTGGCGGCGCTCACGGTCATATGCGGCCTGGTCGCCGTCACGGCTCCGTCGACACTTGGTCACCCGGGGACGTGGTGGGCCTGGCGCTATCAGGAACCCGCGTGGCCCATCGGCGTCGGAATGCTCTGGGTGAGTTGTGGGGTCGGCGCGGCACTGGTGGCACGGCGTCCGAAAGTGGCCGCGACCCTCTTGCTGGTCGCCGCCATCTCCCAGTCGCTCGCGCTCGGCTCGGGATGCCTCGACCCCGGGTGCGACTACGGCTGGTGGCACGACAAGACGAAGGCCATCGGGGCGCTCGATGCCGCGGCTGCGCTAATCGCGTTCGGGAGCGGGTTCGTGCTCGGGCGTGTCTTCGCGGCTCCGCGCTCTCGGCTTCCGTGGACCGTCCTCGCGACGATCTTCGCGATCCTGGCCCTCCTGGAGCTCGGCGCGACAGCACTGATGATGGCGCTGCGTGATGTGGCGGGGTTTAGCCTGACGGCGATCGCGAACGCGCTCATGCTCGGGATCACCCTTGGCGCGGTGGCCGGGTACTCGATCGGGCGAGCGAGCATCCACCCCACCCGCTGACTAGGGGCAGGCGCTAGGCTCCTATGCTCCCCCGAAGCATGATGACCGTTCGCGACCTCGCCGAGTACCTCGGCGTGAGCCGTCAGCCTGTCGAGGCGATCTGGCGCAGCGCCCACCACGGCTTCCCATCCCCGGTGGGGAAGACGCCCACCGGCCGCGTGTGGGATCGCGTCGAGGTCGAGGCCTGGGCAAGGGCGCGGTGGTGGGGAACGCGTACGTGGAGCACGCCGTAGCGCGAGTGTCGTGCTATGTCTCTACGACCGGCTCGGCGCCGGATGCGCCGCCCTAGACCTCCTTGTACCCCCCCGTGATAGACCTCGACTTGGGGTGGGAGGCCCGGATCGCCGACTTCTTGGGAACGGCCTTCTTCAGCGCGAGGAGCTGTGCGACCGGCCGAGAGCTGTGGACGGTCGCTCCCGGGTAGGAGTCGTTCTTCGGCTGTGCCTGGCAGCCCCTCCCCTCGACGGGGCATCCGGCCCTGGCTAGATCGACTCGCCACCGCGAGGCTCAAGCAGTTCGTTCGCATCGGAGGGCGCACGCTTCCCACGGGAGGAGCGCGCCCCCCAACAGGGAGGCGGGGAAGATGCATAGGGAGATCATCCCGGACGGTTCTGCTCACAGGCGCCGCGTGCTGGGACGCACGTCGGCCTTCGGCGTTGTCGTAACGCTCGCCCTGGTCGTCGGGCAGTTCGCGGTATGGGCACCCTCGGCGGGTGCCGGTTCCGCGACCTGCTGGGTGAAGAACATGACGACGTATGTCACAGGCTCCGACCTGCAGGCAGCCATCGATGCTGCCAGTCCCGGAGACACCCTGAAGGTCAGGGGCGTGTGCCACGGGAGTTTCGCCATCGACAGGGACCTCACCTTGGCGGGCCCGGCGACGCTCGACGGCGAGACGTGCGACGGGCAGTACTGCGGCCAGGGCATCGTCCTGCGCGTAGACGCAGGGAACGTCTCACTCAGGAACCTGACGATCACGAACGGATACTCCACCTACGAGGGTGGCGGCATCTGGAACTACGGCACTCTCACCCTGAGGGGTTGCTCCTCGGTGACCGGGAACTGGGCGGAGGACGGTGCCGGCGGGATCTACAACCTCGGTACCCTCACCCTGAACAGCTTCTCCTCGGTGAACGGGAACTGGCTCTACTACGTTGGCAACGGCGGCGGGATCTGGAACGTTGGCACGCTCATCCTGAACGGCGAGTCCTCGGCGAGCGGGAACTCCGGTGCCTTCGGTGCCGGGATCTACAACGATGGCACCGTGATCCTGCGGGGCTGGGCCTCCTCGGTGAGCGGGAACTCCGGCGACCAGGGCGGTGGGATCTTCAACCGCGGCACCGTCAGCATGAGGGGCGGGTCCTCGGTGAGTGGGAACACGGCCGCCGAGTATGGCGGCGGCATCTTCAACGATGACGGCGGCGTCCTCACCCTGAGGCTCTCATCCTCGGTGACCGGGAACACAGCAGGCTCCGGCGGCGGGATCTATGACTTGGGCACCGTCAAGTTCTGGCCGTACTGGAACGGGACCGTTTGCGGGAACGACCCCGACGACTGGCCGGGATGCCAGTCATAGGCCAAGAGCCGTCACGATAGGAGCGGTGGTCGTCGGGATGGATTCGGGAAGGGCTAGGGGCTTGCGCGTCGAGGGAACCTTGCAGCGCGTCGGCCGGGGAGCTCCGCCTACTCGCGCCGAAGACGGAGCGCGGCCGACGCATGATTCCCATCCCGCGAGCGTCGCCGCGATGCTGAAGCGCGTTCGGACCGAGCAGCACGAGCGAAGGTTGCTCTGCGGGCCGGCGTGGCACGACGGTGGCTATGTGTTCGATCGAGGAGACGGTCGGCCGGTGGATCCCGACACGTTCGGCAAGGCTCGGTGCAGCGCGGAAGGTGGCAGAGCTCGATGGCGTGCGGCTGCACGACTTGCGCCACTCGTTCGCCTCCATGTTGGTCGCGGACGGGACGAACGCGCGAATCGTGAGCGACCTGCTGGGCCACAGCACGGTCGCGTTCACATTGATGACGTATGTGCATCCGGACCAGCAGACGGCAGCCGCCGCGATCGACGCAGCCGAGGCGCTGCTCGGGTCGGCGCTCGGCGGGTAGGAGGCCCGGGACGGAATCCGGGACGGAATCGTCCCCCTAGGTCAGGGCGTCGAGGGCCTGTCGTTCGTAGGTCGCCAGGATCTGCTCGAGTTCGCGCGCGACGTCCTCGGGCAGCGGCTCGGGCTCATGTTCCGCGAGGAGCTTACGCGCTCGATCCGCGGCGGCCCGCGCCGCGTCGGGGCGATCCGCCTCCTCCCATGCCTCCCACGACGAGCGGTCCATCACGGACTCGCGCCAGAACGCCCGCATGTTCGTGAGCGTGTGGGGACGGTCGAGGAAGTGCCCACCCGGTCCGACCTCGGCGATGGTGTCCACGGCCACGTCCTGGGCGGTGAACCCGAAGCCCTCGGCGAAGCGGACGAGCATCTCGAACAGCTCTGCATCGAGGACCAGCTCGGCGGGCGAGTAGACGACGTCGTCGTACAGGGACCCGGCACCGTTGATGAGGTGTCCGGGCGAGAGCGCCAGCGCCATCCCCGACAGAGCTGCCTGGACGCCTGCCTGCCAGTCGGGGTACTTCGAGCCGGGCGCGAACGCCCACACGGAGTAGGGGATGTCGTAGCGGCGGGCGAGCTGCGTGTTCGCCATGGCCGAGAAGACCTCCTCGGTCGCCCACGCGGTGTTGATGCCACCGCTCGAAAGGTCGATCGTCGCCGCGTACGAGATGTGCATCGTCGGCGTCCCGGGCGCGAGCGTCTGCAGGATCGCGATCCCGGACAGGATCTCAGCGTTCGCCATCGCGACCATGCCAGCGACCGACAGTGGCGCCGAGGCCGCCGCGAGCGGCATCGCGCAGATGCCGACGGGGATGCCGGCCTCGGCGAACACGCGCATGCACTCGACCGGTCCGTCGTCCCAGTGCAGCGGGCTGATCGAGCACTGGAAGTTCGACACGATCGGCCGAGTGCGAAGGGCCTCGGCGCCGCCGGCGACGACGCGGGCCATCTCGATGATCCCTCGCGCGTTCACCGGGTCGATCGCGGTCATCTGCTGGATGTGTTTCGTCGTGTTCGGCAGTTGGGCATGTGTCTCGTGCATCGGGCGCACGGGCACGGGGGTGTCGTTCGCGCTGACCGGCTGCCAGTGGAACGCGATCTGGGGCAAGGCGTCGGCGAGCCGCGTGATCTCGGCGACGTCCTGCTTGGTGCCGGGCCGTCGCTTCCCGGTCTCGAGGTCGATCACGTCGGCCGGGCATCCGTCCGTCGCCAGGTAGCCCGCCGAGCCGTCGAGCGGCAGGTCGAGCGCCGGATCGCGTGCGGCGAGCGTGTAGGTGCTCGGCGACCGGCGCACGCACTCCTCGACGAAGACGGGGTCGAAGGCGATCCGTCGAGCGTCACGGTCGACCGCCTGCCCGGCCTCGGCCATCGCGTCCAGGAGTCCCGGGTTCGAGGTCGTCACGCCGACCCGTTGCAGGATCTCGAGGCTCCGCTCGTGCAGGCCGGTGACCTCCTCGGGCGTCAGCACGTCGTGCCGATGGGTGAAGGGCAGGCTGCGGATGTTCCGCTCGGGCATCGCCGGGCTCCTCGGTCCTTTGAACGGTGGTTCAGACGCTAGGGCACGGGCCCGGGCCTGCGCAAATCGCGATACCGTTCGTGCGTGCACGACGGTCGAGGTCCGCAGATCGACGTCCCGCCCGATGCTGGGCGCGGCTGGTGGCTCCGCGAGGCGCTCGCGCTGCCCGAGCTCGCCGGTGAGCCGTGCCCACCGCTCGCTCGCGATGTGAGCGCCGACGTCGTCGTGCTCGGGGGCGGTTACACGGGGATGTGGACGGCCTGGTTCGTCAAGGAGCTCGACCCCGGGGCAGAGGTCGTGATCCTCGAGCAGGACATCTGCGGCGGCGGGCCGAGCGGCCGCAACGGCGGTTTCGTGAACTCGTTCTGGCACCAGCTCCCGACGCTTTGCCGGCGCTTCGGCGACGAGGCCGCGATGCGGCTGTGTCGGGCGGGTCAGGCCTCGGTGGATGCGATCGGGGCGTGGTGCCGCGACCACGACGTCGACGCGTGGTTCGCGCCCGACGGTGAGCTCGAGGTCGCGACATGGGAGGCGACGGGGGGTGACTGGGGCGAGACGATGGCGACGGCACAGCGACTGGGCATCGCCGATCGGCTTCCGGCTCCTCACCGCCGCGCAGACCCGGAAGAGGATCGACTCACCCATGTTCCGTGGCGGGCTCGAGACGAAGTTCGGCGCCACGGTGCACCCTGCCCGCCTGGCCAGAGGGCTGCGTCGCGAGCTGCTCGCCCTCGGCGTCGGGATCTTCGAGCACACGCCCGTCACGCGGTTCCACGCGGGACGACCCTGTATCGCACGGACGCCTCACGGCGACGTCCGCGCCGGCGCTGCGATCGTGGCGCTGAACGCGTGGGCGCAGCACTGGCGCCGGTTCCGTCGCGAGCTCACGGTACGAGGCACCTACATCGTGCTCACGGCGCCCGTCCCGGACCGGCTCGCCGAGATCGGCTGGATCGACGGATCGGGGCTGTGGGACCAGCGGGCGGCCGTGCACTACGTTCGTACGACCCCCGACGGGCGGATGGCGTTCGGCCTCGGCGGCATGCAGCCGGACTTCGCGCGGACGATCGACCGCCGCTACGCGTACGACGAGGCCTCGATCCGCATCGCGGTACGAGACCTCCACCGCATGTTCCCGACCTTCGCGGACGTGCCGATCGAGGCCGCGTGGGGCGGACCGATCGACGTCTCGGGTCGGCACCTGCCATCCTTCTCGACCCTCGATCCCGGCACCGTGCACGCGGGCCTCGGCTATACCGGCAACGGGGTCGGACCCTCGCACCTCGGCGGCCAGGTGCTCGCGCTCCGTGCGCTCGGGCTCGAGGGCGAGATCCTCGACCTGCCGCTCGTCGACCTGGAGGTGAAGCGGTTCCCACCCGAGCCACTCCGGAGCGTCGGCGCGTTCGTCGCCAACCGTGCGATCCGTCGACGTGACGACGCGCTCGATGAGGGCGCGCGGGTGAACCCGGCCATCGAGGCCATCGCGCGGATGCCTCGGTGGCTCGGGTACGACCTGGGACCGTGAGGGATCCCGCCCGGATCGCCAGCCTGGGAGGTTGCTGAGGCATCGACCGGCCGACGGGCGTGCTCGAAGCACGGGTGACGGCGATGGGTTCAGCCGAACGCTCGGATCCTTGCCCGAAAGTCGGATGGAGGGCGCACCCTGAACATCTACGATGATCGCCCAGCGTCGGGAGGATCGACCGAGCATGCCGGAGGAGTTCGCAGCGGGTGAGGAGCAGGAGGAGCACGCCCGAGAGACCGTGCACGACGACGTCATGCAGCGGCTGCTCGAGTACCAGCGGCATCTGCGGGAGGGTGTGTCGCCCGCTCAGGCCGATGCGGCTGCCGCGGAGGTACATCCGCTGACCGGCCGCGCCGAGGCCGAGGCGCTCACGGCAACGAAGACCGAGCCGACCCAACTGGTGGACATCACCGAGGCGGAGGCCGAGCTCGAGATCACGGAGACGCTGCCGGACGCGCCGCCGATCGAGGAGACGATCGAGACGGCGGAAGCGGTCGAGGCCGAGGAGGAGCCCGCCCAGCCGGCCGCCGAGGAGCCGACGGTGGAGCGGGACGAGCCGGTGACGCCCAGCGGGACGACCGCCTGGACCGACCTCGAGGCCCGCATCGGCGAGTTGGAGGACAAGATCGCTCGCGTCTCCCAGACGGTCGGCGAGCTTCGCGGCCGCTTGCAGGACATGGTGGTCTCCTCGGCCGAGCACTTCGCCGCGATCGAGGACGCGCTCTCGGCCATCGGGAACGCCGACCGCAACTGACGCCTCCCGGGAGGCGTCGTCTCGAGGCCCGGTGCTATCGTCGGGTCGCTTGGGGGCGGTAGCTCAGTCGGTCAGAGCAGCGGACTCATAATCCGCCGGTCGCAGGTTCGAGGCCTGCCCGCCCCACCGAGACACGGGTACCGAGACTCCACACCGTCAGCCGCACACCCCACCGAGACCGGCGCACGTCGGCGATGCCGAAGGGCGTAGCATTAGGCGGGGATGTCACCCATAGCGCTGGAACATGTGGCCGTCGACGTCGTCGTTGCGGACGGCTCCACCGTACGGATACGCCCCGCCCGGCCCGAAGACGAGGAGCCACTAGAGGACTACCTGATAGGCCTCTCGCCTGAATCCCGGCAGCTCCGGTTCTGGACCCCGTCCGTGGACGTCCGGGACATCGCCACGAAGGCGGTCGACGTCGATCTCGACGACCACGTGACCCTGCTCGCTTTCCTCGGGCGCGGGAGGATCGTCGGCACGGCCGAGTACAGACGGATGGACGCCGCCCGCGCGGAGATCAGCATCAGCGTCACCGATGAGATGCAGGGCAAGGGTCTCGGTTCGATCCTCATCGCGCAGCTCGCGCATGTTGCGAGCGACGAGGGGATCCCGTTCTTCGTCGCGGAGGTCCTGCCCGAGAACCACCGCATGATCCAGGTGTTCCGCAGGAGCGGATTCTTGCCTTCGATCCGCGCCCGACCCGGCGTCATCGAGATCGAGTTCGCCACCTCGATGACCGGCCCGGCGAAGGACAACATCGAAGCGTGCCAGACCCAGGCGGCCATCAGCACCATGGGCCACTTCTTGAGCCCCGAGACGGTCGCGGTGGTCGGCGCTTCCCGCGACCGCGAGGGCATCGCCGGCAGGCTCTTCCACAACCTCGTCGAAGCGAACTTCCACGGTTCCCTCTACCCGGTGAACCCGAACGCGACCCATGTACAGGGCATCCCTGCATATCGGAGCGTGCTCGACATCACCGGTCCCGTCGACCTCGCCTTCATCGTCGTGCCGGCAGGCCTCGTGAACGGCGTCGCGCGCGAGTGCGGCGAGAAGGGCGTGCGCGGCCTCGTCGTCATCACTTCCGGGTTCGCCGAGGTTGGAGGCGACGGCGTTGGCCTGCAGGAGGAGCTGGTGGACATCTGCCGCGAGAGCGGCATGCGTCTCATCGGCCCGAACTGCATGGGCCTCGTGAACACCGACCCGGAGGTCGGGCTGAACGGTACCTTCGGCAGCATGTGGCCCCCGTCCGGCCGCGTCGGGTTCATGTCGCAGTCGGGAGCGCTCGGTCTCGCGGTCATGGACTACTCGACGCAACTGGGCTTGGGTCTGTCCTCGTTCGTCTCGGTCGGGAACAAAGCCGACATCTCGGGCAACCACCTCCTCTGCTACTGGGAAGCGGACGAAAGGACCGACGTCGTCTTGCTCTACCTCGAGTCCATCAGCAACCCGGCGCGCTTCTCGCGCATCACGCGGCGCATGGCGAGGAAGAAGCCGGTCATCATCGTGAAGTCCGGGTGCAGCGGGGCCAGACAGCGGGCGGCGGCCTCTCACACCGGCTCGCTCCTCGCCACCTCCGAGGCAACCATCGACGCGCTGTTCCATCAGAGCGGTGTGATCTGGACGGACACGCTCGAAGAGATGTTCGACGTGGCGACGCTGCTGGCGAACCAGCCGCCGCCGAAGGGCAACCGGGTCGCGATCATCACCAACTCAGGCGGCCTGGGGAACATGTGCGCCGACGCGTGCGAGACGCACGGACTGACGGTGCCGCCGCTCTCGCGAGTGGCGGCAGAGGCGCTCGGCGCGTTCCTCCCGGCGGATGTATCGGTGGCCAACCCGGTGGACATGGTGGTCTCCGCGGCACCCGAGGACTACGGGCGGGCCATCCAGACGGTGGGCGAAGACCCGGATATCGACGCCGTGATCGTCATCTACATCCCGCCGGACCCGAGCCTCGCACACGTGGTCGCGGCTTCGATCCGCGACGGGATCGAAGCGCTCGCCGGCAAGGTTCCGATCCTGACCGTGTTCATGTCCGCCAGGGGCCTGCCTGAGGAACTGCGCGGGGACGGTACGGCGACTCCGTCCTACCGATTCCCGGAGCAAGCGGCTATCGCTCTGGCGAGAGCCGCCAAATACGGCAAGTGGCGGATCGCACCCGAGGGGCGCGTGCCGTCCTTCGCCGACGTGAGACCGGAAGAGGCCGCAGGCGTCATCGCCACGTGTCTCGAGGAGGGCGGTGGCTGGCTCGCACCCGACCGGGTCGAACAGCTTCTCGCCTGCTACGGGCTGCCCGGCGCGCACGTCCGCCGGGTCACGACGCCCGACGAAGCCGGCGCCGCGGCCGTCGAGATCGGCTGCGCGGTTGCCCTGAAGGGGGTCGGTCCCGAGATGGTCCGCAAGAAGGAGGTCGGGGCCGTCAGGCTTGGACTCACCGGCGCGGCCGAGGTCACGGAAGCCGCCCGGGAGATGTCGGAGTCGATCCAACGCCAGGGGGTCGAACTCGAAGGGTTCGTCGTGCAGCCGATGGTGGAAGACGGCGTCGAGATACTGGTCGGCGTCTTCCACGATCGTCTCTTCGGGCCGGTCGTAGCGTGCGGCGCCGGCGGAACGGCCGTCGAACTGGTGAACGACATCTCGGTGCGCATCACTCCGCTGACCGATCTCGATGCCACCGAGATGGTCCGCTCGCTCGCGACCTTCCCGCTGCTCAGGGGCTACGGAGGCTCGCCGAGCGCAGACATCGCCGCCCTCGAGGACCTGTTGCTGCGCGTGAGCGCGCTCGCGGAGAATCACCCGGAGGTCGCCGAGATGAACTGCAGCCCGGTCATGGTGCTCCCGCGCGGGGCCGTCATCGTGGACTCGCGGGTGAGGATCGAGGCGCCGCCGCCGCGCAGACCGCCCGTGGCAATCGACAACGCCTGACACGCGGCGTCCACGCGCCCTTCCCTCCGTCTTCCCGGGCGGTCACGTCCATGAACACTGCAGGGCGCAGGACGCCGAAGCCGCGGGGAAGCCCATCGGTCGGCGGGCGGGCGTCAGAGCGTCGAAACCGGGTCGCCGACACGAGCGGTGCCGGGCTCCTCGACCGAGGCGTACATGCCGAAGGGCAGTTCCCCGCTACCCGAGACGCCGCGGTAACGCTTGATCACCGAGAGCGTGGGGAAGTCGCGTTCGCCGGTGGTGGGGTCCTGGGTCGTGACGACACACCTCGGCACCGGCTCGCCGACGAGCAGCACTGCCTCGCCGACCCGGACGCGCCGTCCGGCCCACGAGTCCTCCTCGTGCGGGCCGAGACCGTCGAGCTCCACCGTCATCCGGAAGCGGCGAGGGTCGAGCGGGCGCTCGGCCGCTGCCTGCCGCCCGAGCTCCTCGACCGAGGCGAGTGAGACGAGCGTGATCGGGCGCACGTCGTTGCCGTCGCCGGAGCGCTCGACGCGCGCGAGCCTGAGGTCTCGGCCCGTGTACCGGGAGAGGTGCTCGGTCCAGGGTCCCCCGACGACGTGCGCCGTCACCGGCCGGCCCCAGAAGTTGACCTCGATCCGGTCACCGTCCCCTGCCGCGGGGCCCTCTGTCTGGATGCCGTCGGGGAAGCGCAGGCGGAGCGTGTCGGCCTGGGCATAGTGCTCCGCGTGGATCCGCACGAGCCGTCCGAGCTTCGAGCCCCCGAACAGCCTCCCGTCCTCATCGAGGAAGAAGAACTCGCGGTTGCCCACCACGCCCGAGCGCTCGATCCGGACGTGGTCCGGGTGGTGGAGCGCCGTGGACTTCACCGGGGTGACGTTGAAGCGAGCGACGGTCGGCATGGCGCCGCCACGCTACCAACTCAGCCCGGTGCAGGGCTCACAGGTTCAGGGTCTCGATCGTTCGGCCAACGGTCGCATGGTAGCGTCGAGGCATGGAGCCGGCGCTGCATCCGGACTGCGAGCCGCTCGCGTTCCTGCTCGGCACGTGGCGGGGCGAGGGTGAGGGCGAGTGGCCGCGCGGCGAGCCGTTCCGCTACGGCGAGGAGATGACCTTCGAGCACGTCGGCGACGCCTTCCTCATGTACTCGCAGCGGAGCTGGATGCTCGAGGACGGCGCGCCGGTGCACTTCGAACGGGGGTTCCTCCGGCCGGCGGGTGCCGGTCGCGTCGAGCTCGTGCTCGCCCACCCGCTCGGTGTCGCCGAGGTGGCCGAGGGAACCGTGGTGGGCGGCGCGATCGACGTCGCCTCGACCAGCGTTTCGACGACCACGACGGGCTCGCCGGTGACGGTGTTGAAGCGCCACCTCGAGGTCCACGAGGACCACCTCTCGTACGAGCTCCGGATGGCGATGCGCGAGGTCGCCGTGATGCGGCATCTGACCGCCGAGCTCAGCCGGGTCTGAGGTCGGCGGATGGCCAGCGAGCATCCCCGGGCACTGAACCGCGACACCGTCGTCCTGGCGGCGACGGTGGTCGGCATCGTCACCGGCGGGATCCTCGCGCTGCTCGATGCGGGGGACGCGGCCCATGTCGCGTTCGCGGTCACGACGGTGCTCGGCATCCTTCCGCTCGCGTGGTCCACGATCGGCTCGCTCCGGCGGCGGCAGACCGGCGTCGACCTCATCGCGCTGCTCGCGATGGCCGGGGCGCTCGCCTTCGGCGAGTACGAGGCCGGCGCGGTCCTGGCGCTCATGCTCTCGAGCGGACAGGCGCTCGAGGACTACGCCGACCGGCGAGCGCACAAGGAGCTGTCGGCGCTGCTGGACCGCGCGCCTCGCCTCGCGCACCGGTACGCGGGAGGCGACGCTCGAGTCCGTCGACATCGACGAGGTGGGCCCGGGCGACCTGCTCCTCGTGAAGACGGGCGAGGTCGTACCGGTGGACGGGATCTTGTCCTCGGCGACCTGCGTGCTGGACGAGTCGGCCCTCACCGGGGAGTCGCGGCCCGGCCGGATGCGGGCGCGGCGACCAGATCCGCAGCGGCGCCCTGAACGCGGGGTCGGCGTTCGACCTGCGTGCGGCCGCGACGTCGGCCGAGAGCACGTACGCGGGCATCGTCCGCCTCGTGAAGGAGGCGGAGGCGCAGAAGGCGCCGTTCGTGCGCCTGGCCGACCGGTACGCGCTCCTGTTCATCCCCCTGACGCTCGTGATCGCAGGGGGAGCATGGATCCTGTCGGGTGATCCGGTGCGCGCGCTCGCGGTGCTCGTGGTCGCGACGCCGTGCCCGATGATCCTCGCGGCGCCGATCGCGATCGTCGCGGGGATCTCGCGCGCCGCGAAGCGCGGGATCATCGTGAAGGGGGGTGGGGCACTCGAGACGCTGGCGCGCGGAACCGTCCTGCTGTTCGACAAGACCGGCACGCTCACGACCGGGACGCCCGAGGTCGCCGACATCGAGGTGTTCGGGGACATCGATCCGGACCGGCTGCTCGGCCTCGCAGCCTCTCTCGACCAGGTCTCGCCGCACGTGCTGGCCGGTGCGATCGTCCGTGCGGCCCGCAACCACGACCTCACGCTCACGTTCCCCGAGGACGTGCACGAGGAGCACGGTGCCGGGATCGAGGGGCATGTCGACGGTCGCGCGGTCGCGCTCGGCAAGACGATGTGGGTCACGCGCGGCGCCGAGCTGCCGAGCCGGGCTCGCGACGTCCGGCGGCGCTCGGCACTCGAGGGCTCGAGCTGCGTGTTCGTCGCGGTGGACGGTCATGTCGCCGGAGCGCTGATCTTGGACGATCCGATCCGCCCCGACACCCCGAGGGTGATCCGCACGCTCCGCCGCGCCGGCATCCGGCGGGTGGTGATGGTGACCGGCGATCACCCCGATGTGGCCGAGTCGGTCGGCATCTCGATCGGCGTGGACCGGATCATGTCCGAGCGCGACCCGGCGGACAAGGTCGACGCCGTCGATCGCCGAGCGCGGAGGGCGGCGTGACGATCATGGTCGGCGACGGCGTGAACGACGCGCCTGCGCTGGCCGCTGCCGACGTCGGCGTGGCGATGGGTGCCCGAGGAGCGACCGCCTCCTCGGAGGCTGCCGACGTGGTCCTCGTCGTCGACCGCCTGGATCGCCTGGCCGAGGCGATGCGGATCGCGCGGCGATCGCGTGGGATCGCGGTGCAGAGCGTCTTCGTCGGGATGGGGCTCTCGATCGGCGCGATGATGTTCGGCGCGGTCGGGCTCCTCGTGCCTGTCGCCGGCGCGGTCGTGCAGGAGGCGATCGACGTCGCCGTGATCCTCAACTCGCTCCGAGCGCTCGCCGGGGACCGCACCGCGCGTCAGCGAAGGGTGTCCGGCACCGACGTCGGCGAGCGCTTCCGCGCCGAGCACAGGGAGTTCATGCCCTGGCTCCGGCGCATCCGCACGACGGCCGACCGCCTGGATACGTTCGAACCGCTCGAGGCGCTCGCCGAGCTCGACCAGCTCCGTTGGTTCGTGCAGGAGCGACTCGTCGCGTCACGAGCAGGAGGAGGAGGCCGCGGTCTATCCGGTCGTCGCGCAGATGATGGGTGGCGAGGACCCGATGGGCTCGATGGAGCGCGCCCACATGGAGATCGAGCACCTCACGCGCGTGTTCGTCCACCTGTTCGAGGACCTGCCGTCGGAAGGACCGACGGTCGAGGACATGGTCGACCTGCGGCGCGTGCTCTACGGGCTCCACGCGATCCTGCGGCTGCACTTCGCGCAGGAGGAGGAGGCGTACTCGTGGATCGCGGCCGACCACGCGCCGGAGGACGTGCGCGTCGGCTAGGAGGCGGGTACCGATCCCGGCGGGATCCTCGCCGCGAGGGGGAGGCAGACACGGAACGACGCGCCACCTCCATCGCGCTCCTCGACCCAGGCCCGGCCACCGTGCAGCTCCGCGAACCGCGCCACGAGCGCGAGTCCCACGCCCACACCGGGTGTGTGCTCGGGTACGCCGGGGCCCTGACGGAACGGTTCGAAGATGTGCTCGCGGTGCTGGGGCTGCACGCCCGGCCCCTCGTCCTCGACCACGATGAGGACGTCGTCGCCGACCGGGCCGACACGGACCCAGATCCGGCAGTCCGTCGGCGTGTGGCGCACCGCGTTCGCGAGCAGGTTCTCGACGATGCGCTCGACCTTCGCCGCATCGACCTCCGCCCAGACCTGCGGCGCATCGACCTCGACCCGCCGGTTGGCGCCGATGAGATCCGACTCGGCCACCAGGTGGGAGACGAGGGAGCCCACGTCCGTCGGTGCCAGGGTGGGCTCCACGATCCCGCGCGAGAGCCGGTCGAGATCGAGCATGTCGTTCACCATCCGATCGAGCCTGCGTGCGTTCGACGCGATCCGCTTCGCCATGTCCTTCGCGTCGGCGGGCCGCAGCTCGAGGTCCTCCCGCTGGAGCGTGACGGCCAGGCCGAGGATCGCCGCGAGCGGCGTGCGCAGGTCGTGCGAGACCGCCTGCAGGAACGTGTTCTTCATGCGGTCGATCTCGCGCAGCTGCGCGGACTCCTCGCGCTCGACCTCGAGCTCCCGCTCGAGCTCCTCGGCGCGCTTGCGCTCGGTGATGTCCACCCACACGCCTTGCCAGAAGCGCGGGCGCCCGTCCTCATCGTTGATCAGCACGGATCGGTCGTTGACCCAGACCGTCCTCCCGTCGCGTCCGACCAGCCGGTACTCGAGGTCGTACGGCTCCCGTGCCCGCTCGGCCTGCTCGGCGGCCCGCAGCACCCGCTCGCGATCATCCGGGTGGATCAGTCCGGGCCACAGTGGCTCCTCGCGCGTGAGCTCCTGCGGCGTGTAGCCGAGGAGCGACTCGACCTGTGGGCTGAAGTACAGGGACGTGTGCGGGCCCTCGAGCCCCGCCGCGTCGATGTAGGTGACGACCGGCGTCTCCTCGACGAGTGCGCGGTAGCGGGCCTCGGCCTCGCGCAGCTGCTCCTCGGCCGTCTTGCGCTCGGTGACGTCGGTCATGACGCCTTGCCAGAACGACGGTGCGCCGTCGGGATCGCGGACCAAGATCGCCTCGTCCCGGTACCAGACGACGCGGCCGTCCTTGGCCACGATCCGGTACTCGGCCGAGAAGGGCTCGAGCGTTCGGTCGCACCGCAGGTTCAGCTCGCGGATCCGATCGCGATCCTCCGGGTGCAGGGAGCCGAGCCAGTGGTCGGTCGGGCCGAGCCACTCCTCAGGTTCGATGCCGAGGGCTCGCACCTGTGGGCTCACGTAGGAGAGGCCACCGCCGTCGCCCCCCACCGATTCCGTGTAGAAGATGGCCGGGATGTTCTCGACGAGTCCCTGGTACCGCGCCTCGGAGAGGTCGGCGCGCTCGTCGGCCCGGCGCTGTTCGCTCGTGTCGAGCATCACGCCCTGCCAGAACAGCGGGGTGTCCTGGTCGTCGCGGACGAGCGCCGCTTCGTCGTGGATCCACACGACCCGCCCGTCCTTCGCGAACATCCGGTAGTCGGCCACGAAGCGTTCCCCGGTGCGCGCGACGCGCCGGTACGCCTCTCGGAGCGCCGGGAGGTCGTCGGGGTGCAGCCACCTGGTCCATGCCGTGGGATCGACGAGCCACTCGTCCGGACGGAACCCGAGGACCGCCGTGATCTGAGGGCTCACGTAGAGCGTGTGTCCCGGCTCACCCTCTTCCTCGATGCTCTCCAGGTACACGACGCCGGGGAGCTGCTCGACGAGGTTCCGGTACCGCTGCTCGAGGTCGGCGCGGCGCTCCTCGGCGAGCTTGTGCTGCGTGATATCGACCATCAGGCCCCGGACCACAGACGGGTGACCGCGCATGTCGGTGACGGTGTGGCCGATGTCCCGGAGCCACACGATGGAACCGTCGCGGTGCACGAAGCGGTACTCCATGTCGTGCGGGCGCGCCCTGGTGACGCCGGCCATGAACCGTGCCACGGCGAACGAGCGGTCGTCAGGATGGATGTGGTCGGCCCAGAAGCTCGGCTCCTCGATCCACAGCTTCGGCGGGTAGCCGAGCATGTCCCAGGCCCGCTGGCTCACGAAGGTGAAGCGGCCGGAAGCGGCATCGGCCTCCCAGACGACGGCGTCCAGGTCGGCGAGGAGGGATCTCAGGCGTCTGAGCTCGGCACCGGGCGTCGAGGTCATCGGTCGGAACGCCGGGGGGACGGCATCATCGGGAGATGCTAGTACACGCCTATCCCGCCGCGATCCCGCCGTCGGCGCGCGGGTCGGTGCCCGCCCGCAGCACGCCGTCGGACCCCGCGACGATCAGATGGGCGTGGCCCACCTCCTCGCTGAGGTCCTCGAGCACGTCGACGCGGAACCCGGCTCGGGCGAGCGCGTCGCCCACGCGCTCGGCCGCGGAGCGCTCGGCGACCACGAACGGGTCGGGGCCGACGGGATCCATCGCGCCGGCGAGCCACCGGGGCTCGGCCACGGCCTCGGCGGGGGAGCGGCCGAGCTCGAGCGCCGGACGAGCGACATCATGTTGATCTGGGGATGGGCCGAGCCGCCCATCGTCGCCGAGATCGCCGCGAGGTTCCCTTCACGGTGCGCCATCACCGGCATGAGCGTGTGAGCGGGCAGCTTCCGCGGCGCCAGCACGTTCGGATGCGCGGCATCGAGCATGAACCCGCTGCCTCGCCCCTGCGCCACGATGCCGGTCGAGGGCTCCAGGATCCCCGCGCCGAGCCCGGGTCCCAAGCTCTGGATCAGGCACACCGCGTAGCCCTCGGCGTCGGCGGTCGCCAGGCCGGCCGTGCCGCCCTGCGGGGTGGGCGAGGCGTCGCCGGCACGGGTCGGCCCGCGCGGACCTCATCGCAGAGCGCCGCGATGTGGCCGTCGTCCAGGAGCGCGTGCGGGTGTACGCGCATGTGCTCGGGGGCCGCGAGGTGATGGTCCCGGTCGAGCGACGCGGCTCGGAACAGCAGCGCAAGCGTCCCGGCGTCGGGCCCGAGCGGGTCGGGATCGATCTCGAGGCGCTCGATCGCGGCGAGGATCTCGAGCAGCACGAAGCCCTGGGACGTGGGTGGAGCGACGCGGACGTCGAGGTCGCGGTAGCGACCGATGAGCGGCGACAGGGTCGCGGCCTCGTGTCGCTGGAGGTCCGACGGGTCGATCGGGACCCCGGCGTCTCGGAGACCGAGCGCGAACCGCCGGCCGACCTCGCCTCCGAGAGCGCGTCGGGTCCCTCGGCGGCGATGGCAGCGAGGGTCACTTGGAGGGCCGGCTGGACGAGCACGGCGCCCTCGGGGAGCGGCCCGCCGTCCGGGTAGAAGACGGCTCCGAGCCCGGGGTCGGTGGAGAAGGCCCGGCGCCACGCCGGACGCGAGGGTGTCGGCCAGCGAGCGCGCGACCGGCGCGCCGCCCGCGTGCACGGGGCGGCCTCGAACAGGTCGGGCCATGCGAGCCACGCTCCTCGGCGGTGCAAGGCCCACCACCCGCCGACGGCACCCGGCACCGTGACCGTGAAGGGCCCGCGCTCGGGCATCGCGTCGCCGTGCTCGGCGCGGACGACATCCGGGTCGATGCCCCTCGGGGAGACGCCCGTCGAGTTGATCGCGACGACGTCACCCTCGGGACGCTCGACGAGTGCGAACAGGTCGCCGCCGACGCCGCACATGTGCGGGTAGACGACCGAGAGCGTCGTGGCGGCCGCGAGGGCTGCATCGATCGCGTTGCCACCCGCCTCGAACGCCGCGCGCCCGGCCGCCGTGGCGGCGATGTGCGGTGTCGCGATCGCGAACCGCTTGCCGGTGCCCGAGAGCACTCGCTCGGTCATCGGTTGCTCCTCCTCAGCCGCGGAGCGTGAGGCCACGGTAGCCCTCGGCGAACCCGGCGGCGCGCAGCCGCTCGGCGTGCGGGCTCTCGAGCGCGGTCACGCCGTCGATCCGCTGCAGCTCGATCTTCCGCAGACGCCCGTCCTTCACGAGAGCCGCGAGCGCGTCGGGCCAATCCGCGGCCTCGGACGCGGGGAACGTCGTGAGCGTCCTCGCGCCCCGCTCGAGGAACACCGCGGGCTCGCCGTCCGCGAGCACGACGTACGCGCCGGCGGCTCGCGAGGGCCGTCCCGCGCCTCGGGCCAGCCGAGCGCGGCTCCGTACGGCTGCGCGGGATCGGCCGCGGCGAGGGCGAACACGGCCGCCGCGCCCGCGGGCTCGCGCAGGTCCCGCAGGCGGTCGACCGCACCGGGGAGCGCGAACTGCGCCGCCCCGAGCCCGTCGACGAAGTAGCCACGGCGGACCTTGCCGGACTCCTCGAGCGCCCGGAGCACCGCGTACACGCCGGCGAAGCCGCCCGGGGCCCCCTCGGCGAGCACGGCCTCGCGCGTGAGCACGCCGTGCCGGTCGAGCAGCTGCATCGCGCGGGCGTGCGCCGTCTCGGTCGGCGAGAGCGCCGGCTCGAGCAGCGGCGCGACGAGCGACCATCGCCCCGCTCCGGCCGGCGGACCGACCCGGCGGAGCGCGCCGGGTCGGGGCTTGCCCTGTCGGAGCCCTCGGCCGCGCGTCCGAGCACGGCACGGAGCGGCGCGAGCGTGTCGTTCGTGATCTCGCCCGCCCAGACCAGGTCCCAGAGCGCGCGGAGGACCTCGCGCTCGTCGGGCATGCCGCTCGCGAGCACGAGGTCAGGCCAGAACGAGGCGCCGCGGTTCGCGAGGTGCTCGCGCAGCGGCGTCGTGCGACCTCGCCCTCGGGAGGCTCGGTGCGCCCGGACCGGGGCGAGCGCCCGGAGCGCGCCGCGGAAGTGGAGCGCGACGCGGCCGTCGTCCGCGCCGATGCCGCCGGCGCCGACCCACACGACGTCGCCGCTCGCGCAGAGCGCGTCGAGGTCGGCGCGGCCGGTAGCCCTGCACGCGCGCGGGCAGCACGTCGGTCTCGAGGATCGAGGCCGGGATCGCGGCGCCCTGGAGCTGCTCGATCGCGTCGGCCAGCGCGTCCGGTCCCGACCGCGGCCGCGTCGAGCCCTGCCACGCGGGCAGGAACCGCGCGAGCGCCGGCGCCGTGACCGGCTCGACCTCCTTGCGCAGGGCGGCGAGCGAGCGGCGTCGCAGCGACGCGTAGCACGTCGACCTCGCACCACTCGCGCTCGAGCCCGTCGGGGCGGAACTCGCCGCGGACGACCCGCCCTGCGGTCTCGAGCGCGCTCGAGCGCGGCGACCACCCGCTCGAGCGGAGCTCCGAGCCGGTCCGCGACGTCGCGAGCGTGGAACGGACCGTGGGTCCGCGCGTACCGCCAGACCAGCTCGTCGAGGGGCTCGGCGGCCCGTTCGGCGAACGCCGCCGGCACGCCCGGCGGGATCGACACGCCGAGCCCGTCGCGCAGCCGGCCGGCGTCCTCGATCGCGGCGATCCGTTCCTCGCCTGCCACCCGCACGCGGATCGCGCGGTGCTCGAGCACGCAGCTGCTCGACCCACGGGGCGGGATCGTGCGCGGCGCGCACGGCCGATCTCCTCCGTCGTGAGGTCGCCGAGCCGCCGCAGCAGGTCGTGGAGATCGTCGGCGTTGCGCGCTCGGCGGCCCTCGGCGAGGGCCTGGAGCTCGAGCTCGAGGTCGGCGAGCGCTGCCGGGTCGATGAGCTCGCGGAGGTCCTCGGCGCCGAGCAGCTCGCGCAGCAGGTCGCGGTCGAGCGAGAGCGCCGCGGCCCGGCGCTCGGCGAGCGGCGCGTCGTCCTCGTACATGTAGACGGCGATCCACCGGAACAGCAGCGACTGCGCGAACGGCGACGCCTTGTCGGTGTCGACGGCGACCATCCGGATCTTCCGTGCGCGCAGGTCGCCGAGCACCTGCTTCAGCCCGGGCACGTCGAACACGTCGCGCAGGCACTCGCGCGTCGCCTCGAGCAGGATCGGGAACCGCGGGTAGGCCATCGCGACCTGCAGCAGGTCGGCGCCGCGCTGGCGCTGCTGCCACAGCGGCGTCCGCGCGCCGGGCCGGCGGCGGGGGAGCAGCAGGGCTCGCGCGGCGGCCTCGCGGAAGACCGAGGTGAACAGCGCGGTCGCGGGCAGCGGCGCGACGACGAGCTCCTCGATCTCGTCGGGGTCGAACCGGAGGTCCTCGAGCGGGATGTGGTCCTCGGCCTCGGGGAGGCGGATCACGATGCCGTCGTCGCTCCAGAGCACCTGGACGTCGACGCCGAGGCGTTCGCCCAGGCGCTCCTCGATCGCCATCGCCCACGGCGCGTGCACGCGGGCGCCGAACGGCGAGAGCAGGCAGACGCGCCAGTCGCCGAGCTCGTCGCGGAAGCGCTCGACGACGATCGTGCGGTCGTCGGGCACCGCGCCGGCCGCGTCGCGCTCGTCCTGGAGGTACAGCACGAGGTTGCGAGCCGCGAGCTCGTCGAGCCCGAACCGCGTGCGGAGCAGGGCGATCGCGCGGCGCTCGGGCAGGGCGGCCAGCTCGCGCGTAACCTCGCCGATCGCGCGGCCGAGCTCGAGCGGCCGGCCCGGCTTGTCGCCGTGCCAGAACGGCATCTTGCCCGGCTCGCCCGGCGCCGGGGTGACCAGCACGCGGTCGAGCGTGATCTCCTCGATCCGCCACGACGACGCGCCGAGCAGGAACACCTCGCCCAGGCCGGCACTCGTAGACCATCTCCTCGTCGAGCTCGCCGACCCGCGGCCGTCGGCGGTGAACACGCCGAACAGGCCGCGGTCGGGGATCGTGCCGGCGTTCGCGATGGCCACGCGCCCGGCGCCCTCGCGCGCGCGGACGCATGTCCGAACGGCGATCCCAGACGATCCGCGGCCGCAGCTCGGCGAACTCGTCGGACGGGTACCGTCCCGAGAGCAGGTCGAGCACGGCCCGCAGCACGTCCTCCGACAGCTCGGCGAAGTTGGCCGCCGCGCCGCACGAGCGCGCCGAGCTCGGCCACGCCCCATCCGTCCATCGCGCACATCGCGACGATCTGCTGCGCGAGCACGTCGAGCGGGTTCCGCGGGTACCGGGTCTCCTCGATCAGGCCCTCGAGCATGCGCTGGACGACGACGGTGGACTCGAGCAGGTCGCCGCGGTACTTCGGGAACACCTTGCCGCGGGAGGGCTCGCCGACCTGGTGGCCCGCGCGCCCGATCCGCTGCAGCCCTCGCGCGACCGAGCCCGGCGACTCGACCTGGATCACCAGGTCGACCGCGCCCATGTCGATGCCGAGCTCGAGCGATGACGTCGCGACGAGGCCCTCAGCGTGCCCCGCTTCAAGCGATCCTCGATCTCGAGGCGTTGCTCGCGCGCGATCGAACCGTGATGCGCCTGCACGAGCTCCTCGCCGGCGAGCTCGTTCAGCCGCGAGGCCAGGCGCTCGGCCATCCGCCGCGCGTTCACGAACACCAGCGTCGAGGTGTGCGAGCGGATCAGCTCGAGCAGCGCGGGGTGGATCGAGGGCCAGATGCTCGTTCGCTCCGGTCCCGCGGAGGCCGGACCGGTGCGGATCTCGTCGGTGGAGCTGCCCGAGCTCGGACATGTCCTCGACGGGGACGACGACCTCGACCTCCATCGGCTTGCGGTGGCCGGCGTCGACGATCGTCACCGGCCGGGGACCCTCCGGCGTGATCCCGCCGAGGAACCGCGCGATCTCCTCGAGGGGGCGCTGCGTCGCCGACAGGCCGATCCGCTGCGGAGCGGCGCACCGCGATCTCCTCGAGCCGCTCGAGCGAGAGCGCGAGGTGCGCGCCGCGCTTCGTCCCGGCCATCGCGTGGATCTCGTCGACGATCACCCAGCGGACGCTGCGCAGGATCTCGCGCGCCTGCGAGGTGAGCATGAGGAACAGCGACTCGGGCGTCGTGATGAGGATGTCGGGCGGCCGCTTCGCCGATCGAGCGCCGCTCCTTCGCCGAGGTGTCGCCGGTGCGCATCGCGACGCTCGGCGCGTGGAGCTCGAGCCCGAGGCGCTCGGCGGCCAGGCGGATCCCCGCGAGCGGCGCGCGCAGGTTCTTCTCGACGTCGACCGCGAGCGCGCGCAGCGGCGAGATGTAGAGGACGCGGCAGCGCTCGGGTGCCGACGGGACCGGCTCGGAGGCCAGCCGGTCGAGCGCCCACAGGAACGCCGCGAGCGTCTTGCCCGAGCCCGTCGGCGCGAGGATCAGCGCGTGGTCCCCCTCCGCGATCGCAGGCCAGCCCTGCGCCTGCGCCGGCGTGGGCTCGGCGAACGAGGCCGAGAACCACTCGCGCACGGCAGGGGAGAAGACCTCGAGCGTCACGCGGCCAACCTATCGCGAACGGCCGACACGGTCGGTGCCGCCGGTAGGATGCTGCGCATGGCAACCCTTCGGCGTGTGCTGGCGTTCGGCGTGCTCGCCGTCGTTGCGCTCATACCGGTGACGGCGCAAGCCCAGGAAGCCGAGCCCCAGGATCAGATCGTGCTCTCGGGGTCGGTCACGGTGCCGAGGGGCAAGGAAGCGGGCGAGATCGTGGTCTTCCACGGGAGCGCGACCATCGCGGGGGTCGCGCTCGGCGACGTCGTCGTGCTGGACGGGCCGATCGTCGTGAACGGGCAGGTGAGCGGCAGCGTGGTCGCGGTGACCGGCGACGTGACGCTCGGGCCGGGGGCGCAGGTCCGCGGCGGCGTGATGGCGGGCGGGAGCGTGGATGCGGCGAAGGGCTCGCAGGTATCCGGGGGTATCAGCGACGGCGTGACGTTCACGCTGCGAGGGCCGCTCGAGGCGGTCGCGCGGTTCCTCGTGTGGCTCGCGCTGTCGGTCTCGACGCTGCTGCTGCTCGTCGCGCTCGTGTCGCTCGCGCCGCGCGGGGCCGACGCCGTGCACCTCGCGGCGACCACGGGGCCGTGGGCCTCGGCGGGGTGGGGGCTCGGGGTGCTCGTGGGGATGCCGGTGCTCGCGGTGCTGCTCGTGGTCTCGGTGCTCGGGCTCCCTCTGGGCCTCACGTTGCTGCTCGCGCTCGCGTTCGTGTTCCTCGTCGGCTTCGCGCTGAGCGCGTGGATCGTGGGGCGGCTGCTGTGGCGGCCGCCGAGGAGCCGGTGGCTCGCGCTCCTGTTCGGCTGGCTCATCTCGAGCGCCGTCGACGGCGATCCCGTACGCTGGCGGTGTCCTGTGGATCGCGGGGTCGGGTTTCGGTCTCGGCGCCGCGACCGTGGCGACGTGGCGGGTGCGAGGGCGTCGCGGCCGCCATCGCGCCGGCCTGCCGCCGACGCCCGCGAGCCCTCCCACGCCGGAGGAGAACCTGCTACCGATCGAGGAGGAGATGGGGCTCTGATGACGGAGGCCGTAGAGAAGGTGCGCCGGGTCCCGCTGTTCGCCGGGCTCGACGACGTTGCGCTCGAGCGCGTTGCCGCGCTCTTCAGCGAGGTCGAGGCTCCCGCCGGCCAGGTGATCATCGAGCACGGGCACGCCGGCTCGGGCATGTTCCTGCTCGAGGAGGGCACGGTCTCGGTCGAGCTGCCCTCCGGCCCGGTCGAGCTCGGGCCGGGCGAGTTCTTCGGAGAGCTGTCGATCCTGGCGGACGACGTACCCCGGACCGCGCGGGTGCGCTCGACGACGCCGATCCGCGCGCTCGTGATCGGCCGCCCCGACTTCCGGCGCCTGCTGGAAAAGGAGCCCCGGATCGCGATCGCGATGCTTCCCGTCCTCGCGCACCGGCTCGCCGACACGCTCGGGACGTAGGCGCCGCTACCGGCGGAACAGCCGGGTGAGGAGCGCGATCACCGCGCCCACCCCAGCGCCGAACGCGAGCGCCTGCGGGGTGCTCATGAGCACCTTCGCCCCGTCCTCGACCGTGACCTTCGGCGACAGCACCAAGCCGACGTACGCGTGGTCCCCGATCGTCGCGCGGCCCGCCGCGATGATGCTCTGCGACCCCCCCTGTTCGATGGACACGTCGCCGTTCGCGATCATCGGTCCACACCCACCCTGACGGATCGTCACGTCGCCGTTGGCGATGACCGGACCACATCCGCCCTGCAGGATCGAGACCGTGCCGCCGGCAGCGATCGGCCCCGCGCCCGCCTGGTGCAGATGGACGTCTCGGGCGCGCACCAGGCCGATCAGCGACCTCTCGATCCGCACGTCCTCGTCGAACTCGAGGGCAGCTCGCCGCCCGTTCGCTGTACTCCTCCATGGCCGCCTCCTTCGTCCTCTGTCACCATCCTAGGTAGGCTTCGCCGGTGTCGCAGAACCGCAGGTTCGCTGCTGCTCGGCTCGGGCGAGTTCGAGCCCTGGTCCGAGGAATCCGAGCGCGCCGCCCTCGACGGCGCGGACCCGCGCGTGGCCGTCCTGCCCACCGCGAGCGCGCCCGAAGGCGACGCCGTGTTCGAGCGATGGGCCGCGATGGGCCTCGAGCACTACGAGGCGATGGGGTGGGAGGCGACAGGTGCTCCCGGTGAAGACCCGTGAGGACGCCGAGCGCGAGGACCTCGCCGCCGAGCTGGACCGCGTCACGCTCGTCTCCTTCTCGGGCGGGAACCCGAAGTTCCTCGGCTCGACGCTCGAGGGGACGGCGCTGTGGACGGCGGTCGGCCGGGCGCTCGACCGCGGGGCGGCGTACGCGGGGTGCAGCGCCGGGGCGATGGTCGCGAGCCAATCGCGCTCGCAGGCGCGCGAGCGCAAGGTCGGCGCCTCGTGGACGTTCGGGCTCGGGCTCGTTCCGCACGTGTCGTTCGGCGTGCACTGGGACCGCATGGCGAAGATCCCCGGTATGCGGTGGTGGGTCACCTCGCGCATCCCCGAGTCGTCGTGGTTCGTGGGCATCGACGAGCGCACCGCGATCCTGGGCGACGGCGAGCGCTGGACGGTGTTCGGGAAGGGCGGTGCGATGGTCCTGCACGAGGGCGAGCGCCGGACTCACCGGGCGGGGGAGTCCTTCGAGACACCCGCCGTCGCGAGTCACGGCCGGGCCGGTTGACCTATCCTTTGGGCTCGTGAGCTCGACCGAGCCGCCCGTCCAGCGCCCCGGCTGCCTGTTCTGCGGCCGCCCCACCTTCGACCCCGACAAGCGGGAGCGCCCGTGGGTGCGCGCCACCGTCGAGGGCGCACCAGGTGCTGGTGTGCCCGTCGTGCCAGGAGGAGCGTGCCGACTGGGCGGTGCAGCTCGACCGCTGCGAGGCGTGCGGCGAGACGCGGCTGTCCGTGATGCTCGGCGAGGTGGTATGCCGCGAGTGCGGACACGTCCGCGGGATGTCGGTCGAGCCCGCCTGGTCATCGGGCGCTTAGCTCAGCGGAAGAGCGCTTCCCTTACAAGGAAGAGGTCGGAGGTTCGAGCCCTGCAGCGCCCACGAGACGAAGTCCCTGGTCGTAGGCGGGTCAAGTCGGTGGCTGCGCGCTTGGAGATTCCTAGATCCCCGCGTGTGGCCACAGCGTGGCCACACGACTCCCAGTCCGCGTTCGAGGGACACTGAGCGGTCGCCGCTCCCAGCTCGGCCGCTCCGGTGAGCCTTGCTGCGGGCCACTCTCGCTGAGCTTGAGGGGGACTGCCCTGGGGCAGTCCCTCCTGTTCGAGTCGAGCGGCGGCCAGATCAAGGATGTCGCGAGTCTGCCCGAGGTGCGCCTGGCCGTCGGGCGGCCGGAGGTGGAGGTCGGCAACATCGAGACGGCGCTCGAGGCCCTCAGATCCTCCTGCTACTACCTCGCGTCGCAGGCCGGCGGCTACCGCTTCTCGGTCAAGCCGAACCTCAACAAGTGGATCGCCGATCGCCGAGCAGCTCTCGACCCGGCCGAGGTGGAGACCGAAAGCCGCACCGCCATCGCGAAGGTGTTCACCGACAAGCGGGGTGTGCCGAACGCGTTCGACGTCGTGCTGTTCCCCGAAGAGGCCCCATCGATCCCAGACACGCCGACCCTTCGGTTGGTGGTGATGTCTCCTGACCACCAGTGGGATGACACCACCCAGGGACTGCTCGAAGGTGGATGGTTGAGTACGGGGCATCCCCTCGACAGTTCAAGAATGCCATCGTCTGGGCCATCGCCGAAGACCCGAACCACGTGCTAACGCTGCCAGGAATGCCCTCGCTTGGCGGAGCCTCGCCGAGGAGGCGGATGCGAGGGAGTTCGACGAGGACGAGCGGCGGGACCTCGGCGAGCATCGCAAGCGGGCGGACCAAGACCTGAAGGAGGCGGTCTGGCGAACCTATCGGCGGCTCGCATTCTTCGGACAAGATGGGTCGTTGGGCAGCGAGGACCTCGGGCTTGTGCATTCGAGCAGCGCCGACTCGATGCAGGCCCTGATCCAGGCTCGGCTCCGTCAGGGCGACGAGCTGACGGACACCCTCTCGCCGAACCAGGTCGTGCGGAACTGGCCGACAGCGCTCCTCGAGTGGCCGACGAAGCAGCTGCGCGATGCGGTCTACGTTCGCCGAAGTTCACCCGCCTCTCGGACCCAGGTGCCTTGCCGGAGACCGTCGCCCGAGGTGTCCGCGAGGGCGCCTTCGGCTACGGAGTGAAGACCGGCGCCGAAGTGATGAACGTCGTCATCGACCAGCCTCTCGGCCCGGCAGACGTCGAGATCTCCGACGACGTGGTTCTCCTGCCGGCCGCACGCGCCCGCGCCCTGAAGGCAACGGGAACGGAGCCAGAGACAATAGCGCCGACGCCGATGCCGATTAGCGAGGGGGGAAGCGGTCACCGCAGGGGTTGGGGGAGAGCAGGTACCGATCTTCACGCAGGAGAAGGTTGCAGGCGTGCGATGGGAGGGCGAGGTGCCTGCCTAGAAGTGGACGACCTTCTACATGAAGGTCCTGTCGCGACTCGCGCAGGAGGGCGAGCTCTCACTGCATGTCCGGTTCAGTTCGCATCCGGAGGGTGGTGTTCCGAGAGACCGAGTTTCCGAGGTCGTAGAGAACCTCGCGGAGCTCGGCCTGGACGGGGCTCTAGAAGTCACCGAGTCCAACGACAGTCAGGCCGGCGACTGAGGTAGTCGCCCGTACCACTCACCGGGCCCGCTCCACCCTGACTCTGGAATTGCCTCGCCTTCGCTGTGATTCGTGGGGATGAGCCACAGGTGTCCCGTCTGATTGTCGGCGGCACGGTCCGTCCCGGCAGAATGAGACTCGAGGGAGGAGACTCGCCCCAAGGGCTACCCCCACTCCCCTCCGGCCGAACTTGAGCGATCCGACCCACGCTGCCTCGAACTGTTCGAACTCAGACGCGACGTGCTCCGCATCGGTGGCCAAAGCGAACCACTCATCGAACTGTCCAGGGCTTGGAGGCGTTGCCTCGTCCGGCTGTTCCGTTGGCGTCTGACCCGCCGGCGTCTCCCCCTCGTGGATGGCCTGAATGGTCTCGAGCAGGTGCTGTGCTTGGGGGCGCCCCATCGCCTCGTCGCGTTCATGCTTCGTTCGCTCCCAGGGATCACCTCGGTACTCTGAGAGGTACCGACACGCCTCGGTGAGAGCGTGCCCCGTCACGAGCGACGAGAGGGTGGGCCGAAGCAGCTCCCGAACAACCGCAGCTTCAAGCTCAGGACGATTGCCCCAGGCCCGCGCAAGTCCCGCAGGCGCGCTTTCCGCGACGATCACGCTCGAGGGCAAGCCTCCAAACAGGGCCGTTTCCTGCCGTCGGTTCGCTGCGAGCAAACCCGCGAGCACACGGCCGAGGTCCGCCCGCGGCATGCGGTCCGCAAGCAGACCGAACAGCGCGCCTACTGGCGTGAACGGATGCTCAGATCGGAGCGCGAGCACTTCTCCGCGACCTCGCGGGTCGCGGAGAAGCTGCAGCGATGAGAGCGTCGGTCCATACGGGTTGAAGTAGCACCAGGCAAACAGGAGACGGCTGTCCTCCGTGTCGTCGATTCGCTCCTCGCATCCGGTCACCGCCTCGAGCGCGAGTCCGAACTCATCGCGGGCGCGGCTCTCCAGCTCATCGATGAGTCCCTCTAGAGACAGCGCGGCGGTCCCGCCGTCCTCAGGTTCATCTCGTGAAGCCGGCGCTGAAAGCGCCTGCGCGTACGCCTCCATCTTGGCCTTGACTTCGCCGACCGTTGGCCGCTCTACTGGCGACCCAGCGTCACGCGCTGTCGATTGCTGCAAGAGCTGCTCAAGGGTGCTCCGCATCATGTCGTCCGCTCGTTCCTGCTCGTTGTCTGACATCGCTGGGATCGGCGTCCAGGCGACGTCGGGGATCTCCTCGCCTGCGCGCAGCGCCTTCAGCAGGGAATCACGCTGCTTCGCGTTGACGATCCTGGACAACTTGTCCTGCTGCTCTGGCGTCAATCGAAGCTCGTCCGTCAAGGCGCCCCCCTCCATCTTCCTTCGCTCGAACGCTCGCTCAAACAGCATGATGCGACCTAGCGACACTGGTACGTGGAGAGAAGTCACGCGCGACGCCTCCCACGCGCCGAGCGTGAGCCGCTCGACCACCGGCATCCTTCTACGAGAAGGGAATAGGGGGAGGGGAGGCAGTTGGAACCACCGACCCAGTCCACCCGGACGAACCGAGCCTACCGCCCTGTAGAGATGCTGGTTGAAGGGCACCTCGCCGGGGCCGGTAGGAGAGACCTAGGTGCAGGCCACTCCGCCTCGCTGTACGAGCAACGGATGACGTGCGCCACGGATAGGATTGTTCCCAAGAACCGCATCTGGCGGTGGCGGAGGTGATTGGATGCTGCCCCTCACCGAGGCTCAAACCCGAGCGATGGCGGGGGAGTGGAACCAGCCTGATCGTGGTGGAGAGACGCTCTGGGGCGACATCGCCACCCTGGCGGCTCGGGTCTGGGTCGCAGGTGATGACGTAGCCCATCGGTCGGCTCTGAATCATCTGCTGCTGGCGATCGGCAACTTCAAGCGCCCAGCGGGCATGAGCGATCTGGCCACCCGGACTTCCGCCCTCCGCTCCGACCGTGGATCCAGGCGGCGGCATTACGCTCTACCTCGACTCTGGACCCCTACTCCTTTCCAGGGACGACCAGGCGAGCTGGGAACGCCTTCGGGCTGTTCATGGCCTTGGCAGTCCTGCGACCGGAACGGCTCTCCTGGCATCGCTCTGGCCGCGGCACCACGTGATCATGGACATGAACGCCCTGAGCGCCGCGATAGGTCTCGTCGTCGCCGGCGGAGGAATCGCCGAGCCGCTCGATCAGACGATTGATCGAAGCAGGTGACAGCGGATCACTCGGTGAGATCGGCTGGGAGGACTACCCCTGGTATCGAGATCGAAATCCTCGATGCCTCGAGGGGACTTGCCCTTGAGCCCGTCATGGTGGAAAGAGCCCTGTACGAGCTGCACCGCAGGGCTGAGTTCTCGAGGACGGATAGTTGGATCAAGTACGGAAGGGCGCTCTTGACCGCGGCTCGGATCCCCTAGGTGGACGACCAGCCTCCTGAGTTGCGCCTAGGTGCACTAGGGGCAGGAGCATGTGGTGGACGCTAGGCTGGGTTTCCGGTGCGGCGTTGGAGGCTGGGGAGCCTTGGGAGCAGGGACCATCCTCGGCGACCCTCCCGCAGAGTGGCCCAATAGCTCCGCTCTCAGGTGCGGATCTGCCTCGGCGTCAATCAGTGAGGTTCCCCCGGTTGCACGGACGGGTCGGGTGAGATGTTCTCATGCGGCTTCCTCGGTGGCCGCGTTTCGGAACTCGAACTCGGCAGGGCTCAGGTAGCCGATCGAGGAGTGACGGCGCTTGGGGTTGTAGAAGCCCTCGATGTAGTCGAAGACGGCGATCGCGAGTTCCTTGCGCGTCTCCCATCGGCGGCGGTCGAGGAGCTCGAGCTGCAGCGTGCCGAAGAAGGACTCGGCCATGGAGTTATCGAAGCAATCACCGATCGTGCCCATCGATCCCAAGATCCCGGCGGCCCTCAGACGTCTGCCGAAGGCCCAGGACGTGTATCGGGCTCCGTGGTCCGTGTGACAGATGGTCTTGCCATCTTCGGGCCGGCGTCTCCACACGGCCATCTGCAGGGCGTCGACCACCAGCTCGGAGCGCATGTGGTCTGCGATCGACCACCCGATGATCCGACGGCTCCACGCGTTAAGGACCGTGGCGAGGTAGACCTTGCCCTCGGCGGTCGCATGCTCCGTCACGTCCCCGACCCACAACCGGTCTGGGCCATCGACGCCGAAGCGGCGCATCACGAGATCCTCTGAAGGGGTTGCCCGGGGGTCCTGGCGCGTGCATCCCTTGTACCTGCGCCGGTAGATGCCCTCGATGTTCGCCAGGCGCATGAGCCTGGCGACCCGGTTCTCGCCCACGTGGATCCCCTCGCCGAGCACGAGCTCACGGTGGACCCGAGGCGAGCCGTAGGTCCCGCGGGAGGCCGCATGGATCTGGCGGATGCGCTCCAGCAGGAACGTGTCCTGGCGAGCTCTGGTGCCAGGGCGGTCCTTGCGGTGGCTGGACCCGTAGAACGCGCTGCGGGACACGCCGAGCACACGGCAGAGCGTGGTCGTGGGGTAGTTGGCCTTCTCCACCGCAACGAGGTCGTAGATCACCTCTGGTGGAAGGTGCTCGCGTCTGCGAAGAAGGCCGCGGCTTTTCCCAGGATCTCCTTCTCCATCTTGAGCACCCGGTTCTCCCGCCGCAGCCGCACGAGCTCGGCACGCTCCTCGGTCGTGAGTCCTTCCTTGCGGCCCTCGTCGATGTCAGCCCGGCTCATCCAGGTGCGAAGGCACGACTCGGAGATCCCGATGTCGGCTGCGACCTGCGCGATCGGCTTGGCCCTCTCGCGGGCGAGCTCGACAGCTCGCTGGCGGAACTCCGGAGGGTGCGGTCGCGGCATGCGGACTCCTTTCGGAGGGGCGCTGACCCCTCATCGTAGGTGTCCGGCAAACCGGGGGAACATCACCCCAGGGTCCAGCCCTCGGGCAGGCGACACCGCTCGTGTCAGTGCCTAGGCCGATACTCATGAGCGTGACGAAGCTGACGGGGGGCCAAGGGACGTGTCAGGCGGAGTGACTCCAAGCGCGGTCGAGCCGGTCGGTGTCGCTGAAGGCAGGGCGGCGTGGGCGAAGGAGATGCGGAAGGTCGAGCGGCTGACCGACGCGATCGGCATGCCCGTTGATGACGGCATCAAGACGGTCGTCTGTGGTCTCCGCCTGCTCGGAATCCCGACCAGGGCTTCGTGCGAGGGCCACGACGATCGCGCCTCGTCCTATCCGTGGGTGGATATCGGCGAGTGGCCTTCCGACGGACCAGGGGACCGGCAGGAGCAGCAGGAGACGCGGGAACGGAACCGGGAGCACCTGCTCGACACGCTGGAGATCCTCGAAGCGTTCTACTCGGAGCGGCGCTCCGCGTACCTTGCCTGCATCGTGCCGGATGCGCCGCGTGCGCTCGGCATCTTCCGGATCTGGAGCGTGGGAGCGCCGATCTTGGATGCGGAGGGGTTGGCCGCACACGAGTTGGTCGAGGCATGCAGGGAGGAGATGCGAGAGTTCGGCTCGTTCCTTCGCCACCGGGTCGATGGGTAGTCCGATCGGCGTAACTACCGCTCGTTTGATCTAGAGGCGTTGTCCGCGTGCCATCAGCGCCTCATCCACTGTCCTGAGAGGACGACCGCTCCGAGCAGGACCAGCTCGTGACAGATGCGCAGCCAGTCCGCGTATAGAGACCGCCACCATGCATCACCGCCCGGCAGGTCGGATGTTGCCGAGGCGATCTTCTCTCGAACACCGAGCAGAGGCTCGTTCTGGAGGGCCTTGAGGGCGTTTCTGTCCATGATCGTGAAGCGCACGGGGTCGTGGACGGTGAGCATTGCCGACGCGGTCCTGGCTTTGACGCCGGGGAGCAGCGTCAAGATGTGTATGGCCAGCTCGGGATCATCGCTGCGAAGAGCAAGCGAGGTGATCTCTCGAACGCGTCCAGGCCGCCGTTTCTCGAATCTCTCAATCGCGCTCACCTTCCAAGCGGGCCACAGTCCCTTGTTCTTCCATTCCACGATGCGGGCAAGCTCAGAGGCGTTGAAGTCCCCATGTCCACCCAATTCCCGGAACAGGTCCGGGTTGTGGCCGCCATAGCGCGCAGACCACTTGTCGACCCACTCTGCTAGATCTCGCTCCACCTGACTCACGCAGTCCTCCTTGCCCGCATCCTAGGTTCTCGCGGCAGCGATCCGTGTCAGAGGTGGGCAGTACGCTCGCACCACGCTGAGGAGGATGGTGTGTGCGATTCGCGTGGGCGCGGTCTAGCTCCTCAGAGACCGCGCAGAGGCCCATCGATGGGCTACGTCGTGCTGGGATTCATCTTGATCCTCCTGGGGTTGAGCGGCGCGCTCGTTCTTCACGGAACGGGCAGCCCCAGGGCGCTCGTGCTCGTTGGTTTGGGCCTGTGCCTGTTCGGTCGATACCGGGTGCATGGCTCCGGCGGTCATCGTGACCCTTGACCGGATGCCTATCGATGCCATCGCCCTACCACTGGCAAGGCCTGATTCGGCCAATCTCTATGGCTGGCTCCGGCGCGGCGAATGAACGGGGTGGTCGCCCCGGCGAGCCAGGGTCCCCACCCCGTTGCCCGGATGATGCCATGACGGGGAGGATGGGTGCCCGGAGTCGAGTCGGCCAGGTAGTCTGCGACCCGCTCGGCAGAGTGACCGCTCGGGGGTTCGATGCGTCTGCTTGAGGCAGTGGATCTGGTCCTGCCACGGCCAGGTGAGGCCATCCCGGTGTTCCAGGTAGCGAAGCGGATCGCCGATCGCACCCTCGTACTCCGTGGGCCGGCGCGCCCCACGTTGTGTTCATCCTACTCACCGATGTCCGTCGCCGGGCACACGATGGCCTCCCGCAGAGGTTCGAGTCTGCCTCTCTCCCGGGTTCGTTCGCCGTGCTGTCGAGCAGCTCTGACTGTTGGTCGGTCGTCATGGGTCCATCCTCTCAAGGGTTGGAGCCTCCAAGATTCCCGGCGCGGTTCAACCTGGTGAACCGCCTCGTTCTCCACATTCTTGTCCGGTGACCTCGGGCGCGTTTGCCTATCATGGGTTCACCTAACGTGACAGGAGGGGACGAAGGTGCTAGTCGCGAAGGTCACGAATGGCAATGCCGAGATCTTCGACAGCGCATCCGGAGCCTTCAAACGGAGCCGGGCACGGCAACGTTGCGTCGGCCCAAGTCGAAGGACAAGAGGTGGCGCTCACGCTTACCGACGGAACGATCGAGATCTACAACGTGGATACGGGGCAGTACATCCGACGCATCTAGCCAACGCCTGTCTGTCTCGTGTGTGCTCGAAAGCCCGACTCTACGGGGAGCCCTCTCCCGTATCATGATTGCGTGAGTACTAACGCGCGCAAGCGCAGTCGGATTGGGATTGCGCACGCGTCGGGGAGGTCCGTGTTCTTCTCCGCCTCGCCGGCCAAATCGGTCGCGTTCCTTGCGACGGAGGGCTGGGAGACCAACCCACCGGAGGTCATTGACAAGAAGATAGCCAGACTCCGCAGGCGGCACGACGACCGGCTGATTGTCGTGGTCGTCGAGGGTTCGCTCACGTTCATGCGCAACTACGACGACGCGCTGGAGCAGCCCGACGTTCTCGTCTTCTGCGGCGCTGAGCAGGACCTCGAGCGACTCGGAGTGCCTGTCTTCGACAAAGGGTGGACGCCAGCGCGCAGTCAGCGCACGATCGATGAGATCCTGTCAGAGGCAAAGGTGACTGACCGTCAGCCGACAGCTGGCAACACCTACCGCCGTTTCGTCAACATCTGGTCAAGGAGTCGACAGAACTAGGCGGTACTCGACGGTACTCCTGTGACACTCCAAACCGGCGCTGACCTGCGGAAGTGGTGGTCGGACCGTTGCCCAGGCCTTCCCCTACAAGGAAGAGGTCGGGGGATCGAGACCCTCAGCGCCCACCAGGAACCTGCAGGTGGTTCCTCCCGCTCGGGGATCGAGCTGATGCCGCCCAGGCTGCCCGACTGGACCGCTCACGATGGCATCCGCCACAGGATGCCCTCTGACGTCCAAGCCACCCGCCGCTACGTACAGGCCCGTGTCGAGGGCGGTCGCAACGCCGGAGGCGCTCACATACCCGTGCAGCCGCTGGCTCCACTCCCACTCGAGCTCGCCCTCCGGCGTGTACCGGCGCAGGTACAGCCTCCCGCAGTCCCCTGGCGGCGGACACCGGCGGTCGGCGAGGACGTACACCGCTCCCCAGGGCGACGCGGACACATCCACGGCGCGGATCTCGAGCTCGGCCTTGCCCCAGCGGTGCTCCCAGACGATCTGCCCGTCGGGTGAGAGCCGGGCGAGCCACGCCCGGTTGTCGCCCTCGCCGGTCACGAAGACCCCTCGTCCGGCGACGTCGACCGCCACGGCCCGATCGACGCTTTGCCCCGGGTCGGTGAGGACCCGGGACCACACGAGGTCACCCGCGGGTGAACGTCGCTGGACCACGATGTCGGCATCTGCGAGTTCCAGGCCCTCGACCTGGGCGCATGTCGGTGTGGTGTCGAGATACCCGACCGCGTAGATGTCTGCTTCCTCATCGATCACGAGGTCGGCGACGTCGTCACAGTGCTCGCCGACCGGCTCTTCGAAGGGCTGGACCCACAGGGGCGTTCCGTCCCTGTCCCACGCGCCCAGCCAGCCGTACCCACCGACGACGACGCCGGTCGAGCTCGCCGCCGCAGAGGAGGCGAACGCTGATTCGGACGCCTCGGTGGACCACAGCAGGTCGCCATCGGACGAGTAGGCCCAGAGCCGGACGTGTCGGTTCTCCCCGGGAGGTATCGAGACCTCACCGGTGACATAGACCATGTCCCCCTCGGGCGAGACCGTGACGTCGGAGCCCACGGCGTCGCTGAAGAGCTCATCCGGGCTCCGCCACGTCCGGCTCCACACCTGCCGGCCGTCGGGGTCGGACCTCTGCAGCACCATCGCTACGGATCGACCCCAGTCCTCAGCCGGCCCGAACGGGTCGGAGCCCGTCGTGTACACGTTGCCGCCATCGTCGGATGCCATGGCTGACAGTGAGAACCCGAGCGAGCGATGCCACACCGGCGCGGAGGGAACCGTCGGACTCGGCGATCCAGCGGGGCCCAGCGAGGGGGTCACGCTCGGCGAGGCCGCCGCGCTGGGTGACGTGGTTGCCGGGGGCTGCGTCTCACCGTCGCAGCTCGTGGCGACGAGCACCGCCGTCACGACGACCACCGACCGGATCGTCCTCACAGCCCTCATGCATGCCCCCCGCGTCAGCGCCGGCGAGGCCCGACCCTCCTATCGGTGGCGAACGCCCACAGCTCGTGGCCGGTCGAGGCGGTCGCGGCGGAGAAGAAGACCGTCCCTCCTCGGATCGTCCTTCGCATCCTTCCCACCTCCCCTGTGGGGGAGCGTGCGCCCTCCGATGCGAACGAACAGGGTGAGTCTCATGCTCGGCGGGTGCATGAGCCCAGGGCCGTAGGACCCCTTTGGGATGGGTGAACCGCGCCGGGGATCTCGGAGGCTCTGACGTCCCCCCACTTCGGTGGAGTCGTGCCGTTCGATCGTCATGCCCATGACCCTCCACCACGGTGGGGGTGTCTGGTTTCACGACATAGTTCCACCCTGTCTCGCGACATCGTGCCTACCTCAGATGAGAGGGGTGGGCGATGTCGTTGGCTCGGCTGGTGGTCACGGCGGTCAGGATCGAGGGACGCACGAAGGCCGAGGTGGCTCGGGACTACGGGGTGTCGCGTCGGTGGGTCTACGAGCTCGTGCGTCGCTTCGATACCGAGGGGGAAGCCGGCCTCGAGCCTCGGTCCCGTCGGCCGCGGGCGAGCCCTCATCGCACCCCCGAGGCCCTGGAAGACGAGATCATCGAGCTGCGCAAGGTCCTCCTTGACCAAGGCTTCGATGCAGGCGCCTACACGATCGCGTCCCACCTGATCCGGCGCCACGGCAGCGCTCCGTCGGTCGCGACGATCTGGCGGGTGCTCTCCCGTCGAGGGTTCGTGACCCCCCAGCCGCAGAAGCGACCCAGGTCCTCGTTCATCCGGTTCGAGGCCGATCAGCCGAACGAACGCTGGCAAGCCGACATCACGCACTGGCACCTGGCCGACGAGACCGAGGTCGAGATCTTGAACGTGATCGACGATCACTCCCGGTTGCTCATCGCGTCGCTGGCCAAGCGTGTGTTCAAGGCCGCCGACGTCGTGGCGAGCTTCCACGAAGCGGCTGGGGCCCATGGGTTCCCGGCATCGATGCTGACGGATAACGGTGCGGTGTTCACCGCGGCACCCCGGGGCGGTCGCTGTGCCATGGAGCTGGAGCTCGCCCGGCTCGGCATCGCCTACCGGCACTCGACGCCCTATCACCCGCAGACCTGCGGCAAGGTCGAGCGGTTCCACCAGACCGAGAAGAAGTGGCTCGCGAAGCAGCCGGCGGCAACCAGCGTCGCCGAGCTCCAGGACCAGCTCGATACGTTCGCCACCTACTACAACACCGTCAGGCCGCATCGTGCGATCGGCAGACGCACGCCCGTAGAAGCGTTCGCTGCACGGCCCAAGGCGACGCCCTCAGGACCCCGAGTGGTGATCGCCCCGCACTACCGGGTGCGACAGGACAAGGTCGACATCACCGGGGTCATCACGCTTCGTCACAACTCCCGGCTGCACCACATCGGCCTGGGACGCCGGCTCACCGGGACCCGTGTCCTGGTGCTGGTTGCCGACCTGAACGTGCGGGTGTTGACCGAAGACGGGGAGCTGCTGCGTGAGCTGACCCTAGACCCGAGCCGCGACTACCAGCCCATGAACGGATCGGCCTGAACGTGGAACGATGTCCCGGGACATGTGGGCACGATGTCCCGAGACATCACATCCACCACGGTGGGGGGACTCGAACCTGCGACCGGCGGATCATGAGTCCCTGAGGGGCCCATCCCCGGCCGTCCGCGACCGCAGGTGAGACCCGCTGCCTGCTTCCACCTGCGTCCATAGTCGTTACCGGTCGTCCCCGGGCTGGGCTGCCAGATCGGCTGTCAGGGGCTCCCCAGCAAGGAGACACGCAGGTGGCACCCTCGCACCTGACACCCTCTAGGTTGAGTCAACCCATGCGTGTAGCTCGCCGCGGTCGCGGCTTCGGCGAAGCCCCGGGCCATGGACGAGACGGAACGGATCAGGGACACGCTCCCATCGTCCGGATGCCAGGGAAACGGGTTCACCGGCAACACCGGCTTCGGCATCCAGAACGGCCCCGGAGGCTCGACGGGTCCCTTGCCTTGCTGACCTCCTCACGGAGGTACCGGCGGTCGCTGGACCCGACCCGGGAGGGTCGGGTCCAGCGACCATCGAACTCCGCTCAGGGCAGTTCGTTGACCCGATCGGTGCTCGGAGGAGCGACCGGGCTGAACGTTCCCAGGTAGTTGACGAGCGCCTGGAGGTCGTTACCGCCGTCGAGTCGCGGCGCCGTGATCGTGCCGAACGTCGTGAAGTTGTCCCCGCCGTCGGCGAGGAAGTTGTTCACCGTCACGTTGTAGCTCGCGGTCGGGCTGAGGGCCACGCCGTTCAGCTTCACGTTGCTCACCGTCACCGACGTGCAGTTGCCCGCCACGATGGTCTTGGCGAGGTCGTAGGTGAAGCCGTCCGACACGCCTAGGTGCAGGAACGGGCGGCTCGAGCCGAGCGGTTGGCACTGCTGCTCGAGCACCGAGGTGATCTGGGCCCCGGTCATCGGGAACGTCACCAGGGTGTTGCCGAACGGCTGGAACGTGAACGCCTCGCCGAAGGTGACGACGCCGTCGCCCTCAGGAGGAGTCTGAGACTGCGCGTACGTGAGGTCGGAGCGCACCCCGCCGGGGTTCATGAACGCGACGTCGGCGAAGTTGGACGACGTCGCCCACAGCTGGGCGTCGGCGACCAGGTTGCCGGCCGGCGACTCGACGCCACGGTCCGATCCGTTGACCCCGCCGCGGTTGATGTCGGCGGTGATCGTGCCGACCGGCGTGCTGCCGGCAGCGTCGTACAGCGGCTGCCACTTGGCGATGATCGCCGTCATGGCGGGGTCGGGGGTCAGCGACGCCTGCTCCACGACGTGGTTGGTGGCCGTGCTCAGGTCACGGCGAACGTCGTGGGTGCGCTTGTCGAGGACGAGGTTCAGCTCCGACACGACCCGGCCGTACGAGTACGCACTCGTGACGATGCGGGGCTGACCTGCCGAGTCGGGAAGCACGCAGTTGTAGGGCAGGTGCGTGTGGCCGGTGATCAGCGCGTCGATCTCGGGGTCCAGCGCGTTGTTGATGGCGAGGATCGGGCCGGAGATGTCGACGCAGGCATCCACGGCGCCCGGAGGCGGCGTTCTGGGACCCACCCTCGTGCAACAGCACGATGATGGCCTCGACGCCCTGCGCCTTCAGCATCGGGACGAGGGCGTTCGCCGTGTCTGCCTCATCGAGGAAGTCCCAGCCCTGGATGCCGGCGGCGGCGACCAAGGTATCGGTGGCCTCGAGCGTCATGCCGATGAAGGCCATCTTGACGCTCTGGAACTTCGTGATCCAGTACGGCGGCAACGGGGTCTCGCCGGTCGTCTCGCTCACGGTGTTGGCCGCGAGCCACTGGAAGTCCGCGCCCGGGTACGGGTCGCCCGGGAAGTAGCAGCCGTCGACGGCGTGACATCCGCCGTTCTGCATGCGGAGCAGCTCGGTGACGCCCTCGTCGAACTCGTGGTTGCCGACGCTCGACACGTCCAGACCCATCGCGTTCAGCGACTCGACGGACGGTTCGTCGTGGAAGAGCCCGGAGAAGGCCGGCGAGCCACCGATGAGGTCACCGGCGGCGACGGTCAGGCTGTACTTGTTGCCCTGGCGCAGTTCGTTGAGCTCGGCCGAGAGATACTCCGCGCCACCGGCCTGCACGCCAGCCACCGTTCCGGGTGTGTTCGCTTCGAGGTGTCCGTGGTAGTCGTTGAACGCCAGCAGCTGGACATCCACGAGCTGTCCGGGCGGATCGGCCTTCTTGGCCGACGCCGGATCGGCCATGGCGAATGAGGTCATGGCGATCATGAGGGCGGCGGCGACAGCCAGAGCACGCCCGTGCCTGGCGGCTCCTAGGCCGCGCGAGGCCGTGTGCGTAGCGGGAACAGACATACACGTCCTTCCTCTCGAAGACCACGGGCCCGAACCTCGGGCCCGCATCCACTACTAGCACATCCCCGCGACGGGTCCAACTCGACCCGCTGGTGGTGCAGGTCGGCCCCGCTGCTGGAGCGACGAGCGGAAGGGGGTACCTTACGAGTAGGTCGAACCACCCGCCTACAGGGGGCGACAGAGATGACTCCTTGTCGGTGCCTGACCTGGGGATCCCCCCATCACCGCAGGCAGCAGCCACCCCCCGAACGTCCTCTACAAGGAAGAGGTCGCAGGCTCGAGTCCTGCAGTGCCGACAGGACGAAGTGCCTGGTCGTAGACGGGTTGGGTGAGTGGTTGCGCGCTTGGAAAGTCCCAGGTTCTCGCGTGTGGCCACAGCATGGCCACACGACTCCCGGTCCGCGTTCGGGGGAAACCGCGCGGTCGCCGCTCTCAGCTCGGCTGCTCCGGTGGGGCTTGCTCGTTGACGTGCCGCTACTTCGGGATCATGCGCCGGCCCTGGTCTCAGGGAGACGGCCGCTCGAGATGTACTCGCCTCTCCGACTTTCGATGTAGATGTTCCTCCCCTTTGACCGATGCCTGGTTCCCCCAGATATCGGAAGCTTGAACGGCCTAGCACACTCTCCGTAGGTGGTGGTATGCAGGCACCGCTGCACTCGCTGAGGTCTCTGCTCCGAGTGCGGGTGCGAACGGGTCGAAGCGGGAGAGGGTGGAGTCCTCACATCGCTCCATCCCGCAAGCGGAGGATGGTTGATGGACATCTGGAGCGATGACGATCTCGACCGGATGGAGCAGCGCGCCGACTACGCGCTCGGTACCGAGGATGACGGCAGGGTGCTGCTCATCCCGCCCCAGACCATCAAGGACCTCATCACCGAGTTCCGCCGCCTGCGAACGGACCTGGAAGCCACGCTCGACGGTCAGCCTCCTCAGTAGAGGAGACGATCCGCGCGGGGTTCGAGACCTGCGCCCGTTGCTGCTCTCGGTCCCGTGTGGGCTGGTCCGATCACCTCGACTTCCCGATCGGATACGTCCCGTGCTCCTCGACCGCATCGACCATCGCGAGGACGTTCTCCGGCGGCACGTCGTTCATCACCGTGTGGACGGAGCTGACCATGTAGCCGCCGCCGGGGGCGAGGATCTCGATCACCCTTCGGACCTCGGCCCGCACCTCGTCGGGGGTGCCGGTCGGCAGGATCCGCTGGGTGTCGATGCCTCCGCAGAACGTCAGGCTGTCGCCCCACCGGGCCTTGAGCTCCTCCAGGTTGGCCATCTTGCCCGCCGAGGTCTGGATCGGGTTGAGGATGTCGATCCCCATCTCGACGAAGTCGTCGATGAGCGGGAACACGTCGCCGTCGGTGTGGAAGAAGACCTTGGCCGAGGTCCGTTCGCGGATGAACCGGATGTAGTCCGCGTGGATCGGTTTGAGGATCCGCCGGTACATCGTCGGCGACATCAACAGGCTCTCCTGCGTGCCGAGGTCGTCGCCGATCTTGATGATGTCGACGTTGTCGCCCAGGGCCGCGAGGAAGTGACCCATCAGCACCTTGCACCGCTCCTGGATCTTCCACAGCAGGGCCTCGGCGAAGTCCGGACGCATCGCGAGGTTCATCAGGAACGTCTCCATGCTCTGCATCGCGAACGCCCTCTCGAGGGGGAAGAGCAGCCACGGCGTCGCCATGATCGCGTAGCGGTTCTCGGCGGCGAGACGGGCGGCCTCCTCCGCCACATGAGCGACCCGGGTCGGATCGTCCATGTCCGGCCAGGGGTAGTCTTCGATCTCCTCGACGGTGGTGGCGTCCTTCATCGGGCAGACGGACGGGAACCAATCGTCCGGTCCTATCTCGACGGCGCCCGATCCCCACGAGTTGATGTAGTCACTGTGTGGTGGGCGGGTGGCGTTCCGCTCGAGCACCCAGGCAGGCTCGAGGTCGAGAACCCCTCGGACGTCGGATCGCAGGCGGACCAGCGTGTCCTCGTCGACCTCAGCCGTGCCAAGCTCCGGCCATCGGTAGAGGTACTCGTCGTCGGCCTCGATACCGAGCAGCTGCTTGAGCTCGCGATAGGGCTTCATCTTGATGCCCGTTGCATTGCTCACCCCGAGCACGACCGGCACGCGATCGGGCTCCTCGTGGCGCATCGTTGCCAGCACGCGTTCGCGCGGCGTCATGGTCATGTCCGTCTCCTCCGACCCAGAGACTAGGGCGGATCGGACGCCAGGGCTGACACGCTCCCACCGTCGGGCGGGCCTTCTGCCCCGGGAGTGTGTCGGGGACGTGGGACACCGCGAAGGCGTGAGGCGGACCTCTCGCCACCGAGACCGGACGCCCTTCGGCACCCGTTCCGTGGGTCGGGAGTGCGGCCTCAGCGACCACGGATCGGCGCCGCCAGAGCCGAGGTGGTACGGTGGATACCTCGGACGACGTCCGAGGTCATCCGCGTCGCGACCGACCGGTGGTGCTCGACACCAGCCTCTCGCCTCACGGTTCACGCACGGCGATCGAGGGAAGGTGGGTCATGACGCGACGGAGCGACGTCCTGTTCGGGGTTCCCGACCGCCGCAAGGGGACGCAGGCGCGAGGCTCGTACGGCCGGGTGTGCGACGAGAGTGGGTGCTCGACCGTACTGTCGACCTACAACTCCTCTTCGTACTGCTGGACGCACACGATGCCTTCCTACAAGCGCCCGCAGCGCCCCGTCTAGCCCTCCGTCAGGAGATCGATGGAGCCCGCCGCGATCGACACGGAGTTCCGCTTCTTCTGCCCAGTCTGCGGCATCGAGCTGGAGCGCTCGAACTACGACACGCCGGAGCGCGACTACTTCTGCCCCTTCTGTAGCACGCAGTTGATGCCGTCCGCGGTCGCTCCCGTCCCGTAGGTAACCCGGCGGCATCCGACGGAGCCGCGGGTCGCGCTCCGTCCTTCTCCTCCAAGGCACCCCGGACATCGAGGTCACGGCTGCGGCTTGCCCTGGGCGGTCCGAACCCGATCGTGCGCGGGCCCAGACACGGGGGTCGAGGGTCCCGCTCGTCATTCCGCCCGAGCGCGACGATGATGCAGGGGTATCCGACCGAGGGGAGCATCCATGCCGATCGTCCTGGATGGCGCCTCGTTCACGATCGAGCAGGTCGTGCGCGTCGCGCGTGAGCGCGAGCCGCTCCAGCTCGACCCCGCGGCGCTCGAGCGCATCCGCGCCTGCCGGGCGATGCTCGAGGCCAAGCTCGCGGCCCGCGAGACCATGTACGGGACGAACACGGGCATCGGCGAGTTCTCCGAGATCGTCCTGGCCGACGAGCAGGTCCAGCGGTTCCAGCGCTACCTCGTCTACAACCACGCCGCCGGCATCGGCGAGCCGCTCCCCCAGGAGGTCGTGCGGGCCGCGATGGCGGGTCGGATCAACGTGCACGCCCACGGGAACTCGGGCTGCCGGCCGGAGATCACGCAGACCTACGTCGAGATGCTGAACCGTGGCGTCACGCCGGTCGTGGCCGAGAAGGGCTCGGTCGGCGCGAGCGGCGACCTCGCGCCGATGGCCCAGATCGCCGAGCTCCTCATGGGCGAGGGCGAGGCGTTCCTGGACGGCGAGCGCCTACCCGGAGCCGAGGCGATGGCGCGGGCAGGCATCACGGCCCCCGGCCTGGAGGCTCGCGATGGCCTGGCCGCGATCAACGGCGCGAACGTCCTCACGGCGATGAGCGCGCTCCAGGTCTTCGACGTCGATCGTCTGCTCCGGCAGGCCGAGATCGCGTGCGCGATGTCGCTCGAGGCGCTCCTCGCGAACCTGAAGCCCTACGACACCCGGGTCCACGAGCTCCGGGGGTTCGCGGGCGCGATCCGAAGCGCGAAGGCGATCATGCGCTGCATCGAGGGCAGCGACCTGCAGACCGGCAGGATCAAGACGAAGGTGCAGGACGCCTACTCGATGCGCTCGTCGCCGCAGGTCATCGGGGCCGCGCACGACGCGCTCGCCTACGCCCGCAGCCAGGTCGAGATCGAGCTGAACGGCGTCGGCGATAACCCGCTCTTCCTGCCCGAGGAGGGCATCACGCTCACGGGCGCGAACTTCCAGGGCACGCCGGTGAGCCTGCCGATGGAGCTCGTGGGCCAGGCGGTCACGATGGTGTGTGTGCTGGCCGAGCGCCGGATGAACCGGCTCACGAACCCCGCGCTCAGCCAGGGCCTCCCGGACTTCCTGACGCCGGATCCGGGGTTCTACTCGGGGATGATGCTCAGCCAGTACACGGCGGATTCCCTGATCGTCGAGCAGCGGATCCTCTCGGCGCCGGCGAGCACGATGTCGATCCCCGCCGCGGCCGACCAGGAGGACTTCGTGTCGATGGGCATGAACACGGCGCTGAAGAACCGCCAGATCCTCGAGAACGCGTACGCGATCATCGGCATCGAGCTGATGGCCGCGACCCAGGCGCTGGACTTCCGCGACTTCGCGCCCGGCCGAGGCGTCCGAGCCGCGCACGAGGTCGTCCGACGGCACGTCGCGCACCTGGACGAGGACCGTCCCCTCTACCGGGACCACGACGCGATGAGGGCGCTCGTGCACTCGGGCGAGGTCCTCGACGCGGTCGAGGCCGAGGTCGGTCCGCTCGGGTGATCGCACGTCGCGTTCTGCCTCCCGCCTTGCATCGAGAGGCAACGGTCCCTAGGCTGTCCCGCGTACTCGAGAGAAGGGGGATCCGATGCTCCGCAAGAAGCTGCTCGTTGGGCTGCTGACGGCCGGTCTGTTCCTCGTGAGCACCGGGACCGCTCAGGCCTGGGATCTCATCCATGAGCGGTCCGGCTACGATCGGGTGACGCTCCGCGCCTGGACGCGCAACTACAACCAGGTCGCGTACGTCGCCGATCACCAGGGGACCCGGATCAACGTGGAGATCACGGTGACCTGCGCCAACGGTGACTACTTCCAGGACACCTGGTCCGACGGAGGCTCGAGGTTCCGGTTCATCCTGCGCGGCCTCGGCAACAGCCGACGGTGTGACCACGTCTTCAAGGTCGATGCCCGGAAGTCGTGGGTGCAGGTGGATCTCGCGCTCTACGCCCGCGGGTAGCGGCTAGGGCGCGATCGCGAGACCTATCCCTGCCAGGACCGCGAAGACGGTCGAGATGGCCGTCTCCAGGTAGCCGATCCGCTTGATCGGCGGCTTCGTCTCGGGGCGGACGAGCGCGATCGTCGTCTTGGCCGCCCCGGGAACGAAGGCGAGAGGCACGAGCGGGTGCACCACCCCCGCGAGCGCGAGCGCGCCCGCTGAGGTGAGCCCGACCGCTTGCCACACGAGGGCGATCGCTCCTCCGCGGAGGCGCTCGGCGATCGGCATCTCGTCGAACCGGCGGCGTCGGACGCGCTCGCGGACGTAGGGCACGGTGCCGCCGAACGCGAGGAAGGCGGCAGGCGCCGCGAGCGGCCACCGGTCGGTGGGGCCCGCGATGAGCACCCACGCCAGCGGCACGAGGAGCGAGATGCTCGCGATCGCCGTGAGCTGCGACGGCACCGAGCGCCCGCCCGTCCGGGCTCGGCTCAGCACGTAGAGGCCGCCGAGCACCACGCCGCTCCCGCCGAGCAGGATGAGCTCGCGGACCGGGCCGTGCCACAGGGACAGCGCGCCGATCGCGGCGAACGGCGTGCCGAGGACCGCCGTCCGCCGCCTGGCTGCGGCCGAGAGTCGTGGCTGCGTGATGACGGAGATCGCCGCCGTGAGCGGCAGGAACAGCACGCCGAAGGCGAGGGCGAGCGCGAGCCCGGCCCACTCGTCTCCGCCCGCCGCGAAGCCCGCCACGAGGCCGAGGAGCAGCGAGTGCACGGACATGAAGCTCGCGCCGTGCTCCTTCGGCACGAGCTTGAGCTCGGGTGCGGCCGCGCGCGCCGAGGCTGGACCGGAACCGTTCGCCTGCATCCCCACGGACGGCAAGTCTAGGCGCAGGTAGGCTTCGGCTCGTGTCCGAGCCGGCGCCTCGCGAGCTGCCCACGCTGGGTCCTCGCGGCGAGGGCTGGGTCGTGCTGCAGGTAGCCCTGTTCCTGGTCCTCGGGGTCGCGGCGGTCCTCGGGCCACAGTGGCCGGACCGGCTCGAGCGACCGATGCTCGGCGCGGCGTTCGTCCTCGGGCTGGCAGGGGCCGTCCTGTGCATCGGGGGGCTGTTCCGGCTCGGCGCCCAGGTGACGCCGTTCCCCAAGCCGGTCGAGGGCGCCGCGCTCCGCGAGGACAGCGTGTACGGGCTCGCGCGGCATCCGATCTACGGCGGCGGCGTGCTCCTCGCTCTCGCGTGGAGCCTCGCGACCTCCTACCTGGGGCTCGTGCCGACGGTCCTGCTGGGCCTGTTGTTCGAGGCGAAGTCGCGGCGCGAGGAAGCCTGGCTCGACGAGCACTTCCCGGGGTACGGGGACTACCGGCGCCGGGTGCGCCGCCGGTTCATCCCGTACCTCTGGTAACGACGGCTACCGGTCCCGCTTGCCGATGCCCCGCCCGCGGGCGCCGCTGCCGATGAGCCCGAAGTCGATGAGCACGCCGAGCACGATGACGATGATGCCCATCGCCTCCAGCCCGCCGTCGCGGGTGGAGAACGAGTTCTGGGCGATCGCGTAGCCGATGGTGGTCGTCGGCAGGAGGAAGAAGCCGATGAGCGGCCACCATCCGCCCTCGAACGCCCGGTTCAGGTAGTCGCTGAACAGCCACAGCATCGCGAGCACGAACCGCGGCGTGAGCAACCCGAGCACGATCACGAAGCAGCCCATCGAGCGGGAGACTACCCGGGCTTCGGCGGCCCGGTCGCGGACCTCGCGCCGCACGAGCACGACGTACCCGACGAGCGCGATCGTCGCGAAGGTGAACCACTGCACCGCGTACGACCTGTGAGGGCCCTCGTCGAGCTCGGGGGGTGGGACGACGGTCGGCAGGTCGCCCGTCTGTCCCGGCGTCTGCTCCTGGAGCTGGAGCGCGAGCGGCCAGAGATCGTAGGGCACCTCGCCGCGGAGCGCCGCGGGGTCGGCGTGCCGGATGGTGAGCACGCGCCCCGACGCGTCACGGGTGATCACGAGATCGCCGCCATCCTCGGCCGGAAGGAGGAACCCCATCACCGTCACCTCGCCCTCGGGTGGCGTTGCGGGGGCGACCGACGGCGTGTCGAGCTGGGCGGGCACCCACCCGCGGTCGACGAGGATGGCGCCGGCGCCGGTCTGCTCGGTCCCGTACACGAGCGGCGTGAGGACGTGGTGTCCGGGGCTACCGTCGAGCGCCCGACCGTACAGCAGCACCTCGTGCTCGAGGTCGTACGTCCCGGTCACCCGGACCCGTCGGTACGCATCGTCTGCCTGCCCCGTGAGGGCGTCGAGCGAGCCGGGCTCGGCGGCGAGGCCGTGCTCGACCTGGGCGTTGAACGCCCGCCGCTGTTCCAGCCGGTCGAGCTGCCAGATGCCGAGCCGCACGCAGGTTGCCGCGACCACGAGCGCGAACACGAGCAGCCCGATCCATCGCGGGGTGAAGACGAACCGCGGGAGCCTTGCCATGCCGACCCGAGGATAGGCGAGCGACTCAGTATCCGGCGGTGCTGCCGAAGTCGATCGGGACGCAGGCGCCGGTGATCGGCGCCGCCTCGTACGAGGCCAGGTAGGTGATGAGGGCCGCTACCTCCTCGGGCTTGATGAATCGGGCCCGCTCGCCCTGCGGGTAGTTCGCGAGCAGTGCGCGGTAGTAGCCCTCGGGATCGCCGCCGCCATAGTCGCGCGCCTGGCCCTCGAGCATCGGCGTCTCGACGTCGTTCGGGCACACCGCATTCACTCGCACGAGCTTCGGCGCGAGCTCGCGCGCGAGGGACCGTGTGAGCAACGACACGCCGCCCTTCGAGGCGCAGTAGATCGCGGCCTCCGGCGTCCCGACGAGTCCGGCGTCCGAGGACAGGTTCACGATGCAGCCTCCGGTCCGCTCGAGGTGGGGGATCGCGTAGCGGCACATGAAGAACGTGCCCTTCAGGTTCACGGCCATCGTGCGGTCGAACTCGTCCTCGGTCATCTGCGCGGTCGGACCCTCCACCCAGATCCCGGCGCAGTTCACGAGAACGTCGAGCCGGCCATGGCGCCGGACCGTCTCGGCTACCGCCCGCTCACAGTCGGCGACGATCGTGAGATCGGCGACGATCGGGTCCTCGATGCCGAGGTCGGCCGCGACCTCGTCGAGCCCACCCGCATCCAGGTCGGTGAGGGCCACGCGATCGCCCTGGTCGCGGAACCGAGCGGCGGCGGCTCGGCCGATGCCGCCGGCCGCCCCGGTCACGAGCACGACCCGTTCGCCCATCGAGCGCATCCTACCCGGCGTGGATACGCGGCCCGAGGGTCCGTCGACGGGGGTCCGCCCCACCGGCCGCCGTTCGGCTACCCTTCGCTGCGATGAGGGGAGCAGACCGACTACTCGAGCTCCAGGACCTCGACTCCACGATCGACCGGCTCGAGCTCCGGCGCGGGCAGCTCGAGGCGGGCGAGGATCTCGCCGTCGCCCGTGCCGCCATGGAAGAGGCGGAGTCGCGCCTGGGGGAGCTCCGGCTCGCGCTCGACGCGCTCGCGGTCGAACAGCGACGGTTCGAGAACGAGATCGACACCATGGGGCAGAAGGCAGCCGCCGATGAGAAGCGGCTCTACGACGGCAGCATCGCGAACACGAAGGAGCTCGACGCCCTCCAGCACGAGATCGCGAACATCAAGGAGCGCACGACGCGGGCCGAGGACGAGCTCCTCGAGCGCATGGAGCGTCGCGAGGAGCTCGAGGCGCGCGCCGCCGTCGAGGATCAGGCGGTCGCGGAGGCCCGGGCGAAGGTCGAGGAGGTCGGCGGTGATGCCCTCCGCGAGCTCGACCAGGTGATGGCCGAGATCGCCGAGAAGCGCGCCGCCCGCGAGGCGCTCGTGCCCGAGCTCGATGAGGAGCTGCTCGAGCTCTACGACGATCAGCGACGGCAGAAGAAGGGCGTGGGCGCCGCCGCGCTCGTCGACGGCGTCTGCCAGGCGTGTCACGAGAAGCTCTCGGCCCTCGAGCTCGACCGCCTCAAGCGCACCGAAGGCATCAAGCGGTGCGAGTACTGCCGCCGGATCGTGGTCTTCGCGTGATCGTCGCCACCGACGGGGCATCGCGAGGGAACCCCGGCCCGGCCGGCATCGGCGTGCAGATCACCGACGACGACGGGACCGTCGTGGCCGAGATCGCCCTCGGGCTCGGCGTCGCCACGAACAACCAGGCCGAGTACACGGCGGTCCTCGAGGGCCTGAAGCGGGCGGTCGAGCTGGGTGCCACCGAGGTCACGGTGCGCTCGGACAGCCGTTTGCTCGTCGAGCAGCTCTCCGGCCGGTTCCGCGTGAAGAACCCGACGCTGCAGCGCCTCCACAAGGAGGTGCGCGACGTGGCCGGACGTCTCGACCGTGTCCGATACGAGCACGTTCCTCGGGAGCGGAACATCGAGGCCGACCGCCTGGCGAACGAAGGCGTGGACGCATGGCTCGCCGCTGGCGGCTCCGGCCCGTCATCCGATCCCCGCCCGGTGTCGCTGTGGGAGCCGGACGAGGGATCGCGGTAGTCCTCGAGCGGGAAGTCGATCGGACCGTGCGGCGGACCTGTCGGAGGGTGAGGACGAGCACCCGCCGCGCCTATACTCGGTCCCGGAGGAGCCGGCCGGGCGGCCGCGGTCGGCCTTCGGGCCGGTCGAGGAAAGTCCGGGCTCCACAGGGCAGGGTGCTGGGTAACCCCCAGGCGGGGGCGACCTCGCGGAAGGCGCCACAGAGAGTAGACCGCCGCGCCTCGAGCGGCGGTAAGGGTGAAACGGTGAGGTAAGAGCTCACCAGCGGATCGGGCGACCGGTCCGGCTCGGCAAGCCCCACCCGGAGCAAGGCCAAGCAGGGAGCGTTCGAGGACGGCCCGTCCGAGCTCCCGGGTAGGCCGCACGAGCTGCATCCCCTCGGGGACGCGCCGGGGCGCCGGAGGCGCTCAGAGAGATGGCCGCCGACCGGCCCGCGAGGGCCGGCACAGAACCCGGCTTACAGGCCGACTCCTCCGATCCTCGACCGCGTGCTACCGCGCGATCGCCGCGCCCGCGCCGAGCGCTCGGCGGAGCTGCCTCCCGGCGTGGTAGCTCGAACGCACGAGGGGACCGGCCTCGACGTGTGCGATGCCGAGCGTCTCGCCGGCGCGCGCGTGCTCCGCGAACTCCTCGGGTGTGACCCACCGGTCCACGGGCAGGTGGAGCTTCGTCGGCTGCAGGTACTGGCCCATCGTGACGATGTCGCACCCGGCCTGGGCGAGGTCGCGGAGCGCCTCGGTGACCTCCCCAGGCGTCTCACCCATCCCGACGATGACGTTGGACTTCGTCATCTGACCTGGGCGGATGGCGCTTGGCGAACCGCAGCGACCTCGAGCGAGCGCTCGTACCCGAACGCCGGCCGGATCCTGGCGTGCAGGCGTCGCACCGTCTCGAGGTTGTGGGCGAAGACGTCGGGCTCGGCGTCGAGCACCGTCGCGATGTCGCGCTCGCCGCCGCCGAAGTCGCTCGGCAGGACCTCGACGCCGCACAGCGGGGACGCGCCTCGCGGATCGCACGGATCGCCGCGGCCCAGATCCGCGCCCCGCCGTCCTTCAGGTCGTCTCGCGCGACGCCGGTGAGCACGACGTACCGCAGCCCCATCGCGCCGCACGGCGTCGAGCGATCCGGGCGGGCTCATCCTCGTCGACCGGGTCGGGCTTCGCGGTCATGCACGTCGCAGAACCCACATCGACGCGTGCATCGGTCGCCGAGGATGAGGAAGGTGGCCTCGCGCTCCTCCCAGCACTCGTCGATGTTCGGGCACATCGCCTCCTCGCACACGGTGTGGAGGCCGTGCTCACGGACGATGCCCTGGACGTCGTGGTAGTTCGGGCCCGCCTGCAGGCGGACCTTCAGCCATGGGGGTTTGCGGCCATCCGAGGCCGGCACGCCGTTCGTGCTCACGATCGGAAGGTGGAGGCGCCGCCCGTGGGGGTTGTGGTCGCGGACCTGCATCCCAGCCAGTCTAGCCAGCCTCCGACATCCCGATGGGCGTGGCGACCGCGCTCGGCGCGGTCGGCGTGGAGGGCAGGAACACGCGGAACGAGGCTCCGCCCCCCTCGCGATCCTGCACCCAGGCACGGCCTCCGTGGAGCTCGGCGAACATCGAGACGAGCGACAGGCCGATGCCCGTCCCGGGCGAATGGGGTGACACCGTGGGGCCCTGGCGGAAGGGTTCGAAGATCGCATCCTGGAGCTCCTTGGGCACCCCGGGGCCGTCGTCCTCGACCGCGAGGACGGCACCGTCCGGCTCGGCCCAGACGCGGATCCAGATCTCGGTGCCGGGTCCGGTGTGGCGGGCCGCGTTCGCGAGGAGGTTCTCGACGATCCGCTCGACCTTCGCGGGATCGGCTTCGATCGTGACGGGCTCGGCCTCGACGAGGACCGGGCGCTCGCCGAGAAGGTCGAGGCTCTCGACCGTTCGTCGGACGAGTGCGCCCACATCGGTCGGTCGGTAGTTCGGCGTGACGATGCCGCGGTTCAGGCGGTCGATGTCGAGCAGGTCCTTCAGCAGCCGATCGAGCTTGCGAGCGTTCGCCGCGAGTCGCGCGAGCAGGTCCGCCTGATCCTCCTCGGGCAGTCGTGTCTGCTCAAGCGTGAGCGACAGGCCGAGGATCGACGTGAGCGGGCTGCGTAGCTCGTGCGAGACCGCGGCGAGGAACGTGTTCTTCATCTCGTCGAGGGTGCGCAGGCGCTCGGCGGCCTCACGCTCGCGGCGCTCGCTCTCGCGGAGGGCGTGCTCGGCGAGCTTGCGTTCGGTGACGTCGTAGAGGACCCCTTGCAGGAAGAGCGGCTGCCCCTGCTCGTCCACGACGAACGTCGTCTCGTCGTGGACCCAGGCATCGCGACCGTCCGGGGTGTGCACGAGGTACTCGCCTACCCACGAGCGGCGGTCCGCGATCGCATCGAGGTACGACCGCCGGACCTCTTCGCGCGTGGACTCGTCGATGATCTCGAGCCACGCCTCCGGGTTCTCGAGGTACTCCTTCGGTGCGATACCGAGGATCTCCTCGACCTGCGGGCTCACGTACATCGAGTCCATGGTGCCGTCGGGTCGGTCCACGTAGATCGCCGCCGGTACGTGCTCGACGATCGCGCGGTACTTCGCCTCGGTCTCGCGCAGCTGCTCCTGTGCCTCCTTGAGGGCCGTGATGTCGGACATCAACCCCTGCGAGAGCAGGGGGGCACCGGCCTCGTCCCGGACGATGGTCGCCTGGTCGCGGACCCACCGCAACGTCCCGTCCCCGGCTCGGAAGCGGTACTCGAAGTCGAGGGGGGTGCCCTGCATGTGGTGATCGAGCACGGCCGCGACGCAGCGCTCCCGGTCGTCGGCATGCAGGTTCCGCGCCCACAGGTCGTCGTCACGGAGCCAGTCCTCGACCCGATACCCGAACAGCGTCTCGATCTGCGGGCTCACGTACAGGGTCGAGAGCTGCTCGTCGACCCTGTCGATGTAGATGACGGCCGAGATCGTTTCGACGAGGGTGCGGTACCGCTCCTCCGCGACACGGACCTGCTCTTCCGCCTCCTTGCGGGCGGTGATGTCGAAGCGGACGCCCTGCCAGTACGAGGGCAGTCCTTCCTCGTCGTGGACGAGCACGGCCGTGTCGCGTACCCAGATGATCCCGCCGTCCTTGCGGACCTGCCGGTACTCGATGTCGAAGGGCTCTCCGGTCTCGTCGGTCCGTTCGTCGGCGGCTCGCACTCGCTCGAGGTCGTCCGGATGGATCGTCGCCAGCCAGGTGTCGTGTGTGAACTCCCGCTCCCCGGGCGCGTAGCCGAGGAGCGCGTACACCTGGGGGCTCACGTAGCTCACCGCGCCCCCCGGCTGCGGGGCGTGGACGTACGTGACGGCCGGCATCTGCTCGACGAGCGTGCGGTACCGCTGCTCCGTCTCGGCCTGGAGCCGAGTCGCTCGCGCACGTCCGATCGCCGCTCCGAGGGTGTCCGCGGCCGCCTTCAGCACGTCGACCTCGGCGACCGGCCATTCACGCTCGGTCGAGCAGTCATCGAAGCCGAGGAACCCCCACCACTCGTCCCCGACGAAGACCGGGACGATGATCGCCGAGAGCACGCCTTCGGCCTGCAGGTTGATCCGCTCGGCCTCGGGGAAGTCGCGCACGAGGCCGACGATGGGCCGGCCGGCAGACAGCGCGGCCTCCCAACGGCCGAAGCCGTCGCGGTACGGCATGCGGCGGTTCGAGGGCTCGACGATCGACGTCACGCCGGGAGCGAGCCACTCGCGGCGGATGGTCATCGCCGGCGCGCCGTCTTCGAGCATCTCGTTCTCGAACACGTACACGCGGCTCACGTCGCCGGCGGTTCCCAGCCGTTCGAGCACCTCGTCGAGCACCTCGTCGGGGTCGTGCGCGCGAAGGAACCGCTCAGCGGCCAAGCCGACGGCCTCGAGCACGGCGTCCCGGCGGGAGAGGGCCTCCTCGGCGAGCTTGCGCTCGGTGATGTCCATGAGCACGCCTTGCCAATGCAGGGGCATCCCGTCCTCGTCGCGCAGCAGGACCGCCTCGTCGCGGATCCAGACGATGCGGCCGTCACGCGCCATGGAACCGGTAGTCGATGACGAAGGGGTCGCCGGTCTCGTTCGTCCGCCTGACTCCTCGAGCACGCGTTCGCGATCGTCGGGGTGCAGGTGCTCGATCCAGAAGTCCGGGTCGCTCTCGCGCGCCTCGGCCGGGTAGCCGACGAGCCGCTCGTACCGCGGGCTGGTGTACAGCGCCGTGCTCTGGTCGTCGACCGCGTCCTGGTAGACGACGACGGGGAGCTGCTCGACGAGCGCGCGGAAGCGCTCCTGCGCCTCGAGGAGCTGCTCCTCCGCGTGCTTGCGCGCCGTGATGTCGTACATCACGCCCTGGTACAGGCGTGGGGTGTTCCGATCGCCCGCGACCGGGACCGCCTCGTCCCGGAGCCACAGGAGACGGCCGTTGCGAGCGAGGATCCGATACTCCGACTCGAATGCCGCATGGGTGCGAACGGCCACCTTCCACTCGTCCAGCACCCGATCGCGATCCTCGTCATGGATCCGTCGGTGCCACAGTTGCGGGTCGTCGCGCCACTCCTCCGCCGAGTAGCCGAGCAGATGCTCGATCTGCGGGCTCACGTACGGCGCGGACTCGGAGCCCGGCTCGGCCGCCGGGTCCCAGGTGTAGGTGACCGCCGGCACCTGCTCGACCAGGGCGCGGTAGCGGGCCTCGGTCTCGCGAGCGCTCTCCTCCGCCTCGCGGCGCTGGGTGATGTCGTACATGATCCCCTGGACGAGCCTCGGTCGGCCGCGCGCGTCGCGCTCGACGACGACGGCCTCGTCGCGCATCCATACGACCCGTCCGTCCTTGCGCACGTGCCGGTACTCGACGGCGAGGGGCTCGCCGGTCCGATCCGCTCGCGAGGAGGCCGCGAGCACCCGATCTCGATCCTCCGGGTGGATCTGGCGGATCCACAGCTCGGGGTCGGCGCGCCACTCCTCGGCCGTGAAGCCCAAGATCTCCTCCACCTGCGGGTTCACATAGGGGGTGGACGCTGCGCCGGCGGGCTTGCGGGGATCCCACGTGTACAGGACCGCGGGCATCTGCTCCACCAGGATGCGGTACCTGGACTCGGTGTCGGCTCGAGCCTGCGACCGGTGACGCTCGACGCGCCATCGAAGGAACGCGAAGAGGCTCAGGCCGAGCGCTGCGAACAGGATGCCGAACAGGATCTCGTCGTGGGCACCCGGGACGTGGATCCGGAGCCACCTTCGAGCGGCCTCGAACAGGTTCGTCGCGGCGCCGACCCAGAGCAGCACGACGATGGGCAGCGAGATCACCAGCAGATCCCGCAGCCAGCGCATCCGTCGGCGCCGCTGTTCCTTCTCGCCCATCGGCCTAACCCGTCGAAGGCATCATCGGTACGCCGATGGGGGCACCTGAGGTCTCGCGTCCGCCGGCGGGGCTCGGGCCTAGAAGCGGGCCAGCTCGAGCATGCGCTCGTACACCAGGTCGGCGTCGGGCATGAAGGCGTGCTCGAGGTTCGTCGCGAAGCCCATCGCCGGTACGTCCGGGCCACCGATCCGCACGAGCGGGCCGTCGAGGTCGAACATGGCCTCCTCGGCGATCGTCGCGACGATCTCGGCGCCGGCGCCGTACGTGCGGTTGTCCTCGTAGACGACGATCGCCTTGCCCGTCTTGCGCACCGAGGCGAGGATCGTCTCCGTGTCGAGCGGGCGATCGTGCGCACGTCGACGACCTCGACCGAGATGCCATGCTCCTGCGTCGAGGCGTTGGGCCGCCTCGAGGCAGAGGTGCAGCATCAGCCCGTAGGCGACCACGGTGAGGTCGTCGCCTTCGCGCTTCACGTCGGCGGCGTCCGATGGGCACCGTGAAGGGCTCGTCCGGCACCTCGCCCGTGATCAGCCGGTACGTCCGCTTGTGCTCGAGGAACAGGACCGGGTCGGGGTCGCGATCGCCGCTGCGGAGCATCCCGGCTGGCGTCGTATGGCGTGGAGGGCGCCACGACCTTGCAGCCCCGGCACGTGGCCGAAGAACGCCTCGATCGACTGCGAGTGGTACAGGGCGCCGTGCACGCCGCCGCCCCAGGGCGTGCGGATCACCATCGGCAGCCCGAAGTCGCCGTTGGTGCGATAGCGCATGCGCGCGACCTCGGACACGATCTGGTCGAAGGCCGGGTGGATGAAGTCGGCGAACTCGATCTCGGCGACCGGGATGAGGCCGTGGAGCGCCATGCCCGACCGCGAGGCCGACGATCGCGCCCTCGGCGAGCGGCGTGTCGATCACGCGTCGCTCGCCGAACTCCTCGAGGAAGCCCTGGGTCACGCGGAAGACACCACCGCGAACACCGACGTCCTCGCCGAGCACGACCAGGCGCTCGTCGGCGGCCATCTGCTCGTGCAGCGTGTCGTGGATCGCGGTGACGACGTTCTTCTCGGTCACGCGGCTCGTCCTCGGCGTAGAGATGTCGGAGCAGCGTTCCGGGCTCGGGGTCGGGCGCCTTCCAGGCCTCGTCGATCTGTCGGTCGACGTCGGCCTTGATCTCGGCGCGCGATGGTCTCGACGTCCTCCTTCTGCCAAGACGCCGACCTTGCAGCAGGTCGTGCTCGAAGCGGTGGATCGGGTCGTGGTGCTTGCGCCTCCTCCACCTCCTCGCGGCTGCGGTAGGTCCGGTCGTCGTCGTCGGAGGTGTGCGGGAAGAACCGGTAGGTCTTCGCCTCGATCAGCGTGGGTCCCTCACCCGCGCGGGCGCGCTCGACGGCGTCCTTCATGGCGGCGTAGGAGGCCAGCACGTCGTTGCCGTCGACCACCACGCCCGGGCATAGCCGTACCCGGCGGCGCGATCGGCGACGTTCTCGACGGCCATCTGCTTCTTCTGGGCGACCGAGATCGCGTAGTGGTTGTTCTCGCACACGAAGATCACCGGCAGCTCGTGGATGCCGGCGAAGTTCAGCGCCTCGTGCCAGATGCCCTCGCTCGTCGCGCCCTCGCCGAACCAGCAGGCGACGACGGCGTCCTCGCCCCGGTACTCGACCGCGTAGGCGATGCCCGAGGCGTGCGGCATCTGTGACGCGATCGGCGACGAGTGCGAGATGATCCCGAGCCGGCTCGATCCCCAGTGGCTCGGCATCTGTCGCCCGCCCGAGGACGGATCGTCGGCCTTCGCGAACAGGCCGAGGAAGATGTCGTACGGCCTCATCCCCGCGACGAGCACGACCCCCACGTCGCGGTAGTAGGGGAGCCAGACGTCTCGGCCGCGCTCGAGCGCCCAGGCCGTGCCGATCTGGCAGCCCTCGTGGCCGGACACGGGGACGACGAAGGCGGCCTTGCCCTGTCGGTTGAGCCGGAAGGACGCCTCGTCGACGAGGCGAGCGGTGACCATCGTGCGGTACATGGAGCGGAGGTCGTCGGCCGAAAGGCCGAGGGCCTCGTGTGACGAGCGGCGTGCTACTCGGGTCGCCACATCACGCTCCTCCGATTCCCGAGTCTAGCATCGGCCCCCGTTCGAACCGCCGGAGCGCAGGAGGGTACGCTCGGGCCCGATGTCGGAGGATCCGCGCACGTACCGCGCGCTCGAGCTCGTCCACGAGCTGTCCGATCCGGGGGCTGGTTCGCCTGGGCTCGAGACCCGGCTGGTCGACCTCGGCTTCGACTCCCTGGCCTTCGCCGAGCTCGCCCTGGCGCTCGAGGAGGAGACGGGCATCGACCTCGGGGAGGCCGTGCTCGACGGGGGGCCCGCGCGAAGCGTGCCGGAATCGTCGAGCGGCGTGGGGCGGTTCCAGGGCGTGGGCAACCTCGTCGCCGGCCGAGCGATGAGGTGGTGGCTCGCACTCGAGGTGGTGGGCATCGAACACGTTCCCGAGCGCGGGCCCGCCGTCCTCGCGATGAACCACGAGAGCGCGCTCGACATCCCCATCGCCGTCATCGCGTGCCCGCGCCGCATCACCTTCATGGCGAAGAAGGAGCTCTTCAAAGATGGCGTCGCGGCCTGGGCGCTCGAGCGCCTGGGCGGCTTCCGCGTCGATCGCGAGCGCTTCGACCTGCGGGCGGTGCATCTGGCGCTCGCGGTGATCCGTCGCGGCAAGGTCCTCGGGAGTACCCGGAGGGCACCCGTTCGCCCGGCGAGCTCCTCCCGTTCCTGGACGGCGCGGCGTGGGTCGCCCTACGGGCCGGCGCTCCGCTCGTGCCCGTCTCGCTCCGCGGCACCGAGCAGGCCGGACACGCGAAGCGGCCAAAGGCGGATCCGGGTCCGGGCGACCTTCGGCGAGCCGCTCGAGATCGAGCGCGTCGAGAGCCGGGCCGAGCGCCGTCGACGTGCCGCGGAGCTCACCGCCGAGCTCCGGGCCGCTGTCGAGGCTGGCCTGTCGCGGTAGGCGTCGCTCGGTAGGGCGCCCTGCCTACCCGCTACCCAGCGGTCAGCCCGGTGATGAGCCCGACGAGTGCGCCGGCTGCAGCGAGTGAGTAGACGACGCCGAGCAACGGATCGGGTCCCCGCGCGGGCTTCGGCTTCGCCAGCCGGCCCGTCATGTGATGGCCTCCTCCACGGGCCCGTGCCGGGAACGCACGGACCTCGGCGAACCGGCGGAGCCCGACGTCCGGTTCGCCGAGCGAGCTCGCAGCACCAGTCCTGTGACGACGATCGCGATCAGCGCGATCGACGTGAGTTGGCTCCCCGTCAGGCCGAAGAGCCGCCGCGGATCCGTTCGAAGGAAGTCGGTGAACACGCGGCTCACCGCGTACCAGAGCGTGAACAAGGCGATCGAGGACCCGACCGCCCGCGACTGGCGCGCGAACCGCAGCAACACGATGAGCAGCGCCGTGGTGAGCAGCATGTCGTAAAGCGCCACCGGGTGGACGACCGTGCCGATGGCGGGGACCCCCTCGAGCGGGTGCATCCCGCCGATGTACTTGAACCCCCAAGGCAGAGATGTCGGCTTACCGAGGTGGTCTCCGACGATGAGGTCGCTGAACCGTCCGATCGCGATCCCGAGGGCGAGACCCGGCGCCGCCATGTCCAGCATCGGCAGGAGGGGGAGACCTGCTCGGCGGACGGCGATCCCACCGAGGACCAGGGCGCCGATCAGCCCACCCAACAGGCTCATCCCACCGTTCCACACGGCGATGAGGTCGAGGGGCGAGCGCATCTGCTCGAGGTGGCCCACGTCCCAGGCGAGCCGCATCCCGATGAGTCCACCGGCGAGCCCCCACTCGAGGACGCGCCAGAGCTGCTCGTCGGCGATCTTGGCCGCGCGCGTCGAACGCCGCATGAGGAGCGCTCCCGCGAAGAAGCCGACGGCGATCAGCGTGCCGTGCGGCCGGATCATGAGCGGACCGATGTGGAAGCCCGTGACGATCCTCCACGAGATGTACGCGAACATGCGGGCACCGTAGGTCTCCGGGGTGGTGAGGCTGTGCGAACCGTGTGGATGCTGCGTGAAGGAGAGGACGTGGGACCCACGCGTTCTGCGCACGCGATTCACCGTTCCTTCATAGGTCGGCCCCAGGATGACGTGGACCCGGAGGTGAGCACGTGCCCGAGGAACGAGGATCAGATGGTTGACGTACTCGTCGTCACCTCACCGGCGTGCCACCTGTGCGAGGAGGCCCTCGAGGTGCTCGGAGAGCTCGCGTCCGAGTACGGCCTGACCGTCCGAGAGACCCCTATCGGATCGGTCGAGGGCCAGGCGGCCTTCGAGCGGTTCCACCCGCCTCTCCCACCGTTCGTGGTCATCGACGGAGAGCTGTTCAGCTCGGGCCGCCTCCCGCGCAAGAAGCTCCGCGGGCACCTCGAACGCACAAGGGCGGTGGTGTGATTGGGCACGCTGCTCACCACCGGGTCCATCCTGGCCGCGTTCTTCGCTGGCGCGGTCGCGCTGTTCAGCCCCTGCTGCATCGTCTTCCTGTTCCCTGCCTACCTCGCGTCCGCCGTGAAGAACCGGCGTTGGACCCTGCTGCCCCTGACCTTCGTGTTCGGGATCGGCCTCGCGGCTGTGCTGCTGCCGGTGACGCTCGGTGTGGGTCTCGTCATGACGTCCGTTCGCCGCTTCCATACGCAGCTGTACGTCGTCGGTGGGTTGCTGATGCTGGCGCTCGCGGTCCTGTCCCTGTTGGGCAGGTCGTGGAGCTTGCCGCGGTTCGTGCGTACCCCGGACGTGGAACACGGAGACACCGCGAGCGTGTTCGCGCTCGGAGCGTTCTCGGGCGTGGCGTCGTCCTGCTGCGCGCCCGTGATGGCAGGCGTGATGGCGCTCTCCGCCCTCTCCGGCACGACGGTGGGCGCCGCGAGCCTCGGCCTCGCATACGTGTTCGGGATGGTGGTCCCGCTGTTCCTGATGGCGTTGCTCTGGGACCGGCTCAAGCTCGGACAGCGGCGCCTGTTCCAGGCCAAGCCGGTTCGGCTGCGGATGCTCGGCCGGGTCGTGAACACGAACACGATGAACGTGGCCGTCGCGATCGCGTTCGGCCTGATGGGTGGGTTCGTGCTGTTCCTCGCGGCGAACGGCAACACCACGGGCGCGCCCGGATTCCAGCTCGCGATCGGCCGCGCGCTCACGCGCGTCTCGGCGAACGTGCTGCGGTGGCTCGATCCGGTGCCGGAGCCCATCCTGGGCCTCGGCCTCCTCGCCCTGGCCACGGTGCTGTTCGTGGCGGCCGTCCGTGGCAGGGGGAACGCCCCGTCCCTCGCCAACCCCTCGGAGGATCATCATGAGCACGAAGACGGCGAAGAAGAAGCGTCATCGCCCACGCTCGAGCGCGAGCCGGCCGGCACGACCCCGTCCTGCCACTGACGTCCGTGCAGGTCAGGCGAGGTCGAGGAAGCGCAAGCCCGCTCCTCGTCGGCGGCGCCGCCGCTTCGACCCCACGTGGGGGCAGGTCGCGGCCGTCGCGGCGCTCCTGTTCGTCGGCGCCTTGTTCCTCCTCGGCAGCCGAGGGTCGTCGGGCGGGGTCGTGAAGCCCACGGCAGCGCCGCCGTTCACGATGCCCTCGACCGCCGGCGACAGCGTGTCGCTCTCGGACCTCGCAGGTCACAACGTGCTCCTGTACTTCAACGAGGGCGTCGGATGCGACGCGTGCTTCTACCAGACGCTCGAGCTCGAGAGGGTGGGTCCCGAGCTCGCGGAGAAGGACATCACGCTCCTGCCGATCGTGATGAACCCGGTCGAGAGCGTGCAAGGAACGCTCGAGCAACTCGGGATCACCACGCCGTACCTGATCGACATCGACGGGAGCGTGTCGGCCGCGTATGGCGTGCTCGGCAAGGGGATGCACGCGGATCTTCCGGGGCACGGCTTCGTCTTCATCGACGCGACGGGGACGATCCGCTGGCAGAAGGAGTACCCGTCCATGTACGCCTCGGCCAGCGAGATCCTCGGGGCGATCGACCGGTTCGTGATGTGACGGAGGGCAAGGAGGGTGGGGATGGGGACCGCGACCGTCCTCGTGGTGGATGACGAGCGGAAGATCCGCGAGCTGGTCCGCCTCTACCTCGAGCATGAGGGGTACTCGGTGCTCGTGGCCGAGTCGGGCAGGAACGCGCTCGAGACCGCCCAGCGCGCGCGGCCCGACCTGCTCGTCCTCGATCTGATGCTCCCCGACCTACCCGGTGAAGAGGTCGCGCGATCCATCCGGGCCCGCTCCGACGTGCCGATCATCATGCTCACGGCGAGGGCCGGTGAGGAAGACCGCATCAACGGGTTCCGCGCCGGCGCCGACGACTACATGACGAAGCCGTTCAGCCCCCGTGAGCTCGTCGTCCGCGTCGAGGCGGTACTCCGCCGGTCGCGCGGTGGGAACACGCTCGGGTCTGCAAGCTTCGACGGCGGCCGGCTCGCGATCGACCGCGCCCCCCGTCAGGTGACGCTGGACGGCGTTCCGATCGCGTTGAGCCGTTGCGAGTTCAACCTCCTGGTGGCCCTCACCTCTCGGCCTGGCTGCGTCCTCTCGAGAGACGACCTGATCACGAAGGTTCAGGGCGATGGCTTCACTGGGTGTGAGCGTGCGGTCGATGCACACGTCAAGAACCTCCGTCGCAAGCTGGGCGACGACCCGCGCCACCCGCGGTACGTCCTGACGGTTTGGGGCGTCGGCTACAAGTTCGGCGGAAGGCGCGATCCGTCCTGATCGTTCACTCCCTCACTCGACGCCGACACGGGCTTCACAGGTTCTCCACGACCGGCGGCGACCATGAACGGAACGGGTCAGGGGAGTCCGGTGTCTCAAGGCGGATCCGGGAGGTTGCGATGGCGTTCACGGAACGGGATCGGCGGTTCGAGGTAGCCAGCCACGGTCGGCGGTACCTCGCGGACGCGGGTGAGCTGGCCGTCTACCTGGCACTCGTCGGCGAGCCAGGGAAGGTGTGGCGGGCCGAGGCACTCGCAGCGAGGCTCGACCTGCAGGTCGATATCGTCCGCAAGGTCCTATCGGCCTTCGAGGTGGCCGGCATCGTCCAGTCGGGGATCGAGCGCGGGGATCGAGGCTTCGCCTGGCGGTCGGACGTCCGGTACGTGTTGGACGATCGTGAGGAGGTAGAACTCCCCGTCGATCCCGTCTGCCAGATGTCCGTGGTCAAGGACTCGCCATATCGGGCGCGTGACCCACGTGGGCACGAGTACGTGTTCTGCTGCTCGAAGTGCCTCGAGACCTTCCGTACTCTGATGAACCACCCGGACGGCGCAGCAAGGCTCAGCCGCGTGCGGGAGATGCGGAGGATGGGGTCGCGCCCGGCCGAGACGGCCTCGTAGAAGAGGAGCGGTCCGATGCGTCACACTTCGAGGCGAGCGATCCCTCTCGGGTCGCACGCGCTCTGCCGGTGGTCTTCATCGTGTCTTCACACCCGACGCCGAAGATGCGTCGGATGGAGCCATCATCATGACGAGAACAGGAAGGCCGACTCGGGGCCGCACCCCGGGTCTGGTCCGGATGGCGCTCCGCGAGCATGCGGCAGCCTACGTCTTCATGGGGAGCATCTCCGCGGGGCTGCTCGCTGCAGGCATCCTAGGCGCTCCACTCGTCTCGGTCCTGCTCATCGGCATCCTGCTCGTGTGCCCCCTCCTCATGTGGGTGCCGTTCCGCTTCGAGCGGAAGACCCGTGAGCAGCTGACCTCGCGGGGTCGGAACAAGCTGGGGTGAACGAGGGTCGTCGTGCTCACCTCGGCCCGGGCAGCACCTCGGCGTGCTCGAGGGGCCCCTTGCGGCGGTCGCGGCATACTTGACCCATCTCGGCGAAGGCCGGCAGCCGCCGGTCGCGTCGGCCCGGGTGGCGCGTTCTGAAGGGATGTGATGGGGACGGCGACGATCCTGGTCGTGGACGACGAGCGGAAGCTCCGCGACCTCGTGCGCTCGTACCTGGAGGCCGAGGGGTACGCGGTGCTACTCGCCGACACGGGCGTCCGAGCCCTCGAGGTGGTGGAGCGGGTGCATCCGGACCTCATCGTGCTCGACCTGATGCTTCCCGACCTCTCGGGCGAAGAGGTCGCGAGATCCGTCCGCACACACTCCGACGTGCCGATCATCATGCTCACGGCCAAAGCGGGTGAGGACGAGCGAGTCGCCGGTCTTCGGCTGGGCGCTGACGACTACCTCGTGAAGCCCTTCAGTCCCCGCGAGCTCGTCGCCCGCATCGAGGCGGTGCTGCGCAGGGCTGTGGGCGGCGGTGCGGCCGGCCCCCTCGCCTTCGACGAGGGTCGACTCCAGATCGACCCTGACGCGCACGAAGTGCGGGTGGATGGCACCGTCACGGAACTCACGCGCAGCGAATTCGACTTGCTGGTCGCGCTCGCTACCCGTCCGGGGAAGGTCTACTCGCGCTACGAGCTTGTCGCCCGGGTTCAAGGCTACGACTTCGAGGGCTACGAGCGAACGATCGACGCTCACGTGAAGAACCTGCGTCGCAAGCTCGGTGACGACCCGCGCAATCCCCGATACCTCGTCACCGTGACGGGCGTTGGCTACAAGCTCGGCGTGAAGCCCGATGCGTAGGTCGTTCGCGGTTCGGTTGGCTGCCGCCTTCGCCGGTGTCGGCATCGCCGCCGCCGCCATCACGGCGATGCTCGTGAACCTCGCGTTCGGCGATCGGTTCACGGACTACCTCCAGGACCAGCGGCACGTTCGGCAAGAGCAGATCGTGGCGGCGCTGGCGGATTCGTTCGAGCGGATGGGTGGCTGGTCCCAGGTGGACCTCGAGGGGCTCGGGTCCCTCGTACTCATGGACGGAGGGACCGTGCGGTTGGAGGACGCGTCCGGCGCGACCGTCTGGGAGCCGACTTCGACCGAGGCCGGGGCGCGCATGTCGCAGATGCACCGCCAGATGATGGGCGGGGGGGCGCTCGGGCCCGAACAGAGGCTCGAGATCGTCGTGAACGACCAGGTCGTGGGAACGGCGATCGTTCGCTTCCCCGAGCCCGGCGGACTTCCCCAGGACCGTTCGTTCCGCGCCTCCGTCAATCGGCTGCTCCTGCTGGGCGGGGTCGTCGCCGGGGTGCTGGCCCTCGCGCTGGGGGTCGTGCTCGCGCGGAAAGCCACCGCCCCCGCGCGAGAGCTGACGCGGACCGCTCGCGCGCTGGCGGCCGGAGATCGCTCGCAGCGCGTGTCCCACGAGGCCGAGGATGAGCTCGGCGAGATGGCGAGGGCGTTCAATCAGATGGCGGACACGATCGAGGAGGAGGACCGATTGCGGCGCGCGTTCGCGTCCGACGTCGCACACGAGCTGCGCACCCCGCTCGCCATCGTGCGCTCGCAGATCGAGGGGATGCAGGACGGTGTGGTCCCGGCCGACGGCGCGGCGCTAGTGTCACTCCACGAGGAAACCCTGCGCCTGTCGCGTCTCGTCGCCGACCTCGAGACGCTGGCCTCCGCCGAGGCCGCAGGCTTCACGCTCGAGCGGCGTCCGGTTCAGCTCGACGCGCTCGTCGCGGAATCGGCGCGCGAGTTCGCGGGACCGTACGAAGCGCAGGACGTTCGCCTCGGTGTCGAGAGCGAGCCCGTCGAGGCCTTCGTCGACCCCATCCGCGTCCACCAGATCCTCGCCAATCTCCTGTCGAACGCGCTGAAGTTCACACCGTCCGGAGGGGCCGTCGCCGTGGGACTCTTCCTGAAGGATGGAGAGGTGGTCCTGCGGGTGGCCGACTCGGGGCCGGGGATCCCAGCCGACGAGTTACCTCGCATCTTCGATCGCTTCTTCAGGGGACGCGACGCGAAGGCGCGCGGGTCGGGCATCGGCCTCACCGTAGCCCGCGAGCTCGCTCATGCCCACGGAGGCGAGATCGACGTCTCGAGCGAACAGGGGCGAGGAACGGCCTTCACCGTCCGGTTCCCAGGTCCATCGACCCCGCGCGCGCCCTTCACACCTCCTTCACATCCCGCGGCTACCGTCGGGTCGAAAGGAGGAGACGATCGATGAAGATGCGATGGATCACAACGGGTGTGGCGCTCGGAGCCGTGCTCACCCTCGGCTTCGGGGTTGGTGTCGCCTCGGGGCGATCGCCCGACGGTGGCACACCGTTCCCGGGCTGGAGCGCGATGAGCGCCATGCACGACTCTCCGGTGATGGAGCGCCTGCGGGAACAGATGGGCCCGGAGCTTGCCGCTCAGTGCGAGGAGATGCACTCGCAGATGATGGACGGCGAGGGCGGCAACGGCATGATGGGCGGCAACGGCATGATGGGCGGCGACGCCGCCGCGGATGCTTCGCTCCACGAGCAGCACCACCCTGCGACGGGAGCGTGACGGCTCACATGATGTATGGCTGGAACGGCGGCTGGGCCGGGATCGTCTGGATGATCCTGTTCTGGGCAGTCATCCTGGGCGTTCTCTACTTGATCGTGCGCTTGGTGAGCAGCGCCGGGGCGAGACCGGGGCAGGAGAGGGACGCGATGAGCATCCTCGACGAGCGGTTCGCGCGAGGCGAGATCTCCCAGGAGGAGTACGCCGAGCGACGTCGCGTCCTGGAAGGCACGAGGCGTTAGTCTCCGGTCCGAGATCCACGTCACCTGCCCACGGGAGTCGAGGGTCGGGCTTCTCCTTCTTCGTGCGATGCCCCGTGAGCCCCTTGAGGTTGGCCGGCATCACGGTCCTGGCGACCGTGGTGTTCCATCGGGGTTCCGAGCCCGGCGGCGTGAGAGGAAGGCAAGGACGCTTCAGGCGGTGGACGTGGACGTCGAGCAAGCGCCCGCAGGGAAAGGGATCGGATGACCATCGCGCAGATCATCGTCACGACTGGCGGTCTCGTGCTCATGGCGCTGCTGGCCTGGTTCTTCTTCGGTCCCAAGGAGGCCAGACGCGCCGAGATGCGCGGCGGCGTGCAGGAGATCGACATCACCGTCAAGGGCGGATACACGCCGGATCTGATCCGGGTCAGAGCCGGTGTGCGGGTGCGGCTCGTGTTCGATCGTCAGGAGAACAGCGACTGCACGTCACGCGTGGTGTTCCCGGACTTCGGCGTGAGCAGATCGCTCGCGGCGTTCGGCAAGACGGCCGTCGAGTTCGTGCCGACCGAGGCCGGAGAGTTCGGCTTCGCGTGCGGGATGAACATGATCCACGGCATGGTGCTGGTCGAGGCAAACGGCGGCGCACCCGTCGAGCAGGCCGACTCCGGTGATGCAATCCCGCCGGCGGCCGCGACGACCGGCAACGGACACGTCCACGAGACGGCGCGAGCCATCGGAGTCGGGCCGACCCGCGAGGTGGAGACGACCCGCCAGGTGGAGTTCTCGCTGCGCGGGGGCGGGGTGACCTGCCCGACCTGCGTGACGAGTATCGAGTCGATCCTCGACCGGATGCCCGGGGTCGACCGGGTCGGCGTGAACTTCGGGTCCGAGCGGGTGACCGTGGACTTCGACGCCGAGCAGGCTCAAGTGGAAACCATGAAGGCAGCCATCACCGAGGCTGGCTACCGCGTCGAGGAGCGACGTGAGCCCGGGTCCGCCGAGACGGAGGACGCGGAGGCCGAGGCTCGCCGTGCTGAGATCGACGACCTCACGCGGCGGGTCGTACTGGGTGCCGTGCTCACCGCGCCGGTGCTGTTCGCCGTGATGGCGACCGACTTCCTGACGCCACCTGGGTGCCCGCGTTCCTCATGGACCGCTGGGTGCAGCTCGGCTTGATCGCGCCGGTGATGTTCTACACGGGGTGGCCGATCCACCGGACCGGCTGGCTCACGCTTCGCCACCGCACGGCGGACATGAACACGCTGATCACGATCGGCACCACGGCGGCCTTCGTCTACAGCGTCGTCGTCACCGTCGCTCCCGAGCGCTGCTTCCCGAGGACCTCCGCGAGGTCTACTACGAGGCCGTCGGCGTCATCCTCACCCTGATCCTGCTCGGCCGGCTGCTCGAGGCGCGGGCGAAGGCCGGGACCGGCGAGGCGATCCGCAAGCTGATCGGCCTGCAGGCCAAGACCGCGCGGGTCGATGCGCGACGGCGCCGAGGTGGAGATGCCCGTCGAGGAGGTGCGAGCTCGGCGACGTCGTCGTCGTCCGTCCCGGCGAGAAGATCCCGGTCGACGGCGAGATCGTCGAGGGCCGCTCGACTCGTGGACGAGTCGATGGTCACCGGCGAGTCGATCCCGGTGACCAAGGAGGCCGGCGACGCGGTGATCGGCGCGACGATCAACCAGACCGGCGCCTTCCGCTTCCGGGCCACCACGGTCGGCAGGGACACGATGCTCGCCCAGATCATCCGGCTGGTCGAGCAGGCCCAGGGCTCGAAGGCGCCGATCCAGCGGCGTCGCCGACCGGGTCGCGAGCTACTTCGTCCCGGCCGTGATCTTCATCGCGATCGGCGACGTTCGTCGTCTGGTTCGACTTCGGCCCCGACCCGCGCGTTCATCTTCGCCCTGGTGACCGCGGTCGCGGTGCTGATCATCGCCTGCCCCTGCGCGCTCGGGCTCGCGACGCCGCTGTCGATCATGGTCGGCACCGGCAAGGGCGCCGAGAACGGGCATCCTGATCCGCTCGGCGGAGGCGCTGGAGACCGCGCACAAGCTCGACGCCGTCGTGCTCGACAAGACCGGGACCGATCACCAAGGGGCGAGCCGGCGCTGACCGACGTCGTTGCCTGCGACGGGCATCGCCGAGGAGCGAGCTGCTGCGGCTGGTCGCCTCCGCCGAGCGCGTCCTCCGAGCACCCGCTGGCCGAGGCGATCGTCGAGGGCGCGGAGGAGCGCGGCGTCTGGCGCTCGCCGAGCCGTCGGACTTCGAGTCGGTGACCGGGCAAGGGCGTCGAGGCCGACGGTCGAGGGCCGCCGCGGTGCTGGTCGGCAACGCGCGGCTGCTCGACGACGCGGGCGTCGATGCCGCGGCCGCTGGAAGAGCGAGGCCGCGCGGCTGGCCGAGCAGAGGGCAAGACGGCGATGCTCGTCGCGGTCGACGGCGCGCCGGCGGGCGTCGTCGCGGTCGCCGACACGGTCAAGGCCGGACTCGGCCGCGGGCGATCGCGGCCCTGCGACGGATGGGGCTCGAGGTCGTGATGATCACCGGCGACAACCGGCGCACCGCCGAGGCGATCGCCCGCCAGGTCGGGATCGACCGCGTGCTGGCCGAGGTGCTGCCCGAGGACAAGGCCGCGCGAGGTCAGGCGACTGCAGGACGAGGGCAAGCTGGTCGGCGATGGTCGGCGACGGGATCAACGACGCGCCCGGCGCTCGCGCAGGCCGACGTCGGGATCGCGATCGGCACCGGGACCGACGTGGCGATCGAGGCCGCCGACGTGACGCTGATCTCCGGCGAGCTGCGGGGCGTCGTCACGCGCCGTCGACGCTGAGCCGGGCGACGATGCGCAACATCCGCCAGAACCTGTTCTTCGCCTTCGTCTACAACGCGCTCGGCATCCCGATCGCCGCCGGGGTGCTGTATCCGTTCTTCGGGCTCCTGCTGAGCCCGATGATCGCCGCGGCGGCGATGGCTCTCAGCTCGCTGTCGGTCGTCACGAACGCGAACCGCCTGCGCCGGTTCAAGATCGCCCCGCTCCCATCGGCGGAGCTCCAATCACAGACCGCGCCCGTAGTCGAGGTCGAGGCGCGCGATCACCGGAAGGAGGAGGAGATGGCAACGGTCGAGGATCCCGTGTGCGGCATGGACATCGACCCGGAGAGCGCCTTCGCGACGGAGGTGCACGAGGGCACGACGTACTACTTCTGCTCAGCCGTATGTCACGATAAGTTCGCCGCGGAACCGAACTCGTACATCTAGGCTGGAGGTGGCGGCTGCACCTGCACCAGGAACCCCGGGTCTAGGGGGAGGATGCAGGCGCGTCGTCGGTCAGCTCCGTGAGACGGACCCGTCGCGGTTCACGACGGTAGACGTCGTTTCGATGGGATCCAGCCGCGCAGAGTGGCGCCCGGCCGTTCGCCGGGCACCACTCGTGGTGGGGTTCCGAGGGAGACACCTGTCACGCGGCGTTTCGGACGATCCCTGGCTCGACGCGGAGCGTGCGAGCGAGCGCGGGGATCGCGAGCGCGCCGAGGGCCACGCCGATGCCGCCGATCGCGAGGCCGACGACCGCGATGAACAAGCCGAGCCCGATGACCAGGTCAGCCACGTTGAACGCCATGTGGGAGGTGTGAAGGCTCGTCTGCAGGGACGAGGCCTGGAACGCGACGTTGCGCAGCGGGTTCGCCACGGGGTTGCCGTCCGCGTCCTTCAGAGCCGCTTCCTCGTCGCTCGTGTCGCCTCCATCGGGGGTGAGGAAGCGGCCCATCTCTGCGTACGTGCGACCCCCCGTCGCCTCACTAGCGTGGACGCCGATGATGTCGGCCATCGCGTCCGCCGTCGCGGCGTCGTCCACGCGGGCGTTCGGGATCGCAGCGTCCTGCGTGGTGGTGATGTTCTGAGCGAGCAGCTCCGCGCGGACCTGCTCCTTGGCGTCGAAGCCGCGTGCGGTGGCGTAGATGCCCCCCGCAAGGAACGCGAGCCCCACGATCACAAGCACGATCGGGAAGGCCTTCTTCATGACCGTCTCCTTTCACACGTCGCGGCCGGTTCCTCCGAGCCGCGGGGGTCTTGGTGACGCTGCTGTTCCCCGGCTATCCCCTTCACCGTAGGACCCACACGTGTAGGAGCGGTGAAGACCGCTCGGAGACTGGGTGAGGGTCCGGCCGCCCGTGTCAGCGTGGCCGGGCGTGACGCTTTGCCGGAGACGACCCAGAAGCTCCGAGGATCCCCAGCGCTTGACGATGGGATACCCCCCTAGGGTAAGGGGTATACTGTGCGTGGCACAGTCCACGCAGACACACGGAGGAGCTCCGATGGCCGGGTACAGCATGAACAAGAAGGACCTGCAGGACCGGCTCCGCCGGATCGAGGGGCAGGTCCGGGGCATCCAGCGCATGGTCGACGAGGACCAGTACTGCATCGACGTCCTCACCCAGTTGAACTCGGTCACGGCCGCCCTGAAGGCCGTCGGCATGGGGCTCCTCGACGAGCACGTCCGTCACTGCGTGAAGGACAGCATCGACCAGGGCAACAGCGAGGAGAAGGTCGAGGAGCTCCTCGCGGCCGTCGCCCGGTTCAGCGGGAAGTGAGGACATGAGCGACACCGCGGTCAAGGAAGCGCGCAAGGAGATGCGACTCGACGTGCTCGGCATGACCTGCGGGTCGTGCGCTGCGCGCGTCGAGAAGACGCTGAACAAGCAGCCTGGTGTCGAGGCCTCCGTGAACTTCGCCACCGGTGAGGCCCTGGTGCGTCTCGCCGAAGGCGCCCCTACGTTCGAGGTACTCCGCCAGGCCGTGCTCGACCGCGGCTACGACGTCCGAGAGCACATCGACGAGAGCGAGGCGGCCGCGCGCCGCGAGGAGCGCGCGTGGCTCCGACGGCTGTTCGTGGCCTGGCCGCTCGGTATCGCGACGATGGTGTTGGCGATGGTCTGGATGGACGAGGCGTGGGCGCGCTGGGCGGCATTCGCGATGGCCACGCCCGTCGAGTTCTACGCCGGGTGGCCGTTCCTGAAGGGCGCGGCGATCCGCGCGAGGAGCTTCACCGCGAACATGGACACCCTCATCGCGATCGGGACGCTCTCCGCGTTCGGCTACTCGCTCTGGGCGCACCTCTCGAGCCTGGACGAGCTGGGGGCAGGCATGTCGATGGACCTGCCGAACCTGTACTTCGAGAGCGCGGCCGTGATCATCGCGTTCCTCGCGCTCGGACGGTGGCTCGAGGCTCGCGCGAAGGGTAACGCCTCGCAGGCCATCAAGCGCCTGCTCGAGATGGGTGCGAAGGACGCTCGCGTCATCCGGGGCGACAAGGAGCTGAAGGTTCCGGTCGACGCGGTCAAGGTCGGCTGGATCCTCAAGGTGCTGCCCGGCGATAAGGTCCCCGTCGACGGTCGGGTTCTCGAAGGTGCCTCGGCTGTGGACGAGTCGATGCTCACCGGCGAGTCCGTGCCGGTCGAGAAGGGCCTCGGCGACGAGGTGGCCGGCGCCACCGTGAACACCGACGGCGTGCTCATCATCGAGGCCACACGGGTCGGGCAGGACACCGCGCTCGCGCAGATCGCACGCCTGGTGGCCGAGGCGCAGGGCTCGAAGGCGCCGATCCAGCGCCTGGCCGACCGGGTCTCGGGCATCTTCGTGCCGGTCGTGATGGCGATCGCCGCGGTGACGGCGGTCGCCTGGTACCTGGTCGATGGGACGTTCGAGGGGGCCCTCGTCCCGGCCGTCGCCGTGCTGATCATCGCGTGCCCCTGCGCGCTCGGGCTTGCGACTCCGGCGGCGCTCATGGTCGGGACCGGGCGCGGCGCGCAGATGGGCATCCTGATCCGCGGCGCCGAGATCCTCGAGCGCTCGAGGAGCGTGAGCACCGTCGTCTTCGACAAGACCGGAACCCTGACCGAGGGCCGGATGCGGCTCGAGGACGCCGTGGGCGATGACCTCACGCTCGCGCTCGCGGCCGCCGCCGAGGCCGGGAGCGAGCACCCCATCGCCCGCGCGGTGGTGGAGGGTGCGGTCGAGCGCGGCGTGCAGGCGCCGACCGCGTCCGCGTTCCGTTCGACCGCGGGGCTCGGCGTCCGCGCTCGGGTCGAGGACCGGGAGGTGCTCGTCGGCCGCCGGGCGTTCCTTGCCGACGAAGGGCTCTCGGTGCCCGCCGAGCTCGACGCCACTGCGGATCGCCTGGAGGCGCAGGGCACGACCACGTTCTGGATCGGTTGGGACGGCCGTGCGAAGGGTGTGCTCGCCGTCGCGGACACGATGAAGGAAGGGGCGCCCGAGGCCGTCGCCGGCCTGCATTCCCTCGGCGTCGAGGTCGTGATGATCACCGGTGACAACCGCGCGACGGGCGAGGCGATCGCACGGAGGGTGGGCATCGACCGCGTGCTCGCCGAGGTCCGTCCGCAGGACAAGGTCGAGGAGATCCGCCGCCTGCAGGCCGAGGGCAAGGTCGTCGCGATGGTCGGTGACGGGATCAACGACGGTCCCGCCCTCGCGCAGGCCGACCTCGGCATCGCGATCGGCACGGGCACGGACGTCGCGATCGAGGCGAGCGACCTCACGCTCATGCGCGGCGACCTGGCCGGCGTCGTGAGCGCGATCCGGCTGTCGCGCCGGACCTTCAAGACCATCAGAGAGAACCTGTTCTGGGCGTTCGGCTACAACGTCGCGGCGATCCCGCTCGCGGCGCTCGGCCTGTTGAACCCGATCATCGCCGGCGGCGCGATGGCCATGTCGTCGGTGTCGGTGCTCACGAACTCGCTGCGCCTGCGGCGGTTCAAGGGATGAAGGACGCGTCAGCTGCGGTTGTCTCCGGCGAAGGTAGCCTGAAAGGAACGGTGGGAAGGATGGCACAGGTGGCAACGACGAACGTGATCGAGACAACGGACGAGAACTTCGAGCAGGTGGTCATCGAGGGCTCCAAGGAGCGTCCGGTGGTCGTGGACCTCTGGGCGTCCTGGTGCGCCCCATGCCGGACGCTCGGTCCGACCCTCGAGAAGGTGGCCGAGGAGCGCAAGGGCGCGTTCCTGCTCGCGAAGGTCGACGTGGACTCGCAGGGCGTGGGGCAGGCGCTGCTCCAGGCCGTGAAGAGCCAGGGGATCCCCACGGTCGTCGGGTTCCGCGACGGCGCGGCGGTGGACATGTTCATCGGCGCGTATCCCGAGCCCGCGGTGAACGAGTTCGTCGATCGGTTGATGCCGACCGAGGCCGACCTCGACGCCCAGGAGGCGCTCGAGGAGGAGGCCGAGGGCGACATCGAGGACGCGGAATCGAAGTTCCGCGAGGCGCTCGGGTCCGACGCGAGCAACCGGACGGCGCGCCTGGGCCTCGGCCGGATCCTCGCGCAGCAGGGCGCGGCGAGCGAGGCTCGGCAGACGCTGATGCCGCTGCTCCCGGACCCCGAGGCGGAGAAGGTCCTCGCCGAGATCGAGGTCGCCTCGTGGGCCTCGGTGTCCGAGCCCGGCACGCTCGCCTCGGCCAAGCGCCTCGCCGCTCAGGAGAAGTGGCGCGGGGCGCTCGACGGCATGGTCGGGGCGCTCGCCGACGACCCGGACGCACGCCAGGCGATGATCGAGGTGTTCGCGGTCTTGGGCGAGGATCACGAGCTGGTGCCCGAGTACCGGCGCAAGATGGCGAACGCGCTGTTCTGAGGAGCGGGGAGGAGGGCGGAGCGATGGCCGACGTCCACGACACGATCCGGGACTTCTGGGACCGCGACTCGCACACGTACGACCACGCGAAGTCCCACGCGTTGAGCGACCCGCTCGAGGCGGCAGCCTGGCGCCAGGCGCTGCGCGAGGCTCTACCCGAGCCGCCCGCTCGGGTCCTCGACGTCGGCGCCGGCACGGGCGCGCTTTCTCTGCTCGCCGCCGAGCTCGGCCACCACGTGACGGCGCTCGACCTGTCCGAAGGCATGCTCTCGGTCGCGCGGCGCAAGGCGGCCGAGCGCGCGGTCGAGCTCGACTTCGTGGTGGGGCCGGCGGCCGAGCCTCCGTCCGGGCACTTCGACGCCGTGATGGAGCGCCACGTCCTGTGGACGGTCCCCGAACCCGAGGCGGCTCTCCGCGCTTGGCGCGAGGTGGTGGCCCCCGGCGGCCGCCTCGTCCTGTTCGAAGGCACGTGGGGTGGCGGCGGGTTCGCACGTCGAGGCCGCGACCTCCTCGCCGAGGGCCTCCGCAAGGTGCTGCGGGTCCCCGACGACCACCACGCCCCGTATCCCTCAGAGGTGCTCGCCGAGCTGCCGCTCGCGCGCCTCGGCAGCGCCGTTCCGCTCGTCGATGCCGTCTACCGGTCGGGCTGGCGCGCCGTGCGCCTCAGGCGCCTGCGCGACGTCGAGTGGGCCGCCATCCAGCACGAGCCCTGGCCCCTCGGGCACCTCGAGCACCGCCCCAGGTACACGATCGTCGCCGACGCGTAGCACAGGTCAGCCGCCGATCGCGGCCGCTTCTTCCCCCGGAGGCCACATCCGGTCCGACGGCGCCAGGTCGAGATCGAAGACCTCCTCGAAGCGACGGGTCACGAGCGGCGCCAGCTCGTCGAGGGTGAGCTCGCGCCCGGCGAGCTCGGACATCGACGTCACGCCGCTGTGTCCAAGGCCGCACGGCACGATCGCGTCGAACCACGAAAGGTCGTTGTTGCAGTTCAGCGCGAAGCCGTGGAGCGAGACCCGCATCCGCATCAGGCGCACGCCGATGGCGCACACCTTGCGGTCGTCCGACCACACGCCGGTCTGCACGTCGCTGCGGTGCAACGGAACATCGACGTCCGCGGCCGCGCGGATCACGACCTCCTCGAGCTTGCGCACGTAGCCGAGTGCCTCGGGCCGTGAGCCGAGATCCACGATCGGGTACCCGACGAGCTGCCCGGGGCCGTGGAACGTGAGGGAGCCGCCGCGGTCGATGAAGTGGAGCTCGGCCCCGGCGGCCTGGATCTGTTCTTCCGTCCAGACGATGTGATCGTCCTTCGAGGTCCGCCCGGCCGTGTAGACGGGCGGGTGCTCGAGGAGGATCAGCGTGTCCTGCCCCTCGCCACGCAGTCGCGCCTCGGCGAGCTCGTGCATCGCGGCGTTCGCCGCGGCGTACGGGACGAGTCCGACGGGCCGGATCAGCCGCCCGGGCCGCGGCATGACGCTAGAGGGCGAGGTCCTCGGCGAAGTCCCAGGTCTCGAGGTTCTGCTTCACCCGCGAGAGGAACTGCGACGCGAGGGCGCCGTCGATCAGCCGGTGGTCCCATGAGAGCGACAGGTACACCATGTGCCGGATCGCGATGGCGTCGTCGATGACGACCGGGCGCTTCTCGACCGAGTCGAACCCGAGGATCGCGCTCTCGGGCTGGTTGATGATCGGCACGCTGATGAGCGATCCGAACGGCCCGGGGTTCGTGATCGTGAACGTGCCGCCGTGGACCTCGTCCGGCTTCAGCTTCTTCGCCCGCGCGCGCGTGGCGAGGTCGTTGATCCCCCGCGCCATCCCGAGCAGGTTCATCGTGTCCGCACCCCTCAGCACCGGCACGATGAGCCCCTCCTCGTAGGAGACGGCGATCCCCATGTTCACGTGGTGCTTCACCACGATCTGATCGCCCCGCAGCTCCGAGTTGACCATGGGGAACGCGACGAGCGCCTCGGTCACCGCCCGCGTCACGAACGGCATGTACGTGAGCCCGAACCCCTCGCGAGCCTTGAACGCCCCCTTGGACCGCTCGCGGAGCCGAGCCACGTTCTCCATGTTCACCTCGACCGCGTTCCACGCTCGCGCCGACACCTCCAACGACCGCTTCATGTGCTCCGCGATCAACCCCCGGATATGCGGAACCGGCACGACCTCCTCGCCACCCATCACCGCCGCAGGCGCTGGCATCGGCGCAGCCCGCACCCCGGCGGTCGCCGCAGGCGGCGCGGGCGCGGGGGAAGCACCCGGCGCCGGTCCGGCAGCCGCGGCAGCGAGCACGTCGTTCTTCGTGATCCGTCCTCCGGTCCCGGTCCCCAGCACGGTGGAGAGATCCACGCCGCGCTCAGCCGCGAGCTTCCGCACCAACGGTGACAGGATCTGCGATCTCGGCCCCCGATCCGGAACCGCGACCGTCGAGGAAGCAGGGGTCGGGGCGGAGGAGCCTCCTGAGCCCCCGGCCGTCACGGCCCCGGCTTGAGCGGCCGCGGGCGTTGCCGCAGCGAGCTGCGAAGAAGGCTCCGCAGTCCCGGCCCCGGCGGCCTCCCCTTCGATCACGGCCAATTCGGTGCCAACCGAGACGGTGGTCCCTTCGGGAACGAGGATCTTCGTGAGCGTCCCGGCTGCGACCGACGGCACCTCCGTGTCGACCTTGTCGGTCGAGATCTCGAAGAGCGGCTCGTCGAGCTCGATGGTCTCGCCCTCGGCCTTCAGCCACTTGAGGATCGTGCCCTCGACGACGGTCTCGCCGAGCTGGGGCATCTTCACGGACGTCATGGGGTCCTCCCGATCACCACGCGGCGAGCTCGTCGACCGCGCTGACGATGTCCGACACCTGTGGAAGGTACGCGTCCTCGAGCGTGGGGGAGAAGGGCACGGGGACGTTCGGCGGCGCGAGGCGCGCGACCGGCGCGTCGAGGTGCTCGAAGGCCTCCTCGGCGATCACCGCGGCGACCTCGGCGCCGACGCCGAGGAACCGGTGGCTCTCGTACAGCACGAGCGCGCGGCTGGTCTTCGCGACCGACTCGAGCACGGTCTGCGTGTCGAGCGGCTGGATCGTGCGGAGGTCGACGACCTCGGCCGAGACGCCCTTGCTCGCGAGCTCCTCGGCCGCCTCGAGCGCCTGGTGGGCCATCATCCCGTACGTCACGATCGTGACGTCGGTGCCCGGCCGTCGCACGAGCGCCTCGCCGATCGGCACGAGGAAGTCCGGATCCTCGGACACGACCTCCTTGATGCGCCGGTAGATCCACTTGTGCTCGAGGAACACGACCGGATTGTCGTCGCGGATCGCGGACTTCAGCAGGCCCTTCGCATCGCCCGGGAACGCCGGGCAGATCACCTTCAGGCCGGGCGCGTGCGCGAACCACGGCTCCGGGTTGAAGGAGTGGAAGCTGCTCGCGCGGACGCCGCCGCCCGAGGGCGCACGGAGCACGACCGGTGCCGGCACGCCGCTGCGGTAGTGGTAGCGCGCGAGCGCGGTCGTGATCTCGTCGAAGCCGCTCGACATGAAGTCGGCGTACTGGAACTCGGCGACGGGGCGGAAGCCCTCCATCGCCGCGCCGAGGGCCATGCCGACGATCGTCTCCTCGGCGATCGGCGTGTCCATCACCCGCTCGGGGCCGAAGCGCTCGATGAAGCCCTCGGTCACCTTGAACGCGCCCCCGTAGACGCCGATGTCCTCGCCGAGCAGGAAGACCCGCTCGTCGCGTTCCATCTCCTCCCATAGGGCCTCGGCGATCGCGACGAGGTACGTGGCTTCGCCTGCATCGCTCCGCTTGCCCCGCGGCTCCGCGCCGTGCCCGGCCGCGCCCGCCTCGAGCGTCTTCGTCGCCATCAGGCCTCCGTCCCGCCCTCGCGGGATGGCTCGCGCTGCCAGTAGCCGTCCTCGACCCACAGGCCCATCGTGGCCTCCTCAGGCACGGGGAACGGCGAGGACTGCGCGAACTCGAAGCCATCCTGGAACTCGGCCTTGACGCGCTCCTCGAGCTCGGCCACCGCGGCCTCATCGACGATCTCGTGCACGAGGAGCAGCTCCTGGAACCTGCGCACCGGGTCCTTGTTCTCCATGTACTCGTCCAGCAGCGCCTTCGGCACGTACTTCGCCGGGTCGTGGCCGGCGTGCCCTCGCCAGCGCAGGCTGACGGACTCGATCAGCGTGGGGCCGAACCCCTCGCGCGCGCGTTCGACGGCCTCGTGCGCGACGCGGTAGACCTCGAGCACGTCCTGCGCGTCGACGCGGATGCCCGGCATGCCGTACGCGTCGGCGCGCTCGGCGATCGTCGGCGTCGGCATCTCGAGCGTGTTCGGCGTGGAGTAGGCGTACTGGTTGTTGTTCACGACCCAGACGACCGGGAGCTGGAAGATCGCCGAGGTGTTCAGCGCCTCGTGCCAGCGGCCGTTCGAGGTCGACCCGTCGCCGCAGATCGCCAAGGCGACGCGCGGCTCGCCGCGGCGCTTGTACGCGAGCGCGGCCCCGCACGCGACCGGGTAGGCGATCGGCAGGTGCGACATGACGGTCCACGTCCGGTTGCCGACCCAGTCGCCGATGTGGCTGTTGCCGTCCCGGCCACGCGTGTAGCCGTCGATCCGGCCCCAGAACTGCGCCATCACGCGCTTCAGGTCCAGGCCCTTGGTCAGCTGGGCCGAGAGGTCGCGGTGCGTCGGGAACAGCGAGTCGTCCTTGCGCAGCGCATACGCGACGCCGACGTGGGTACCCTCCTGCCCCCGGCCCGAGTAGATCGCGCCGGGCAACCGCCCCTGCCGGTACAGGGCCTCCATCCGCTCGTCGAAGAAACGGCAGAGCTTCAGGGTGTGCAGGACCTCGCGGAGCTGCTCGTCGGACAGCCCGGCACGCCAGTCCTGCTCGGCCGTCATCGTCATCTCATCGATCTTCGTCGCCAACGCGTCTCCTACGCTCCGTGCAGTGGCTTGCCGGCGAGCGCCAGGTGCGCTTCCCCGACCGCCTCGGACAGGCTCGGATGGGGGTGGATCAGGGCCGCGACCTCGGCCGGCACGGCCTCCCAGTTCACGATGAGCATCGACTCGGCGATGAGGTCGGTCACGTGCGGTCCGACCATGTGGACGCCGAGGACCGGTCCGCCGCCCTTGTCCGCGACGACCTTCACGATCCCGCCCTCGCCGAGGATGTTCGACTTGCCGACGCCCTGGAAGTTGAAGACCTCGACGTCGACCTCGTGGCCGCGCTCGACGGCTTGGGCCTCGGTGAGGCCGACCGATGCGATCTCGGGCGTGCAGTACGTGACGCGCGGGATGCCCGCGTAGTCGATCTCGGGCACATCGAGACCGGCGATGCGCTCGGCGACCGCGTAGCCCTCGGTGAACGCGACGTGCGCGAGCTGCAGCGGCGTTGCCGCCACGTCGCCGACCGCCCACACGTGGGGAGCCGTCGTCTGCAGCCGCCCGTCCACCTTCACGAACCCCCGGTCGAGCTCCACACCCGCGGTCTCGAGCTCCAGGCCCTCGGTGACCGGGCCACGGCCGACGGCGACCAGGCAGACCTCGGCCCGGACGGTCTGGGACTTGCCCTTCGCCTCGTACGTCACCTCGACACCCGCGCCGGTGTCCTTGACCTCGGTGACCGAGGCGGAGGGAACACCCGTGATGCCACGCTTGCGGAACGCGCGCGCGATCTCCTTCGATACGTCGGCGTCCTCGAGCGGCGCGAGCGCGGGCAGCATCTCGAGCACGGTGACCTCGGCGCCGAACGAGCGGTAGAAGCTCGCGAACTCCAGCCCGATCGCGCCGGCCCCGATGATCACGGCGGAGGACGGGGCCGGCTGCCACAGGGCTTCGTCCGACGTGATGATCCGCTCGCCCGCCTCGAGGCCGGGGAGCAGGCGCGGTCGGGAGCCCGTCGCGAGCACGACGTCGTTGGTCTGGAGCCTCGTGCCATCCACCTCCGACCGCCGGACCGGGCAGGAGCTTCGCCGTCCCCTTCACGACGTCGACCTTGCGACCCTTCAGCAGACCGGTCACGCCCTTCACGAGCTTGTCGACGATCTTCGTTTCGAAGGCCTGGATCTGCGGCCAGTCGGGCTCGCCGTCGGCCTTCACGCCCCACTCCTCGGAGCGGTGGACCGTGTCCATCACCGCGGCCGACTGGAGCAGCGCCTTCGTCGGGATGCACCCTCGGAGCAGGCACGTGCCGCCCACGCGGTCGTCGCGCTCGACGAGGGCGACGCGCTTGCCGAGCTGTGCCAGGCGCAGGGCGCAGGAGTAGCCTCCCGTGCCCGCACCGATCACGACTACGTCATAGGCGTCGGCCATCGAATGACCATGCTACCGCCCTGGTCCCGAACGTAGGATGGCGGAGATGGTCGACGACCTGCATCACAGCCCGCTCGAGGTCGAGCATCTCGAGCTCGGTGCGAAGCTCGGGCCATTCGGCGGTTGGTTCATGCCGATCGAGTACGAGGGCACGCTCTCGGAGCATCGGGCGGTTCGCGAGCGGGTCGGCCTGTTCGACCTGTCGCACCTCGGCAAGGTGGATGTGCGAGGCGCGAGGGCCTTCGATGCGCTGCAGCGCACGCTCTCGAACGACCTGGCGAAGGTGATCGTCGGTCGCGCCCAGTACAACCAGGTCCTGAACGACCGCGGTGGCGTCGACGAGGACCTCATCGTCTACCGGCTGACCGAGGACCGCTGGTTCGTCGTCCCGAACGCCTCGAACACCGACCGGGTCGTGGCCAAGCTCGCTCGGTTCGCCGGCGAGGACGCCGTGGTGCCGCACCCCGAGTGGTGCTTCCTCGGCGTCCAGGGGCCGCGCGCCCTCGAGACCGTCGCCACGACGTTCCCGGAGGCTTCAGGCTTGCCGTACATGAGTTGCCTCGAGACGTCGTTCAGCGGCATGCCGATCGTGCTCACGCGTTCCGGGTACACCGGGGAGCTGGGGTTCGAGCTCTTCGGCCCGCCCGAGATCGCGAACCTGCTGTGGGACGAGATGGCGGACGTCGGCGCGGCGTTCGGGATCGAGCCGTGCGGGCTCGGCGCGAGGGACGTGCTCCGGCTGGAGATGGGGTATCCGCTCTACGGGCAGGACCTGCGCCCCGACCGCACGCCCCTCGAGGCCGGCACGGGGTGGGCGGTCGCGCTCGACAAGGAGACCCTTCCCGGCAGGCAGATCCTCCTTCGTCAGCGATCCGAAGGTCTCCCGAGCCGCCTGCGCGGCCTGGTGACGGAGGACCGGCGTCACATCCCTCGAGCCAGGCAGGAGGTGTTCGCCGACGGCGAGGTGGTCGGCAAGGTCACGAGCGGGACGTTCTCGCCGACGCTCGGCAAGGGCATCGCGATGGCGTACCTGGCGCCCGCCGAGGCGTTCGAGCCAGGCGCGACGCTCGAGATCGACATCCGCGGCCGCCGTGCGCCGGCGACCGTCGTGCGGCCGCCGTTCGTCGACCGGAACCCTCGCTGAGCGCTACGCGGCCCGAGCCGCGGCGATGAAGTCCTCGATGGTGGCCCCCCCGAACTCGGTGCGTGCGAGGAGCTTGTTCAGCAACTCCGGTGTCCGAGGTTCGTCGGGCATCACGGCCACGACGACGTACAGCCCCGAGCTCGGGATGCCGACCTCGCGCACGGGGCCGTAGCCCGGTGCCGCGACGAAGTACGCCCACCGGGTCGGTTGCTCGCCGACCTGGCAGGTCCCGCGTCCGCGTGCGACGAAGTCGCCGGGGGAGTCCGGATCGCCCGCCGCGTACGCCGGCACGTGATCGACGATCACGGTCTGCCGGGTCGCGCTGCAGTCCCGCGAGCGCGTGATGAGATCGAGCGCGTGGCTCGTCGCCGCGAGGTAGTAGTAGTCCGAGGGCACGCCGACCCGCGCGCCGTCCACCCAGAGCGCGGCCATCCCTTCCCGGACGCGGCCATCCTCCCATGCGCCCGGACGAGGCCGGGCGATGATGCCTTCACGCGGGTCGTCCTCGCTGAATGCCGAGATCGGCTTCCAGGCATCCGGGATCATCGCACTCACGGGCCCCACGGTGACCTCGCGGAATGGGCTGGGGGACTCGCGGATCTCGAGGACCGGGTCACTCACCGGGGACGACACCGGCAGCGTCGCGGCGCGGCACCCCGCGGCGACCAGGGAAAGCACCAGGTAGCCGATGACCTTGCGCACCCCGGGCGAGCATAGTGCCCCCCGTCCGATCCGGCCAGCCGGCCGCGGGGCGGGACAGGTCGCGCTCGTCCCCGTGGGCGAGGTAGCATCCGGCCGACAACTGCAGAGGTTCGTGCCCTCGAGGTGACCGGACCGGCGGCAGCCGATCGGGTCGGAGGCGGGGCGGGCGGATCCCGACCTCGCGAACAGGGAAGCCGGTGGAAGGCCGGCGCGGTCGCGCCACTGTGACCGGGGAGTGAACCCGACGGAGCCACTGGGAGCGATCCCGGGAAGGGTCGGGGGAGCAACGATCCGGGAGCCAGGAGACCTGCCCCGAGGAAGCACACGGGTCCTCCTTCGCACGAAAGGAGACACGTATGCGACCTTCCCGGTCGTGGCTCACCCGGGTCATCCCGGCGCTCGTCGTCGTGGCGCTCCTCGGCGCCGCGTGCACCCAGGGGTCCGACGCCCCCGCGGATCCCGATCGGTCGGCCTCGGAAACCGCCGCGGCCAGGTTCCCACTCACGCTCGTCGACGATGACGGCGTCGAGGTGACGATCGCGGCCGAGCCCCAGCGCATCGTCACGTTCGCGCCCTCGATGACCGAGATCGTGTACGCGCTCGGGCTCGGGGATCGACTCGTCGGGGTCTCCGGGCCGTTCGACGACTTCCCGGCCGAGGCGCAGCAGGTCGAGCAGGTGGGCGGGGCTGGTGACTTCGGCGTCGACCCCAACGTGGAACGGGTGGTGGCGCTCGAACCCGACCTCCTCCTCACGATCAGCGGCGGCGATGCATGGAAGGCCGAGTTGCGCGATCTCGGCGTGCCCGTCGTGACCCTCAACGCCACCGACTTCGGCGACCTCCTCGACGACATCCTGACGGTCGGCGAGCCTGACCGGCGCGGGCGAGGATGCTCGGTTGCTCGTGGACGACATGTCCGGACGCGCGCAGGAGGTCGCGGCGCAGGTAACCGAGCGCGTCACCTGCTTCTTCGAGGTGTACTACCCGCCGCTCACGACGGTCGGCCCGAACACCTTCGTGTACGGCCTCCTCGACGATGGCCGGCTGCGACCCGGTGACGCACGACGCGAAGAGCGACTACCCGGAGTGGTCGGTCGAGGACCTGGTCGCCGACGGGCCACAGGTCTACCTGGTGACCCCGGAGTCGGCGAAGAGTCCCGCGGCGATCGCGAGGCGCCCAGGGTTCGAGGGTATCCCGGCGGTGGCCCAGGGGAACATCGTGCTCGTCGACGGCGACCTCGTGACGCGGCCCGGGCCGCGGGTGGTGGACGGGCTCGAGCAGCTGGCCGCCGCGCTCCACTCGTCGGGGGACTGACGTGCGGGTTGGGGCCGGGCGCTACCGGCTCGTGTTGGTGCTCCTCGCGCTCGGACTCGTGGGTTCGGTGCTCCTCGCGGTCGGGATCGGGGCGGTCGGCATCGCGCCGGGCTCGACCCTGCGGCTGGTGATGTGGAAGCTCGGCCTGATGGGCCGGCCCGACGTTCCGCGGTCAACGGAGGTCATCCTGTTCCAGCTGCGGATGCCGAGGGTCGCCCTCGCCGCCATCGTGGGTCTCGCGCTGGCGACGAGCGGCGCCCTGTTCCAGGGGCTGTTCCGCAACCCGCTCGCGGACCCGGCGATCATCGGCGTCTCGAGCGGCGCGGCACTGGGGGCGGTCGCGGTGATCGTGCTCGGCGGGGGCGCCGTCCTCGGTGGTCTCGGCGTGTCGGTGGCCGCCTTCGCGGGCGCGATGCTCACGGCGTTCTTCGTCTACCGGCTCGCGCGGGTGGGGCCGACGGTGCACGTCGCGACCCTACTGCTCGCCGGGATCGCGGTCGCAGCGGTGATCTCGGCCGCGATGTCCCTCGTGATGTCGTTCGCGGGGGACGAGATCCGGAGCATCTACTTCTGGCTCCTCGGCGGGCTTTCGGCCCGAGGGTGGACGGCGATCTGGGTGGTGGCGCCGCTCGTGGCCCTCGGCGTGCTCGGCTCGCTCGTGCTGATCCGGGATCTGAACCTCGTCGCGCTCGGCGAGGAGCGGGCCGCGCAACTCGGCGTCGACGTCGGCCGATTCAAGTGGGAGGCGGTCGCCCTCGGCGCCCTGCTCGCGGGCGCCGCGGTCTCGGTGAGCGGGGTGATCGGGTTCGTCGGGCTGATGACCCCGCACGTCCTCCGGCTCGTCGTCGGTGCCGATCACCGACGGCTCCTGCCCGCGGTGCTGCTCGCGGGGCCGATGTTCCTCGTGCTCGCGGACCTCGTCGCGCGCGTGGCGCTCGCGCCGCAGGAACTGCCGCTCGGCGCGGTGACGGCGCTCGTCGGCGGGCCGTTCTTCCTGTTCCTGCTCCGTCGCGAGCGGAGGTCCGCCGGTGCGCCGGCCTGAGCCGCTGCTCGCGCTCGAGGACGTGACGGCCGGATACGGCGCCGCGCCACCGGCGCTCCGAGGCGTGAACCTCGAGGTGCGACCCGGTGAGGTCGTCGGGCTCGTCGGTCCGAACGGCTCGGGCAAGACGACGCTCGTGCGGGTGGCCTCTCGTGCGCTGCGGCCCGGAGCCGGACGGGTGCGGGTGGCGGGCCGTGACCCGTACGCGATCTCGGGCCGCGAGCTCGCTCGGCTGGTGGCGGTCGTCCCGCAGGACGTGCTGCCGGCCTTCTCGTTCACCGCCCTCGAGATGGTGCTGATGGGCCGAACGCCGTACCGGTCGGCCTGGGGCGGGGGTTCGGCCGAGGATTGGGCTCGCGTCCGTGCGGCGATGGCAGCCGCGTCCGTGCAACACCTGGCGGACCGCCCGCTCGAAGAGCTCTCGGGCGGGGAGCGGCAGCGGGTCGTGCTCGCGCAGGCGCTCGCGCAGGAGGCGCCGGTGCTGCTGCTCGACGAGCCGACGAGCCACCTCGACATCCGGCACGTGGTCGACGTGCTCGGGATCGTGCGCGGCCTGGCGGAGCGCGAGGGCGCCGCCGTGCTCGCGATCCTGCACGACCTGAACGTGGCCTCGATGGCCTGTGACCGCCTCGTCGTCCTGGATCGCGGCGAGGTCGTGGCCGAGGGGGCCCCTGCCGCGGTCCTGACCGGGGAGCTGCTCCGCGGCGTTTACGGGGTCGAGGCCGAGGTCCTCACCGACGACGCTACCGGCCGGCCGGCGATCCGGCTCGGACCTCCGAGGGCGACGGCACCGCTCACCGGCCGGCGGGCGCACGTCGTGGGGGGCGCAGGCCGGGGCGCGCCGCTGCTTCGCCGCCTCGTCGAGGCCGGCTACGACGTCAGCGTCGGCGTCCTGCACGCGAGCGACACGGACCAGGCGGTGGCCGAGCGCCTGAACCTGGTTCGGGTGAGCGTGCCCCCGTTCTCGCCCATCGACGCCGAGAGCGCCGCAGCCTGCCGCCGACTGATGGAGGGAGCGGACCTGCTCGTCGTGTGCGACGCGCCGTTCGGGCCCGGCAACGTGGAGAACCTGCGGCTCGCTCTCGCGGCTGCTGCCGCGGGCGCGCGCGTCGTCCTGCTCGAGCAGGTCCCGATCGCCGAGCGCGACTTCACCGGTGGCGAGGCGACCGAGCTGTGGAACGCGCTTCGGCGGGGCGCAACGATCGCGTCGAGCTACGAGGGGGTTGCGCTCGAGGCGGGGTGAGCGAACGGCACCACGTTGTCATCGGCAGCGGACCCCGCAGGCTTCACGGTGGCCGGTGCCGGTGGGTCGCCGGCGAGCTGGGGCTGCTCGGTGACGCGCTCGCCGACGTGGTGGGGCAGGCAGAACGACACGCGCGTCCCCCCCGCGGGCAGTGGATCGGCCCACAGGATGCCACCGTGCTGCACCACCAGCTGTCGAGCCATGTGCAGGCCGACGCCGGCGCCGGCCCGTTCCTTACGCAGGATGTCCTCGCCAGTCGAGAAGGGCTCGCTGAAGGCCTGGGCGGCCGTCTGCCGCTCCATCCCGGCGCCGCGGTCGGTGATCGAGACGACGACCCCCTCCTCCATCGAGCGCGCGCGGACCTCGACAGGTCGATCCTCCGCCGTGTAGCGACAGGCGTTGTCGAGCAGCTGGCGGACGATCTCGGTGAATCGGACCGGGTCGACCGAGGCGGAGAGCGATCCGGGGACGACGCGCTGGATCTGGACCTTCGGGTAGAGGCGGTCGAACTGCTCCGCCACGTGTCGAAGGAGCGGGGCGACGTCCACCTCGGAGACCCTCAGGCTCAGGGTGCCACGATCCAGATCCGCGATCGTGAGCATCTCGTCGACGAGCGTCATGAGCTTCTCGAGCGAGGCCTCGAGCTGGCCGAGGAAGTCGTCCTGCTCGGCCTCCGGGATGCCACGGCGCTTCAAGACGTAGGCGATGCCCTTCGCGACGGTCACGGGTGTGCGCAGCTCGTGGGAGATGTTGGCCAGGAACTCGGCCTTCGCCGTCGTGAGCTCCTCGAGCCGCTCCGAGGTCTCGAGCAGGGCGGTCTCGAGCTCGCGGCGCTGGCTGGCCTCCAACGTGAAGCGCTCGGCGACCTGGAGGGTCACGCGATGACTCAACGCCACGTTGCCGAGCAGGACGGCCTGGATCGCCCGCAGCACCGCGTCCGAGCCGTCCTCCTTGAGGAGGTAGCCGGACGCCCCGGCGCCGAGGACCTCGGCGGCCGTGAGTGGAGAGGGGACCGCGGTCCAGCACAGCACGCGGGTCTCGGGCACGACGGCGAGGAGCCGACGGACGAGCTCGGCACCCGCGAGGCCCTCGAGCCCGATCTCGGTGACGATCACGGCGGGCTGGGTCCTCGCCGCCACCTCCACCGCGCGGAACCCGTCGGTGACCGCCTCGATCTCGAGGTCGGCACCCGACCGCAGCAACGCGTACTGGAGGTGCGCGAGACCGTCAGCCGTGTCGCACAGCAGGACCCTGGTCGACATCACCAGAGGTATCGAACGCGACCGGGGACGGGTTGAGCGCTCGTCGGTCGAACGGGTGACCCCTTCGGACCCAGGACCGGGGAACCCGCGCGTGGCTACTCGACGAGGCCGCTTCGGATCGCGATAGCGACCGCCTGCGCGCGGTCGTTCGCGCCCAGCTTCTCGAAGATCCGCTCGAGGTGCGTCTTCACCGTGTGCGGGGAGATGCCGAGGTCGTGCGCGACCTCCTTCGTGGTGGCACCGTACGCCACCTTCTGGAGGATCTCCTTCTCGCGCTTGGACAGCGGCGGTGACTCCGCACGCTTCTCGGCGAGCTGGACCTCCTCGATGAACGCCCGCGTCAGCGCCGGGTGGATGACCGCCTTGCCCTCGAGCGCGAGGCGCGCCGCATTGACCAGCTCGTCCGCATCTGCGTCCTTCAGCAGGTAGCCGGAGACCCCAGCCTGGATCGCCTCGGAGATGGATGCACGGGACTCGTCCACCGTGAACAGGATGACGCGTGTGTCCGGAGACGCCAGACGGATCGCCTTCGTGGCCTCGATACCACCTATGCCGGGCATGCGGACGTCCATGAAGACGATGTCCGGGGTGAGCTCGCCGGCCTTCTGGATGGCGGTCTCGCCGCTGTCGGCCTCCCCGACGATGACCACATCGTTCGCGAGGTCGAGGGCCGCGTGCAGCCCTTCCCGCGTGACGGGGTGGTCATCCACGATCAGCACTCGGATGGTCATCAGGCTCCATGTACGGTATCGGTTCTCGGAACGCCTTTAGGATAGGGGTTTAGACCCCCGGAAGGAACGAAGCGATGGATGAGGCTCTGGCTGAGGACGAGACCGCTGAGGCCCAGCCGGCCGCCCAGGCGGACGGCTCGCCGACCTCGGAGCAGGTCTACGACGCCCTGAAGAACGTGTACGACCCGGAGCTAGGCATCAACATCGTCGACCTCGGGCTGGTCTACGACGTGGACGTCGCGCCGGACGGAGGCGTCCACATCGAGTACACCCTCACCACGATGGGGTGCCCGATCGGGCCGCTGATCGAGCAGCAGATGCAGGCCCTCCTGGCGGGCGTCCCCGGCGTCACGTCGGTCCAGGTGGACATGGTGCTGCGTCCCGCGTGGAGCCCCGAGATGATGTCCGAGGAGGCCAAGGCCGCGCTCGGGTACTTCTGAGCTGCGCACCCACGCGGCAGGTCTCGACCGACCGGAGCACCGACGGGATAGGCTCCTCGGCGTGCAGGACGGGAAGGACGCGTTCGCGGAGCGGCTGCGGGGGCAGATGCTCTCGGCGCTCGAGCTGTACGCCGTGGCGCTCGGCGATCGGCTCGGCCTGTATCGAGCACTCGCCGATGGACGGCCTCGCACCGCGCCGGAGCTGGCGGCCGAGCTCGACCTGGCCGAGCGCTACGCGCGCGAATGGCTCGAGCAGCAGGCCGTGGCCGGGATCCTCGAGGTGGACGACATCGCCGCCGATCCCGAGGAGCGGCGCTACCGCCTCCCGGCCGAGCACGCCACCGTGCTGCTTGACCCCATCGACCCGGCGTACACGGCAGCCTCGCTGCGGAGCGTGGCCTCGATCCCGCTCGAGCTCGAGGACGTCGCCGAGGTGTTCCGCACCGGCGGCGGACTCGCCTGGCACGCCGTCGAGTACGAGGACGATGAGGCTCGCGACGCGAACCGGGCGACCTTCGAGCGCGACCTGGCCGGCTGGCTCCGGACCGCGCCGTCGGTCCACGCTCGACTCTCGGACGCGACCGGCGCTCCCGCGGTGGCCGATGTCGGCTGCGGGGCGGGATGGTCGAGCCTCGCGATCGCGATGGCCTATCCGGCCGCGCGCGTGCACGGCGTGGATGCGAACGCGCACTCGATCGAGCTCGCTCGCCGGCATGCGCGCGAGGCCGCCACCGATGAGCGCGTCACGTTCACCGCAGCCGATGCGGCTCATCTCGACGGCGGCCCGTACGACCTCGTGTGCTTCTTCGAGTGCCTCCACGACATGCCGAGGCCCGTGGACGCGCTCCGCCGAGCCCGTGAGCACCTCGCCCCGGGCGGAGCGGTGATCGTCGCCGACGAGAAGACGGCCGAGGCCTTCACGGCACCCGGTGACGAGCTGGAGCGCTCGCTGTACGCATGGAGCGTGCTGTCCTGTCTGCCCTACGGGATGTCGGGGGAGGATCCGGCCGGGACGGGGACCGTGATGCGGCCGTCCACCCTCCGCCGATATGCGGCCGAGGCCGGTCTGGGACGGTTCGAGGTCCTCCCGGTCGAGCACCCGGATTGGCGCCTGTACCTGCTCGAGCCGTGAGCGACGGAATCCGACCTGCGAAGTAGACTTTGAGGCGATCCCGGGGCTATCCTGGGATGCGGGCAACGCACTCGAGCGCGAAGGGACCGCAACGTGGCCGTCAGCCAGGAAGAGCACCTCAAGGAGCTCGCGAAGGGCTACCGCTTCGACTGGAAGGACGCGGGCCACTCCGTGTTCACGCCGAAGAAGGGCTTGTCGCCCGCGGTCGTCGAGGAGATCTCGGCCCTCAAGTCCGAGCCGGACTGGATGCGCAAGTACCGGCTGAAGTCGCTGAAGCACTTCGAGGCCCGCCCGATGCCGTGGTGGGGCGCGGACCTGTCCGACATCGACTTCCAGGACATCTACTACTTCATCCGATCGACCGAGAAGCAGGCGAAGAACTGGGAGGACCTGCCCGAGGACATCCGCGGCACCTGGGACAAGCTCGGCATCCCCGAGGCGGAGAAGAAGTACCTCGGCGGGGTCAGCGCCCAGTACGAGTCCGAGGTCGTGTACCACAAGATCAAGGAAGGAGCTCGACCAGATGGGCGTGCTGTTCACCGACATGGACAGCGCGCTCCGCGACCACCCGGACATCGTGAAGGAGTACTTCGGCACGATCATCCCGGCCGAACGACAACAAGTTCGCGGCGCTGAACTCGGCCGTGTGGTCGGGCGGGTCGTTCATCTACGTGCCGCCGGGCGTCCACGTCGACATCCCGCTGCAGGCCTACTTCCGGATCAACGCCGAGAACATGGGCCAGTTCGAGCGGACGCTGATCATCGCCGACGAGGGCTCGTACGTGCACTACGTCGAGGGCTGCTCGGCGCCGATCTACACGACCGACTCCCTGCACTCTGCGGTCGTCGAGATCGTCGTGAAGAAGGGCGCACGGGTCCGGTACACCACGATCCAGAACTGGTCGACGAACGTGTACAACCTGGTCACCAAGCGCGCGGCGGCGTACGAGGACGCGGTGATGGAGTGGGTCGACGGCAACATCGGCTCGAAGATCACGATGAAGTACCCGTCGATCTACCTGCTCGGCAAGGGCGCGCGCGGCGAGGTGCTGTCGGTGGCGTACGCCGGCAAAGGCATGCACACCGACGCCGGCGGCAAGGCGATCCACGCCGCGCCCGTACACGACGAGCGTCATCACCTCGCAAGTCCGTGTCGCAAGGACGGCGGGCGCACCGGCTACCGCGGCCTCGTCCGCGTCGAGCCCGATGCGCACCATGCGAAGTCAACGGTGCGCTGCGACGCGCTGATCCTGGACGAGGAGTCGCGCTCGGACACCTACCCGTACATCGAGGTCGAGGAGGAGACGGCGGCGCTCGGCCACGAGGCCACGGTCAGCAAGGTCGGCGACGACCAGCTCTTCTATCTGATGAGCCGCGGCCTGTCCGAGGTCGAGGCCACCGCGATGATCGTGAACGGCTTCATCGAGCCCATCACGCGCGAGCTCCCGATGGAGTACGCGGTCGAGCTGAACCGCCTCATCGAGCTCCAGATGGAAGGCTCGGTCGGGTAGCTGCGAGGATGGTGACGGCGACCGCCGAGGGCAGGCCGTCGGGTCTGCCCTCTTCCACGGAATGAGACGGGGATGAGCCAAGCGGGAACGAAGATCACGTTCGACGAGGAAGCGCTCGGCGCCCTGCCCGCGGCGCCGGCCTTCGTCGAGGGCCTGCGCAAGCAGGCGTTCACCGAGTACCTCGCGCTCCCGATCCCCTCGCAGGAGACCGAGGAGTGGCGCTACACGGACCTTTCCGAGCTCGACCTCGGGTTCGCGCCGTTCGCCGCGGGCGTGCGGGCCGAGAACCTCGACGGCGTGGACGAGCGGATCTTGCAGGCGGCGGGCCAGGTGGGGGAGCGCGCCGGCCTGCAGATCCAGCACAACTCGCAGGTCGCCGTCACCCACCTCGACCCGGCGCTCGCGGCGAAGGGCGTGATCTTCACCGACCTGGACCGGGCCGCCGAGGAGCACCCCGACCTGGTCGAGCCACACCTGCACGCGCTCGTGCCGACCTCGACGCACGAAGTTCACGGCGCTCCATGGCGGGTTCCGTACCGGCGGCACGTTCGTGTACGTGCCCGACGGCGTGGTCGCGCAGATGCCGCTACAGACGCTCACGTGGCTCGACGCGGACGGCGCGGCCGTCTTCCCGCACACGCTGATCGTGGTCGGGCGAGGACGCCGAGGTGACCTTCATCGATCGGTACGCCAGCCCGGACCTCGGGCGGGCGCTCTCGGACGCGGTGGTCGAGATCCACGCCGGGACCGCCTCGCGCGTGCGCTACGTCTCGATCCAGGAATGGGGCGAGGGCGTCACGCACCTGGGTGTCCAACGCGCTTCCCTGTCACGCGACGTGGACTTCCGCGTCGGTCGCGGTGGGCTTCGGTGCTTCGCTCTCGCGCGTCGAGACCGAGACGATCCTCGCCGAGCCTGGCGCCTTCAGCGAGATGCTCGGCGTCTTCTTCGGCGACGAGACCCAGCACTTCGACCATCGCACCGAGCAAGACCACGTCGCCCCGAACGGCACGAGCGACCTCCTGTACAAGGGCGCGCTCCGCGACGAGTCGCGCGCCGTGTACTCCGGGTGGGTGCACGTTCGTCCCGGCGCCCAGAAGACCGAACGCGATGCAGACGAGCCGCAACATCGTGCTCTCGGAGCACGCGAAGGCCGACGCGATCCCGAACCTCGAGATCGAGGCGAACGACGTGCGCTGCGGCCATGCCGCGAGCGTCGGCCCGGTCGAGGAGGAGACGCTGTTCTACCTCCAGAGCCGCGGCATCCCGCGCGCCGAGGCCGAGCGCCTGATCGTGTTCGGCTTCTTCCAGGAGGTGCTCGACCGGATCCCGCTCGCCGAGGTCCGTGAGGGCGTCGCCCACGCGATCGAGCGGGAGCTGTCGCGATGAGCGCGGTTCGCGTGTGCTCGGTTTCCGAGGTCCCGCCCGGCGAGGTCCGGCGCTTCGAGGTCGCACGGTCGCCCGATCGCCGTCGTGAACCTCGGCGACGAGGGCTTCCGCGCGGTCGGATGCCATCTGCTCGCACGCCCACGAGTTACCTGACGGAGGGTGAGGTCGACGTCGACGACGGAACGATCGAGTGTCCGAAGCACGGCTCGACCTTCGACCTGAACACGGGGAAGCCACGGTCGCTGCCGGCCACGCTGCCGGTGGACACGTTCGCGGTGACGACGGAGAACGACGACGTCCTGATCGAGGTGGAGAACGGTGACTGACGCAGCAACGCTGGAGATCCGAGGCCTGACGGCCTCGGTCGAGGGCAAGGAGATCCTGAAGGGCATCGACCTGACGGTGACGCAGGGCGAGACGCACGCGCTGATGGGGCCGAACGGCTCGGGCAAGTCGACGCTCGCGAACGTGATCATGGGCCGACCCGGCTACACGGTGACCGGCGGGCACCGTGCGCTTCAGGGGCGAGGACATCGCCGGGCTGACGGCGGACGAGCGTGCCCGCCGAGGCCTGTTCCTCGCGATGCAGTACCCGGTCGAGGTGCCGGGCGTCTCGGTCGTGAACTTCCTGCGCACCGCCTACAGGAGCGTGAAGGGCGACGAGATAAGCGCGCTCGCGTTCCGCAAGCACATGAAGGAGAAGATGGTCACCCTCGGTGTCGAGGACGCCATGGTGAACCGGTACGTGAACCAGGGGTTCTCCGGCGGCGAGAAGAAGCGGAACGAGATCCTCCAGCTCGCGGTCCTCGAGCCCGAGATCGCCATCTTGGACGAGACCGACTCCGGCCTGGACATCGACTCGCTGAAGCAGGTGGCCGACCGGGGTCGCGCAGCTGGTCGGTCCGGATCTCGGCGTCCTGCTCGTGACGCACTACCAGCGGATCTTGAACTACATCACGCCGGACCACGTCCACGTGATGATGCAAGGTCGTATCGTGAGGTCCGGCGGCAAGGAGCTCGCGCACGAGCTCGAGAAGAAGGGCTACGAGGAGATCCGGCGCGAGCTCGGCATCGAGGAGCCGGTCGGCGCGCGCAAGGACGAGGGAGGCGATCGTGCGATGTCGTTGACGGAGGAGCGCTCCACGGGGCGCTGGACGTCGCCCGGATCCGGGCCGACTTCCCGGTGCTGCAGCGCACCGTCGGCGACAAGCCGCTCGTGTACCTGGACTCGGCGGCCACCTCGCAGAAGCCGCGCCAGGTGATCGACGCCGAGTCCGAGCTTCTACGCGAACCACAACGCGAACGCGCACCGCGGCCTCTACATGCTCGCCGAGGAGGCGACCGAGATGTACGAGGGCGCGCGGGCCAAGCTCGCGCGCTTCATCGGCGCCCCCGACCCCGCGACCATCGTCTTCAACCGCGGGACCACCGAGTCGATGAACCTCGTCGCCTACGCGTGGGCACGTCGTGAGCTGAGGGAGGGCGACGAGATCCTCCTCACCGACATGGAGCACCACTCGAACATCGTGCCGTGGCAGTTCGCGGCACGGGACACGGGGCGCGGTGCTCCGCTACATCCCGCTCACCGACGACGGGCTGCTCGATCTCTCGGACCTCGAGCTCGCTGCTCACCGAGCGGACGAAGCTCCTCGCGGTCACCGGCATGTCGAACTCGCTCGGCACCATCCCCCGCTGAAGCAGCTCATCGAGGCCGCCCACGCGGTGGGCGCGCTCGTCCTGGTGGACGGCGCGCAGCTCGTGCCGCACGTGCCCGTGGACGTGACCGAGCTCGACTGCGACTTCCTCACGATCAGCGGGCACAAGATGCTCGGACCGACCGCCTCGGGCGGGCTGTACGGCAAGCGGGAGCTGCTCGAGCGCGATGGACGCGTTCCTTGGCGGCGGGCAGATGATCGATGAGGTCTTCCACGAGCGCGCCACCTGGAACGTCGTGCCGTACAAGTTCGAGGCCGGCACGATGAACATCGCGCAGGAGATCGGTCTCGGCGCGGCGGTCGACTACCTCGAGGCGCTCGGCATGGACAGGGTCCGCGCGCACGATCAGGACATCACCGCCTACGCGATCGAACGCCTCCTCGACGCCGGCGCCACGGTCTTCGGGCCGCACGACGTGGCGATCCGCGGTGGCGCGGTCTCGTTCTGGTACAAGGACGTCCACCCGCACGACCTCGCGACGATCCTGAACGAGGAGGGCGTCGCGATCCGGGCCGGGCACCACTGCAACCAGCTGGTGATGCGGCGGTACGGCGTGCCCGCGACGGCGCGGGCGTCGTTCTCCGTGTACAACATGGACGGAGAGGTCGACGTGCTGGTCGAGGCGCTCGCCAAGGCCGAGGACGTCTTCGGGTTCTAGGGGGGAACGTGGCGCTCGACGACATCTACAAGGAAGTCATCCTCGACCACTACAAGAACCCGCGGAACAAGCGCGAGATCGCCGAGGCCTCCTCGCACGTGCTCGCGGAACAACCCGCTCTGCGGCGACGAGATCACGGTCTTCGTCCGCGCCGAGGACGGCAAGGTCCACGAGGTTTCGTTCGTCGGCCAGGGGTGCTCGATCAGCCAATCCTCGGCCTCGATGATGACCGAGGCCGTCGCCGGCAAGCCCGTCGAGGATGTGCGGAAGCTCATCACCGACTTCCGCAGCATGATGGCCGGCGAGTTCGATCCCTCGGAGGACGAGTTCGGCGACCTCGTCGCCCTCAAGGGGGTCGTGAAGTACCCGATCCGCATCAAGTGCGCGGTGCTCGCCTGGGACATCCTCCAGGAGGCCCTCGCCGGCGACGGCGAGGCGGCGGGCTCCTCGACGCACTAGCGTCGGCGCCCGACGAACGCCTCGGGGCCGACCGGCTCACCGTGGCCGAGCGCGTGGACCCGCGGCTCGAACCCCGCCTCCCCGAGCAGGTCGAGCCAGGTCTGGCGCGGGAACAGGCCGCAGACGTGGCGGTCCCGGCGCACGTCGAGTGCTCCACTCGGGAGGCGCAGGAGGAACGCGAAGTCCACGAGATAGGTGGTGTCGATCGCGATCGGGTCGTGCCGCCACTCGAGGTATCGCATCGCGCGGTCGGAGCCGTCGTGGCCGCCGTGGTCGGTACCCTCGAAGAAGGTCTCGCGCACGAAGTCGGGGACGAACACGGCGGCACCGCCGGGACGGCAGTGGACCGCGGCTGCCGCCATCGCGGCGGCCAGGTCCTCCTCGGTCGTGAGGTACGCGACGGCGTCGTGCACGAACACCGCGTCGAACGTCCTGTCGAGCCGGATCGTCCGCATGTCGCCTTCGACGTGCTCGCACTCGGGGTTCAGGGAACGGCTCACGGCGAGCATGCCGGGGGAGCGGTCGACCAGCGTCATGCGGAACCGTCGCTTGAGGTGCGAGGCCGTGTTCCCGCCGCCGCTGCCGAGCTCGAGCACCGTGGTCACGTCGCCATCGGCGGTCTCGAGCAGGAGGGCCTCGTACTCGGCGGCCTCCTCGGCGTAGTCCTCGGGGGCCGAAAGCAGCGGCCACCAGTCCGCCAGCTCGTCGTAGAGCGCCAGCGTTTCGCTCATACCCGCAGGCTACTCCCGCGCTGCCCGGGATGCGGGCGTAGAGGTCACGCGTAGGGCATCATGTTCGACATGCGTCGCGTGTCCGCCCTCGTCCTGCTCAGCGTGCTCGCGTTCGTGCCCGTGCGGGCCGCGAGCGCGCAGGGCTTCGAGTCGACCCCTCGGTACGACGCGAACATCGACATCGAACCGAGCGGCTCGATCCTCGTCACCGAGACCATCGTGCAGGAGTTCGGCTCGACCGAGCGACACGGGATCTACCGCGACGTCCCCGACCGCCTGCGCTACGACGACACGTACGACCGCGTCTACCCGATCGACGTCGTCTCGGTCTCGGCCTCGGCGGGAACGCCGACGGATGTGCAGACCGAGCACGTCGGCGGGTATCTCCGGATCCGCATCGGCGACCCGGACCGGACGATCACCGGTCGCCACACCTACACCATCACCTACCGCGTCGAGGGCGCGATGAACGGCTTCGACACCCACGACGAGCTGTACTGGAACGCGATCGGCGACCAGTGGGAGCAGTCGATCGCGAGGTCCACCGTCACCGTCTCGGGGCCCGCGGCGATCACCCAGGTCGCGTGCTTCGCGGGACTGTCCGGCTCGACCGGCGGGTGCGAGCGCGCCGAGATCGTGGACGGCGATGCCGTCTTCTCGCAGCGGAACCTGCCGGCGTACAACGCGTTCTCGGTCGTCGTCGCGCTCCCGCCTGGGACCGTCGCGAGCACGGCGCCGATCCTCGAGGAGCGCTGGAGCCTGGATCGCGCGTTCGAACGCACCCCGCTCACCGTGGGGGGGTCGGCGGGACTCACCGCGGTCGTGCTCGGGGGGGTTGGGCTGCTCGCGTGGCGCCGAGGACGCGATCGGCGGTTCCAGGGCTCGCAGATCGACCAGGTCATGGGCAACGCCGGCGGCCCCGAGCAGACCGTCCCGCTCTTCGAGTCCGGCGAGGCGCCGGTCGAGTTCGCACCGCCGGAGGACCTGCGCCCGGGCCAGATCGGTACGCTCATCGACGAGCGGGCGAACACGCTCGACGTCACGGCGACGATCATCGACCTCGCGACGCGTCACTACCTGGTGATCGAGGAGATCGAGAAGCACGGCTGGTTCGGCAAGCCCGACTGGAAGCTCATCAAGCAGCCGGCGCCCGGCGACGAGCTGCCTCACGTACGAGCGGATGCTCCTCGACCGGATCTTCGGCTCGGGCGACGAGGTGCTCCTCTCCGAGCTCAAGAACACGTTCGCCTCCAAGCTGACCGAGGTCGAGGAGTCCCTGTACGCGGACGCCGTGCGGCGCAAGTGGTTCGTGGGGCGGCCCGACCGGGTTCGGGCCACCTGGGTGGGCATCGGCGTCGCGGCGCTCGTGGCGGCCGGGGGCATCACGTTCGCGCTCGTGCGCTGGACCCACGCCGCGCTACTCGCGATCCCGCTCCTCGTCGGCGCGTTCGCGTTGCTCCTGCTCGCTCGTTGGATGCCGCGGCGGACGGCGAAGGGGACGGCGCTCGCGCGGCGGATCGCGGGCTTCCGGCGCGTGATCGAGACGGCCGAGACCCACATGTCCCGCTGGGCCGAGCAGGAGAACGTCTTCACGCGCTACCTGCCCTACGCGATCGTCTTCGACTGCACGGACAAGTGGGCCAAGGCGTTCGAGGGACTCGCCTCGGCGCCGTCGACCGATACGTCGTGGTACGTCTCGAGCCGGCCGTTCGTCTACGCGAGCTTCGCCGATCAGATGGATGGCTTCGCTGTGACGACGAGTGGGATCATCGCCTCGACGCCGGCGGGTTCGGGCGGCAGCGGGCTCGGCGGCGGCGGCTCCTCGGGCGGCGGTGGCGGCGGTGGCGGCGGGGGCTCCTGGTAGGGTCGGGAACATCGCCCGTCGCCGACGCGTTGGAGCCTGAGCGAATGGACATCGTGTTCTCCGAGGATGGGCGGGACTTCACGCGTCGCGACTGGTCGAGCCTCGTCACCGCCGACCCGGCCGGTACGTTCTTCCACACGCCCGAGTACCTCAAGCTGTATTGGGAGGAGTTCGCCGAACGACCGGAGCACCTGCTCCTGTGCTTCGCGGAGGAGGATGGCACGCAGGTCGGTGCGGTCGCGCTCGAGCGGATCGACGAGACGCTGCGGTTCCTGGGGGGCACCGAGGTGACGGACTACATGGGTCCCGTCGCCGTCCCCGAGCTCCAAGGCACCGTCGCCAAGGAGCTGCTCGCGGCGCTCGGCCGACGCGAGGACTGGGGGGTCGCCGACCTCCGTGGGCTACCGGCGGATCGTCCGTGGCTCGGCGTGCTGGCCGAAGCGGCTGCGGCGCAGGGTTTCGGCGTGGATGTCGTGGACGATCAGAACGGGGTGGCGCCGTTCCTGCCGGTCCCCGGGTCCTACGACGAGTACCTGGCCGGCCTGCCCCCCAAGCTGCGGCACGAGATCAAGCGCAAGGCGCGCAAGCTCGAGGCCGAGCGCGGGCCATACCACGTGACGCTCGCGCAGCGGGACACGCTCGAGGCCTACCTCGATCGCTTCGTGGCGCTCCACCGCACGAGCGAGGGTCCAAAGGGCGTGTTCATGCAGCCCGGGATGGAGATCTTCTTCCGGCGCCTGGGCGAGGCCTTCTTGCCGCGCGGGATGTTCAACCTCACCTTCGTCGAGGTGGCCGGCGAGAAGGTCGCGGGCACGATCGGGTTCCGGCACGAGGGCACCTTCTCCCTGTACAACTCGGCGTTCGATCGCGATTGGCAACACCTGTCCCCGGGCATGGTGCTCGTGGCCGAGGACATCCGGATCGCGATCGAGGCCGGATGCAGCGGGTTCGACCTGCTGAAGGGCGACTACGCGTACAAGTACCGGTTCGGGGCTCACCCTCGCGCCGTGAAGCGGCTTGTGATCACCCGCTGAACGCGGCTACTCGGCGTACGCGCGGACGTGCTGGAGCACGGTGATCGCGAGGTCCTCGTCGCCGCCGACCACGAGGTTGCCGTCGTCGAGGTAGGTCTCTGCGGGGATGCGGCGCCCGGCGACGAGCGCGAACGCGAGCGCCCGGCCTTCGATCCAGGCATCGGCCTCCTTGTCCTCTGGCGGGGACTCGCGGGGGGACAGGCCCCAGTGCCAAGATCCCTCACCCATGCCGGAGAGGTCGACCCGCACGCTCGCCCCCGGGAACGTGAGACCCTCCAGGCCGAGCGCGTAGGGCAGCATCCTGATGCCCATGTCGCAGGTGAGGTGCACCGGCCAGTGCTGCGGGTTCGGCGCCTGTCCGGTGCCCTCGCGGAGGTCCTCGCCGTGCAGCCACCACTCGATGACCCGCGCCTGGACCAGGTAGCGAACGCCGATCTCACCGGCCAGCCAGGGGACGCGCTTGGTGTTCCACTCCTCCCCTGGGAGATCGGCCACCCGAGCGCACAGCAGGTCTGCCGCCCGTCCCCAGTCCGTGACGACCCGTCGAGCCGAGAGCTCCGTGCGGACGCCGACGGCCCACTCGTTGAAGCCGTCCACCCACAGGTCACCGCCGTTCGCGTCGCGGAACGCGTCGAGCTCGGCCGCCGCCTCCCGGCCGAGGGCCTGGGCCGCGGCCGCGTCCTGCGCCGCGAGGTGCGCCATCAGGTCTCGGTTCGACCACCCCCGGCACTGGCTGGGCGAGTCCCAGGTGCCCGGGGCCGTGTACTGGATCGCCCTGCCCAGGCGTGCGCGCTCGGCGTGCAGGATGCCGATCAGCTTCGTGCGTTCCACGCGGATGCTCCTGGGAGGGCGCTCGGTTGGCGCCGAATCGTACCGTACGGAGGATGCGCGTCCTCGTGGCACCCGACAAGTTCCGCGGCACGCTCACCGCCGCACAGGCCGCCGCGGCCATCGCGGGTGGGTGGCGACGGTCTCGGCCGGCCGACGTCGTGGAGGAGGTGCCGCTCGCGGACGGCGGCGAGGGGACGATGGACGCGCTCGTCGCGGCGCTCGGCGGCCGTTCGATCTCGGCGCGGGTGGCGGGGCCGCTCGGCGATCCGGTCGACGCCTCGTTCGGCCTCGTGCCCGGCGCGGGTCACACCCTCGGGATCGTGGAGATGGCCCTCGCCTCCGGGCTCGAATTGGTCTCCGGTGCTCGACGGGACCCGCTGCGTGCCTCGACGCGGGGCACCGGGGAGCTGATCCTGACCGCCGCTCGGGCCGGCGCTCGCGAGATGCTCGTGTGTCTGGGGGGGAGCGCGACCACCGATGGAGGCGCGGGGATGGCGCGGGCGCTCGGGATCGCGCTCCTCGATCCGGCGGGGGAGCCGATCAGGCCGGGCGGGGCGGGGCTCCTGGACCTGGCGCGGATCGATGCGGGCGGCCTCGACCCCGCGGTGCGACGCCTACGGGTCCAGGCGGCGTGCGACGTCGACAGCCCGCTCACGGGTCCCCACGGTGCGGCCCACGTCTACGGGCCGCAGAAGGGCGCCTCGACCGAGGACGTGCTGCTGCTGGATCGCGCGCTCGGCCACCTGGCGGCCGTGATCCACCGGGACCTGGGCCTCGACGTGCGAGCCATCCCGGGTGCCGGCGCGGCCGGAGGGGTGGGGGCCGGGCTCGTCGCCTTCCTCGGCGCGCGCCTGCGCCGCGGCATCGACATCGTGAACGAGGCGGTCGGCCTGGTGGAACGGCTCGAGCGGTCGGATGTGGTGATCACGGGAGAGGGGGCGTTCGACGCCTCATCGCTCCGAGGGAAGGTTGCGTCGGGCGTGCTCGAGGCCGCCACGGCGCTCGGCGTGCCGGTCGTCCTGCTGTGCGGCCGAGCCGAGGTGCGGCCGGAGGGGGTTCGGGTTCACGCGCTCGTCGAACGCTTCGGCGCCGAGCGCGCCCTGTCGGACCCCCGCGGAGCCCTGGTGGACCTGACTGCCGAGATCGCCACCGCGGCGGAACCGCTACCCTCCGGAGGATGAGTAAGGGCAGCGCGATCGACCGGTTCCTCAAGGCGGCCGGGGTGCTCGGGCACCCCGTCGAGGTCCGCCGGTTCCCAGAGGGGACGAAGACCGCCGAGGACGCGGCGCGCGCCATCGGCTGCGACGTGCAGCAGATCGTGAAATCTCTCGTGTTCGTGGCCGACGGGCGTCCGGTGCTCGCGCTCACCTCGGGGGCGAACCGGGTGGATCCGGTTCGCCTCGCTGCGCTGGCGGGCGCTGGAGACGCTCGCCGCGCCAACCCGGAGGAGGCTCGAGCCGCGACGGGGTTCGCCGTGGGCGGGACGCCTCCGTTCGGCCACCCGGAGCCGCTCCGCTCGTTCCTCGACCCCGACCTCCTGGGCTTCGACGACGTCTGGGCCGCCGCGGGCGCGCCGGACTCCGTCTTCCGGACAACGCCGGATGAGCTCCGCCGCACCACGAACGCCGAGGTGGCCGACTTCCGCGAAACCTGACTCGACCGGTAGGATTCAGACCGAGCCGGGCTAGAATGACTGCACGAAACCGAGCATGCGGAGGACCCGAGCGATGATCCAGCTGACCGAGAACGCTGCCGGCAAGGTGAAGGAGCTCCTCGAAGAGGAGGGACGGGCGGACATCGCCCTGCGCGTGGCCGTGCAGCCGGGGGGGTGTTCGGGCCTGCGGTACGCGATGTACCTCGACGATCAGCTCTCGGACAAGGACCTCGCCGAGGAGCAGTTCGGCGTTAGGATCGTGGTGGACAAGATGAGCGTGCCGTACCTGTCGGAGGCGACGATCGACTTCGTGGACACGCTCGAGGCATCCGGCTTCACGATCGACAACCCGGCGGCACAGAGCAGCTGCGCGTGCGGGCACTCGTTCCAGTAGCCCGTTCCTGTCACTCTTTCCGCTCTCGCATGGCTCAAGTTCCGTCTGCGCAGGGTGCCGATACTCGAAGCGACCGCGGTGGACGCTGCGGGGTCGGGCGGCGGGCTCATCGGCCGCGCGCACGTCGCCTCGGCCTTCGTCGTCGTGTGCCGCGGGCTATCCCCCAGGTTCCGGCCGCTGCTCCCGAGCAGCGGCCGGACCGCGTCCGGGGAGGCCGACGACCGGCTCCGTCTTCAGATCACCGCGGCGGATGCGGCGGCCGTGTCGGCGACGGAGTGCCAGAAGCGACCCACGGGCGCCCGCGCTACCGGTGGAGGACCTACACTCGCGCCGACGGACCGGAAGGAGTCGCTGCATGAAGGTCACCATCGAGTACAGCCCGGCGTACGCGATCGCGAACCTCGGCCTGGACGCGGGCGAGGCCCTGCGCGCCGAGGCGGGTGCGATGGTCGCGATGACCTCGAACATCGGGATCGAGACCAAGGCGCAGGGCGGGGTCCTGGGCGGGCTGAAGCGGAGCATGCTCGGTGGGGAGTCGTTCTTCATCAACACGTACACCGCCCAGGGTGGGCCGGGGGAGGTCACGGTCGGTCCGTCGCTGCCCGGGGACGTCGTGCACCTCGCGCTCAGCGGCCAGACCGTGTTCGTGCAGTCGGGGTCCTACCTCGCGTGCGGGACGGGTATCGAGGTCGACACCAAGTGGGGTGGCGCGAAGACCTTCTTCTCGAGCGAGGGGCTCTTCCTGCTGAAGTGCTCGGGCAATGGCGATCTGATCGTCTCGAGCTACGGAGCGATCAAGCAGCTCGATCTTGCCGCCGGGCAGACCTACAGGATGGACACGGGGCACATGGTCGCGTTCAGCGAGGGCACCGGCTACGAGGTCCAGAAGGTCGGCGGGTGGAAGTCGACCCTGCTCTCGGGCGAGGGGCTCGTCGTGAACCTCACCGGCCCCGGTCGCGTGTGGATGCAGACGCGGAGCCCGAGCAGCTTGATCTCCTGGCTGGTGCCACAGCTGCCGACGCAGCGCGCGTAGTCCTCAGTCGGGGTCGTAGGCGAGGTTCGGCGCGAGCCAGCGCTCGGCCTCGCGCCGGTCCAAGCCACAGCGCTCGGCGTAGTCCTCGACCTGGTCCTTGCCGAGTCGACCGACATTGAAATAGCGCGAGGCCGGGTGGGCGAGGTACAGGCCCGAGACGCTCGCGGCAGGCGTCATCGCGAAGGTCTCGGTGAGCCCGATGCCGACCGCATCCGCGTCCAGGAGCTGCCACAGCGTGCGCTTGCGGGAGTGGTCGGGACATGCGGGATAGCCGAACGCGGGTCGGATCCCACGGTAGCGCTCCCCGACGAGATCCTCGTTGCTCATCTTCGGACCGGTCTCGTACCACTCACGCCGGACCCTCTCGTGGAGCCACTCGGCGAAGGCCTCAGCGAGCCGGTCGGCGATGGCTTTCACCATGATCGAGCGGTAGTCGTCGTGCTCGGACTCGAAGTGTGCGGCTAGCTCGGCGACGCCGATCCCGGCGGTGATGGCGAACGCGCCGAGGTGGTCGGGCAGACCGGTCTCGACGGGCGCGAGGTAGTCGGCGAGCGAGCGGCTCGGCCGGTCGTCCCCATGGTCGGCCTGTTGGCGCAGCATCGGGAACCGAGAGGCGTCCTCGAGCACGAGGTCGTCGCCCTCGCTCCACCCACCCCAGTACCCGTACACGCCGCGCGCGGTGACGGAGCCGTCACGCTCGAGCTGGTCGAGCATCTCGTTCCCGTGTTCGAAGAGCTCGCGGGCCGCGTGGCCGTGGTCCGGGTGGTCGAGGATCCCGGGGTACCGGCCCTTCAGCTCCCAGGCGGTGAAGAAGAAGGTCCAGTCGATGTAGGGCCGCAGGTCGGTGACCCCCGGCTCCACGACACGGGTTCCCGTGAAGGGCGGGCTCGGCAGGTCCTCGAGCCGCCAGGCGATCTGCGTCCGGCGCTCGAGGGCGATGCGGTAGGGGAGCAGCGGCTGCGCCTCGCGCTCGGCGTGAAGGGCTCGCAGGCGCTCCTGCTCGACGCGGTTCTCGCGGTCGAGCACGCTCCGACGTTCGCCGTCGAGCAGGTTCGAGACGATGCCGACGACCCGCGAGGCATCGACGACGTGGACGATGGGCGGGGTGTACTCGGGCGCGATCCTCACGGCGGTATGTTGCCGCGACGTGGTGGCTCCGCCGATGAGCAGCGGCAGGTCGAGGCCGCGACGGTCCATCTCCCTCGCAACGTTCACCATCTCCGAGAGCGAGGGAGTGATGAGGCCGGAGCATCCGACGATGTCGGCGCCCTCGCGCTCGGCGGTGTCGAGGAGCACGTCGGGGGGCACCATCACGCCAAGGTCGACCACCTCGTAGTTGTTGCAGCCGAGCACGACCCCGACGATGTTCTTGCCGATGTCGTGGACGTCTCCCTTCACGGTGCAGAGGACGACCTTGCCTTGTGACGACCCGGTGGTGCCCGTCCGCTCCTTCTCTTCCTCCATGAACGGCTCGAGGTGCGCGACGGCCTTCTTCATGGCGCGGGCGCTCTTCACCACCTGCGGCAGGAACATCTTGCCCGCGCCGAACAGGTCTCCGACGACCTTCATGCCGGCCATGAGCGGGCCCTCGATCACGTCGAGCGGACGCTCGTACCGCTTGCGAGCCTCCTCGGCGTCCTCGACGATGAAGTCGTCGATCCCGTGTACGAGCGCATGCGCCAGGCGCTCCTCGACCGTGCCCTCGCGCCAGGTGAGGTCCACGACGCGTTTCGTACCCTCGCCCTTGACGGTCTCGGCGAACGCGATCATGCGCTCGGTCGCGTCGGAGCGGCGGTTGAAGATGATGTCCTCGACGTGCTCGAGGAGGTCTCGTGGGATGTCCTCGTAGAGCGCGATCTGGCCGGCGTTGACGATCGCCATGTCGAGGCCCGCCCCGATCGCGTGATACAGGAACGCCGAATGGATCGCCTCGCGGACCCGGTCGTTGCCGCGGAAGCTGAACGACAGGTTCGAAACGCCGCCCGAGACCTTGGCACCCGGGCAGCGCTCCCTGAGGATGCGCGTCGACTCGATGAACGCCTTCGCGTACTCGCTGTGCTCCTCGATGCCGGTCGCGATGGCGAGGATGCATGGATCGAAGATCACGTCCTCGGGCGAGAAGCCGACCTCGTCCACGAGGAGGTGGAAGGCGCGCTCGAGGATCTCGACCTTGCGCTCGACGGTGTCGGCCTGTCCCTGCTCGTCGAACGCCATCACGACGACGGCGGCGCCGTAGCGGCGGACCCGCCGCGCCTTCGCCAGGAAGTCGGCCTCGCCCTCCTTCAGGCTGATCGAGTTGACTACCCCCTTGCCCTGCACGCATCTCAGGCCGGCCTCGATGACCTCCCAGCGCGAGGAGTCGACCATGATCGGGACCTTCGCGATCTCGGGCTCCGTGGCGATGAGGTTCAGGAACGTGGTCATCGCCTTCTCGCCGTCGAGCAGGTCGGCATCCATGTTCACGTCGAGCATGTTCGCGCCGCTGCGGACCTGCTCGGCCGCGACCTCGACGGCGCCCTGGAAGTCACCGGCTTCGATCAGCTTGCGGAACTTCGCCGAGCCGGTCACGTTCTGGCGCTCGCCGATCATCACGAACCCGGTCTCAGGGGTGATGCGGAACGGCTCGAGGCCGGAGAACGACGTGAGCCGCTGGGGCGCCGGCACGCGGCGTGGAGGGAGACCCTCGAGGGCCTGCGCGGTCGCACGGATGTGCTCCTCCGTCGTTCCGCAGCAGCCGCCGAGGATGTTGCCGAGCCCGCTCTCGGCGAACTCCCGCAGGTACTTCGAGGTCGTCTCTGGCCGCTCGTCGTAGCCGCCGAAGGCGTTCGGCAGTCCGGCGTTCGGGTGGCAGGACGTGTACACGGGCGCGATCCGGGACAGGACCTCGAGGTAGGGCCGCATCTCGGCGGCGCCGAGCGCGCAGTTCACGCCGACGCTGAACGGCTCCGCGTGCTCGACCGAGAGCCAGAACGCGTCCGTGGTCTGTCCGGACAAGGTCCGGCCGCTGCGGTCCGTGATCGTGACGGAGATCATGAGCGGCAGCTCGGGCGCGACGTCCTTCGCGGCAGCGATGGCTGCCTTCGCGTTCAGGGTGTCGAAGATCGTCTCGATGAGCAGGAGATCGACGCCACCGTCGCGGAGCCCGCGGATCTGCTCGGCGTAGGCCTCGGCCATCTGGTCGAAGGACACGGTCCGGTATGCGGGCTCACTCACGCGAGGCGAGAGCGAGAGCGTCTGGTTCGTCGGCCCGACCGACCCGGCGACGACGCGGTCGCTCCCGAACTCGGCGACGGCCCGCCGGGCGATCTCGGCGCCCGCGCGGTTCAGCTCGTACACGACCTCCTCGAGTCCGTAGTCGGTCTGGGCGATGGCCGTTGCCGTGAACGTGTTGGTCGTCACGATGTCGGCCCCCGCCTGCAGATAGGCACGGTGGATCTCCTCGACGACGTCCGGCCGAGTGAGGTTGAGCAGGTCCGGATCGCCCTTGACCTCACGCGGGTGATCGCGGAACCGCGATCCTCGGAAGTCCTCGTCGCTGAGGTCGCGAGCCTGGATCGCGGTGCCGTAGGCCCCGTCGAGCACGAGGATCCGCTCGCTCAGCAGCTGCTCGAGGCGTTCGCGCATGGGACCGAAGGTACCCCCGCTTCGCGAGCCTGACCATCGGTCGCTCCCGGCTGCGGTTGCCCTGGCCGTCCGGTAGGCTTCCCGCGTGCGGGAGGAGGGCGCGTGAGCAGGAACGTCTTCGAGGACTTCTCCGGCATGGTGCCGGAAGCGATCGCTTCTGGCCCCGTGCCGAAGCGGGCGGTCACCGGGGGCCGGCGCAAGGACCGGCCGCTCACGAAGCACGACACCGACCTGCTCGCCGGGGTCCCGCTGTTCTCCGGGCTATCGCGACGCCATCTCCGCCGGCTCGCCGAGCGCGCGGATGTGACCTCGTTCCACCGGGGTGAGTTCATCGTGAAGCAGGACCAGCAAGGGGGCACGTTCTTCGTGATCCTGGAGGGCGAGGCCAAGGTCCTACGCAACGGACGGCCGATCGGCAGGCTCGAGCCGGGCGACTTCCTGGGTGAGATCGCCCTCCTGGACGGGGGTCCCCGGACCGCCGACGTCATCGCGGCGACCCCGGTCACCGCGATACGGACTCTTCAAGAAGGCGTTCGACCGGTTGGTCGCCGAGGAGCAGGGGGTCGCGGCCAAGATCCTCGCCGTCGTCGCGCGGCGGCTCCGCGAGTCGGAGCGGTCCCTCAGAAGCTGATGCTCGCGATCGCCGTGCCCTACAACTGGTGGAAGTTCCTGCACGTGGCCGGCGTGCTCTCGTTCGTGATGTTCCATGGCGTCTCGATCGTGGCGGCGCTGCGGCTCCGCAACGAGCGCGACCGGCTCCGCATCGCCGAGCTGTTGCGGTTCTCGGGGTCGTCGGTCCTCGGGATGTACGTCTCGCTCGGCTGGTTGATCGCGTTCGGGGTCGTGGCCGGCGTCCAGGGCGGATGGTGGAACGACGGCTGGTTCTGGCTCTCGGTTGCGATCCTCGTGCTCGTGGTGGGCGAGATGTCGGCGGTCGGGCGCCCCTACTACCAGCGGGTGAAGGAGTCCGTCGAGGTCCGCCCTTCGGGGGTGCCACGCAAGAGCGACGAAGAGCTCGACGAGATCCTGCGCTCGCGCATCGGTCTGGTGAACACAGTCGATCGGTGGCGCGGCACTCCTCGTGATCGCCTGGCTGATGGTCTTCAAACCGTTCACCGTGCTCTGAGAAGATCGGTCGCGGGCAGCGGCTTCGTGGCCGGGCCGTTCACGACCTCTCCAGTAGGGCCGAATCGCGATCCGTGGCACGGGCAGTCCCACGTCTTGTCGGTCGTGTTCCACTTCACCGTGCATCCCATGTGCGTGCACCTGGCGGAGAACACGTGGACGGCTCCCTTCCGGTCGCGGTAGACGGCCACCTTGTGCTCGCCGGAGGTCACGATCCCGCCCTCGCCCTTGTCGATCTCCTCGAGGCTCTGCGCGATCGTCCTCGCGATGAGGACGTCGGTCGTGGCGTACTCGGCCACGGTGAGCGGCACGGAGCCGATCAGGATGGCCTTGGCACCCGCGAGCCCGCGGTTGCCGATCACGACGAGGTCGTAGCCGCCCTCGGCGGCCTCGGCCATGATCTCTTGCGCGGCGTCACCCTCGCGGATCTTGGTGGTCACGTCGATGCTCTCCTCGAGTCCTCGGCCATCGTCGCGACGGTGTCCTGGAGGACCAGCTCGCCGGTCTTCACGTGCCCGACGAACACGAGGGAGATCTCGGCCTCGAGGCGCTGCGCGAGCCCGAAGCCCTTGCGCGCCGCCCGGTCCGCCGTGGCCGAGCCGTCGGTCGCGACGAGGAGGTGACGTACGGGGGTCGCGTCTGCGGTGGTGACCGTCTCGCGCGCCCGCGTGAGGAGGACATCGCACGGCGCGTGCGTGGCGATCTTGCGGACGACGCTGCCGAACACCTGCTCGCCCTGGAACAGGCCGCGGCTGCCGAGCACGATGAGCTCGGCGTTCTTGTCCTCGGCAGCCTCGAGGACGGCGCTGCTCGGGTCGTCGCCGGAGATGACGGTGTCGGCCTTCACGCCCTCGCCCTCGGCGATCGCGAGCGCCCGAGCCACGGCGGCCTCGGCGCGCGCGGCGTCCTGGTACGCGTGGACGATGGTGAGCTTGCCCTTCGTCGTCCGGGCGAGTGCCGCGCCGATCCGCTCGGCGGTCTCGGCGGTGGGAGAGCCGTCGGTGGCGAGCAAGATGCGTTTGTACATGTCCTCTCCTCGAGCGTACGGGGCGCACGCGCGGGGCATCTTACCGACCGTCGCAGGTCCCGGGCAGGGGCTCCGAGGTCGTCGTCACAGCGTTGCCACGCCGCCGCGACGGATCAGGCGAACGACGGGCCGAGCCCGAGCACCGCCTCGAGCTCCTCGAGGGTGACGGCGTCGAGATCCAGGTCGCCGGCCCCTGCGTTCGAGCGTACGTGGTCGGGGTTGCGGCTACCGGCGATGGCCGCCGTCACCCCCGGCTGGTGGAAGTTCCACGCGAGCGCGAGCTGCCCGACGGTGCAGCCCGAACGCTCGGCGATCGGGCGCAGGGCATCGACCACGGCCAGGCTTCGCTCGAGCTTGCCGGGCGCGAACATCTTCTCCCAGTAGTCCCACTCGTCGGCCCCGGATCGGAAGTCGGTGGCATCGAACGTGGTGTCCTGGCCGACCGCGCCCGTGAGCAGTCCGTACGCGAGCGGGCCGTACGACAGGACGCCCGTCCCGTTCTGCCCGCACCAGGCGATCAGCTCGCGGTCCTCGAGCTGCAACATCGAGAGCTCTTGCTGGAGCGAGTCCACGTGGCGCACGGCCTCGCACCGCTCGATGAGCGCTCGGTCGAAGTTCGACACGCCGACGGCTCGGACCAGGCCCTCGTCGACGAGCGCGGCCATCTCGCCCCAGGTGTCCTCGAGCGCCACCCCCGTGTCATCGGGCCAGTGCAGCTGGTAGAGGTCCAGGTGGCCCGTCCGGAGCCTCCGCAGGCTGTCGGTGCACGCACGGTGGACCTGCTCCGCCCGGAAGCCGCTGCCTTCGGGCTGCGGTGCCACCTTCGTGGCCAGGAAGACCTCGTCGCGGTGACCCGTGATCGCGACGAGCTACCATCTCCTCCGATCGGCCGTTGCCGTAGACCTCTGCCGTGTCGATCCAGTTGATGCCCGTGTCGAGCACGGTGCGGATCGCCTCGACGATCCGCTGCGCCGGCGGCGCGTCGCCCCATTCGCTCCCGGCGCCCGCCTCCCATGCGCCGTACCCCACGACCGAGAGCTGGGGACCTTGCGAGCCGAGCCTGTGCATCCGCATCCTGGTCTCCTCCGTCCACTTGGCCGCCCACACGGTACCGCCGTGATGCCGGTGCTCGAGGCGGCAGGCGGTACGCTAGATGAACGGAACGTCCTCGACCCACGAAGGAGGCGGCCCGGGCACCGCCCGGTATCGGCATGTCCAAGCAGGTAGAAGAGAAGGAACGCGTCGTCATCCGGTTCGCCGGCGACTCGGGTGACGGGATGCAGCTGACCGGCGACCGATTCACGAGCGCGACCGCGGTGCTCGGCAACGACCTCGCGACCCTCCCGGACTTCCCGGCCGAGATCCGAGCGCCGGCCGGCACGGTCGCACGGGGTCTCGGCCTTCCAGATCCAGTTCGCCTCGCGTGAGATCTTGACGCCCGGGGACCACCCGGACGTGCTGGTCGCGATGAACCCAGCCGCGCTGAAGGCCGAGCTGAAGCTGGTCGAGAAGGGCGGCACGATCATCGTGAACGAGGACGCGTTCACCCAGCGCAACCTCGAGAAGGCCGGGTACGCGTCGAACCCGCTCCAGGACGGCACGCTCGACGGCTACCACGTGTACCCGGTGCCGATGACGTCGATCACGGTGCGGGCGGTCGAGGAGCTCGGGTCTATCGCGCAAGGAGGCCGAGCGCTCGAAGAACATGTTCGCTCTCGGGCTCGTCTCGTGGATGTACGGACGTCCCGTCGAGGTCACGCTCGAACTGGCTGGAGAACGAAGTTCGGCGACAAGCCCCAGGTCCACGACGCGAACGTGGCGGCGTTCAAGGCCGGCTACAACTTCGGGGAGACGACCGAGCTGTTCGCCACGCGCTACGAGATCAAGCCGGCACCGGCGCGAGCCGGGCACGTATCGGAACATCGCCGGGACCGCCGCGCTCGCGTGGGGCCTGGTCGCGGCCAGCCGAGCGCAGCGGGCTTCCGCTGTTCTACGCCAGCTATCCGATCACCCCGGCCTCCGAGCTGCTGCACGAGCTCTCGCGACTCAAGAACTTCAGCGTGCTCACGCTCCAGGCCGAGGACGAGATCGCCGCCGCCGGCGATCGCGCTGGGCGCGTCGTTCGCCGGGCACCTGGGTGTCACGGGCACGAGCGGCCCGGGCATGGACCTGAAGGCCGAGACGCTCGGGCTGGCCGTGATGCTCGAGCTGCCGCTGGTGGTGGTCGACGTGCAGCGCGCCGGCCCGTCGACGGGGATGCCGACGAAGACCGAGCAGTCCGACCTGCTCCTGGCGCTGTACGGACGCCACGGCGAGTCGCCGATGCCGGTGCGTCGCCGCGTCGATCGCCCTCGCACTGCTTCGACGTGGCGATCGAAGCGGCGCGGATCGCGGTCACGTACCGCACGCCGGTGATCCTGCTCTCCGACACCTTCCTCGCGAACTCGTCCGAGCCGTGGCGGATCCCCGATGGTCGATGAGCTGCCCGAGATCGACCCGAACTTCGCCACCGGCCCGAGACGCCGGGCGACGAGTTCCTGCCGTACGCTGCGCGATGAGCAGGCTCGCACGCCCGTGGGCGGTTCCGGGAACGCCGGGCCTGCGCCACCGGATCGGGGGGCCTGGAGAAGGACGACGTGACCGGCGCGATCAGCTACGACGCCGAGAACCACGAGCGGATGACGGACCTGCGGGCGGCCGAAGGTCGCGAGGATCGCTGAGGACATCCCGACCCGTCGAGGTCGACGACCCGACGGCGAGCGCCGAGCTGCTCGTGCTGGGCTGGGGCTCGTCGTACGGAACGATCCACGCGGCCGCGCGGCGGGTGCGCGACGGCGGTCGCAGGTGGCGACCGCGCATCTGCGTGCACCTGAACCCGTTCCCGCGGAACCTGGGGAGGTCTGCGCCGCTATCCGAACGGTCCTGATCCCGGAGATGAACATGGGCCAGCTCGCCCTGCTCGATCTGCGCGCGGTACCTGGTGGACGTCGCGGACCTACTCGAAGGTGAAGGGGCTGCCGTTCTTCGCCGAAGAGCTCGAGATCGGAGATGCTGAGGGTGATGGACGAAGTGAGCGATGGCTCGAGATCGATCGACGACGGAAGCGGCGAGACGGCGAGCGGTGTCGTCGGCACGCTGCACGAAGAAGGATTTCACGAGCGACAACGAGGTGCGCTGGTGCCCGGGCTGCGGGGACTACGCGATCCTCGCGACCGTCCAGTCGTTCATGCCGGAGCTCGGGATCGACGCCGGACGACATCGTGTTCGTCTCGGGGATCGGGTGCTCGGGGCGCTTCACGTACTACATGGACACCTACGGGATGCACGGGATCCACGGGCGCGCGCCGGCGCATCGCGACGGGCATCGCGACCGCCCGACCGGACCTCAACGTGTGGGTGGTGACCGGTGACGGCGACGCGCTCTCGATCGGCGGCAACCACCTGATCCACGCGCTCCGGCGCAACGTGAACCTGCGGATCCTGCTGTTCAACAACCAGATCTACGGGCTGACCAAGGGGCAGTACTCGCCGACCAGCGAGGAGGGGAAGGTCACCAAGTCGACGCCGTTCGGCTCGGTCGATCACCCGTTCAACCCGATCGCGCTGGCGCTCGGCGCGGAGGCGACGTTCGTGGCTCGGACGATCGACAACGACCGCCAGCACCTGACCGAGGTGCTGCGCCGAGGCGGCGGCGCACCGCGGGTCGGCGTTCGTCGAGATCTACCAGAACTGCAACGTGTTCAACGACGGCGCGTTCGACCTGCTCCGCGAGAAGCCGCAGTGGGATCCACAATCAGATCCGCCTGGAGCACGGGCAGCCGCATCGTGTTCGACGAGGGCACGCGCTGCGTCTCGGTCGGCGAGAACGGTCGCCTCGTGATCACCGAGGTCGCGAACACGCTGAAGGACCGGATCGTCTCTCACGACGAGCACGGACGCCCGTCGCTCGCGTTCGCGCTCGCGCACACGGCCGGTCATGGCCCGACCGAGCCGACGTGCATCGGCGTCTTCCGCGAGGTCGAGCGTCCCGTCTACGGCGAGGCGATGACGGCGCAGATCAAGCTGACCACGGAACGATTGGGTGCGGGGAGCCTGGAGACGCTGCTCCGCTCGGGCGACGTCTGGACCGTCGAGTAGCCGCTGGGCGCCAGCGACGCGAGGGTCGGACGCCGCCCTCAGGACCCCGGGACATAGCGGGACATCGCCTCCTCCGATGCGACCTCGACGCGCCGGAGCTCCTCGACGAGCCGAGGGAGGGCGGCGAGGAAGAGCTCGATGTCCTCGGCCGTGGTCTCGCGGCCCACGCCGATCCGGAAGCTCGGCCGGCCGGGGGTCCCCATGTGCTCGAGCACCGGTGAGGGCTCGCCGGGGGCGCCGGAGCAGTTCGAGCCGGCGGCCAGACGGAACCCCCGGTCGTCCAGGGACATGCTGAGGATCTCGGCATCGACGTCCGCGACCGAGAAGCACACGAGGTGGGGCACACGTTGGGTGGGGTGCCCGTGGACCTCGACACCGGGGATCTCGGCGAGGCCCCGACGGAGCCGGTCGGTGAGGGCCCACTGTCGGGCGGCCTGGTCGCCGCTGTCGCCGAGCGATGCCCGAAGTGCCGCGGCCATGGCGGCGACGCCCGGGATGTTCTCCATGCCGGAGCGGCGTCGACGCTCACGATCGTCCCCGCACGGGTACGCCGCGACCGGCACCCCGCGGCGGACGTAGAGCGCGCCGACACCGGGCGGCCCGCCGAACTTGTGTGCCGAGAGCGAGAGCAGGTCGATCTCGAGCGCCGAGGTGTCCAGGGGGAGTCGCCCGGCCGCCTGGCACGCGTCGGTATGGAACAGGACGCCGGCCTCCCGGCACAGGCGCGCCGCCTCGGCGATCGGCTGCATCGTGCCGACTTCGTGGTTCGCGTGCTGGATCGAGCCGAGCAGCGTTCCGGGCGTGCGGATCTCGCCCGCGAACGCGTCGAGGTCCACCTGACCCTGGTCGTCCACGCCGACCAGGACCGCCTCGAACCCATCGGTCTCCAGCGTGTGGAGGACACCGCCGACCGCGGGATGCTCGATCGCGCTCGTCACGATCCGGTGCCCGATCTCGCGCACGGGGCGAACGCCCCCCCAGATGGCGAGCGCGACCGACTCCGTTCCACCCGAGGTGAACACGATCTCGTCGGGCTGGGCGTTCAAGGCCTCGCCGATCTGCGCTCGCGCGTCATCGAGGAGGCGGCGGGCCGCAAGGCCGGTCCCGTGGAGCCGCAGCGGGTCACCGAAGGCGTCGAGGGCGGACACCAGCGCCTCGCGCGCCGGCTCCGAGAGCGGCGTGGCGGATGCATGATCGAGGTAGGTGGCCGTGGTCATCGTCGAGATCTGGATCGGGACGGCGGGCCACATGATAGCCGGGGCGCGCTCGGAACCTGTCCCCCCGCGCCCGAGTGCCCACCTGGACGTTGGTAGGATGCGCGCCGTGAAGGTCCTGCTCGTGTCCCCCCAGCCCGAGTCGCGCGAGCTCATGGCGCTCGCCGTCGCCGGGATCGAGAGGCGGCTCGGGGAGCCGATCCGCTTCTTCGAGGCGACGAACGGTGAGAGCGGGGTGCGGGCCGCGTTCCGCGAACGACCCGATGCCGTGATCGCCGACGAGATCGCCTCGCGCGCCGGCGCGTTCTCGCTCGCGAAGGATCTCCGCGGGGCGCCCGAGCCCTACCCGGGTGCGATCGTGATCTTGCTCGAGCGGCGGCAGGATGCCTGGCTCGCGAGATGGTCGGGGGCCGACGCCTGGTTCGTGAAGCCGGTGGATCCGTTCGAGCTGGCCGATCGACTGCTCGAGCTCGCGGACGTGACGGAGAAGGAGACGGCGTGAAGATCAAGGGGACGTGCAGGCGCTGCGGACGGGAGTTCCTCGTGGAGCAGGTGCTCCGCAGCGGCGGGGAGTGCCCATGGGACGGGAAGCCGTTCCAGGCGGACTACGCGGTGGTTCTCGTGGACTCGTTGCGCGATGCCGAGCAGGCGGGCAGCACCCTGGAGAGCGCGCTCGAGAAGACCGCCGACCTCGAGCCGGACTTCGTGCTCGACGTGGACTCGGTGCTCGCGACGCTGCGAGCGCACCTCGAGCGCCTCGAGCGGCTGCACGCGCACGGGAGCACGCGGAGCTGAACGCGACCGGGGCGGAGAACCGCTACACGGTGGATGTCCGGCGCGGCGATGAGGGGTGGACCGTCGCGATCGTGGATCCTTCCGGCCGGGATGCCGTCCTCGCGCGCCTGCCGGGACGAGACCGAGGCGCTCACCTACGCGTCGACGGTCCGCCAGCACATCTACTGGCTGTCCGAGGAGAAGCTTCGCGAGTACTACCGCCTCCCCGAGCCGGGCAACGGGTGAGCATGGGTTTCAACGCGATGCGGCCTGGCAAGGTGAAGAAGGGCGACCTCCTGTACCTGCTCGCGGCCGTCGTCGTGATCGCCGCGCTCATCATCTGGGCCCTGTCCTGAGGTGGACGACACCGAGCGCGCCGCCCTCGACTTCTGCTACGTGACGACCTCGGGGCGCGTCTCGGGCCGTTCGCACACGATCGAGATCTGGTTCGCGCTCCACGAGGGGCGCGTCTACCTGCTCTCGGGCGGCGGCGAGGAGAGCGACTGGGTCCGCAACATCAGGGCGAACCCGACCGTCGGCCTGCGCCTGGGCGACCGCGACTACCTGGCCGCGGCGCGGGTGCTCGATGACGATCCCGAGCGAGGACCAGATCGCCCGCCACGCCTTGCTCGACAAGTACGCGCGCGCGCTCGGGCGAGGATCTCTCCGAGTGGGGACGAACGGCGCTCCCGATCCGGATCGACCTGCCGAGCTGACGCCTCAGTCCTCGTCGAAGCCGATCGAGAACAGCCGCTCGAGGTCGTGCTTCGAGTACACCTGGAACGCGATGAGGGTCTCGGTGCGCATCACGCCCTCGACCTTGGCGATCCCGCCGGGGATGACCCTCGCGAGGTCGTCGTGGTTCGCGACCCGCACGACCGCGACGAGGTCGAACTCCCCGGCCACCGAGTAGACCTCGGACACGCCCTCGAGGTCGGCGATCGGCCTGCGCCGCCTCGGGGATCAGGTCGATCTCGCACTGGACGAGGACGACCGCGTGCACCATCGTCGTCTCCTCCCTCCGGCTAGGCGCGCTCGAGGACGACCGCGGTGCCCTGTCCGCCCGAGACGCACAGCGTCGCGAGACCGAGCGGCGTAGCCCATCTCGCGCATCTCGTACGCGAGCGTGAGCGTGATCCGCGTGCCGGACAGCCCGATCGGGTGGCCGACCGAGATGCCGCCGCCCTTCGGGTTCAGCCGGTCGCGGTCGAACTTCAGCTCGCGCTCGCACGCGATGACCTGGGCGGCGAACGCCTCGTTGACCTCGATCAGTCGATGTCGGCGAGCGACAGGCCGGTCGTGCTCCATCACCTTGCGCGTCGCCGGGACCGGGCCGATGCCCATGATCTCGGGCGGCACGCCGGCCGAGGACATCCCGACGATCCGCGCGAGGACCTCGCGGCCCTCGGCCTTCGCGCGGGACTCGCTCATGAGCACCATCGCCGCCGGCGCCGTCGGTGAGGCCGCTCGAGTTGCCGGCGGTGACCGAGCCGCTCCTCGCGGAACACCGGCGGGAGCTTCGCGAGCGTCTCCATCGTCGTGTCGGGACGCGGGTGCTCGTCCTCGCTCGACGATGATCGTGCCCTTGCCCTTGGGGTTCGGCGCCTCGACGGGGAACATCTCGAGCGCGCGCCGGGCCTTGTCGCCTCGGCCTTCTGCTGCGACTCGAGCGCGAACTCGTCCTGCTCCTCGCGCGAGATGTCGTACATGTCGACGAGGTTCTCGGCGGTCTCGCCCATGAGCAGCCCGCACAGCGGATCGAACAGGCCGTCCTTGTACATCGCGTCGTACGACCGTCGGCGTCGCCGAGCCGGTAGCCGAAGCGCATCCGGTCGAGCAGGAACGGCACGCGGGTCATGTTCTCCATCCCGCCGACGACCACGACCTCGGCCTCGCCGGTCATGATCTGCTGCGCGCCGAGGTGGATCGCCTTCATGCCTGAGCGCGCATGCCATGTTCACGTTGTACGCGGGCACCTCGATCGGGATCCCGCTGTTCACGCTCACCTGGCGGCCCGTGTTCGGGCCGTTGCCCGCCTGCCGGGCGTGACCCATGATCGTCTGCTCGACCTGCTCGGGCTCGACGTTCGCCCGACGCAGAGCCTCCTTCACCGCCAGGACGCCGAGCTCGACCGTCGGCAGCTCGGAGAACCCGCCGAGGAACTTGCCGACCGGGGTGCGTGCGCCTTCGAGGATGACCGCGGTTTCCATGGGTTCGCTCCTGGGGTTCGCCGTTCCGGCCAGTCTATCGGGCGTGCTCACGACGCCCGATCGGAAGGTCCCGCGCCCTCCCGCCGGTCGGCCCCTCGGAGGCAGGCCAGCAGGTGGTGGAGCTCGGCACCACCGTCGACGGGTTCGGCAGCGGCGGGTCGGCCTGCACCAACGCCACCGCGTTCCGCCCGAGCCACGACCGCACGGCCGCGAGCTCGTCGGCACGGTCGCGAGGGCACGGAGCGCGAACAGGTTCGGGGTCGTCGGCTGCCGGGCGAACGAGCGTGCCTCCGTTGCAGGTGGATCTGCGCGCCGTGCGCGTCGACGAGCCGGATACCGCACTCGCCGAGGAGCCAGCCGTCGGTCCTGGCGCGCGCGAGGGCCTCGGCGAGGGCGCGGAGGCGATCGCGCGCGAGGGACGCCTCCTCGAAGCGCTCCTCGGCGGCCAGGCCGCGCATCCGCGCCTCGAGCGCCGCGAGGAGCCCGCCCGGCGAGCTCAGGGAGGAAAGGAGAGACCGGACGGACTCCGCGTAGCGCTCGAGGCCGACGCGGCCGTCGCACGGTGCGAGGCAGCGCCCCATCTCGGCGAGCGCGCAGGCAGAGAAGCGGGTGGTGCGGCCCATCGCCTTCGTGCAGCGACGGATCGGGAACGCCTCCTCGAGCGCCTCCTTCGCGAGGCGCGCGTGGTGTGAGGACGGGAACGGGCCGAGGAAGGCAGCCCCGCCGGTTGGCTCGCGCGCGAGCTTCACGCGCGGGTAGGCCTCGTCGGGGTCGATCTTCAGGTAGGCGTATCTTCGCCAGGTCTTGCCGCGGCGGTTGTACTTCGGCTCGTGCCGCCGGATCAGGCGCGCCTCGAGGACGAGCGCCTCGAGCTCGGAGCCGCAGGGGATGCCCTCGACGGCGGCGGTCTCGGCTAGGAGGTCTTCGACCTTCTTGCGCGGGTCGCCGTAGAAGTACGACTTCACGCGGGCGCGGAGATCCTTCGACTTGCCGACGTAGAGCACGCGGTCGTCGCGGGCCTTGAACAGGTAGACGCCGGCGGCGCGTGGGAGATGGTCGGCGAGGCGGATCTTGCCGAAGTTCGGGCGCCCACGCGCTCGAACCGCGAGGTGCAGGTCGCCGAGCGTGGCGATCCCGAGTCGGCCGCCGAGGTCGAGGAGCCCGTGCAGCACCTCGGCGCACGCCTGCGCGTCGGCGAGGGCTCGGTGGTTGGGTCGCACGGCGGTGCGGAAGTACCGCGAGAGCGTCTGCAGCCGCACGTTCGGGACGTCGGGCCACACGACGCGCCGTGCGAGACGCGCCGTGCAGACGGGTGGGGAGGGGAGCGGGTCGAAGTCCCAGCGTTGGAGCGCGACGTTCAAGAAGGTGAAGTCGAACCGTGCGTTGTGCGCGACGAACACGGCGCCGCGGGCGAACTCGGCGAACGTGGGCAGGACGGCTTCGATCGGCGGGGCCCCCGCGACCATCGCGTCGTCGATCCCCGTGAGGTGCGAGATGTGCCGGGGGATCGGCATCTCCGGGTTGACGAAGGTCTCGAACACGCCGAGGCGCTCGCCGCCCCGATAGGTCACACCCCCGATCTCGGTGATGCGGGAGTCGACGGGGGACCCGCCGGTGGTCTCCAGGTCGACCACGCAGAAGGTCACCTCGGCGAGGGGGACACCCTCGTCGAGCGTGGTCTGCACGGCTTCCGCGAGCACCGACGCCTCCCCACGGGGCCGCGCGGGAGCAGGACCATACCGAACACGTGTTCGGTCGTCAAGGCGGGCCGTCGCCGGGGGAGGCGTCACCTCGCCATCGTTCCGTGAGGGTCCGACATGCGTCGGAACGGCAGAGCTCGGCTTTCGGGGCGCTCGTCGGCCGCTGGTGCTTGGCTGCGGGGCGCTCAGGTGACGTCGCACGGAGGTCTCCACGTGCGCCGGGTGGTGCCAGCACACGTAAGGTGAGGGGTGAGCGCCGGGGGGCGCTCGAGGGGGTGAGGGGCGATGGCGCGAGTCATCCACTTCGAGGTTCCGGTCGACGACCCCGAGCGTGCGCAGGCGTTCTACCGCGACGTCCTCGGCTGGGAGATCGCGAGCTGGGGCGGGCCGGCCGACTACTGGCTCGCGACGACGGGAGCCGACGACGAACCGGGGATCAACGGCGCGCTCATCCGCCGGAGCGAGACCTCGGCGTGGATCCACGTCGGCGTCGACTCCGTCGACGAGGCGCTGGGCAAGATCGAGGAGGGCGGCGGCTCCCCTATCACGCCGAAGATGCCGATCCCCGGCGTCGGCTACATGGCGTACTGCCGGGACACCGAGGGCAACACGTTCGGCGTGTACGAGGACGACCCCTCGGCAGGCTGATCGTGCGCTTCGGCATCAGCGTCCCGAACATCGGCGAGCTCGGCACGTTGATCGAGCTCGGCGTCGAGGCCGACCGCGCCGGCTGGGACGGGTTCTTCCTCTGGGACCACATGCGGTTCTCGAAGGACTTCCCGGTCACGGTGTTCGACCCGTGGGTCACGCTCGGCGCGATCGCGGCGCGAACCGAGCGCGTGCGCATCGGCACGCTCGTCACGCCCGTCCCGAGGCGGCGGCCCTGGAAGCTCGCGCGCGAGACCGTGACCCTGGACCACCTCTCGGGCGGCCGTGCGATCCTCGGCGTCGGGCTCGGGTATCCGCCCGACGCCGACTTCGAGCTCCTCGGCGAGGACCCCGACGACCGCATCCGGGCGGCGAAGCTCGACGAGGGTCTCGAGGTGCTCACGCGCCTGTGGTCGGGGGAGCCCTTCGACTTCGAGGGGGAGCATCTCCGGGTCCGCGAGACCGAGTTCCACCCCTCGCCGCTCCAACGACCGCGGATCCCGATCTGGGTGGCCGGGATGTGGCCCAACCGAGCACCGTTGCGTCGCGCGGCGCGATACGACGGTGTCGTGCCGATCAAGGTCGACGAGCGGGGGTTGCCGGCCGGGCTCGATCCGGGCGAACTCGCCGAGGTCGTCGCCTACGTCCACGCACATCGCGCTCACGGCGGGCCGTTCGACGTCGTCCACGGCGGGTCGCCCGAGCCCGACGCCATCGCCGACTCGGCAGCCGCCGGCGCGACGTGGTACCTGCCGGACGTGGGGGTCGAGGGGCCCGGGTGGGAGGGGCCCACCCTCGATCTGATCCGTGGCGGCCCGCCGTCGGCCGGAGGCGCTCAGGCGCTCGGGTAGAGCGTCTCCTCGATGAGGGAAGCGAGGAGCTGTCCGATCGCGATGTGGCACTCCTGGATGTGCGAGGTCTCACGGCTGGGGACCCGGATCGCGATGTCGACCATGGGGGCGAGCGCGCCTCCGTTCTCGCCCGTGAGCGCGATCGTTCGGAGCTCCTGCGCGCGCGCCTGCTCGACGGCGCGCAGCACGTCCGCCGAGTTCCCGCTCGTCGAGATCGCGATGAGTACGTCGGGGGCGCGGCCGAGCGCCTCGACCTGACGTGCGAAGATGCCCTCGAAGCCGAAGTCGTTCGCGATCGCCGTGAGGATCGAAGTGTCGGTGGTGAGCGCGAGTGCGGGGATCGCCGGCCGGCGGGTTGTCGACCGTGAGCGTGCTCACGAACTCGGCGGCGAGGTGCTGGCTATCGGCCGCGCTCCCGCCGTTGCCGCAGAGGAGGATCTTCCCGCCGTCGAGGAGCGCGTTCACGAGCAGCTCGGCGGCCCGCGCGACATCCTCGGCGCAGGCTTCGGCCGCGCGGTGCGCGGTGTCGGCCATCTCCTCCAGGTAGGCGCGGACCCGATCGCCGCTCATCGCTCGACCCCCGTGAGGATCTCGTCGCGGATGATCGCCGCGGCTTCGGCGAGGTCGTTCACGACATGGTCGGCGAAGGGCCCAGCCCTGGCGAGCTCCTCCTGCCCGTGACCGGTGCGTACGAGGAAGGTCCTCGCGCCGAGTCGCCGACCCATCTCGACATCGGCGCGGTGATCCCCGACGACGAAGGCCTCGGCGGGATCGAAGCCGTGCTCGGCGGCGGCTCGCGTCGCGAGGGCGATCTCGGGCTTGCGGCAGTCGCAGCGGTCGTCGGGGCCGTGCGGGCACGTGAAGTAGCCGTCGATCGAGGCGCCCTCGACCGCAAGGAGCTCCGAGAGGTGAGCGTGGATCGCGTCGAGCTCCGCGAGCGTCAGCCAGCCGCGTGCGACCGGAGACTGGTTCGTCACGACGACGATGCCGAGCCCGAGCGCTCGCAGGTCGCGGAGCGCATCCGCCGCGCCGGGGATGAGCCGGAGCTGATCGGGCGAAAGGACGTAGTCGACCTCTTCGTTGATCGTGCCGTCGCGATCCACGAGCACGAAGCGGCGAGTCATGCGGATGGTCTCCATGTGCGAGTGCCGACACGCGCCTCGACGCCTCGGGGGGAGAAGGCGAAGTCGGCGAACCTGCCGCCGTGTGCCTCGAGCGCCGTGCGGACCGCGGGCTGGCGCTCGGGCGAGCATGCGAGGAGCAGGTATCCGCCCCCGCCGGCCCCACAGATCTTGCCTCCGGCGGCGCCCGCCTCTTGGGCCACCGCGAAGAGCGCCTCGATCGGCGTGCCGTCGGCGATGTGCGGGTTCATGGCCTTCTTGTTCTCGTACGCCTGGTGCAGCAGCGCACCGAGCACGTCGAGGTCGCCCGCCTCGACGGCGTCGCGCATCTCGTAGGCCATCTCGTGCAGGTGCTTCATCCCGACGAGGGTCTCCTCGCGGCCCTCGTGGTAGAGGCGGATCTGCGTGTCGATGAGGCCGAGGTCGGTCCGCACCCTGCCCGTGTAGCACAGGAGCAGGTGCGCGCGGAGCCGCACGAGCCGGTCGCCGTCGCACGCCCACGGGTGTCACCGCGACGCCGTCCTCCGAGAACTCGAGGAGGTTGAACCCGCCGAAGGCCGCCGCGTACTGGTCCTGCCACCCGCCGGGGATACCGAGGTCGTCTCGCTCGACCGCGTACGCGAGACGCGCGACCTCGTTGCGGGTGAGCGGCCGGTCGAGGAGTGCCGCCAGAGCGCCGACGACCGCGGTGACGAGCGCGGACGAGCCTCCGAGCCCGCTCCCCGGCGGGGCGTCGGAGCGGATGTCCATCTCGAGCCCGCCCTCGACGCCCATGCGGGCGATCGCAGCCTTCGCGAGGTCCATCACGCCGTCGTAGGTCGGCCCCTCATCGAGGTGGTACTCGACGAGGTGGCCCAGGTCGAGCGAACGGATCTTGACCTCGCGGTCCGCCCGCGGTGTCACCGTGACGTAGGCGTGCCGGTCGACGGTGGCCGAGAGCACCGCGCCGCCGTGCCGCTCGTAGTAGTGGGGGAAGTCGGTGCCGCCCCCGACGAAGCTGATGCGAAGGGGCGCCGTCGAGCACACGGTGAGCTGGTTCATGGGCCCCGCCAGTATGGGGGCCGGGGTCCCGAGGTGACCAGCGAGCGCGTCAGGCGACGAAGCGGACGACCCTGCGTCGCTGCTGCTCGGTCAGGCCGCCCCAGACGCCGTAGCGCTCGCCGTTCTTGAGCGCCCACGCGAGGCACGTCTCCTTGATCCGGCACGCGGTGCAGTACGCGAGCGCGGGACCGGCCTCCTCCTCGGAGGTCGGGAAGAAGACATCGGGATCGATCCCGTAGCACGCCGCCTGCTTCTGCCACATGTCGGGTGGGGAAGGATTGGTCGGGAGGGACTCCAGGTTGATGCCGGAGACACGTTCCTTGTTCACGGTCACTCCTGCCTCGGGCCGAACACGGTGCCTGTCGGCCGGCCGCGAGGCGGCCGAGCGGGTAGGCGGAACGATGCTGCCACCCCCTGACGGGCAAGTGAAGTCTTGAAATGTCGGAGCGCTTGGAGTATCGGGGCCAACCGAACGCGGCGGATCGGAGCCCTCAGGACCGGCGGAGCGGGATCCCGGCGGCCGTTCGAAGGTCGGCCTCCCGGGCATCCCAGCGGACCCTGGCCAGGGTCGCGACGACGTCGCCGGAGCTGTCGACGCTGGTCAGCACCCCCGCCTCGAGCTCACCGGCGAGGACCGGCTGACCGGCCTCGACCTGCCGCTCGGCGCGCAGCGGAAGGACCACGCGGGTCGGGTGCCCGAGGTTCCGCACCTTCGCGACCGCCTCCTGGCCGAGGTAGCAGCCCTTCGTTCGGTCGATCGTGACCCCGTCATCGAGGCCGGCCTCGGCCGGAAGAGAGTCCTCGTCCAGGTCGATAGGGAATCGCGCGATGCCCCGACGGATCCTCCAGGCCTCGGCCGCCTCCGGCCCGACCGTCTCGAGGTCGGCGGTGTCAGGGGGCACGAAGCGCCAGGAACCGAGCCGCGGGACCGCCACCAGGCTCGGCGGCCGGACGTCGCGCAGCTTGACGTCGCTCGACAGCACGTACGGACCGAGCAGGTCTCCCACGGGAACCGGCTGGTCGAGCCCCTGGAGTAGCACGAACGCCCCGTCGGTCCGCAGGACGTGCAGGTCGGCGCGGACCCGACCCGTCGGTCCGAGCAGGAGGGATCGCGTCGTCGCTCCTGGTTCGAGGGACCCGACGTCGGCCGTCACGAGATCCTGGAGCCACGCGCTCGCGTCCCTTCCGCTCACCTCGACCGCCCCGAGGCCGCCGATGCCGAGCGCGGCCCCGACCCTCGTCCAGGGCTCGGATCTGCCGCTCCAGCTCGTCGAGGTCCACGTCTGCGAGGATAGGCCTCCGTGGACGTTCCGCGGACCCTGCTGGTGACGAACGACTACCCGCCGAGGGTCGGCGGCATCCAGCGGACCCTCGAGGCGCTCGTCCGCCATCTCCCGCCCGAGCGCGTGAGCGTGCTCTGTCCCGACTGGGACGGTGCGGAGGCCTGGGACGCGGCCGTGCCCTACCAGGTGCTGCGTCGATCCGAGCGCTTCCTGTGGCCAACGCCAGAGGTCGCGCACCGCGTCGCCCAGGCCGTCGACGCGTCCGGCGCCGAGGTCGTCCTGTTCGGAGCGACGTACCCCCTTGGGCTCCTCGGTCCGGGCCTCGCACGCCGGGGCGTTCCGTACCTCACGGCGGCGCACGGGTTCGAGTACTGGCTCTCGATCTCGCCGGGGACCCACACGCTCATGCGGTGGGCGACGGCCCGAGCCTCGCGCGTGCCGGTGATGTGCAGCGCCTTCATCGCCCGGGTGGTCCGGACCGCGGTCCCGAACGGCGTGCCCGTCTCGGTCATGTACCCGGGTGCCGAGACCGATGCCTTCCGGCCGGATCTTCCGGTCGAGGACCTGCGAGAACGGCACGGTTTCGGCGACCGGCCGGTCGTCGTGTGCGTGAGCCGGCTCGTGGCGCGCAAGGGGCAGGACGTGCTGATCCGCGGCATGGGGTCGATCCGCCGACGCGCCCCCGGGGCGACCCTCGTGGTGGTGGGCGGCGGTCCCTACCGTGAGCACCTCGAGCGGATGGCGGCCGAGCTCGCGCCCCCGGACTCCGTCGTGTTCGCCGGACAGGTGTCCGAGGAGGATCTGTCCGCGCTACTACCGCCTGGGCGATGTGTTCGCGATGCCGTGCCGGAGCCGGCTCGGGGGCTTCGAGGTCGAAGGCTGGGGCAACGTCTTCATCGAGGCTGCGGCGTGCGGTCGCCCGGTGGTGGTGGGGGACTCCGGAGGCGCCCGCGAGGTGCTCGTCGACGGTGAGACCGGGATCTTGGTGAACGGGACCCGGGCGGGCGAGGTGGCGGACGCGGTCGCGGGACTGCTCGCCGATCCGGCGCGCGCCGAGGCGATGGGTCGCGCCGGACGTGCGCGGGTCGAGCGCGGGTACACCTGGCCGCGCGCGACCGCCGAGCTGGCCGGCTGGCTCCGTGCGGCCGTGAGCTGAGCCTCCCCGGGGTGGGGGTATCGGCGGGGTACGCTCCTAGGTCGTGAGCCAGACGGAACGGCGCTGTCCGAGCTGCGGCGCGCTCGTGGCGCTGGACGCCGAGTGGTGTGGTCTGTGCCTTCGACCCCTCCGTACGGAGCCGTGCCTGAGCCCACGCCGGTCGCGTTCGGTGTCGGCCGAGGCAGGCGAGCGCGCCGGCACCCCTTCGTGGGCGTGTCCGGCGTGCGAGCACGAGAACGCGATCGCGCTGGAGCGCTGCGAGGTCTGCAGCACCCCCTTCGCGCAGCTGTTCGCGGAGCCGGAACAGCGCGTCGAGATCTCGCCGTTGCGCGCGACCGGCTGGTCGCTCGTGCTCCCGGGCCTGGGGCACTGGATGGCGGGGCACAAGCTCGGACGGCATCGCGCGGATGGTGCTGTTCGGCTGGACCGCCGGCACCGTCCTCGCGCTCCTCACATCGCGATCGGGCGGCGGGCTCGGATCGGCCGGGGCGCTGCTCGCGATGTTCACCCTCGCGGCGGTCGCCGTCTACGTCGCCTCGGCGGTCGACGCGCGCAGGGTCGCCGCTCGGCGAGGAGCCGCTGGTGAGCTCGCGCACGCTGCTCTGGGCATCGGTCCTGCTCGTCGTCGTCTCCGTCCTGCTGGTGACGCTGCTCGCGCTCCCGGCGGCGCGCGGCGGGTAGCATCGGAGCGCCATGGCAGAACAGACGGAAGGCTCCATCGTCATCGAGGCGTCGGCTGCGGAGGTCATGGACGTCCTCACCGACTACGAGGCCTACCCGGACTGGGCCGACGTGAAGACCGCCCGCGTCGTCGAGCGCGGCGAGGGCGGGCTGGCAACGAAGGTGGCGTTCGAGGTCGAGGTCCCCGTGCTCGGGCGGGCCGACTACACCCTGGCCTATCGGTACGCCCCCGGGGACACGGGGATGTCGTGGGTGTCGACCGAGGCCCGCGGCTCGGTGACCAACATCACCGGCGAGTACCTGCTCGATGAGCTCGAAGGTCAGACGAAGGTGACCTACCGTCTCGCGGTCGAGCTCGGGGTCCTGCTGCCCGGGTTCGTGCGCACGCAGGGAGCCAAGCGCGTGATCGACAACGCGCTCGAGGGCCTGAAGCGCCGCGTCGAGCTCGGCTGAACCACCCGCGGGTATCCGTAGCTGAGGGGACTGGGTAGGCTAGGTCGCCATGCGGGTGCTGCTGTTCACGGGGAAGGGCGGCGTCGGGAAGACGACCGTTGCCGCCGCGACCGCGGTGAAGGCCGCGCAGGCGGGCGCTCGGACCCTCGTGATGAGCACCGACCCGGCGCATTCCCTCGCGGATTCCTTCGACGTGCCCATAGGTGATCATCCGACCCCGGTCGCGCCGAACCTGTGGGCCGAGCAGATCAACGCGCAGTCGAGACTGGAGACCAACTGGCGCGAGATCCAGGAGTACATGATCCAGCTCATGAACTGGGCCGGGGTCGAGACGATCCAGGCCGAGGAGCTGTCGGTGATCCCGGGGCTCGACGAGATCTTCTCCCTGATCGACGTGAAGACGCACGTCGAGGAGGGGACGTGGGACCTCCTCGTGGTGGACTGTGCCCCGACCGCCGAGACCCTGCGCCTGCTCTCGCTGCCCGAGGTCATGTCCTGGTACATCGAGCGGATCTTCCCGATCCAGCGTCGCGTGGTGAAGGGCGTTCGACCCGTGGTGACGAAGATGACGACGTTGCCGATCGCAGGCGATCGCTTCTTCGGCGCGGTCGAGCGACTGCACCGCAACCTCGACGCGGTGCGCCGCATCCTCACGGACGAGAAGACCTCGTCGGTCCGCCTCGTGGTGAACCTGGAGAAGATGGTGATCGCCGAAGCGCGGCGGACGTACACGTACCTCGGCCTGTTCGGGTATCGGGTCGACGCCGTCGTGGTCAACCGCATCATCCCCGACGACGTCACCGACCCGTACTTCGGCAAATGGAAGGACATCCAGGCCGAGCACCTGCGAACCGTGCGTGAGTCGTTCGAGCCCGTGCCGATCCTCACCGCTCGGCTGTTCGACCGGGAGATGGTCGGCGTCGACCTGCTCGACGACATGGGCCGGGAGGTATACGGCGAGCGGGACGTGACCGCCGTGTTCTACCGGGACGACCCGATCCGGGTGCGGCGGCGTGCCGGCGGCTACGTGCTCACGATGCGCCTGCCCTTCGTCTCGCGGGAGGACATGGACATCCACCGTCGAGGCGAGGAGCTGTTCGTCCGCGTCGGCACGTACAAGCGCAACATCATCCTGCCCGCCACCCTCCAGCGACTGGAGGTCCGGGGGGCCAACTTCGTCGGCGATCATCTGGAGATCGCGTTCGCGCGGGAGCCCGTTCCGGGCTCCGCGCAGTCCGGGAGGGCGTGATGGCCGAGACCAAGACGGACGTGGGGCGCAAGGTCGGGTCGCGGAAGGGGAGGACCGGGCCGGCGCCGCCACCGCCGAAAGCTGAGGCTCCGGCACGCGAGCACATCTGCAACGTGGCGTTCTGCCCGATCGGGCTGGCGCTCTCGACGGTGCAAGGGGCGGCGCCCGACGTGCTCGAGCACCTGCTGAAGGCGACGCAGGAGTTCATGCTCGCCGCGCGCGCGGTGATGGACAACCGGGCGAAGGACTTCGAAGACGAGCCGACGGACGGCGTCCTGCGCCGGATCGAGATCTCGTGACGGTGGTCGATCCCCGGTCGTGAGCGCGATCCCATGACGGATCAGGGACAGGCGGTCGGCCTCGACGTCGGCGGGACGAAGATCCTGGCCGTCCGGGTAGCGCGCGGCGGCGAGATCCTTGCGCGGACCCAAGCCCCCACACCCGCGGACGACGAGGAGGCAACCCTCGAAGCGATGGTCGAGGCGGCCCGCGGGCTCATGACGCCCGAGGTGCTGGCCGTGGGGGTCGGCGCGGCGGGCATGGTGGACGTCGCCACCGGGATCCTCCGGTTCGCGCCGAACCTCGCGTGGCGCGACCTCCCGATCGCCGAGCGCATGCGCTCGGCGATCGGGGTGCCGTGTCAACTGGACAACGACGCGAACGTCGCGGCCTACGGGGAGTTCCGGTTCGGTTCGGGTCGCGGGTACCGGCACGTGCTGCTCGTCACGGTCGGCACGGGGATCGGCGGCGGCATCATCATCGACGGGCGGTTGTTCCGCGGCGCGAACGGTTACGCGGCCGAGATCGGCCACGTCGTCGTCGAGCCGGATGGCCCACCGTGCGGCTGCGGCAACCGTGGATGCTGGGAGCAGGTCGCGTCGGGCTCCACCATCGGACGCCTCGGTCGAGCGGAGGTGCGCGAGCATCCTGACTCCGCGCTCGGGCGCCTGGCTGCGGGTGATACGGACGTCGTCACGGGCAAGCTCGTGACGCAGGCAGCCATGGATGGAGATCCGGTCGCGGTCGCGATCTTGGCGACGGTGGGTGGTCGCCTGGGCGTGGGGATCGCCGGACTCGTGAACGTGCTCGACCCCCAGATCGTGATCGTGGGGGGCGGCGCGGCCGTCGCCGGCGACCTTCTGCTCGAGCCCGCCCGCGCGGCGTTCCACGACGCCGTCGAGGGACCCGACCGACGCCCCACCGTCCCGATCGTGGCGGCGCAGCTCGGGACCGACGCGGGCGCTGTCGGCGCCGCGGCACTGGCGCTCGAGGAGTTGGGGCGGCTCCCGTGAGCGTCTCGAGGGCCGTTCGGGTCGAGGACGGGTCGTGAAGGTCGGGCTCGTCCTGCCGATGTTCTCGGGCGACCCCGCGAAGGTACTCGCGTTCGCTCGGCAAGCCGAGGATCTCGGCTACGACGGGGTGTTCGCCTTCGACCACTTCTTCCCGCCGGGCGCCTCGCCCGACCGCCCGTCGCTCGAGGCGTTCTCGATGCTCGCAGCCGTCGCGGCCACGACCGAGCGGCTCACCGTGGGCACCCTGGTCACTCGGGCGTCCTTGCGGCCGGCGGGACTGCTCGCCAAGCTCGCTGCCGCTCTCGACGACCTGAGCGGCGGTCGGATGATCCTCGGCATCGGGACCGGTGACCCGATCGACAGGCCCGAGCACGATGCCTTCGGGCTCCCGTACCTCGACAAGGCCGAGCGTCGGCCACACGTCGTCGAGACGGTCCGCGCCGTGATCGGGCTCCTTCGAGGCGATCCGTGGCCGGGCGGCGACTGGGTCCCTGCGGTTCGCGGACCGCTCCTGCCCCGGCCGAGCACGCCGGGCGGTCCACCCGTGTGGATCGGCGGATTCGCCGACGCCGTCGTCAGGCTGGCCGCTGCCGAGGCAGACGCCTGGAACGGCTGGGGGATGTCGATCCCCGGATTCGCGAAGAAGGCGGACCTGCTCCGTCGCACCGCCGCCGAGCACGGGCGCACCGCCCAGGCAACGTGGGCGGGCATCGTGGTGGTCGGTCGGGACGAGGACGAGGCGGGCGCGATGCTGAACGAGCGCTACCGCCGCAACATGCTGGAGACGAACGTATGGGCCGGCAACGCGCACTCGCTGATCTGGTGGCTGGAGGGACTCGGTACCGCCGGCGCGACGTGGGCCGTGCTCGTGCCGGCCGGCCCGGCCGATCGCGTCGAGATGATCGCCGAGGAGGTCTTCCCCCACTTGCGAGATCGCGGGTGATCCCGTCGAACCGCCTGAAGAGCGCGAAGCGAGCGCTGCGCCGCGAGATCCTCGCGCGCCGCGACGCCCTTCCGCCGGGGGAGCGGGCCGAGCGGAGCCGCCTGATCGCCGAGCGGCTCCTCGAACTCCCCGAGCTCGTCGACGCCCACACGGTACTGGCGTTCTCCTCGTTCGGCTCCGAGGTCGACACGGAGCCGATCGTGGATGCGCTCATCGGGCGGGGGATCCGGCTGATGCTTCCTCGGATCGACGACGGCGAGATCGCCGCCGTCACCTTCCGGCCGGGCGACGAGGTCGCCGTCACGGGGTTCGGCGCGCTCGAGCCCTCGGCGGGCGAGGTGGTGGCCGACACCGAGCTCGACCTGCTCGTGACGCCGGGGGTCGCGTTCGACCGCCAAGGGTTCCGCGTGGGATACGGCGGCGGGTACTACGACCGCCTGTTCCGCCGGACGCGGCCCGATGCGACCCGCGTCGCCGTGGCGTTCGCGATGCAGGTCGTCGCGGAGGTTCCGCACGGGTACGCGGACCTGCCCGTGGACGGGGTGGTCACCGAGAGCGAGCTGATCCGGTGCCCGAGGGCCTGAGCCGCCGGCGATTTGAACGGCCAGTCAAGGCCGTGCTTGGATATGGGGTTCGAGCGGGCCGGAGCGAGCACGGGGGAGGACCATGTCCGAGGAAGAGGCCATACGGACCGCGTTCCACGAGGTCACCGAGGCACAGGGTGGCAGCCACATCGCCGACGGCGGATGGCTGTGGCTCGAGGGCTTCGGCGATCTGCGCAAGGAGTACGACGCGGTGCGCGACGACGTCGCCGTGTGGGACGTCTCGCCCCTCAACAAGTGGGACTTCAGGGGCCCCGACGCGCGTCGGGCAGCTCAGCACATCTTCTCCAACGACGCGATGAGCCTCGAGGTCGGGCAGGCGCGCTACGGCGCGTTCCTGGACGAGGACGGCCTCATGGTGGACGACGGCACGATCTACAACACCGGTCGGCCCGACCACTGCTGGGTGATGACGAACGGCAAGGACCACGAGGCTTACTTCGGCGAGATGCTGCAGGACTTCGAAGTCGAGTTCGAGTGGATAGCGCCCAAGATGCCGCACCTCGGCGTGATAGGCCCGCGCTCGCGCGAGGTCGTCCAGTCGCTCACCGACGCCGACATCAGCCGCGAGGTACTCAAGTACTTCCGCTTCATCCCCGAGCCGGTGTCGGTCGGCGGCGTCCCCGTCTTCCTGTCGAGGACGGCGTACGGCGGCGAGCTTGGGTTCGAGCTGTTCCTCACCGACCCGACCGACGCGACCACACTTTGGAACGCGGTGGTCGGAGCCGGCGTCACGCCGTTCGGTGTCGAGGCGATCGAGATCCTGCGCATCGAGGCCGGGCTGATCGTCACCGACTACGACTACGAGGCGCACCAGCGCTCGCCATACGACTTCAACCTCGAGAAGCTCGTCGCGCTCGACGCGTCCGCCGAGTTCGTCGGCAAGGCGAAGCTCGCCGAGATCGCGAAGGACCCGCCGAACCGCTTCGTCACGCTCCGGTACGAGGCAGGCGAGCTCCCCGAGTACGGCGCGGCGGTGTCGAAGGACGGGGAGGAGGTGGGCATCCTCACCAGCCCCACCGACAGCCCGCGCTTCGGCAAGATCGGGATGGCGATCGTACGCACGGACCTCGCGGTACCTGGGGCGACGCTCGACATCGCGCTCGGCGAGCGTACGGTGCCGGCGACCGTGGATGTGCTGCCCATCTACGATACGGAGAAGAAGCGACCGCGCTCGTAGCGAAGAGGGCGCCCGACGCCGTCGCGTGCACGGTGTGAGTGCCCCTTCAGGGAGCTAGACAAGAGAGGTCGGAGCCATGGCCGATGAGCCGATCAGATCCGTGTTCTACGACGTGCAGGCTGAGCAGGGAGCCGAGTTCGAGGACTTCGACGGGTGGCTGTGGACGGCGACGCTCGGCGACGTCGATGCCGAATACGAGGCGGTGCGCAAGGATGTCGGGATCTGGGACGTCTATCCCCTCGTGAAATGGGACTTCCGGGGGCCGGACGCGCTCGCGGCGGTCCAGCGCGTGTTCTCCAACGACCTGTCGATGCTGGAGGTCGGCCAGGTGCGCTACGGGGCGTTCGTCGACGAGGCCGGCATGATGGTCGACGACGGCACGGTCTACAAGCTCGCGGATGACCACTGCTGGGTCATGACCAACTCCTTCGGCTACGAGGAGTGGTTCGGTGGCACGTTCGAGGGTCTGAACGTCACGTTCGAGGACCGTACGAGGCAGATGCCGCTCATGTCCGTGCAGGGGCCCAGGTCGCGCGAGCTCCTCCAGGGCCTCATCGACACCGACCTCTCGAGCCTGCGGTACTTCCGGTTCTGGCCCGAGCCGGTCGAGGTGGGCGGCGTCGACGCGTGGGTCATGCGTTCCGGCTTCTCCGGTGAGCTCGGCTACGAGCTCATCGTCGACCCGGACGTCGGCGTGGGCCTGTGGCGGGCGATCCAGGGCGCCGGGGCGAGGGTCTTCGGCACGCATGCCATCGAGATCGCTCGGATCGAGTCCGGGATGGTCGTGATCGGCATGGACTACGAGCCCGGAACGCGGACACCCTACGACCTGTCCTTCGACCGGTTGGTCAAGCTCGATGCAGGATCCATCGGCGCGGATGCGCTCCGTGCGGTCGCGGCCCGCCCGCCGAACCGCTTCAAGTCGCTCCGCGTCGAGGGCGTCGAGGTCCCCGAGTACGGCGCCGAGGTGACGAAGGGCGGGGAGCCCATCGGGACCCTGACGAGCCCGGCCGACAGCCCGCTGTTCGGCGTGATCGGACTGGCTGTGCTCGACGCGGACCACGCGGCCGACGGTACCGAGGTCCACGTCGCGCTCGGCGACGGGACCGTGAAGGCGACCGTCGCAGAGCTGTCCCTCTACGACCCGCAGAAACTGCGCCCTCGGTCGTAGCCTCGCCGCTCGGGCGCGCCGCTCCACGCCTGCCGGCGATGACCCTGCTATGCTCGCGCCCTGGAATCACATGCGTGTGATTCGGGGGAGGGAACGTGGAGTACGTGCACACGTGCGCCCCGCCACGCGGCGAGGGAGCGAAGCCGCAGTCGATGTGGGTCTGTGCGGTATGCGGCTCGGTCTGGGAGGCCGCGCCGGACGGCCCGGGCATCTTCGACTTCGAGCGCGACGAGGCCGTCACGCGGGCGGTCTGGATCCTCGTCGAGGGCCCGGCCCTCCTCGCCGGCTGACCTCCGGTCCTCGGGTCTCAGAACAGACCGACGGTTCGCCCTTGGTCGTCGATGTCGACCTTCGTGAAGGCCGGCACACGCCCGAGCCCAGGCATCCGCTGCATGTCGCCGCAGAGCACCACGACGAACCCGGCGCCGGCGCTCGGCACGACGCCGCGGACCGGAAGGCGCCAGCCCTTGGGCCGGTTCAGCATCAGCGGGTCATGCGTGAGCGACAGGTGGGTCTTCGCCATGCAGACCGGGTAGGTCCCGAAGCCGAGCTCCTCCATCCGCGCGATGTCCTTGTCCGCCTGCGGGAGGTAGTCGACGCCGTCCGCTCCGTAGATACGTGTCGCGATCGCCTCCGCCTGCTCCCGGATCGGCGTGCCGGGCGGGGTGAGCAGCTCGAAGCTGTTCGGCTTCTCGGCCGCCGCGACGACGGCCTCGGCGAGCTCGATCGCGCCCGTCGCCGCCCTCGGAGAACCCGTCGTTCACGACGGTCTGCTCGGCGCCGACCTTCGCGGCGAGCTCGTCGACGAGCGCGATCTCTTCGTCGGTGTCGGAAGGGAAGCGGTTGATCGCGACGACGCAGGGAAGACCGTAGGCCTTCACGATCTCGATGTGCGCCGCGAGGTTCTCCGAGCCGAGGCGGACCGCGTCCAGGTTGGCTTCGTTCAGCTGCTCGAACGGGACGCCCCCATGGAACTTCATCGCGCGCACGGTCGTGACGAGGACGGCGGCGCTCGGAGTGAACCCACCGGTCCGACACACGATGTCGCAGAACTTCTGGAAGCCGAGGTCCGACGCGAAGCCGCCCTCGGTGACGACGTAGTCGCCCAGCTTGAGCGCGATCCGGTCCTGGATGATCGAGTTGTTCGCGTGCGCGATGTTGCCGAACGGGCCGGCGTGGATCATGACCGGCTGGCCCTCGAGCGTCTGCACGAGGTTCGGCTTGATCGCGTCCTTCATGATCACGGTCATCGCGCCGGCGACCTTCAGGTCCTCGGCCGTGACCGGGCTCGCCGTCGTACGTGCTCCCGACGACGACGCGGCCGAGGCGCTTGCGCAGGTCCTGCATGTCCTCGCAGAGCGCGAGGATCGCCATGATCTCTGAGGCGGCGGTGATGACGAAGCCGTTCTCCCGGGGGATGCCGTGGGCCTTGCCGCCCAGGCCGATCACCGTGTAGCGGAGCTCGCGGGCGTTCACGTCCATCGTCCGGGGCCACGTGATCGTGGCGGGGTCGACGCCGAGCGGGTTGCCGAAGTACAACGAGGCGTCGAGGGCCGACGCCAGCATGTTGTGGGCCTCGGTCACGGCGTGGAAGTCGCCGTTGAAGTGAAGGTTGATGTCCTCCATCGGGACGACCTGGACGTAGCCGCCGCCCGTGCCGCCACCCTTGATGCCGAAGACCGGACCCATCGAGGGCTCGCGCAGGGCCAGGATCACGTTCTTCCCGAGCTTGCCGAGCCCCTGGGTCAGGGACACCGAGGTGGTGGTCTTGCCCTCGCCGGCCTTCGTCGGTGTGATGGCGGTGGTGATGATGAGCTTGCCGTCGGGGCGGTCCTTCAGGCGGTCGTACGAGGACAGGGCGATCTTCGCGCGGTACCGGCCGTACGGCTCGATCTCGTCGTCGACGAAACCGGCTTCCTCGGCGATCTGGTGGATCGGGCGCAGCGTGGCTTCCTGGGCGATCTGGAGTCCGCTCTTCATCTCGATCTCGCTCCTCCGATTGACCCGCGGTTCAAACGTTCGCCCGAAGGATACTCCAGCCTCGGGAGCCGAACCGTGACTCCAGGTCATGGCCCTCGCCCTCCGTTCGCCCTAGACCGAGCCCCGGAGAGCCCGTACCCTCGGAGGATGGCTCCCGACCCCGACCGCCTCCGACGTCACCTCACACGCCGGCGGGTGCTCGCCGTGCGCGACGGCGTTCGCTCGGAGCGGCCCGACGACCTCGCCACCGAGGAGCCCATGGAGATCCGGGTCGAGGGACCGGGATCGGCGCCGGTGTCGGTGGCGGTCACGATGCGCACGCCCGGCAGCGACTTCGAGCTCGCGGCGGGCTTCCTGTTCACCGAGGGGCTGATCGAGGGCCGTGAGGACCTGCGCCGGGTGAGCTACTGCGAGGATCTTCCGGCCGACGAGCAGCACTACAACGTGGTGACGGTGAGCCTGACGCGGGCGTTCGACCCAGACGTCCTGCCGCCGGAACTTCTTCGCGAGCTCCTCGTGCGGCATCTGCGGGAAGGCGACGCTCGAGCAGGTCGAGGTGCGGTGCGGTCGCCGTCGCCGCGGGGCCCGTGGTCAAGGCCGAGACCATCGCGGACCTTCCTCCAGGGGCTCCGCAAGGCGCAGAAGGTCTTCGACCGGACCGGAGGGCTCCACGCCGCCGGCCTGTTCGCGCCGGACGGCACGTTGCTCACGCTCCGCGAGGACATCGGGCGCCACAACGCGGTCGACAAGGTCGTGGGCGAGGCGGTGCTCGCCGGCGATCTCCCGCTCGCCGGCCGCGTGCTCCAGGTCTCGGGGCGTCTGTCTTTCGAGATCGTGCAGAAGGCGGCGCGGGCGGGCATCCCGCTGGTGAGCGCGGTGAGCGCGCCCTCGAGCCTGGCGGTAGAGACGGCCGAGCATCTGGGCATCACGCTCGTCGGGTTCGTGCGCGACGGGCGATTCAACGTGTACACGAACCCCGATCGCGTCGCGACGTGAACGACGTCGCTGAGGCTGCGCTCGGACCCCGGCTCGCGGGCACGCCGCGGCCACCGGGCTGACCTGCAGTCGCCTGCGAGCCAAGCCGTCACGGCATGTTGAAGGAGCGGTGGCCATACAATCCTGGTTCATCGGAAGTCGAAGGAAGGAGCGAGCGTCGATGCCGAACGGGCTCACCCGGCTCACCGAGCCGATGGTCCGCGAGAACGGCGCGCTGCGCGTGGCGACCTGGGACGAGGCCCTCGACAGGGCAGCCGCGGGGCTCCGCACCGCGACCGAGCGGAACGGCGGCAACGGGGTCGGCCTGTTCAGCTGCTCGAAGGCCACGAACGAGATGAACTTCGTCGCGCAGAAGTTCATGCGTCAGGTCCTTCGGAGCAACAACATCGATAGCTGCAACCGCACCTGACACGCTCCCAGCGTCGTCGGTCTGGCGACGGTGTTCGGAGCAGGCGGCGGGACCAGCTCGTACGAGGAGGTCGAGAACACCGACCTCATCGTGCTGTGGGGGTCGAACGCGCGCGAGACGCACCCGATCTTCTTCCACCACGTCCTGAAGGGCATCCGGAACGGGGCGCGCCTGATCGTCGTCGATCCGCGGCGGACGACCTCGGCGCAGTGGGCGGACCTGTGGCTCGGGATCGACGTGGGCACGGACATCGCGCTCTCCAACACGATCGCCCGCGAGATCATGGCGTCAGCGGCCTCGCGAACACGCGCGTTCATCGAGCACGCGACGACCGGGTTCGAGGCGTACCGCGCGTCGGTGCAGGAGTGGACGCTCGAGCGCGGCGAGCAGGTGACCGGCGTTCCGGCCGAGGCCATCCGCGAGCTCGCTCACGCCTACGCGAAGGCCGACCGCGCGATCTCTGCTGGACCCTGGGCATCACCGAGCACCACAACGCCGTCGACAACGTGCTCTCGCTGATCAACCTGGCGCTGCTCTGACCGGTCACGTCGGCCGCTACGGCAGCGGCCTGAACCCGCTCCGCGGCCAGAACAACGTGCAGGGCGGCGGCGACATGGGCGCGCATCCCGAACAAGCTGCCCGGCTTCCAGGACGTCGAGAAGGACGCCGACGCCCGAGCGCGGTTCGAGGCCGCCTGGGGCGTGCCGATCCCGCCGAAGTACGGCTGGCACCTGACGCAGATGTTCGAGGCGATGGAGCGCGGCGAGCTCACGCGCGCTGTACGTGATCGGCGAGAACCCGGCGCTCGTCCGAGGCCGACGCGCACGCGCGCGCAGCATCTGCTCGAGGCACTCGACTGCCTCATCGTCCAGGACATCTTCATGACGAAGACGGCCGAGATGGCCGACGTGGTGCTTCCCCGCCTCGGTCTCCGCCATCGAGTCCGAGGGCACGGTCACGAACCGCGAGCGGCGGGTCCAGCGCGTGCGCAAGGCGCTCGAGCCGCCGGGCAACGCGAAGGACGACATCTGGATCATCACCGAGCTCGCCGCGCCGGCTCGGGACCGACTGGGGCGAGGTTGACGGCCGAGGCGGTCTGGGACGAGCTCCGATCGCTCTCGCCCGATGCACCGCGGGCATGAGCTACGAGCGGCTCGAGGAGCTCGGCGGCATCCAGTGGCCGTGCCCGACGAGGACCACCCGGGCACGAGGTTCCTGCACGCGCGCCTGTGGGCGGAGGACCCGACCGAGCAGGGCCGCCAAGGCGCCGTTCAGCGTCGTGCCGCTCGAGCCACCGGTGGACGAGCTCACCGAGGAGTTCCCGCTGCGCCTGACCACCGGCCGGCGCCTGGACTCGTACAACACGGGCGTGCAGACGGGTCTGTACGCGTCGCCGCTGCGGCGGGGAGAGACGATCGACGTCTCGCCCGAGGACGCCGCGCGCCTCGGCGTCGCCGAGGGCGAGGTCGTGCTCGTGTCCTCGCGCCGCGGCTCGGTCGAGGCGCCCGTGCTACGTCGACGACGGCCTGCGACCCGGCCTCGTGTTCATGACCCTGCACTTCCCCGAGCAGGTCGAGACGAACGTGCTGACGATCGACGCCAGCCGATCCCAAGTCCGGGACCGCCGAGTTCAAGGCGACGGCGGTCCGCATCGAGAAGCTGCGCCGGCCGGCGGTCGCCGGCGGGAGCGAGTGAGGCAAGCGACGTGGATCTCCATCTGATGTCTGCCGCGCCCGACCGACGAGGAGCGCGCCGCCGTCGACGCGCGTGCTCGGGCCCCCCGAGTCCGGGTGGGCGGGAGGCGAGCGGGCCGAGCTCGACGGCCACGTCGCTCGCGGCGGCCGAGAGGCGCGCGATCGGCGGCACCTGTTGCTCCCCGCTCTCCACGCGCTGCAGGCGCGTGCGGGTGGATCAGCGAGGGGGACTCAGCTACATCGCGCGGAGCGCTCACGATCCCGCCGGCAGAGGCCTACGGCGTCGCGACGTTCTACGCGATGTTCTCGACGACCCCGCAGGCCGAGGAGCGTGCTGCACGTCTGCGACGACATCGCGTGCCGAACGCAGGGCGCGACCGAGATCTGCGCCGAGCTCGAGCGCACGATCGGCCCGGCGGGGCAGGAGCGCGACGGCAAGATGTGGCTGCGGAGCCCGTGCCTCGGCCTGTGCGACCGGGCACCGGCGGCCTTGCTCCAGGCGGCGGGTGAGGATACGCGCGACGTGGCGCTCGCGCCCCTCGGGCAGGAGCACGTGGCGGGGTTCCTCGCGGCGGGCGCGTGGGTCCGACCGCCGCCGCGTTCGGAGCGTCCGCACCTCAGACGTCGGATCCGCAGGAGCGCGGGACGCTCCGGTTGCTGCGCCGGGTCGGCGTGGTCGATCCCACCTCGCTCGACGACTACCGCGCGCACGGCGGGTACGAGGCGCTCCGGCGCGCGATCGAGCTCGGCCCCGGAGGCGTGATCCGCGAGCTGAAGGACTCGAGGCTGCTCGGCCGGGGCGGAGCGGCCTTCCCGACGGGCCTGAAGTGGGAGGCGGTCGCGAAGCATCCGGCCCGGCCTCACTACTTCGTCTGCAACGCGGACGAGTCCGAGCCGGGCACGTTCAAGGACCGCGTCGTGATGGAGGCCGACCCGTTCGCGGTGATCGAGGCGCTCACGATCGCGGGCTACGCGACCGGCTCGGAGCTGGGCTACCTCTACCTGCGTGGCGAGTACCCGGACGCGTTCGGAGGCACTCTCCAACGCGGTCGAGTCCGCCCGCACGCGCGGCCTCCTCGGTGCGGAACGTGATGGGCGAGGGGTTCACGTTCGACATCGAGATCCGTCGCGGCGCGGGCGCCTACATCTGCGGCGAGGAGACCGCGCTGTTCAACTCGATCGAGGGCAAGCGCGGCGAGCCCCGGAACAAGCCGCCGTTCCCGGTCGACGCGCGGTCTGTTCGGGAGACCGACCGTCATCAACAACGTCGAGACGCTCGTGAACGTGCTCGAGGTGCTCCGCCTCGGCGGGCCGGCGTACGCGGAGCTCGGTACGCCCGACTCGACCGGCACGCGGCTGTTCTGCCTCTCGGGAGACGTCGAGCGTCCCGGCGTATACGAGGTCGAGTGCGGCACGACGCTCCGGGACCTGCTCGGGCTCGCGGGCGGGGTGCACGACGGCGGGGCGCTGAAGGCGATCCTGCTCGGCGGCGCTGCGGGCGGGTTCGTCGGGCCAGCAGACCTCGACCTGCCGCTCACCTTCGAGGGAGCGCGCGAAGCCGGCGTATCCCTCGGGTCCGGCGTCGTGATGGTCTTCGACGAGCACGCCGACCTCGTGGACACGGTCCTGCGGATCGCGGCGTTCTTCCGCGACGAGTCGTGCGGCCAGTGCGTGCCGTGCCGGGTCGGCACCGTGCGGCAGGAGGAGGCGCTCCACCGGCTGGTCATCGGGCACGACGATCGGCTCGCGCGGCCGACGAGCTCGCGCTGCTCGGCGAGATCGCGCAGGTGATGCGCGACGCATCGATCTGCGGCCTCGGCCAGACGGCCGCGAGCGCGGTGCAGTCGGCGATCTCGCGACTGGGGGTGTTCGCGCTGAGCCAGGTCCCGCTCGCGCCGCCGAAACGCCTGGTCGACCTCGAGATCGACGGCAAGCCCGTACGCGTGCCCGAGGGCTGCGACGATCCTCGACGCCTGCCGCGCCGAGGGCATCGACACGCCGACGCTTGTGCTACGCGGAGAACCTGACGCCGGTCAACGCCTGCCGTGTCTGCGTCGTCGAGGTCGAGGGCTCGCGCGTGCTCGTGCCGGCCTGCTCGCGAAGGGCCGAGCCGGGGATGAAGGTCAGGACCGACACCGAGCGGGTTCGGCACTCGCGCAGGCTCGTGCTCGAGTTCCTGGCGTCGAGCGTCGACCTGAGCCTCGCGGGCGACGACGTCCATCGCTGGCAGGAGGAGTACGCCGCCCAACCGGAGCGATTCGGCGCGGTCATGGAGCCGCACGCGGCAGGCGAGCGCGACGCGCGCGACCCCGGCCACCACCACGAGCCCGATCCCGCCGTCGGCCGAGACCGTGCCCCAGCCGGTCAAGGTCGACAACGAGCTGTACGTGCGCGACTACTCGCGCTGCATCCTCTGCTACAAGTGCGTCGAGGCGTGCGGCGAGGACGCGCAGAACACCTTCGCGATCGCCGTGGCCGGTCGCGGGTTCGATGCCCGCATCTCGACCGAGTTCGCGGTCCCGCTCCCCGACTCCGCGTGCGTCTACTGCGGCAACTGCATCGGCGTCTGCCCCACCGGCGCGCTGATGTTCAAGAGCGAGCACGACCTGCGGCAGACGGGCAAGTGGGACGAGGCCGAACAGACCGTGACGACGACGATCTGCCCCTACTGCGGCGTCGGCTGCAACCTCGAGCTCCACGTGCAGGACAACTCGATCGTGAAGGTGACCTCGCCGCTCGACCACGACGTCACGAGCGGGCACCTGTGCATCAAGGGTCGCTTCGGCTTCGAGTTCGCGCAGGTTCGCCCCCCGGGGGCTCCCGACGGCGACGCCTCCTGACGCCGAGCGCGTGACCGGTGTCGTCCTCGCGGGCGGCCGCTCCTCGCGCTTCGGCCGCGACAAGCTCGCCGAACCCTACCGCGGTGCACCGATCCTCCATCACACGATCCGCCGCCTGGCCGAGGTCTGCGACGAGGTCATCGTCGTGCTCGCGCCCGGTGCTCCGGAGCCCGACCTGCCCGTCGGTGTGCCCGCCAGGTTCGCGCGCGACGCCGCCGAAGGGGAGGGTCCGCTCGCAGGGGCCTCCGCGGGCCTCGCGGCGTCTCGGGCGGGCCTCGCGGTCATCGCGGGCGGCGACATGCCCGAACTATCGACCGGGGTGGTGCTCGAGATGCTCCGCACCGCTCGCGAAGCTCCGATCGAGGGCGTCGCGCTCCAGGACGCCGGCCGCTTGCGACCCCTGCCCTCGGTCGTCCGGGTCGAGCGCGCCGCGGAGCTCGCGCAAGGGCTCCTGCACTCCGGGCGTCGACGTCTCCGAGACCTGCTCGACGCGATGCGCATCGCGGTCATCGACGAGGCAGCCTGGGTCGCGCTCGACCCCGACCGCGGAACGCTGTTCGACGTGGACGAGCCGGGTGACCTGGACGCCTCGCGGCGCTCCGACCCTTAGCCCGCGCCTTACCCGGGTTTGGAGCCTCGTTGTCCCACCCCGGCAAGGCAGGAGGGCCCGGCGGACATGTCGGGCTCTTCGGCGTTCGAAGGGCTGGAGACGGTGAGGAGGTCCCTGCTAGGGTCGCCAAGGTATGCCGCATCCTCTGGTGCAGGTCGGCGAGGTCGAGGTCGTGCCGCTGTGCGATGGCTGGGCGCCATTGCCGCTTGCGGAGGAGGCGCCCGGGCAGGCGGTCGATTGGGACGGCGAGCGGAGGGTGTTCCCTTGGGCGTTCGAGGGCTCGGACGCGTGGCAGTGGCACGTGCACGCGTTCCTGCTCCGGACGACCGGCGGGCTCACCCTCGTCGACGCGGGGATAGGCCATCTCGGGCGGCCGCCGTACGACGTGGTCGGACGCATCGAGCGCGAGCTGGCCGAGGTCGGCGCTGACCCTGAGGACGTCCGTCACGTGGTCCATACCCACCTGCACGCGGATCACGCCGGCGGCGCCTGCCGCGAGGACGGCGAGGCGAGGTTCCCGAACGCCGTGCACCACGTGCATCCCGCCGACTGGTCGTTCTTCTCCCACGCGGATGATGCCGAGGACTTCAGCGGCTGGGACGCGATGCTGATCCTCGAGGACGCCGGCATGCTCGACCTGTCACCCGAGGATCGGGAGGTCGCGCCCGGCCTCCGCGTCATGCACACGCCCGGCCACACGCCCGGGCACCGGAGCGCGGTCCTGACCGACGGGCCGTTCTCGATGCTGTTCGCGGGTGACCTGCTGCACCTGCCGATCCAGGTCGGGCACCCCGAGTGGGAGTCGAACCACGACGAGGATCCGGACGAGGGCGCGGCCTCGCGCGTCGCGCTCCTGGCTCGCGCGCGCGAGGAGCGCTGGGGCGTCGCGGTGAGCCACTTCGCTCGGCCGTTCGGCGGCGTCCTCCGCGACGGTGAGGGTCAGCGCTGGGGTTCGGCTTGAGGCGGGATCAGGCCCCGGCGATCTCGGTGAGGATGCCGCGTGCCATCGCGACACCGTTCGACGCCTGCTTGCGCTCGAAGATCCGGATCGCCTCCCGGCAGGTCTCCAGCGCCTCGTCGTTGCGGCCCACCCACGCGAGGATCCGCGCGAGCTCGGTGCGGTACCACGCCTGCGACGTGAGGCTGTCGGTCGTGTCCGCTAGGGCGATCGCTCCACGCGCCAGGTCGACCGCTCCGGTCGCATCACCGCGGCGTGCGGCGACGTATGCGCGGGCCATGCGGAACCCCTGCTGGGTCGCGATATCGTCGGTCGCCCCGGTCTCCTCCGCGATGTCCGCGAACCGGAGCGCCTCGTCGTCCTCCTGCAGCAGGGCCAGGACGCGCGCGAGCATCGCCGCGTTCGTGGAGGCGTACGATTTCTCCCCGAGGGCGACGAGCTCGTCGTAGCCCTGCCGGTACCAGCGGGCGGCCTCCTCACGGTGGCCGTCGAGCTCCGACATCGTCCCCCTGCCCTGGGTCGTGCCCCAGTACCAGAGCGTCTGCCCGAGCTCCAGCATCAGCGCGCGAGCCTCGTCCCCCCGGCGGCGCGCCTCGTCCAGATCCCCGGCCCACGCCTCCGCCATCACGAGGGATCCCAGGGCGGTCGTCGCGAGCAGCCTGTTCCCGTCCGAGTTGGCCTGCTCGAGGATCGCCTGGATCCGTGCGCGCGCCTCCGGGACCGGGAGCGAGCCGCCGCTGGTGCCGGCGACGACCTGCTGGAGCGCGAGGGTTTCCTCCGACGGGCTGCCCGCCCGTCGGGCGGCCTCGGCCGCGCGCTCGCCCGCCGCCGCGGTGCCCGCCGAGTCCAAGAGGTACCAACGGTTCAACGAGCGCAAGAACCATGCTCGCGCGGCGCCGAGATCGTCGGCACGAGACTCGAAGAGGTCGATGAGCTCGGTCGCCGCGGCTTCGGCCTCCTCGATGTCGAACGTCGGATCGGCCAGGTGTCGCAGCATCCAACGCACGACCCGAGCGTGAGCGGCGAGGGTCTCGTCGCCGAGCGTGATCGCAGACCGGTGCGCTTCCTCGATGATCTCGGTGGCGCGGGTCAGCTGGCCCGCCTCGGCGAGCACGATCACGAGCTCACACGCCACCATCACGCGCTCGGGATCGGTCGGTGCCAGCAGCTCGTGGGCGCGTTCGAGTAGGTTCACCCCGCCCAGGACGTCGCTGCGGGCGCGCGCCCGTCGTCCCGCCGCGCCGAGATGCCGCCCGGCTCGCTCGGCGAGCCCGCGCGTCCTATCGTCGAGCAGTCCGAGCTCGGCACGGCACCGGGACGCCTGCTCGCAGTGGTACCCGACGAACTCCTCGTACTCCGCCGAGCGGTTGCCCGCCGTTCGCTGGAGGAGGTCCGCGAACCGCTCATGCAGATCCGCCCGTTCCTGCTTCGGCATCGCCTCGTACGCCGCCTCGCGGATCAAGATGTGGCGGAACCGGTACGCCTGGCCCCCGCCCATGTCGGAGGCGCCGGGGTGCACGAGGTCCTTCCGCAGGAGCGAGCCGAGGTGCTCGGACACGCGCTCGCGGGTATCCTCGGGCGAAAGCTCCTCCACGGTCGAACGCTGGAAGATCTCACCTTCGATCGCGGCGCACTCGAGCACGCTTCGCTCGTGCGGCGGCAGCCGGTCGAGCCGGGCGGCGACGAGCGCCGAGATGGCAGGCGGTACATGCACCTGGGCGAGATCCACCGTCGCCACCCACTCACCTTCCTTCTCCACCAGGATGCCGTCGTCGACGAACATCGAGAGCATCTCCTCGACGAACAGCGGGTTGCCCTGCGCTGCGGCGCGGATGCGCTCGCGGATCTCGGGGGTGAGTGCCGGCAGCCCGAGCAGGTTCGAGAGCAGTGCGTCGGACTCGGTCTCACCGAGCGGCTCGAGCAAGACCTGCGCGGCTCGGAGCTTCCCGCCGCCCCACCCGGGACGCGCATCGAGGAACTCAGGTCTCGCCATGCACAGCAGCAGGATCGGGGCGTCGCGGCTCCAGTCCGAGACGTGGTCGATCGCGTCCAGGAGCGCCGGCTCGGCCCAGTGGATGTCGTCGAAGACGGCGACCACGGGTCGGTCGACGGCGAGAGTCTCGAGGAGCCGGCGGACCGCCCATCCTGGCTCGGCCTGAACGGACGTGTCGAGCCCGACCAGGGCCCCGAGGTGGCGGGCGACGACGGTCCCGTCCGGCGCGGCGCCGAGGAGCGTTCGGATCCGCTCATGGACGCGGTCAGGGGGGTCGTCGTCCTCGATCCCCGCGGCCTGCGTGACGATCTCGGTCACGGGCCAGAAGGTGATGCCCTCGCCGTACGACAGGCACCTCCCCGCGAGCACGAGCGCATCGCCGTCGAGGTCGCTGAGGAACTCGCGCGCCAGACGCGACTTCCCCATCCCCGCAGGGCCGAGGACCGTGAAGAGGTGACAGGCACGGTCGGCGACGACCCCCTCGAAGGCGTCGCGGAGCATGCGCAGCGGCCGCTCGCGCCCGACCATCGGCGAGTCCATCCGCCGTTCGTGTCCCGCCGCGCCGCGACGGACGTCGAGCAACCGGTACGCGCCAACGAGCTCGGCCTTGCCCTTCAGCGCGAGGGGGTCGACCGGCTCGACCGCCACCGCATCGCGCGCGAGATCGTACGTGGCCTCGCCGACCAAGACCTCGCCCGGGCCGGCGGCCTGCTCCAGCCGAGCCGCGGTGTTCACGGTGTCGCCCGTCACCAGGTTCTGCCCGGCGGACGGGTCGCCGGCGACGACCTCGCCGGTGTTCACGCCGATCCGGGTGGCGATCGAGACGCCCCACTCGGCCTCGAGGTCGGTGTTCAGCTCGGCGAGGGCGGTCCGCATGTCGTGGGCCGCTCGGACGGCTCTCACCGCGTCGTCCTCGTGCAGGACGGGGATGCCGAACACGGCCATGACCGCGTCCCCGATGAACTTCTCCACGGTGCCGCCGTGGGACTCGAGGATCTGCTGCATGCGCTCGAAATAGCGGGTCATGACCCGACGCAGGGACTCCGGATCCAGGCGCTCGCCGAGCGCCGTCGAGCCCGTCACGTCGCAGAACAGCACCGTGACGACCTTGCGGCTCTCACGGCTCGGCGCTTGGGGGGCCTGCAGTGGCTGCCCGCACTCCGAGCAGAACTTGCCGCCGTCCGGGTTCTCATGCCCGCAGCTCGGACAGGCGGCCATGGTGACCTCAGCCCTCGGGGTCTGCGGTGGAGGGTTGGTCGGATCCGGGGACGAGCACGACGTCGGACCGGGCCTCGGGGAACAGGATGGGCTTCGCTCGACCTCGCGCCTCGTGCGGGCGGGCGGCGAGCACCGCACGCGACGCCCCGCGGTTCAAGCAGAAGGCGGCGACCCGTTCGCGCTCGTGCTTGCAGACCTCAGGGGTCGGCATCCGCGAAGCATACGCCGGGGGGTGGGTGGACGGAAGCCGACCGGCGCACGCCGGTGGGTGCCAGGAGCGGTCGTTTCGGGGTAGATTCCCGGTCGAAGAGCGGGGCCGCCCGGCCTTCCCGCGCATCACACCCTTCCGCGAAAGGATCGGTCATGCCGCGTCGTGTCCTGATCATGGGAGCCGCGGGTCGCGACTTCCACAACTTCAACGTCGCGTACCGGGGCGACCAGCGCTACGAGGTCGTAGCGTTCACGGCAACGCAGATCCCGTTCATCAACGACCGCCTGTACCCGGCCTCGCTCGCGGGCGAGCGGTACCCGACCGGTATCAGGATCCACGACGAGAGCGACGTGACGACCCTCATCCGCGATCTGGAGGTCGACGACGTCGTCTTCTCCTACTCCGATGTGAGCCACGAGTACGTGATGCACAAGGGGAGCGAGGCGCTCGCGGCCGGCGCGAACTTCGTGCTCCTCGGACCGAACGACACGATGCTCGAGGCGCGGGTGCCGGTCGTCTCGGTCTGCGCGGTGCGGACAGGCTCCGGCAAGAGCCAGACCACGCGGGCGATCGCCCAGACGTTGAAGGAGGCGGGCAAGCGGGTGGTCGCCGTTCGTCACCCGATGCCCTACGGCGACCTCGAGGCCCAGCGCGTGCAGCGGTACGCGACGCTCGAGGACCTCGAGCGGTACGAGACCACCATCGAGGAGCGCGAGGAATACGAGCCCCACATCACGACCGGCACGATCATCTACGCCGGGGTGGACTACGGCGACATCCTCGAGCAGGCCCAAGCGGAGTGTGACGTCCTCATCTGGGACGGAGGGAACAACGACCTGCCTTTCTACCGCCCGACCGTGCACATCGTGGTCGCCGACCCGCTCCGCGCCGGCCACGAGACCAGCTACCACCCCGGCGAGGCGAACCTGCGGATGGCCGACGTCATCGTGATCAACAAGATGGACTCGGCCTCCATCGAGCAGGTGAACGCGCTCATGAAGACGATCCACGTGCTGAACCCGGCGGCCAAGCTCGTCAAGGCGAACAGCCGGGTGACCGTCGACGACCCGAGCGCCATCAGCGGCAAGCGGGTGCTCGTGGTCGAGGACGGACCGACGCTCACCCACGGTGAGATGAAGTTCGGTGCCGGCGTCGTTGCGGCTCGGGCGCACGGTGCGGCCGACATCGTGGACCCGCGACCGTGGGCCGTCGGCACGATCGATGAGACCTTCCGTAAGTACGACGTAGGACCGGTGCTGCCGGCGATGGGGTACTCGGACGGGCAGCTCGAGGAGATGGAGAAGATCATCGACGCGGCCGAAGCCGACGTCGTCGTCATCGGCACCCCGATCGATCTGCGGCGGGTGATCGAGATCCGCAAGCCTGCGGTTCGTGTGCGGTACGAGCTCGAGGTGCTGCCCGAGTCGCCCTCGCTCACCGACGTGCTCGCGCCCGTGCTCTGAGGCCGAGCAGGGAAGGACTTCCCCGACATGGAGCGCGTGGTCATCGCACTCGGCGGGAACGCCCTGCTCCGCAGGGGGCAGGAAGACTCGTACGAGAACATGTTCGCCTCGGCCCGCGGGGCGGCCGAGAAGATCGCCGACATCGCGGCCGCCGGCTGGGAGGTCGTGCTCACGCACGGGAACGGGCCGCAGGTGGGACGGATCCTGCTGCAACAGGAGGCCGCCCGAGGGTGGGTGAATCCGATGCCCCTCGACGTCTGCGGCGCCGAGAGCCAGGGCCAGATCGGCTACCTGCTGCAGGTGACGATCGGGGACGTCTTCTTCGAGCGCGGGATGGAGCGACCCGTCGCTACGGTGCTCACGCTCACGCGGGTGCGCCCGGACGATCCGGCGTTCGCCGACCCCACGAAGCCGATCGGCCCGTTCTACGAGGAGGAGGAGGCGAAGAAGCTCGCCGCCGAGCGCGGGTACGTGATGAAGCCCGACTCGCACGGTGGCTGGCGACGGGTCGTGCCGTCGCCTGACCCCTACTCGATCGTCGAGGCCTCGGTGATCCGCCAACTCGTCGCCGATGGCGTGATCGTGATCGCGTCCGGCGGCGGCGGCGTGCCGGTGATCGACGACGGCCCCCGCCTCACGCCGAAGGAGGGGGTCGTCGACAAGGACCTCGCCGCGGCGATCCTCGCGCGCGACGTCGAGGCGCCGACGCTGCTCGTCCTCACCGACGTCCAGCACGTTCAGCGCGGGTTCGGCACCAACCACGCCGAGCCGATCGAACGCATGACCGCGACCGAAGCTCGGGAGCTCCTCGCCGCCGGCGAGTTCGGCGAGGGCTCGATGGGGCCGAAGATCGAAGCCGCCGCCCGCTTCGTCGAGGCCGGCGGGCGACGGGCGGTCATCGGAGACCTCGAGCGAGCCCCGGCTGCCTTGGACGGCCGCACCGGTACCACGATCGTCGGCGCGTAGTTCCGTAGGCCCGGCCAGGGGCATACGCTGCGCTCGTGCGCGTCCGCGTGGTCGTCTACAACGTCCGCGGGTTCCGGGACGGGCTCGATCTCGTCGTCGACGTCGTCGGTCACTTCGAGCCCGACCTCGTCTTGCTGAACGAGACCGGCTCGCGACGAACCCTGCGCCGGTTCGCGTCGGCACTCGGCCTCGAGGCAGCCAGCGACCCGTGGTCACCGTTCCGACGTCGGATCAAGAACGCGGTGCTGGCGCGGCCCCCGTGGCGGATCGTCGAGCACCGGCTGTACCGTTTCGCCGACGTCCGCAAGGCCATGTACCCGCGCGGAGCGCTCATCGCTCACGTCGGTCGCGCCGGACGCCGGCTGTGGGTACACGCGATCCATCTGGGGCTCCACCCGCTCGAGCGGTTGCACGCGGTGCAGGAGGTCGCGGATCTGGCGCGAGGGCTCGACGGGCCGGTGCTCATCGGCGGGGACTGCAACGAGACACCGGACGGCCGCGCGATGACGTTCCTCGGCGAGCGGTTCTGGGACGCGTGGCTCCTCGGTGGCGATGTCACGGGCGAGACGTTCCCGGCGTCGGACCCGACGGCGCGGATCGACTACCTCTTCGTCTCGGAGGAGCTGAAGGTCGAGCGTGTGCTCGTGCCCGCGATCATGCCCGAGGCCCGCGTCGCGAGCGACCACCTGCCCGTCGTGGCGGAGCTCCGGCTCGCGGACGTCGGCGATCTCGGCGCAGGGTAGGCTGGCAGGGTCGGCGACGCGAGGAGAACGTCATGCTGAACCCTGAGCTCGAAGCCGCGCTCAACGCACAGCTCGGTGGCGAGCTGTACTCGAGCCACCTCTACCTTTCGATGTCCGCCTACTGCGAGTCCGTGAACCTGCCCGGGGCGGCCCACTGGTTCCGGATGCAGGCCGACGAGGAGCGCACCCACGCCCTGAAGTTCTTCGATCACATCGTGGATCGAGGTGGCCACGTGGCCCTGGGCGCGATCGCCGCTCCGCCCACGGGGTTCGTCTCGTTGCTCGATGCCTTCGAGCAGGCGTTGCAGGCCGAGCGGGACGTGAGCGCCGCGATCGACCGACTCACCGCCCTCGCGGTCGCGCAGGGGGACTACGCTGCCCAGGCATTCCTCCAGTGGTTCGTGACCGAGCAGGTCGAGGAGGAGAAGCAGGCGGACGAGGTCGTGCAGACGCTCAGCACGATCGGTGACAATCCGGCGACGCTGTTCATGCTCGACCGCGAGCTCGGGACCAGGCGTCCGGAGGCCGAGGAGGCCTGAGGCCAGCGATCTCGCGAGGCTAGAGACCTCGCAGGAACTCCAGGATCCGCGCCCGCACCATCGGCGCGTCGTGATCCAGGCTGATCACGTGGTACGAGCTCGGGCACTCGATCAGCTGCTTGCGGGGGGAGCCGAGGGCCTCGAAGACGCGGGCCGGGTTCGAGCGCGGGATCACGTGGTCCTGGCCCGGGCGGAACACGAGGGTGGGTGCCGTCACCCTGGGCAGGTCTCGCCGGGCGATCCTCTGGAACCCGGCCATCGTCGCGATCGCGGAGACGGGGAGCTCCGGGTAGGCGAGCTCGGTCACGCCGGGTCTCGCGATGTCGTCTCCGACGGGCTTCCCGCGGCGCTTCACGAGGCGCACGATCGGTAAGGCGAGGAGGCGCGCGTCGAACAGGTAGGGGCTGATGAGCGCCAGACCCCGCACGTCTCGAGGGTGCTCGGCCGCGAGGTGGACGGCCAGGGCCGCCCCGAAGGACTGCGCCACGACGAGGTTGCGCGAGCAGCGGCCTCGCAGCTCGACGAAGGCCCGCTCGACGGCGCTGTACCACTGCGGCCACGGGCGGCTCGCGAAGTCCCGCACGCTGGTTCCGTGACCGGGCAGGCGCACCCCGACCACCGAAAGCCCCTGTTCGGCGAACCACGCGCCCATCGGGCGCAGGGAGGCGGGGGAGCCGGAGAACCCGTGGATCATGAGGACGCCGTCGTCCCCACCGTCGAAGTGGAACGGCTCGGCCCCGGGGACGATCGCCTCGGTCACCGAGCGGTCAGCGGGTCGCTCGACGCGCCGGGTTCACGAACAGCTGAGCGACGATGTACAGGAAGAAGATCCCGACGACGCCGACGAGGATCGCGAGCACTCCGGCGAAGAACCACTCCAGGAAACCCCATGCAGCGAGCATGGCCCCACTCTATCTGACGGTCGGGGGCGGCCGCCGCCCGAGTCGGGGCGCCGGTCAGCCGGGCGTGGCGACCACGAGCACCTCGGCCTCGACCCACGAGACCCCGACCCCCAGGTAATGTGCCGACGCCATCGACAGGTCGATCACGCGCTCGAGGTTGCCGTAGGGGCCGCGGTCGTTGACCAGGACGATCGCACACCTCTCCCCGTAGCGGACCCGCAGGTAGGAGCCCATCGGCAGCCAGCGGTTCGCGGCGGTGAACAGGGTGGGATCGAAGATCGCCCCCATCGCGGTCGGCTGACCCCCGAACTCCCAGCCGTACCACGACGCGTACCCGCTGAAGCGCTCGCCGGTCGCGACGAGCCCTTCCGGCGTCTCGCACGTCTGCCCGCCCGTCGGTCCGAGGAACGCCAAGTACGGCGTCTGGTCCTCGCCCCAGGTGAGCGTTCTCAGGTCCTCCCAGCTCTGGGCGCGCGCCTCGGCCTCGGAGAGCGCGAGGAGCTGCTGCTCGAACCAGGCGTCCTCGACGCGTGCCTCCTCGGCGAGAACCCTGGCCTCTTCGAGGTCGACCTCGAGGCCGGCGAGTCGAGCACGGAGCTCGTCGAGTCGGGGTTCAATCGCGCGCAGCTCGGACTCGGCGAGCGCGCGGAGGGAGATCGAGACCACGCGCGCTCGGGAGAGCTCGCCGAGCGTGCGATCGTCGAGCGCCACCGTCCGCGAGGCGTACTCGGAGATCGCGGCGAGATCGGCGAACGTCTCGGCCCCGAGGAGCGCCTCGAAGGCGGCGCCCGGTCCGAGCTGGTACGCGGTGCGGATCCGGTCGTCGAGCGCATCCTGCGCCCGGGTCACCGCTGCGTCTGCAGCGTCGGCCTCCCGAGCCGCCTGCACGTAGGCGACCGCGGCGCGGCCGATCCGCCGCTCGAGCGCGCCGTACGCCCGGAGCAGGTGGTCGGCCCGCACGTGGAGCTCGACGAGGCGCTCGACGCGAGGGTCGCTCGCTAGGTCCGGATCGTCCAGCCCGAGCTCGCGTCGGAACGCCTCGGGACCGTGCGCCGCCGCCGGAACCGCGGGCACGAACAGGACGGCCGCAAGCACGCTCGCGACCCCGATGACGAGGACTTTCGTACGCATGCCTAGAATCGAGACTCGACCTGCGCGGGCCGGTGCTTGAGCCGGGCCCCGTCCCCGAGTCCCTGGGAGCGACATGGAGCGTGTCGGGATCCTCACCGGCGGTGGCGATTGCCCCGGCCTGAACGCGGCGATCCGCGCGGTCGTGCGCAAGGCGATCGGCGTGCACGGCTTCGCCGTCCTGGGGTTCCAGGACGGCTGGCGCGGGGTGATGGACGGCGCCTTCCGCGAGCTCACCGCCGAGTCCGTCCAGGGGATCCTCCACCGCGGGGGCACCATCCTCGGCTCTTCGGGCGCGAACCCGTACCTCGAGGGGCGCGAGGATGCGGTCCGCGCGGCGTTCGAAGACCTCGGGCTCGAGGGCATCGTCGCGATCGGGGGCGACGGCACGCTGGGGATCGCGGCTCGGCTCGCCGCGGAGGGGTATCCGGTCCTCGGGATCCCGAAGACGATCGACAACGATCTCGGGGGCACGGATGCATGCATCGGGTTCGCGACCGCAGTGCAGGTCGCGACCGACGCGATCGACCGCCTCCACACCACCGCCGAGAGCCACAACCGCCTCATGCTCGTCGAGGTCATGGGCCGCAGCTCCGGGTGGATCGCGATCGAGGCCGGACTCGCGGGCGGCGCCGATGCGATCTTGATCCCCGAGCGTCCCTTCGACCTCGACGTTGTCGGAACGCACCTGCGGCGCCGGCACCTGCACGGGCACTCGTTCTCGATCGTGGTCGTCGCAGAGGGCGCCGGCCCTCTCGAGGGAACGATGGCGATGCCCGTGTACCCGCTCGACGACCGCGGGTTCGTCCGGTTCGGGGGGATCGCGCACCACATCCGCCCTGAGCTCGAGAAGCGCACCGGCTACGAGACGAGGGTGACCGTGCTCGGGCACGTGCAGCGGGGTGGCAGTCCGGTCGCCGAGGATCGGATCCTCGCGACCCGCTACGGCCAAGCGGCCATCGACCTCGCCGCGGCGGGTCGATGGGGCCGTATGGTTGCCGCCAGGGGGAGTGACATCACGGACGTCCCTCTCGCCGAGGCCACGAAGACCCGGGCCGTTCCCGAGGAGCTCTACCGCGTCGCCGAGGTGTTCTTCGACCACTGAGCGGAGGTTCACACCATGAGGATCGGGATCTTGACCGGCGGCGGCGACGTCCCCGGTCTGAACGCATGCATCAAGGCGGTGACGCTGCGGGCGGAGGAAGAGGGGCACGACGTCATCGGCATCCGCCGCGGTTGGGGAGGGCTGCTCGGATGCGATCCGGACGACCCCGAGTCGGTCGCCGCGAACATCGTCGACCTCGACGCCGCCGCGGTACGGACGATCGACCGGACGGGAGGCACCGTCCTCCATACGTCGCGAACGAACCCCGCGAAGGTGAAGGTGACCGACGAGCCTGCCTTCCTGCGCGAGGGACGGCAGGGCGACGAGGTCCGCGACCACACCCCCCACGTACTGAAGGTGCTGGATGCCCTGAAGATAGATGCCATGGTGCCGATCGGCGGCGACGACACGCTCTCGTTCGCCCTCCGTCTGCACGACGAAGGAGTTCCGGTCTGCGCGATCCCGAAGACGATGGACAACGACGTCCATGGGACCGACTACTGCATCGGGTTCTCGACGGCGATCACACGGACGGTCATCTTCATCCACCAGCTCCGAACCAGCGCCGGCTCGCACGAACGGCTCGCGGTCGTCGAGGTCTTCGGCCGGTACAGCGGCGAGACGTCGCTCGTCTCCGCCTACCTGTCCGGTGTCGAGCGCGCGGTGATCAGCGAGGTGCCGTTCGACGTCGAGAAGCTCGCGCAGCTGTTGATGGACGACAAGCGTTCGAACCCCAGCCGCTACGCGATGATGACGATCTCCGAGGGCGCCTCCATGGTTGGCGGCGAGATGGTCCAGGGTGGTACCGCCGACGCGTACGGGCATCAGAAGCTCGGCGGTATAGGCGAGGTCACCGGCGAGGCGCTGAAGGAGATCACCGGCGAGGGGATCATCTACCAGCAGGTCGGCTACCTGATGCGCTCCGGTTCCCCTGACTCGCTCGACCTGATGGTGGCGATCAACTACGCGGTCATGGCGGCCGATCTCGTGGTCGGCGGCGACGCCGGCCGCCTGGTTGCCCTCCGCAACGGGAACTACGTGAACGTGCCGATCAGCGTGGTGCGACAAGGTGTGAAGCGGGTCGACGTTGGCGCGCTCTACGACGTCGAGCAGTACCGCCCGAAGATCCGCCACGTCGACGGCAAGCCGATGTTCCTCTACTGAGGCTTCGGCTCCGCCGTGGAAGCGGACCGGGCTCGGACCGCCATGCGGGGTGCGACGCGCTCGATCACGATGACCCCCGCGAGCACCATGACGCCGCCCAGCGCGAGATACGCGGTGACGGACTCGCCGAGCACGACGACCGCCCACCCCTGCCCGAGCAGCGGCACGAGGTAGACCCATGCGGCAACGCTCGAGGCGTCGAGCACCTCGAGCGCGCGGAACCAGATCACGTACGCGAGGGCGCTGCAGCCGAACCCGAGGAATGCCACCCATCCCCAGTCGCCGAGCGAGAGGTTCGGCAGGTCTCGAAGGGTCGGCCCGATCGCGATCGGCGCGAGCATCGCGGTGCCGAGGCCAAGCGCCCAGGTGGCGAGCGGGAGCGCGCCGTAGGTGCCGACGAGCCGCTTGCTCACGATCGTGTAGACGGCCCACGACAACGGTGCGAGCGCCGTGACGGCCGCGCCGCCCGCGTTGCGCACGGTGAGCTCGGCGTCCGGCGTGCCCCAGAGCACGAGCACCACGACACCGGCTCCTGCGAGCGCGATCCCGCCCCATCTCGTGACCGAGACCGCCTCGCGCAGGAACACCCTCGCGAGGATCGCGGTCATGACGGGCATCGACGTGATGACGAGCGAGGCGACGTTCGCCGAGATGTAGCGCTCCCCGAAGTTCAGGGACAGGTGGTACGCGGCGACGCCAGTGAAGCCCATCAGCACGAGCCATGGCAGGTGACGGCGCGCGATCCTCGGCTGGGCCGGACGCAGGAAGGCCATGGTGGCCGTGAGCCCGGTGGTCGTGAGGACGAATCGGAGGAGCGCGATGGTCCAGATCGACGCGCCGTGATCGAGGAGGATCTTGATGGCGACGAAGGCGCCGCTCCACATGAAGACCACGAGCGACAGCTGCAGGGAGATGCGGCGGCGGTCCACGGCCGGCTCACTATACTGAGCGGACCGTGAACGCCTTCCGGGTCGACCTGCGTTCCGACACCGTCACCGCACCCTCCGAGGCCATGCGTCGCGCGATGGCCGAGGCCGAGGTCGGCGACGATTGGTTCGGCGACGACCCAACGGTGAATCGTCTCCAGGAGCGCGCCGCCGAGATCACCGGCAAGGAGGCCGCCCTCTTCGTCCCGACCGGCACTATGGCGAACCAGATCGGCTTGCGCCTGCACTTCCGCGGCACCGGGCACTTCGTGGTCGCCGAGGCATCGGCGCACGTCGCGACGACCGAGGTCATGAGCTCGGCCGCACTCTCCGGCATGTCGTTCAAGGGGGTCTCGGGCGACCGCCGCGGCCAGATCACGCCCGAGCAGGTCGAGGCCACCTTGGCGCCGGACCCCGAGAACGTGGACATCGTCGACCTCGTCGCCGTCGAGGACACCCACGGCCATGCGGGCGGCTGTGTCATGGCGATGGAGGACCTCCGTGGGATCGCGAAGGTCGCTCGCGAGCACGACCTGCCGGTGCACCTCGACGGCGCCCGGGTCTTCAACGCGAACGTCGCGAGCGGGGTCCCCGTCCCCGAGATCGCCGCCGAGGCCGACACGCTCATGTTCTGCGTCTCGAAGGGGCTCGGTGCCCCGATCGGCTCGCTCGTCTGCGGCCCCGCGGCGCTGATGCCCGAGGCGCGCCGGCTGAAGATCCTATTCGGCGGCGCGTGGCGCCAGGCGGGGATCATCGCGGCCGCGGGCCTGGTCGCCCTCGAGGAGGGCCCGAAGCGCCTGCACGAGGACCACGAGCGCGCCCGGCGCCTGGCCGAGGGCATCGCGGAGATCCTGCCCGGTGCGGTGGATCCGACCCACGTTGAAACGAACATGGTCTTCGCCGACACGGGAGCGGTGGGACTGGACACGCTCGAGGCCATCGGGCGTCTCCGGGACCTCGGCGTGGGCGCCACGTACGTCTCCGACAAGGTCCGGATGGTGACCCACGTCGACATCACGGACGACGACGTGGAGACGGCGCTGGCGGCCTGGCGGGCCGTCGCGACCGCTCGGTGAGGAGGCGGACCTCGTGAAGCTGTTCGGAGCCAAGTACCCGGAGGAGATCGCCAAGCGCGTCCCGCCGGGTCAGCGTCTCGTGAAGACGTGGCCCGTGCTGCACTTCGGCCCGATCCCGACCTTCGATGAGGCCGATTGGCGGTTCGAGGTGTCGGGGCTCGTCGAGAACCCGTTCACGCTCACGTACACCGAGCTGAAGGAGCTTGGGCGGACAGATGTCGAGGCCGACATGCACTGCGTGACCGGCTGGTCCACCCTCGACAACACCTGGACCGGGGTACCGTTCCGGCTCCTCGCCGAGAAGGCCGGGGTGCAGCCCGGGGCGAGTTGGGTCATCGCGCAGTGCGAGTACGGATACACGTCTGACCTGTCGCTGGAGGCGATGATGGACGACGACGTCCTCGTCGCCTGGGCGCACGACGGACAGGACCTCACCCCCGAGCACGGCTTCCCCCTGCGCCTCGTCGTGCCGAAGCGGTACGCGTGGAAGAGCGCGAAGTGGCTCCGCGGCCTCGAGTTCGCCGCGCACAACAAGCGGGGCTTCTGGGAGGTCCGCGGCTACCACATCCACGGCGATCCCTGGCGCGAAGAGCGCTACTCCTACCAGGAGGGCCCGCGCGCCGAGCTCGAGCCGTAGCCCCGCCTCACGTTCCCCCGGGCTCCAGGCTTGCGATGGGTTTGACCGGTTGGCGCTCGTGAGGGTTCGATAGGCGCGTTCGCGTTCTCAGGAGGTCGAGATGCGTCGGATCATCGTGCTCGCAGCCGTGTTGACGTTCCTGACCGCGGCCTGCGGTGAGCTTCCCCCGGAGGCAACCGAGGCGGGAGCGGCCGGCGCCCCGGTGGTCGCGGCGGTCGGAGACATCGCCTGCAAGAGCCTTCCTGGGGACCCGCCGCGGTGCAGGTACGACAAGGTTGCGGAGCTGATCCGGTCGATCGCCCCGGACCGGTTCCTCGCGCTCGGCGATCTCCAGTACCTCCACGGCTCGGCTGAGCAGTTCGCGGCGTACTACGACCCCGTCTTCGCCGACCTGAAGTCGATCACGGCGCCGATCCCGGGGAACCACGAGCTCTACACCCTGTACGGCGAGGGGTACTACGACTACTTCGGCAGGTCGGCCCACGGCCCCGGAGGGTTCTACTCCTTCGACCTCGGCAGCTGGCACCTGATCGCGCTGAACAGCCAGATCTGCAAGGGCTCGACGTGGAACCCGGACCTCGGGCAGAACACGCCGATCACGCGGAACCCGGCGATCGGGAAGGGCTGCGGGCCCGGCACCGCGATGTACGAGTGGCTGAAGAAGGATCTCGTCCTGAACGGAGACAAGGTCTGCACGCTCGCTTCCTTGCACCACCCGCTGTTCGGTTCCGAACCGTGGCCGAACGGCGTGTTCCTCTATCAGCTCCAGCCGCTCTGGGAGCTCCTCGACACCCACGGTGTCGACATCGCGCTCTCCGGACACGAGCACAATTACCAGCGTTTCGAGCCGATGGATGCGTTCGGCAGGGTCACACCTGACGGCCTCGTGCAGTTCATCGTCGGGACCGGCGGCTCCACCTACGGCGAGCTCCCCGGCGGAGATGCCGCCGCTAACCGCGTCGCCGGGCAGGACCGCTCGTACGGGGTGCTGAGGTTGACGCTGAACGAGGGGAGCGCCGACTACGACTTCGTGCCGGCCGACGGCGAGCGATCGTACTCGGACCCGGGGACCGTGACCTGCCGCTGAGTCAGGTCGCGAGGCGGCGGAGCGTGGCGAGCTCGTGGGTCCGCTGCTCGAGGTCGGCCGGCGTCTCCAGGACGAGGTCGAGATCCTGCACCTCGGGCCGGTGGAGGATCTCGAAGAAGCCCTCGACGCCGATGAAGCCCTCGCCGATCCGCTCGTGCCGGTCGCGGTGCGAGCCGCGCGGGTGCTTCGCATCGTTCGCGTGCACGAGCGCCAGCCGCTCGGCGAGGCCGAGGTCGCGAAGCTCCGAGAAGCACGTGGCGACGCCCTCGGCGTCGTCGAGGCCGTAGCCGGCCGCGAACAGGTGACACGTATCGAGGCAGAGACCGAGGCGCTCGTCGCCGACGACGTCGAACAGCGCTCGAGCCTCGGCGAGCGTCGAGGCGACGGCGCCCGAGGTGCCGGCCATCAGCTCGACGAGCACCCGCGCTTCCCGTGCGAGCTCGAGCGCCGAGCGCAGGACCGTCGCAGCACGCCCCCGCGCCGCCGCGGGCTCGTCCGTCCCGCCCGCGCCCGCGTGCACGACGAACCCCGCCGCGTGGGCGACATCGCACGCCGCGACCGAGCGCGCGACGAGCTCGAGCGACTTGGCGTGGAACTCGGGGTTCGGCGAGGCGATGTTCACGAGGTAGGGCGCGTGCACGTAGAGCGGCCCGACGCCGGCCTCGCGCCACTCGGCGCCGAAGCGCTCGGCGTTCTCGATGCGAGGACCGGCCCACGCCCGGGGGTTCGAGAGGAACAGCTGCACGACCTCGGCGCCGACCTTCCGGGCCTCATCGGCCGCCGCGCGGAGACCCCCCCGCGTGCCGAGATGCGCGCCGAGCCTCACGCCACGTAGATCGTGATCCGGTCGCCGGCTCGAACGATGGAGCCCGCGACGGGGACCTGCGATGCGACGGTGAGCTCACCGACCGCGCCGGGGAACTCGACGGCTTGAGGGATGAGGCCGAGGCTGCGGATCTTGGCGATCGCGGCGTCCTTGGTCATCCCGACGAAGCTCGGCAACTCGAACTCCCTGGGTCCGAGCGAGACCACGATCGTGACGGTCTCGCCGGGTTGGAGCTCCGTCCTCGGGTCGGGCGTCTGGCTGATCACGTACCCGCGCTCGACCTCGTCGGAGTACTTCTCGTCGACGTGCACGACCCAGCTCGCGCCGAGGAGCGACTCGGCCGTCTCACGCGTCTCGCCGATCACCTTCGGAACCGGGACCGGGGCGGGTCCCCTGCTCACGACCGCCTCGACCGTCGAGCCCTGCGCGATCCGGTCCTTCGCGGGGACGCTCTGCTCGATGATCCGCCCGACCGGAGACTTGTCGTCGTAGCGCTCGGTCGGCTCGGCGAGCTCGAGGCCGATCCCCGCGAGCGCCTTCCGCGCCTGCAGCACCGTCATCCCCACGAGGTTCGGCATCTTCACGGGCGGCAGCCCCAGCGACGGCACCAGGACGACCAGCGAGCCCTTGCGGATCTCGACACCCGGTCCCGGCCGCTGCGAGAGGACCTGGTCGGCGGGCGCCTGGTCGTCGTACTGACCCTTCGCGATGCGCACGGTGAGATCCGCGGCCTCGAGCTCGGCTTGCGCCTCCAGGATCGACAGGCCGACGACGACGGGGACCCGCACGTCGTGCGGCACCAGGTAGGTCCACGCGCCCCATGCCGCCGCGCCGAGCGCGAGCAGCGCGAACAGGATGCCGGCCGCCCAACGGCCCTTCCGCCGCTCGCGCGAGTGCTTCTCGGCGCGGCTGCGCGGGATCGTCACGGTGGTCGCGCGGTCCGGGCTCGCGGGAGCGGGCAGGACGGCGACGTCGGGCACGAGCTCGCCGATCGGGCGAGCGGTCGGCAGCGTGCGCGCCTCGGCCTCGAGGTCGCGCCGCGCCTCCGCCGCGGACTCGGGGCGCATCTCGCGTTCCTTCTCCGTCATCGAGGCGATCCAGCCGTCGAGACCCTTCGTCACGGCGGGGTTGCGAGCCGAGGGCGCGGGGACGCGATCGCGCAGGTGCTTGTAGGCGATCGCCATCGGCGTTTCCGCGTTGAACGGGATCTGCCCGGTGAGCAGCTCGTACGCGACGATGCCGAGCGCGTAGAGGTCCGTCCGCGGATCGGCGGGCTCGCCCTGGAGCTGCTCGGGCGCGAGGTACTGGACCGTCCCGGTCACGTGGCCGGCATGCGTGATCTGCGCGTCGGCGTAGGCGCGCGCTAGTCCGAAGTCCGCGACCTTGGCGACACCGTCGCGCGTGACCATGATGTTCTCGGGCTTCATGTCTCGGTGCACGATGCCCTGGCGGTGCGCGTGATCGAGGGCCGAGAGCGTCTGCAGCAGGACGTCGGCCGCCTGCGCCGGCGCCAGGAGTCCTTCCGCGCTCACGATGTCGCGGAGGCTCTGACCGCGGACGAACTCCATGACCATGTAGTAGATGCCGTCGACGGAGCCCCAGTCGTGAACGGCGACGATGTTGGGGTGCGAGAGCACCGCCGCGGCACGTGCTTCGCGCCGGAACCGGTCGACGAACCCCTGGTCCGCCGCGAGCGGACGATGCAGGACCTTGATCGCGACCTCGCGCGCGAGCACGGCGTCGTGCGCGCGGAAGACCTCGCCCATGCCGCCGGCGGCGATGCGGTCGACGATGTGGTAGCGGCCGTCGAGCGTGACGAGTTCGAACGAGTCGGCCCGACGGGCGGGTCGCTCGGGGATCGTGCTGTTGGACGTGGCGGGACCTCCCGTCGCGGGCAGATGTGAGGGGCCGGAGCGCGTCCGAACGGTCATCCTAGCGTGGATATAGGGTCGGATGGTGGATACGGGGGCGGTTGCGGAACCTCGTGAGGAGCTCCGGGACGCGTTCGCGCGGATCGAGGCCGCCGTGGATGCTGGCGATACCGACCTGTCCCGCCTCGGGTTCTGGCGGGTCCTTCGGCGGTTGAAGGCCGATCCGGAGCTCGCCACCCGCTGGGCCGAGGTCGCCGGCCGGATCGACCGGAAGGCGTTCGAGGCCGGGGTGCGATGGCGCTTCCCCGTCTGGCTCGGCAACGCGGTGCTCGTGGTCGGGACGCTCGTCGGCGGGTTCGCGGTGGTCGTCGCGATGAACGCCGGTGACGAGGTCATCGCCGGCGCGGCGCTCGTGGCGGCCGCCGGCATCTGGTCGGTTTCGGTGCACTGCCTCGCGCACTGGGTGGTCGGCCGGCTCGTCGGGATCCGCTTCACGAGCTACTCGTTCGGTGGCCCGTTCCCCCCGCGCCCGGGACTCAAGACCGACTACGCGACGTACCTGCGAACGCCGGCCGGGCGCGCGCGCGTGGATGCATGCCTCTGGGGCGCTCGCGACGAAGGCTGCCCCGTTCGTGGCGCTCGGCTTCTGGTGGGCGACGGAGGCGCCGGCCTGGGCGGCGTGGGCCTGCCTCGCGCTCGGCGTGCTCCAGGTCCTCACCGACGTGTTGTTCTCGACGAAGTCGAGCGACTGGAAGAAGGTCGCGCGCGAGCGCCGGGTGGCGCGAGCTCAGGCCGCCCGCGGGTGAAGCGGTTCCTCGCGATCGTTGCGCTCCTCGCGCTCCCGGGCGCGTGCGAGCCGATGGCGGCCGGCGGGGGCGCCGACGGCAACACGGCCGGGATGCTCGGCACCGAGGTGCTCGTGACACGCGTCGTCGACGGCGACACGGCCGAAGTGCTGCTCGACGGTCGGGAGGTGCGCGTGCGGTTCATCGGCATCGACACCCCCGAGACCGTGGCGCCCGATCAGCCGGTCGAGTGCTACGGGAAGCAGGCCTCCGCGTACACGACCTCGCGCGTCGAGGGACGCACGGTCCGCCTCGAGTTCGACGTCGAGCGCACGGATCGGTATGGGCGGACCCTCGCCTACGTCTGGATCGGCGACGAGCTCCTCAACGAGACCCTCGTCGCCGAGGGCTACGCGGTCGTCTCGACCTTCCCGCCGGACGTGGGATACGTCGACCGGTTCGTCGCCGCCCAGCGCGACGCCCGCGAGGCCGGTCGAGGACTGTGGGGTGCCTGCCCCGGGTAGACTCGTCGGGAACCGGGGAGCTCGGGGAGACCGGGCTGAGAGGCGGGCAACGCGCGTCCGCGACCCGAGGAACCTGATCCGGGTAATGCCGGCGGAGGGAAGACATGGCACGACTCGATCCCCGCTCGCTCGGTGTGTACGTCGTGACGTCGAGCGACCTCGTGCCCGGCCGAGGGCACCGCGACGTGGCCGTGGCTGCCGTCGCGGGCGGGGCCACGGCGGTGCAGCTCCGGGCCAAGGAGCTCGCCGACGCCGAGCTGCTGCCGCTGGCCGAAGGAGCTCTCGGCTCGGTGCCGGGCGGCGGACGTCCTGTTCGTCGTGAACGACCGTGTGGACGTGGCGCTCGCGTGCCGGGGCAGACGGCGTGCACGTCGGCCGGTCCGACGAGCTCGAGCGGGTGCGGGACCGGATCGGCCCCGACGTGGTCCTGGGGATGAGCGTTGAGGACGCGGAGCAGGCCGTGGCGGCCGAGGCCGCCGGCGCCGATTACCTCGGCGTCACCGTGTGGTCGACGCCGCACGAAGCCCGACGCGCGGCCCCGGGGGCTCGACGGCGTTCGCGAGGTCGCGGCCGCGACGACCCTGGCGGTGGTGGGGATCGGCGGGATCGGTCCGGCGAACGCGGCCGAGGTCCTCGGCGCGGGTGCGGCCGGCGTCGCCGTCGTCTCGGCCGTCGGGGCGGCTGAGGATCCCGTGGCCGCGACGCGCGTGCTCGCCGAGGTCGTGAGCAGATGGAGGGCGGGGGAGCGATGACGGAGCAGCGGACCGGCAAGGCCACGGCCGAGCTGTTCGAGCAGGTGATCCACCGGCGGCTCGGTGTGCGTGATCCGGACGTGCTCGTCGGGCCGCAACACGGGGTCGACGTCGGCGTGGTCCGGGTCGCCGACGGCGTCGCGATGGCGCTCACCGCCGACCCCGTGTTCATCGTTCCCGCCTACGGCTGGGAGCGGGCGGCCTGGTTCGCCGCGCACATCCTCGCGTCGGACGCCTCGACGAGCGGCGCTCCCACTCCGGTGGATGGCGGTCGACCTCAACCTGCCGCCCGAGATCACCGACGAGGAGCTCACCGCGCTCTGGGACGCGTTCCACCGGGCATGCGAGGGCATGGGCATCGCGATCGTCACCGGCCACACCGCGCGCTACGACGGCTGCACGTGGCCGATGGTCGGCGGCGCCGTCTGCATGGCGAGCGGCGCCGAGGACCGCTACGTGACGCCGACGATGGCGCGCCCCGGCGATCGCGTCGTCGTGACGAAGGGCGCCGCGATCGAGGCGACCGCCCTGTTCGCCGCCACCTTCCCCGAGCGCCTGGCGGCCGCGGTCGGGCAGGAGACGGTCCGGGCGGCCGATGCCCTCTTCGAGCGCATGACCGTCGTGCCCGAGGCCGTCGTCGCGCGCCGATTCGGCCTGCGCGACGAGGGCGTGACCTCGATGCACGACGCGACCGAGGGCGGCGTCCTCGGCGGCCTCACCGAGGTCGCGGCCGCCTCGGGCGTCGGGATGCGGATCGACCCGACCGCGATCCCGGTTCGCCCAGAGGTCCGCGCCGTCTGTGAGCACACCGGCATGGATCCCTACACGGCGATCAGCGAGGGCACCCTCATCGCGACGGTCGTGCCTGACCGCGCCGACGCGTACGTCGACGCCCTTGCAGCGGAGGGCATCGAGGCCGCGATCGTCGGCGAGGCGACCGACCGAGGCGCCTCGACGGTGCTCGTGACCGACGGGCGCGAGCAGCCGCTCGAGCACCCGGGCCTCGACCCGTTCTGGGGCGCGTTCGGGCGGTGGGCGCAGGAGGCGGCGGGGATCGCCGAGGCCGGCTAGGGCTCGACGTCGTCTCGGCGCCGCGTAGCCGACCCGGTAGGCTCGTTGCGCGATGGACCTCATCACGGTCGGCGACCTGATGATCGACGTGCGTGTCGAGACCGGTGTGCTCGCGCGCGGCGGCGACGTGCACGGCCGGGTGCTCGTGCAGCCGGGGGGCAGCGCGGCGAACGCGGCCGTCTGGGGTGCGTGGGCGGGCGCGCGGACCGGTCTGCACGGCAAGGTCGGCGACGATGTCGGCGGTCGGGTCCTGCGCGAGGCTGTCGCCGAGCGCGGTGTCGAACCCTACCTGGCGGTCGACCCCGAGGCCGCGACGGGCACGATGCTCGTCGTCCACGAGGCCGGAGAGCGCTCGATGGTCGCCGACCGCGGCGCGAACGCCCGCCTCGTCCCCGAGGACCTGCCCGAGGAGATCCGCGCCGGTGCCGTGCTCGTCTCGGGTTACCTCCTGCTCCACGAGGGTTCGCGGCCGGCGGCCCTGGCAGCGCTCGGCCGGTCCGAGGCCCGGTACGTCGGCGTCGACCCTGCGTCCTGGCCGCTCGTCGAAGCTCTCGGCGTCGAGCGCTTCCTCACGGAGACCGAGCCCGCGAACGTCGTGCTCGCGAACGAGCTCGAGGCCAGGACCCTGACCGGCGAGGAGGATGAGCTCGCTGCCAGAGCGCTCGGGGAGCGATACGCGGTCGCGGTCGTGAAGCTCGGCGCGCGGGGCGCGGTCGTGTGCGCGGACGGCGAGGTCTTCCGGGGGCCGGGCGAGCCGGTCGTCGAGATCGACCCGACCGGTGCGGGCGACGCGTTCGACGGCGCCTTCCTCGCGTCGCTCGCCCGCGGCGCATCGCCGCGTGAGGCGCTCGGCCTCGCGTGCCGTGCCGGGGCGCTCCAGGTCTCGAGCGTGCGGTCGTGGCCGGAGGTGGGGTCGTCGTGAGCGCGCTCGTCGCTCCCTCGGCCGAGGTTCGCGACGTGCTCGAGTCGGGCCGTGCCGCGGTCGCGCTCGAGACGAGCGTGCTCTCGCAGGGCCTGCCGGTGCCGCGTAACGGCGAGGCGGTCGAGCGCATGTCGAGCGCGATACGGGATCGCGGCGCGCTGCCCGCGTGGATCGGCGTCGTCGGTGGCGAGGTGCGGGTTGGGCTCTCGGAGGTCGAGCTCGAGCGCTTCTGCGATCCCGAAGGCATCGCGAAGGTCGCGCGGCGCGACCTGCCGATGGCCGTCGCGCGCGGTGGGCTCGGCGCGACAACGGTGTCGACGACGATCTGGGCGGCCAGGGCTGCGGGGATCGCGGTCGGCGCGACCGGAGGGATCGGCGGCGTTCACCCGGGGACGGGCGACGTCTCCGCCGACCTGCTCGAGCTCGCGCGAACGCCGGTCCTGCTCGTGTGCTCGGGGCCGAAGTCGATCGTTGACCCGGTCGCGACCGCCGAGCGGCTCGAGGAGCTCGGCGTCGCGGTCGTGGGCTACGGCGTGGACCGGATGCCGTTCTTCCTCGTGCGCGAGGCGCCGGTCGAGCTCGAGCACCGGGTCGACACGCCGGCCGAGGCGGCCGCCATCGCACGCGCACGGGGCGAGCTCGGCGTGCGTTCCGCGGTGCTGCTCTGCAACCCCGTCCCGGCATCGCACGCGATGGACGCGACCACGGTCGCCGAGGCCGTGCGGCGGTGCGAGGTCCGCGCCGAACGCGAGGGCGTGCGCGGCAAGGACGTGACGCCGTTCCTGCTCGCTGCGCTCGCCGAGGAGACCGCCGGCTCGAGCCTCGAGGCGAACCTCGCGCTGTTGGAGTCGAACGCGGGCTTGGCCGCAGCGATCGCGGTAGCGCTCGCCGGCTGACGTCTCAGCGCAGCCAGGTCTTCACGATCGCCTTGGAGAAGTTCCAGCCGTAGCGGAACGACTTGGGCTTCTTCGAGACGCCGCCGCGCCGGGTGAGGAACGTGACGGGGACCTCCACCACCCTCGCATGTTGACGCAGGGCCTCGATCGTCACCTCCGAGGTCCAGAACTGGTCCTGCTCCAGGATCAGCTTGCGGAGCGTGTCGGCGCGCGTCGCCCGGTACCCGCTCGAGATGTCGGTCACGCGCTGCCCGGTCAGGACCGTGACGATGCGCGAGAAGAAATGCACGCCCATGTGACGGATCAGGCTCTCGCGCTCGAAGTCGCCGAGCATGCGCGAGCCGTTCACGTGGTCGGCGGTGCCGTCGATGATGGGGCGCACGAGCGTCGGAAGCTCCTCGGGCTGGTGCTGGCCGTCGGCGTCGATCGTCACGACGATGTCCGCCCCGAGCCTCAGCGCGATGTCGTATCCGACGCGGAGCGCGAGCCCGCCGCCGCGTCGGATCGGAAGGCTCGCCGCGAGCGCCCCTGCCGAACGCGCAACCTCGGCCGTCCCGTCGTCGGAGTGATCGTCGATCACGACCGGCAGCACGTGGTGGCCGTCGATCTCCTTCGGCATGGCCTCGATCACCGCGGCGACGTTCTCCGCTTCGTCGTACGCGGGCGAGATCACGACGATCCGCCTGCCCTTCGGGAACCGTTCCGCCGCACTCCAGTCGAAGTCCGCCTGCCCGAGCGACTCGACGAGCAGGCGGATGCTCCGCTCGCTCGTGTCGGCCTCGGACTGCATCCGGATGACGAGCGCGAACAGCACGACGACGGCGAACAGCAGCACGGCCGTCAGCCGCTGTCCGCTCCGGGGCTGGAAGTTGAAGACCTCGAACAGCGGGTTGAAGAGCGACGGGCGCGATCGCGAGCACGAGCACGCCGAGCGCGATCAGCCACGAGATGATGAGGTTGAGCCGGCTGATCTGACGCCGCTGGTACCGGACGACCGCGAGGACGAAGAACGCCACCGCGAAGATCCCACCGAGGATCCGCAGCGCGATCATGCCGGGCTCAGGTCGCCGAGCGATCCCGCAGGACACCGCGCCAGCGGGTGCGCGGGTCGATCCGGTCCGGGATCACGCGGTCCTTGTAGCGCTCCATCTGAGCGAACATCGACTCGATCAGCGTCTCCGAGAGCAGGTGCGGCTGCAGGCCGAGGTCCAGCAGCTTCGTGTGCTTGGCGTTGTAGTAGTGCTCCTCGAGCTCGACGCGCGGGTTCTCGACGTGCACGGGCTCGACGTGCAGCCCGTGGTGCAGGGCCGCCTCGCGCACGAGCTCGGCCAGCTCGTTGACCGAGAACTGCTCGGTGAACTGGTTGAAGACCCGGAACTCACCCTCGGCTGGCGGGGTTCAGGGTCGCGAGCTCCACGCACTGCAGCGTGTCCACGATGTTGAGGTACCCGCGGGTCTGCCCGCCCTTGCCGTACGCCGTGAGCGGGTGCCCGATGACCGCCTGGAGGCAGAAGCGGTTCAGCGCGGTGCCGAAGAGCTCGTCGTAGTCGAAGCGCGTGACCAGGCGCTCGTCGAGCTTCGTCTCCTCGGTCTCGATCCCGTAGACGACGCCCTGGTTGAGGTCCGTCGCGCGCAGACCCCAGATGCGGCAGGCGAAGTGGATGTTGTGGGAGTCGTGGACCTTCGACAGGTGGTAGAAGCTGCCCGGGCAGCTTCGGGAACGGCAGGACGTCCGAGCGCCCGTTGTGATGGATCTCGATGTAGCCCTCTTCGATGTCGATGTTCGGCGTGCCGTACTCGCCCATCGTGCCGAGCTTGACCAGGTGCGCATCCGGCGCGATCTCGGCCATCGCGTAGAGCACGTTCAGCGTGCCGACGACGTTGTTCGTCTGGGTGAACACGGCGTGGTCGCGGTCGATCATCGAGTACGGCGCCGAGGGCATCTCGCCGTAGTGCACGATCGCCTCGGGCTGGAACTCGCGTGAACAGGCGTTCGACGAGCGTCCAGTCGGTGAGGTCGCCCTCGGTGACGGCCGATCTCGAGGCCGGTGACGTCCTTCCACGCGTGCGACTCGGGCGGGCAGCGAGTCGAGGATCGGCGTGAGCGAGTCCGTGCCGTTCTCCTCGTGCATCCTGCGGCGCAGGTAGTTGTCGACCGCGTGCACGTCGTGCCCGCGGCGCGAGAAGTACATCGACGTGGCCCAGCCCGAGGTAGCCGTCGCCGCCGAGGATCAGGATGCGCATGCGGTTCCTTTCGCAGGTCGTGGTGCGGAGCCCCGCAATCCTAGCAACCTGCGGAAACGCGGCTCTCGCGGTCGTCAGGCGAGCGCCGAGAGCTCCTCGAGCACGCGGTCGACCTCGGCCGGCGTGTTGTAGTGGCAGAAGCCGATCCGCACGGCGCCGCCGGTCTCCTGCAGGCCGAGGCGCTCCATCAGCTCGAGCGCGTAGTAGTGGCCGTCCCACACGAAGATCCCGCGCTCGCCGAGCGCCTTCGCCGTGTCGAGCGGATGCTGGTCGCCGAGGCGCACCGCGAACGTCGGCGTGCGCTCGGCCAGGCGCTCGGGGTCGGCGATCCCGTGGATGGTGAGGCTCGGCACCGCCCGGGCGCCGTCGAGGAACCGCGCGGCGAGGTCGTCGCTCCCACGCGGCGAACGCGTCGAACGCCGCGGCGACGGCCTCGCGTCGCGACGGGCCGGCGGGCGCGCCGTAGGTGCGCCCGACCTCGGCGAGGTACTCCACCGCGGCGGTCCAGCCGGCGAAGCCCTCGTGGTTCTGCGTGCCGGTCTCGAACCGGAACGGGAGATCGTCGCTCGCCGGCCGCACCTTGTACGGCGTGAGCGAACCCAGGAGCTCGCGTCGGCCGAACAGGATGCCGAGGTGCGGGCCGAAGATCTTGTACGGCGAGCAAGCGAGCAGGTCGGCGCCGATGGCCCGCACGTCGAGCGAGCGGTGCTGCGCGAGGTGCACGCCGTCGCACACGACGATCGCCGGCGTGCGCTCGTGCACCATCCGGGCGAGCTCCGCGGCCGGCGTGATCGTGCCGACGGCGTTCGAGGCGAGGGTGAACGCGACGACCTTCGTCCGCTCGGAGAGCACCTCGGCGAACGCCTCGAGGTCCAGGGTCACGTCGTCGCGGCGGATGTCGACCCAGCGAACGGTGGCGCCGGCGTCCCGTGCCGCGAGCACCCAGGGTCGGATGTTCGCGTCGTGGTCCAGGCGGGTGACGACGACCTCGTCGCCCCACCCGAGGCCTCGTCCGACCGAGCGCGAGATCGCGAGCAGCAGCGTCGTCGCGTTCGGGCCGAACACGACCTCGTCCGGGTCGGCGTGCAGGAGGTCGGCCGCCGCGAGGTGCGCCCCGGCGACGACGGAGTCGGTCTCCTCGCTCGTGGCGAACGCGCCGTGCGTGTTCGCGTTGCTCGAGCGCAGGTACGCGGCCATCGCCTCGATCACGCGTCTCGGGCACCTGGGATCCGCCGGGAGCGTCCAGGAAGACGGCCGGGCGTCCGTCGTGCTCGCGCCGCAGGGCCGGGAATCGCTCGCGGAGGGGGGTGAGGTCGGGCATCGGGGCCAAGCCTCCCGCACGGGTGGACCGGGTGACAACCCGGCTACGATGCGGCGCGATGCACCGTGACATCCCGATCGACGACCTGACGGAGTTCCTCGACCGCCCGATCACCTCGGTCCTCGCGACCCGCCGGCCGGACGGGAGCATGCTGCTCTCACCCGTCTGGCACGAGTGGCGAGACGGTGGGTTCACGGTGGTGACGCTCGAGGACAGCGCGAAGGTACGGGACATACGACGCGACCCACGGGTGAGCCTGGTCGTCGCCGAGCAGACCTACCCCTGGACCGGCGTCGAGATCCGGTGCGAGGCAAGGCTCATGACCGACGGCGTCGAGACGGCGGCACGACGGATCAACGTGCGCTACGAGGGCGACGAGCGCGGGGAGGAATTCACGCAGGAGTCCGCGCCGGCGTCGTTGATCCTGCGTCTCGAGCCGGGCGAGCTCCGCACCTGGGACTACGCCGACGACGAGGAGGCCTGAAGATGCGGTTCGGACTGGACGTCTCGCAGCACCAGCTCACGTGGGGCGAGATCCTCGAGCGGACCCGGTTCGCCGAGGACGCCGGCTTCGACGGTGCGTGGGTCTTCGACCACTTCAGCGCGCTGTACGCGGACCCCGACGGCCCGTGCCTCGAGGGCTGGACGCTCCTCGCCGGCCTCGCGCAGGCGACGTCGCGGATCCGGCTCGGCACGATGGTCACCGGCATGACCCACCGCCTGCCGTCGCTCCTCGCGACCGAGGTCGTGACCGTGGACCACATCTCGGCCGGCCGCGTCGAGTGCGCCGTCGGCGCCGCGTGGAACGTCGAGGAGCACACCGAGCTCGGCATCCCGTTCCCGGCGGTCGCCGAGCGGATGGACCGGCTCGAGGAGGGTGTGCAGATACTGAAGATGCTCATGAGCGGCGAGCGGGTGTCGTTCGCCGGCGAGCACTACCGCCTCGACGGGGCGTTGTACCGTCCCAAGCCCGTCCAGCAGCCGCACCCACCGATCTGGATCGGCGGGACCGGGCGCGAGCGCCTCCTGCCGATCGCCGGCCGGTACGCCGATGTCTGGCACGGCTGGGCGGATACCCGCGAGGAGCTCGCCGAGATGAACGCGATCGTCGACCGCGCCGCCGAGGAGGCCGGCCGCGACCCCTCGCCGATCCTCCGCGCCTCGAGCCTGTCGATCAGCGAGCCGTGGGACGAGGTGAAGCGCGCGTACGACTGGATGCGCGACGGGGGCATCGCGTACCTGCACGTGGAGTGGCCGACCGAGGGCCGAGCACGCCTCGAGGAGTTCGTCGACCAGGTCCTGCCGGGGCTGAGCTAGGCCTCGACACGATCCCAGCCGTCGGGGAGCGAGGGCATCGGCCACGACGGGTCGGGGTGCCATGCGCTCCAGTCGCGGTCGAAGGGTGACTCGCGGCCGACGATGCGCTGGACGGCGCGCTCGCCCTCTTCACGGAAGCGCTCGGCATCCTCGGGCGTGAAGACGCCGTTGGCGACGGCCTCGGAGAGCTCGTCCTCGTCCTTCCACGCCCACGTGCCGTCCAGCGTGACGACGGCGTCGAGGGCGTGATCGGTGGTGTCGAAGCCGAGCGCGGTGTTACGCAGCGGGTCCTGGAGGTTCACGTACCACGCCTGGGTACCCTCGGGGGTGCGCCATCGCAGGACGGCGTAGGGGGTGTCGGGCCACGCGAACGACAAGACGTCGTTCGGGCCGCGCTCGCGGATCTCCAGGCGCCAGGGGCGGTCGGGGACGCGTAGCTCGCGGCCGTCCTCGTCGACGGCGACGCCGCAGCGGACGCGCGGCGGGAGGACGAACGCGAGCTGCTCGGGGTCCTCCTGCACGACGATCGCCGGCCGTGCGGCGAAGACCTCACCCCGCCACACCTCGCGCAGGACGACGGTTTCACCCGCCGACCAGCGCCGCATCGGCGGGCTACCCGAGCCGTTCCGCGAAGGCGCGGTTCGTCGCGTCGAGGAGCGCAGCGGCCTCGGCGCGGAGCGTCGCGACCTCGCCACGCATGCGATCGACCGCGGCGGCATCCTTCATCGAGGCGGCGTTGATGTCCACGTTGAACAGCGCGGATGTCGCGGCGGCGAACAGGATCGTGCCGGCCGAGGCGCCGTCCGACGCCGCGTTCACGTTGCCCTTCTCGGTCGCCTCGCGCGCGGGCTCCATCAGCCCGACGGCGCGCCGCGCGACCTCGAGCGGCACCGAGGCCGAGGCCTCGTAGCCGCGCTGGATCGCCTCAGCGCGGGCGGCCTTCTGGGCGCCGGTCTCCTTCGGCATCTTGAACGCGGCCATCACGCCGTCGAACGCGCTCGCGTCCCGGTCTGCGAGATCGAGGAACGCCGCACGCGCGGTCTCGGCCTCGGCGAGGAGCGCGCCCATGCGCTCGGCCACGTCCGCGTAGTCGTTCTTGCCGATCGTGAGCCGCGCGACCATCTCGATGAGCGCGGCGCCGGCCGCCCCCGCGAGCCCGGCGACCGCGCCGCCGCCCGGGGTGGGGGAGTCCGAGGCGAGGACGTCGAGGAAGGCCTGCACCTCCTGCCCGCGGATGCCCTCGCCGCTCACGAGCCGCTCCAGGATCTGGTGTTCCGCATCGAACCCCTCCAGTCGTAGGTACCCGACGTCTCGGTCCGCGAGGGCTGCCTGCGGCACGAGCCCGACGATCTCGCCGTCGAGGATCTCCATGCCCCGCCGCTCGCCCTCGGCACGCACGGCGTCGAAGGCGGCTCGGAGTCCGGTCACCTCGGAGTCGACGAGGTTCATCGAGACCGTCACGCATCCGCGCTCGGGCACGGCGAAGCCGATCGCGCGGACGGCCGGCAGCCCACCGCTCGACTCGCGGACCGTCTTCGCGATCTCCTTCGCGTCCGCTTCCGAGCCCGTGAGGTACAGGTTGAACGCGATGAGCGCCTTCCGAGCGCCGACCGCGGTCGCCCCAGCCCTGCCGATCGCGTGGGGCCCGAAGTCGGGGAGGCGCTCGCCGCGCGCGACGGCCTCGCGCAGGCCCTCGAACTCGCCCTTGCGGACCTCGGCGAGGCTCGTGCGCTCGGGGGTGAGCGCCGCGCGGTCGTACAGGTACACCGGCAGGTCGAGCGTCTCGGCCAGCTCCTCCGCGAACGAGCGCGCGAGCTCGACGCATCCTTCCATCGAGATCCCGCGCAGCGGGACGAACGGGATCACGTCGGCCGCGCCCATCCGCGGATGCCCACCGTGGTGCTCGTCTATGTCGATGAGCTCGACGGCCTTCGCGGCGCCGGCGAGGGCGCTCGCGCGGATGGCCTCGGGGGAGCCGACGACCGTGGTGTCGAGCCGGTTGTGCTCGGCATCCGCCTGCCGGTACACCAGGCGCGCGCCCGGCGCGCTCGAGAGGGCGTCGCAGATGGCGTCGATCACCTCGGTGTTCCGCCCCTCGCTGAAGTTCGGGACGCAGACGACGAGCGGCTCCTTGGTGCTCACCGCACGGAGCCTATCGGCTCGAGCCGGAGCCGTAGGATGCGGCTCGAGGAGCGCGAGACGTTCTCGGCATGGTCGGGCGGTACTTCGCCGTGTGGCGCTCGAACGACCCGGGCAGGTCGCTGCACGCTCCACCGTGAGTGGTTCGAACGCCGCGAAGACCCTCGCTGAGCAGCGGGAACGCCTCGGCTTGACCGGTGTCGGAGCCCAGGCGTATCGTGTCCTCCCCTCTCGAACACATGTTCGATTATCGGACGGGAGAGGTGATCCGGGAAGAGGCGAGGTCGATGGCGAAGCGCTACGACGAGGAGGTCGAGGTGCGGGTCGAGCGGGATGCCGGGATGCCGTGCGCGTTCGTGTGGCGCGGTCGCCGGTACGAGGTCACCGACGTGATCGGCCGCTGGCGCATCGAGGGCCGCTGGTGGGCCGACGGCCGCGACCGCGAGTACTGGCGCGTCGAGGCCCGCGGCGGCGCCGTCTGGGACCTGTACCACGACCGTCAGCGCGACCGTTGGCACATGGAGCGCCTATGGGATTAGATGTGCGCATGACGGACACGCGGATCTTCCCGCTGCACCTCGCGGACGCCGAGGTCGAGCTGCCGATCTTCGCACAGACGCACAAGTGGGCGATGGTGCACGAACCGGAAGACATGGTGCCCGAGTGGGTCGACTTCCCCAGCGCATGGTACGAGCCCCTCGACGGCGAGCCCGAGGTCTCGGGTGCGGACGACGCCTGGGATGCGAACGCGTACGCCGCGTCGGTCCGCCGCCTGCGTGATCTCGAACCGCGACGGGTCCACTTCGTGCACGACACGGTCTGGGAGCACCGATGAGCGAGCCCGTCACGGGCATCGCCGTGTACATCGGGACCCAGGTCGGCGACCGGTGGTGGAAGCGCTACCGGGCACCGGGGTTCTTCGCCGGCGGCCGAGGACGGTACTGGTTCGAGGAAGGCGAGCTGCGCTTCCATCGCGACCTCTCGAAGGAGCTCACCCGCATCCCGCTCGAGCACGTCGGAACGGTCTCGGTCGGCACGTGGCACGTTGGCACGTGGCACGCCGGAAAGCCGATCGTGAAGGTCGCGTGGGAGAGGGATGGCGAGCGCCTGTCCTCCGGATTCAGCTTCGGCGACCGCGCGGCGGCGGATACCTTCAAGGCGGAGCTGCGACGGCGCCTCGGCGACACGAGCGACGAGCCGGCGTGAGCTCGAAGGTTCACGGCAGAGGGACGGTCTCGAAGCCCTCACGGGTGAAGTCGGGGTCGAAGGCGAACGCACGCCTGATGTTGCGAGCGCGCATGAGCTCGAAGCTCACCCGGTCTACGAAGGAAGGGCGCCGTCCGAGCCCCGCGAGGAACGCGATGGTGGCACGCGTGTGGAGATCCTGGTCGACGAACGTGGTCTCGCAGACCGGCAGGAGGCTCTCGATGAAGAGCCGTGACATCGGCCCCCCGAGACGACGATGGACCAGCGAGATCGTCTCCAGGACCACATAATTGTGGGTAAGGAGGGACTCGCTGCCCTCACTCGCGATGGTATCGAGCCACGCGGAAGCACGGTCGTGCTGAGCGTCCTCCTGCGTGAGCAGCGCATAGAACGCGGATGTATCGACGAACGTCGTCACTCCGCGTAGATCTCGGCCAGGTAGTCGTCGTGCCGTACGCTGACGTCGGTGGCACCATCGCGGTCGTGGCCCTTGCCTATGGCTGCAAGCGCTCGGGTCCATCGCTCGGCACGGTCGTCCCGGTCGGGGATGTGGTCCACGGCCTCTCGGATCACCTCGGCCATCGAGACCCCTCGGGTCGCCGCGATGCGTTTGAGCTTGTCGGCTTGTGCCTCGGTCAGCTGCACCTGGGTTCGGATCATCGCCATCATGATAACACTTTCTACCTCCATGCTGGCAATGGCGGACGTTTGACGGGTGTCGGAGAGAGGGAGTAGCGTCCACGGTATCGAACATATGTTCGATACACCGATGACCTCCTCCTTCGTCCACCTCGACGTCCGCTCCTTCTTCTCGCTGAAGGAGGGGGCGTTCTCGCCCGAGGACCTCCCACGTCGGGCGGCCGAGCTCGGCATGCCCGCGGTCGCCCTCACCGACCGCGATGGGCTCTACGGGGCGGCTCGGTTCGTCGCGGCGTGCGGACGGTACGGGGTCAAGCCGTTGCTCGGGGCGTCGCTTACGGTGCGCCCGGACAGCGGGTCCGTGACGCTCCTCGCGCGGGATGCCGTCGGGTACGCGAACCTTTGTCGGCTGATCACCGATGCGCACATGGTCGGCGAACGCGGGGAGCCGTCCGTTACGGACGAGCAGGTGTGCGCGCATCCTGCGGGGCTCGTCGGCTTGCTCGGGCCCTCGTCCCCGGTCGGTCGGCTCGCGGTCGGGGGGAGGCTCGATGCCGCTCGGCGAGCGCTCGGGCCGTGGATGGACGCGTTCGGGGAGCGGCTGTACGTCGCCGTTCAGAACCGGGTGGAGGCGGGGTCTCGGGACGAGATCCGGGCGCTGCTGCGGCTGGCGGACTCGACGCAGACGCGAGCGGTGGGGACGAACGCGGTGCGGTACCTGGTGCCCGAGGACGCGTTCCTGGCGGACGCGCTCGAGTGCATGCGGGAGATCGTGCCGATCAACCGGCACAACGTCTCGAGGGTGAACGCCGAGGGCTGGCTGAAGCCGGCTCGGCAGATGCGTTGGCTGTTCGAGGAGCGGCCGGACCTCGCGAGCGCCACCCTCGACATCGCGGAGTCGTGCACGTTCGACCTCGGGCTGCGGCGGATGCACATGCCGGAGTTCCCGACGCCGGCGGGGCGCTCGGCCTCCTCCGTGCTCGCCGAGCGCTGTTGGCGCGGGCTCGAGCGCCGGGGCATGGAGCCGACGCGCACGGTCCGCGACCGGCTGGACCACGAGCTCGCGATGATCCACAAGCTCGGCTTCTCGGCCTACTTCCTCACCGTGGCCGAGATCGTGGACGACATCCGCGCGATGGGCATCCGCTGCGCGTGCCGGGGCTCAGCGGCCGGCTCGCTCGTGTGCTACCTGACCGGCATCTCCGATGTCGACGCGGTCCGGCACGACCTCGCGTTCGAGCGGTTCCTGAACCCGATGCGCGACGAGCTGCCCGACATCGACATCGACGTCGAGTCGGCCCGTCGCGAGGACGTCTACGACATGGTGCTCTCACGCCACGGCGACGAGCGCACCGCCTGCGTCGCGATGGTCGACACCTACCGTGCCCGCGCCGCCGTGCGCGAGGTCGGCAAGGCGCTCGGCCTACCCGAGCCCGAGGTCGACACGATCGCGAAGGCCTTCCCGCACATCGGCGCCGACGACCTGCGCGTCGCGACCGAGCGCCTGCCCGAGCTCGCCGGACAGAACCTGAACGCCGGCCAGCTCGAGCTCCTCTTCCGCGTCGCCGAGCGCCTGAACGGCTTCCCGCGCCACCTCGCGCTGCACCCCTCGGGCATCGTGCTGTCGAACGACGACCTCGTGACCCGGGTGCCGCTCGAGCGCTCGTACCAGGGCTACCGGATGATCCAGGCCGACAAGGACGACGTCGAGGTCCTCGGCTACCTGAAGCTCGACGTGCTCGGCGTGCGGATGCTCTCGGCCATGCGTCACTGCCTGGACGAGATCGCCCGCACCGAGCACGAGAAGGTCGACCTCGACGAGATCGCGCTCGACGACGAGCCGACGTTCGAGCTGATCCGCGCCTCGGACACCCTCGGCTGCTTCCAGATCGAGTCCCCCGGCCAGCGCGAGCTCCTCCAGAAGCTCCAGCCAACCCGCTGGGAGGACCTCATCGTCGACATCTCCTTGTTCCGCCCCGGCCCCGTGAAGTCCGACATGATCCGCCCCTACCTCAACCGCCGCCACGCCCGCGAGCGCCCCATCTACGCCCACCCCTCGCTCCGCCCGGCCCTCCAGGAGACCTTCGGCGTCATCGTCTTCCACGAGCAGGTCATCCGCGTCATCGCCGCCCTCACCGGCCACGACCTGACCTACGCCGACCACATCCGCCGCCACCTCGACGACGACGAGCTGCTCCCGAGCCTGCGAGGAGACTTCCTCGCGCGGGCCACCGCGAGAGGCATCCCCGCGACGGTGGCCGAGCGCACCTGGCACGACATCGCCCAGTTCGCGAGCTTCGGCTTCTGCAAAGCCCACGCCGCAGCCTTCGCCGTCCCCACGTACCAGTCGGCGTGGCTGAAGACCCACTACCCCGCGCACTTCCTGGCCGGTGTCCTCACCCACGACCCCGGCATGTATCCGAGACGCCTGATCCTCGAAGACGCGAGGGAGCACGGCATCGAGATCCTCCCCCTCGACGTCAACTCGAGCGAGCCCGACTACGTCGTCGAAGTCCAGACGGTGCCGGCGCGCGGGGCGGTCGGGGCACCGGTCCGGGCTGCTCGGTCCGCTGTGCTTGGTTACGCACCACGGGCAGTTTCGGCGGCCTCGACGACGCCCGGGCCGGACCCCTCCCTGCTCGACGGCACCGGCACCGACACGCACTACGGCATCCGGCTGGCGCTGAAGGACGTGCACGGGATCTCGGACGCGGAGATCAGGTCGATCCTCGAGGCACGGGCCCAGCGGCCGTTCCGAGACGTTCGGGACTTCCTGCGGCGGACGTCGGTGTCGAGGCCCGTGGTCCAGGCGCTCACGCACGCGGGGGCGTTCGATGCGCTCGGGCGAGGGACCCGTAGGGACCGGCTGTACACGGCGATGACGGCCGATCCGGGGCGGGAGGGGGAGCAGATGACGCTCGATCTCGCGGGGCCGCCGGAGCAGCTCGCGCTGAGCCTGCCGGAGTACTCGGACGCGGAGAAGGTACGGGCGGAGCTCGAGGTGGTGGGGTTGGACGCGTCGCGGCATCTCGTCGCTTCTTCGAGCCGGTGCTGGCGGATCTCGGCGTGGTGCGGGCTCGGGATCTGTGGCGACAGCGGGCAGGGGAGTGGGTGATGGTGGCGGGGGTGAAGGTGGCCTCGCAGACGCCGGCGATCCGGAGCGGGCAGCGGATCATCTTCCTCACGCTGGACGACGCGACGGGGCCCGTGGACGTGACGGTGTTCGAGAGCGTGCAGCCGAAGGTCGCGAAGACGGTCTTCCACTCATACGTGCTCGTGGTGCGGGGGCAGGTCCGGCGCACGGGGGTGCGGGGGGTGAGCGTGGTCGCCGAGGACGTGTGGGATCTCGTCGCGCTGCACCGGGCTCGGCGCGAGGGACGGCTCGTCGAGGCACTCACGGCCGCAGGTCCCGTCGGGCCTTCGGCGGCGATCGCGCCGCGCAAGCTGTGGCACGCGAGCGGGGGCTCGGCGGGATGGTGACGACTCGACCTGCCGGCCGACTCGTCGGCGCGACGGGGGTACGCTCGGCAACGGTGATGCACCTCCGCCCGGCCGAGCCGATCCTGCACGTCGACCTCGACGCGTTCTACGCCTCGGTCGAGGTGCTGAAGGATCCCGCGCTCGCAGGCAAGCCTGTCGTCGTCGGCGGGGCGGGCTCGCGCGGGGTCGTGATGTCGGCCTCGTACGAGGCTCGCGCGTACGGGATCCGGAGCGCGATGCCGGCGGTCCGCGCGAAGCGCCTGTGCCCGAGCGCGGTCTTCGTGCCCCCGGACTTCGAGTCCTACAAGGCGCACTCGAACCGCTTCCGCGAGGTCCTGCTCGCCGCGACGCCCCTCGTCGAGCCGATCTCGCTCGACGAGGCGTTCCTCGACGTCTCGGGGGCCGTCCTGCTCTTCGGCGAGCCGGCCGAGATCGCCGCCAAGATCCGCCGCGAGGTCCTCGCCGAGGTCGGCGTGCGGTGCTCGGTCGGCGTGGCTCCGAGCAAGCTCGTCGCCAAGCTCGCGTCCAAGCAGGCGAAGCCCGACGGCGTCGTGGTCGTCCGGCGGGACGACCTGGCGGCGTTCCTTGAGCCGCTGCCCGTGCGCGCGCTCTGGGGGGTCGGGGAGAAGACCGCCGAGACGCTCTCGCGCCTGGGTGTGCGCACGGTTGGCGACCTGGGACGGACGCCGGCGGCCGTGCTCGGGCGCCTCCTCGGTGAGCAACACGCCCAGGACCTGCACGATCTGGCGCTCGGCGTGGACGAGCGTCCGGTCGTGGCGTATGAGGCTCCCAGATCGGTGAGCCACGAGGAGACGTTCGATACCGACCTTGACGCCGAGGAGGACCTCCTCCGCGAGATCCTCGCGCTCAGCCACCGGGTGGCCGCGCGACTGCGGGAGGATGGTTACCGGACGCGGACGGTCACGCTCAAGGTGCGGCTCGCGAACTTCACCACGCTCACCCGCTCGAGGACCCTACCCGCGCCGACCGAGGTCGGCGCCGATCTGTACGAGGTGTCCGCGGAGCTCTTCCGAGCGTTGCCGGGGACCCGCCGTCGAGTTCGGCTGCTCGGTGTGGCTGCGACCGGCCTGGTCGCAGCGGGCGAAGAGCAGCTCGCGCTCCTGCGGGAGGAGCGTCGGGGCGATGTCGAGCGGGCCGTGGATCGTATCGAACGGCGGTTCGGCCGGGGGGCGGCGATGCCCGCCGCCCTGCTCGAGCGCCGACCGGACCACCGACGCCCCCCGCGACCGGATGAGCAGGGATGACCCTTCAGTTCGAACGGCGCTCGAACCTATAATCGAGGTGCCGCCCCCATCGATAGGAGCCAGATGCCCCTTTCGCCCGACGAGCAGCGCATCCTCGACGAGATCGAGCAGCGGCTGGCCGAGGAGGATCCCCGTCTCGTGGAGACGGTGAGTCGCTCCTCGCTCTCGTCGCATCTGTCGAGCAGGATCCGTTGGTCGTTCCTGGCCTTCGTGGCGGGGTTCGTCATGCTCATGCTGTTCCCCATCGAGCTGTGGATCGCGGCCGTGGGGTTCGGCGTGATGCTCGCATCGGCGCTCCTGATCTACCGGTACTTGAAGCAACTCACCCTCGACCAGGTGCGCATGATGCAGCAGTCGGGACGGTTCTCGATCGCCGCGCTCCTCGCGCGGATGTCGGGCAAGCTCCGGCCTCCGCAGCCCCCGGTGGAGTGACCCGCCGGCGCGGATCGTCGTCGGGTGCGACGAACGAGGCGATCGCGGCGCGAACCTACCAGCGCACTTGCCACCTCCCACACGCGCGCAGTACAACAACGTCACCTTCCCCGGGGGCGTGACCGTCGTCGCAAGTCGAGCCTTCCCTCGACCGCGGACGGACCGCGAAGAGTTCGAGATCGATAACGGAGTCGTCGGAAGGCGCGCGTTCCTATGGAGGGGTTCACCACTCATCAAGCAACGAAGTTCACGGGCTGCACGTCTCGGCAGCTCCGCTACTGGGATCAGATCGGGTTGGTTTCGCCATCCGTGCAGGGAACCGGTGGCCGACCCGGCGTGGCCAGGTTGTACTCGTTCCGCGATCTCGTGGCCCTGAAGGTCGTGCGCTCGCTCCTCGATGGTGGGATGTCCCTCCAGCGGGTACGGCGGGCCTGGGACTACCTGAACCGGCGGGCGGCCCTCGACCGGCACCTGTCCGAGGTGAGCCTGGTCACGGACGGCCAGAGCATCTTCAAGATCTGTCGCCGGGACGGCGAGGTCCTGGACGCGCTGCGGAACGGTCAGCTGGCCTTCTTCGTCGCGATCGATGAGATCGCGACCAGCGTGGACGCGAAGGTCGGCCAGTTCAAGGACGACCGCGATCGCTTCGTGCGCGCCCTGCGCCAGGCCGCCGCGCACGCCCAGACGGGCACGTAGGGTCCGGCACCCTAGACGCCCGGCCGGTAGACCCCCGTCACCCGGCGAACCACCCCCGCGCTCCGCCGCATGTCCCGGATCGCGACGCGGGCGGCCCGCGCGGCGTGGACGGCGTCCTCGGACGCGAGTGGATCCGGTGCGTAGGCCGCGCGCATCGCCGCTGCCGTGAGATCGGCAAGGTGCCCATCCGAGAAGCGCACCTTGCCGACGATCCTCTCGCGGTACTCGACGAGGGTCTCGCCGTGGCGGCGCCCGAGCCCGAGATCGGCGGCCTCACCGTCGAAGACGCGGTAGGCGGCGAGCACCATCTCACGCGGGTCCCGGCGCCGATGCAGGGTGCGGGATCGCCAGGCCGCCTTCACGAGCGGCACGACGATGAGCAGCGCGCCGATCGCCGCGAGCGCGACCCGAAGGAGCATCCCGTAGGGGATCGCGTATCCGGGCTCGGTCGAGGTCGGGGCGGCCGAGGGGATCACGCCGGGGAGGTCGATCGGACCGGAGCGCCGGCCGCCGAAGTACTCCACGTTGCGGATCTGGGGTGGAAGTCCGCCATCCAGCGCACCGGGACCGCCGGCGAGCCCGCCCTGCTGTCCGCCGGCCGCGCCGCTTCCGTCTCCCGACGGCGCGACAGGGTTCACGTAGGTCCCGGGCTCGGAGAGCGGACTGCCCGTGCCCGGCGTCGGCTCGAACGCGAGCCACCCGTAGCCGGGGAACAGGACCTCGACCCAGCTGTGCGCGTCGTCGGTGCGAACCAGGTAGGTCCCGTCCTCGAGATCGCCCGGCTTGTACCCGATCGCAACACGTGAGGGGTACCCGAGCTCGCGCACCAGCACCGCCATCGCCGTCGAGAACTGCTGACAGAACCCGGTCTTCGTGACCGTGAGGAACTCGACGAGAGCGTTCGCGTCGGCCTCGGGCCTGACGTCCTGCGAGTACGTGAAGCTCGGATCGAGGAGGTGTTCCTGGATCGCGAGGACCTGCCGGTACGGGGTGGGCTCGCCGCGGGACCACTCGCGCGCGAGATCGGTGATCGCGGGGGGCACGTCGCCCGGCAGGAACGTGAACTGCCCGTACTCGGCCGGCGATCCGAAGCTGACGGTGTCGAGCTGCTCCGGCGTCGGCAGGACCCGGCGCGAGTCCACCCGGTACGTCGCACCTCGCTCCAAGGGTGCGGGGGCCTCGGCGACGCCGAGGTGGTCGTCGTAGCGCACCCCGGCGGCCTGAAGGTCGAGGAGCTCGGCCGGGTAGGCCATCGGGACCCAGGGGTCGCCGAGGTCGTTCAGGACCTCGACGTGCTGCTCGAGGACATCGGCGCCGGCGGGGAAGGATGTCGGCAGGTGGGCTGGCGTGGGATACAGCCGTGCGTCGCCGAGGCTCGGATCGGTCATGCTCCAGGTGGAGCCGTCGAAGTGGTCGAGGCCCACGACCCGCCAGTAGGCGCCGGCGCCGTTGGTCGTGACGCGGAACAGGTCGACCGGTTGGTCGCGGTTCAGGGAAGCATGGATCGAGACGAACGGGTCGAGGCGGACGGCCTCGCCCGAGCCCGACAGGTCCACGAGCGCCTGCGAGCGGAACCCGGGGAGCACCCAGGGCGCGAGGAGCGAGGCCCCCAACGCCACGAGAGCGACCCGGCGGACCCCCCGACCCGTCGCCGCGCGGAGGGTGTGGTCGCGATACGGACCCGACCACACGGGCCCCCATCGGCGGATCCGCCGTAGCCCGTCGGTGAAGACCACGGCGAGCGCCGCGAGGAGGAACAGCGCAGCGTAGAGAGGCCGAACGCCGTCCTCGAGCACGATATCGGCGAACGCCACGAGGGCGACCGGCGGCAGGACCGCAAGCATCGGGACTCCCCGCGCGCACGGCGAGCGTGTACGCGGAGGACGCCGCCGCCCATACCGCCGTGACGGCCGCCATCATGAGCGGGGGGAGCGGTGGCGCGGGCGAGACCTGTGTGCGCGTCTGCTGCCCGACGAACTCGAGCGAGCGACCCACGGCGCGCAGGGTGCGCATGCTCGGCAGGCCGTACCAGGCGGTCTGCGGGAACACCAGCCATGTGAGCGCGAGGGCGAGGCCCGTGGCGCTCGCGAGCGTGGCGAGGAAGAGACCCCGCCGACCGGTCGCCCACCCGACCGCGACCGCCAGGAGGGCGGTGGCGAGCAGGCGCAGCGTCGGCGCTCGGCCCTCGAACACGCGCCCGAACGCGAGCGCGGTCGCGAACGCCAGCGCGCCGACGGTGGCGAGCGGGATCAGGAGCTGCGCGCGAGCGGTTGGGTCTTCGGCGCGTGCCAAAGGTCGGCCAGCCTTCCGGTCGGGGTGAGGACGACGACCTCCCATCCCGAGCGCGAGAGCGAGCGCTGCGCCTGCGTGGCGCGGCCCTCGAGCTGCTCCCGGCGCTCGGGAGGAAGGGAATCGGGGGCGGTCGGGTGAACGAGCACGGCAACCTTCGGGCCGAACACCGCCCCGGCAGAAACGAGTGCGGAGAGCTCGGCGGGCGGTGGTGGTGCGGAGACGACGACGAGTGTCGTGTCCGCCGCGGCTGCGATCCGAAGGCGACCGAGTCCGGCCGTGAGCGCACGGGCCGTATGGTGGGACACCCCGGCGAGCGCGTCCATCAGCAGATCCTCGGTCACTCGCTGCGGCGGCAGCTGGCTCGAGCCGAGCTTCAACGTGAAGCCGTAGCGCAGGAGGAGCACGCCGACCGACGCCGCGGCCGAGATCGCCTTCTCGAAGGAGGGTGTGTGGTTCTGGCCGATCGCCGCCTCGCGCGTGTCGACGAACAGGACCGCCGTCGAGCGCCGGGTGGACTCGTCCTGGCGGATCATAAGCTCACCACTGCGCGCGACGCTCGGCCAGTGGATCCGACGCAGATCGTCACCGACCACGTACGGGCGCATCGTGTAGAACTCATCGCCGGTGCGGAACAGGTTCCGGGCCATCGCGAACCCGCTCGTCATCCCGAAGGGGGAGTGGGGCCCGCCGGCGAGATCCTCGACCTCCGGGGTCACGACCAGCTCCTCACGCTCGTCGAACTCGATGCGGACCCTCGTCAACGCGAACGGGTCGGACAGGTCGATCGAGAGCGGTCCGAGCGAGTACCGCCCGCGCCGCTGAGGCGCGAGCGTGTAGGAGACGTGCTGCCTGGTGCGTGGCCGGAGCCCGGCGATCACGAGGCGCGCGGAGCGGCCGAGCGCCTGGGGCACCTGGTCCTCGAGCAGGAGGAACGAGGTGGGCGCGGGGGACCGGTTCTCTACCTCGAGATCCACCGTGACGCGCTGGCCGGGGCGCACGCGCGTGTCAGAGAGGCGGCGCCGGATCTGCAGCCGCAGACGGCTCCACCGTGCGAACAGGGCCGCGGCGAACGGGAGCACCACGAGCCCGACCGCGACCATGTGGACCGTCGTGGAGCCGGTGACCCGCGCGAGCAGCCAGAGCCCCAGGCCGGCGGCGAACACGAGGACGCCGCGGCTCGAGGGCACGTCAGGTCGTCCCGGGGACGGGGACGGAGATCTCGGACAGGAGCTCCTGGAGCACCATCGACGAGGTCTTGCCGCCCATCACGGCATCGGCGGTCACGATCACCCGGTGCGAGAGCACCGGGAGCGCGAGGCTCTTGACGTCGTCAGGGATCACGTAGTCCCGTCCTTCGGCCGCGGCCATCGCACGTGCGGCACGCAGGAGCATGATCGATGCTCGAGGGCTCGCCCCCAGATAGAGATCGGGATGTCGACGGGTCGCTTCGACGACGTCGACGATGTATCGGCGAACGTCGCTCGAGACGTGGACCTCCCGTGCCCGCTCGATCATCTCGCGCACGGCGAGCGCATCGGTGACGGCACCGATATCGGGGAGGGTCGAGCGTACGCCGTGCGTGGCGAGGATCTCGGCCTCGACCTCCGCCGAGGGGTAGCCGATGCCCAGGCGCATCATGAAACGGTCGAGCTGCGCCTCGGGGAGCGGGTAGGTCCCTTCGTGCTCGATCGGGTTCTGGGTGGCGATCACCATGAACGGCACGCCGAGCTGGTAGGTCTCGGTGTCGATCGTGACCTGCCGCTCCTCCATGGCCTCGAGGAGCGCGGACTGCGTCTTCGGGCTCGCGCGGTTGATCTCGTCGCCGAGCACGATGTTCGCGAAGATCGCACCCGGCTTGAACTCGAAGTCGGCACGCTCCTGGTTGAAGACGTTGACGCCCGTCACGTCGGTCGGTAGCAGGTCCGGCGTGAACTGGATCCGCCGGAACGAGCAGTCGATCGATCGGGCGAGGGCCTTCGCGAGCATCGTCTTGCCCACGCCCGGGACGTCCTCGATCAGGATGTGGCCCTCGGCAACCAAGGCCGCGACCGCGAGGCGGATCTCTCGGTGCTTGCCCTGGACGACCTTCTCGACGTTGCCCTCGATGGTGCGGAAACGCTCGGCGAACGCCTGCCAGTCGAGCGTCATCTCCGGTGCCCCCACGTCCGCCTCCGGCTCCGTGTCGCGGAAACCCATCTTACCGAGGTGTACGTCTGAGACCGGGTCGGGGTTCCCCGAGGCCATCAGGGCTGGGACGCCGCGTCCGGCGCTCCGGTTCCCGACGCCGGACGAGGGAAGGCGACGGCCCACACCGTGAGCTGCTGGACGCCCCGCGCGGCCCCTTTTTCGCTACTCCAGGCGTCCGACTCGGGCAGTGGATACCGTCGCCTTCGCCGGGATTACAACCCTGGGATCCGGGCGGTTCAAGCACCTCGGCGAGAAACATCCGTGCGCTAGACTCGCTGCACCCGGATGGGAAGAGCGCTCGTGCTCAACGTGTCGCACCAGCCTCTCGCGGTCGTGTCTGCGCGGAGGGCGATCGTGCTCGTCCTCAAGGACAAGGCGGAGGTGGTCGTCTCCAACGGGATGGTGTTCCATTCGGAGCGCGCCTCGATCGAGGCCCCGTCGGTCGTCCGCCTTCGATACTTCGTGAAGATCCCCTACCGCGCTCAGGCACCGCTCACGCGACGTGCGGTCTTCGCCCGTGACGGCTGGACGTGCCAGTACTGCGGCTCGCCCGCCGAGAACCTCGACCACGTGGTGCCTCGGTCCAGGGGCGGGCTCCACACCTGGGACAACGTCGTTGCGGCGTGTCGGCGCTGCAACTCGCGCAAGGAGAATCGTCAGCCCGAAGCGGCCGGGCTGCGTCTCGCACGGCATCCGGTCGCGCCGGCGGACGGATTCCGTCTGTCGATCGGGCGGCTGGAGCCCGAGTGGGAGCCCTACCTCAGCTGAGCCGGCTCCGGTAACCAGCGTCACTCTTCTTTACAACGCTTGTCATCCGCATACATCTCTTCACTTCCGCTCCTTGACATGGTGGAGTGAGTATGGAGGATATGTGGCACGCAGTGGAGGAGAAGGGGAGGACGCGTGGCCGAACTGCTCGGCACGCACAGCTACCAGCTCGACCCGAAGGGGCGCGTCAGCCTGCCCTCGAGGTTCCGCGAGGCCTTCGCCGACGGCGCGGTCCTCACCCTCGGCCAGGACGGATGCCTCTTCTGCTTCCCCAGGGCCGAATGGGAGGTTCGAAGCGGCGAGGTGCGCAACCTCCCCCTCTCCGACGCTGAGGGTCGTGCGTACGCGCGCATGTTCTTCGGCAAGGCCGAGGCCGTGGAGCTCGATTCGCAGGGACGACTGCTGATCCCACAGCGGCTGCGGGGCGAGATCGGGATCCGCAAGGAGGTCGTGGTGCTCGGCGTCTTCGACCGGATGGAGATCTGGGACAAGGACGCCCACGGGCGCTACGAGCAAGCCCACGGCGGCGCGTACCAGGCCGGAACGCTGGAGCCCGGAGCGCACTGAGAGAGGCGGAGGTCGATGAAGGGTCCGCTCGCACGCGAGGTTCGTCAGAGCCTGTCGCTGATCTTCCTCACCGCAACCACCATGGCCGTCTACGTCGGCCTCGGTCTGCTCGCGGTGCGGGTCCTCGGTTGAGGGTCCGCCCGTGGACCCGGTCAGGCATGAGCCGGTCATGGTGGCCCAGGTGATCGGAGCTGCTCGGGAAAGGACGGACCGTCCTGGACCTCACCCTCGGCGCCGGCGGTCACGCCGAGGCCCTGCTCGAAGCCGGCGTGGAGCGCGTCGTCGGCATCGACCGGGATCCCGACGCGATCCAGATGGCCTCCGAGCGGCTCGCGCGCTTCGGTAGGCGCTTCGAGGCCGTCAACGCCCGGTTCTCGGACATGCCCGTGGAGAACCGGGTCGACGGCATCCTGTTCGACCTCGGCGTGAGCTCGATGCAGCTCGACCGCCCCGAGCGGGGCTTCAGCTACCGACAGCCTGGGCCTCTCGACATGCGGATGGGACGGGATGGCGGGACCGCCATGGACCTCGTGAACTCGGCGTCCGAGGAGGAGCTCGCCCGGATCGTGTTCGAGTACGGCGAGGAGCATCGCTCTCGCCGGGTCGCCGCGGCGATCGTTCGCGCACGGTCGCGACGGGCCGATCGAGACGACCGACGAGCTCGCGCGCATCGTTGCAGGAGCCCTGGGTTCCCGGCGGGGCGGCCCCCACCCCGCTCGGCGGACGTTCCAGGCGCTCCGGATCGCGGTCAACCGGGAGCTCGAGGAGCTCACCGCTTCCCTGCCACGAGCGGCGGGGATCCTCGCTCCCGGCGGCCGCGTCGTCGTGATCTCGTATCACTCGCTCGAGGACCGGATCACCAAGCGCTTCCTGCAACAGGAGCCCACCCTCCAGATCCTCACGAGGAAGCCCCTGACTCCCAGCAAGGCCGAAGCCGCTCGCAACCCCAGGTCTCGCAGCGCGAAACTGCGAGCCGCCGAGAAGCTGTCGGTGGAGCAAGCCGCATGAGCCTCCCGGCAGAGCGCGCGGCACGGCGGGATCAGCCGGAGCCATCTCGCGGAGCGGGGGCTCTGAGGCGACCGGAGGGAGCCGAGGGAGCGAAGCGCCCCCCGCGCAGCGAGACGGCTCCGGCGACCCTCGCGCCCACCACCCGCCGCCGGAAGAAGCACCATGTCGGTTTCGCGATCCTGGCCGCCACGGTCGTCGGCTCGATGGTGCTCGGGATCGTGTCCCTGAACGCCCTGCTCGCGCAGCAGTCGTTCCGCATCGACCAGGCGGAACGACGTATCGAGGAGCTCACGACCAGGCACCTCGACCTCGTCCACGAGCAGGCCAGACTGTCCGCCCCCGGCCGGATCGCCGCCTGGGCTCGCCGGAACGGAATGCGTCTCCCCGACGACATCCGATCCCTCCACGCGTCCGGCGACCATCTGTCGGCGCCGGCCGGGGCGGCGGACATCTCGCTGGAGGGGGGGAGCGGGTGAAGAGGCCGCCCGTCCAGCGGCTCGTGGCATTGCTGGCAGCGATGGCGCTGGCCTTCGGGGTCATCTTCGTCCGGCTCACCGTGCTGCAGGTGAGTCAGGCGGCGTCGTTCCGCGACCGAGCCTTCGACCAGCGCGTGAGGACCGTGGAGCTCCCGGCCGACCGTGGCCCGATCCTGGACCGCAACGGCGAGCCGCTCGCGATCTCGCTCGAGGCTCGTGACGTCTACGCGGACCCACGGTACGTGACCGACCCGTGGGCGACGGCGACGAAGCTCGCTCCGCTGCTCGACATGGAGGTCGGGGAGCTCGTCGACCTCCTCACCCGGGAGACCTCGTTCGTCTACCTCTCCCGGCAGGTGGACCGGGACCTCGCGGCACGGATCGAGCGGCTGGGGCTCGCGGGGGTCGGGTTCCTCCAGGCGAGCCGGCGCTACTACCCGGCGGGCTCGCTCGCCGCTCAGGTCCTCGGCTTCGTCGGCATCGACGGCGAAGGTCTCTCAGGGCTGGAGCTCCGATTCGAAGACCTGCTTGCAGGCACGCCGGGGGAGCGAACGCAGGAGCTCGACCCCCACGGGCAACCGATCGTTGGGGGGGTGGACGTCGAGCGCGCCACCCGAGGCCGGCTCGACGCTCGTGACGACCATCGACCGCGACTTCCAGTTCCAGGCCGAGCAGGCGCTCGAGGACGCGGTTCGCGCGAACGGCGCGCGCGGTGGCACGGTCATCGTGATGGACGCGCACAGTGGGGACATCCTGGCGATGGCGAGCTACCCCTGGTTCGACCCGAACGACTTCGAGCACGCGAAGCCCGGCACGTACCGCAGCCGAGCGATCACGGATGCCTTCGAACCCGGCTCGACGAACAAGGTCATCACGGCGGCCGCTGCCGTCGACCGCCACGCGATCGATCTGGATCAGACGCTGTCCGTCCCGTGGCAGATGCGGGTTGGCGCATTCACGATCCACGACTCGCATCCGCACGGGACGGTGCGGATGACGCTCGGCGACATCATCGCCCAGTCCAGCAATATCGGGACCGTGATGGTGGCGCGGCGCCTCGGCGAATCGGCGATGGCGAGCTACCTGTCGAGGTTCGGGCTCGGCCGTCCGACGGGCATCACGTTCCCGGGCGAGTCGTCCGGCATCCTGCCGGCGTTGTACGAGTGGACCGACACGAGCCTCGCGACGATCGCGTACGGGCAGGGCATCGCCGCGACACCACTGCAGATGGCGACGGTGTACGCGACCATCGCGAACGGTGGCCGCTGGGTGCAGCCGCGGCTCGTGCTCGGGACGAGGAGCGCTGATGGAACGTTCGAGCGGGCGCCCGACCCGCTCACGCGCCGGGTCGTCTCCGCCGACACCGCGCTCACCGTCACCCGCATGCTGGCTCACGCGGTCGCCGATGGCACGGGGACGAACGCGACGATCCCCGGCTACCAGATCGCGGGGAAGACGGGGACGGCGAGGATCCCGCTGCCCGATCGCCCCGGCTACTACGACGGCCAGTACATCGCGTCGTTCATCGGCTTCCTGCCCGCCTCCGACCCTGAGATCGTGATCGCCGCGATCTTGGACCGGCCGGTCACCGAGTGGGGAGGCGTCGCGGCGGCCCCCCTGTTCCAGCGGGTCGCGCGGTACGCGATCACGCGACTCGGGATCGAGCCAGGCCGGCCGCTGCGGCCGCCGCCGACGGCGGGGGCCCGCCCATGAGCGAGGGAGAAGGCGCGGCCGGGCAAGCGGTACGCTCAAAGACCGTGGCGCCTTCCCCCCTCGCACGTTCCCTCGCCGACCTCCTCGCCGCCCTGCCGCGATCGGAGGTCCGAGGCGACCCGGGCGTGCAGATCGCCTCGATCTGCTATCGCTCGAGCGACGCCACGTCCGGCGCCCTGTTCTTCTGCATCCCCGGCGCGCGGGTCGATGGGCACGACTTCGCCGCCGAAGCGGTGGTGAGGGGCGCGACCGCGCTGGTCGTCGAGCGCCTGCTGCCGATGGACGTCGCCCAGGTCCTCGTCCCCTCGGTCCGCGTGGCGATGGGACCTGTCTCCGCCGCCTTCCACGGCAATCCTGCGGAGCGGCTCCGGATGGTCGGGGTCACAGGCACCAACGGCAAGACCACGACGACCTTCCTCCTCGAGTCGATCTTCCGCGCCACAGGGTGGACCCCGGGCGTGATCGGGACGACGGGCGTGCGGCTGGACGGCCGAGCGATCCCGTTCCCGCGTACGACACCGGAGGCGCCCGACCTCCAGCGCCTGCTCGCCGAGATGGTCGATGCGGGCGTCGACGCCGCGGCGATGGAGGTCTCATCCCACGGCCTGCACCAGCATCGGGTGGACGGCACCCGATACGAGGTCGCGATCTTCACGAACCTCACCCAGGATCACCTCGACTACCACGCGTCGATGGAGGAGTACTTCGAGGCGAAGGCCCGGTTGTTCACGTCGGCGATGAGCGATCACGCGGTCGTGAACCACGACAGCGCGGAGGGCCGGCGGCTGGTCGGCTCCGGCGTACCGACCACCACGTACGGGCTCGGCGCGGGAGCCGACGTGCGCGCCGTCGACGTCTCGACCACGCGCGAGGGCCTGTCGTTCCGCGTCGGTGACCTCGAGGTGCGCTCGGCGCTGCGAGGTCTGTTCAACGTGGAGAACTGCCTCGCCGCGCTCACGGCCGCGCGCGAGCTCGGCATCGGCGAGGAGGCGATCGCCGGCGGGATCGCGGACGTCCGAGGCGTGCCCGGCCGGGTGGAACCGGTCGAGGCGGGACAGGCCTTCCTCGTGTTGGTCGACTACGCGCATACGCCGGACAGCCTCGAGAACGTCCTTCGCACGGCGCGCCCACTCGCCTCGGGGCGACTGATCGCCGTCTTCGGCTGCGGGGGAGACCGGGATCGCGCGAAGCGCCCGCTCATGGGTCGGACGGCAACGAGCCTCGCGGACCTCACCATCGTGACGAGCGACAACCCTCGGAGCGAAGATCCGCTCGCGATCGTCACGGACATCGAGTCGGGTGCTCGCGAGGGTGGCGGCGGGTACGTGATCGAGCCCGACCGACGCGCGGCGATCCGGCTCGCGGTGCGCGAAGCAGACCCCGACGACATCGTCGTGATCGCCGGCAAGGGGCATGAGGCGTACCAGGAGCTCGCCGACCGGACGATCGCCTTCGACGACCGCGTGGTCGCGTCGGAGGAGATCCGGGCGCGCGTCGGAGGGGTGCCGTGATCGCCCGCCGACTCTCCGAGGTCGCGTCGATCGTGGACGGCCTCGTCCACGGTGACGACGTGACCGTGACCTCGGCGGCGAGCGACAGCCGCGCCGCGGTTCCCGGAGCGCTCTTCGTGGCCCTGGCGGGCGAGCGCGTGGACGGCCACGACTTCGTGACGGATGCGATGGCTCGAGGCGCGGCCGCCGCGCTCGTGAGCCGCTCCGTCGCCGGCGTCCCGTGCGTCGAGGTCGCGGACACCGGTGTCGCCCTTCTCGAGCTCGCACGCGACGAGCGGGAGCGCCGGAGCGACGCCACGGTCGTCGGGATCACGGGGGCGAACGGGAAGACCTCGACGAAAGACATGACCGCTGCCGTGCTCTCGACACGCTTGCGGACCCACGCGAGCCCGGCGTCGTTCAACACCGAGATCGGCCTGCCGATCACGCTCCTCGGCGCATCGCCCGACGTGGAGGTCGTCGTCGCCGAGCTCGGAGCGCGCCGGGTCGGCGACGTCGCGCTGCTGTGCGAGATCGCCCGGCCCGACGTGGTCGTCGTGACGAACGTCGGCGTCGCGCACATGGAGTTGTTCGGCTCGTGGGAGGCGATCGTCGAGGCCTCGGCCGAGCCGGTCGAGGCGCTCGACGACGAGGGGGTGGCGATCCTCAACGCCGACGATCCGATCGTGCGTGGATACGCGAGACGCACCTCGGGCCGCGTTCGATGGTTCGGCCTGTCGCAGGATGCGGACGTTCGCGCGAGCGCGATCGAGCTCGATCACGAGGGGCGCGCGCGGTTCGACCTCGAGGTGAACGGCGAGCATGAGCCTGTCGAACTCGCGATGCCGGGGGAGCACATGGTGTCGAACGCGCTCGCCGCGGCGACGGTAGGCACGACGCTCGGTCTGTCCGCAGCCGAGTGCGCGACCGCGCTGAAGGATGCCCGGGTGTCGGCGTGGCGGATGGAGGCGTTCTCGACGCCGGACGGTGTCCGGATCGTCAACGACGCGTACAACGCGAACCCCGAGTCGACGGCCGCCGGGTTGAAGGCCGCGCGGTGGATGGCACGGGAGGGGCGGCTCGTGGCGGTGCTCGGACACATGGCCGAGCTCGGCCCGATCTCGCTCGACGAGCACGAGCGCCTCGGCGAGCTGATCGTCCGGATCGGCGTCGATCGTCTCATCACGGTGGGGGAGCCGGCGCGGATGATCCATCGCGCGGCGGTGCGCGAGGGGCAGCTACCGGAAGACGCGCTCGACGTCCGTTCCCCCGAAGAGGCGCTCGAGGATCTCCGAGCATGGCTGCGCCCCGGCGACGTCGTGCTCATCAAGGGCTCGCGCGTGGTGGGGCTCGAGCGGCTGGCGGAGGCGCTGCGGTGAGAGGGATCCTCGTGGCCGCCGCCATCGGACTCGCGATCACGTTGCTCGGCACGCCGCTGGCGATCCGTGCCTTCCGCCTGTGGGGCTGGGGCCAGCGGATCCGCGAAGACGGTCCCCACACCCACCTCGAGAAGATGGGCACACCGACGATGGGTGGCGTCGTGATCCTCGCGGGGATGCTCGGCGGCGTACCTGGCGGCGCACGTCGTGCTCGGGGGGATGAGCGCGGCGGGGCTCGCAGTACTCCTCGCGACCGTCTGCCTGGGTGCACTCGGGTTCGTGGACGACTACATCAAGGTCCGCCGCCGGCGCTCCCTCGGTCTGTCGAAGTCGGCGAAGATCGTGGGCCAGGCGCTCGTCGCGGTCGTATTCACGCTCGTGGCGGTGCGGGTCGGCCACGTCTCGACGGAGCTGTCGTTCTTCCGCGAGACGGGCCTCGACCTCAAGGTGTTCTTCGTCGTCTGGGTGTTCGTCATCCTCGCATCGTCCTCGAACGGCGTGAACCTCACCGACGGCCTCGACGGCCTCGCCTCGGGTTCGTCGATCTTCGTGTTCTCCGCGTTCGTATTCATCGCGTTCTGGCAGTTCCGCCACGCCTGCGGGCTCGGTCCCGCGGAGGCCTGCTACCCGATCAACCCGGACGACGCACTCGACCTGGCCGTGATCGCCGGCGGCGCCGCGGGAGCCGTGGCGGGGTTCCTGTGGTGGAACGCGGCACCGGCCCGCATCTTCATGGGCGACACCGGCGCGCTCGCGCTCGGCGGGCTGATGGGCGCGCTCGCCATCGCGACGGACACGCAGCTCCTCCTCGTGGTGCTGGGAGGGCTGTTCGTGATCGAGACGACGTCCGTGATCCTGCAGGTGATCTCGTTCCGCGGATTCCACAAGCGGATCTTCCGCATGTCGCCGATCCACCATCACTTCGAGCTCGCCGGGTGGCCCGAGTTCACGGTCATCGTCCGCTTCTGGATCGTGGCCGGGATCTGCGTCGCGGTCGGACTCGGCCTCTTCTACTACGACTTCATCGCACGAGGAGGACTCGGGTGACCGAGGGTGCGTTCGCGGGGCAACGGTTCCTCGTCGTCGGCCTCGGGGTGGCGGGGAGCGCCGCCTCGCGGGTGCTTGCCGAGGAAGGTGCACGTGTCCGCGCCACCGAGGAACACGAAGAGGTCGAGAGCGCGGACGAGCTGACGGCGCTCGGCGTGGAAGTCCACCTCGGCGGCCATCGGCCGGCCCACCTCGAGAACGTCGACGCCGTCGTCGCGAGCCCGGGGGTGCCCGAGCATGCTCCGGTCCTGCGGTGGGCGGCCGAGCGCGGGATCGAGATATGGAGCGAGCTCGACGTCGGCGCGCGCCTGTGCAAGGTGCCGTACGTCGCGATCACCGGCACGAACGGGAAGTCCACGACCACCAAGCTCGTCGCGGCCATGTTCTCGGCCGCGGGGATGGATGCCGTGGCGTGCGGGAACATCGGACACCCGTTCTCGGCGGCCGCACGTGAGGGTCATGCTGCACTCTCCATCGAGGCCTCGTCGTTCCAGCTGCGGTTCCACCACTGGCTACACCCGCGCGTGTCCGTTCTGCTGAACGTCGCACCCGATCACCTGGATTGGCACGGCTCGGAGGGCGCGTACGCGGCGGCGAAGGCACGGGTGTTCGAGCTGCAGACCAACGGCGAGACCCACGTCGGCAACGCGGACGATAGGGCGGCCGCGTCGATATCGCGACGTGCACCGTGCACGATCGCCTGGTTCCGGGACGGAGCGCCGGGCACGGACGAGGTGGGGGTCGTCGGCGGGCAGATCGTGGCTCACCGGAGCGGTCGCGACCTCGAGCTCGGGCGGCCGGCGCACGATGCCGCGGGGTTCGTCCTCGACTGCGCGGCCGGCGCCGCCGCCGGGCTCGCGTTCGGGCTGCCGGCCGATGCCGTCGCCGAAGCGATCGCTCGGATGACGCCGCTGCCGCACCGAGGGGAGGAGGTTGCCCGCGCGGGGTCGGTTCGCTTCCTGGATGACTCGAAGGCGACGAACGTGCATGCGGCGCTTCACGCCCTGCGGGGCAAGCGTGACGTGGTGCTCATCGCGGGCGGGATGGCGAAGGGCGTGGACCTGGCTCCACTCGCCGAGGCACGGTCGTCGCTCGTGGGCGTGGTGGCCATCGGCGAGTCCGTAGCCGAGGTCGCGGCGGCGTTCACGGGGCACGTGCCGGTCCGGGCCGCGGGCTCCATCGAGGAAGCCGTTCGGGCCGCCTACGGCATGGCGCCCGAGGGTGGCATCGTGCTGCTCGCTCCGGCGTGCGCGAGCTGGGACATGTTCCGAGACTACGTCGAACGCGGTGAGCGTTTCGCCGAGGCCGCTCGAGCATTGACGGAGGAGGCCGCCCATGTCCAGCCGTAGCGTGGCGGCCGAGCGGCCGCAGCACCTCCGGCTGGTCCGGACCGAGGAGGTGAGGCGTGCCCGCTCGCGCGAGGATCCGGCCGTTCGACCGACCAGGTACCTGCTGCTTGGGTCGACGGCGTTCCTCGTGCTCGGCGGGCTCGTGATGGTGCTCTCGGCGAGCTCGATCTCGGCCTACGCCCAGTACGGTGATCCGTTCCGGTTCTTCCAGCGGCAGGCCGCCTACGCCGCGGTCGGCGTCGGTGTGCTCCTGCTGACCTCGCGGATGCAGTACCGGGTCTGGCAACGACTCGCGCTACCCTTCCTGATCCTGACCCTCACGCTCCTCGCGTTCGTCCTACATCCCGGCGCGGGGGTCTCGGCGTACGGCTCGTCCAGGTGGCTCGAGTTCGGACCGGTCACCGTGCAGCCGTCGGAGCTCGCGAAGCTCGCGCTCGTGGTGTTCGCGGCCAGCGTGCTCGCGCGCAAGTGGGGGAAGCTCGATCAGGTCGGGCATCTCGCGCTTCCGTTGTTGCCGGTCGTGATCCTCGTGGCCGGGCTCGTGATGATGCAGCCTGACCTCGGGACGACGCTGATCATCTCCGGGACTTCGTTCCTGATGCTGTTCGTGGCTGGCGTTCGGTTCCGGTACCTGCTCGTGACCGGATGCGTCGGCTCGGCGCTCGGGATGGCGTTGATCTTCAGCGCCGACTACCGCCGCGTCCGGTTCCTCGCGTTCCTCGATCCGTGGGCCGACGCCACGAATAGCGGCTACCAACTCGTGCAGTCGCTCATCGCGCTCGGGTCGGGCGGGTGGTTCGGCGTGGGGCTCGGTGCCAGCCGGCAGAAGTGGCTCTACGTGCCGAACGCGCACACCGACTTCATCTTCTCGATCCTCGGCGAGGAGCTCGGGCTGCTCGGCGAACTCGTCGTCCTCATCGCGTTCGCGCTCTTGGTCTTCGCCGGCATCCGGGTGGCGGCACGAGCCCCGGACGTGTTCGGCCGCCTGTTGGCCGCCGGGATCGTCGCATGGTTCGGGCTGCAGACCCTCGTGAACCTCGGCGCTGTCACGGGACTCCTGCCGATCACCGGCGTGCCGCTGCCGTTCCTGTCGTACGGAGGCTCGTCGCTCGTGGTCTCGCTCGCGGCCGTGGGCATCTTGTGGAACATCGCGCGGGCCCCGGCGGCCGCGGGGTCCGCGACACGGCCGCGGTCCGGGGGGCGCGCCGCGTGAGGGTGCTCATCGCCGGGGGCGGCACTGCGGGCCACGTGTTCCCCGCGCTGGCGCTCGCGCGCCGACTGGCGGACGAGCACGGCGCCGACGTCCGGTTCGCAGGCACGGCCAGGGGGCAGGAGGCTCGACTCGTCCCGGAGGCGGGGTTCCCGTTCGAGCCCGTCGAGGCCCGTCCCCTGAAACGCGAGCTCTCCATCGAGGCCGCCACGGCGCCGGTCGCCGCGATCCGCTCGGTGGCCGCGTGCCGTCCGCTGGTCGAGCGCGCGGACGTCGTGGTCGGCATGGGTGGCTACGTGAGCCTGCCCGTCGGGCTCGCGGCCGTGCGTGCGCGACGTCCCCTCGTGCTCCACGAGCAGAACGCCGCCCCGGGTCTCGCGAACCGCGTCCTTTCCCATCGTGCACGCACCGTGGCGCTCAGCTTCCGTGAAGCGGCCGAGCGCCTGCCCCGACACGCGCCTACCGTCCTCACGGGCAACCCCGTCCGTGAGCAGGTCCTCGCCGTCCCCGCTGAACGTGAGGCCCTCGCGGGCCGAGCGATCGACGAGCTCGATCTGGAGCCGGCACGGCGGACGGTCGTCGTCTTCGGCGGCAGCCAGGGCGCGCTCCATGTGAACACCGCGGCGGTGGATGCGATCGGACGTCTGCGCGAGCGCGAGGACCTCCAGGTGCTCCTGCTCGCCGGAGCGACGCACGAGCGACGGATCTCGGGAGCGCTCGCGGGGTCGAGCGGCGTCCGGACCCGCGTTCGAGGGTTCCTCGGCTCGATGGAGCTCGCCTACGCGATCGCCGACATCGTGGTCTCGCGGGCCGGTGCGACCACATGTGCCGAGGTCTCGGTGTGTGGTCTGCCTGCGGTCCTCGTCCCGTACCCGCATGCGACCGGGCGGCATCAGGACGCGAACGCGCGCTCACTCGAGCGCGCCGGGGCCGCCGTCGTCGTCGCCGATGCGGCGTTGTCGGGGGAGGTCCTCGCCTCCCTCATCTGCAACTTGCTGGACGACCCTGCGAGGCTCGTCTCGATGGGGGAGCGCATGCGGTCGTGGTCGCATCCCGACGCCGCCGAGGCCCTCGCGGGTGTCGTGCTCCGTGCAGGAGGCGGCCGGTGAGTCGTCCGTACGTCCCCCCGGCTGGCAGCATCCCAACGCTGGAGGTTCCCGACCTCGGCCCCATCCGCCGGCTCCATCTGATCGGCATCGGCGGGGCCGGGATGCGGAACCTCGCGAAGCTCTTCCTCGCGCGTGGGACCCTGGTGTCGGGCTCGGACATGAAGGACTCGAAGGGCCTGCGTGAGCTCGAGACCCTCGGCGCCGGGGTGTTCGTCGGCCACGCCGCGTACCAGCTCGGCGAGCCTGACGCGGTCGTGATCTCGAGCGCGATCCACGAAACGAACCCCGAGCTGGCGGAGGCGCGTCGGCGCGGTATCCCCGTATGGGCGCGGGCCCAGGCTCTCGCCGCCCTCGCGGCCGGTGCGCGAACGATCGCCGTCGCAGGAACGCACGGCAAGACCACGACGACCTCGATGGTAGGCCTCGTGCTCGAGCGCGCGGGGCTCGACCCAACCTACCTCGTGGGCGGAGAGCCGAACGAGAGCGGCAGCGGGGCGCGGTCCGGTTCGGGCGGTCTGTTCGTCGCCGAGGCCGATGAGAGCGACGGCTCCTTCCTGCTCCTTCGCTCGGACGTGGGCATCGTCACGAACGTCGAGGTCGATCACGTGGACTTCTACCGCGGCGGCCGCGACGAGATCGAGGCGGCGTTCGCGGCGTTCGCGGATCGCTGTCGGCACGTCGTGGCCTGCATCGACGACCCCGGGGCGGTCCGCGCGATCGAGGGCTCCGGCGCGGAGGTGACGTGGTACGGCCGGGCGCCCGAGGCCGACGTCCGGGTCGAGGTGCGCTCGCTCGCTCCGCGCGCCGCCCGGGCCACCGTCCGGATCGCCGGTCGAACGGTCGAGGTCGAGCTCGGCGTCGACGGTACCCACATGCTGCTGAACGCGGCGGCCACGATCGCGGCGACGGCCATCGAAGGGGTGGATCCCGCAGCCGCCGCCGGGGCCCTCGCCTCCTTCACCGGGGTGCATCGTCGATTCGAGCATCGTGGCTCCGCGCGCGGCGCCGACTTCTACGACGACTACGGCCATGTGCCGACCGAGCTCGCCGTGACCCTCGACGTGGCACGCCGGACGGCACCGAGACGTTTGGTCGCCGTCTTCCAACCACACCGGTACTCGCGGACACAGGCGCTGTGGCGAGAGCTCGGCGAGAGTCTCACGGAGGCCGACCTCGTCGTGGTCACGGACGTCTACGGGGCGACGCAGGACCCGATCCCCGGCGTGACGGGCAAGCTCGTCGTCGACGGCATCGCGCTCGCGGACCCCTCCAAGCGCACCGTCTACCTACCCCACCGGGGAGACGTCGTCCGCTTCCTGGAGCGCGAGGTCCGCGAGGGCGACCTCGTCCTCACGATGGGGTGTGGTGACGTGTGGATGCTCGGCGACGCTGCGCTCGATGCCATCGGGGAGGACTCGTGACGGAGGCTGCGGCGCGCGCGGAGGAGATCCTGCGAGCCGCGTGCGGCGAGCGCCTCCGAACCGCCTTCCCGATCGCCCCGATCACGACCTTCCGCATCGGTGGCCCGGCGGCCTTGTACCTAGAGGCGGAGTCCGAGGAGGACCTCGCCGCCGTGAGCCGGGCCCTCCGCGAGACGGACATCGGGTTCGTCGTCCTCGGGAAGGGTTCCAACGTGCTGGTGTCCGATCGCGGCTTCGACGGCCTGGTCGTGCGCCTCGGCCGCGCCTTCCGCTGGGTCACACGGAGCGGCGACCGGTTGACCGCCGGCGGCGCGATGCCGCTGCCCGCGCTCGCCGGGGTGTCGCTCAGCCACGGGCTCGCCGGGCTCGAGTGGGGCGTCGCGATCCCGGCATCCTTCGGTGGCGCGGTGCGCATGAACGCCGGTGCGCACGGCGGTGCGCTCGCCGACGTGCTGGAGACGATCGGCCTGTTCGACCTGATGCTCGGCGAGCCGATCACGATGCCGGCGGACGACGCGGGGTTCGGGTATCGGTGCTCGGCGCTGCCGGACGGAGGCGTCGTCGTCCGGGCGACGGTGCGCCTGGAGCCAGGGGATCCCGCGGCGATCCGAGCCCGCATGGACGAGGTACGCGAGTGGCGTCGCGAGCACCAGCCCCTCGCAGAGCCGAACTGCGGCAGCGTGTTCAAGAACCCGCCGGGCGGGTTCGCCGCTCGGCTCATCGAGGAGGCCGGGCTGAAGGGAACGATGGTTGGGGGTGCGACCGTGTCGCGCAGGCATTCGAACTTCATCGTGACGGAGGAGGGCGCCCGCGCCGCCGATGTCGTCGAGCTCATCCGAACCGTGCAGGAGCGTGTCCTGGCGCGCTCCGACATCCGTCTCGAGCCGGAGGTGCATCTCGTTGGCGAGTTCGATCGCATCCCCCACTGAGGCTCCCTCCCAGATCCGTGCCATCCTCGCGCCGGCCTGGCGCTGGCTCGCGATCGCTGGGGCAGCTCTCGTCCTCGCGGTGGCGACGTTCATGCTGACGAGGAGCGGCTGGTTCGACGTCCGGCAGGTGCAGGTCAGCGGAGCGGATCACCTCTCGCGCGCCGAGGTCGTGCAACTCTCGGGGATCACGAAGAGGGACAACGCGATCTGGCTGGACGAGTCGGCAGTGGAGGCGAGGCTGACCGTGAGCGCGTGGGTCGCGGGCGTCGACGTGCGGGTCGACCTCCCGTGGACGGTCACCGTGACCGTGACTGAACGCTCACCGATCGCCGTCCTCGAGCGCGGGAGCACTCGGGTGCTCGTGGCGGCGGACGGCACCCTGCTGGGGCCGGGGCGAGATGCTGGATTGCCGGTGATCGAGGCGCCGCCGACGTGGATCGGAGTCGTGGAGCCGACACCGATCCAAGGGATCGCGCGCGCCCTGGCGTCTCTCACCTCCGACGTGCGAGCGACGGTCAGCCGGGTGGACGTGAGCTCGCCCCGCGGGCTCCAGCTCTTCCTGAGCGACGGAGTCCGGATCGCATACGGCTCGCCGCGTGCCTTCGGGCAGAAGGGACGGACGATCACGGATGTCCTCGCGTGGGCGGCGGCGGCGGGGCAACCGATCCGGTCTCTGGATGTCAGTGCGCCGAGCTCTCCGGCCGTCGTTCCGGCAACCTGACGGCTTCAGCGTTCTGTCAGCGTTGACGACAATGCCACCGATCCACATGCGTTCTACCCATTGACGGGCCAGGCCTTCGATAGTAGGGTGGCGAAGGTTCAGTGTAGGTAGATATAACAATAACGTTGCAGTTGAGGTTCAGAGTAGTCGGATGGGAACGGCATTTCCCCAGGTAGGACGGGGCTGCAGGCCTCGGAGACGGAGGTTGCGGTGATCGATTCTCCTTCGAACTACCTCGCCGTCATCAAGGTTGTGGGGATCGGCGGGGGCGGTGTGAACGCGGTGAACCGCATGATCGAAAGTGGTCTGCGGGGTGTGGAGTTCATCGCCATCAACACCGACGCGCAGACGTTGCTGATGTCCGACGCCGAGGTGAAGCTCGATATCGGGCGCGAGACCACCCGGGGACTGGGTGCCGGGTCGGACCCCGACGTCGGCCGCCACGCGGTGGACGAGCACGCGGACGAGGTGGAGGAGATCCTCAAAGGCGCCGACATGGTCTTCGTCACTGCCGGCGAGGGCGGTGGGACCGGCACGGGGGGCGCGCCGATCGTGGCCGAGATCGCACGCAACCTAGGCGCGCTCACGATCGGCGTCGTGACCCGACCGTTCGGGTTCGAGGGCCGGAAGCGGGCCACCCAAGCCGACATGGGGATCAGCGAGCTGAAGAAGGCGGTCGATACCCTGATCGTCGTCCCGAATGATCGACTGCTCCAGGTGTCCGATCCGAGCACGCCGATCATGGACGCGTTCCGGATGGCCGACCAGGTCCTGTATCAGGGCGTAGATGGCATCACGTCACTCATCACCACGCCGGGTCTCATCAACCTCGACTTCGCCGACGTTCGGTCCGTCATGACGGGGGCCGGGTCGGCGCTGATGGGGATCGGACACGGCTCCGGCGAGGAGCGTGCGGAGGAGGCGGCGAAGAGCGCGATCAGCTCACCCTTGTTGGAGTCCTCGATCGAGGGTGCACGCGGGGTGCTGCTGTCGATCGCCGGCCCGACCGACCTGACGCTGCACGAAGTGAACAAGGCGGCCGACGCCATCACCCGGGTCGCGCACCCCGACGCGAACATCATCTTCGGGGCGGTCGTCGACGACGCCCTCGGCGAGGAGGTTCGGGTCACGGTGATCGCGGCGGGGTTCGACAAGCTGCTTGCCACGCCGGCCACGTTCGACAGCCGCGTCTCGCGGCTGCTCGAGGAGCCCGAGCCGAGGCCGTCCGCCGAGCCGGTCCCCGCGGCAGTGGCGTTCGATCGGGACGGGCTCGATGAGATCGCCGCGCCGATGCCGTCGATCCTGGTCGACGACGAGGATGAGATCTTCCACCCGGCTCCCGAAACGGTGTCGTTCGACGCCGAAGAGGACCTGGACATCCCGGACTTCCTGAAGAGCTGACCCGATCCGCCCGCGCGGAGGGTCCGTGGGGGCGGGGACGAGCGGATCAGAGGCGACCTTCCCCCGCCTCTGGCCGGGTTCCCGCCCCCTTCGCCGTTCCCGGCTCGGCGCGCTCAGGTCGCCCCATCGTCCGCCCCTCCTGTGGGAGCATCCAACGCCATGGCGGGCTTCGAGCGACGCGCGCTGGGTGGCGACATGGTGGCCCTCGTCTCGTCCTCCCTGGAACGTGAGGGGTTCCTCGCGGCGTTCCTGGAGCGCTCCGGCGGTGCGAGTGCCGAGCCGTACGCGTCGCTGAACGGCTCGTATCAGGTTGGAGACGAGACCGCATCGGTGCAGCGGAACCGCCGCCGGGTAGCGTCCGCGTTCGGGTTCGACCGCTTCAGCGTCCCGGGCCTCGTGCACGGCACCTCGATCCTGACGGTCGGTGCCGCGCGCGCGGACGATGGCTTCTTCCGCCCAGCCGACCTGCTCGCCGACGCCGATGGCACGACGACGAGATCGCGCGGCATCGGGCTCGGTGCCTTCAGCGCGGACTGCGTGATCGCGATCTTCGGTGAGCCGCGCGAAGGCAGGCTGGCCCTGGTGCACGCGGGGTGGCGGGGTCTGGCCTCGGGCGTGCTGCGCAGGGGCGCCGAGCTGTTCGCCGAGCGCGAGGAGGTTCGCGTCGCGCTCGGCCCGGCGATCGGTCCCTGTCACTACGAGGTCGGGGAGGACGTCGCGCTCGCCGTCGCCGCGGGCTCCATGGCGGGTGCTGTCACCGAGCGCCGGGGCGGCCGTTGGTACCTGGACCTGGTCGCAACCTCGCGCGCGATCCTGCTGGCCGAGGGCATCCACCGGGTCGAGGACACGGGGTTGTGCACCGCCTGCGAGACCGAGCGGCTCTTCTCCTTCCGGCGCGACGGTACGACCGGGCGGCATCTCGCGCTGGCGGCGCTCATCGCGGAGTGACGTTGGTGTTGCGTCTGTCAACGAGACAACGCTATTGTATGGTTCTGTCATCTGATGAGCGACCGCTCGCACGAGACCGTGCTCCAGAACCTCACCCGCATCCGGAGCGGTATCCGGTCCGCCTGCGACCGGGCGGGACGAGATCCTCAGGCGGTCCGGATCGTGGCGGCGGGGAAGACGGTTGAGCCCGAGGCGCTCGCGTGGGTGCTGGAAGCCGGGGTGCGCGACCTCGGCGAGAACTACGTCCAAGAGCTGCGCGCGAAGCGCCGGGTGGTCTTGGGCGCCACATGGCACTTCATCGGGACCTTGCAGCGCCACGCCGCACATCACGTCGCGGAGCTGGCCGACATCGTCGAGACCGCGGTGCCGGGCCGAGCGCTCGAGCGGGTCGCGCGTCGTGCGGCCGAGGCCGGCCGCGCCCTCCCCTCGCTCGTCGAGGTCGACTTCACGCGGGAACGCTCGGGCGTGGCCCCCGAGGAGGTCCTCGACGCGTGCGACACGGTCGCGGCGATGCCCGGGCTCGAGCTCGCCGGACTGATGACGCTTCCTCCGCTCACGCCCGACGCCGAGGGCGCACGTCCGTATTTCACGCGGCTCCGAGAGCTGCTCGGGACCGTCCGAGACCGGCATCCGGAGGCCGCTGAACTTTCGATGGGAATGTCGCTGGACTACCAGGTTGCGGTGGAGGAAGGCGCTACGATGGTCCGCATCGGTACGGCCCTGTTCGGCGAGCGGCCGCCGAGGTGACAAGGGGAGGAGCGATGCCAGGCGTGTGGAAGAAGACGCTGACCTATCTCGGGCTCGTGGAGGACGAGGAGTACGACGAGCTCGACGAGGTCGCGGCGCAGCCTCGGCAGGCCGAGGTGCGGAGCATCCAGCGCCCGCAGCCGGTTCGAGAGGTGATCGCCGACGAGCACGAGGGCATCGTGCGAACGATCCCCTCCGCGCGCCCTTCGACGGCTTCCTCGATCCACAAGTCCGAGCCGAGGCGCTTCAACGAGGCGCGCGAGATCGCCGACCGCTTCAAGGACGGCATCCCGGTCATCATGAACCTGCAGAGCACCGACGATACGATCGCCCGACGCCTCGTGGACTTCGCCTCAGGGCTCGTCTACGGGCTCGACGGCAAGATCGAGATGGTCGCGAACCGTGTGTATCTGCTCACGCCCGCGAACATGGAGGTCTCGGCCGAGGATCGCGAACGGATCGCCGGAGGCGGCATCTACAACCAATTCTGAGGCACTCGAGCGCCCGGCCCCCCTATCGATGATCGCCGCCGAGAACGCCGTCGTCAGCATCCTGTGCGTCGTCATCACGGCCTACACGCTCATCCTGTTCGTGAAGGTGCTCGCGTCGTGGGCGACGCTCTTCGGGTTCCGGCCACCCGTCTCCGGTCCGCTCCGGTGGTTCCTCGACCTCCTCGACGATGTGACCGAGCCGGTCCTTCGCCCGCTGCGGACGATCATCCCGCCGGTCCGCGCCGGGGGTGTCGGGCTCGACATCTCGATCATCGTCGCGTTCGTTATCCTTGCGGTCCTGCGTATCGCTCTGAACTGTTAGCGCGCCGGGACGGTAGGGGGGAAGGTCATGCGGAGGAAGAAGGCGGAGGGGACGAGCGTGTCCGACCCCAAAGGGCGGGTCACGCCCGTGGATGTGCAGCAGGTGGAGTTCCGCCTCGCGTTCCGCGGGTACAACGAGCGTGACGTCGACGCCTTCCTCGACCGGGTTACCGAGGATCTCGCCGCGTACATGGAGGACAACCAGCGCCTGCGAGCCGGCCAGCCGGCCCTCGGGGCGGAGCCCGCGATGGAGGTGGGCACGGCGCGCTCCGAGGCCGAGCGCATCGTCGCGGAGGCGCGCGAGGAGGCCGAGAGGATCGTCCGCGATGCCAAGGCACGCGCGGCCCTCGCCGGCGCTCCGGCAGGCGACTCGCGCGCAGCGGTCGCGCCCTTCCTCAACACGGAGCGGGAGTTCCTCCAGAGCCTCGGTTCGCTCGTGCAGAGCCACGCCGAGGAGGTCAAGCAGATGGTCTTCGCCCTGCGTGCGAGGGCCGAAGCTGGCGCGGCGCCGTCGCCGGTCGCCCCGGCGACCACGGATGACGCCTTCGCGCCGATCAGCGTGCCCGCTGCGGAGGAGGGGACGGGAGGCGCGACCGACGAGGATGACAAGGTGGTCCCCGAGCCGGCGCCTGCGCAGCTCCGCAGGGACTCCGGTGAGCACTCCCTCCGGGAGCTCTTCTGGGGCGAGGACTGAGCCCGCAGGCTCCCTCGGACCGTCGCCCCGCGCTCCTGTTCGCCGTCGCGTTCGTGCTCGTCCTGGCGTCCGCCGCGACGCTGCTGCTCGGCATCGCGGCGGACGAAGGGGAGGCGATCGCGCTCTCGCTCGGGGCGGCGACGGCCGCGCTCATCCTGCTGTGGGTGGGCGTCGCGAGGAGCTCAGACCCGTCGCAGGGTGATCGTCACCGCTGACCTCTCGATCTCGGCGTCCTGGCGATAGGCCGCATCAAGGATGACGCTCGGCAGCAGCTCCGCCGCGAGGGTCTCGAAGGCGACGTGATCCCCATGGGCCGCCAGGGCCTCGGCGAGATCGCCGGAGGTCTCGACGCCGAGCACGATCCGGTCGCTGACCTCGAGTCCCGCCGCCTTCCGAGCATCCTGCACCAGGCGAACCAGCTCACGCGCCAACCCCTCTCGCCGTAGCTCCGGGGTGAGCTCGAGCTCGAGCGCGACCGTGATGCCGCTCTCGGCCGCGACGCCCCATCCCTCGAGGGTCTCCTGCGTCAGGTCCACATCGCCCGGTCCGAGCTCGATCGTCACCCACGGACACGGGCTCACCGCGAGCGAGCGCCGCCGCGAGCGAGCCGTCGTCCACGGCGAGCGCCGCCGCGACCGCCTGGACGCCGGCGCCGAGGCGGGGGCCGAGCGCACGGAAGTTCGGCCTCGCGCGCCAGCGGCCGAACGCCTCGGCCGACTCGGCGAAGCGGACATCCTTCACGTTCAGCTCCTCGGCGACGAGCGGCAGGAGCGAGCGTAGGGCCTCGCGATCTGCGGGCAGATGAACCACGGCCTCGAGCAGCGGTTGTCGCACGCGCATCTTGGTCTCGGTCCGGATCCGCCGTCCGAGCTCCACGATCTGCCGGGCGGCCTCCATCGCCGAATCGAGCGTCCGCGTCGAGTCGCGCGGGGTCGCCGTACGGGTAGTCGGTGAGGTGCACGGAGTCGGCCCGACCGTCTCGCCCGGCGGCGAGGTTGCGCCACAGCTCCTCCGCCAGGAACGGCGTGAACGGCGCGAGGAGCTGGGCGAGCGTCGTGAGGCACTCGTGGAGCGTGAGGAACGCGGCCCGAGTGTCGGCGCCGCCGGCACCCCCCGGGTCCCAGAACGCGGCGGCGAGCCCGGCGTACGTACCAGTTGGAGAGGTCGTCGACGAAGCGCGCGACCCGGCGACCCGCGCCGGTTGCGTCGTACGCGTCGAGCCGCTCGCGCGCTTCACGTGCGGCGGCGGACAGTTGCGAGAGGACCCACCGGTCGAGCGCAGGGCGCTCGGCGACGGGGACGTCCTCGGCCTGCACAGGGTCGAAGCCGCTCGCGTTCGCGTAGGTGACGAAGAACGCGTACACGTTCCAGAGCGTCAACAGGAACTGGCGGACGACCTCGTCGAGGATCTCCATCCCGACACGACGGGACGCCCAGGGTGAGCCGGTGGTGACCAGGTACCAGCGCAGCGCGTCGGCGCCTTGGCGGTCCAGGACGTCCCAGGGGTCGATCACGTTGCCGAGGCTCTTGCTCATCTTGCGGCCGTCGGTGTCGACGATGTGGCCCAGGCACACCACGTTCCGATAGGTCGTCGAGTCGAAGTGCAGGACGCCCTCGGCCATCAGCGTGTAGAACCAGCCCCGCGTCTGGTCGATCGCCTCGGAGATGAAGTCGGCAGGGAAGCGCTCGGCGAACCGCTCGATCCCACGACCGAGGTCGGGATGGTAGTCCCACTGGGCGAAGGGCATCGCGCCGGAGTCGTACCAGGTGTCGATCACCTCGGGGACGCGGTATGCCTCGCCGCCGCACTCCCCACAGGCGAGCGCGACCTCGTCGATCGCGGGTCGGTGCGGGTCGATGCCGGTGACGTCCCGTCCCGCACGCTCGGAGAGCTCGGCGAGGGAGCCGATCGCGGTCGCGTGCCCCTCGTCGCAGCGCCAGATCGGGAGCGGCGTCCCCCAGTAGCGCTCGCGCGAGAGAGCCCAGTCCACGTTGTTCTCGAGCCAGTCGCCGTAGCGACCGTGCTTGATGTGCTCGGGGTACCAGTTGACCGAGTCGTTCACCTCGAGGAGGCGCTCGCGCACCTGCGTCGTGCCGACGTACCAGGACGTGCGCGCGTAGTAGATGAGCGGCGTGCTGCACCGCCAGCACAGCGGGTACATGTGCACGAGCTTCTCTGCGCGCAGGAGCAAGCCGCGCTCGCGGAGGTCGTCGGTGATCGGCGGATCGGCGTCCTTGAAGAACCGGCCGCGCACGAACGGCGGGGCCTCGTCGGTGAACCGGCCCTCGCCGTCCACGGGCTTGAACATCGGCCAGCCCTCGCGGCGACCGACCTCGAGGTCCTCGGCACCGAACGCCGGCGCCATGTGCACGACGCCGGTGCCGTCCTCGAGCGATACGAAGTCGGCGGCGACCACGCGATGCGCGCCCTCGACGTTGCGGTACAGCGGCTCGTACCGGGCGCCGACGAGGTCGCGCCCGGCGATCGAGCGCACCTCGGTCGAGCCCGGCAGCACCCGCTCGCGGAGCGCGGCGGCCAGGATGAGCCGGTCGCCCTCGTGGTCAACCTCTACGTAGGTGGCGTCCCCGGCGACGGCGACGCCCGTGTTCGAGATGAGCGTCCACGGCGTGGTCGTCCAGCCGAGGAGCGAGGCGCCGACGGACGTCGGGTCGTCGGCTTCGAGGATGCGGAACAGGACGAAGACGCTCGGATCCTCGACTTCCGTGTAGCCCATCGCGGTCTCGGCGTCCGAGAGCGCCGTGCCGCAGCGCGGACAGTACGTCGTCACCTTGTCGGCCTCGAACAGCAGGCCGCGCTCGTGCAGGCGCTTCAGCGACCACCAGACGCTCTCGATGTACCCGGTGTCCATCGTCCAGTACGCGTCGTCGGTGTCGATCCAGAAGCCCAGCCGTTCGGTGACCTTCTCCCACTCGTCGACGTAGCGGCTCACGGACTCGCGGCACCGGCGGTTGAACTCGGCGATGCCGAAGGCCTCGATGTCGCGCTTGGTCTTCGTGCCGATCTCCTTCTCGACCTCGAGCTCGACCGGCAGGCCGTGGCAGTCCCAGCCAGCCTTCCGGGGGACGTAGTGCCCCGTCATCGCGCGGAAGCGCGGGTAGATGTCCTTGAACGTGCGCGACTCGGTGTGGTGGATGCCCGGCCGGCCGTTCGCGGTCGGCGGACCCTCGTAGAAGACCCACAGGGGCCGTCCGCGCCGCTCCTCGAGCTGGCGATGGAACACGTCGGCCTCTCGCCAGAACGCGAGGATCCGCTGCTCGAGCTCGGGGAAGCGCACCTTCGGGTCGACCGGCTCGAACCGCTGCATCGCGACCTCCTCCTCGCGCCGTTCCCGAGCTCGAGCCCGGGAACGGAAACGCCCCGTCCCCTCGGGGACGAGGCGCCTGCCCCGCGGTACCACCCCGCTTGCCCGGAGCCTCTCGGCTCCGGGCCGCTCGCCGGCCGCGATCACGGCCTCCCGCGATCACGGGCGGACCCGTCCGTGCCTACTGGGGTGCGTGGCGCGCACCCGGTTCGGGCGGAGGCTCGGGGAGGATGTTCGCGAGGGGCCTACCGCCGGGCTTCCACCATCCCCGACTCGCTCCGGGAGGGGACCCTCGCTACTCGTTCCCGTCGTCGCCTGTGACGCGTCATGCTACACGTCGGGATGGGCACGGTCACGGTACGGGTGGTGCCGCGCTCCGGCCGCACGGCCGTGGAGGGCGGCCCCGGGGAGATCCTCGTGCGCGTTCGGGCCGGCCCCCAGGGCGGGAAGGCGACCGACGAAGCCCGCCGCGCGATCGCGTCGGCGCTCGACGTCGCGCCTTCGAGGGTCCGGCTGCTCAGAGGGCGAACGTCCCGGACCAAGGTGTTCGAGATCGAGGGGGTCAGCGCCGATGACCTGCGGGTTCGCCTCGGAGCAACCTGAGCAGCGTCGTTGTCGGGCCCTGCCCGGGGTGCTACCGTCCCTCGGCCATGGCCGGGAAGAGCGCGTACACGAAGAAGGAGCTGGACGACCTCCGCACAGCGGCTCCTCGTGGAGCGGGCGGAGCTCGAGACGCAGCTCACGACCATCGAGGAGACGTCGTTCGCGACCTCCCAGTCGGATCTGTCCGGCGAGGTGTCCTTCGACGAGGAGAACGCCGACGCCGGTACCTTCACCTTCGAACGCGAGCGCGACCTGTCCATCGAGAACAACGTCCGGGACCTCATGGGCAAGATCGATCGGGCGCTCTCGCGGATGGACGAGGGTTCGTACGGCGTCTGCTCGCGCTGTGGCAAGCCGATCGAGAAGACCCGCCTGAAGGCCCTCCCGTACGTCGACCTCTGCATCAAGGACGCGCAGGCTCAGGCCCGCCGGTAGCGAGGCGGCAGTGAAGCGCCCGGCCCGGCTCGCCGGCCTCCTGTACGGGACGGCGGTCGTCGCGTACGCCTCGACCGCCTCACGAAGCTCTGGGCCGAGGGCACGCTGTCCGGCCGCCCCCCGATCGAGGTCCTCCCGGGGTGCTTCACCTCACGTACACGACGAACTCCGGCGGCGCGTTCGGCTTCGGGCAGAGCGCACCGTGGCTCTTCGCGGACGCCACCATCCTGGTCGCCGGCATCATCGTCGTCGTCTCGACACGCCTCGAGCACCCGGTCGCGGCCGTCGCGCTCGGGCTCGTGCTCGGCGGCTCCCTCGGCAACCTCACCGACCGAGCTCTCAACGGATCAGGCCTCGCGGGCCGCGTCACGGACTTCATCGACCTCCGGGTCTGGCCGGTGTTCAACGTCGCCGACACGGGGATCGTGGTGGGCGCCGTCCTGCTCGCGCTGTCGAGCTTCCGCCGGGAGGAGAGAGGAGGGACCGTGACGTGACCGAGGACTTCGATGCGGTCCCCGGTCGGCTCGATGCGGTGATCGCGGCGGTCCTCGGCATCCCGCGGGCCGAGGCGCAACGAGCGATCGCAGCCGGAGGGGTTCTCGTGGACGGCGAGCGCAGGCCGAAGTCGACGCGTCTCGGCGGCGGCGAGCGGATCCGGGTCGACCTCGCCGGGGTCCGCGGGCTCGAGCCGGAGGGACCCCCGGTCGAGGTCCGGTGGCGCGACGATCACCTCGCGGTGGTGAGCAAGCCGGCGGGCATGCCGACCCACCCGACGGAGAACCGCCGCTCGGGCTCGCTGGTGAATCGACTCATGGGCATGGGCATGCCCCTCGCCGAGACCGACGATCCCCTGCGGCCGGGGATCGTGCATCGGCTGGATGCCGGGACGTCTGGGCTCCTCGTGGTCGCGCTCGACGAGCCCGCCCGGGCGGGTCTGGTCGCGATGTTCCGGAGTCACGCCGTCGAGCGCAGGTACCTCGCGCTCGTCCGAGGCTCGGTCGCGGACGAGCGGTTCGTGGTCGATGCGCCGCTCGGGCGCCGCGGGGCCCGGATCCGGCTGGATGCGATGAGCGGCCGCGAGGCCGAGACCGTCGTTCGAGATCTCGGAGCGATCCAGGCGCGCGACGCTGCTCGAGGCCGCGCCGCGGACGGGACGCACGCACCAGATCCGCGTCCACCTCTCATCGATCGGGCACCCGATCATCGGGGATGGTCGGTACGGCGGCGGGGGAGAGCTGGCGCGCGCGCTCGGGCTCGAGCGACCGTTCCTGCACTCGTGGCGGCTGCGGCTCGATCATCCCGTCACCGGAGAGCGGATCGAGCTCGAGGACCCGCTTCCGGCCGATCTGGCGGAGGCGCTGCGGCGGGTCAGGAGGGAGGTCTGACCCGCCGCCTACCGACGGCTGCCCGCCGACTCCTTCAGGAAGAGCGCGTGCTGCGTCCTGACCTCCTCGCGGGAGGCCATGAGGGCGTCCTCGACCTGGGGAGACAGAGCCCGTGACTCGATGAGCTCGGAGAGCTTGCGCGGGTCGACCGAGAGCACCCGCTCCCACAGCCCGAGCGGCTCGAGGATCGCGCGGACCCTCTCGTCGACCGGCGCCGTGACGTGCTGTGGCCGGCGGTCGATCGCTGCGCCGTCCGAGCCGAACAGCCGCCGATACCCGTGCTCGTCGCAGAACGCGTTGATGAGCGCGGCGAGCTCGTCGATGCGCCGGTAGACCTCGCGGCCCTGGCGCTTCAGCACGATCCACTCGTCGACGATCTGGGTCATCCGCGGCGCCGGGTCGCCCTCGCGCTTCTCGTACGAATGTCGGTAGAGGGGGCACAGGGCCTGGAAATCGCACCAGTCGCAGAGCGGGTTCTGACGCGGCTCGAACTTGCCGGCCTCGATGCGCTCGGCGACGGTGACGATGCGGCGTCGAAGCTCGTCAGCATCGGCCTGGGTACGGACGGTCGTCATCCGCTGACCGGGGAGCAGGTAGTACAGGGTGAGCCGCTCGGGCTCGATGCCCCAGACCTCGCGCGCGGCCAGGTAGTAGACCGACAGCTGCAGATCCGCGTCGATCCGCTGCTGCGGCGGGAGGCGACGGTTCGTCTTGTAGTCCACGATCTCGTACCCACCGCCCGGGATGCGGTCCATCCGATCGATGACGCCCGACAGCTGGATGCCCTCGACATCGATCAGGAAACGGTGCTCCATCGCCGCCGGGATCCGGTACGCGGCTGCGTTGTCGCGGTGGTACTGGGCGAGCACCTGGCGGCCGTGCTCGAGGTACATCTGCTCCTCCGAGACGTCGGCGTAGCCGTCGGCGACCCAGACCATGTCCAGCATCTCCTGGAGCTCCTCGAGCGAGGGGGCGACCGGGACCGGCCGGCTGTGGAAACGGTGGAGCGCCTGGTGGAGCGAGTCGCCGAAGGAGAGCGCCGGGGAGGGGCGCGAGGGGAGCCGCTCCTCGTACTGGAAGCGGTACTTCGCCGGGCAGGTCTCGTAGGTGTTGACGCTCGAGTACGACAGCCGCATCCGAACCTTCCCCGTGACCTCGACGGTTGCCTCGGTGGTCCGGTCAGTCTATCCTCGGGTCCGCGAGAATCACAAGCCTGTAACTTATCCACAGGTTTCCCACAGCCGGGGGTGGTACGGGGACCTGGGGTCCTTCGGGGAAGGGATGCCCGGCCGCCGATGGCTGAGAGCTTCGTCCACCTCCACACGCACACGGAGTACTCGCTGCTCGACGGGGCCGCGCGGATCGGTCAGCTGTTCGCCCGCGCAGTCGAGCACGAGATGCCGGCCCTCGCCGTGACGGACCACGGCGCGATGTTCGGCGCCCTCGAGTTCTACGAGGCGGGCCTCGCGGCCGGGGTCAAGCCGATCCTGGGGGTCGAGACCTACGTTGCGCCGGCCTCGCGGTTCGAGCGGGCCCCCGGAGAGAGCGAGGAGAAGTACCGCCACCTCACGATCCTCGCGCGCGACGAGCGCGGCTACCGGAACCTGCTGAAGCTCGTCACGGACGCGCACCTCGAGGGCTTCTACCATCGGCCTCGCATCGACAAGCAGCTGCTGGCGGAGCGGGCGGAGGGGCTGATCGGCCTTTCTGGCTGCCTCGCATCCGAGGTCGCGCAGCTCCTGCTCGCGGGCCAAACGGCGAAGGCGGACGAGGTCGCCGCCACGTACGCGGACATCTTCGGCTCGGGCAACTTCTACGTCGAGCTCCAGGACCATGGGCTCGCCGAGCAGCGCCAGATCCTGCCCGGGCTCGTCGGGCTTGCGCGGCGGGTCGGGCTACCCGTCGTGGCCACGAACGACCTGCACTACACCGTGCGCGAGGACTCCAAGCCGCACGATGTGCTGCTGTGCATACAGCAGCAGAAGGTGCAGACAGACCCGAACCGCCTGAAGTTCGACAGCGACCAGTTCTACCTGAAGAGCGCAGACGAGATGCGGGCGGTGTTCGCGGACATCCCCGAGGCCTGCGACAACACCCTCGCGATCGCCGAGATGTGCGACCTGCGCCTCGTCTACGGCGATGCGGCGCCCGCCGAGCAACGGTTCCACGTCCCGAGCTTCGAGCCGCCCGAGGGGAAGGACCGCGACGCCTATCTGCGAGAGCTGGTGTTCGAGGGCGCCGAGCGGCGCTACGGGGACGTGACAACCGGGATCCGCGAACGGATCGAGACCGAGCTCGAGGTCATCACCTCGATGGGGTTCTCGGGCTACTTCCTCATCGTGTGGGACCTGATCCGTTTCGCGCGCGAGAGCGGGATCCGTGTCGGCCCCGGTCGCGGCTCTGCCGCGGGGTCGGTCGTGTCCTACTCGTTGCGGATCACCGACCTCGACCCGCTGAAGTACGGCTTGATCTTCGAGCGCTTCCTGAACCCCGAACGCGTCCAGATGCCCGACATCGACATGGATTTCGACGAGCGCCGCCGGGACGAGGTCATCCAGTACGTGGCCCGGAAGTACGGGCAGGACCATGTCGCACAGATCATCACGTTCCAGACGATCAAGGGGAAGCAGGGGATCCGCGACGCGGCCAGGGTACTCGGGTTCCCGGCCTCGGTCGGCGACCGTCTCTGCAAGATGTACCCGGCCGCGGTGATGGGGCGCGACTACCCTATCGACCAGGCGCTCGAACTCTCGCCCGAGCTGAAGGACGCCTACCTCAAGGAGCCGGAAGCGAGGGAGATCATCGAGACCGCCCAGGCGCTCGAGGGCTTGCGCCGAGAGGACTCGGTGCATGCCGCTGGTGTGGTGATCGGCGATGCGCCGCTCGTCAACTACCTGCCGTTGAAGCTCTCAAAGGATTCGCGGGACGACTCGCGGCGGACCGTGACGCAGTTCGACATGCACGGGGTCGAGAAGCTCGGGCTGCTGAAGATGGACTTCCTCGGGCTGAGGAACCTGTCGGTGATCGAAGACACGCTCGCACTCCTGCGCCGCAAGGGCATCGAGCTCGACATCGACCACGTGCCGCTCGACGACGCAGCCGTCTACGCGATGTTGCAGAAGGCCGACACGACCGGCGTGTTCCAGATGGAGAGCGCCGGCATGCGGAGCCTGATCCGTGCCCTCGCTCCGGACCGCTTCGAGGACCTGATGGCGCTCGTCGCGCTGTACCGACCGGGCCCGTTGAACGCCGGCATGCACGTGGAGTACGCCGAGCGCAAGCACGGGCGCCGCAAGCTCGAGTACCCGCACGCCGACCTGGAGGAGATCCTCGCCGGCACGTACGGCGTGATGGTCTACCAGGAGCAGGTGATGCAGATCGCCGTGCGCATGGCCTCTTACTCGATGGGCGAGGCGGACAGCCTGCGCAAGGCGATGGGGAAGAAGAAGCCCGCAGAGATCGCGAAACACCGTGAGGGGTTCATCGAGGCCAGCGTCGCCAACGGCTACGAGCGCAGACTGGCGACGAACCTGTTCGACCTCATCGTCCCATTCGCCGACTACGGGTTCAACGCCTCGCACGCGTGCGCCTACGGATACGTGGCCTACCAGACCGCGTTCCTCAAGGCGCACCACCCGGTCGAGTACATGTCGGCCGTGCTCACCAGCGTGAAGGACGACAAGGACCGCAAGCCCTTCTACCTGAACGCCTGCCGGCTGATGCGCATCGAGGTCCTGCCCCCCGACGTCAACGAGTCCGAGCTGGACTTCGCCCCGGCCCGCGCGGGCGAGCCGAGGATCCGCTACGGGCTGTCCGCGGTCCGCAACGTGGGGGCTGGAGCCGTGATGCAGATCATCGACGCGCGGAAGGCGAAGGGGGAGTTCACGACCTTCGCCGACTTCTGCCGCAAGGTGGACCCGTCCGTCCTCACGAAGAAGGTCCTCGAGAGCCTGATCTTGGCTGGCGCGTTCGACTCGCTCGGCTACGCGCGCAAGGCGCTGTCCGAGAATCAGGAGAAGGTCTCGGCTCCGATCGTGTCCGAGCGCAAGGCCGAGGCCGCTGGGCAGTTCTCGTTGTTCGGGGGCGGCGACCAGGCGGCGCGCGAGATCGACGAGTCGGTCCTGCTCGGCGAGGAGTTCGACAAGCACCTGCTGCTCAAGCAGGAGAAGGAGATGCTCGGTCAGTTCGTGACCGATCATCCGCTGCTCGAGGTGCGTGACGCCCTGACCGCGCAGGTGGACATGGAGGTTCCCGAGGTCGTCGCGCTCGACGACGGTGACCTCGTGACCCTCGGCGGGATCGTGGGCGCGGTCGCTCGGCGCTACACGAAGAAGGGCGAGCCGTATGCCCAGTTCCGTCTCGAGGACCTCGCCGGCGGCGTGACGGTCGTCGCGTTCCCGAACGTGTACGAGCAGGTCCCGCACCTGATCGAGACCGACGCGATCGTGCTCGTGAAGGGCCGCGTGGACCGGCGTGGCCGCGGAGAGGAGGTGCAGATCCGCGCCGTGGAGGTTTCCGAGCCCGATCTCGGCGCGGGGACCGCGGCGGCGCCCCCCGGCATGCTCGTCGTGGACCTGCCGGCGGCGAGCTGCACGAGCGCCGTGATCTCCAAGCTGCGCGAGCTCCTCGGCGCCCATCCCGGGCGCACGCCCGTGAAGGTGCGGTTCCTGTCCTCCCAGGGCGTCACGCCCCTGGACGTGGGCAGCTTCCGGGTCGATCCGTCGGCGGGGCTCCTCTCGGAGCTCCGCGGGCTGCTCGGAGCCGGGGGGGCCAGGCTCGAGGAGCGAGCCGCAGCCGGGGCTCGAGGCGTCGTCAGGGTCCCCGACGCTCCCGGAGCGCCCGCAGCAAGCCGGCCTCCTGCCGGAACGAGTGTATGAGCCGCTCGAGCCGCTCCGCGGGCCCGGGGATCTCGAGCAGCGCCTGACGGTCGGGTACGAGGCCTGGGGTGAGCGCCGCGAGCACGTAGCTCATCGCGACGGGATCGGGATCTACCTCGAGCTCGCCCTCGACCCCGGCGATCTCGAGGAACCGAACCGCGGCCGCCATCGCGCCGGCCACGAGCGTCGCGTCCGCGGAGCCCTCTTCCGGGAACGGCTCGACCCGCCACCGGGCGTACGGGCGGTCCGAGACCGGCTCGAGCAGGCGGACCCGGTCTTCCGCGTGGACGTGGACCTCGTACGTGCCGTCGTCGGCGAGCTCGAAGTCGACCGGCGTGACCCGCACCCCGACGGCGAACGGCGCATACGTGCCTCCGACCTCCTGTCCGTGGCGGATGGCGGCGATCGCGAACGACGTCTCAGGAAGGATGTCCTCCATCATCCGCAGGTACCGCTCCTCGAACACGCCGAGCTCGAGGTCCCCGCCCGGGAACAGGACCGAGTGAAGGGCGAACAGCGGGAGCTCCACCGACGCATCGTCTCACGGGCTGCGAACGCCCGATACGCTGTGGCGGATGGGCCTCGATGTGATCCCCGCGATCGACGTAGCCGGTGGTCGGCTCGCCCGCTTCACCCGTGACGGCACCGAACCGGTGGACGCTCTCGGAGGCGACCCGCTCGAGGCCGCGCGGTCGTTCGTCGCGGCTGGTGCCGGTTGGGTGCACGTCGTGGACATGGACCTCGCGATGACCGGCCGGCCGGCGAACACGCCGACCGTTCGCGCCGTCGCCGACCTGGGGGTACGGGTGCAGGCGAGTGGCGGTGTCTCCTCCGGACCCCAGGCCGACGCGCTCCTGTTAGCGGGAGCGACGCGCATCGTGCTGGGCTCGGCCGCGCTCGGCGACCGGGAGGCAACGGCGGAGCTCGTCTCGACCCTGGGCGAGTCGCTCGTCGTGGGGATCGAGGCCGAGGGATCGACGATCCGTCCCAGGGGCCGCGGGGCGCGCGATCTTCCGCTCTGGGAGACGCTGGAGTGGCTCGGCGGCCTCGACGTGAGGCGGTTCCTGTTCACGGAGGTTGGGCGCGTGGGGAACCTGGGCGGCCCGGACCTCGACGGGATCTGGGCGATCGCGACCCACACGGGCCGTCCGGTGATCGCATCGGGCGGGATCCGTGGCCTCGACGACCTGAAGGCGGTCGCGGCGCTGGAGCCGGCGATCGAGGCCGCGATCGTGGGGCGGGCCGCGGTCGAGGGTCTCGACCTCGCCGAGGCCATCGCTTCCCTCGGCTGACGGGGCGGGAGGGCCCGCGACCGGCGACCGAGCCGCAGGGTGCGCCGGGTAGACTCCCGCGCCATGGGGTTCCTGTCCGAGACCGTCGACGACGTGCGTCGGCGCTTGGCGCGGGAACCGCTCGACGAGTCTCGGCTCATGGCGCTCGCCATGCGACTGCCGCCAACCCGCGGGTTCGCGGGTTCGCTGTGGTCGGCCCGCCCACCGGCCGTGATCGCCGAGGTCAAGCGCGCATCGCCCTCGGCCGGCCACATCGCCGAGACCGACCCCGCGGCGCAGGCGCGGGCGTACGAGGCGGCCGGCGCGGCTGCCGTCTCCGTCCTCACCGAGGCCCGGCACTTCGACGGTTCCCTCGCGGACCTCCGAGCCGTGCACCTGGCGACCTCGGTGCCCGTGCTGCGCAAGGACTTCCTGATCCACCCCGCCCAGCTGATGGAGGCGCGGGTAGAGGGGGCCGACGCGGTGCTGCTGATCGCGGCGGCGCTCTCGGCAGACGAGCTGGCCGCCATGCTCGGGGCGGCCGAGGATCTCGGGCTCGGTGCCCTGGTCGAGGTGCATGCACAGGAGGATCTCGACAAGGCGCTCGCGACTGACGCCAAGGTGATCGGGGCGAACGCGCGAGACCTCGAGTCGCTCGAGGTCGACCTCGACCGCGCGCTCGCGCTGCTCGAGCGCGTGCCCGGCGACCGGATCGCGGTCGCCGAGAGCGGTCTCACCGAGCGCGAGCAGGTCGAGCGAGCCGTCACGGCGGGCGCGCGCGCGGTGCTCGTGGGTGAGGCCCTGATGCGCGCCGCGGATCCCGGCGCGAAGCTCCGCGAGCTGCGAGGGTGAGGGCATGAGCGAGGCGACGACGGCACCGCCCATGCCCGATCGCCGCGGTCGCTTCGGCGCCTTCGGCGGGCGCTACGTCCCCGAGGTGCTGATCCCCGCGCTCGACGAGCTCGCGACCGCGTGGTCGGAGCTCCGGGACGACCCGGCGTTCCGAGGCGAGCTCGACGGCTTGCTCCGCGACTACGTGGGACGGCCGTCGGCGCTCACGTTCGCCCCGCGCCTGTCCGCCGACACCGGGTACCGGATCTGGCTGAAGCGAGAGGACCTGAACCACACGGGCGCGCACAAGATCAACAACACGATCGGACAGGTGCTCATCGCACGTCGACTCGGGAAGTCACGCGTCATCGCCGAGACCGGGGCCGGCCAGCACGGCGTCGCTACCGCCACCGCCGCAGCGCTCTTCGGCCTGCCCTGCGTCGTGTACATGGGTGAGGAGGACACACGGCGGCAAGCTCCGAACGTGTCCCGGATGCGGCTGCTCGGCGCCGAGGTCGTCGCCGTTACAGCCGGGCAGCGCACGCTCAAGGAGGCGATCAACGAGGCCATGCGGGACTGGGCCGGATCGGTGCGCGACACGCACTACGTGTTCGGCACGGCCGCCGGCCCGAGCCCCTTCCCCGCGCTCGTCCGCGACCTACAACGGGTGATCGGCGACGAGGCGCGGCGGCAGTTCCGTGACCTCGAGGGCCGCGATCCCGACGCCGTCGTCGCGTGCGTCGGGGGTGGGAGCAACGCGATCGGCATGTTCACGGCGTTCATCGGTCTTCCCGACGTGACGTTGTACGGGATCGAGGCCGGCGGCCGCGGCGATGCGGTCGGCGAGCATTGCCGGTCGCTCACGCTCGGCGAGCCCGGGGTCCTGCACGGCGCGTATTCCTACCTGCTGCAGGACCCGGAGGGACAGATCGCGGCGACCCATTCGATCTCGGCGGGCCTGGATTACCCCGGCGTCGGTCCGCAGCACAGCTACCTGAAGGACGCCGGCCTCGCGCGGTACGACTCGGCCACGGACGCCGAGGCCCTCGCGGGGTTCCGAGCGCTCGCGAGGCTCGAGGGCATCCTGCCCGCGCTCGAGCCGGCCCACGCGATCGGGTGGCTCCTGCGACGTCCCTTGCCCGAGGGCTCGACCGTGCTCGTGTGCCTCTCGGGCCGCGGCGACAAGGACCTCGACACGGTTCGGGGAGCGCTGGCGGATGCCTGAGCTCGAGGCGGCGCTGCGGGCTCGTTCGCGAGGCTGGAGGGCACGCGTTCGTCCCGTACGTGACCGGCGGACTTCCCGGCGTGGACGCCGGGTTGCTCCGCGGGCTCGAGACGGCCGGGGCCGACGCGATCGAGGTGGGGATCCCGTTCTCCGACCCGGTGATGGACGGTGGCGTGATCCAGGAGGCCTCGCGCCTGGCCCTCGAGGCTGGGACGCGACCGGCCGACGTGCTCGGCACGATCGCCGAGGCGCGTCTTTCCGTCCCGGTGGTCGCGATGACCTACTACAACCCGGTGCTCCGGCACGGCGAGGAGCGCTTCGCGGCCGAGGCCACGGCCGCGGGTGTCCGCGGGGCGATCGTGCCCGACCTGCCGGTGGACGAGGCCGAGAGCTGGATCGAGCGGTGCGCCGCGGCGGGGTCGCGCCGGTGCTTCCTCGCGTCGCCGGGCTCGTCGGCCGAGCGCTACCGAGCCGTCGCCTCCGCAGCCCACGGGTTCGTGTACTGCGTCGCCACCTACGGCGTGACAGGGGAGCGGGACGCAGCTCTCGGGGACCGCCGAGGAGGTCGTCGAGGCGCTCCGTACCCTCACGGACGTGCCCCTCCTGGTCGGGGTGGGCATCGGCACGCCCGGGCAGGCGGCCGAGGCGTGCACGTTCGCCGACGGCGTCATCGTGGGCAGCGCGATCGTCCGGCGGCTGCTCGAGGGCGACCGCGAGGGTGCTCTCGAGCTCGCCCACGGGTTCCGGGCGGCCGTACCCATCGGCTGATCGCGGTCAGTCCGGCGAGGGTCATCCGTGCGTAGGTACTGGACAAGCGCGGCCGGGCTGGCCTGATCGGGCCAGATGTGCTATCTAACCGCGCATCGAACGGGGAGGTGGGGGATCCCGCCGGGGAGATGTCTCGTTCGCATCGGAGGGGGACGGAAGGTCCACCAGAAGGGGGGGTACATGACGAAGCGCAAGTGGTTTGCGCTCATCGCGCTCTTCGGCGCCCTGTCCCTCGTCGCGGCCGCGTGCGGCAGTGACGAGGGGGAGACCGGGGGCGAGACCGGTACCACCGGCACCACCACCGGGCCTACGGGTCCGGCGGTCGACTGCGACGCTGATCCGTTCGGCTGCGTCGAGGTCGGCGCCGGCGAGCCGATCCGGCTCGGGTCGCTGCTGGCGATCTCGGGGGACGTGGCGTTCCTGGGGACGGACAGCAACCATGGCATCGAGCTCGCGATCGACTACCTGGACGGGGCGTTCGACGCGACCCCGGGCCAGCTCCTCGGTCACGACGTCACCCTCCAGCAGGAGGATGACGGGTGCTCCGCCGAGGGTGGCCAGGCAGGTGCGACGGCGCTCGCGGCCGACCCGTCGATCGTCGCGGTGATCGGGACGAGCTGTTCCAGCGCGGCGCTGGGCGTGGCCGACACGATCCTGTCGGACAAGGGGATCATGCTGTTCTCGCCGTCGAACACGAACCCTGGCCTGACGTCGGAGGAGGCGCACCAGGCCTTCTACGCGCGTACGGCGCACAACGACAAGATCCAGGGCGCGATCGCCGCCGAGTTCGTCTACAACGAGCTCGGCGTCACGACCGCTGCGACGATCAACGACGAGAGCCCCTACGCCGACGGACTCGCGTCCGCCTTCCGCGCGAACTTCGAGAACCTCGGCGGGACGATCACGGGGATCGAGCAGGTCAACAGCGCGGACACCGACCTCGGCCCCGTGCTGCGGAGCCTCGCCGAGGCCAAGCCCGGGATCGTGTACGCACCGAACTTCCCACCCGGCTGTGGTCTCTCGCTCATCCAGGGCGCCGAGATCATGCCGGCGGGCACGGCGTACATGGGCGCCGACGGTTGCCTGGAGACCTCGTTCCTGGACCAGGTGGGTGACCCGCCCGCCGACTACTACGCCTCGTCGCCGGACATCACCGTGTTCCAGGCTGGGGCGTTCTACAGCGACGAGTTCATCCCGGCCTACCAGGCGCAGTACGGGACCGAGCCGACGGCGGTGTTCCACGCCCACGCCTACGACGCTGCGAACGTCCTGTTCGACGCGATCGAGGCCGTCGCCGTGGACGACGGGAGCGGGAACCTCACGATCCCGAGGACGGCACTGAAGGACGCGGTGCTCGCGACGAGCGGGTACGAGGGGATGACAGGCATCATCACCTGCACCCCGCTCGGCGACTGTGCCACCGACGTCACGATCGGCATCTTCAAGTACCCGAACTGGCCGGTCGAGGGCGGCGAGAAGCCGACCGACGCGATCTACAGCGACACCAAGTCGCTGGCTGACGTCGTCTAGCCGGACCGGCTTGCGGTCTGCGGGTGGGCCACCGGGCCCACCCGCAGACGCGTGCCCGGAGATGGGCTAGGCTCGCGCGACATGGACACAGAGCCGCAGGTCCGGGAGGTGCGCCTCGGCCGCTTCGAGCGGCTCCCCTGGCGGCGGATCATCCTCGTGTTCCTCGCGGTCACCATCGCCGCGACGGTCGGCATCGGCGCGTACCGGACGCTAACCCTCCCGGCGGGGGAGGGCTACTCGGCTTCGGCCTGGGGTGACTTCATCGTCCTCGGGCTCGCGCAGGGATCGATCTACGCCCTGATCGCTCTTGGGTACACGCTGGTGTACGGGATCTTGAGGATGATCAACTTCGCGCACGGCGAGGTGTTCATGTTCGGCGCGTTCGGCTCGTACTTCTTCGCGAACGCGTACGAGCAGAGCGGCTTCCTTGAACGTCAGCCGTACATCGCTCTCGCGATCATCCTCGGCGTCGCGATCATCGTGTCCGTGGTCGTGGCGGTCCTGCTCGAGCGGATCGCCTATCGCCCCCTGCGTGGGGCCCCGCGCCTGGTCCCGTTGATCACCGCGATCGGCGCCTCTCTGTTCCTCCAGAATTCCGCACGGGGCCTCTTCGGCGCCCAGACCCGCGGCTACGCGAAGCCGGATTTCCTGCAAGGCAAGTGGGAGATCCTCGGCGTCGCGTTCCCGCGGATCCGCGTGACGGTGTTCGTCGTCGCGTTCCTGTCGGTGGTCCTCGCTGACGTTGTTCATCGGCGCGGACGACCACCGGGAAGTCCATGCGCGCCGTCGCCGAGGACAGCGAGATCGCGAGCCTGATGGGGATCAACGTCGATCGTGTCATCGTGATCACCTTCGCGATCGGCGGGATCCTGGCGGGGATCGCCGGCGTGCTGTTCGCGATGACCTTCCAGGCGGTCAACTTCTATATGGGGTTCCAGCCGGGGATCGCGGCCTTCACGGCGGCGGTGCTCGGCGGCATCGGCAGCATCGCGGGAGCCGCCCTGGGCGGCCTCACGCTCGGCCTGCTCGAGTCGCTCGGCCCGTCGCTCATCCTCACCGGGTACCACGTGCCCTCCCCGTTCCAGCTGAAGCCGGCGTTCACGTTCCTCGTTCTCGTCTTCGTGCTGATCTTCCGGCCCGGGGGGATCCTCGGGACCGGCGAGGCGGAGAAGGTGTGATGGATCCCATCCCCCTGCGCTCGACGGTCCTCGCCGGCGTCGCCGGCGGCGTCGTCCTGATCTACCTGGCCTTGGTCGGGCCTGACCGAGCGGTTCTCCGACCTCAAGCTGGTCGGCGAGCAGGTTACCCTCGGCCGGCTGCTGCTGATCGTCCCACCGTTCGTCGCCGCGTACCTGGTGGCACGCCCCCGGGTCGTCGCCGGCGAGCGACGTTCGGCCGGTCCGCGTTCGGGCTTGCTCGCCGGTGCGCTCGCCGGAGGGGTCGCGTCGGCGGTGTTCGGCTCGGCGGTGCGCCTTCGCGGACTGGTTCGGCGTCGCGCGGATCGCGGCAGGTGTTCATCGCCGTGACGCCCCGAGCTCATCGAGTTCGTCACGTTCGAGCGCGGCGTCGCGGTGGGCCGTGTCCATCCTGCTCGTGCTCGGGCTCTTCTCCGGCGCGCTCGGAGGTTTCGCGCGGACCGTAGAGCGGACCGTGAGGGGGCCGCTCGCGGGCCGGGGCGTTCACGGTGATCGCTCATGGGGCTGCTGCAGCGCATCGTTCCGGTCGCGATGCAGGAGCTCGGCATCGAGCCGGACTTCCTGTACGATCCCGCGGATCCGGAGCCTCACCTGGGGCGCGGCGATCGGTCTGTTCGTCCTGGCGGCGGCCATCGAGGTCTTGTGGCACCGCAGCGGTCCGGTGGCCCAGCGCAGGATACGGACCAGCATGGTCGAGCAGCCCGCAGCCCGCGCGGGGATCCTCCTGATCGGGCTCGCGGTGCTGCTGGTCCTGCCCCTGCTCGTCGGGTCCGTCATCTCCCAGGTCCTGGGAAGCGCCATGGTCTTCGTCCTGCTGGGCCTGGGGCTCAACATCGTCGTCGGGTACGCGGGGCTGCTCGACCTTGGGTACGTGGCCTTCTTCGCGTTCGGCGCGTACATGATGGCCGTGCTCACCGGGGCGGCCCTGAACACGACGACGGGATCGGCGGCACCGGCGTTCTCGGCGGATGTGAGCTTCTACATCGCGATCGGGATCGTGGTCGTCCTCGCGGCGGGGATGGGCCTGCTGATCGGCGCGCCGGTACTCCGACTGCGAGGTGACTACCTGGCGATCGTCACGCTCGGGCTCGGCGAGATCGTGCGCGTCCTCACGGAGTCCCGGTGGCTGCAGCCGTTGGTGGGCGGACCGCAAGGGATGCGCGGGGTCACGGACGCCGCGATCGCCGGGTTCTCCTTCCGCGAGCCGCAGCACTTCTACTACCTTGCCCTCGCGTTCGTGCTGCTCGCGGGGTTCGTGTCGTGGCGCCTCGCGGCGTCGCGCATCGGCCGGGCGTGGAACGCGATGCGGGAGGACGAGCAGGTCGCCGATGCGATGGGCATCAGCATCACCAGGTACAAGCTCCTGGCGCTTCGCGATGGGCGGTGCGGTCGGATCGTTGGGAGGCGCCCTGTTCGCCGTGCAGATCGGCTCGCTCACCCCGGCCAGCTTCCGATCCTCGTGTCGATCACGGCGCTCGCCGTGGTGATCCTCGGCGGCCTCGGGAGCATCCCGGGCGTCGTCGCCGGGGCGGTCGTCCTGATCGGGCTGCCCGGGCCTCCTCCGCGAGTTCGAGGAGTTCCGCCTGCTGATCTACGGGGCCGTGCTCGTGGCGATCATGGTCCTGCGGCCGCAGGGCCTGCTCCCGAACGTCCGCCGGATGCGCGAGCTGCACGAGGAGGAGGAGGCCCAGGACGAGTGGGTCAAGCGGTTCGCGGACGAGGCGGCGGTCGCGGCGGCCTTTCCGGGGAGCCGCTCGGGGTCGAGGAGGATGACCTGACATGAGCGACGGGTCGCACCTCCTCGAGCTCGCGGAACGTCGCGAAGCACTTCGGCGGCCTGTACGCGCTCTCCGGGCTCGACATGCACGTCGACCGGGGCGAGATCGTCATCGGTGATCGGTCCGAACGGCGCGGGCAAGAGCACGATGTTCAACGTCGTGACGGGCCTGTACGCGCCGGACGAGGGAGACGTCCTGTTCGAGGGGCAGAGCATCGTCCGGTTCGCGCCGAACCAGATCACGCGCATGGGGATCGCCCGGACCTTCCAGAACGTGCACCTGTTCCCGAACATGACCGTGCTCGAGAACGCGATGGTCGGTCAGCACGGCCGGTCGAGGTCAGGGCTCTTCGGGGCCATCCTGCGTCCGCCTCGGACGCGACGTGAGGAGATGCACATCCGGGAACGCGCCAAGGAGTCCCTCGAGTTCTTCGGGTCGCGGCTCGCCGGCTACCGGCAGGACCAGCCCGCGTTCTCCCTTTCGTACGCGAACCGTCGTCGGCTCGAGATGGCTCGGGCGTTGGCGACCGACCCCGTGTTGCTGATGCTCGACGAGCCGACCGCGGGCATGAACCCGCGCGAGACCATCGAGCTCCGCGATCACATCGTCCGGATGCGCGACGAGCGCGGGCTCACGGTGCTCGTCATCGAGCACGACATGCGCGTCGTGAAGGGTGTCTCGGACCGGGTCATCGCCCTGGACTACGGGCGCAAGATCGCCGAGGGCAGCTACGAGGACGTGGCCAACGACCAGCAGGTGATCGAGGCCTACCTCGGGACCAAGGCGGCAGGATGAGCGGCGACGCCCCCGCTCCGCCACGGCCGCGGTGACCACGACGGCCGCATCCCGTGCTCGAGCTCCGGAACGTCAACACGCACTACGGCCTCGTCGTCGGTGCTGCGACGAGGTGGACATCGAGATCTACCCGGGCGAGATGGTGTGCCTGCTCGGCGGCAACGCCAGTGGCAAGACGACGACGCTGAAGACGATCCTCGGCTACGTGAAGCCATCCGAAGGGCGAGGTGCTGCTGGAAGGCGAGGTCGTGAGCGGCCTCGCGACGTCCGAGATAGTGTCCCGGGGCATCTCGATGGTGCCGGAGAACCGGCGACTGTTCGGCGACATGACCGTCGCCGAGAACCTCGATCTCGGCGCGTACCTTCGGAGAGGACAAGGCCGGCGATCGCGAAGGACCGCGAGCAGGTCCTGCAGGTCTTCCCGCGGGTGCGCGAGCGCCTGAAGCAGAAGGCGGGCACGCTGTCCGGTGGCGAGCAGCAGATGGTCGCGATGGGCCGGGCGCTGATGGCCGACCCGAAGGTGCTGCTGATGGACGAGCCCTCGATGGGCCTCGCGCCGATCCTGGTCGAGCAGGTGTTCGGGATCATCCAGCAGATCAGAGAGCTCGGACACACGGTGTTCGTCGTCGAGCAGAACGCGAACATGGCCCTGTCGATCGCCGACCGCGGCTACGTGATCCAGACGGGTCAGGTCGTCCTCGCCGACACCGCGGCGAACCTGCTGACGAACCCCCTCATGCGGGAGGCGTACCTCGGGGAGCTCTGAGGTGAGCCTCCCGATCCTCGACGCCGGCGAACTCCAGCGGCTCCTCCCGATGGAGGCGGCGATCGACGCGCTCGAGGCCGCGTTCGGAGCTGCCGTCCCGTCCCGAGGCGCCGCTCCGCACGAGCCTCCGGACCGCGTCGGGCTCGCTGCTGCTCATGCCGGCGGCCGGCCGGCAGGGCGTGGGCGTGAAGCTCGTGACCCTCACGCCCGCGAACCCCGGGCGCGCACTCCCGTTCATCCACGCGATCTACGTGCTCTTCGACGCCGAGACGCAGGTGCCCCGCGCAGTGATTGACGGGGGAGCGCTCACGGCGCTTCGCACCGGAGCGGTGAGCGGGCTGGCGACCCGGCTACCTGGCTCGGCCCGACGCGCGCCGCCTGGTGCTCTTCGGGGCCGGGGTGCAGGCGCGCTCCCACCTCGCCGCGATGCGTGCGGTGCGCCCGCTGCGCGAGGTCGTCGTCGTCTCGCGGACGCAGGAGCGGGCGGCGGCGCTCGCGGAGCAGGCCGCCGCGCTCGGGCTCGAGGCACGGGTCGGGGTGGCGGTGGACGTCGCGGACGCCGACCTCGTGTGCACCTGCACGACGAGTGCCGAACCGGTGGTCGTCGGGCGCCGATCTGGCTCCGGGGACGCACGTGAACGCCGTCGGCGCCTACACGCCCGAGATGCGTGAGATCGACACCGAGGGCGTCCGCCGGGCGATGATCGTGGTCGAGACCCGGGAGGCGGCGCTGGCGGAAGCGGGAGACCTGCTCATCCCGATCGCCGATCGCGCGATCGGTCCCGAGCACGTGCTGGCGGACCTCGCCGAGGTCGTGCACGGCGCCGTCGTCCGGCGCTCCGCCGACGACGTGACCCTGTTCAAGTCCGTCGGCGTGGCGTTCGAGGACCTCGTCGTCGCGAGCGCTGCCGTGGAGGCATCGTGACCCGGACCGCCGACGTCGTGGTCGTCGGCGGAGGCGTCGTCGGTGTGAGCGCGGCCTACCACCTGGCGGTGGCGGGGGCGGGACGGGTGCTGTTGCTCGAACGGGCCGACCACCTCGCCGCGGGCTCCACGGGCGCGTGTGCGGGCGGGTTCCGGTACCAGTTCTCGAGCGAGGTCAACATCCGGCTCTCGCAGGCGAGCATCCCGATGATCGTCGGCTTCAGCCAGGAGCACGGTTTGCCCCTCGACGTCGTGCAGCACGGGTACGTGTTCCTCGTCCGCTCGGATGCCCGGTGGCCCGGGTTCGTGGCGGCCGACAAGCTCCAGCGCCGCCTTGGCGTCGAGGCCGAGCTCCTGCCGCCCGAGGACGCCGCCGAGCTCGCGCCGGGGATCTCGCTCGACGGGCTGGTGGGGGCGACCTACGGGCCGCGCGACGGGATCGCGGATCCCGCCGGGCTGACGCTGGGCTACGGGACGCTCGCGCGACGGGCGGGCGCAGCGCTCCGGCTCGGCGTGGAGGTCTCGGCGATCCGGACCTCCGCGGGTCGTGTGACGGGGGTCGAGACGTCGGCCGGGGCGGTAGGGGCACCCGTCGTGGTGAACGCGGCGGGACCTTGGGCCGGTCTGCTTGCGACCACGGCTGGGGTCGAGCTCCCGCTCGAGCCGATCCCGCGCAACGTCGTCACGACCGGGCCGTTCCCCGGCGTCCCTGAGCGTCGGACGCTCGTGATCGACGCCGAGACGAGCTTCTACTTCCACCGCGAGGGACCGGGGGTGCTGATGGGCATGGGCAGCGCCGACGAGCGCCCATCGTTCGAGACCGCGCCCGACGAGCGCTTCGTCAGCGAGCGGATCCTGCCGACCGCCGTTCGGGTCTTCCCGCCCCTTTCGGATGCCGGTATCGCGCGCACGTGGGCGGGTCTGTACGAGATGACGCCGGACCGGCATCCGATCATCGGCCCGACACCCGGCGTCGAAGGGTTCTACCTCGCGACCGGGTTCAGCGGGCACGGCTTCCAGCACGCGCCCGTGGTCGGCAAGCTCCTCGCCGAGATGGTGGTCCGAGGGCTCCGCGAGGACGGTCGACATCTCGAGCCTCGGGCTCGAGCGTTTCGCGCGAGGTGACCTCATCCCAGAGGCTCACGTGGTCTGATCGGTGCCGGGGGCGGGATTCGAACCCGCACGCGCTTCCGCGCAATGGCTTTTGAGGCCACCATGTCTGCCAGTTCCATCACCCCGGCCAGGTGGACAGTGTAGGGCGCTCTCCGAGGGTGTCGCGCATCCGAGGCGGGCCGGTTCGGCGTCTGCCGCTTGCTTCTACACTTCCGAGCCTGTTGCCGGAGCCCGAGGAGATCTGCCGCACGTGAGACGCCGCCCCCCGGTTCGCCCCGATCGTGCTCGGGCTTCTCGTCTCGCTGTCGGCGGTGGCATGCACCGGCGCCGACGAACCGGGTCTTCCCGGACCGCGGTCGGCATCCGCGTCGGCCTCGATGACGTCGGTGAGCCCGACGCCGAGCGCGTCGATGGCGCCCGTGTCCCTGACGGTCGCCTTCATCGAAGCGCTCGACGGCGAGGAGACGCTCGGCCGCGTCGCGCCCGCCTTCCAAGGTGCCCGCCTGGCCTTCTCGAACGCCGAGGAGGTGACCGGGTTGCCGGTCGACGTCCAGGTCGTGGCCTACGACACCGAGGGCGATCCGGAGAGGGCCGGCGAGATCGCCGCCGAGATCGTGTCTACGCCCGAGATCGTCGCTGCGATCGGCGCTCCCGGGCTCACGGACCAGGCCGAGATCGGGGATGCGCTCGATGCGGCGGGGGTGCCGTGGGTCTCGCTGTCGGGCGCCGGCCCGGACATCGGGGACCGGGACTGGACGGGCTGGCGGCGGCTGGTGGCCGACCAGGTGGTGCAGGGCACGGTGCTCGCCCAGGCGGCGGACTCACTGAAGGGATCATCGGATGGGGCATGCCTCCTCGGCGACGGGACGACGCAGGCACGCTCGCTCCTCGGCGCGGCCGCTCGCGAGCTCCGCTCCCAGGTCGTCCTGCGCGCCGCCGTGCCCCAAGCGCAGCCCGAGGTCGCGGCGGCGGCCGGGAACGTGGCCGAGGCCGGTTGCGGCGTCGTGCTGTGGGGCGGCGGGGAGAGCCTGGGTGCTGCCCTCCGCCGGCAGCTCGTCGAGGAAGGGCTACGGCGCGCGCCGTTCGTCGGGAGCGACCGGATCCGCGATCGAGGGTTCCTCGAGACAGCGGGACCTGCGGCGGAGGGGGTCATCGCCACGTGTCCATGCGTGGACCTCTCGAACTCGACCGATCTCGCGGCCCAGCGCTTCATCCAGGACTACCAGTCCGAGTTCGGTCTCCCGCCCGGCCCGTACGCCGTCGAGGCCTGGGATGCCGCTCGGATGCTCGTCGCGGCGTTCCGGGATGGCGCCGTCGAGCGCGGACCTGTGCGCACCGCCATCGAGGCGATGACGACCTTCGACGGCCTTGCCGGGACCTATCGCTTCGGGTTCGGCGGGGACCTGACCGACGCCGCGGCGAGTGTCCACATCTCGCGGGTCGAGGGCGGCCGCTGGCTCGAGATCTCGGCCGTCGGGGCCACAGCGATAGCACCGGCCAGTGGCTCCCGCGACCCGGGACCCTCCCGCGGGCGCATTGCGTTGCCCGCTACGGGAGTTAGCCGTAGAGTGACGCGTGGGTGAGGATCTCGAGTGCTTGAGTTCCCGCCAGGAAGTCCTGCAACCCAAGGAGGGGGCATGTACAGCAAGCGCTTCTGGCCCATGCTGGCGCTCGTCGCGGTGCTGGCGCTCGTCGCGGCCGCGTGCGGTGAGGACGAGGAGCCAAGCGGTCCGACGGCCCCGACGGCCCCGACCGGGGCCACGGCGACGGGTCCACTGCGACTGGACCGGCCGAGCCCTGCGATACGGCCGGGGCCGGGGACCTGCTCGCCAGGATCTGCTCGGATGGAGTCATCAGGGTCTCGACCGACCCGGCCTACCCGCCGCAGTCCTTCCTGAACGATCGGACACGGGCGAGTACGAGGGGTTCGACATCGACGTGGCCACGGAGATCGCGAACCGACTCGGGGTCGACGTCGAGTGGACGGCTCCGTACTGGAACCTGATCATCGCCGGGCGGCTGGAACGACCGCTGGGACATGAGCGTCGGGTCGATGACGGTCACTCCCGAGCGGGCCGAGGTCCTGTGACTTCACCCCGGCGTACTACTACACGCCGGCCGCCGTCGCGGTGCACGAGGACAACACGACGATCCAGCGATCTCGAGACCGACCTCGACGGGAAGAAGATCGGCGTCTGCGGTGGCTGCACGTACGACTACTTCCTCCAGAAGACCCTCGAGATCCCGGGCTACACGTTCGACTTCATCATCGACGACGCTCGAGATCGTCACGTACGACACCGACTCGACCGGCGATCCAGGACCTGACGCTCGGCGACGGGGCACGACTCGACGCCGCCATCTCCTCGGTAGACGGTCATCGAGGGCGCGATCGACAAGGGCAAGCCGATCAAGATCGTCGGTGACCCGATCTTCTACGAGCCGCTCGGCGGTCGCGTTCGACAAGAGCGCGCAGCTTGGACGAGCCAGCCTGCTTGCGAGGCGGTCAGCGACGATCGTCGACGGAGATGCACGCCGACGGCACGCTGTCGGACATGTCGATGCAGTGGTTCGGGCACGATTACACGGTCGCGACAGTGACCGTGGGGGAGGCGTGAAGTGACGACGGAGGCAAGGGGCGACCGGAGCGGTCCGGCCCCCCGCCCGTCGTGGCCAGGCGAGAGCGGCTCGAGCTCGTAGCTGCGCGGGTCCCGTTCTGGGTCGAAGCTGACCGTCGTCTGGATCGGCATCTTCGCGTCCTGGGGTTCTTCTTCTCGGCGGCGGACTTCGACGCCGCAGTGGATGCGGGACAAGTTCTCCTTCATCGCCCGCGGGCTGACTTGGACGGTGATCATCGTCCGCTCTGGCGATCGTGCTCGCCTGCTTCCTGGCACTGCTCGGGGCCCTCGGCCGGCTGTCGAGGAACTCGATCGCCTACGGCGTGACCGGCTTCTACACCTCGTTCTTCCGAGGTACGCCGCTCATCGTGCAGATGTTCCTCATCTACCTCGGGCTGCCGCAGATCGGGCCGCCCTCGGCGACCCGTGGCTCGACTGGCTCACCTTCGACCGCGTCACGGCCGGCGTCATCGCGCTGGGCCTGAACTACGGCGCGTACATGACCGAGATCTTCCGCGCCGGCATCGTGTCGGTCGGCCACGGGCAGGCGGAGGCCGCCGACGCGCTGGGATGACGTACCGGCAGAAGATGCGCCGTGATCGTTCTGCCCCAGGCCTTCCGCGTGATCATCCCACCGACGGGCAACGAGTTCATCGCGATGATGAAGGACTCGGCGCTCGTGAGCTTCCTCGGGAACGGTGTCGCGCAGATGGAGATCTTCCGCCGGGCGCAGCTGGTCGGGAGGGCGAGCTTCCGGAACCTCGAGGCGCTGATCGTCGCGGCGCTCGATCTACTGGGCGCTCACGACCGTGTTCCAGTACTTCCAGGGACGACTCGAGAAGCGACTGTCGAAGGGCTACGTCCGCGGCGCCGCGACCCCGGCGGCGAAGCCGAAGGCCGGCCGGGTTCGTCCCCGGCCGCGGGGTGGTGGCGGCGGAGGCGGAGCCGGGATGGTCGAGATACCCACCCTCGAGGGCGGGGCCGGGCCCGGCCCGGACGAGGCCACCGCTCGGACCGAGGCCGCCGAGCACGAGTACGAGCACGAGCCGGGAGCCGAGACGTGACGGCCGCCGACGACGTCGTCCTGCGCGTCGAGGACCTGCACAAGACCTTCGGGCACCTCGAGGTGCTGAAGGGGATCGACATGGAGGTCCATCGCGGCGAGGTCATCGTGGTCTTCGGGCGATCGGGCTCCGGCAAGAGCACGCTGCTGCGGTGCATCAACTTCCTCGAGGAGCCCACCAGCGGCACGATCGAGGTGGCCGGGATCAAGCTGGAGGGCGGGCACCGGACCCGGCACAAGCGGGAGCAGATCCGTCAGTTGCGCATCCGGGCTGGGATGGTGTTCCAGGACTTCCAGCTCTTCCCCCACATGTCGACCGTCCACAACGTGATGGAGGGCCCGGTGACGGTGAAGGGGAAGAGCGAGGACGAGGCTCGCGGGCTCGCGACGTACTTCCTCGAGCGCGTCGGGATGGCCGACAAGGCGGAGGAGTATCCCGATCCGGCTCTCCGGCGGCCAGAAGCAGCGCGTCGCCATCGCCCGGGCGCTCGCGATGGAGCCCGAGGTGATGCTCTTCGACGAGCCGACGTCGGCGCTGGACCCCGAACTGATCGGCGAGGTCCTCGAGGTCATGAAGTCGCTCGCGACCGAGCTCCACATGACGATGATGGTCGTCACCCACGAGATGGGCTTCGCGCGCGAGGTCGCGAATCGCGTCGCGTTCTTCCACGAGGGGATCATCCTCGAGGAGGGGTCCGCCGGAGCAGATCCTCCTGAACCCGCGCTCCCCCGAGACCAAGCGCTTCATCGACGCGGTGCTGTAGCGGTCACGCGCCGTCGTTCGCGACGGGGGCTTCGCGGCTGGAGTTCGCGGCTGGAGCGAGGAGAGCGACGGACCGAGGAGCCTTTGGGGCCGCTCACGCCTTCCCCAAACGCGAGCGATCCCTACTCGGTTCCTCGGTCCGTCAAAAGGTGGCCCCAAGCGACCCGGTGGCCGGTCGGCCGGTCCGAGCTCCGTGTCGGTGGCGTTCCCGAGGACTCGCGCCCTCCGAACCGCCGGTCCTTCTCGGAGCCGTTCCCCGCCTTCCGGTCCCAGCGGCCGCTTGGGACCGGAGCGAACAGTACCCACGCGGCCGATGCGTGTCAATCGGGCGGGAACGCTTGCACCACAACATGTATCGAGCAGCGTTCGCAGGTAGCGCCGTGCGTCGTTCGGGCGAAGAAAGAGTGACAAACGGACGGAAGTTGCGGCCACGGAACGCGGCCCGCGTCGTCAGGGGTCGGATCGCTCGATCGCGTGGACGGCGTGCGCCGCGATCGTGGGTTGCGGGCGGAAGTACAGGGTCCCGATGACGAGGAGGTAGCCGATCCACGCGAAGAGCTCGAGGACCGACGGGTCGGAGTTGTAGCCGAGGAGCCCGCGCAGCACGTGCCGATGCCGCGGTCGTCCGCAAGCACGGATGAGAGATCGAACGCGGTCGTCTGGAAGAAGGGCAGCCACCCCGCTTCCTGGAGCTCGTGGATCGAGAAGGCGAACAAGCCTGCGGCGACGACGATGAGGATCGAGCCCGTCACGCGGAAGAAGGTCCGGAGGTTCATGCGGATCCCGCCGCGGTAGAGCAGCACCCCGAGGACGACCGCGAGGCGAAGACCGAGGAGCGCGCCCGCGATCTGTCCCCCGACGCCCCCGGTCTCGACGGCGGTGCCCTTCGCGGCGGCGTACAGGAACAGCGCCGTCTCGACGCCCTCGCGCAGGACCGCTGTGAACGCGAGGGCCGCGAGCGCGAGGCCGCCTGCGACGAGCGCCGTGTCGACCTTCTCCTGGAGCTCAGACCTGATGCGCGCGCCCTGGCGGCGCATCCAGAAGATCATCCACGTGAGAACGCTCACGGCGGTGAGGGTGACCAGGCCCTCGAAGAGCTGCTCGGCGGTCCCCTCGAACTCGCCACCGAGCGCGAAGATCACCGTGCCGACGACGGCCGAGATCCCCACCGCGAGCCCGGTACCCCACCAGACGAGATGCATACGGTCCCGGCGGCCGAGCTGCTTCAGGTAGGCCAGCAGGATGGAGACGATGAGCGCCGCCTCGATGCCCTCGCGCAACGCGACGATGAACGCGGCTCCCACCGGGACCTCCTGGCTCGCGGACGGCCCTCGCCCGCTCGGGCGGGTCGAATCCTACTGAGGAGGTCGGATTCGCGTCAAGGTCATCCGGATGCCGGCGAGCACCGGGGTGCGGCTCGGGACGTCATCGGCGTGGAGTAGCATCGCGCCGGTGGTGAAGGACGCGGACCCCGCCAAGCGGCTCTTCCTCCTCGACGGGCACAGCCTGTCGTACCGGGCGTTCTTCGCCTTGCCGACCACCCTGATCACCAGCAGCGGTCAGGTGACCAACGCCGTCTACGGCTTCACCTCGATGCTCATCAAGCTACTCGCCGAGGAGCGGCCCGACCTCATCGCGGTCGCGTTCGACGTCGGGGCGCCCACCGTTCGCCTCGAGAAGTACGCCGAGTACAAGGCGGGCCGCCCGGAGGCGCCGGACGAGTTCCGCCAGCAGCTCGGGCTGATCGTCGAGGTCCTGGAGACGCTTCGGGTACCGGTGGTCGGCATCGAGGAGCACGAGGCCGACGACGCGATCGCCACGCTCGCGCTGCGGGCGCTCGAGCGGGGCATCGAGGTCGTGATCGTGACCGCGGACCGCGACTTCTTCCAGCTGGTCCGCCCCGGGATCTCCGTGATGTTCAACGTGAAGGGGATCTCGGACATCCGCCGCTACGACGAGGCCGCCGTGCTCGAACGCTTCGGGCTCCCACCGTCGAAGTACCTGGACTACGTCGCGCTGAAGGGCGATCCCTCCGACAACATCCCCGGGGTGCCAGGCGTGGGGGAGAAGACGGCGTCCAAGCTCGTGCAGGAGTTCGGCTCGATCGAAGAGCTCCTCGGGCGCACCGAGGAGCTGAAGGGGAAGCTGCAGACCTCGATCGAGGACGCGAGGGACCAGCTCGAGCTGAACAAGGACCTCGCGCGGCTGAACACATCGGTCGACCTGCCGATCGAGCCCGAGGACTGCGTGATGGGCGAGTGGGACGTCGAGGCGGTACGCCGGCTCTTCATCTCGCTCGAGTTCCGAACGCTCCTTGATCGACTCGAGGAGGTCGGACGTTCGGCGAAGGCCGCGATCGACACGGCGGAGCTCGACCTCCGCGAGACCTCGGTCGGCGAGCTCGCGCCACTCCTCGCCTCCGACGCGCCCAAGGCCATGCGCCTGGAGCTCGACGGGCGAGCGGCGCACGGCGTGGCCGTGTCCACGGGCGGGGGCCAGGCAGCGTACGCGTCCCTGAGGTCCCTCGGTGACGTAGCGGACGCGCTCGCCGGCGATCGCACCGAAGTGGCTCCACGACGCGAAGGATGCCGAGACCGCGGCGCTCGCGGTCGGTACGACCCTTCGGGGTGTCTCGTTCGACACGATGCTCGCTGCCTATCTGCTCGACCCCGCCACGCCCACGTACGAGATCCGGGCGCTCGCGCGAGCAGTACCTCGGGACCGACGTCGTCGGAGCGGCGGCGGACGAGACCGAGGGGCAGCTGTTCGGCTCCTCGTGGCGCGGGGTCGCGGCCGAAGCAGCGGCGATCGCGCTCCTCGCGCCGGAGATGGCCGAGCGTATGGACAGGGCCGGCCTGCGGGCGCTGCTCGACGACGTCGAGCTGCCGCTGTCGTCGGTGCTCGCGCGGATGCAGGCGCGGGGCGTGGCGCTCGACGTCGGGTACCTCGACGCGATGGCGCAGGACATGCGCGGCGAGATGGCCACGCTTCGAGCGCAGATCTACGAGGATGCGGGGGAGGAGTTCAACCTCAACTCGCCGCCGCAGCTCCGCACGATCCTGTACGACAAGCTCCGTCTGTCGCCCGGCAAGACGACGCCGAAGGGCCAGCTCTCGACCGACGCAAGCGTGCTCGAGAAGCTCCGCGACCAGCACCCGATCGTGGACGCGCTACTGCAGTGGCGCGAGTACGACAAGCTGAACTCGACCTACCTCGAGGCCCTGCCCCGGCAGGTCGACCCGACCGACGGGCGGGTGCACACGACGTTCAACCAGACCGGCGCGGCCACCGGACGGCTGTCGTCCTCGAACCCGAACCTGCAGAACATCCCGGCCCGTACCGAGCTCGGCCGGCAGATCCGGCGAGCCTTCGTGCCGGGAGCGCCCGACCAGGTCCTGCTGGTCGCCGACTACTCGCAGATCGAGCTGCGGATCCTGGCGCATCTCGCACAGGACGAGGGCCTGGCGGCCGCGTTCGGGGCGGGGCAGGACATCCACGCCGCGACGGCCGCCAAGATGTACGGGTTGCCGCTCGAGCAGGTCGATGCCTCGATCCGGAGCCGGGCGAAGGCCGTCAACTACGGGCTCGCGTACGGGATGAACGCGTACGGGCTCGCCACACGTCTGGAGATCACGCCGGACGAGGCGCAGGAGTTCATCGACGCGCTACTTCGCCAGCTTCCCGCAGATCAAGGACTACCTGGACCGCCAGGTCGGCCAGCGCCACGGCCGACGGGTTCACCGAGACGCTCCTCGGCCGTCGCCGCTACATCCCGGAGCTCCAGGCCTCGAACCCTCGGGTGCGCGACATGGGCCGGCGGATGGCGCTGAACGCCCCGATCCAGGGCAGCGCCGCCGACGTGTTCAAGCTCGGGATGCTGGGTCGACGCGGCGCTCCGCGCGTCGGACCTGGACTGCCACATGCTGCTCACCGTGCACGACGAGCTCGTGTTCGAGGTCGCGGAGGCCGGGGTCGAGGAGGCCGCGGCGCTCGTGACGGCGCGAGATGGAGTCGGCGCTACGAGCTACGGTGCCGCTCCAGGCGGACATCGGCTGGGGCTCGAACTGGGCCGAGGCCGTCCCGGCGGGCCACTGAGTTGGGCCGTTGACGGCGTTTCCGCTGGACAACTACCATCCCTGGGCCGCGAGGCGCCGCGCCACCACGGCGAATCCCACCCGCCGGGGTGGGCGCCTCGCGCCGCGGAAGGAGATGGTTCCGATCGACGAGCAGAGCCTGACGACGAAGGTCGCGCCCGAGCGCGACCTGACACCGGAGGAGCTGATCGAGGCGATGGAGGCCTCGCTCCGCGACTTCAACGATGGGGACATCCTCGAGGGCGAGGTCGTGAAGATCGACCGCGACGAGGTGCTCCTCGACATCGGCTACAAGTCCGAGGGCGTCATCCCCGCCAAGGAGCTCTCGATCCGCCACGACGTGGATCCGGGCGAGGTCGTGAAGGTCGGCGACCACGTCGAGGCCCTCGTGCTCCAGAAGGAGGACAAGGAGGGCCGGCTGATCCTGTCCAAGAAGCGCGCGCAGTACGAGCGCGCCTGGGGCAGGATCGAGGAGGTCATGCAGTCGGGCTCGACCATCAAGGGCCCGGTCATCGAGGTCGTGAAGGGCGGACTGATCCTCGACATCGGCCTGCGCGGGTTCCTGCCCGCCTCGCTCGTGGACCTGCGGCGCGTCCGAGATCTCCACCCGTTCGTGGGCACCGAGCTCGAGTGCAAGATCATCGAGCTCGACCGCAACCGGAACAACGTCGTGCTCTCGCGCCGCGCGTTCCTGGAGGAGTCGCAGAGCGAGGGCCGGAAGAAGTTCCTCGAATCGCTGCAGAAGAGCGAGCGCCGCAAGGGAACGGTCTCCTCGATCGTGAACTTCGGCGCGTTCGTGGATCTCGGCGGCGTGGACGGTCTCGTGCACGTATCGGAGCTCTCGTGGAAGCACGTCGACCACCCGAGCGAGGTCGTCTCCGTCGGCGAGGAGGTCGAGGTCGAGGTGCTCGACGTCGACCTCGAGCGCGAGCGCGTGTCACTCAGCCTCAAGGCGACGCAGGAGGATCCCTGGAAGGAGTTCGAGCGCAAGTACGCGGCCGGCGAGATCATCGACGGCCAGGTCACGAAGCTCGTGCCTTTCGGAGCGTTCGTACGGGTGGCCCAGGGGATCGAGGGCCTCGTCCACATCTCGGAGCTGTCGGACCAGCATGTCGACACGCCCGAGTCGGTGCTCTCGGTCGGGGACCAGGTCCGCGTGAAGGTCATCGAGGTCGACGTACCTCGCCGCCGGATCAGCCTGTCGATGCGGCAGGTCGGCGCGGCGATGCCGAAGCCGGCCACCGAGATCGAGGAGGAGACCGCCGCCGGCCCGGCGCCCTCCGAGGCGGAGGCCGCTCTCCCGCCGGCCGCGGCGGGAGCCGAGCCGGTGGTCGAGGTCCCGACGGAGGCGCCGAGCGTCGAGGTCCCCGCCCCCGCGGAGGCCGCGGTCGAGGTGCCGGCAGCACCGGTCTCCGAACCGGAGCCCCCCGCGGTCGAGGCGACCCCGGAGCCGGCCGCAGCCGAAGCGGCCCCTGAGCCCGCGGAAGAGGAGATCTCGCTCGAGGCGATCCTCGAGGACCTGAAGCGTCGAGAAGGCCGCACGGAGTAGCCCATGCTCCTCGTCGGCCTCACCGGCGGGATCGGCTCGGGCAAGACCACCGTCGCCCGGATGCTCGAGGAGCGGGGGGCGGTGGTGTTCGATGCCGACCTCCTCGCGCGCGACGCGGTCGCGCCCGGCACGCCCGGCCACGAGCGGGTGGTCGAGCGGTTCGGGTCGAACGTGCTCGCGCCGGGCGGCGACATCGACCGTGAGGCGCTCGCCAGCACGGTCTTCGTGGACCCGGCGGCACGCCGCGACCTGGAGGCGATCGTGCATCCCGAGGTGCGCCGACTCTTCGCCGAGGGCACCGAGGTCTATCGCGACACCGATGCGGTCGTCGTGCTCAGCGCTCCGCTCCTCGTCGAGACCGGCATGCACACGGCGTTCGAGGTCCTGATCGTGGTCTCGGCTCCGGTACAGACCCAGGCGGACCGGCTCCTCCGCGACCGCGGGATGTCGCACGACGCGATCCGCAAGCGGATCGAGGCGCAACTGCCGCTCGAGGAGAAGGCCGCGGTCGCGGACATCCTCATCGACAACGAGGGCTCGCTCGAGGATCTCCAGGGGCAGGTCGACCGCGCCTGGGCGGACCTGCGGGCCCGAGCGGCCGCGTCGGCGTCCTGAGGCGTCCTGAGCGGCGAGGGCGGATATCCTTGGACGCCGTGAGCTACTCGGCGGTCTTCTTCGACGCGGGGGAGACGCTCGTCCACCCGCACCCGACGTTCCCGGACCTGTTCGCAGCGATCCTGCAGCGGGAGGGCCACGACGTCGCCGTCGAGACGATCCGCGACCGTATCCACGTCGTCTTCGATCGCTTCAAGCACGCGGCGGACACGAACGAGCTCTGGACGACGACCCCGGAGAAGTCCCGGGTGTTCTGGCACGACGTGTACGGCATCTTCCTCCGGGACCTCGGGATCGGGAACGGGAACGGGCTCGTGGACCGCGTCTACGCGGAGTTCACCGACCTCGCGAACTACCGCCTGTTCGAAGACGTGATGCCGGTCCTCGAGCGGCTCCGGGAAGCGGGACTCGAGCTCGGCGTCGTGTCGAACTTCGAGGCGTGGCTGGAGCAGCTCCTCGAGGAGCTGGGCGTGATCGGCTACTTCGACGTGCGGGTGATCTCGGGCGTCGAGGGGATGGAGAAGCCGGACCCTCGGATCTTCCGACTGGCGATGGACCGAGCCGGGGTGCGTCCCGAGGGATCGGTCTACGTCGGCGACAACCCCGAGTTCGACGTGGATCCGGCCGCGGCGGTGGGGATGCTCCCGGTGCTGATCGACCGCCGCGGACGTTTCCCCGACGCGCAGGGCGTGCGCATCACCTCGATGGCGGATCTACCGGGGGTGCTCGGTCTGTGACCGACGACGAGCGCGTGTTCACGGTGGACGAGGCGAACGCGCTGCTGCGGGACCTGCGGGAGCGACTGGCGCGCATCCGCGACGCCCGCGAGGTCGTGATCCGAACCTCGACGCTGGTGAAGGACCGAGTGGCGGCAGACGGCGGCGGGGTCGCCGGCGAGCCCGCGTACTTCGAGGCGGCGCGCGTGCTCCGCACGGAGCTGGAGCGTCTCGCGGAGCTCGACGTGGTCCTGCGAGACCCGCAGTCTGGGCTCGTGGACTTCCTCGGCGAGGTCGATGGCCGCCGCGTCTGGCTGTGCTGGCGGGTGGGCGAGGAGCGGGTGACCCACTTCCACGAGCTCGACTCCGGGTTCGCGGGCAGGAAGCCCCTGTGAGCGAGCGCAGCCGCGTGGTCGTTATGGGCGCGACCGCCGAGGAGCCACCTCCCGGCATCCACGTCGTCGAGGAGGTGGTCGACCTCGCGTATGCGGATTCGATGGAGGCGCTCACCACCTCGCTCGAGGGCGCCGACGTGCTGTTCGCATGGCGTGCGGATCGCGACCTGCTGCCATCGGCGTGGGGGAGCGCGGGCGACCTGAAGTGGATCCAGTCGGCCTCGGCGGGCGTCGACGGGCTCCTGTTCCCCGAGCTCGTCGAGAGCTACGTGGTCCTCACGAACGCTCGTGGCGTGTTCGACGGCGCGATCGCCGAGTACGTCTTGGGCCTGATCCTCCTCTTCGCGAAGGACCTCGTCGGCGTGCTCGACGCTCAGCGCATCCGCGAGTGGCGGCACCGGGACACGGAGACCCTGGAAGCCAAGCACCTCCTCGTGGCGGGCGTCGGGCCGATCGGGCGAGCGGTCGGCAAGGCCGGCCGGGCCTTCGGCATGCTGGTGCGCGGGATGGGCCGGACCTCGCGGCCGGGCGACGCGGTGTTCGGAACGGTGATGGGCGTGGACGAGCTCCACGACGGCCTCACCTGGGCCGACTACGTCGTGAACACCCTGCCTGCTACGCCCAAGACGCACCACGTGTTCGACGCGGATGCCTTCGCCGCGATGAACCCGTGGGCCCGGTTCGTCAACGTCGGACGGGGAAGCACGGTCGACGAGGCGGCACTCGTGGAGGTGCTAGGGAGGGGTGGGATCTCGGCCGCGGCCCTCGACGTGTTCGAGGACGAGCCCCTACCGCACGACAGCCCGCTGTGGACCCTGCCCAACGTCGTGGTGTCGCCGCACGTGGCCGGGGACTTCGCCGGGTGGCGCGAGGCGCTCGTCGAGCTGTTCGTCGAGAACCTCGAACGCTATCTGACCGGCAACCCGCTCCGCAACGTCGTTGACAAGAAGCTGGGGTTCGTGCCGTGAGCGTCCGGCCGGACGGACCCGCGATCGTCGCGGCGCCGTGCGGATGACCCGCCGCCACACCCAGGTACCCCGTGGCACTCCGCGGCATCGACCGGTGGATCGGGCGGGGGGAGATCTCGTCGCGGCCCTGGGCGGTTCGGACTCCTGGTCGCCGTCCGGCGTTCCCGCTCGGAGCTGATCCTGTAGGGCCGGCAACCTCCCAAGGGCCCTGTGCTACGCTCGGCGCCCGGGGGCGACGTGCCCATCCCGTGACGATCCGAGGGGGGTTCGACGATGCGCAAGATCCTTGCTCTCGTCGCCGTGGCGGGGCTCCTGCTCGCCGCGTGCGCGAAGGACGAGCCAACGATCGGTGGCGAGACCGGCACCACCGGCACGACGTCGCTGACCGGCGAGACGGGCCCGACCGGCGGCACCGCGGTGGCCACCGCCGCCGAGTGCGCGCGCGAACGTGGACCTCGTGAACGCCGGCACGCTCACGATCGGGACCGACAACCCCGCGTACCCACCGTACTTCGCGGGCGGTGAGACGGAGGAGGACTCGGACTGGAAGTTCAACGACCCGAACACGGGTGAGGGCTTCGAGTCGGCGGTCGCCTACGAGGTCGCGGATCGTATGGGCTTCGGCGCGGACGCGGTGGAGTGGACCGTCGTCCCGTTCAACGAGACGTGGTCGCCTGGCGAGAAGGACTGGGACTTCGCGATCGTGCAGGTCTCGTACTCCGCCAAACGCGCCGAAGCGGTCGACTTCAGCGACAGCTACTACGACGTGAACCAGGCCCTGGTGAGCGTGAAGGGCACCCCGATCACCGAGGCCACGCGTATCGCGGACCTGAAGGAGTACACGCTGGCCACGCAGCTCGGGACGACGAGCTACGACTTCATCAAGCGACGTGATCCAGCCGGACGTCGAACCCGGGCGTGTACGACAAGCTCGTGGACGCGGTCGCCGCCCTGAACGCCGGCCAGGTCGACGGGCATCGTGGTCGACCTGCCCGACGGCGCTCTACATCGCGGACCCGTTCGTTCAGCAGGTCAAGGACAGCATCGTCGCTCGCGCCAGTTCCCGACGACGGCCGCCTCACGGGGAGTACTTCGGCGCTGTCCTTCGTCCGAAGGGGAGCCCGCTACGCGACGTGCGTGAACCTGGCGCTCGCAGGAGATGAAGGCGGACGGGACGCTCGAGGCGATCACGACCGAGTGGCTGTCCGAGAAGACGAACGTCGGCGAGGTTCCGGTCCTTCGAGGAGCTGAGACCCGCCGGAGCGGCGAGCAGCGGTGGCGTCGAGATCCAGCAGACCCGAGCGCCGGCCCCCGCGACCGGGGAGCCGGCGTCGCCGGCTCCGTCGGTGGGACCTGCGGGCCGAGGAAGGTGCAAGGGCGTCGCGGTCGCGGTCGCTGAGCACCGTAGTGGTGCTCGGATCGTCTGGCGTGGTTGCGTCGTGCGATCGCGAGTACTGGCCTGACTTCAAGCAGGCGTTCTTCAACGGGAGCGCGTTCGTGGAGACCTTCCCCGAGATCGTCCGTCGGCTTCCGGTCGGAACGTGCGAGTACTTCCTCGTCGCCGAGCCGATCATCCTCGCTCTGGGCGCTGCTGCTCGCGGTGCTGCGGATCCTGCCGCGGACCGGTCTTCTTCCCGCTCCGGCTCCTGCGACGGTCTACGTCGACCTCTTCCGTGGCGTGCCGACGCTCCTCGATCGTCTACCTGCTCGGGTTCGGGCTGCCGGCGCTGAGACCTGCCGGGCGTGCCCGATCGACCCGGTGGTTCTGGGGCGGTGATCGGTCTGATCCTCAGCTACTCGGCGTACGTCGCCGAGGTCTACCGCGCGGGCATCGAGTCCGTGCATCCGAGCCAGACGGCCGCGGCGCGGTCGCTCGGCCTGTCGCGGTGGACAGACCCTCCGTCACGTGGTGATCCCCCAGGCGGTGCGTCGGGTCATCCCGCCGCTCATGAACGACTTCATCGCCCTCCAGAAGGACACCGCGCTCATCGCGTTCGTCGTCGGCGTTCCCGAGGCGTTCCTGATGGCGACAGATCTAGGTGGCGGCCGACTTCAACTTCACGCCGATCCTCGGGCCGGCCTTGCTGCTTCCTCGTGATCACGATCCCGATGACGCGACGTCGACTGGCTGCATCGCTCGCGAGCGGCGGCGCCGGCAGGCGGGAGGGGGCCTGTGAGCGCGCACGAGCGCCGGATGACGGTCCGTGGGGATCGAGGGGGTCCACAAGTCGTTCGACCAAGCTCGAGGTGCTGAAGGGGATCGACCTGACGTCGCCGAGCACGAGGTCATCTGCCTGATCGGGGCGTCGGGCTCGGGCAAGTCGACCCTCCTTCGGTGCGTGAACCTTCTCGAGCCCGTCGACGCCGGTCGCGTCGTCGTGCACGGGGAGGAGATCACGGCTCGGCGTGGACGTGAACCGGATCCGGCGCTCGATCGGCATCGTGTTCCAGTCGTTCAACCTGTTCCCGCACATGACGGTGCTCCGCAACGTCACGCTCGCGCCGCAGAAGGCACTGAAGCTCTCGAGGGCCGAGGCCGGGAAGCGTGCCGTCGAGCTCCTCGAGCGGTTCGGCCTGGCGGACAAGAAGGACGAGTACCCGGACCGGCTCTCGGGCGGCCAGCAGCAGCGGGTCGCGATCGTGCGGGCCCTCGCGATGCAGCCCGACATCATGCTGCTCGACGAGGTCACGAGCGCGCTCGACCCCGAGCTCGTCGCCGAGGTCCTCAACGTGATCAAGGAGCTCGCGGCCGGCGGCATGACGATGCTCATCGCGACGCACGAGATGGGGTTCGCGCGGGACATCGCGAACCGCGTCTGCTTCCTGGACGCGGGCGTGATCCTCGAGGAGGGCCCGCCCGAGCAGATCTTCAGCGCGCCGCGGGAGGCCCGGACCCAGCGGTTCCTCCAGAGCATCATCGAAGCCGGGCGGATGTGATGGCCGAGGCCGTCACGCCCACGCGTCGAGAGGCGCTGCGGATCCTCGAGGAGGGCCGCGCCCGGATCGACGAGCTCCTCGACCGCCTCCCGAGGAGCTCGATGACGACCCCGGGGCTCGGCGGCGGCACGTGGTCGCCGAAGGATCTCATCGGGCACCTAGCGTCGTGGGAGGAGTACGCGCTCGATGCCCTCGCCGCGTGGGAGCGGGACGAGCGCGCCCCGATCGACGATCTCCAGTTCACCCTCAGCACGAGCCGTATCAACGACCAGGCCGTAGCACGCAGGGCCGCCTGGTCGCTCGCGAGGGTTCGCCGAGAAGCCGGTCGCACCCGCGACGAGCTGCTCGCGGCCGTCCTGACGATGTCCGACGCTCGGTGGAGGGCGCCCACGACCTCGCGAGGGCGCAAGCCGCTCGGTGCCCGGCTGGGCGCGATCCTCGTCGGTACCGGTGGCCCGTTCGGGCACGACGCCGCCCATCTGCGGAGCCTGGCGGCCTTCGTGGAACGCTACGGGCGGGCCTGACCCGCTCCCGGCTAGGGCGACACGGGACGCGCGGGGCTGACGGCCACGACGTGGCCCTCGGCGTCGAGCGCGACCACGCTCCAGGACGACCCGGGCCGGATCACGGGGCCGGGCTCGCCGATCGGACGCTCTCCGGGCAGACCGCCCAGGTTCACGGTCGTCTCGGCGCCTTCCCATGCCCAGATCGGGCCCCCGTCGGCGTCCAGGACCACGACGCGATACGTGCTCGTGCCCGGGACCGCCTCCCAGTCGAAGCTCGGCACCTCGCCGGCGCCCTCGGACGGCGGACCGGTGAGCGTCACGGTCGCCTCGATGCCCGGCGCGGCGAGCGGGCTCCCGGCGGCCCCGGGGCTCGCCGCACCGCCTGGGCCCGTGGCATCGGCACCGTCACGGTCACTGGCCCCGTCGCCACCGGTGCACGAGACGAGGACGGCGACGAGCGCCCCGAGCGCCAGCGCGCGGCGCAGGCTCATGGCCCCGGGCCCCCGGTCGCGAGGTAGCCCTGGGCCTTGTTCGCGAGCGCGGTCAAACCGAACTGCTGGGCTCCGACCAGGATGTCGAGGATCGTCGTGGTGTCGCCGGCCGCCGCGGCCGCATCGAGCTTCTGTTCCAGGACGGCCCCGAACTGCGTGTAGAGGGAATCCGCCATCTGCTGGAATGGGGCCGAGCCACCGACCGAGGGACCCACGGCCCCGACGTGGACCCCGGCGCCGAGCAGGGCAAGCAGCTCCTGCGCCGAGTAGGCGCTCGAGTCGTTCAGCGCCGTCTGCAGCAGGTCCTGGAACAGCGCGGCGAGGAGGGTGTCGGCCAGCCCGTTCTGAAAGCCCTTGGGGGGCAAGTCGCAGCCGCCGAGGCCGGCGATCTGCGCGTTCAGGGCGTCGACCTGCTGGGCGAGCGACAGGACCTGAGCGACGGTCGGCGAGCCGCCGCCCGCGTCGAGGACGGCGTTCACCAGGTCGGAGTACTGCTTCGTGATGCCCTCGACCCCGGCGGAGCCGGCCACGCGGAAGGCGACGAAGGCTGCCTCCAGGTCGGCGTTGAACCCGGCGGCCTGCGCGGCCTTCTCGGACTGCGTCGCCAGATCCCCGGTGACCTTGCTGCAGCTCACCCAGGACGGGGAGAACAGCCCGTTCACGTGGGTCTCGAACTCGATCGGCACGGTGATCCCGGAGGCGGAGCCTTCGCCGGTCGCCTTCACCCACCCCTTCGCCTTCACGACATCGGCGGACCCGTAGAGCGCGGTCGTGAGCACGAAGTGCAGCGTGGCGATGGCCGTCTCGGAGCTGCCGACACCGTCGCTGACGGCCGTGAGCTTCCCGTCGGTGACCTCCCCGTTCTCCACCGTGAGCTGGAATGCGACCGCACCCTTGCCGGTGGCGAACAGGTCGTCCTTGGAAACGGTGCCCGTGTGGTACGCGGTCCCCTCCCACACCCCGTCCGGGAAGGCGACCTTCTTGTCCGCGGTCGCCGCCGGCACGATGGCGGTCACGGCCCAGGTGAAGACCGCGAGGACCAGGATGACCCGGCGCATGGTCTCGGATGAGACCACGGCGTCCGGGTTCCACGCAAGCCGGGGGCCGAGCCGAACCCGCCCGGGTGGCGAACGTCCTGGCGATGAGACACACGCGAACGCGCACGCGCTGGCTCGTCTCGGCGCTGATGGTGGTGGCGGCGCTCGCGGTCGGCAAGGCGCTGGCCCCCGCAGCTTCCGGAGGCGGTGCACCGACCCGCCCGTCGCCGAGCCCGTCGTACCCGGCGTCCTGGTCGCGGTACGCTCCGGCCGACGGGTCGTTCCATCTCATGGCGCCGGGAGCGCCGAGCGAGCGCCAGGGTCAGACCAACGCCGGCCTCCTCCACCGGACGGACTTCGCGGTCCCCGGCACCGGCGCGCTGTTCGTCGAGTGGCTGGACGTGGCTCCCGAGGTCGCTGCCGGACGCTCGGAGGCCGATCTCATCGACCTCACGCTCGCGCCGATGGCGGACCGGCTCGGCGCGCAGATCGACGAAGAGGACATCCTGCGGGACGGGCCCCATCCCGGGGTCGAGCTCCATCTGTCCTCGACGGACGGCCGCGCGTACCTGATCCGCGTCTTCTCCGCGAACGGTCGCCTCGTCGAGGCGACCGCGGAGCTTGCCACGGGATCGAAACGTGCCGATGCCCAGCGGTTCGTCCAGTCGCTCGAGCTCGACCTGCCCTGACCTCGGAACGGGCTGTCCGCCGCCCAGCCTAGAATCGGGGCCGATGCCCCCGTTCAAGGTCCACGCCGAGTTCGAGCCCTCGGGCGATCAGCCCCGCGCGGTCGAGGAGCTTGCCGAGGGCATCCTGGCGGGTGAGGACCGACTGACGCTCCTCGGCGCGACCGGGACCGGCAAGACCTTCACGATCGCCCAGGTCGTCGAGCGCGTGCAGCGGCCGACGCTCGTGATGGCTCCCAACAAGTCCCTTGGAGCGCAGCTCGCGAACGAGTTCCGAGAGTTCTTCCCGGAGAACGCCGTCGAGTACTTCGTCTCCTACTACGACTACTACCAGCCGGAGGCCTACGTCCCGCAGACGGACACCTACATCGAGAAGGACTCCTCGATCAACGACGAGATCGAGCGGCTGCGGCACTCGGCGACGGCGGCGCTCCTCACGCGCCGGGACGTGCTCATCGTCGCGAGCGTCTCGGCGATCTACGGGCTCGGCTCGCCGGAGGAGTACCTCGGGCAGATCCTGCGTGTGCACCAGGGCGTCGCGACCGACCTGGAGTGGGCGAAGCAGCGCCTCGTGGACATCCAGTACGACCGGAACCAGGTCAGCTTCAGCCGGGGCAAGTTCCGCGTGCAGGGCGACGTGATGGAGGTCTTCCCCGCGTACGAGGAGACGGGCATCCGGATCGAGTGGTGGGGCGACACGATCGAGCGCATCACGCGGTTCGACCCCATCAGCGGGGAGGTCCTCGGCGAGCTCCCCGAGATCACGGTCTATCCGGCCACCCACTACGTGGCGTCCGAGGAGCGGATGAAACGGGCGATCGTCGGCATCGAGGACGAGCTACAGGAGCGGCTCGCGTGGCTCGAGTCCCAGGGCAAGCTCCTCGAGGCCGAGCGCCTGCGGATGCGCACCACCTACGACCTCGAGATGCTCCGCGAGGTCGGGTTCTGCTCCGGCATCGAGAACTACTCGCGCCACATCGACGGCCGCGTGCAGGGCGAGGCTCCGTACACGCTGCTGGACTACTTCCCGGACGACTGGCTGTGCGTCATCGACGAGTCCCATGTGACCGTGCCGCAGATCCACGGGATGTTCGAGGGTGACAAGACACGCAAGGGGACCCTGGTCGAGTTCGGCTTCCGCCTGCCCTCCGCGCTCGACAACCGGCCACTACGGTTCGAGGAGTTCATCCAGAAGGTCGACCAGATCGTGTTCATGTCGGCCACGCCCAGCCCGTACGAGTTCCGCGTGAGCAAGCGGGTCGCCGAGCAGATCGTCCGGCCGACCGGGCTGATCGACCCCGAGGTCGAGATCCGGCCGACGAAGGGTCAGGTCGACGACCTGATGGAGGAGATCCGCAGGCGGGCCGAGGTCGACCATCGGGTCCTCGTCACCACCCTGACCAAGAAGATGGCCGAGGATCTGACCGATTACCTGCTCGAGATGGGCATCCGCGTCCGGTACCTGCACTCGGAGGTGGACACGATCCAACGCATCGAGATCATCCGGGACCTGCGCCTCGGCGAGTTCGACGTGCTCGTCGGCATCAACCTGCTCCGCGAGGGCCTGGACCTGCCCGAGGTCTCGCTGGTCGCGATCCTCGACGCGGACAAGGAGGGATTCTTGCGCTCCGAGACCTCGCTGATCCAGACGATCGGCCGTGCGGCGCGGAACGTGGACGGCAAGGTGCTCATGTACGCGGACGACGTGACGGACTCGATGAAGGCGGCGATCTCCGAGACCCAGCGCCGCCGCAAGATCCAGATGGCCTACAACCGAGAGCACGGCATCGACCCACAGTCGATCCGCAAGAAGGTCTCGGACATCTTGCTCACGATGGCCATCGACACCGGCAGGGCGTCGCATCCCGACCGCAAGCGCCGGAAGCGCGAGCATCCGGAGATGCCGACCGAGGAGCTCGAACGCCTGATCCGCAGCCTCGAAGAGGAGATGCACGAGGCTGCGAAGGATCTCCGCTTCGAGTACGCGGCCCGGCTGCGGGACGAGGTGCTCGACCTCCGGAAGGAGCTCAAGGCGATGCGGCAGGCGGGGGTGGGATCGTGAGCGCGGCGCTCGTCGTCCGTTCCCCGCTCGCCTGGCTCGGTCCGGGCTCCATCGTGCCCGACGCGGCGGTGGTGATCGAGCGCGGGACCATCGCGTTCGCGGGCGCAGCCTCGGAGATGCCCCGCGTCGCCGAGGGACAGCAGGTGGACGTCGACGGGTTCCTCATGCCCGCGGTCGCCGACCGTCACGTGCACATCGGCCTCGCGGATCCGGCGACGGTGCTCCTACGCGGGGTCACCGCGGTGCGGGACTGCGGCTGGCCTGCCGATGTGATCTTCCCGCTCGCCGACGCCTCCGAGATGCCGAGCTTCACCGGCCCACTCATCAAGGCGGCGGGGCCGATGTTGACCGCACCGGGTGGATACCCGACGCGTGACAAGTGGGGTCCGCCGGGGACCGGACTCGAGGTCCACGACCCCGGCGAAGGGGGACGCGCGGTCGCGATGCTGGCCGGACGAGGCGCGGTCGGGATCAAGGTCGCGCTCAACGCCGCCGCGGGCCCCACCCTGACCGACGGCGACCTGGCCGCTATCTGCTCGGCGGCGGCTGCGGCGCGACTCCCCGTGGTCGCGCACGTGGAAGGCCCGGGGCAGGTCGAGCGTGCCCTGGGCGCGGGCGTCCGGGAGCTCGCGCACACGCCGTGGACCGAGCGGCTCTCCGACGGGGTCATCGAGGTCCTCGCGAAACGCACGCGCATCGTCTCGACCCTTGACATCCAGAGCTTCGGCGGCGACACGCCCGAGGTGCGCACGGCCGTCGACAACCTCCGGCGCTTCAACGAGGCCGGCGGGGTCGTGCTCTACGGCACCGACCTGGGCAACGGCCCGATCCCCCCGGGGGTGGACCTCCGAGAGGTCCTGCTCCTGCGCGAGGCAGGCCTCGAAACGGAGATCATCATGCAGGCGATGGTGCGTGGACCTCTCCAGCGCAACGCTCCCGGAGACCTCCTAGCACTGGGGCGCAACCCGTTCGAGGAGCTCGAAGCCTTCGAGGACATCCGTCTCGTCGTGCGCGGGGGCCGCCTGATCTTTTGAGACTTGCGCACATCACCAAGAACGGATACACACCATCGATCATCGTCGTTGCCCGCGAGGAGGTCTTCGTGAGCGAGCCCGCAACGCCCCCCGCGATGGCGCCCGGCGTCGAGATCCTCCCGGAGGAGCTGGGTCTGACCCAACGCAACCACAGCTTCCATCTCGAGGGGCTTCGGTACGACGTGACGCCACTCGGCATGCACTACCTGCTGATCCACTTCGACATCCCGGCAGGCGACGAGGCGGCGTGGAGCGTCTCGATCGGCGGACTCGTCCGGAACGACCTCGTGCTGTCGATGACGGATCTGCGCTCGCGGCCGCGGGTCACGCTGCCCGTGACGATGGAGTGCGCGGGGAACGGACGAGCGCGCCTCCGCCCGCGGCCCGTGTCGCAGCCCTGGCTCGAGGGGGCGATCGGCACCGCGGAGTGGACGGGGACGCCTCTCGCACCGATCCTGGCCGAAGCGGGGATCGAGGGGGACGCCGTCGAGCTCGTGTTCACCGGCGCCGACCACGGGGTGCAAGGGGGGGTCGAGCAGGACTACGAGCGCAGCCTCACCGTGGCCGAGGCAACTCGCGACGAGGTCCTGCTCGCGTACGAGGTCAACGGGCAACCGCTCCCTCCCCAACACGGCTACCCGGTCCGGTTGCTCGTTCCCGGCTGGTACGGCATGACGAGCGTGAAGTGGCTGACGCGGATCACGGCCGTGGCCGAACCGTTCGAGGGATTCCAGATGGATGCGTACCGCCTGCGAGCGCATGCCGAGGAGCCCGGTGTTCCCGTGACGCGGCTGCTCCCGCGAGCGCTCATGGTGCCACCGGGGGTCCCGGAGTTCATGACGCGCACCAGGCTGGTCGACCCAGGTACGCACGAGCTCATGGGGCGCGCGTGGTCCGGGTGGGCCCCGGTCTCGAGGGTCGAGGTATCGGTGGACGGCGGTGGGTGGGTCGAGGCGGAGCTGGGTGAGGCGGTTGGGCCGCATGCGTGGACCGCCTGGCGGTTCGGCTGGAGGGCCGAGCCGGGCGAGCACGAGCTCGCATGCCGGGCCACGGACGCCATCGGCGCCACGCAGCCCGATGAACAGCGCTGGAACCATCACGGACTCGAGAACAACGAGGTCCAGCGCGTGCGGGTGGTCGTGCGCGAGCCCTAGACGTGCCGCGCGAGCTCGTCGAAGCAGCGGTCGATGTCTGCCTCGGTGTTGAAGAAGTGGGGGCTGATGCGCAAGCCATCGCCCCGGAAGTCCGTGCAGACGTCCCGCGCGAGCAGCGCGTGGCAGATCTCGTCGGCTCGCGCGCCGACGCCGACGTTCACCACCCCGCCCCGAGCCTCGCGATCGCGCGGCGTCCGCACCGGCAGGCCGAGCGCATCGGCGCGCGCGATCACGTGATCCGTGAGCTCACCCTGGCGCGCTCGGATCCGCTCCGGCGTGACCTCGGTGATCACGTCCATCCCACCCTGCGCGAGGTACACGACCGGGGCCGGTGGGGTGCCGTGCTCGAGGCGCCTCGCGCTCGCGTGGTACTCGAGGTGCTGGAGGTCGAACGAGAATGGGTCCGCGGTCGCGAACCATCCGGTGACCGAGGGCTCCAGCATCGGGAGCACGTCCCGCCGCGCGTACAGGAACGCCAGCCCAGGTCCGCCGCACATCCACTTCAGGACGCCGGCGGTGTAGAGGTCGCAGCCGAGGTCGTGCAGGTCGAGCGGCACGATCCCCAGGCCGTGGTAGTCATCCACCAACGAGAGCGCGCCACGTTCGCGCGCGATCCGGCAGACCTCCTTCGCGTCGACGAGCGCGCTCGAGCGGTAGAGCACGCGGTTCACCATGACGAGCGCGGTGCGCTCATCGATCGCGCGGTCGAACTCCTCGAGCGGGATCGTCAGGCCGTCGGGGGAACGGAGCCAGTCGATCTCCACCCCGCGCGAGCGCTGCGCGAGCCACACGTGCCCGTCGGTCGGGAAGTCGAGCTCGGACAGGACGACCTTGGGACGCTCGCGGACGTCGAGCGCCGAGGCGACCGTCGACAGAGCGATCGAGATGTTCGTGGTGATGGCGACCTCGTCGGCCTCACAACCGGTGAGCGCGGCGAAGGATCGCTTGAGCGCCCCCATCGCGGGGAAGATGTGGTCCGTCCAGACGTGGTCGGGCGCGCCCTTGCTCGCCCACACGTCCAGATAGGCCTCGAGCTGCGCCCTCGCGCGCGTCGAGATCGGCCCGAGCGAGGCGCTGATGAGGTAGGCCTTGCGCTCGACGACCGGGAACTCGTCACGGTAGGCGGCAAGGTCCATCGCGGCATCGTACGCGGCGGACGTCAGCGCCGGGCGCCGGGTGCGCCGACCCCGTGCGGGCGATAGACGTACTCGAGCTTCATGCGATCGGGGTCCTCGAAGTACACCGCGTAGTTGGGTGACTCCTCCGTTCCCATCTCCATCGGTCCGTCGTACAGGATCGCTACGCCGTGCTCGACCAGCCAGCGATGGAGCTCTTCCACCGCTTCCTGGGAGGGGGCGAGGAAGGCGAGGTGATTCACGCCGATCCGCTTGCGATGGAAGCCGTGGTACAGGAATGGCTCGCGCGTCTGGACGAGGGTGATGTAGCAGGTGTCGGTGCCGAACGAGACCCAGTGCCCGCCGCGCTCGAGCTCCTTCAGACCGAGGCGGGTGAGCAGTCCTCCGTAGAAGGCCTCGGATGCCTCGAGGTTCCGGACGTTCAGGTCGAGATGGTGGAGCACCTGTCCCACGGGCTGTCAGTCCTCGGCGTCGTCGTCCTCGGGAGGGGCGCCCTCGTGCTGCTCGAGGTAGTCGACGTAGAGCGGCCGGAGCGCCTCCGCGAGCTCGCCTCGGTCCGCATCGACCAGGTCGTTCAGCAACGCGAGGGGGCGGATGATGTCGGTCTCGCTCCGCTCCTCGTCCCCGGCCACGGCACGGGCCTCGGGGATCGTCCTCAGCAGGTCCCAGAGGAACCCGACGTCGAGCCGCCGCCAAGCGAGGCGGGTCGCGCGGTCATGCAGCTCGGCCGACGGGAGCTGCTCGAGCTCGGCCCGATCGGTCACAGGATGAGCATAGCCGGGTCCTCCCGGTCGCGAGGTATCGTCGCCCGCGTCCAGCACCGGTCGCCCAGATCGCCGACCGACGATGTCGGTGCCGCCCGTAGGATAGGCCCCGTGGGCACCAACACCCTCGTCATCCACGGCGCCCGTGAGCACAACCTCAGGAACGTCACGCTGGAGCTCCCGCGCGACAAGCTGATCGTGTTCACGGGCCTGTCCGGCTCGGGCAAGAGCTCGCTGGCCTTCGACACGATCTACGCCGAGGGCCAGCGCCGCTACGTCGAGTCGCTCTCGGCGTACGCGCGCCAGTTCCTCGGGCAGATGGAGAAGCCGGACGTGGACTTCATCGAGGGCCTCTCGCCGGCCATCTCGATCGACCAGAAGGGAACGTCGCGGAACCCGCGCTCGACCGTGGGCACCATCACGGAGGTCTATGACTACCTGCGGGTGCTCTTCGCACGGGTCGGACACCCCCACTGCCCGAACTGCGGCCGCCCGATCGGGCGCCAGACGCCGGAGCAGATCGTCGACCAGGTGATGGAGCTGCCGGAGGGCACCCGGTTCCAGGTGCTCGCACCGGTCGTCCGTGGGCGCAAAGGCGAGTACGAGAAGCTCCTCCGGGACCTGGCGAACAAGGGGTTCGTCCGCGCCCGGGTCGACGGCGAGGTCCACGAGCTCTCGGAGCAGATCCGGCTCCCGCGCCACTACAAGCACACGATCGAGGTCGTCGTCGACCGCCTCGTGGCCAAGGTCGACATCCGCCGCCGCGTCGCCGACTCGATCGAGACGGCGCTTCAGCTCACGGAGGGCATCGCCGCGATCGCCGTCGCGACGCACGACGGCGAGGACGTCCAGACGTTCAGCCAGTCGCTCGCCTGCACGTATTGCGGCCTGTCCTTCGAGGAGCTCCAGCCGCGCAACTTCTCGTTCAACTCGCCGTACGGCGCGTGCCCGACCTGCGACGGGCTCGGGACGCGGTTGGAGGTCGACGCCGAGCTCGTGATCCCCGACCCCGACCTCTCGATCGACGAGGGCGCGATCGCGCCATGGGCCGGCTCGCGCCTCGAGTACTGGGAGCGCGTGCTCGAGGCCGTCGCCGATACGCACGGCTTCTCGACGAAGACGCCGTGGAAGAAGCTGCCGAAGAAGGCTCGCGACGTCCTCCTCGGCGGCTCGCAGGAGGAGATCTACGTCCGCTACAAGAACCGATACGGCCGGGTTCGGTCGTACTACACGACGTTCGAGGGCGTGCTGCCGGTCGTCGAGCGTCGCCACGCCGAGACCGACTCGGACAGCCAGCGGGAGAAGCTCGAGCAGTTCATGCGCGAGATCCCGTGTCGCGCCTGCGGCGGCGCGCGCCTGCAAGCCCGAGAGCCTCGCCGTGAGGATCGGCGGCATCAACATCGCCCAGCTCACGGACCGGTCGATCCGGGACACGCTGGACTTCTTCGACGACGTCGAGCTCTCCGAGCGCGAGCACATGATCGCGGAGCGACTCGTCAAGGAGATCCGTGCGCGGCTCGGATTCCTGGTCGACGTCGGGCTCGACTACCTCACGCTCGACCGGGCCTCGGGCACGCTCGCCGGCGGCGAGGCACAGCGCATCCGGCTCGCGACGCAGATCGGCAGCGGGCTCGTCGGCGTGCTCTACATCCTCGACGAGCCGTCGATCGGCCTGCATCAGCGCGACAACCGTCGCCTGATCGACACGCTCGTGCGGTTGCGCGACCTGGGCAACACGCTGATCGTCGTCGAGCACGACGAGGCGACGATCCAAGCCGCCGACCACATCGTCGACATCGGACCGGGCGCCGGGGAGCACGGCGGCGCTCATCGTGTACTCCGGCGACCTGAAGGGCCTCATCCGGTGCGAGTGACTCGATCACCGGGGCGTTCCTGTCGGGACGGCGCGTGATCCCCACCCCCGAGGTCCGCCGCGCTCCAGGCGATCGCTGGCTGAAGGTGCTCGGGGCGCGCGAGCACAACCTGAAGGACGTGGACCTCGAGATCCCGCTCGGGCTGTTCGTCTGCGTGACGGGCGTGAGCGGCTCGGGCAAGTCGACGCTGGTGCAGGAGGTCCTGCTCCGTGCGCTGATGCAGAAGGTCTACCGCTCGCGCGTGCTGCCCGGGAAGCACCGCAAGCTGATCGGCTGGGAGCAGATCGACAAGGTCATCGACATCGACCAGTCGCCGATCGGGCGGACGCCGCGCTCGAACCCGGCGACCTACACGGGGGTCTTCGACCACGTGCGGAACCTGTTCAGCCAGGTGCCCGGAGGCTCAGGGTCCGCGGCTACAAGCCCGGCCGGTTCTCGTTCAACGTTCGGGGGGGCCGGTGCGAGAACTGCGCCGGCGACGGCCAGATCAAGATCGAGATGCACTTCCTCCCCGACGTCTACGTGACCTGCGAGGTCTGCAAGGGCCATCGGTACAACCGCGAGACGCTCGAGGTGACGCTACAAGGACCGGTCGATCGCCGATGTCCTCGAGATGAGCGTGGACGAGGCGCTCGAGTTCTTCCAGAACATCCCGGTCATCAAGCGGCACCTGCAGACGCTCTCGGACGTCGGGCTCGGATACGTGAAGCTCGGGCAGCCGGCGCCGACGCTGTCGGGCGGCGAGGCTCAGCGCATCAAGCTCGCCGGCGAGCTGCAGAAGCGGGCGACCGGGCAACACGCTCTACGTGCTCGACGAGCCCACGACCGGCCTGCACTTCGAGGACATCCGCAAGCTGCTCGCGGTGCTGCAGCGGCTGGTGGCCGCCGGCAACACGGTGCTGGTGATCGAGCACAACCTGGACGTGGTCAAGACCGCCGATTGGATCGTCGATCTCGGTCCCGAGGGCGGGTGACGCGGGCGGCGAGGTCGTCGCGGCCGGGCCCCCGGAGCAGGTCGCCGCGCACCCGACCTCGCACACGGGGCGGTTCCTCGGCGAGGTTCTCGGTATCGCTGCCGCTCGAGCCGCGCGGCCGTCCGTGCACGCGTAGACGCTCGCTCGGGCGCGCTCGCGGTCGACCTTGCTATCGTGCGCCCGCTCATGTCCAGGAGGCTGCTGCCGCTCGCGCTCATGCTCGGGGTCCTCGCCGCCGCGTGCGCGAAGGCGCCGGTCGCGCCCGAGTTCGGCTCCGGCCGGGCTTCGTCCCGGAGGTCGTCGACGCGCTCAACGATGCGGGACGACACCCTTCGGTGGCGGTCGTCGACGGCCGGCCGGTGGTCGCCTACTTCTCGTTCGAGGAGCAGGTGCCCGAGGGCTCCTTCCCACAGACGCGTCCGATCGGGATGCCGATCGCTCCCGGGTGTCATGCTCGCCACGGTGCAGGACGGCATCTGGACGCGCGGCGCGATCGCGATCGAGGAGCAGATCGACAACGTCCAGGTGGGCTTCAACCCGGCGTTCTCGGACTCGATCGCGAAGCTCACGCCGGACGCCGTGACCGGCCTGCAGCTCGTCGCCGATGCCAACGGCGGGCTCCATGCCGGCTGGGGGAGCGGCGACGGGATCTTCTACGCGACGCGGCTCGGCGGACCCGGCCTCCGCGACGCAGTGGACGGTCGAGAAGGTGACGAGCACGCCGGGCATCGGTCCCTCGCTCGCGGTCGACGCCAAGGGCTCGCCGTGGATCGCGTACTACACCTCGACCTCGGTGATCGCCTCGGTCGAGGTCGCCACGACGGGTGCGGGCGGCTGGACGACCGAAACGGTCGACGGCGCCCCCGGCTGCGATGGATGCCGGACGGCCATAGCCGTGAACGACGCCGGGGACCCGGTCGTCGCGTACGCGGACGGTGCCGATGTCACGGCGGCCGTGGGCCGGTCGAACGGATGGACGACCAGCACGGTCGAGCGCGGAGGTGCCGGGCTCGGCCTCTCGGCGACGACCACCGCCGATGGCTCCGTCGTCCTCTGTACGAGACCGGCTCCCAGGTCCACGCGGCCACGGGTGACGGGCGGGCGCCTGGCAGGTCTCGACGGTTGCGGAGCTCGGGAGGGCGCCGATGGACCGGGCGCGACCGGCGTGGCCGTCGACGAGACGGGGCACGATCACGGTCGCGTGGTACGACCCGATGCTGGACGGGGTGGCGGTCTCGACGTCGTCGGACGGGGCGACGTTCGACGCCGATCGACCTCGGGCTGACCGAGGGGGGTTCGACCCGGCGGTCGCGACCACCCCGGACGGCTCTTCACGGCTACGTGGCCTGGTACGCTCGGAGCCGCAGGACCTGGTCCTCGGCGTGTATGGGGAGATCGGTGAGCCTCGCGATCGGACATCCGAGCCCGACGCCGACCGACGTCGTGCAACCGTCGGGGGCGGCGCCGCCGACCGAGGAGTGCACCCCGGTCGTCGACGGCACGGTCACCGTCGTCGCCGAGGGCATCGCGTTCACGGACGGGCAGTGCGTCGAGGCGCCCGCGGGTGAGGCGTTCACGATCGTGCTCGACAACCGCGACACCGGCATCCAGCACAACATCCAGGTCTTCGGCGGCGCCGAGGTGCGCGGCGACCGATCTTCTGGGGTGACCTGATCACGGGCCCCGACGCAGGTCGAGTACGAGATCCCGGCCCTCGACGCGGGTGAGTACGCCTACAACTGCGTCGTCCATCCCTCGATGATCGGCAAGATCGTGGTCGGCGAGGGCGGGGCCACCGGCGCGACCGGGCCGACCGGAGCCACGGGAGGCACCGGTGCGACCGGCGCGACGGGGCCTACGGGGATGGGTTCGATGGTGATGGTCACGGCCCAGGGGATCGCATTCGACACGAGCACGATCACGCTCACGGCCGGGGTCGAGAACACGATCATGTTCAGCAACCAGGACGCCGGGATCCAGCACAACATCGCGATCTACCGGGACTCGTCGATGAGCGAGGAGCTCTTCAACGGCGAGCTCATCACCGGGGTCGCGTCGGTCGACTACACGGTGCCCCCGCTCCCGGCCGGCGAGTACTACTTCGTGTGCATCGTGCACCCCAACATGAACGGCACCGTCGTCGTCAAGTAGACTCGTCGCTTCACGGTCCTCGCAGGCACCGCCGGTAGGATTGGCGCGTGAGCGTCCCACGACCGCAGACCTCGCAGATCCCCGACCAGCCCGGGGCCTACCTGTTCCGCGACGTCGACGGCCGCGTCGTCTACGTGGGGAAGGCGCGCTCCCTCCGCAAACGTCTCGCGAGCTACTGGGGCAAGCCCCTCCACCCGCGCACGGAGGTCATGATGGCCGCCGCCCGGAGCGTCGAGTGGATCGTCGTCTCGAGCGAGGTGGACGCCCTCATGCTCGAGTACAACCTGATCAAGGAGCATCAGCCCCGCTTCAACATCCGCTACCGGGATGACAAGTCGTACCCGTACCTCGCGCTCACGGTAGGGGAGCGGTGGCCGCGCGCTCAGGTCCTCCGGGGCACGAAGCGGAAGAACGTCCGGTACTTCGGACCGTTCGGGCACGCCTACGCGATCCGCGAGACGCTCGACGCGCTCACCCGCGTCTTCCCGGTCCGGACGTGCTCGAACGCGTTCTTCGACCAGCGTGCCCGCGCGCGACGTCCCTGCCTCTACTTCGACATCGGCCGCTGCTCCGGTCCGTGCGTCCCGGAGACCACCGGCGTCACCGACGGAGGCCTACCGAGCCGCCGTGGACGCCCTCGCCGACTTCCTCGCCGGGAACGAGCGCCCGGTGCTCGCGCGCCTCGAGCGCGAGATGCGCGACGCCGCCGAGCGCCAGGAGTACGAGCTCGCGGCGAAGCACCGTGACCAGCTCGCTGCGGCGCGCCGGGCCCTCGAGCATCAGGAGATGGTCCTCGCCCGGCCGGAGGACCTCGACGTGATCGCGCTGGCCGAGGACGATCTCGAGGCCGCGTTCCAGGCGTTCTTCGTCCGCCGCGGGCGGGTCATGGGCCGCAAGGGCTGGATCGTGGACCGGGTCGAGGAGCTCGACCGACGGCAGCTGGTCGGCTCGTTCCTACGAGAGCTGTACATGGAGCGGGAGGAGGTGCCGCCGCGGGTCCTCGTGCCCGAGCTCCCCGACGACGCAGATGTGCTGGGCGACTGGCTCAAGGAGCGTCGGAGGCGGTCGGGTCGGCATCGCCGTCCCCGAGCGCGGCGCGAAGCGCAAGCTCATGGACACGGTGGCTCAGAACGCGCGGGATCACTTCCAGCGCCACAAGCTGAAGCGGGCGTCGGATTTCGGCGCACGGTCGCGTGCGCTCGCCGAGCTCGGAGCGGTGCTCGGGCTCGAGCAGGCGCCCCTGCGGATCGAGTGCTACGACATCTCGAACCTCGGACCGACGGACAAGGTCGGCTCGATGGTCGTGTTCGAGGACGGCCTGCCGAAGCGCTCGGACTACCGGCGGTTCCAGATCAAGGGTGTGGCGGGGCAGGACGACTTCGCGAGCATGGATGAGATGCTCCGGCGTCGCTTCGCACGCTTGCGCGCCGAGGCGAAGGACCGAGCGATCGCGAAGCCGCGCCGGTTCGCCTACCCGCCCTCGCTCGTCGTGGTCGACGGCGGACGGGGCCAGCTCGCCGTGGCCAGCGAAGGTGCTCGTCGACGCCGGTCTCCGCATCCCCGCGATCGGCCTGGCCAAGCGCCTGGAGGAGGTCTACTTCCCGGACCGGCCGGATCCGCTGCTCGATCCCCCGGGGCTCGGAGGCGCTCTTCGTGCTCCAGCACCTGCGCGACGAAGCCCACCGGTTCGCGATCACGTACCACCGACAGAAGCGGGCGAGGCGCGCGCTCGCGTCGCCGCTCGACGAGATCCCGGGCGTCGGTCCGGCGCAGGAAGAAGGCGCTGCTGAAGCGGTTCGGGTCGCTCGCGCGGCTCTCGCGAGCGACGCCCGAGGAGATCGCCGAGACCCCGGGGATCGGGCCGGAGCTCGCGCACGCGATCCACGAGCGCCTGCACGTTGCCGGCGCCGAGCGGCGGGAGAGCGCCTGATGGCGGGCCGGACGCCGAGGGCGAGCTCCCGAGCCTGCGCACCACGCCGAGGGCACCGGGTTCACGATCATCACCGGCCTCTCGGGCGCCGGCCGCTCGGAGGCCGCGCAAGTCGCTCGAGGATCTCGGCTACTTCGTGGTCGACAACCTGCCGCCGTCGCTCCTGCCGAAGATGGCCGAGCTCGCGGCTCGGCCGGGCGGACCCGGCGCGCGGGTGGCGATCGTGGTCGACGCCCGCGGCGGCGTCTTCTTCGGGGAGCTGTCGAAGGCGCTCGAGGAGCTCGAGCACATGAGCATCCCGTACCGGATCATCTACCTCGACGCCTCCGACGAGGAGCTCGTGAATCGCTACGAGGCCACCCGCCACCGGCACCCGCTCGCACCTGCCGACCGGGTCGTCGAGGGGATCCGCAAGGAGCGGCTGATGATGGAGCGGCTGCGGGGCGAGGCCGACCTCATCATCGACACGTCGAAGCTCGGCCCGCACGAACTCCGGGACCGCATCCGCGAGGCGCTTCGCGAGGCCCCGCCCGAGCAGGGGCTGCAGGTCTCGCTGCTGTCGTTCGGCTTCAAGTACGGCTCGCCACGGGACGCCGACCTCGTGATCGACGTCCGGTTCCTGCCGAACCCGCACTGGGTGGACGAGCTGCGACCGCTTCCCGGGCACCGACGAGCGCGTCCGCACGTACGTGAAAGGCCAGCAGACCTACCGCGAGTTCATGCGACGGCTCCGAGCCCTCCTCGGCGTTCGTGGTCCCGGGGTTCGTCGCGGAGGGGAAGTCCTACCTGACGGTCGCGGTCGGGTGCACCGGTGGGCGGCACCGCTCGGTGGTGGTCGTCGAGGACCTCGCGACCTTCTTCCGAGACAAGGGTCTTGCCGGCCACCGTCGAGCATCGCGACGTCGACCGCTGATCCGGCCGTGACGTGCCCGTAACGCCGTCCGACCCGTCGACGCGAGGCCGGTCGACCGGGGGTGCCGCTCGGCGGGTATCGGCTAGGATGGCGCTGACCCCCTCTCGAGGAGGCATGACGCATGAGCGTCAAGATCGGCATCAACGGCTTCGGGCGGATCGGTCGCAACTTCTTCCGGGCCGCGAAGCAGCAGGGCAAGGACTGGGACTTCGTCGCGGTGAACGACATCACCGACTCGCAGCACCCTGGCGCATCTGCTGAAGTACGACTCGGTCCTCGGGACCTTCGACGCCGAGGTCGGCGTGGCCGAGGACGGCATCGCCGTGGACGGCGACGTCCTGAAGGTCCTCGCCGACCGCGACCCCGCCGACCTGCCCTGGAAGGAGCTCGGCGCACAGATCGTGATCGAGTCCACCGGCCTGTTCACGAAGCGCGAGGACGCCGACAAGCACATCGCCGCCGGCGCGCAGCAAGGTCGTCATCAGCGCCCCCGCCAAGGGCGAGGACGTCACGGTCGTGCTCGGCGTCAACGACGACGCGCTACGACCCGGCCGCCCACCACGTGATCTCCAACGCCTCCTGCACCACGAACTGCGTGGCGCCGATGGCCAAGGTGCTCGACGACGCCTTCGGCATCGAGCAGGGGTTCATGACGACGATCCACGCCTACACGAACGACCAGAACATCCTCGACCTGCCCGCACAAGGACCTGCGGCGGGCGCGCGCCGCGGCCTTGAACATCATCCCGACCTCGACCGGCGCGGCGAAGGCGATCGGCCTCGTGTTGCCACAGCTGAACGGGCAAGATGGACGGCATGGCGATGCGGGTGCCGGTGCCGGACGGTTCGGTCACCGATCTCGTCGCCACGCTGAAGCGCGAGGTCACGCGCCGAGGAGGTCAACGCGGCGTTCAAGGCGGCCTCGGAGAGCGGACCGCTCTCCGGCGGACGCCTCGTCTACACGGAGGACCCGATCGTGTCCTCGGACATCGTCGGGTCGCCGGCCTCGTGCACGTTCGACGCGCTCGCTCACGATGACCAAGGGCAACGTCGCGAAGATCCTCGGCTGGTACGACAACGAGTGGGGCTACTCCAACCGCCTCGTCGACCTGGTCGACATCGTCGCGGCCTCGCTGTAAGCGAAGCTGCCGATGGGCATCCGCACCCTCGAGACCTCGGCGAGGTCGCCGGCCGGCGGGTCTTCGTCCGGGTCGACCTCAACGTGCCGCTGAGGGACGGGGTCGTCGACCGACGACACGCGCATCCGCGCGAGCGCTGCCGACGCTGACCGAGCTGCTCGGACGCGCGGGGCATCGCTCGTCGTCGCCTCCCACCTCGGCCGGCCGAAGGGCGCAGGTCACGGAGGAGTCCGCATGGCACCGGTCGCCGAGCGCGTCGGCGGAGCTCCTCGGTCGCGAGGTCATGGCTGCCCGACGTCGTGAGCGGCCCCGACGCCGAGGCCGTCTGCGGCCACGTCGGGACCGGGCGACGTCGTCTGCTCGAGAACCTGCGCTTCGACCCGCGCGAGGAGGCGAACGACCCGGCATTCGCCGGCGCGCTGGCCGGCGCTCGCCGACGTCTACGTGGACGACGCCTTCGGGGCCGTCCATCGCGCGCACGCGTCGGTCGCCGCGCTCCCGGCGCTCGTGCTCGACGAGGGGCGGCCGGCCGCGGCCGGACGGCTGCTCCAGCGGGAGGTCGAGGCGCTCTCGGCGCTCCTGGCCGAGCCCGAGCGGCCGTACGTCGCGATCCTGGGTGGCGCGAAGGTCTCGGACAAGCTGGCCACGATCGGCTCGCTGGTCGAGCGCGTCGACGCGCTCCTGATCGGCGGGGCGATGGCCTTCACGTTCATCGCGGCCGAGGGCGGCGAGATCGGCGACCAGCCTCGTCGAGCGCCGATCGCTTCGAGGACGTGCTGCGCCGCGAAGGCGCGCGCGACCGAGCGGGGCGTCCTGCTCGAGCTGCCCGGTCGACGTCGTCGCCGCGCCGCCGAGATGACGCCGGAGGCGCCGCGGCAGACCGTGCCGGCGACCGAGGTCCCGCGAGGGCCAGATGGGCCTCGACATCGGGCCCGAGGACCGTCGAGGAGTTCGCTCGGATCCTCGCGGACGCGAAGACGATCCTGTGGAACGGTCCGATGGGCGTGTTCGAGCTCGAGCCGTTCTCGGCCGGTACGCGGGGCATCGCGACGGCGATCGCCGGCGCCGACGCGTTCACCGTCGTCGGTGGGGGCGACAGCCTCGCGGCCGTGAAGCGAGTTCGGCCTCGAGGACGGGTTCGACCACCTGTCCACGGGCGGCGGCGCGTCGCTCGAGTTCCTCGAGGGGCGCGAGCTCCCGGGCATCGCCGTCTTGGAGGACGCGCTGATGGCCGCGCGCGACCGATCATCGCCGCGAACTGGAAGATGCACAAGACGCACCTCGAGGCGATCCAGGCCGTGCAGAAGCTCTCCTACCTGCTCGACAAGGAGGACGCCGAGCGCGTCGAGGTCGTCGATCTGCCCCGCCTTCACCGCGCTCCGCTCGATCCAGACGCTGATCGACAGCGACCGCCTGCCGTACGGCCTGGGCGCCCAGAACGTGCACTTCGAGGATGAGGGCGCGTTCACCGGTGAGGTCTCGCCGCCGATGCTGCAGGCGCTCAGGGTGACCTACGTGATCGTCGGCCACTCGGAGCGGCGGCAGCTCTTCGGCGAGACCGACGAGATGGTGAACAGGAAGGTCCGGGCGGTGTTCGGGCACGGCATGACGCCGATCCTGTGCGTGGGCGAGACGCTCGAGGAGCGCGACGCCGGCCTCACCGAGGAGAAGGTGGTGGGCCAGGTCGAGCGTGCGCTCCAGGGCGTCGTCGGCCGAGGACGCCGCGAGGCTCGTGCGTCGCCTACGAGCCGATCTGGGCGATCGGGACCGGGCGCAACGCGCTGACCCGCCGACGCCGGCGAGGTCATCGGCACGATCCGGCGGACCGTCGCGGGGCTCTACTCGGCCGAGCTCGCCGAGGGCGTCCGGATCCAGTACGGCGGGAGCGTGAAGCCCGGCAACATCCGCGACTTCATGGCGCATCCCGAGATCGACGGCGCGCTCGTCGGCGGCGCGAGCCTCGACCCCGAGGAGTTCGCGCTGATCGTGAAGTACCGCTAGCGCGAAAGGACCGGACCGTGAAGAAGCTCCTGTACGTCTGCCTCGACGGGCTCGGCGACGATCCCGTCCCCGAGCTCGACGACCGGACGCCGCTCGAGGCCGCCGAGACCCCGTTCCTGGACTCGCTCGCGCGGACGGGCCGGACGGGTACGGTGGTGACCGTCGGCCCGGGCATCGCGCCCGAGTCCGACATCGCGGTCTTCGCGATCTTGGGCTACGACCCGCACGGAGGAGCACCCCGGCCGCGGCGTCGTCGAGGCGGTCGGCGTCGGCATGGATTTCCGCGACGGCGATCTCGCGTACCGCGTGAACTTCGCGACCGCCGACTGGCCCGAGATCGTGGACCGGCGCGTCGGCCGCGACCTCACGTCGGAGGAGTCGCACGCGCTCGCGGCCGAGGTCAACGAGAAGCTCGTGCTCCCCGGCGCCACGCTTCGACGCTGCAGGCCACGGTCGAGCACCGGGGTGCGCTCGTCATCCGCACGGACGACGGGACGCCGCTCTCGGCCGAGGTGACGAACACCGACCCGGCGTACCGCAAGGAGGGCTCGCTCGGCGTGGCCCTCGAGACGTTCGAGCCCGAGGTCGCGCACGGTGCGAACCGCTCGAGGACACGGACGCAGCCCGACCGGGCCGCCGAGCTCACGAACGCGTTCGTCGAGGGCTCCGCGAGCGATCCTCGACGCCTCCGAGGTCAACGCGCCGCCGCCGGGCCGAGGGCAAGCTCCCCGGGCAACCTGATCCTCACGCGCGACGGGGGCGACCACCGTCCGCGCCTGGAACCCATCAACGAGCGGTTCGGCCCGACGTGGGGGTGCTTCGTCGAGATGCCGGTCGAGCGCGGCATCGCGATGCTCCTCGGCATGGCTCCCGTGTCGACGCCCCTCGCCTGCCGACGAGCGAGCAGCTACGTCGCGCGTGGGCGGAGCTCGCCGCCGAGGCGCTCGGCGGCTACGACGCGCTCTACGTCCACATCAAGGGGCCCGACATGCCCGGCGCACGACGGCCGAGCGTTCGACAAGCGTGACGTGATCGCGCTGATCGATCGGGCGTTCTTCGGTGAGGTGCTGCCGACGGCTCGATACCCGCGAACACGGTGGTGGCCGTCACGGCGGACCACTCGACCTCGTGCGTCCGCAAGGCGCCACACGGCCGACCCGGTGCCACTCCTGGTCTCGGGCGGCGGCGTGCCCTCCGACGGCTCGAGCGCCTTCGGCGAACGCGCGTGCGCGACGGGGTCGCTCGGCGCCCTCCGAGGGGTCGACATCCTGCCCGCGCGTCTCGGAGCTCTTGCGGGACTAAGGCCGTCCTCGTGAGCCTGAACCGGCCATCCGCCCCCGGGGCAGGCGCGAGCCGTATAGTCTCGGTGGCCGTCCGGGGCCGCACCTCGGAAGGCTTCCGCGCCGGAGGAGACGGGCTCGCGACAGGTGGGCAAGGTCGCGACGGACGGGCACGCGCGACGGAGCCGGGATGTCGAGGCACCCGCCGCGGTGGTCGCCGGCATCGAGGGCCGCACCCCGTGGCAGCTGTTCTGGCGGCGCTTCCGGCGCGACAAGGTCGCCCTCGTCGGCCTCTTCCTGATCGGCGTCATGATCTTCGGCGCCCTCGTCGGCCGGGTTCTTCGCGAGGAACGTCGTGCACCACCCGACGTGAACCAGTTCTACTTCGACATGCTCGACGAGCTACGGCCTACCGCTCGGCCCGAACGGCAGTTCTGGTTCGGCGCCGACCCGGCGGGCCGCGATCTGTTCCTCGCAGGTCCTCTACGGTGCGCGCACGTCCTTGATCGTGGCGTTCTTCGCGACCGGCCTCGAGGTCGCTGATCGGCGTCACGCTGGGCGTCATGGCCGGCTTCTTCCGCGGCAAGGTCGACACCTTCATCTCGAGGCTCATGGACGTGATCCTGTCCCTGCCGGTGCTGCTGCTCGCGCTCGGCCTCGTGTCGGCGTGCGGCCTCCAGCCCCAGGGATGCCTCGGGGGGCTCATCAAGCCCGGCCTGCTCCTCGTGAGCTACGTGATCGGCCTGTTCAGCTGGCCGTACCTCGCGAGGATCGTCCGCGGGCAGGTCCTGTCGCTCCGTGAGAAGGAGTTCGTGGAGTCGGCCAGGTCCATGGGCGCGGGGAACATCCGCATCATGTTCAAGGAGATCCTCCCCAACCTCATCGCGCCGATCATCGTGTACACGACGCTGCTGATCCCCTCGAACATCCTGTTCGAGGCCGGCGTTGTCGTACCTCGGGATCGGCGTGCCGATCACGACGCCGTCGTGGGGGCGACTGCTCTCGGACGCGAGCCACATCTTCGACGCGGCGTGGTGGACGATGTTCTTCCCGGGCATGTTCCTGCTGGCTACGACCCTCGCCTTCAACCTGGTCGGCGACGGTCTGCGGGACGCGCTCGATCCTCGGGGACAGCGAAGGCTCGTACGGGAAGAAGGGATGGCGCGAACGGAGGAGGGAGAAGAAGGCAGTGGCCGAACCGGCAGAGCAGGACGTCGCCCGGACCGCCCTCGGTGAAGGGCACCGGCTGAGCGGGTGTGGGAAGGAAGAGAAGGAGGGAAGCGCATGAGGCGATACCTGAAGATCCTCGCCCTCGTCGCGGTTCTCGCCCTCGCCGCGACGGCGTGCGGCGGTGGCGACGAGGGTGGCGAGGGTACAGGACCGGCGCCACCGGCGAGACCGGCACCGAGAACCTCCAGCCGGGCGGCACGCTGAACGGTCTGGATGGACACGGACGTGACGGCCGCAGTTCGACCCGCAGAAGGAGTACTTCCAGGTCTCCTTCGCGTTCTACCGCTGCTGCCTGCTCCGGACGCTGCTGTCGTACAACGGCAAGGGACCGGACGAGGACGGGGACACGATCTTCCCGGACCTCGCGGCCGCGGAGCCGACGGTGTCCGAGGATGGACTGACCTGGACGTTCGACGCTGAAGCAGGGCGTCCACTACGCGCCGCCGCTGCAGGACGTCGAGATCACCGCCCAGGACTTCATCCGGGCGATGATGCGGGACGGCCAGGCCCGAGGTCGGCGGCCGGGTACAGCTTCTACTACAGCGTGATCGAGGGCTTCGACGCCTACGCGGCCGGTGACGTCCGACACGATCACGGGCATGACCGCCGTCGACGACTACACGCTGGAGATCAAGCTGACCGCGCCCGCCGGCGACCTCGGCTACCGGCTGGCGATGCCCGCCGCGGCGCCGATCCCGCCGAACCCGGCGGACCCGGAGGCTCCGCTGGGCGTGGCCGAGGGTCACGACGACGACTACGGCCGGTTCCTCGTGTCATCGGGCCCGTACATGTTCGAGGGGTCCGAGGCCATGGACTTCTCGCTCCCGGTCAAGGAGCAGGAGGCCGTCGCCGGGTACCAGCCGGACACCCTGATCTCGCTCGTCCGCAACCCGTCGTGGGTCGCCGACGGGCAGGACGACCTGCGTCCCGCCTACGTCGACGCGGTCAGCGTGGAGATCTGTCCGGGTGTGACCAGGAGGTCGCCGAGAAGAAGGTCGCGGCGGACGAGATCGACCACGATCTTCGCCAACGGCGTCGCCGCGACGACGGCCCGCACGTTCACGCACGGACCCGAACCTCGAGGACCAGTACTTCGTGGAGCCGGGCTCGGGCAACTACTACATCGCGATGAACGTGGCCGTGCCGCCGTTCGACGACCTGGCAGGTGCGCAAGGCCGTCAACTTCGCGGTGAACAAGGAAGGATGGCGTCGACTGGCCGGTGGCGAGACCACCGGCGAGATCGCCGGCTACTTCACGCCGTCCGGGCTCCTCGGGGGTCTCCTGGAGGGCTACGACCCGTACGCCACCCCCAACAGCCAGGGTGCGGACACGCCCGAGGGTCTCCAGTCCGCGAAGGACGAGATGGCGCAATCGAAGTACGACTCGAACGGGGACGGTATCTGCGACGCGCCCGAGTGCCAGAACATCCTGTCGGTCGGCGTCGTGGGCCGCGTGGCGGAGGCGTCGGACGCGCTGATCGCGCAGAACCTCGCGGCGATCGGCGTCGAGCTCGACGTCAACTCGTTCGACAACTCGACCGCGTACGACAAGATCTTCGACCCGAAGAACCAGATCCCGATCAGCACCTTCGGGGGATGGCTCCAGGACTACCCGGACGCGTACACGTTCTACGTCTTCCCGATGTACGGGCCGAACATCCTGGACGCGTACAACACCAACTACTCGATGGCCGGGGCCGACCCCGACCAGCTCGAGAAGTACGGCTACGACATCACCGAGGTGCTCGCAGGCGCTCGACACCAAGATCGAGGAGTGCATCGCGCTCACCGGTGACGAGCGGATCCGCCTGCTGGGCCGACGCCGACAAGGTGCTGATGGAGGAGGTCGTGCCGATCGTCCCGCTGATCTTCAGCAACGTCGAGCAGATCATCTCGAGCAGGGTGCAGAACTACACGTACAGCCTGTTCGACAACCAGACGGCGTACGACCAGATCGCCCTCGCTCCGGGGAGCGAGTAGGAACGACGGACGGGAGGAGGGGGCCGGCTCGCGCCGGCCCCCCTCCGAACCCCAGGAGGATGCCCTCGCGTGCTCAGGTACATGGTTCGCAGAACGCTGTTCTTGGTGCTCGTCCTGATCACCGTGTCCCTGTTCACCTTCGTCGTCTTCGTGAAGCTGCCGGCGGGCGACCCCATCGCGCGAGCGGTCGGTCGGCACCCGAGCCCCGAGCTCGTCGCGCAGGTCCGCGAGAACTTCGGCCTCGACCAGCCTCTCTACGTCCAGTACTGGAGGTTCGCGCAGGGCATGATCCCGTGGCCGGGCCTCTTCCTGAACGAGGACGTGTACTTCTCCTATCAGGGCCAGGTTCCCGTGAAGGACGCGATCTTGGGAAGGATGCCCGTGACCATCGCGCTCACGATCGGCGCGGCATTCGTCTGGCTCGCGATCGGCCTGCCGATCGGGATCATCTCGGCCGTGAAACGAGGCACGCTCATCGACCGGAGCGCGATGATCTTCGCTCTCGTCGGAGTGTCGCTGCCCGTGTTCTGGCTGGGGCTTGTGCTCCTGTACGTCTTCCACTTCTGGCTCGGGTGGTTACCCACCGCGGGGCTCCCGCAGGGGCAGTCGGTCCTTCAGTCGGTCTTCGAGGGGTACTTCGTGTTGCCGTGGTTCTCGCTCGCGATCACCTCGGCCGCCTTCTACTCCCGGATGACCCGCGGCAACCTGATGGAGACGATGGCCGAGGACTACATCAGGACCGCCCGTGCGAAGGGCCTGCCCGAGCGAACGGTGATCTATCGCCACGGCCTGCGGGCCGCGCTGACGCCGGTCGTGACGATGTTCGGTATGGACGTGGCGTTCCTCCTGGGAGGCGCGGTGATCACCGAGTCCGTGTTCCAGCTGCCCGGGCTCGGGCAGTACGCGCTCATCTCGCTCTACGCGGCGGACTTCCCGGCGGTGATGGGCGTGACGATGCTCGCCACGTTCTTCATCGTGGTCGCCAACTTCTTCGTGGACATCTTCTACGCGTTCCTGGATCCGAGGGTCCGCTACACGTAGGCGCGGCGAGGTTCCTGCGCGCGCCCCTCGGGGAGGGAGCGGTCCTCAATCCCCAGGCAACCTCCCCCGCGTATAGGGTTCAGGACGAGCAGCCCGTTGGCTGGCGTGCGACGACGTGGGTAGACTCCGGCGCGGTTGCGACGGACGGGGGGCGGATTGGGTCAGGTCACGGACGAGGACCTCATCGGGAGCCCCGAGGGGCTCGGAGGGGCGGAGCCGAGCAGCTCGATCATCGGCCGCACCCCGTGGCAGATCTTCTGGAGCCGCTTCCGCAGGGACAAGGTCGCGCTCGTCGCCCTTGGCTTCCTCGTGCTCCTCGTGATCGTGGCGCTCACGGCCCCGCTGATCGCGCAGGACGTCGCCCATCACGGCCCCAATGACCTGTACCGAGAGACGCTCGACGAGATCGGGCTGCCCAAGCAAGGCCCCAACTCCGAGTTCTGGTTCGGGGTCGACACGTCGGGGCGCGACGTCTTCGTCCGCACGATCTACGGCGCCCGCACCTCGCTCGTCGGTGGCGCTCCTCGCGACCGACCTTCGCCGTGGTGATCGGGGTCATCCTCGGGTCGCTCGCCGGGTTCCTCGGCGGGTGGGTCGACACGCTGATCTCACGGACGATCGATCTGGTGCTCTCGCTTCCGGTGCTGCTCTTCGCGATCGGGATCGCGGCGACCTGCTCCATCACCGCCGAGGGCTGTCTAGGTGGCCTCGTGCAGCCGGGTGTCTCGTTGGTCACGGCGATCATCGCGCTCTTCACCTGGCCGTACATCGGCCGGATCGTCCGCGGGCAGGTCCTGACCATCCGGAACAAGGAGTTCATCGAGGCAGCCCGGTCGATGGGCGCGGGGACGCGCAGGATCCTCGCGCGCGACGTGCTTCCGAACCTCGCGGCTCCGATCATCGTCTACGGCACGCTGATCATCCCGAGCAACATCCTCTTCGAGGCCGCACTGTCGTTCCTCGGTGTGGGGATCCCTCCGATCACGCCCTCTTGGGGCCGGATGATCTCCGACGCCGCGGGAGGTCAGCTGTACACGGTCGCGTGGTGGATGCTGCTCTTCCCGGGCATGGCGCTCGTGCTGACGACGCTCGCGTTCAATCTCGTGGGCGACGGCCTTCGCGATGCGCTGGACCCGAGGACCCAGGTCACCGGCTGACGGAAGGGAAAGGAGGGGACGAGTTACGGACGCAACGAGAACAGACGAGGCAACGTTCGAGCCATCGAGGGGGGTGGACACGTGAAGAGACATCTCATGATCGTCGCGCTGGTGGGAGCGTTCGCACTGGTCGCGACGGCGTGCGGCGGGGACGAGGAGGAGCCCGGTACGACCGGGCCCACCGGCGAGACCGCTGTGACGGGCCCGACGGGCCCAACCGGGGAGCAACTGACCCAGGGCGGAGTCGTCCGTGAGGAGCTGACGGACTTCGGCTTCACGGGCGGGTTCGACCCGACGGGTGAGTACCTCGGCACCGCGTGGGCCTGGTACGGGCAGATGCTGATCCGCGGTCTGCTGACCTACCCGGGCGAAACCGGTGGCCCCGGCAACGTCCCGGTTCCTGACCTCGCGACGGACCTGGGGCAGGTGTCAGCCGACGGCCTGACCGTGACCTTCACGATCAGGGACGGTGCGATGTGGGGACCCCCGCTCGACCGTGCGATCACCTCAGGCGACGTCGCGTACGCGTTCCACCGGATGAACACGGCGTCGCTCGTGGCGCAGTACGGCAACTACTACTGCGGCACGATCGTGGGGATGACCTGCGATGCGAAGTCGCCAGACGACCCGATCGAGGGCATCGCGACACCGGACGACCAGACGATCGTCTTCACGCTCGAGCGACCGACCGGGGACCTGCTGTACCGGCTCGCTCAGCCGGCGGCTTTCGCGATCCCGGAGGAGGTGGCCGGGTGCTTCACGAAGGCAGGCGACTACGGCCGCTACCTCATCGCGTCGGGCCCCTACATGATCATCGGTTCGGAGGATCTCGACATCTCGTCCTGTGACACGTTGAAGCCGATCTCTGGCTACGACCCGGACAGTCACCTGTTCCTCACGCGGAACCCGAACTGGGACACGGCGACCGATGACGTTCGAGCGGCGAACATCGACGGTTTCGCGTTGAACATCAACACGAACGTCGAGGACAGCTTCAACAAGCTGCTGAACGGCGAGCTGGACGTCATGCACGGCGCTCCGCCGGCTGCGATCCTGCAGCAGTACCTGACGAACCCGGACCTCCAGGACAGCTTCAAGTCCGAAGAGGGCGACCGGACGTGGTACATCACGATGAACCTCCTCGTTCCGCCGTTCGACGACGTGAACGTCCGCAAGGCCGTGAACTTCGTCGTCGACAAGGCAGCGATGCTGCAGTCGACGGGTGGGCCGAGCACGGGCCTCATCGCCACCACGATCGAACCGCCGTCGGTCCTGCCGTCATTGGCGGATTACGATCCGTACCCGAGCCCGAACCACGCGGGCGATGTCGAGGCCGCCAAGGCCGCGATGGCCGCGTCGAAGTACGACTCGGACGGTGACGGCGTCTGCGACGACCCGGTCTGCAACGACGTCCTGATGATCAACCGGAACTACGAGCCGTGGACCGAGTACACGCCGATCGTGCAGGACAGCCTGGCCCAGATCGGCATCAACCTCAAGATCCGCGAGCTCGACGTGTCGACCGCCTACACGACGATCCAGACGACGGAGAACCTGATCCCGATCGCCGTCAACGCGGGATGGGGGAAGGACTACGGGAGCCCGTACGGCTTCGACTTCTTCCTCTTCAACACGGCCGGCGACTCCTGTGAGGGATCGGTCAACTACGCGCACGTCGGTATGGGGGAGGACCTGGCCAAGGAGTGCGGCTCGAAGACCCTTGCCGCGTGGAACGCCGCGACGGACAAGGGCGCGAACCCGCTGCCGAACGTGGATGCCGACATGGAGGCGTGCGTCGCGACCCCGGTAGGCCCCGAGTACGACGCCTGCTGGGCCGCGCTGGACACCAGGCTGATGGAGGAGATCGTGCCTTGGGCGCCCTACCGCTGGGGTGCTGCGAACATCTCGCTGGGTGACACGATCGAGCACTATCAGTTCGACCAGAGCACCGGCCTCATCGCGTACGCGCAGATCAGCGTCACCAACGGCCTCACGATGGACGAGGTCACCGGCGCCTGAGGCGCAGGGAGCGACCGAAGGGGCCCCGCACGGGGCCCCTTCGGACACCTCCTCCGAGTAGACTGACCCGAACCGATGATCCGATACATCATCCGCCGGCTGCTGTGGGTCTTCGTGACCCTGCTGCTGATCAGCTTCCTGACCTACCTCATCTTCTTCGTCATGCCGCCCACGAAGCCCGAGATCAACTTCGCCGGCAAGATCCACACCCCGGAGATCGTGGCGGAGGTGCGGATGCAGTTCGGACTGGACAAGCCGGTCATCGTCCAGTACGGGCTGTTCGTGAAGCGCGTCTTCCTCGGTGATCAGTACGGATGGCCCGGGCTCGGGTTCTCGTTCACCACGCGCTCGGCAGCTGAAGCCGATCATCTTCGACCGGCTCCTGATCACGCTGCAGCTGGCGGCCGGGGCCGCGATCCTGTGGTTGATGGTGGGGATCCCGATCGGGATCCTGTCGGCGTTGCGACCACGCTCGATCTTCGACCGCTTCGCGATGGGGTTCGCCTTGTTCGGCGTCTCCACGCCCGTGTTCTTCCTGGGCCCCGTGCTCCTCTACATCTTCTGGTTCAAGTTAGGGTGGTTACCCGGCTCGGGCTTCTACTCGATCGGGCAGTACGGGCTCACGGAGTGGTTCATGCACATGATCATGCCGTGGAGCGTGCTGGCTCTGCGCGTACGCCGCGTTCTACGCGCGGATGACCCGCGGGAACCTGATCGAGGCCATGGGCGAGGACTACATCCGAACCGCTCGAGCCAAGGGCCTGTCCGAACGACGGGTGGTGCATGAAGCACGGCCTGCGAGCGAGTCTCACGCCGATCGTGACCATCCTCGGCCTGGACCTCGGCGGCGCTGCTCGGGGGCGCCATCATCACCGAGACCGTGTTCAACCTTCAGGGCTTGGGGAACTACGCGGTCAAGAGCGTCTTCTCCGGCGACCTCTACGCTATCCTCGACGTCACGCTCATCGCGGCGTTCTTCATCACGTTCGCGAACCTGGTCGTCGACATCATCTACGCCTTCCTCGACCCACGGGTGCGGTACACGTGAGCCGAGGCCAGGCGCCGAACGAAGCTCGGAGGAGCACCCGTGGCTGAACCGCTGCTCGAGGTCAAGGACCTCAAGGTCCACTTCCCGACCGACGACGGCCTGGTCAAGGCGGTCGATGGCGTCAGCTTCAGGTCATGCCGGGCGAGACGCTCGGCGTGGTCGGGGAGTCGGGCTCGGGCAAGAGCGTGACGTTCCTGACGGTCATGGGGCTGATCACCCGCAAGCAGGCGATCATCGAGGGTGAGGTCATCTTCCAGGGTCAGGACCTGCTACAGATGCCCGCCGACGAGATGCGGCACATCCGGGGCGAGAAGATCTCGATGATCTTCCAGGACCCGATGACGTCGCTCCACCCCTTCTACCAGGTCGGGGACCAGATCGCCGAGGCGATCCGAGCCCACCAGAAGATCTCGAAGAAGGAGGCCTTCGACCAGGCGGTGGAGATGCTCGGCCGGGTCGGCATCCCCAAGCCCGACGAGCGGGCGAGCCAGTTACCCGCACGAGTTCTCCGGCGGCATGCGCCAGCGGGCGATGATCGCCATGGCGCTCGTCCTCAACCCCGATCTGCTGATCGCGGACGAGCCGACGACGGCGCTCGACGTGACGGTGCAGGCCCAGATCCTGGACCTCATCGACCGGCTACGCGAGGAGTTCAACGCGGCGGTCGTGATCATCACGCACGACCTCGGGCGTCGTCGCCGAGCACTGCGACGACATCCAGGTGATGTACGCGGGCAAGATCGTCGAGTACGGGACCGCGGACGACATCTACTACCGGCCGCATCACCCCTACACGTGGGGCCTGCTCGGCTCGATCCCGCGCCTCGACGAGGAGCAGAAGGAACGGCTGCGTCCGATCAAGGGCTTGCCCCCGTCGCTGATCTTCGTACCAGCCGGGATGCGCGTTCCACCCTCGTTGCCCGTACGCGTTCGACAAGTGCAAGGTCGACGTGCCCGAGCTCCTACCGATCGACGGTCATCACGCGGCGGCCTGCCACCTGTCCCTCGCGGACAAGGAGCGCATCTTCGCGGAGGAGGTGGCCGCCCGCTCATGAGCACGCAGGTGACCGAGCAGCCGGCCCCGACGACCGGGCAAGCCCGTACGCCGCTCGTCCGGCTCACGGGGGTCAAGAAGTACTTCCCGATCACGCGGGGCATCATCTTCCAGAAGAAGATCGGCGACGTGCACGCGGTCGACGGCGTCGATCTCGAGATCTACCCGGGCGAGACGCGTCGGACTCGTCGGCGAGACCGGGTGCGGCAAGTCGACCCTCGCCCGCGTGGTCATGCGGCTGCACGACGCGACCGACGGCAAGATCGAGTTCGACGGCCAGGACATCACGAACCTGAAGGGCAAGGAGCTGCGCGAGCTCCGCCGGAACATGCAGATGATCTTCCAGGACCCGTTCGCATCGCTGAATCCCCGCAAGACGGTCGGCTCGATCATCTGCGGAGCCCTTCCGCCTCCACAGGACGGTGCCGAAGGGCAACATCAAGCCCGAGGTCCAGCAGCTGATGGAGCTCGTCGGGCTCAACCCCGAGCACTACAACCGCTACCCGCACGAGTTCTCGGGCGGCCAGCGGCAGCGGATCGGGGTGGCGCGCGCCCTGGCGCTGCGACCCGAAGCTGATCGTGTGCGACGAGCCGGTGTCGGCGCTCGACGTGTCGATCCAGGCGCAGATCCTGAACCTGCTCGAGGACCTGCAGGAGGAGTTCAACCTCACCTACCTGTTCATCGCGCACGACCTGTCCGTGGTGCAGCACGTCTCGGACCGGGTCGCGGTGATGTACCTGGGCAAGATCGCCGAGATGGCGCCGGGCGTCGACCCTCTACCAGAACCCGAAGCACCCGTACACGGGGGCCCTGCTCTCGGCGGTGCCCGATCCCTGACCCGAACCTCGCGCGCCCACAAGAAGCGCATCATCCTCGAGGGCGACGTGCCCTCGCCGATCGATCCGCCCTCAGGCTGCCGGTTCCACCCGCGGTGTCCGAACGCGCAGTTCCCGAAGTGCAAGGAAGAGGAGCCCGTGCTCGAGCCGATGCGCCCGGGCCAGGTCGTCGCCTGCCACTTCCCGCTGCCGGACCGCGCGATCATGGACGAGGGCGCCAAGGCACCGGCCGGGTAGACTGGGCGCCATGCTCGACATCGCCGCGCTCATCATGACCATCCTGAGCTCGCTGTTCCTCATCGTGTTCATCCTCCTGCACTCGGGGAAGGGGAGCGGGCTCTCGGACATGTTCGGCGGCTCGACGTCACTGTCCGGGGGCACCTCGCTCGAGCGGCGGCTCGACCGGATCACCGTGGCCACGGCCATCATCTTCGGCCTGTCCGTGATCTGGCTGTCCTGGCAGTGGAAGTAGCCGGGCGCTCGCCCGACCGTTAGAATCCACGCGCTGGTCGGAGTGGCGGAACATGGTAGACGCGCTAGGTTGAGGGCCTAGTGGGCGCATAGCCCGTGGGGGTTCAAATCCCCCCTCCGACACCGAAGTCTCGCGTCGCCCCCAGGTCCGGCGTTCAGGTGCCGACCCGTTCGGCGATCCGATCCGCGACGATCGCAGCGTCCTCGCCGACACCGCAGAGCAGTGAGGACTTCCGCTTCCGGAGGAAGTGAACCCCCACGAAGGACAGCCCTGGGACGACGGTGCTGGCGCCATCGTGGTGGACGGGGAAGCCGAGCTCGTCGAACGCACCCGGCACGTCCACCCAGCTGCCGTAGTCCGGGCGGAAGCCTCCCGCGAAGACCACGGCGCCAAAGCCGGCGAGGTCGACCTCTTCGGGTGTCTCGGCGTCGAACGGCTCGGGCTCCGGGATGTCGGGCATCGGGAGGCCGCGCTCGGCGACGAGCCGGCGGATGAGCCCCATGATGTCGCGGTAGCGATCGTCGCCCCAGGCGACGCTCTCGCGAAGATCGGGTGCGAAGCGCGCTCGACGGCCATCGGTCCCGAGGAGATGACCGAGGAGCGTCACCCCGTCCGCGCGGAGCGTCCGCAGGTGCAGGTCGTGCCCGCCCCCTCGGCCCGTGGCGAGGACGTTGGCCGCCAGGCGTGCGGCGGGTGCGGGCAGGGACTCGACCGTCTGATCGAGGAACCCGGTCTCGAGCACCCACCACACGATGTCGTGCCCGCCGAGCCTCCGTGGGACCCACGGCGCACGGCCGCACGCGAGGAACACCTCTCGGCCGGCGAGCCGCAGGTCCTCGGCGATCTGGCAGCCCGACTGCCCGCCTCCGACGATCAGGACGCGACCCGCGGGCAGCGCCCCGGCGTTCCGGTAGTCCTGGGCGTCGAGCTGGAGCAGGCCGCTCGGGAGCGACGCCGCGCCCGCGGGTCGGTGAGGTCGCTGGTACGCACCGGTGCACACCACGACGGCGTCTGCTGCGATCTCGCCGCTCGAGGTCCGGAGCACGAACCCGTCGCCCTTCCGAGGCTCGAGCGACGTGACCTCGACCCCCTCGTGCACCGGTGCATCGAAGCCGGCGGCGTACCGCTCGAGGTAGGCGACGATCTCGTCGCGGGGCAGGTAGCCATCGGGATCGCTCCCGTCGTGCGCGAAGCCCGGGAGCATCGTGGCCCAGTTGGGCGTGACCAGGCAGAAGCTGTCCCAACGGCGGCGCCAGGATGACCCGATCCGGTCCCGCTCGAGGATGACGTGCTCCACGCCGGCCCGGATGAGCTCGTGGCTGGTGGCGAGTCCCGCTTGCCCCCCACCGATGACGACGACGTTCCGCGGTTCGACCAAGACGCGAAGGAGGCTACCCCATCCAGGAGTCCGGGAACCGGACCATCAGGGTCTCGGGTCCGTCCGCGTAGATGAGGCGCGCGGGACGGACCCCATCCGAACCGTCGATCGTCACCCACCGCTTCAGGCTCGCGCGAGGACCGAGCACGGCGGTGGTCGGGAAGAACCGCGTGGTGGTCAGCCCCGCCGGCGGGACGGCCAGCGTCTCGCGCCCGGCACCGTCGACGCCCGTCACGAGGAACCGCTCGAGCCCGATGGGAACGCGGGACCCCGTCAGGTTCGTGACGCGCACGAGGAAGAATGAGCGGTCGATCTCCTCGTCGGTGGAGCAGGCGTGATGGTAGACCGTACGAACGTCACCGCCGAGGAGGAGGCTCTCGGCGCGGCAGGCCTCAGGGTGGTCGCCGAGCGCGATGACCTTGAGCTCGAGCCTCGTGCCGACGGCGCCGAGAGGGAACACGCCTGTGACGGATCCCGCCGGCGGAGGATCCGCGAAGGGCTCTGCGTTCGCGCCGGACGGCCCGGTCGAGCCGGTGGCCATGAGCGGCGACCCATCGTCACCACCGCCGCCCAGCAACCGCGTGCCGAGCCACAGCAGGAGGAGGAGGCCGAGCGCCCCCCCGGCCAGCATCGCCCAGGCACGGAGCGCCCGGCCGCGGTTGGGGACGCGCTGGGCGCCCCGGCGGGGTGGGGTAGCGCGCAGGAGCTCCCGCGCACGCGCGCGCTGGGCTGGGGTCGGGGTCCTAGGCATCTGAGGCCCATATCGGCCGCGCGGGCAGGTGCCTGTACGGGACCTCGCCCGAGGAGGGAGGCGTTGCTAGACTCCCGCCATGAGCTAGGACGACCCCCTCGGCCACCTCGCGCCGACCGGCGCCTGTGTGCTCTGCCCACCCGGAGGAGGTCGTCCCCATGTCCACCCGTTCCACCCGTCCCGTTCCGCGAGGTCCCCAGCGATGAGCGTGCTCGACGTCCGCAACCTCTCCGTCGAGGTTGCGGGCATGCCGATCCTCGAGGGTCTTTCGCTACTGCTTCGCCGGGGAGACAAGGTCGGGGTGGTCGGTCGCAACGGCGCAGGCAAGACCAGCCTGCTGAAGGTCATCGCGGCTGAGGCGCCGCCGCTCGGCGGGACCGTCCGGGTGCGCGGAGCGCTCGGCTACCTCCGCCAGGATCCTCGGCAGCACCGGGCCGAAGAGGAGCACACGGGCCTCGCGCACGTGCTGGAGGCGCGCGAGCTGCTCGACATGGCCGCTCGCCTGGAGAAGGAGAGGGCCGCGCTCGAGGAGCACCCGACCACGGCACGGATCGCGCGGTTCACGAAGCTCGAGGAGCGGTACCGGGCGGCGGGCGGGTACTCGGGTGAGGCCGAGGCCCGACGGATCGCGAGCGGGCTGGGGCTGGCGCAGGACCGGCTGGACCTGCCCGTGCCGGCGCTGTCGGGTGGCGAGCGCCGCCGGCTGGAGCTGACCCGGATCCTGTTCGCGGGCTCGGACGTGCTGCTGCTCGACGAGCCGACGAACCACCTCGACGGCGACGCCAAGGTCTGGCTGATGAAGTTCCTCGCCGGCTACAAGGGCGCGCTGATCGTGGTGAGTCACGATCTGGCGCTGCTCGACGCCTCGATCACACGGATCCTTCACCTGGACCGTGACGGTGTCGTGCAGTACCGCGGCACCTACTCCCAGTACCGGGAGGCGAGGAAGCGGGATGAGGCTCGCCTCGCGGCCCTCGCCGAGCGCCAGCGGACCGAGATCGAGCGGCTGGAGACCCTGGCCGACTCGATGCGCGGACAGACGACGAAGCGAGCCCGCATGGCGAAGTCACTCGACTCGCGCGTCGCACGACTGCGGACCCATGCGGTGCAAGGCCCCGCGAAGCAGCGCCGCGTCCGCTACCGGTTCCCGGACCCTCCGCGCTCGGGCGACCTGGTGCTCGAGGCGATGGGCCTCACGAAGGGCTATGGCGGGCCGCCGGTCTTCCGGGACGTCACGTTCACGGTCGGCGAGGGGAGCGCCTACTCGTGATGGGCCTGAACGGGGCCGGCAAGACCTCCCTGCTGAAGATCCTCGCCGGCGTGTCGAGCGCCGATGCGGGACGTTCCGTCACGGCGCCGGCGTGTCGCTCGGGTACTACGCGCAGGAGCACGAGGGCATCCGTGATGGCGACGAGGTGCTCGCGCACGTCCGCGCGGAGTCGTCGGAGGCCAGCGATCAGGACCTGCGGTCGCTCCTCGGGATGTTCGGTCTCGTCGGTGAGGTGGCGTTCCAGGACGCGGGGACGCTGTCGGGAGGAGAGAAGACGAAGCTCGCGCTGGCCCAGCTCGTCGCGGGACGGCGGAACCTGGTCCTGCTCGACGAGCCGACGAACAACCTCGACCCGCCGTCGAGGACCGCCGTGGCGGAGGCCCTCGCGGCATGGAGGGGCACGATGATCCTCGTGAGCCACGACGTCGGCTTCGTCGAGGCACTGGCGCCGGGGCGTGTGCTCATGATGCCCGAGGGCGAGCTCGACTTCTGGAGCGACGATCTGCTGGAGCTCGTCGCGCTCGCGTGAAGCTCAGCCGAGCACGGTGAAGCCCGTCGAGACCCGGCAGCGATAGCTGTCGTCCAGGCAGATCCGGACCTCGTAGGCGCCCGCGGGCAGGGGCCACGGGCCCGCGCCGCGTGCTCCGGCTGCGATCGTCGCGCTCCCGTCGATCCGCGCGTCCATGTAGCGCCACGCCTTGCTCGAGCTCACCTTCGCCGATACGCCGGCGCGGAAGACCCCGAGCCAGTCGTAGCGGTTGCCGGGCGCGTAGCGCCAGGAGACCTCGAGCGCCTGGTTGCCCTCGAGCGTGTCGTCGGCAACCGTGAGGACCGGGAGCTGCCCATCGGCCACCAGCACCACGGTGTCGCGGCTGAGCTCCGCGTCTGAGCCGTCGAGCAGGACGACGCTGTACGCACCCTGCTCGAGACCGGTCGTGTCGAACGTCAGGGTCCCATCGGCGGTGCCCTCGGGGCCCGTCGGAAGCTCGGCCGCCGGGGTGACGGAGCCCTCGGCCACGAGCGCGAGACGCTCCCCAGGTCCGCCGGGAGCGTGGAACGTGACGTCGAGGGGCACGCCGAGTCGAGACCGCTCGCCATCGGCCGAGACGAACACCGGCGGGAAGGCGGGGGTCACGTCGAAGGTCGAGACCACCGCACGGTGGTCGCTCGGATACGGGCGGACCACGATGTCGGCGTTCGCTCGAGACTCTCCGACGACGCGACTGTCGAGCGTCTCGGCGGGGCCGGCCGCCCACACGAAGTCGATCCGGTCGAAGACCTCCCAGTCGTACACGAAGGGAGCGGGATAGCCGGACGTCCACGTGAAGCCGGGCTCGGCCACCGGATCGGGATGGACGACGCGGTACGAGTCGACGAACCCGGCATCTTCCATCGCGAGCGAGGCCGGCCACCGGATCGGGTAGGGCAGCCCGCGCGCCTCGGTCGCCGCGCGTGTCCAGTCCCGCCACGAGGGAGAGTTGAGATCGCCGGTGAAGAACGTTGGGATCCCGGCCGCGAGGACGGGCTCGAGCGCGCGGAGCTGCTTCGTGATCCTCCTGACCCGTGTGTTCGCCTCCTGCTCGAGCGCGGCGGCGCGATCCATGCCCTTGTGCACGATGCGGTAGGGCGTGTATGGGCAGCAGGGCAGATGGGTGTTCGCGATCGCTGCGAGCCCGCCCGGGAGCAGGAGGTACGCCCAGTCGCCGTCGCTGCCGCGCGGCTCGAGCATCGGATACCGCGAGATCACGTGCATGCGCGGGGACACGTAGAAGTCGAGCGCGGCCGCGATCCGGCGCAGTCTCGCATACGGCTCCTGCATGCCGACGACGTCGGCGCCGGCCGCCTGGATGGCCTCGATCACCTTGCCGAGGTCGGTGGCGGTGGCCCCGTACCAGATGTTGAAGGTCATGACGCGAAGCTCGATGGGCTCCGGGGGAGCCTGCGCCACAGTCGGTTCGGCCAGTGCGGCACACCCGAGGGCAACCAACGAGCAGACCACGAGCAACCTCGACACGCGCATCCGGAGCCCCTCCCGACGGTTGCGCTGAAGCATAGCCCCGAGCCGATATGCTCGTGCGTGCCCGTAGAGGAAAGGACCTGTCGCGATGGCAACGAACGGCTCGGCCGACCTCGTCTTCGTCAATGGGGCCGTCTACACGGTCGATGCGACGCGCCGCAGGGCGCCGGTCGTCGCGGTGAAGGACGGTCGGATCGTCGCGGTCGGGCACGAGACGAGGTCCGCGAGCTCGTCGGGTCCGCGCACCGAGGTCGTCGACCTGCGCGGCCGGATGCTCGTGCCCGGCTTCCAGGACGCGCACGTGCACCCGCTGCGGGCCGGCCTCGACATGCTCCGCTGCGATCTGCACGACGTAGCCGCCTCGAGCGGGTACCGTCGACGCGATCCGCGCGTACGCCGAGACGCATCCCGACGCCGAGTGGATCCTCGGCGGCGGCTGGTCGATGGACGTCTTCCCCGGTGGCACGCCGACGCCGGCGGCCCTCGACGACCGTCGTCCCCGACCGCCCGGTCTTCCTCCCCAACCGCGACGGCCACGCGCGTGGGTCAACTCGAGGGCGCTGGAGCTCGCCGGCATCACCCGCGACACCCCCGACCCGCGCGACGGCCGGATCGAGCGCGACGCCGACGGCAACCCCATCGGGACGCTGCACGAGGGCGCGATGGTCCTCGTGGAGGACCACTGCCCCCGAGCCCACGGCCGAGGAGTGGGACCGAGGGCTCCTGCCAGGCGCAGCGGTACCTGCACTCGCTCGGCATCACGGCCTGGCAGGACGCGATCGTCGGCGGCTCGCTACGCCGACGACTCGACGCCTACCTGCGCGTCGCCGGCCGCGGGCGAGCTCACCGCGCGCGTCGTCGGCGCGCTGTGGTGGGAGCGGCATCGCGGCCACGAGCAGATCCCCGAGCTCGTCGAGCGCCGCGCGCGCGGCCCGGTCGGGCGCTTCGCCGCGACCAGCGTCAAGATCATGCAGGACGGCGTCGGCGAGAACTTCACGGCCGCGATGCTCGAGCCCTACCTCGACGCGCCAGGGGCACCCCACCGACAACCGCGGGATCTCGTTCGTCGACCCGGAGCTGCTGAAGGACGCCGTCACGCGGCTCGACGCCGAGGGCTTCCAGGTGCACTTCCACGCGCTCGGCGACCGTGCCGTCCGCGAGGCCCTCGACGCGGTCGAGGCCGCGCGTCGCGCGAACGGCCCGAGCGACCACCGGCACCACCTCGCGCACATCCAGGTCGTGCACCCCGACGACATCCCCCGGTTCCGCGAGCTCGGCGCCGTGGCCAACGTGCAGCCGCTGTGGGCCGCGCACGAGTCGCAGATGGACGAGCTCACGATCCCGTTCCTCGGCGAGCCGCGCGGACCGTGGCAGTACCCGTTCGGCGACCTGCTCCGCGCGGGCGCCGTGCTCGCGATCGGCAGCGACTGGAGCGTCTCGAGCCCCGAACCCGCTCGCGCAGATCCACGTCGCGGTGAACCGGGTCATGCCCCGGACTACCCGTACAGGGTGGAGAACCACGAGGTCTTCCTGCCCGAGGAGCGGATCGACCTCGCGACCGCGATCGCCGGCGTTCACGATGGGCTCGGCCTACGTGAACCACCTCGACGAGACGACCGGGTCGATCGAGGTCGGCAAGCACGCCGACCTCGCGGTCCTCGACCGCGACCTGTTCGCGCACCCGCCGAGGAGATCGCGGACGCGCAGGTCGTGCTGACGCTCGTCGAGGGCGAGCGCGTCTTCGCCGCGGGCGACCTGGCCTGACCTCCGGCTGTGGCCTGCTCGTGAGAGCGAGCGCGGGCTGACCGGCGGTCGGAGCCGACCGATGAGTCGGCTGGAGGAACGCGTCGGGCGCCGGTACAGTCCCTGACCAGAAGTCAGGGTCACCGGTTGCCGGGCTCCGACCCGCCCGCCGCACGATACGCGACGCATCCGGTGAAGGGTCCGCCGCGGCCGAGCTGGCGGCGCCTCGGAGAGCGACGAGGAGGACCCCGATGGCGTTCGACATGAGCCTGGTGCAGCGCGGTGCGCGCAACCGCCGTACGCCCTACTACGAGGCCACCCAGCGGTACGACCCGAAGGGCTTCACGGTCTACAACCACATGTACTTCCCGATCCGGTTCGACACGTTCGAGGCCGAGTTCGACGCGCTTCTGAACGACGTGACCCTCTGGGACGTCTCGGTCGAGCGGTGCCTCGAGATCGACGGACCGGACGGGTTCAGCTTCGCGCAGCTCCTGACGCCGCGCGACCTGTCGAAGTGCGCGGTCGGTCAGGCGAAGTACGTGCTGATCTGCGACAAGGACGGCGGGATCGTCAACGACCCGGTCCTCACGCGGATGGACGAGACACGTTTCTGGTTCGCGCTCGCATCGAGCGACGCGCTGCTGTTCGCGCGAGGGCTTGAAGAACGCCTACCGGACCTCGACGTCGACGATCCGCGAGGCGGACGTGGCTCCGCTGCAGGTCCAGGGTCCGAAGTCCAAGCATCTGATGGTCAAGCTGCTCGGCGAGGAGATCCTGGACCTCAAGTACTACTTCTGGCGCAACGCCGAGATCGCGGGCGTACCCGTCGTGGTCACGCGCACCGGCTGGACGTCGGAGGTCGGCTACGAGGTGTACACGACCGACACCTCGCGCGGGGACCGAGGTCTACGAGGCGATCATGGAGCGGGGCGGGAGTTCGACATCCTGCCGACGGGCCCGAGCGACATCCGGCGGGTCGAGGGTGCCATCTTCAACTGGGGCGCCGACATGACCTACGAGAACAACCCACTCGAGATGGGACTCGAGCGACTCGTCGACTGGGACCTTCCGGACGACGCGAGCCTCTCGCTGCGGCGCCCTCCGGCGGATCAAGGAGGAGGGGGTGACACGCCGGATCGTCGGCGTGGAGTTCGATGGCGACCCCGTTCGCGGCGCTGAACAACACGAAGTGGCCGGTCGCTCGGAGGCGGCGAGCGGTCGGAAAGGTGACCTCGGCGATCTACTCGCCGCGCCTGCAGAAGAACATCGGGTTCGCTGGGTCCCGACAGGGCTGGCGTCGCCCGGGACGCCAGGTCACGGTCCGACGCCGAATGGGGCGCGAACGGCGGTCGTCGCGAGATGCCGTTCGTCGACCCGAACAAGTCGATCCCGGTCTCGTGAGGCGGGGATGGCGGTCGTGGCGATCGGATTGAAGCCGGCGGTTCAGCAGGAGGACGCGCGGTCAAGGGGAGCAGAGCTCTTGCGCAGCGCTTGCGTGGTCCCGACTGAACGATGATTCAGGCTCCAACCGGCGGGGACCCGGGCGGGAGCGAAGGGAGACCCGATGGTGAACGAACGCAAGGCGATGCTCGAGAAGAGCGCGACGCTGTACTTCGGCCCGTGGTACCGGCGGTCGCCGTACTTCGACGCCACACTGCGGGCCGGGTGCACCGCGTACGACGTTTACAACCACATGTACCTGCCCGCCTACTACGACGATCCGGACCTCGAGTACCGGGCGCTCGCGAACGACGTCACGCTGTGGGACGTGGCGGTCGAGCGCACGGTCGAGGTCAGCGGACCCGACGCCGACCGCCTGGTCGACATGATCACCTGCCGGGACCTGTCGAGGTGCGCCGTGAAGCAGGGCAAGTACATGCTCGTCACCGCGCCCGACGGCGGCATCGTGAACGATCCGGTCCTGATGCACGTCGAAGGGGTCGTGGTGGATGCAGCTCGCCGATCGCGACGCCGGGTTGTTCGCGATGGGCGTCGCGGCGACCCGGGCCTGGACGTCGAGATCACGTTCCCCGACGTCTACCCCTGCCAGGTCCAGGGTCCGAAGGCGGCGGTGACGCTGGAGAAGCTCGTGGGCGAGCGCGATCTACGACCTGAAGTACTACTGGTGCGACGGGTTCGAGATCGAGGGCATCCCGGTGGTGATCACCCGCACAGGCTGGACGGCCGTCCCGGGGTTCGAGGTCAATCTGCTGAGCGCGGACGGCGGGGACGAGTTGTGGGACGCGATCATGCGCGCCGGCGAGGAGCACGGGATCAGGGCGATCGCGCCCGTCGAGGCCCGGCGGATCGAGGCCGGCATCTTCAACTACGACTCGGACATCACGCTCGACGACACGCCGTTCCACGTGATGGGCCTCGAGCGACTCGTCGAGGAGCAGCCGCAGGACTACGTCGGGAAGGACGCGCTCGAGCGGATCCGCGGGAGGGCGTGGACCGCAAGCTCGTCGGCATCGAACTCGAGATGGACGAGCTGGAGGCCGAGCTGAGTGGTTCTGGCCGGCGCATCACGACGGGGGTGAGGTGGGCAACGTCACGGACGCGGTGTGGTCCCCGGGCCTCGAAGAACATCGGGTACGTCTGGGTGCCGATCGAGCTGTCCGATCCGGGGACCGAGCTGGACGTGGAGACGCCGGATGGGTTCGTGAAGGGCCGGACGGCGACGATCCCCTTCGTGGATCCGCGCAAGGAGGTACCTGCGGGGTCGTTGCGATGCCCCCGCCCGCGGGAGGCGCCGAAAGGATGCCCATGAGGAGGCTCGATCGCCGACCCCCGGGGGCCCAGCCGCCCTCGAGCGGCGTTCGCCGGGCGATCCTCGCGATCGAGCGGGACAGGAAGGAGGCGATCTTCGACTGCCGCATGTGCGGTCAGTGCATCCTGCACTCGACCGGCATGACGTGTCCGATGCCATGCCCGAAGAACCTGCGCAACGGACCGTGCGGGGGCGTTCAGCACGACGGGAGCTGCGAGGTGCTTCCGGATCGGCCCTGCGTGTGGGTGCAGGCGTGGCGCGGATCGCGGATGATGCCGGTGTGGCGTGATCACCTCCTGCACATCCAGAAGCCGGTGGACTGGCGCCTGCAGGAGACCTCCTCGTGGGAGAACCTCGTGACGGGCCGCGATGGCGACGCCCCCGCGGGCTGGAACCGTGACAGGCGTGAGGGGGACCAGCGACGTGAGCGGAGCCAGGAGTCGTCTGCATCAGCTGTTCATGGACGGCAGGTTCGTCGTGACCGCCGAGCTCGGGACCACGGACAGCGCCGACCCCGCGTCGGTCCACGAGGTCATCGATCCCCTGCGCGGCAACGTTGACGCCTGAACTGCACCGACAACAGCGCGGCGCACCCGCACCTGTCGGCGCTCGCGGCGGCGAGGCTCGTGATCGAGGCGGGGATGGAGCCGATCCAGCAGTTCGCGTGCCGGGACCGCAACCGACTGGCGCTCCAAGCTGACCTGCTCGGGGCGGCCGCCCTCGGGATCCGCAACGTCTGCCTGATGACCGGCGACGACGTCACCGCGGGTGACCACAAGGAGGCAAAGCCGATCTACGACCTGGACTCCATCCACCTGCTCCGGATCGCGAGGATCATGCGGAACGAGGGCACCTACCTCTCCGGCCGTCCGCTGGATGCCGCGCCGGGATTCCTGATCGGTGCCGTGGAGAACCCGTTCGCGCCCCCGCTCGAGTTCCGGCCGATGCGGCTGGGGAAGAAGATCGAGGCCGGCGCCGAGTTCATCCAGACCCAGATCTGCTTCAACGTCCCGGTGATGCGCCTGTTCATGGCCCGCGCGGCCGACCTCGGGCTCGCGGAGAGCGTACCGATCCTCGGCGGGGTCTACGTCCTTCGCTCGGCGAAGGCGGCGCGCTACCTGCGCGAACAGGTCCCTGGGATCGACGTCCCCGATGCGGTGATCGATCGGATGGAGTCCGCGCCCCCGGAGCGCCAGCCGGAGGAGGGCGTCCAGATCGCGCTGGAGATCGTCGAAGCGCTCCGCGAGATCCCCGGGTTCAGGGGGTTCATCTGATGTCGATCCGGAACCAGGAGGCGATCGTGCGCGTCGCGCGGGAGGCGGGCCTGCTCCCTCGGCCCGGCGCGACGGCGAGCGTTCGGTAGCCTGGAACCAGGCCTGAACCTCCGAGCGGTGAGCAGCGAACGCTGGGTGGGTTCCAGGCCCGCCCGCACCCGAACGAGAGGACGTCCCCGATGAAGCGCTGGATCCTCCCGGCCGCAGCCGCGGCCATGCTCGTCGCCCTGCCCGCCTGCACGAGGACGGTTGTCCGGGAGGTTCCGGTGGCCTCACCGGTCTCCGTCGGGTCCACCTCGACGCCGGGGGACCAGATCGTCTCTCTGGTCGAGCGCGTGCGCCCCGCCGTCGTGAACGTCGACGACGGACACGTCTCGCTCGGGCTCGGGAGGAGGGGCGGACGGGGACCGGCTTCGTCGTGCGATCCGACGGCGTCGTGGTGACAAACTTCCACGTCGTCGAGGGCGCCCAGCGGATCACGGTCATCACACCCGAGCCCGACACGCAGCGGTTCGAGGCGAGGGTGATCGGCGGCGACGAGGCAGCCGACCTCGCGGTGCTCAAGGTGGAGGCGCAGGGGCTCCCGACCATCCCGCTGGGGGACCTCGGCGGACCTCGCGCTCGGCGAGCCGGTGGTCGCGATCGGCTACGCGCTGGCGCTGGAGGGCGGGCCGAGCGTGACCGTCGGCGTGGTGTCGGCGCTCGATCGCACGATCCAGGCGAACGACCGGCACGGTGCCAGGTGTGCGAGAACGGCAGGGCGGACCTATAGCGACGTGATCCAAACCGACGCGGCGATCAACCCGGGCAACTCCGGCGGGCCACCTGCTGAACCGGCGACGGCCAGGTCGTGGGGATCAACTCGGCGGGCACGCTTCCGCCGAGAACATCGGGTTCGCGATCGCGATCGACGCCGCCCAGCCGACGATCGAGGGGCGGTCGCGCACCCCTCGAGCCGGTCGCCTACCTCGGCGTCGTGTCGCAGGACGTCACCGAGGGGATGTCGTACCAGTTCGCTCTCCCGGTCAACGACGGCGCCTACATCATCGACCTCGCGCCGAAAGGCCCGGCCGAGGACGGCCGGCATCGAGGTCGGCGACGTCGTCGTCACCTTCGACGGCGAGGAGGTCCCGGACTCGGACACGCTCGGTGCCCTGATCCGCGGGCACGAACCGGGAGATGAGGTCCAGGTCGTCGTGGTCGGACCGGGCGGCGAACGCCGGACGGTCTCGGTCACCCTCGGCGTGAACCCATTGCCGCAGTCCTGATCTCGGCGAGCGGGACCGTCGCATCCGGTAGGCTCGACGCGTGCCGTCGTGCGCAGCTCCGGGTGGGCAGCATCCTGGGTGGTCGAGCTGTCTCTGCATGCGTCCTGGGCCCTCGTGTTCGGGCTGGTCGTGTGGGTGACGGCGACGGGGTTCGGCGACATCTACCCGGATGTCGCGCCGGCCGTCCGGATCGTGATGGGCGTCGTGACGGGTGTGGCGTTCTTCGCGTGCCTGACCGTGCACGAGCTCTCCCACGCGGTCACGGCGCGTCGCTTCGGCATCCGCGTGCGTGGGATCACCCTGTTCCTGTTCGGCGGGGTCGCCGAGATCGAGGGTGAGGTTCCGACCCCGGCCCGCGAGTTCGCCGTGGCGCTCGTCGGACCGGCGGTCTCGCTCGCGCTCGGCGGGGTGTTCGCGGTTGCGACGCTCTGGGCGGACCGCGTCCCGGTGCTCCAGGGCATCGTGGGGACCCTGGCGCTCGTCAACCTCGGCGTGGCGCTGTTCAACCTCGTGCCGGGCCTCCCGTTGGACGGCGGGCGCTTGCTGCGCGCGGCCCTTTGGCGGCTCACGGGCTCGTACGGGCGGGCGACGCGCATCGCTTCGGCGGGCGGCAGGATCGTGGCGGCCGGACTCGTCGTGCTCGGGCTCGGGCTGGCCGCGTGGGCCGACGAGCTCGCGGGGCTCTGGTACGTCCCGATGGGGGTCTTCCTGTGGTTCCTCGCGGGCTCGGCGGGCGTCGCCGAACGCACCCCGGTCACCACGCCGGGTGCGCTAGCCTTGGAAGATCGTGAAGGTCAAGCTCCGCAACCCCGACCGTGAGCTGGAGGTCCTCGGCGACCGCCGGGTCCACGACCTGCTCGTCGAGCTCGACATCGACCCGGACACCGTGCTGGTGATCCGAGACCGCGAACTGCTGCATGCGGGAGGACCGCGTAGGGGAGCAGGACCTGCTGGAGATCCGCCCCGTCATCTCCGGAGGTGCCGCGTGAGCCGGATGCGATGCCGGCGTTGCAGGGGGCCAGCCGCCATCGAGGTGCGCCGGCACAACGCGGCCTTCTGCCGCGACTGCTTCATCCACCACGTGCGTGAGCAGGTCAAGCGTGCGATCGAGGCATACGAGATGTTCACCCCGCAGGATCGGATCCTGGTCGCCGTCTCGGGCGGCAAGGACTCGCTCGCGCTGTGGGACGTGCTGCTCGAGCTCGGGTACGAGGCCGGCGGCCTGTACCTCGGCCTCGGGATCGGCGGGTACTCGGCGAGATCGGGTGATCTCGTCCGCGCGTTCGCCGCCGAACGAAGGTCGCCGTTGGTCGAGATCGATCTGGCGGAGGCGTTCGGCTTCGACATCCCGACGGCGGGGCGGAAGGGCTCACGCTCGACGTGTTCCGTGTGCGGACTGTCGAAGCGGTACGTCTTCAACCGTGCCGCGCTCGAGCACGGATACGACGTCGTCGCGACCGGCCACAACCTCGACGACGAGGCCGCGACGCTCCTCGGCAACACGTTGCGGTGGCAGACGGACTACATCGCGCGCCAGTTCCCGGTCCTGCCGTCGGAGGAGGGCCTGCTGAAGAAGGTGAAGCCGCTCTACCGACTGTCCGAGCTCGAGACGGCCGCGTACACGTTCCTGCGCGGCATCGACTACGTCGTCGAGGAGTGCCCCCTCGTGGCCGGCAATACGCAGCTCCGCTACAAGGAGGCGATGAACGGACTCGAAGCCGCCTCGCCGGGCACGAAGGCGCAGTTCTTCCTGAGCTTCCTCGACCGGGGCGCTCCGCTGTTCGAGCGCCAGGACGAGGCCGACCTCCGTCCCTGCGAGCGTTGCGGTCAGCCGACCACCGGTCGGTTCTGCGCCTTCTGTCGGGCGCGAGCCCAGGTGCTCGGCGAGCGGCTGGAGGACCGCCCCGCCCGCGCCGACGATCGCGAGATCGCGGCGAGCGTGTCGGAAGAGGTCCTGCCCGCCGAGATCTACGGCCAGACCCTCGAGGGACACCGATGAGCGGCCCCTTCGAGCCCGGCGAGCGGGCCCTGCTCGTCGACCAGCGCGGGCGGCAACTACCTGGTGACGCTCCAGCCCGGTCAGACGCTGGCACTCGCACGGGGGGACGCTGGCGCACGACCTCCTGCTCGGCTCGCCCGAGGGCACCCTCGTGCATTCCGCGAGCGGGATGGTGTTCCGGTGCTTCCGGCCGCGGATGGCCGACTTCGTCCTCAAGATGCCTCGTGGGGCGCAGGTCGTGTACCCGAAGGACGTCGGCGCGATCCTCGTCGAGGCGGACGTCTTCCCCGGGGCCCGTGTGCTCGAGGCCGGGACCGGGTCCGGCTCTCTCACGCTCGCGCTCTGCCGCGCCACCGGGCTGCAGGGTCGGGTGGTGTCCTACGAGCTCCGGCCTGAGTTCCAGGCGAAGGCCGCGCAGAACGTGGAGGCCTTCTTCGGCAAGCTGCCCGAGTGGCTGGAGCTGCGTGAGGGTGACGTGCGGGACGTGGGCGCGACCGGGGAGGTCTTCGACCGCGCCATCTTGGACCTGCCCGAGCCCTGGGGCGCGCTGGACGCCCTTCGCGCCGTGCTCGCCCCCGGCGCCATCGTCTGCGGATACCTGCCGACGACGATCCAGGTGCAGCAGCTGGTCCTCGCGCTCGAGGAGCAGGGCTTCGAGCATCTCGAGACGATCGAGATCCTCCGTCGCTCCTGGCACGTGACCAGCCGCAGCGTGCGTCCCGATCATCGGATGGTCGCGCATACCGGGTTCCTCACGCTCGGTCGCAGGTTGCCCGATGACCGCGGGTCGTCCGGTTCGAGCGAAGCCGTCGTATAGCCTGGAGAGGTCCCCCGTGCTCCCGGGCGGCGCGGGGGACGAGCGTATACTGCGGCCCACGCGGGAGGTGTTGCACATGCCCGAACCCGATCTCGACCCCCGGGAGCAGCAGGAGTCGTACGAGAAGCAGGTCCACGAGCTCGAGCTCCAGGTGAAGTTCCTGGAGGACGAGATCGCGCTCCTGCGGAGGCGTCTCACGAACGCGCCGCGCCAGGTCAAGATCCTCGAGGAGAAGCTGCTCGAGGCCAAGGGTGACCTCGCGCGCGCCCTCTCGCAGAACGAGAAGCTCGTCGGCGCCCTGACGAGCGAGCGGGAGCGCATCGAGACGCTCCGCGAGGAGGTCGAGAAGCTCAGCCAGCCCCCCGCGTCCTTCGGCGTGTATCTGGCGACGAACGAGGACGGCACGGTGGATGTGTTCACCGCCGGCCGCAAGATGCGGGTGAACGCGTCCCCGGACCTGGACGCCGGCAACCTCGTGAGGGGCGCCGAGGTCATCCTCAACGAGGCCCTCAACGTGGTAGAGGTCCTCGAACCCGATCGGGCAGGCGAGGTCATGCGCGTGAAGGACCGCCTGGGCCAGGACCGGGTGATCGTCGTGGGGCGGGGCGACGAGGAGCTGGTCGCCACGCTGTCGGCCGCGTTGCGCGCCGAGGACACGATCCGCGCCGGCGACCCCCTGCTGATCGACCCGCGGTCGGGCGTCGCACTCGAGAAGCTCCCCAAGGAAGAGGTCGAAGAGCTCGTGCTCGAGGAGATCCCCGACGTTTCCTACGAGGACATCGGGGGTCTCGAGGGCCAGATCGAGGCGATCCGCGATGCCGTCGAGCTACCGTTCCTGTACGCGGAGCTGTTCCAGGAGCATCAACTCGAGGCGCCGAAGGGCGTGCTGCTCTATGGGCCGCCAGGATGCGGCAAGACCCTCATCGCCAAGGCGGTCGCGAAGTCGCTCGCCGACAAGGTCCGCGAGCGAACGGGCCGCCAGGACGCGCACTCCTACTTCCTGAACATCAAGGGCCCGGAGCTCCTGAATAAGTACGTGGGCGAGACCGAGCGCCAGATCCGCCAGATCTTCCAGCGTGCGAAGGAGCGGAGCGAGGAGGGTCTGCCGGTCATCGTGTTCTTCGACGAGATGGACTCGATCTTCCGCACGCGTGGTACGGGGATCTCGAGCGACGTCGAGTCCACGATCGTCCCGCAGCTGCTCTCCGAGCTGGACGGCGTCGAGACCCTGAAGAACGTGATCGTGATCGAATCTCTCTGCTCGGTTCTTTTGTGGCTTCGTAAGGAGGATTATGCCAGCACTAATTCAGTTGAGAACACAAGCCCAGGGGTGCAATTGGGTATTGACTTTCGTGAAAGTGGTTACGTTATTGCTTTTTCACTAAAACAAACATGATTATAGTAATACTCAAATTAGCCTAAAAGAATTCAATAAATTACCATATTGATCTTGATAAGGAGAAAAACAATGTTTGAGTATTGCACAACGCATCATCCATGTAAAGTTCTCAATCGAGATTTCATGGGGAGCGCATATCAACCCGACTAAATACGTAAAATTCTTTCCTGAATACCCAGATTGGTTGAATCCCCTACAAAAACAAGAATGGCGAGATCGAGGGCTTGTCTTGTGGGATGCTACCACTCAGGTGGTAACACATCTTTATGCAAATTACGCACTCAAAATCCTTGAAACGATGAAAGATACTGATACCTGGGAAACCGATGGTTACGTTATTGGTTCGCCGGCTTATCGCATGTCAATATCGGATACAAAGGATGAGTGTCCTGAGAATAAGGAGCATGAAAAAGATGGTTGGGTGCTCACCAATAAAATCTCACTTTCTTCTGAGCAAGCGGAGGAAATTCTTGAGTTCTTGGCCGCCGAAGAAGATATGCTGACCATGATAGTCGCTGATGAGGATAGGGATGTGCGTGAGGCTTATTCAATGGTTGTTGATTTATTGCTTGAGTTTAGAAAGAAAAAAGGAAAACTGAAGAAAAGTGGGATGAAAGCAGTACTACCCCAAAAGAAAATCACCCCCATTTCCTTAAAAGGTGAGTATCTCACCATTCCCCAAATGGCAGAGATTTGTAATGTCCCCATTAAGCAAATAGAGAAGTGGATCCGATCAGGCGGCATTGAAGCAATTGCTTTACCTGGAGCAGGCAAGATAGTAGAGATGGAGAAATTCACTAAATTCCTGAATAGTAATGAAAGAAGCTGATTTGAGCAGGGATATCACCTTGTTCTCAAGTTGAGTTTATGAAAATAGTGGTGTAATGAGTTTGTGTCTAAACCTTAATGTGCATTATGAAGAATGATGAAGTAGGAGTGATCGTTTATGAGTATAAATTTAGACTACACTCGGGGCTGAAATTTTGGACCGTTTTTCGTATGGTACGCGTGATGTGAATTAGAATAGCACTATATATGGGAAAAACTCTAAGAATCAGCAGCTTTTTTCCGTATATACCGTTGGCTAAACATAACATTTTATGGAAAACCTGAAAGCATCAGCTTGTAGAAACCCATATATGGGAAATACATCTCAAAATACTGATTTTTCCTGTATGTGGTGGTTAAGATCATTGTCTAATTCACATCAGCCGTATGGTATATTGAATCAATTGAAAAAAGTACGTTGGTCAATTGCTATGCCTGAAAATGATGACTTTTGGGATTTTTACTGGGAAAACCGTCTGCTGCCTATGGAGAATTTGGGTAAGCGGGCTGCCATTCTGGCCGCTTCCAGACTGATTCGCCTCCTGGCATCGCAGACCGACCACCCTTTACGATTACTTGAATTAGGCTGTGGTGAGGGACAGGTTATTGGTACACTCTTGGATGCCCACTTCCGGTTATGCGCCAATCATACCTCAGTAGGAGTGGATTACAGCGCACAATCACTGGCGCACTGCCAGCGTGATTATGCGGGCTTACGTTGTGTTGAAGGTGATTTTACAGACTCAGATTTACTGGCCGGGCTGGGCAAATTCGAACTTGTGCTTCTCGTCAATTCTTTGCATGAAGTATTTTCAGACAGTTTTTCCCCTGAACTGGGCGAAATCGATTTCCCTGCTGCCAAACAGCGAGTAGAACAGGCGCTTGTTGGTGCGGTTGCCTGCCTGGAGTCTGGAGGATGGCTGGTCTTGTTTGATGGTTTGGAGCCTTCCGGGGATCCACATCAGATCCTGCGTATACGTTTCCGTGATTACCAGGTGCGCCAGGAATTCGAGTACTTTGTGGAGCAGTATCACCCTTTGCATATCACATATCGCGAGGTGGAAGGCCCATTGTGCGTTGAGCTATCACAGCGCGATTTCACCCGTTATATAACCAAGTCCATTTTTCTTGGGAAACCACTTTGGGAAACCGAGCGCTTGCAGAGCTATCAATATTGTACAGAAGAAGAGTATCGAGCCATGTTTGCCCGTCAGGGATTGGAAATATCCGAGCTGCGCACCCTGACAATGAACGATGAAAAATGGCGTTATCGAGTGGAGATTGATACACCAGGGTTCAAGTTCCCAGACGAGCACCTCTTGATCCTGGGGCAACGTGTTGTGATGTGACTTCCCATCCATTTGACCGCCTGCAAAGATGAATTTCAAGATTTTGTTGTTTTTGCTGGGTTACGATGTGCGATTGGAGATCTATAAACGGTGCCTTCTTTGCGAGCCTCTTGCTTCAAACGTCTTATGTGCTTACGCAGCCCCTTTGAAAGCCGTTTTCCCTCGTTCATCTTGCTTTTCCTGTCAGTCATCGAATTACTCCTTGTTTTGTTAGCTATTTTGACCTTTCACGCTAATCCTTTCTGAAGCCATTTGGTTCTTTCCTCTCTGCCAATCTTCGAAGTATGTCTCGCACCGCCAGGGCCGACCTGTCCTCGCGGGCAAGGTTGCTTGCAATGTTAGCAATAGCTGTATCATAGTCTGCTTGATACTCAGTCGGAACATTGCAGTGCACTTCATGAGTGAATTCCGACCAGGCATTTTGTAGTTTTGATCGAATTTGGATTTCACAGATCATTCTATCCTCGATGATAGTACGTCGCTTCTTGTAGGTCTTCACACGATCATAAGAAACATCTGCCAGAATATGTATCGCTCTATACCCGGTGGGTTTCGGATCTCTGATGTAGTCTTCCAGAGACCGTGGCTTGATGAGGAACTGCCTGGTGGCCTGGAGATATTCGAGCATTCCGTAGCAATCGTCAACAAACCAGCAAATCACTCTGGCACCAATTAGGTCCGTGATAACTTCGGTCGGATGACCAAACATAGGCCAATCTAACTTCTCCAGTTTCATGAGAAAACTTTTTAAGGACTTGACCCTGGAGTGAACAGTAACAGCTTCACGAGGGAGATTGTTTTCCACAGTGTAAGCCGAAGCCAGCCCCCCCAGTCTGATTTTGAGAACTTGGCTTATCGATTCCATTTCGTCGCCGTAGAAATCGTAGAACTTAATGGCTCTTTCGGTCAGGAAGTCTATCTGTTCCTTTCGAGTTTGGGCTTTACCATGTACCATTCCTGTCAGTTCGTTTATCTGCCATCAAAAACTCTTTGACTTGGAAACATTTTAGATCCTTCATACTCAACCGACATGTAGCTCAGTCACCTGACGGAAATGGAAACCCATAATGGCCAGCGTGATTGCCAGTGGGAACAGACGGGGACGCCGGAACAAGGTCCAGAAGAAGAGCCGCCAGTATTGGACGCGCTCGACACCGCGGATGCCCAGTCGATAAATGGATCGCCACAAGGCTAGAATATATTGCGGGTCAGGATGAAAACGAATCTTTGGCGGGTTGTACTCGCGTAGAAAGGTCAAAACGCGCTCGTAATAAAATTTGGGGGCGTAGATATGATTGAGAGATCTCGTGGTAGCCTTCCCGCAGTGGTTCCAGGCCCATACGGGGAATGATGTTGGTCGAGCCATCCACATTATCGCCTGAAAATTCATTGACCAGGCGGCCTTCTTTTTTCATACGCTCGTACAGGCGCGTGCCCAAAGGGGCTTGCAATAAGCCAACCATCGCGGTCACAATGCCGCTTTTCTGGATGAAATCGATCTGCTGCTGGAAAACCGAGGGGAATCGTTGTCGAATCCAACGATAAAACCACCCTGTACCTGGAGCCCGGCTCGTTGCAGACGCTTGACGCTCTCCACCAGGTTGCGACCCTTGTTTTGGTTTTTGCTGCATTCGGCCAGGCTGTCTTCATTAGGTGTCTCGATGCCGACAAAGACCGCGTCGAATCCGGCTTGCACCATAAGACTGAGCAGTTCGGGATCATCGGCCAGGTTGATCGATGCTTCGGTACTGAACCGTACACCGGTTTTACCCTTGCGCCATCCAATCAATGCCGGCAGCAGCTCGGTCTTGATATATTTCTTGTTACCAATAAAGTTGTCGTCCACGAAAAAGATGCTCTTGCGCCAACCCAGCGCGTAGATGCTATCCAATTCGGCAATGATCTGAGTGGCAGTTTTGGTGCGTGGGCGATGACCCAACAAGGATGTCACATTACAAAAATCACAATTGAATGGACAGCCGCGCGAGAACTGGATGCTGACCGAGTTGTAATCTTTGAGGTTTGCCAACTTCCAAAGTGGAACCGGGGTTTGATGGATATCGGGGAATTCTTCAGACGCGTACACGCTTCGAGCCCGACCCTGTTCCAGGTCCCGCAAGAACGGCGCTAGCGTCTCCTCAGCCTCGTTCAAGACAAAATGATCCACATCCGGGAATTTCTCGTGTTCCATCGTGAAGAGCGGACCGCCCGCCACCACTTTCACGCTCGCTATCTTGCAGCGTTGGATGGTGGCCCGTGCCGATTCGCGCTGCACGATCATGGCGCTGATAAAGACATAATCAGCCCAGGCCAGGTCTTCATCCGTAAGGGCCATTACATTTAGATCAACAAGCCGCTTTTCCCACTCGAAAGGCAGCATAGCTGCAACGGTCAACAGACCCAGCGGGGGCGCGCCGGCTTTCTTGCGAACGAACTTAAGCGCGTGTTTGAAACTCCAGAAGGTATCTGGAAACTCAGGGTAAACAAGCAGGATATTCATCTCGGCCTCGCTTTAACTTTGACTTAACGAGCAGTGTCTATTCTTCCAGTATTGAACGGTTTACTTTACCCGACTTTCCCTTAGATATCCCTTATCAAACCAGGTCACCACTACCTTGATATTGTTAGGTTGTTAGGATTGATTAATCCATTTGAAGCCAATAATTGATTTGTATTGAACTTTGGAGGGTTCCTTAATATAGGTTTCATAAAAACCACATGAGCCACAAATATATGCTTCCAACTTCCCAACGGGTCTTACTTTGAGAATATCTCCCGATTCGCTTCTCTCTATTCCTATGGGAGCTGCGCAATGTCCTCTCACAGCCTGAGATCCAATGTTGGCTTCAGTGCGTTGAATAACATGTTCAAGAAAGCCAATTTTCTTGGAGTTACATTTCGGACAAACACCCGTGTGTTTCATTTAAATCTCCATAATTTTGTTGGCAGGCTATCGGTGGGCGCCTTTGTTCTATAAAACCTGTCTGCCTTTATTTTTTGCCGAACAACAGGGTTTCTACAGACTGTAGATTTTTAGCAAACAGTCCCAAGTCAGCCTGAGCGGTGGCAGAGTCGGTATCCATACCAACCAATATCAAATTTAGGCGAGTCAGCATGTTCGCCGCCAGATTAGCGTCAACCGTTTCTACCAGTGGTTTTAAGTTTTCCAAGTGGGCGGCTGTGCTCGACAAGGCTACTTTTGCTCCGGCGATATTATCACTTTTGAGTTCGATGTGGGCAGTCTTGAGTTCTCCAAGCACCGTAAGTAATTCGATATGCAGGTTGGCAGAATCCAAGTCTGACTGCAAATTTTCTTTGTCCTGTTCGAGTGCCGCAATGCGGTCATTCGCTGCTGTAAGTTGCGTGGTCAGGTTGTCTATCTGGCTTTGTAAGTCTGAAATGGTCTGATTCGCCTGACTGAGTTCATCTTGCGTTTGCGTCAAGTTCTCGGTCAGCACGGCTTTCATCGGGCTGTAACGGGCAAAATGGTCGGTCAGGAAACCTGCAAGAAAGACTACAATGACTGCCGCCAGTGCAATCAACGCGGTGCGCAAGATACGTTGGAAACGACTCATTTCGGGCTTCTCCGCCTGAACGGGGGAAGATTCAGCTGCCGCTTGCTCCAATTCAGGTGTAGGTTGCTCCGATTCGGGAGTTGGTGAAGCAGATTCGAGCTTTTCAGATTCAGCAATAATCTTTGATGTGGTGGTTTCGTTCGATTCAGTAGTCATAGTTGTTCTCTTTTTTAGATGAAAGTACATACAGATTTCTGCAAGTGCAGTGATTGATGTTTTATGGGGTTTGCGCCCAACTATAGATTGGAAATATTCTCGTTATTCTTATTTTTCTTCTCGTTTTTTGCCTGTTTTTTTTCTTTCATAGTTTTTAGCGGTTTTTTCTTGGATCCCTTTTTATTGTTTTTACCTTTTGTCATGATTTTTCTCCTGGGCCTGCTGAACTTTTTTTCGTTCTTGTTCCTGTTGCTGATTCAACTGTTGCTCCTGTCGTCGCAGTATTCGGTCCTCTTGCTGATTTCCTTCTAGCTCCCGCCGTTCTTGTTTCCGCAGTTTACGGTCCTCTTGCTGTTTCCCCTCTAGCTCCTGCCGTTCTTGTTTCCGCAGTTTACGGTCCTCTTGCTGATTCCCTTCTAGCTCCCGCCGTTCTTGTTTCCGCAGTTTTCGATCCTCTTGTTGTTTCTCTTCTAGTTCCTGTCGTTCTTGTTTCCGCTGCTCATATTCCTCTTGCGGTTTCTTTCTCATCTCATTATCCTTCTTGAATACATGATCTATCAAAATTGCGCACATATGCTCAGACTGTATTACATGCCCAACCATCTTTCTTCAATCCTGATTTCCTCACAACAAAAGCAGGCAGCGAACTGCCATCCGCTTTTGCATCTTGGGAAGTTATTAAGGAGTATTACCTGCGGGCGGTCTGGAACAGTTCTTTCAATGCGACCACGATCATACCGCCAGAGACGAAGGCTACCACAACCGGCAGGACGTATGACAAAGCAGTCCCGATAACGGGGAGTGTATTGAGCGCCGTTGCGGAAAGAGTTAGCGCAATCGAAGCCAACAAAAAGCCTCGCGTTTCTTCCACGGTGACATTGAGAAGGCCGACGATCACACCAAGGATCGCAAGCACCCAGATGGCCCATCCAGGTTGAAAGAAAATCCCGGCGAGCACAGCCAGTACCAGGCCGATGATAAAAGCCCATTTTCCAATTAGTTCTCGATTCATTCTAGCCTCCTTTGACTAAAGAATTGAGATAACCTTTGCGATTATGCTTAGGTTATTCAAGGATGAGGATCCAATCCTCAGTTCCTTACAAGCAAACTTCGGTTGATCCTCATTACTAAAAAAATGAAACATTCTTCCTTCCATTTATTGTGTTCATTTCTCGCTGGGAACATTGATTGGCAAGCTGGACACATCGACCGGCAAACTGCCCAGCAACAGCGTTGGGCTGATACCCTGCTCGGTAATTACGATTTTTGCATTATCGCGCAGGGAGTTTTCGACCATCTCCAACTGTTTCAGCGCCTGGGCGTTGCCAACAAAATACTTTTCAGCGGCTTCGTTGACCAGCCGGATGGCCTCGGCCTTACCCTGCGCAACCTGAATGACGGCCTCGCGTTCACCCTCGGCGCGCTGGATAATCGCCAGTTTTTGCTGTTCGGCAGCTTCGAACTCGCCCGTTGCCAGCAACTTCATGGAACGCCGTTCTTGCTCGGCTGTCTTCTGTTTGTGCATGGCTTTTTTGATATCATCAGGCGGGTCGATCAGGCGGATTTCCACCTTGCTGACGGTCAAGCCCCATTCGACAGCGAAGGTATTCAGGATGCGCTGCAAATTGTTGGCAATTTTCTCGCGGGCTACAAGACTCTCATCCAGAGATAATTCGCCAAACTCCTGGCGCAGATTCGTCATCGCCAACTGGATGACTGCTCGTTTCCAATAGTCGATATTGTAAAAAGTACGCTTGATGCTTTCTTCATCGCCGGTTGGGCGCACCCACATAACACCATCTACAGTAATTTCAACGTTGTCTTTGGTAATAACCGGTTGAGGCTCAATATCCATCGTATGTTCGCGGATATCACGCACGCGAGTGATATGAACGAGTGGAAGTTGAACTCCAAAACCTGGCATCACAAATCGGCTGTACTTCCCCAGGGTTTCCTGGATGCCCCGCTCGTAAGGTCGTAAAGTAAAGATTGGTCCATAAACTGTTCTCATCATTTTCTCCTTGTGTTCAGGCTGTGCTAATCAATGATTCGGTTTGCTGCACGTCTCTTTCATCAACCGATAGTGCCGCTTGAACAAGCTTTATTATTCGTTGCTCAGCATTTGCCGGGGCTACAGAAATCAATTTGTTCCGATTGGGCTGTCTTGCTAATTTGTCTGCCAGGCGGCCCGTGCCACTCACAGCAATGACCGGACGACCGAGTTCCAAACTCAAATCGATATCTTTTCGGGAAACTTCGCCGCCGTTAATCAAGATTGTCACAGACTGGTGGTCTTTGGAAATTATGGTTGCTGCATCAACAATCCAGGCAGATTCATCTCCAAACTCGCTGCCCGGTACAAGGATGAAATGGGAGTAATGAGGTTCCAATTGGTAGCGTTGAGTTCCCCACCATAAAAACTTCGTACTCTCTGGGCCGTCTTCCCAGGTCACCAACTCTTCAGGCGCTATGCCTACCAACGGAAACTTGTATTGATTCCGCCATCTTATCTGGCCGACTTCAGCCATTACCCCCATGTCTGTTCCCCCACAGATAACTACAGCCTTAACATCCTCTGCAATCTTGGCAATAGTTTGGATAGCTCGTTGAGTAGCATTCGCTTGTTTCTCATCAATCCCACCGCCAATCAACACGATAACAGGATGTTTGCCATCTAGTTGCAATTCGGAGACAGCTTGTTCTAGATCCGAACGCTCTTCAGGGAAAACGCATAGTGTTTGTCGGTCTAGGAAATCAATCGTGAGAGTACGCATGTTTACCTTCTTTCGCATGTTTACAATTTTTCGATAGGCTGTTTACCTACTGTGACTAGATCAATAACCAATAAGGTCGCCAGAGCAGTATTTTCTTTTAATTTTGGAGGCCGGCGCAGTTTGCTGTGCAAAAATACAAACGGATAGGCCAATATAGTAAGAAGATACATAGCGATAAAGAGCAAATTCAGTTTCAATGTTTTTCACCCCGGCCATATAATTGCGCAACTGTTTTTTTCGTCACTTTTCTCCTATAACTAACTATTACAATTCCTTATCTGACATCCAGCAGATACCTATACACTTGAAGCGGTTTCGAGCATGCAACATGCGTCCATGATTTCATCATACAATAAATCATCCCCGGCTACATCCATCGACCGGGGAGTGTTCGTCTCCGCCACTTGGGGGAGGTAACGGTTTGTAACCAGGCATCGCAAGATTGATCAGGGTTGGGTATTTCTTCAATTGTTTCTAATCGGGCATCTGTCAATGTTTTCCATCACTGGCAACCATAGGTAATCGTGCTGGAGCTTACACGCCAGTCCTTGTTAAAGGCTTCGACTGAATAACTTAGTGTCTTTCCCTCGGCGACAAAAGCACCATCAACAAAATGTGTGGAATTTGGTGCCAGGGTTGCGATTGCCTTCTCATCCCGATAGACTGTATAACCTTCTTCGCTATTGGAGCGATCGGTCCAGGTAAGGTTCATCGTCATGTTGCCGCCGCCATCAACAAGTTCGCAAGTGTATTTATAGACTGACCAGACTGGGGTGTTAGGTGGGAAAGGCGTGGACATTGGCGATGCTATCACTACCGGCACAGTATATGTTGGGGTGATGATAGCCATTCGGGTCTGGATGGGATTGACCTTCAAGGTCATAGTGGCAACGGAGCCAGCTGGGTCTTGATCGGTTGTTTGGTTTGGCAAACTAGACATGCCCGGCAGGTTGCAGGCCGAAAGAACGGCTACAAGCGAAAAGTATATCGATAGAAGTTTGAATGTTTTCAATTTTGCCTTTGTGATCGCCAAAAACATTTGGTGTCGGTCGATTTATACGAGCCTGCTAATTACAGCAATTCGTGTTTGTAAACTAATCATATATAAAACACTCCCCAGCTACATCCATCGACCGGCAAACCTCCCGGCAAAGATAGGGCTGTGCCCTTCCTGGTCATGACAATGTAACTATGAAACGGGTGTGCTCCTTATTACGAATTCAGATAATCTTTGATCTTTTTTGCTAGCTTATCTGGGTCTAGATCAATATCAAATACTGTAAAATTGCCATCCCTTGACATTTTTTCAATATTGTCACCCCCGATGGTTCCTGGGTATCGTAATTGAAGAGATATCTTATCAGCCAGACGACCGCTTCCATCTAAAATCATAACTTTTCGATCATCGCTGACATTTTCTTCCACTTCATTTTCAGTACCCTCCCCACCATTCACCAGAATACCGATTGATGGGGCTTCTTCCGCCAGGGCATTGACCAAAGCGTACATCGGTTCGAGTTCATCTCCCCAATTTTCACCTTCGACCAGAACAAAGTGCGTATGCGCATCTCCAAGAGGTTCGAGGCGGCCATTAGGTTGATTGGGCAGGTGTGTCAACGAACCCGGTGCAATCCCAATGTAGATACCTTGATAATTACGTTTCCTAAGTGCTGCATTTAACAAGCCCATTGTGCCAGAATCGGTGCCGCCATCAACAACAATAGTCTCCAACTCTACAGCAGCACGAGCCACGCCATCATGGATAGCTCGCTCGAGCTTTGTTGCATCTTTCGTATTCATTTTTGCAGCCCCTCCCATAAAGACAATTACCGGGGGACCTGGTTGGATACCCAGTTGTTTGAGCATCTCCTTCCCAGAATACTGGTTTTGTTTTACGTGGATGGTCTTAAACGATACCAAAGCCTCGCCTTGCATTTGTTTCTGTTTGTCTACGAAAGCATCCTTGTGCATGTGATCCTCCATTAATCGATCATTTAGATACTTACTTTTCTTTTCTGGCTTTTCATTTCGATCCAGCCGAGGGATTAATACCGCATCTGTTGAATGGGACACCTTTGTCTTGCGCCGTAGCACTCTAAGCTACCCATCCGTTTCATCGAATAACTGTCTGATATGTTTACGCCTAAGCCGAAGGGCTTCATGCTCCGCTACCCGTTTGTTGAATTCATCTTTGTCTATAATCACGATATCGGGCAATTTTTGAGCAGAGAGTTGGGCGGCATCGTCCCTGAGTTGGATATCATCAAAGACCTTCAAGAAAGCTCCCACGCCCTGGCGCACTAGCGTTTGATCGTCAACCTTTGCAGTATCAATGTCCACAGGCGGTGCTGGAACGGATTGCAGGTTATCGCTGTAAACCACCCTGACCATCAGCTTGTCATTGTCAACGAAGGGGAAGTCTATGTGCGTGGGTATCTTACCAAGCGAGCCGCGGGCCAGGATAAATGCATAACGGAGACCGCCCTCGCTGTTGCAAGACACGACCTGCAGTTGTATGTTCTTTGCAAGATCATCTAATAAGCGCGGATCAAAGTAATTACTGAAGGGGATAGAAGTATGCGTGGCAATATATCTGCTATTGAGTATGCCAAACAGTACGATCATCCCGGTGTCTGGATCTTGTGTTAACCGCCAACGTTTAAAGCGTGGCAACAATCCCCATTTTGTCAGGATGGTCGACACCTGGGTTCTGATCCGCCGGGCTTCTTGTTCAAAATGATGGGGTTCAATTGTCTGTTTCATTCTCTTCGTCTTCTTTGTCGCTTTTTAGCAGCTTGCGTTTGACTTCATCAAGCCACCGGCGCATCTGGTCGTCAGGTTTCACAGGCTGGAAACTTGTATCGATGACATCACTTTCAAGTTGCGGCAACGCATCATCATGTTGGTGAGGTAAGACTTCAATCGTTGGCGCTGGCAATCTTTCAACGGGATTTTCAAGAATCAATTGGTTAGCTTGCCGATTCTTTAGCCAACGCCAGAATCCCCAAAGAACCAAACCTGCGAACAGTAAAACGAAGATTGGAAAACACCACATCCATAGGAAAGCAATTGGCCCTTGCCTCTGTTCTTGGCGCTGGCGTTCCTGGTCGCTATACCATTGTGATGTTGCAACAGCAGCCTGAGTTTGAGTAGCGATACCGTTGGCAACCGCCGTCTGGGTGCTGGCAGCGAGCCTATCATTAATTTGTTGAATTGCCAGGGCTTGTGCACTGGCTGTCACCAGGTTTGCCATTTGAGTTTGCTGGATCGTATCCTGGGTTAACGCGGCGCTCTGCGTTGCCCCAGCCGAATTCAGGGTCGCCTGCGCATTGGCGCGCTCCATTTCAGCGGTAGCCGCTATCTGTGCGGCGATGGCATTGGCATTACTTTGATCCTGGGTTTGAGCCGCGCTCAAGGTTGCATTGGCTGAATTCAAGGTTGCCTGTGCGTTGGCGCGCACAATTTCGGCGGTGGCTGCCGCCTGATTATCGACGTTATTCTTGCTCTTGGGTCAGTGCAACTGCCAGGGTCGCCCGATCACATGCCTCACAGATCGCACTCGTTTGCTCCGACATTGGCAACAGCATTCCATCCCCTGATGTAGATGGAGTCACTGGTGATTCCATCACATGCAGCCAGAGTAAGCAACGGCAATACCATTGCCCAAATAACGACAAAGCGCAGACCTAGGCACATCGAGGCTCTCTTATTTCGCATTGGAATGCGAAATTTCCTAACCATTGCAGCGGTTTTTTTAGGCTTATCGACTCGCGTTGCCACGTCTGCCTGGGCAATAATTCCCAGGATCTTGTTGTCTTTATCCACAACAGGAATGCGGCGCAATTGATATTCGGACATTGCATCCAACGCTTTCTGCAAATCATCTTCAGCGCGGCAGGTCACTACCTTGTGCGTCATCACCCCCTCCACTTTCGTGGATTTGGCGTCGAGCCCTTTGGCTATGATCTTCAAAGTCAGATCCCGATCGGTAACAATACCAACCAGTTTTCTGTTTTTCTCATTCTCAATGACAGGTATCGAACCGACGTTCTTGCGTTTCATCAATTTTGCTACTTTAGCCGTCATGTCATTTGGCAGACAGCAAACCGGGTTTTTCGTCATGATCTCATTACATTTTTTCATAAGGATTTCCCTTCAAAAATCGGCTCTATATGATCCCTAACAGGTTCAAAACGACGAGTATCACGGCGATAACGATCAGGGTGTAAATCCAATTGCCGGTGCGCGGGAAGTTTGGAATTATGTTTCCACCGAAAAAGCCGAGCAGCCACAGGATGACCAGAATTACGATAATAGTCCACAACATGAGAATTCTCCTTTTTGGGTATTTGTTCTATATTCATTCTATAACAACCGCTCCCCGGCCACATCCATCGACCGGGGAGTGTTTATCTCCGCCACTTGGGGGAGACGCTTTTTTAGAAAATATCGAAGTGTGATCGAGCAGGAAAACGCTCTCGAACTCTCACTGCAACCTGACGGTCTGTTAAATCTTTCAGCCTCATCAACACTGACAATATTGTCTAACATCCCTTCGCTCTCAAGGCGTTTTTGAAGTTCGTGCTTGGCTTCTCCTGGTCCAAAAATTTGAATTGCTTTCGCGTCACCAATGTGCGCGATTACTTTATCGTAATATTCACCAAGGTGATTCCAGAACCGTCGGTCTCGTACATCCTCTGCAGAGCCATCTCCAGGTACATTGCTGGAATGGCGAACATAATGTTCCATGTCTGAAGTGATTATTCTTCTTTCTTCACCATTGTTTGTGATACTTACGATAACAGCCTTGTTGTGGTCAATCCACAATCCAACTTTTTTATTCATTAAGGTTTTCCTTCTTACAAAATTAAATGTCTTTACTGCATTGTTGGAAGAATAATTTTTAGGTTGTCAACGATCAGGTTAGCTGCCTGCGCGGATTTTGGAACCACTCAGCGGAGCGCCGAAGAGTGGCGCGAGCACGCAGAAGTCAAGTGTGCCAGCGAAAAGGGGCACTACTCCGATGAGCGCCACTATCAGGGCAGTCATACCGCTGAGTCCAAACCGGCCCCAAAGAAGTAACGCAAAGCCAGCTACGATGCGCACAATACGACCTGTAGTCGAAGCCATGAAAGATATAAATGGGTTCATTTGTTTATCTCCTTTCAAGCGAGTGTTGTTTAACTCAACATACAATAGATCATTCTTTTCTACACACTCATCGACTGGGAAGTGTTTGTCTCCGCTACATGGGAGATGGAATGATCTCCTTCGGACATTGCTCCACCATCATCCTCCCAGCGCTGGACATGTGTGAGTTCAGATACGGTCTTTGGCGGTTCAGAATCAACAGTTATGGTCATAATGGTTCTAACTTTCTACTACTAATAAAGCTTTAGCAAAGTCTGGCTTTTGGGTAATGCTCGTCTAATTCGGATGCGGCTTTCTCTTCGGTGTACCCATAACGCTTTCGAAGGATCCCGATGGACTGCTCACGCTTGCTATTAGCCTTGGTGATTTGATTATCTTTACGCTTTTTCCGCCATTTGCGAAAATTTTTCCAATTTACTTCAGCAAAATCTTTTATCATTGGCTATCTCCGATGAAAAAAAGAAACGGGGATTATTTGCATGATTTATTTTTTATCCACCTAAGCTATCGTTGTAGAGGAGTTCTTCACTCATTTTCTGCATTTCTGTTTTGGGTGTAGATGGTGCTTGGTTTGGCAGGTTCTCAAGCGGTTTACCTGTATGTTTTTTTTCAGTTAATTCCTGGGTTCCAGTCAGGATTTTGCGATTGTCAAAATGAGACAGTGTTACCAGGTCATCATAAGTGTCAGTAGCCCGGTCATGCAGTTCTATGCTTTTTAGCCCGATCTGGGTGCGGGTCTTTTTTCCTGATTTCGGTGCGAATAACATCATGGTTCCGAATCCGACCAGTGCACCAAATAACACACCTTTATTAAAAATGCCTGCCAAACTTGGTTCATCTGTATCGTTGGTGTGAACAGCATTATCCATATTACAATCTCCTGATAGCCACAGCCTGCCAAATCATGCAGGCGTGATGCTACTCTCTAATTACGCTTCGAACTCTGCCACGCGCTTATCGATCTCCGTTTTTGCCTGTTTGCGGGTATAGCCGTACTTTACCTGGAGCATGGTGACATACTTATCGAGCTTAACATCGGCCTTGTCCACCTTCTTCAAATCGTATTCGCTCATTAAAGTCCACCACCCTGTAGAATGGTTTCGGATTTGTTTCCACTTGCTTTCGAACAGTTTTTTATTCAAGGTGAGATTCTCCTGGTTTTCGAGTGAATTGTCTGGTAGCAGATTAACTTTTCTGAATTGCGGTATGCAGTTTTGATGCTGGTGGACACAGCACACCTACTTAGCAGCTTTGAGCTTTCAATTTGACTGCAAGGCTGGTATTGCAATGCGGTTACCGCATTCCAGACAATTTGGTGCTTGTTCAGCCACCAATTTCCAGCCACGGTAAGTTTCCCAGGAAGGCAGCAAACCTGCCTTATCTAACTGCATCAGAAAATTGGTTGATGGGCGTTTGCCAATCTGACTGCCCCACCAGATGTTGCAATGCTTGCAGATCCAAATGACCCCAGAGCCTAAATGTGTGATTTGTGACATTCTTAAATCCTTCCGAAAAGTTAAATATTAATGAAGGTAGTGTGGGTAATTGAAAGTTGTCAAAAAAACACTGACTAACAACTGGGTCGCGAGAAAATGCAGCCTTAACCACTATCAAAACGAGGGGAGCGAACTACTTTCAAGAAAAATCGATCTTTCTCACAAAAGTAATTCACTCCCCGTTCAAAAGGCTACAGATCTTTAAATAGATTTGCGAGGGCTAACAGAACAAACCCGGCCACCATAAGCCAGGAAGCATAGGCGGAGAGTCCGCCAATGATCCCTTGCCAAGCCAGGAAGCCAAGGACCGCGAGAATCACGGCGATCCAAAATGTTACAACTTTTGGTGCACTGAGTTTCAGGTTCATGGTTTTGTATCTCCTTTTCTATTTCATGGATTGATATACGGGCATCTTTGCAGCCGTCAGGAACTTTGGATTGCCTTTTTTCCAGCTTTCGCCGCTTCCGATACGTGGTCCAATTGCTCAACTGCCAGTTCCTGACCGTACTGTTTTAGTTCTTTGATCTTCTCACGGCCATCGAGCGAGATCTTGTCCACACTTGAGCGTATCTGAGCCATGGTATCTTCCACTATCTCACTTGTCCGGTCGCGCAGTTCGATGCTTTTTTGCTGGATTTGGTTCCTGGTCTCTTTTCCGGATTGTGGCGCCAGCAGCAGCATTGTCACAGCGCCAGCCAGGCCACCGATCAACATGCCAACCACAACGTTCAGGGGGTTGGTGTGGAACTTATATTCTTGATTCTCGTTTATCATTTCTTTCTCCTATTGAATATTTGACTGATATTTATTCGTCTCCCAGACGACTAAGATAAATACCTGCATCTTCCTGCTCTTCTTCCGTTAACTTGAGGAGGCCAGCCAGCCAACTTACAGAGTGCCGCATAATCGGCAGGAGGCTATCAAAAATCTGCAGGCTGGCTAAAAAGGCCGCTTGGTTGCTGCGTATTGGACTCTTTTCGGGTGGAAGGAATTATCCATATTTGCCTCTTTGGCTTATGGAGTATTAGGATGCTCGCTGGTCGTAGTTTCAGTAACGCCTACCACTATCGGGCCACACGGACGAACCAGGTGGTGGTATCAAGGTCAAGGCCGAACGCTTGCTGCCGCGACTCGCAAGCGTTCAGCCACGCGCTCAGGCATTTCACCTTTACTGATAAACGCATCCGCCCCGGCGGAGAGCGCGGCTTGCTGACGGGCGTCCAGATGGCTGATGAGGACGATGACCAGCGCGGCCGGGCAGGCCTTTCGGAGCTTTTCAAGAGCTGCAGTTGGTGAGTTGGGGAGTAATTCCCAATCCACCAACAACATGTCTGCGCGATTGACAGGCGCCTGAGCTAACGTGGTAGACCAATCGGCCGCCTCGCCAACCACTTCCATCTTCAGATCCATAGCAACAGGCGCAGGGCGGAACGCTCTTCGGGTTGGGAATCGGCTAAATATATGCGGGTCATACTCTCATCGTACAACAAAAGCTCCCCGGCCACATCCATCGACCGGGGAGTGTTTGTCTCCGCCACTTGGGGGAGAGCCTGACGCTCGTCTGTCGGTTTGCGTTAGCCCCGGCGAACCTTACCGAGGTAGCCGCTCACCAGAGAGAATCGAAGACGAGTCGATTGCACACACAGGTTAGCTGTTTTTTGAGTGAGTGAGCATATGCCAGCACTACAATTCAGTCAGTGGTCAGTACCAAAAAGGTGACATCGTCCTGCTGTGGTGCGCCATCGGTAAAGGCGTTGAGATCAGCTTCAACGTGCGCAAGGATTTCACCAGCCTTCGGCGGGTGCGGCGTCAATAGCCGCAGTCAGACGGTCGATCCCGTAATCTTCGTTGCGCGAATGCGGATGCCATGCTTCAGTCACACCGTCGGTGTACATCACAACTGCGTCGCCAGGCCCGAGTGTAGATTTTCGTCTCGCTCAATTGTAGTTCATCGAACACTCCAAGCACGGCGCCCGTTCGGGTTAATGGCTCTATTGTCCCGGATGCACGCCTCACCAGTGGTGGATTGTGCCCGGCATTTGCATACTGGAGCGTTTGCTTCTTTGGGTCAAGCACTGCAAGAAAAACCGTAACGAATATGATCGCGGATGACTGGTTGAGGATCGTCTGGTTGACCTCCTTCAACACTGTTGTGGGACTGCGATGTCGCAGCGCTCCAGAGAGAATAAGACTGTGCACCATCGCCATATATAGCGCGGCAGCAGTGCCCTTATCCGCGACATCGCCGATCACCATTCCCCAGCGACCCTCATCCAGAGGAAAGATATCGTAAAAATCTCCGGAAACTTCGCGCTGCCGGCTGCCAGGCGCCCGCAAGATCATAGCCAGGAATATCAGGCATTTTACGCGGCATGAGAATTCGCTTGGACTTCGCGAGCGATCATTAGTTCGATTTTCGAGACGAATGCGTCCCGCCTCTGCAAACTCGTATAAATGAGCGCGCTCGAGCGCAACGACGAGCTGCTGCGGCGACAATAGAAAGAAAGTGCAAATCCGCTTGGGTCAGGTACTGCCATTCTGCGCTGGCGACATTGATGAGACCAAGCGGCTTACCTTGTGAGATCAGGGGCACACTGGCGTGAAAGCGCAAACCTTTGTTATCACCCGCGGCCATCATGGAATCTCGCAAGCGTGTACATTCGACGATATTGTCGGCGCGTGTGAGTCCTCCTTCCATGAGCAGTTGCTGACAGCGGCAAATGGGCGGCTGGCGGAGAAAGCGGCGATCGTCGACTTCGAGACCGGGAGGTAAATTACATGCAGAAGCCAGCCTAAAGCCGTGCGGTGGTGAATCCCCGTTGGAGAAACTCTAACTCTAAGGTGTGATTCAGTGAGCATAGATATCCACCCGGTCTGCAAATTCATTACTTTGAGTATTGTTCTCAATGTGCTGTCTGAGAGCGCTCTGGATATCCACGGAGCTGTTGAGTTTTTCTGAGATTTGACTGAGAGCAAGCAGCCTCTCCACCTCGAGCTCATGCAGGTTGTCGGGTTGTGTCTGCTGCCGCGGGCTGAATCTGTGCGCTTGTGAGGAAGGGGTAATGCAAAATTATGTTCATCAAAGGGGTTGTTAGTAATAAGCCCCTTTGTTTGTGCCCACAGGTAAAACCGCTTGAGGGCCGCAACTTGTTCTTCAAGCGCGGCCTGGTCCGAACCGTTTGTGCGCAGGTAAAGCAGGTAAGTCCGCAAGTCTTCATCGTCGTCAGCGCTGGGGTTGAAATCCACACCGTTGTGTTGTATCTGCCATTCGAAATAGTCCGCGACGGCAGATGCAGCCGTATCGGATGGCAGCAGGGTTGAGGCGAAGCTTTCTAAGAGATCCATAGTTGTTACTCTGGTAAAGACCGACTTGATTAGAACTGCCTGAAACCAAACGTATTTCTAATAACGTTATTGTGTTGTATCCAGGAGACTCTCTTTTTGGGATGCAATCCTAATATTACAATGAACACTTTCCGGTCACATCCAACAACCGGGGAGTTATCGTCTCTGCCACTTGGGGGAGAGACGATAACTGGCCACGGCGATACACAATGATCTCATTCGTCTTTCTGGTTCATGCATCCAGCTCTTCGTCATTCCTGGACAACCATCTTTTGGAAGCAGCCTCAATTTGCTCTACTGAGTGAGTATCACAGGCGACCAACACTCGTCCTTTATTCGGCAGACAGTGACCGCCGGGGCTGGTAACTGCACAGTCCAATAACTTGTCATCCGTGGTGTATACGGTCAGGACGTTGAATAATCTGGCACATACGATACAGCCATGAATTTCAACTGCTCTATTATCTTCAGTCATGGGACCTCCAAAGCTGCACAGGCTCGAATACCGCTAGATGCGTTCGTTTAGTCTTACCGGTTAGTGTCCCCCCTCTGTTTCCATACATCCACGTATTTAGGATCCGGCCAGACTTTTCCCGGGAATGAAATCGGAACATTCAACGGGATATATGCGCCCGCCACGATTGGGTTGTGACCAGCCAAATTCGATCTCGCGATCGCAGCCTGCACAATTCACATAAAACTTGTCCCCAACCGGGTAACGTTCTCTGTTCGAATATTTTGTTCTCTTCCGGTTTGGAAGAAGAGCTATCTTTTGTACACTCACTGAAATCCCAGCGCCTAACTTCATCTTCTTTATTTGGATCTATTTCCTTCTCTATCTTTTCCCTGAATTTAAACTCCAGAGATGATTCGCTTTTAGTGGTCCCGATTCCTGCCAACGTTCAAGTTCAGGTCCGGCCAGGGTGAGCCAAACTCTGGAGACGGTCAACCTTTGACCACCGCATGTTTTACAAGTGAACTCCCAGGGTTGGTAATCGTACATGCTTGTACTCCTTTTCCAAATCAGGATAAATTAGCATTCCGGAATTCAAACGCAGAAGGCCCAGGCAACAAAATGACTGGTTTGCCACAACCACCCGTCCGCGCCCTTCATGTTTGGCGCGATAAAGCGCAGTGTCAGCAGCTTTCAAGATTTCCGCGCTGGTAGAGCCATTCTCAGGAAAGACCGCAACGCCAACGGAAAGTGTGATCATCTCAAAGGTCTGCCCTTGAATTGGATATTGAGGTGCCGGGCATGCTCGCATAAACGTTCGGCGCGCTCGCGTGTCATTTCCCGCGAGGCATCGAGCAGGACAATGATGAATTCATCGCCGCCATAACGGCAGGCAATATCTTCTCCGCGGAAATGTCCGAGCAATAGGTTCCCCAATTCACGCAAGACTGCGTCACCCGCGGCATGGCCGAAGTTATCGTTGAAATGCTTGAAATCATCCACATCCATCATAAGGATGCCCAGTGAAAGTTCTTTACGTGAGGCTCGCAGCAGTTCGCGTTCCAGGGTCTCTTCCATATAACGCCGGTTGAATAAACCGGTCAGGTGATCCCGAACAGACAGCTCGCGCAGGAGCGCCTGGCTTTTGAGCAGGGCATCCTGAGCTTGTTTACGCTCTGTGATGTCGCGGATATTGCATTGGATGACCTTTTCGCCGCCCACCAGATAGACGTTGCTGACGAATTCCACCTGGATCAGCCGCCCGTCTTTCGCTCTGAGCGGCAGATCTTCGTAGCGAATGTATTCATTCTTCTGCAAGGCTTCAAAGGCCTCCTGGCTGGCTTCAATATCCTTGAACGCGCCGACTTCCCAGAGCCTTTTTTCTACAAACTCATCGCGCGTGTATCCCAACATATCGATCAGGAAAGGGTTGACATCTGTGATCATGCCCGTCTCGGCATCCAGCAATAAAATCCCATCCTGGGCTGCTTCAAACAGGCGGCGGTAGCGCAGCTCTGAAGTTTTTATATCTTGCACATTTTCTAGATCCGCTTTCCTGTTTGTGTCCGGCCTCATCGTGTATTGGATATTTGTCATATTCTCAGCAGTCGCCGTGACTCGCGTCATGCCTTTTTCCACGCCTACCTTCCCAGTCTCAACCTGATCTGGTAAGACTAGATATCTTCAGAAATGATAGGCGCCTGCGTCGGTTCGACGGTTAATTTGATAGCAGTTCTCACCTTATCTTCAATCGTCACATCAGCGAATTCAGGCACAAAACATACCTCGATTCCATCGAGACGGAGGTAACCGGTTGCCAGGATAAGCGCCTTCACGGCCTGATTGACCGCTCCCGCACCGATTGCTTGTACCTCTGCCCGCTGATTTTCGCGAACTACACCTGCAATGGCGCCAGCAACCGCTGATGTCCGGGATGTAGAAGATACTTTGAGCAAGTTCATCGTAGATCTCCTTAAGATAATAAAAAGTAGCAGAGTGTCTGGATCCAAAACTTCAAAGAACTCTGATAAGCTCGAAACAGTTTTCTTAGACTCCACAAGGGGGAACCCGATCTTCATATAGCTTGAATCACTGTCACATTCGATGATTTTCCGAGCTTCTCCTGCTAAACGAAGTAGCTCTTTTAAATATATAGTGAACACTTCCCGGCCACATCCGCCGGTCAGGGGAAATTTATTGTCCGCCACTTGGGGGAGATTCGGAAGGTCAGGGTACGATGTGGTTACGCAGCGCGAGTGTTACGGCTTCTGTACGGCTGGCGACACCGAATTTGGACAGGATATTGCTGACATGGGATTTTACAGTGGATGGACTGACGGTCAATTTCCCGGCGATCTGGGTATTGTTCAGCCCTTCAACCATCAGGGCCAGCACTTCACGCTCGCGCTCCGTCAGATCGAGGCCGGGGGCTGGCGGCTGATTGGCAGTCTGGACCAGGGCCTGCGCGGCCTCGGGAGAGAGTGTGGCGCGGCCGGAATGCGCAGCGCGGATGGCCCGGGCAAGCTCATCTGCAGAGACATCCTTGAGCAGGTAGCCAATCGCTCCGGCTTCCAGCGCGTTCTTGACCAGGTCCCCCTCTTTGAAGCTGGTCAGCGCAATGACCTGAATTTGTGGAAACTGCTGGCAGATGGCGCGCGTTGCGGCTACTCCATCCATATCTGGCATGACCATATCCATCAAGACCACATCCGGCTGGATTTCACCGCATAGTTGGATGGCGGCTGCACCGTTTTCGGCTTCGCCCGCCAGTTCCAGGTCATCGAAGGCTTTCAAGAAGAGCGCTAATCCTTTGCGTACCATTGTGTGATCGTCAACAATCATAACGCGAATGGGTTGGGAGGGGAGATTGTCATACGGCCTCCTCGGGTGAGGGTTTCGTCCAGCGGATGTAAGTTCCGTGCCGTGACCGGGCTGGCTCGTGACTGATAATTGTGCGCCAACCGCTTCGGCCCGCTCGCGCATCATTCCCAGGCCATAGTGACCGGAGATAGTCTGTTGAGGGTCAAAGCCTTGACCATCGTCACGAATGCACAACTCGACCACATCTCCTTCCTGCTTTAGATTGATCTCAACCCGGCTGGCTTTGGCATGTTTGGCGATGTTGTTGAGCGCTTCCTGGCACACGCGATAGAAGGCTACCTGTACTTCGGCAGGGAGGATAACCTTTCCTGAAACGGTAACAGTCACCGGAATATCGATCCGGCCTGAAAGCGCATTTCCCAACAGGTGCAACAATTCGTCCAGGTCTGAATCGATTATCGTTGAGGGTCGCAGTTCGGCCAGGAGTGCGCGCATCTCTGCCTGTGCACTACGGGTCAGCCTGCGCAAGTCCTCCAGGGAGCGTCGCGCCAGATCCTGATCTTGGTCCCATACTCGCGGCAAGACTTCGGCAATCAGACCTGCGGAGAAGAGGGATTGGTTAATGGCATCGTGCAGATTGCGCGCCAGGCGCTGTCGTTCTTCCAATACCGCCAGTTCCTGTGCCTGCTCATACAGTTCCGCATTGACCATCGTGATGGCGGCCTGGTTGGCTACACTGAGAGCCAGGTCAGCATGATGAGATGTGAAGTAATTCAACTTCTCGTGCGCCACACCCATACCGCCAATAATGCGGTTTTTCACCGCCAGCGGTACCCACATCCAGGATTGCATCCCTTCGAGCAAGGCAGCAGCCCCATCGTCCAGGAGCGAACGCAAAAATATTGCCTGCGGGTCTTCACTCCGCACATCCGCAATGCGAATGGTACGGTGTCCATTGAATAATGTGGCCAGTGTTTCCGGGCCTTGCAGATGGATGCGGAAAGGCGAGGATTGTTCCAATTGCGGCGTCCCTCGCATCGCCAGGGTGACCAGCGTAGAGTCTTCCAATGCGAATAATCCGCCATGTGTGTACTCGATGATCTCTCGCAATTGGTCGAGGATCAAATCTGGCTGGAGTTCCAGTGTAGATGCCAGGGTATGGGAAATGGACAACAGCGTATCCTGCTCATGAGCACGGATATCGATCCGCCGCTGGAGGTTTTGTTCAGCCTGAATTCGTTCGCTGACATCCCGGACAATACCCAGCAGGCATGATCGGCCTTGATAGGTGAATGCTGTCCCACGCCATTCGGCATAAAACGTTGAGCCGTCCTTGCGCACATGGAGGATTCTGGTATCGAACTCGCCATCCGCTTGAAACGCCCGGATGTACTCGCTGAATGCGTGTTGGCTTTCAAGGTGTATGAATGATGTCAGTTGCAGCCCAATGAATTCTTCACGTGCGTAACCGTGCATCAGACATGCCGCCGGGTTGGCTTCAACCACCAGGCCGGTTTCCAGGTCGTTGATGATCAAACCGTCGGTGGCCGCATCGAAGATGCTTCGGTACTGCCATTCTTTTTCTTTCGGATTTATTTGACTCTTTTGCATAATACACTCTTGTGCCGACCAGCCGGATTGGAAATTAAGTTCCGGTGCTAATTTTATTGTACTGCAAAACACGTTCGATTCAATCCTTCACAACCCGTTTTCCATGCTCCGAGCAACTCCTATCACTTGACGGATATCACCGCGCCGACTCTATGGGAATCTCCGTGGTAAGTACCCAGATTTGCGAGTATAAATAATAGACCTTATCGGCAATAGCGAAAAACGTCCCGAAGGTTGTCGCCAAGCCTTCAAACTGCTCGGAGTAAACCTTCGGGACGCTGCTCACAGATTATTACCAATAATGTCTAATAGATAACAGGAAAGGAGAATGAATGAATACCGAAATTTTACTTAACCTGCAGGAATTAGGTAATTCTGGTCTTGATTATTGCTACGGCCGTTGCCGTTGTTGCGCGCCGTCTGCGTCTGCCATACACTATCGGTCTTGTGCTGATTGGCGTAGGAATGACATTTTTGAATTTATCAGATTTTCACATCACCCCGGAAATAATCTTGTTCGTATTGGTGCCGCCCCTGCTCTATGAAGCAGCATACCATTTGCAACTTGAGGATTTACGAAAAAACATCGTCCCTATTATCACCTGGGCTATTCCCGGTGTGGTCATTACGACACTACTGGTAGGCTGGGGTGTGGCCAAAACGATAGGCATATCTGTCCCAGCAGCGATTATCTTCGGTGCTTTGATGGCCGCCACTGATCCCGTCGCTGTGGTGGCCTTATTCAAGTCACTGGGCGTTCCCAAGCGCTTGCGAGTACTTTTGGAAGGGGAAAGCCTGTTCAATGACGGTACGGCCATCGTGGTTTTTGGTGTTGCGTTAGCGGTTGCTAAAACTGGCGACTTCAATCTTCTGACTGGCATTGTAAATTTCTTTCGTATTGCTGGGGGCGGGCTTCTGGTTGGGATGATTGTTGGGCTGCTCAGTAACAGCGTACTTGCACGCATCAATGAACATCTTGTGGAATCCACAATCACTTTTATTTCGGCCTATGGCGCATTCATGGCTGGAGAAAGCTTACATGTCAGTGGCGTGCTAGCGGTTGTGACGGCTGGCCTTATCGTGGGGAATTATGGTCATAAACACATGTCATCTACTACTCGCATTGCCGTAACCAGTTTTTGGGAATTTGTTTCCTTTCTTGCGAACTCGTTTATCTTCCTGCTGATCGGCCTCGAAGTGGACGTTCTGGTTCTTTTGGAAAATTGGCAACCAATCCTTCTCGCCATCGGAACCGTACTGGTTGTCAGGGCAATGGTCATTTATATATCTTCCTTTTTTCTGCGAACAATCCCCAGAGCCTGGCAACACATCATGGTTTGGGGTGGATTACGAGGCGCTATTTCGTTGGCGCTGGCTCTCAGCTTGCCGCTTTCCCTGGGCGCTGAGCGCAGTCAGATCCAGGCAATGACCTTTGGTGTTGTGCTTTTCACCATCCTTATTCAGGGCTTTAGCATGAGTCTCTGTTTTGCGGAAACTCGGCGTGGTGAAAAATATGGAAGACCGCACCGAGTTTGAATTGCGCCGGGCGCAGGCTGTTTCCTCCCGTGCAAGCCTTGACCGGGCCAGGGAAATGTATCAACAGGGTTTGATCAGTCGCAAATCCTGGGAAGTTATCTCGAAAGTACTTGAAGAGCGTTCTAAGGGGCTTTCTGCCCAATCTGTTGGTTGGCTGGAAGATCATCCCGAACTGGCCTTAGAAGAACTTGATCATACCTGGCGTGAAATTCTTCGGGTGCAGCGTAACACATCCCTCCAATTGCTGACAAACGATGTCATTTCTGAAGAAACCTACCAACGCATCACAACTCAAATCGATACCGTCTTGGCAAAAGAACAGATTGTATGGCAGAAAGTATCCGACAGTAGAATCGGAATTAAAGACCACGATCCAAAATATCGTCTAAGCGAAAATAATTTATCCCATCACAACCCGCACCTCGTGCGGCTGACCATCATCCACCAGCGGGATCAAGTTGCCGGTCAGCGAATTTCCATCCAGCATAATCTGCCGGATGCCGCGATTGACCTTTTGCGGGTTCTCCACGCTGATCTTGTAATGTGTGCTTCCAAAACGGTAATCCACTTTGAATCCCGGCCAATCCTCGGGAATGCAGGGATCGATCTTGAGCGCATTACCCACACGCGAGATGCCCAGGATGGCTTCGATACCCAGGCGATACATCCAGCCGGATGAGCCGGTGTACCAGGTCCAGCCGCCCATGCCGATGTGCGAGGTTTGGCTGTAGATGTCTGCGGCGATGACGTACGGCTCCACTTTGTAGCGCGCCGCCTTCTCGGGCGTATCGGCATGGCTGATGGGGTTCAACATCTGGAACAACTCCATGGCCGCTCACCCTGCCCGAGTTCGGCAAAGGCCCAGGCAGTCCAGATGGCGGCATGGGTGTACTGCCCGCCGTTTTCGCGCACACCCGGCAAATAGCCTTTGATGTAACCGGGGTCGCGCTCCGATTTGTCGAAGGGCGGGGTAAAGAGCAAAATCATCTGCTCGTCCGGCTTGACCAGCAGCCGGTTGACGGATTCCATCGCCTGCGCCGCCCGCGCCGGGTCTGCCGCGCCCGATAAAACCGCCCAGGATTGGGCAATCGAATCGATCTGGCATTCGTTATTTTCGTGCGATCCCAGCCGCGAGCCATCGTCATAGAAGGCGCGCAGGTACCAGTCGCCATCCCAGGCGTGGGCTTCGAGCGCCTGGGATAATTGTTCAGCCTGTTGCAGGTACGGTGCGGGGTCATCCTCCATCAGCACAGCCAGCGGCGCAAAACGTTTGAGCGTGGCATGCAGGAACCAGCCCAGCCAGATGCTCTCGCCGCGCCCATTCACGCCCACCCGGTTCATGCCATCGTTCCAGTCGCCCGCGCCCATCAGCGGCAGGCCATGTGCCCCGGCTGTCGCACCTTTTTCCAGCGCCCGGCGGCAATGTTCATAGAGCGTGTAAGTCTCAGTCGTCGCTTCGTATTGACTGTAACGCTCGTCTTCTTCGGGCTTGAGCAGTTCGCCTTTCAGGAAGGGGATACTCTCGCTCAAAATGGATTCATCGCCGGTGGCGGTAACGTACTCGGCGGTGACATACGGCAGCCAGAGCAGATCGTCCGAAAAGCGCGTGCGCACCCCGCGACCCGCAGGCGGATTCCACCAGTGGAGCACATCGCCCGCCTCGAATTGATGCCGCGCCGCTTCCAAAATCTGGGCGCGCACGAGGTCTGGGCGGGTATGCAGCAGCGCCATCACATCCTGGAGTTGGTCGCGGAACCCAAATGCCCCGCTGGATTGATACAGCGCAGTGCGCCCCCACAGGCGGCAGGAAAGCGTCTGGTAGAGCAGCCAGCGGTTGAGCATCAAATCCATGCCGGGGTCGGGCGTTTCAACCGTGATGTTGCCCAGGATATCATCCCACTGCTGCTGGACGGATTGCCAGATCGCTTCAACCTGCCCCTCAGCCTGCATCTGCCCAATCAGCGCCAGACTTTCAGCCCGATTCGCCCCTTCGCCGATCAGGAAAAAGACTTCCTCGCTTGCGCCGGGCGGCAGGTCAACGTGCAGTTGGATGACGGCGCACGGATCCAGCCCGGCATTGACTTCGCTTTCCAATCCAATGCGGCCAAGCGCCGCCGGGGCGCGCAGGCTGCCCATGCGCCCCAAAAACTCGGTGCGGTCGGCCGTCACGCCATGCGGTTTTTTGTTGGCAGCCAGAAAGGCCACCCGTTCGCCGAACTCACTGTTGTAGCGATTGCTGGCGAGCAGGGCATGTTTATCCGCGTCGAACTCCGGCATGATATGGGCTTGATGCGTGTCACGCGTGGTGCCGAGCACCCATTCGGCGTAGTAGGTGACGGTGACGCGGCGCGGACGCTTCCACAGGTTTTGCAGGCGCAGGTGCGCAATTTTGACTGGCGCATCCGGCGCGGCAAACAGGCGCAGGTTCTGGTTCAAGCCATGACTCTGGCTCTCGAAGATCGAATAGCCCGCCCCGTGACGGATGACATGCGCCGTATCCGCCCCGGCTGGCATGGGCGTAGGCGACCAGACCAGCCCGGTTTCCTCGTCGCGCAGGTAGAGCGCTTCGCCCGGCATATCGGTGACCGGATCGTTGCGCCAGGGGGTCAGGCGGTTCTCGCCGCTGTTGTCTGCCCAGGTGGGGCCGGAGCCCGCTTCGGAGACCAGAAAACCAAACTGCGGGTTGGCGATGACGTTGACCCACGGGTGCGGTGTGTGCTGACCCGGCTGCAGATGGATGACATATTCCCGACCATCGCGGCTGAATCCACCCAGGCCGTTGTCCATGAGCAAATTGCTCGGAAGTTGGAGCGGTTCCGTCGGTTCGGGATCAAGCGCCGGGGAGAGTGAAGGGGTGAACTCTGGCAGGCGGGTGGATGGGGCGGTTAAACGGAGGGCGTGTTCAGCCAGGGTCCCGCTTTTTTCATCCAAAATAACGCCCGCCACGGTTTCGAGCAGAATCTTGTCGGCAGGTTGAAGCTGGTCTGTACGCAGCACGAAAATACCGTCGCGCTGGTTCAGGGAAGCCTCCGCACCCATGCGCTTGATCTGGCGCTGGATGGCGTTGTGCAGGTCGAGGGCGTAACCGGTATCCTGCTTCGTTCAGGATGACCAGGTTGATCGTGATATGGTGGCTGCGCCAGTAGTTGAAGGCTTGCAGGGCTTCAACCAGCAGAGGCGACTCGCCGTCGTAGACACGCACCAGCAAAATAGGGTGATCGCCAGAGATGCCGAAGGCCCACAGGCCGGACTGTCCCTTCTCGTTTTGGGCCAGGATATGCGGCGCAGCGCGCAATGCGCCTGCCGGGTAGAGCAGGGCCGATAAAAGGCGCTGGATATTTTCGACAGCGGGCGCGTCCAACCCCTGTTCGAGCAGTTCTCTTTCGCTGTGGGCGCGGGCATTGTTGAAGGCATGATAGATGGCTTGCCCGGACTGGTAATGAGACAACTTTTCCAATGCTTCAGCACGGGAGGCAGCCGCCAGGGTCAGAAATGTGACGCGGGTTTTGGCGCGGGGCTTCAGGTCAATTTCCTGCGCCAGTGACAGGATCGGGTCGAGTGTGCCGCCTACGGTTCCAGAAAGGTGGCGATTGGCGTCTTGTAATGCCAGCGGGGTGTGCATCGTCTGCGACCTGCCCAGGAATTTGGCGCGGTCAGTCTCGTGGTCGCCAGTGACTTTGCGCCCGGATTCGATAATCATGGCATGGATCAGCACGACCGGCTTTTCGTCCGCAGAGCGCGGGCGGCGCTGGAACAGGAGTGCATTCTCTCTGGGAAGATATTCGCTCTCGATAAAAAGTTTGTTGAAGGCCGGATGACGCCGGTCGGCAGCCTGCGCCGCCAGGACTACTTCGCCGTAACTGGTCAGTTTTAGCTGTCGAGTGCGGTCGCTGTTATTCAGGATGTTCACCCGCCGGATTTCAACGCCATCCACGCTGACGGTGATCCCGGTGCGCAGGGTAATGCCATTGTCAGAACGCTGGAACTCGACCTTGTGCGGGTAAAACCAAACTTCCTGATCCCGTACTGGAATCTCGTGTCTCCAAATACTCCGGTTTGCATACAATAGGCTGGCAGGTGGCTGACCAGAGCGCACCGCTCTCGCGGTCCTGCACATAAATCCACGTGCCCCACTGGTCAAGCGTGCTGTCGGCATGCCAGCGCGTCAGCGCAAACTCGCGCCATTGGCTGAATCCGCCGCCCGCGTTGGTGATCAGCACGCTGGTATCACCCTGCGAAAGCACATGCACCTGCGGGAAGGGACTATCGACCGGCACGCGCCAGGGCGCACTGTTGACCCAGCGCACAACCTCGTCCAAATCCGCCGGTTCATCGGTGTGGGGAAATTCAAGGGGCGGGTTTTGCGGAATCTTTTCCTGGAGCAAAAGTTCCACGCTCTGGATGTGCTCATCGGCGTGGAAACGCTCCACCATGACATCATCCAACAGGAAGTTACAAGCCGCCAGCAGGATCATGCCCTGGTGGTGCGCCATGTAGGATTGCACGGTGGCATGGGCCTGTCCATCTGGCAAGCGCGTTTTGGTGTAATCGAGCGCCTCGTAAAAACCAAAACGCCCGAGCATGTTCAATTGCTCCAGGCGTGCCATATTTTCCAGCACTGCCTGCGGTTGCAGCGAAAGCCCAAGCAAAGAGGCATAGGGCGTAATGACCAGATCATCGGGCAAGTCGCGTTTGTAGCCCAGGGCAGGTACACCAAAAGCGCGGTACTGGTAGTGCTGGTCGAGATCGAAAGCATAGTAGCCCGATTCCGAGATGCCCCAGGGCACTTGCTGCTCCTGCCCGTAACTCATCTGTGCATCGAGCGCGGCGTAGCAGCTATCCGAGAGGAATGTCCCGGCGTAGTTTTTGGCAAACAGGGTCGGCATGAGATATTCGAACATGGTGCCGCTCCACGAGAGCAATACCTGCTTGCCGTTGACTTCCGTCACCGGCCGCCCCAAGATGCTGCCAGTGACTTTGCGGCACATCCCCTTTGGCAATCGCAATCAGGCTGGCAATGCGGGATTCAGAGGCCAGCAAATCGTAGTAACTCGGGTCGAGCCGTTCGGCGCTGGGGGTGTAGCCGATGTGGAACAACTGGCGGTGCTCATTGAACAAAAAGCGAAAATCCATTGCAGAGATTGCAGCGTCCGCCTGTTCTGCCAGGTCTTGAAAACCAATCAGCAGGGGCGTTATCGTCATGTGGGCTGACGATAAATCATCCTCCAGGTTTTGACACCAGTCACGCGCAGTTTCATTCCAGGCCGGATCCGGGACTTCATCATCCAGGAGTTGGGCCTTGAAATGTTCCAAAGCTGATTTTGATGCGCTCATACGCCTCAGTTGCCTGCCCCAGTGTCGGCCGTTCAGCAAGCAGCGTGTTGCGAAAATCCTGCCAGGCGGGCGTTTGCATGATTAACTCGGTTGGCGCATCCAGGCGCTTGAGCCAGGGCGCGAACAAATCCAGGCTGCGCTGCATGTCTTGCAGGTGCTGGTACATCAAATCCAGATAGAGTTGGAGTTCGGTCAGGGATTCGCGCTGGAGATGGGGATGACTCTCGAGCAATTCCATCAATCGATGCGAGACTCTTTCCCAGCCTTCGCCTGAGAGCCAGTCGAGAGTCATTTTCCAGTCTGACGGCTGGTTCTGGACGGCGCTGACGCGCTCGTAAATGCTGGTCAATTCGACTTCAAAAGATTCAATGGAGGCGTGCGGGTTGTTTTTTTCCAGCGCTTGCAGCACTTCTGCCAGAATATCCAGAAGGACGAGCAGACCCTGCCACTGCTTGTCATCCAAAAGCGGCGCATCTTTCAGGGCGAGACAGCCCTGTTTAAGCGTGATCAGGCAAGCCGCCAGGTTGCCGCTATCCACCGTGGAAACGTAGCGGGGCGGGAGCGCAGCCAGGGTCTGCGAGTCGTACCAGTTCATCAGATGTCCCCGGTAATGTTCCATCTTATCCATGCTCTCAAAGGTCGAGCGCAGGCGGACTGCCAGTTCAAGCAAGCCGATATAGCCCAAATCATACGCCGACAAGGTGGACACCAGGAACAGACCGATGTTGGTTGGCGTGGTGTAATGCGCCACACTGCCACGCGGTGATTCTTGAAAATGATCTGGAGGCAGCCAGTGGTCATTGGGTCCGGCAAACTGCTCAAAAAATGCCCAGGTGCGGCGCGCCAGGCGCAGAACTTGTCTGCGTTGAGTCTCCGTGAGCGGCGTGGGGATATGTGTCACCGGTTGGCTGATCTGGTAAGCGATTTGCGGAGCAATCAGCCAGGCCACCAATATGGGCAGCGCCACCCATAGCGCAGTTGGGTTGAAAATGGCGATCGTGATGCCCAGCAAAATGCTTAAGAAAGAAGAAAACCCCATTTCGGCCCAGGTTCCGTAACGCGAGTTCAATCTAAGAGAACGCGCAGCCCTCGCTGCGGTTGTCCATTGCAACATGTGTTTGTGAAAGATGAACATGCGGGCAATCGTTACACCGATGGCGCTCAAGGCGAGTAAGGCTTCATAGGGCAGAAAGAGAATGGATAAGCGCCCAGCGTATGAGCGGAAGCCGGATTGGATTCGAAAAATTGTTTGAGCGTTAACCGTTCGAGGTTGTGCTTGCCACCCTGCACAGCTTGCACCGCGATGGGGAAGACGGAAGGCAGCAGCACCAGCAGAGTCCAGACCAGGGGTGAACCTGGCAGGAATAGCCAGCCTGCGGCGAGCAATGTCACTAAATTTGCCGGCATCAGGCTGCGCCGCAGGTTATCGAAAATTTTCCAGCGGTTGATAATCGAAAGGCGGTTGGGCGCCATCCCGCTTTCGGTGCGGACGGTGGGGAACAGCCAGGGTAGCAACTGCCAGTCGCCGCGGATCCAGCGGCGCAGGCGATGGGCGTAGACCAGGTAACGCGACGGATATTCCTCGTACAGTAGGATGTCCGTGACCAGCGCCGCGCGTCCATAAATTCCTTCAAACAGATCGTGGCTGAGCAGGGTATTCTGGCGTACCTGTCCCGCCAGGCTGCGCTCAAACGCGGCGACATCATAAATCCCTTTGCCAACGTAACTGCCTTCGCCAAACAAATCCTGATACACATCCGAAACGGCGAAGGAGTACAGGTCAAAACCGGTATTCATGGCAAAAATTTGCGAAAAGGGGGAACGGTTGGCGCTGGTCGGCTTGATGGCCACGCGTGGTTGCAGCACGGTATAACCGGCAACCACCGAGCGCCCGTCCGGGGCAAATTCAGCCTGGTTTAGTGGGTGTGCCAGGGTGGCAATCAGCCGATTGGCGCTGCCCTGCGGCAGGGAAGTATCTGCATCCAGCGTGATCACATATTTGACATCCGCCAAAACGCTCACATCCCCAACCTGGGTGGTGTAGGCTGTTTCCCGAAGAGCAGCGGGGGAATCAGCCCGCAGGTTCAGCAGCAGGCGATTGAAATCCGCCAGTTTGCCGCGCTTGCGCTCCCAGCCCATCCAGACCCCTTCGGACGGATTCCATTGACGCTGACGGTGGAATAAATAGAAGGGAACGGTGCTTGCGTATTTTTTATTGAGATTTTCAATACCAGCCCTTGCCAACGCGATGAGTTGTTCATCCTCCGGCATGTCCTGTGCCAGGGCATCCCCAAAATCGGTCAGCAGAGCAAAGGTCAGTTGCGGGTCGGGGTTGGACAGATAATAAAGTTCCAACTCTTGCAGGAGATGGTTAAGTTCATCGGTGCTTTCAAGCAAACACGGGACAACCACCATTGTGCGATTGCCCGGCGGGATGCCATCTGAAAAATCCATACGCGGCAGGCTTTGGGGTTTGATGCGATGGGTTACATTCCAGTTCACAAGTATAATGGCAGCCTTCCAAAGCCAATCCAAGCCCAAGCAGACCGGCGAGGATGAGTTGGACAAGCGAGCCGCCCGAAAGCATGGCGTAGGTAAGCATCCCCAAAATAAACAGTAACGAAAGGATGGCGATACTCCCCAGATATGTGAGGGTGGGGACTGCGAGCAGCGCGCGGCGGATACGGAGGCTTGAATCCAGGCTGGTAGCGGATGCTGGCTTCGAGCGTCGAACGCCCCGCATCCTGTAGATAAAAGCCGACATGCATTTGCCGCCCTGAGGCCTTGTCCCCCGCGCTGCGAGCGAGTTCTACTGCGGCGAGCGCGACTTCTTCTTCGCTGAAGGTTGAGTAGCGTGCCAATTCCTCGACAACATTGCGATAACTGTTGCGAGTGTCAAAATCCATGCGAGTGTAAATCCCCGCGGGATCATCGCGCAAAATCTGTTCCACCCGGCTGGTCTGCTCAAAAAAGGCTTCCCAATCCGTGGTGGAGAGCAATCGCAGGCTGAGGAAACAGTTGGCTACAATGGTCTCGTTTGCCAGCGCCGGAGAAGCGAACTGGCTCGGGATTTCGCTCAAGCCTCTCGGCACATCCATCCCGGTTAGTTCGGCGGCAGCATAGACCAGACGCTCCAAAATCCCGATGCGCAGCATACTCGGCAAAGCCCACAGTTCCCCAATCGTCAGGGGCGTGACCTGCTGGTAATCCTGCACAAAAGCGGTGACTTGAGTCAGGTCAAGCTGGCTCTGGCTGTATCCAATCCATTCCCATGCCAGCGCAAAAATTCGCGGATGCCCTTGTCCCGTGCTAGAACCGGGACTACCCCGCAACGGAGTTCCAGCCAGTTTTGGCAATTGGTTGAGAAAGCTGGCTGGCAAGTTTTCTTCAATCTGGCGGAAGGTCTGTTTGACAACATAAAAATTATCCAACATCCATTCGCCCGCGCGAGAAACTGGCAGATCATTGGATGGGACGGCTTTGAAGATTGCATTGGCATTGCGCAAAGCCTTTTCCCAGATTTCCATCTGTTCCAGCAGATCAGGTTTTGGGTGGCGGGATATTCCTGCTGAGTTCCGTGCAGGCAACGGGACCGCATCCACTGCGTGGGTTTTGGCTAAGCGGCGCGCAAAGTCACTCAGTCGATTATCTGTATCCGGTTTGGCTGGATCAGAAAGATTAGCTCGCGGCGAAGGCAGCATAAGTTAACGCTCTGCGCGTTCTCTTGATGACAACTCGAGTGGCTTTGGCTCTTGTTTGGCGGGCATATCCTGAACGATCAGGAGAGATACTTTGCCATACAAGATGAAATTGCTGGCCACACTACCATACGGCCATTGGTGTTTCCCCGAATAGCCATGCGCACTCAGCGTAACCATATCAATTTGTTCTTGCTCCACCACTTGATGCAGTGATGCAGCTGTGTGATCGCTGGTCATGAGGTGAGTTTTAACGTCTATGCCTTGCAGAGTACGAACGCGACTTCACCTGTTCGAGATAATGTCCGGCTTCTTCTCGATTCCGCGCCACAACGTGTTTGGCTAGATCGATATCCTCTTGGGCAGGGGGCATCTGACGCGCCATTTCCGGGGTTTGCACTACATGTACAAGATGAATCGTCGGCTTATAAACATGCGCTAATTGCATCACAATTGGCAGAACATGTTCTGCCCGCTGGGAACCATCCAGCGGTACCAGGATACGCTGGTAAAGTGGGGTTTCTGCTAACTCACCAGTCGGAATATCCTGTGGATGTGCCCGAACGATGAGCACCGATGTGGGTGCGCTCAGGATGATTTTTTGCGTAATGCTGCTGATGCCCCATTGAGTCATGCCGTGACGTCCGTGGCTGCTCAAAATGATTAATTTCATGCCCTCATTTTGGGCGTAATCCGTAATCCCTTCCGGTACCAATCCTTCCAGCACTATTGCCCGTGCCTGAATATTTGATTCTATAAACCGCGCTTTGATTTCTTCCAGGTAGAGAGTCGCCTTGGTTTTTTGGATTTGCCAGTTTAACAAATCAAATAATTGTGCGGATACGCCTGTCTGATTCTTTTCCAGTATGCGGATGAGTGTAATTTCTGCATCGAAAGAACGGGCGAAGGCAGCAGCATGAGGTAGAACACATTCGGCCAGTTGAGAACCGTCCAGGGGGACAAGAATAGGATCGAACATGGTTCATCCTTTCGATCTTTCATACCGTCAAATTTAGTTGGATTAAGTACTGAATTACTTAATCAACTGCATCATGGCTGGTATTAATGATGTGATTGGGGTATGGGAGTCATCTCGCGTATGCGAGTGGGATAAGAACTGCTTTGGAATGTTACGATATCAGGGTTTTGTAACGCACCTGGCAGAAATGAATCTTCCAATCGTAAGCGGTTTAGCCTACTAATATTAGTATACTCTACTTTGTAATTATTGGATGTTTGTGCTCTTGGGTGTTTGCGAAACTTCACGGAAAAACCGGGAGTTTAAGAAAGTAAGAAAGCCCCGTATGTAAAATCTCAATTTTGCAGCTTGAGAGCAAGCTAGGAAAAAGTCACACTCGAGAAGCTCGGTTGGTTTATTATTCTTTCTCTACAAATTCGTATTCTGGTTCAGCTACTATTGTTGCCCTGTCATTCACTGACAGAACTTCAAAAAGCCTGATGCTCACGGGATAAGGCATAATTTGGGTGTCGAAAACCAAAGGAGCCACCCCCATGAGCATCGGTCAAGAATTGTACACCCGCTTGGAGAAAGCGATTATGCCGTTGGTAGAAGTCAGTCATGTCCATCATCTCTCGAACTGGCTATGGATCGTGAGTGGTATCTTACAAAGCAAGTCGGTCGCCTTAAGTCAGATCGCAACCTATTTGCCAATGGAAACCAAAGCTGAAGCCCGCATCACGCGTATTCGACGCTGGTTGAAGAATGCCAAAGTGAAAGTATGGAGCTTGTACCGTCCAATCCTGGAGCATGTTCTGCGAGACTGGCAAGAACAAGAAGCGATCATAATCCTGGATGGCGTGATGGTATTTGGCGACCGGCTGCAAATCTTTCGGTTGTCTCTTGAACATGGTTGCCGTGCCATTCCACTCGGATGGGTTGTTCTGGAAGGCAAAGGGTTGACACAGGTTGAAAAGTTGAAGAGCATGTTGCAACAAGTGGCTGACTTTCTGAATTCGCGGGTCAAAAGCGTTGTTTTCCTGGCAGATCGTGGGTTTCGAGACTGCGATTGGGCCAATTTATGTCTGGAACTCGGTTGGCACTACGATATTCGCCTGGCATACAACACCTACGTGACTTTGGACAATGGGAAACAGTGTGCGATTGAAGCATTGGGTGTGCGACCTGGTCAATGTGGCTATTTTCAAAATGTCAAAGTCACTCAAGATGAGAAGCTACAGGGTAATCTGTAGGACCTGGACGGATGGGAAACGTGGCAAGAAGAATCGAGATCGTGGCCATCCTTTCTGATCGTTCCGCCGAAAAGGCTCGCCTGGATGAATATGCCCTGCGTATGCGCATCGAAGAGAGTTTCCGTGATGACCAGTCGGGCGGTTTTGACCTGGAACATACGCGCTTGAAAGATCCTCCCGCTTGGAAAGGTTGCTCCTAGCGATTGCTATTGCAACCCTCTGGTGTCATGAGATCGGCGAGCAAGTCGTCCAGGATCAAGCCTTGCAGATGAACTTACCCGGGCGGCATACATCGCGAACTCAGCATCTTTCGACTCGGTTTACGTTTCATCAAGCGGTGTATCGCTATTGCTCTCA
>CAVPUQ010000007.1:0-76657 GCA_963708985.1 uncultured Actinomycetes bacterium
CCGAGCTGTTCTTCCTGGACGAGGCAACCGCGTTCGCGGCGGGTCACCGTCCGTGCGCGCTCTGCCGCCGCGAGGACTACCGCCGGTTCGTCGCGGCGTGGTCGGAGGTCCACGGCCCGCCGACGGGCGTGGATGCGATCGACGACCGGCTACACGAGGAGCGCGTCGACCCGGTGAGCAGGGGCCATCGCGTCCACGAGGCCCCGATCGACGACGTGCCCGACGGCGCGTTCGTCCTCCTCGACGGCGAGCCCCACCTGGTGCTGGGACGCCTGGTCCTCCCGTGGGCACCGGCCGGGTACGCATCGCGACGGCGTCGCCCCGCCGGTGACGCGGCGCTCGTCATCACACCGCCGTCGCTGGTCGAGGTTCTGCGGAGCGGGTGGAGCGGCGTCGTGCCGTTCCTGCACCCCTCGGCGGGCCGACGCTGACCGGCTACGGGTCCTGGTCGAGCCGCGGCGGCAGGCCGAACAGCGGGAAGAGCCGCTCGGTGTCGAGGAAGAACGTGATGCCCGACGATCCGGCCGTCCGCGATCTCGAGCACCTGGAGCGCCCACGGCTCGTAGCCGCCGTCCGGGTCGCTCGGCTGGTACTGCCCGAACGCCGGCGAGCCGTTCGCCGATCGTCGGGATCAGGCGCGAGCCCTCGCACCCGATGCCCGGGCCGAGGCACCACGTCGACGATGTCGTCGCGGGCCGTGCAGCCACAGCTCGTACGGCGGCATCGACGAGCGTGGCGTCCTCGTGCAGCAGCGACGGCGAGCGCGTCCATGTCGTAGCGCTCGAACGCGTCGACGTAGCGGGCGAGCGAGCTCGCTGGCTCGTCGTCGAGCGGGCGCGACGGCGTCGGCCGTCGGCCGGATCGCGCTCGCGCCGAGCGTCGCCCGGGCCCGCTGCAGCGCGCTGTTGACCGACGCGACGGTGGTGCTCGAGCAGCTCGGCGACCTCGTCGGCCTGCCAGCGCAGCACCTCGCGGAGGATCAGCACCGCGCGCTGGCGCGGCGGCAGGTGCTGCAGGGCGGCGACGAAGGCCAGCCGGATCGATCTCCCGGGCGACCGCGAGCTCGGCCGGGTCGCCGTCGGTCGGGAGCGACGCGGTCGTCGGGGATCGGGCTCGACCCACGTCGCCTCGGCGGCAGCGCGGGCAGCGCGCGCGTCGGCCGTGCGACGGCGGGCCGAGGTCCATCGGCCGGGCCCGGCGCTGCGGCCGCTCAGCATGTCGAGGCACACGTTCGTGGCGATGCGGTAGAGCCACGAGCGCAGCGACGAGCGGCCCTCGAACGCGGTCGAGCGCGCGCCAGGCCCGCACCATCGTCTCCTGCACGGCGTCCTCGGCCTCGAAGCGCCGAGCCCGAGCATCCGGTAGCAGTAGCCGGTCAGCTCGGTGCGGTAGCGCTCGAGCTCCCGCTCCAGGTCCTCGCGACGCAGGACGGCCGTCGCCGACGTCGGTTCGTCCATCCGGTCCCCCACCTTCGGTCGTGACGGAGACCCCCAGGGTACCGCCGGACGACGTTTCTGGGGACCAGACCCTCGCGGTCACCCTCCGGCGACCGTGGAACGCTCCTCCGCGAGACGCGCGAGGTTGTCCAGGTGCTTCTCGACCGCGCGCTCGAGGAACCATCGGAGGATCGAGCGCGACTCGATGACGAACACGTTCGGTCTCGTGGCCTCGGTCACCACCGATCGGTCGTGGAACGTCCCGTTGAAGTTCGCACCCGTCGAGGTGAACTCGGTGCCGACCGCCGCGGCGCCCTCGGGCGCCTCCATCGTGAGCAGCTTGAACGTGGGATCAGGCGCTCGCTCTCCCGCCCACACCAGGTGCGACCGGAGGTCCGCGATGACGTCGTAGACGTCCTCGGGAGCGGCGCGGGACGTCGTCGACGCTCGAGCTCCGACCTCACCCAGATACGCGTCCCCCACGGTCCCTCCCTCGTCCGTGATCGGCGGAGCGTACCCCTGGGACGTGCACCGCGCTCGCGATCAGGCGCCGAGGACGTCGGCGAGGTCGTAGCCGACCGGCTCCTCGAGCTGCTCGTAGGTGCACGAGCGCCGGGTCGCGGTCCGGGCGCCAGCGGACGAACTGCGCGGTGTGCCGGAACCGCTCGCCCTCCATGTGGTCGTAGCGCGACCTCGACGACGCGCTCGGGGCGCAGCGGGACGAACGACAGGTCCTTGCCGGCGTTCCAGCGGCTGCCCTCGGACTTGCGGGGCGTGCGCGTCGCCCTCCTCCGGCTTCGGCCCAGTCCCACGGGTGGTCGTCGAACGTCGGTGACGCAGCGGCTGCAGCTCCGTCGAACAGCTCGCGGCGCCGGGCCATCGGGAACGCGCCGATGACGCCGACCGAGGCGCAGCGCGCCGTCGTCGTCGTAGAGGCCGAGCAGCAGCGAGCCGATCGACGTCCGGCCCGGACTTGTGCACGCGGTAGCCGGCGACGACGCAGTCGGCGGTGCGCTCGTGCTTGATCTTGAACATCGTCGCGCTTGTCCGGCTGGTAGGTGCCGGTCGAGCGGCTTGGCGACCACGCCGTCGAGCCCCGCGCCCTCGAACTCGGTCGAACCAGCGCTCGGCGACGCTCGCGGTCGGTGGTCGCCGGGGTGAGGTGGATCGGCGGCTGCGGCGTCGGCGAGCGCCTCCTCGAGCACGCGCGCGCCGCTCGGCGAACGGCTCGCCGCGTCAGGTCGTCGTCGCCGAGCGCGAGCAGGTCGAACGCGACGAAGCTGCGCCGGCGTCTGCTCCGCGAGCAGCTCGCACCCGGCTCGCGGCCGGGTGGATGCGCTGCTGGAGCGCCTCGAAGTCGAGCCGGTCCTCGCCGGTCGACGACGACGATCTCGCCGTCGACGACGCACCGCTCGGGCAGGTTGGCCAGGACCGCCTCGACGACCTCGGGGAAGTAGCGGGTCATCGGCTGCTCGTTGCGGCTGCCGATCTCGACCTCGTCGCCGTCGCGGAACACGATCGAGCGGAAGCCGTCCCACTTCGGCTCGTAGAGGAAGTCGCCGGTCGGGATCTCCGGGACCGACTTGGCCAGCATCGGGGACACGGGCGGCATCACGGGCAGATCCATGTGCGTCATCCTCCCACCGCGCTCGCCTGGGCCAGCGTTCACGGCACGGTTCGATATCGGAGGAAGACCGTCCCGTTGCCGAACCGCCGCTCCTCGACGAGCTCGAGCTCGACGCGGACACCCTGGGGAAGCGCGCGGATGCCGCCACCCACCGTGACCGGCACGACGAACAAGCTCCACTCGTCGACGAGCCCGGCGCGGATCGCATGGGCGGCGAGACCGGGACCGCCGATGCTGAGGTCTCGCTCCGACGCCGCCTTCATCGCGCGGACGGCGTCGGGGTCGAACGAGCGCTCGAGCCGCGTCCGGGCGCTCGACACCCGCTCGAGCGTCGTCGAGAACACGACCTTGTCGGCCGCGCGCCAGATCCGAGCGTAGTCGTGCTCGGGCGCCGGCAGGTCGGCGACGTCGACCGTCTCCCAGAACCGCATCACCTCGTACAGCCGACGGCCGTACAGGTGGGTGCCGATCGGGCGCTCGAGTTCGTTGACGAAGGCGTGGACCTTGGCGTCGGGCGCCGCCCAGTCGAAGGTGCCATGCTCGTCCGCGACGTACCCGTCGAGCGACGCGATGGCCGCGTAGTGGAGCTTCCCCACGCGCTCACATCTCCATCGGGCTCATGAGCTGGAAGTAGTTGTCGTCGGGATCGGCGAACGTGGCGATCAGCATCTCGGGTACGCCCTCGGGCGTTCCGGGGTCGTACGGCTCGCGGATCACCGTCGCCCCGGCGGCGACGAAGCGCTCGAACGCGCCCCGAACGTCTGCGGTCTCGATGTTCCAGATCACCCGGCCCGGATGCGCGCTCTTGCCCTGGACCTGGTCGTGCGCCCCGACGGCGACCCACCCGGTCCCGAGCTGCCAGGTCGTGTAGCCCTCGTCCTGGAACGCGGGCTCGCCCAGCACCTTCGTGTAGAAGACGACGAGGCGCGTCGGGTCCTCGGAGCCGATCAGGATGCCGTTCATGTTCATCGCTCGCTCCTCTCGCTATCGCTGGGGCCGGTAGGTCAGCATCACGCCGCCGGTGGTCGTCGGCGTCGCGTCGACCAGGCGGAGCCGGCGGAGCTGCCCGTCGTCGGGGAACAGCCGCTTGCCGCTGCCGAGGACGATCGGGTACACCGCGAGCAGGTACTCGTCAACGAGGTCGTGCTCGGCGAGCGTGCGCACGAGGTTCCCGCTCCCGAGGACCGAGATGCTGCCGCCCGGCTGCTCCTTGCAGCTCGGCGACAGCTTCCGCGACGTCGCCCTGCAGGAGCGTCGAGTTCTGCCAGGTGACCTCGGTCAGCGTCCTCGACGCGACGTACTTCTGCACGCTGTTCAGGTGCTTCGCGAAGGGGTCGTCCGCGGGCGCGTTCGGCCAGTACGCCGCCATGATCTCGTAGGTCTTCCTCCCGAACAGCTGCGCGTCGGACTCGGCCATGCCGCGGGCCGCCGCGGCGAACAGGACGTCGTCCCCGTACGGCAGATGCCACCCGCCGTGCTCGAACCCGCCCTCGGTGTCCTCGTTCGGGTCACCGGGCGACTGGTACACGCCGTCGAGCGACAGGAACTCCACCACCCCAAGCTTCCGCATGGTCGCCTCCCTCGTGGTCGTCGTCGCAGCGTAGACGGACCCGATCGCCGGGACTCATCGGTCCGCCGATGAGTCTGGCCTGCCCCCGGCGTCTGAACCATCGATGGACGACGACGGGAGCCCAGACCGGCTGTCCTTCCTGGACACGTCCGTGCCACGAGCGTTCGAGGTCCGGCTCCTCGTCCTACCGGCGGGCCACGAGGCGGAGATCCTCGACAGCGGCTGGAGGGATGCCCTCGTCGTCGTGGAACGTGGCGAGCTCGACCTCGAATGCGCTGGCGGGAGCCGCCTCCGCCTCCGGAGCGGGGACGTGCTATGGCTCTGCGGGCTCGAGGTCAGGCGTCTCCTCCAGCGCGGGCGCGAACCGACGCTCCTGTCCGCCGTCGCCCGCCGCCGCGGCTGAGGGTGCCTCATGCCTCCTTGAGCACCGCCCGCAGGGTCGCCATCGCCGAGAGCAGTGGGGTCGCCGACCGGCGGCTGGTTGAAGCCTCCAGCAGCTCCCTGGCCGCCTCCTCGACGCGGCGGAGCCGGGCGAGCTCGGCCTCCCGCTCCTGGAGCGCTTCCGTGAGGTCGTCGCGCTCTCCCACCAGCGCGACGAGCGCCGCGAGCGCGTCGCGGGACACATCCGCCGTCAGGGGTCGCTCCACCCCGCCCCGCAGGGTCTCGCTGATGAGGTCCTCGGGGGATCCGGCCATCTGACCCTCCTAGTTCACGGTGTCGCTGAGCCGCTGGAGGCGCCGGCCGGCCTCCTCCAGCGTCTCGACCCGCTTGCAGAACGCGAACCGCACCCGCGTGTGCGCCGGCCTCGGGCTCCGAGTAGAACGACGACCCCGGGCACGGCCGCGACGCCGACGTGCTCGACGAGATGCCGCGCGAACGCGACGTCGTCGCCGAGGCCGAGGTGCGACATGTCGGCCATCACGTAGTAGGCGCCGTCGCGGCGACCGACGCTCGAAGCCCGCGCCCGCCGAGGATCCGGAGCATGACGCTCGCGCCGCTCGGCGTACTCCGCGCGCGATCCGCTCGTAGTACGACGTCGGGCAGCGCCAGCGCGACGACGCCCGGCCTCCTGCAGCGGCGCGGCGCGCCGACGGTGAGGAAGTCGTGCACCTTGCGGATCCCGCCGTCGAGCGGCTCGGCGGCGCGATCGCCCAGCCGACCCGCCAGCCGGTCACGCGTAGGTCTTCGACAGCGCGCTGATCGTGACGGTGCGCTCGTCCATGCCCGGGAGCGTCGCGATCGGGACGTGCTCGGCGCCGTCGTAGATGATGTGCTCGTAGATCTCGTCGGTGATCGCGATCACGTCGCACCGCTGGCACAGCTCGGCGATCGCCTCGAGCTCGTCGCGCGTGAACACCTTGCCGGTCGGGTTGTTCGGCGTGTTGATGATGATCGCCGCGCGTCCGGTCGTGAACGCCGCCGCGCAGCTCGTCCGCGTCGAAGGTCCAGTCGGGCGGTCGCGGAGCGTCACGTAGCGCGGCACCGCGCCCGAGAGGATCGCGTCGGGCCCGTAGTTCTCGTAGAACGGCTCGAAGATGACGACCTCGTCGCCCGGGTCGAGCACGGCCAGCATCGTCGCGATCATCGCCTCGGTCGAGCCGCAGGAGACGCTGACCTCGCGCTCGGGGTCGACGGCCACGCCGTAGGTCGCGCGCGTACTTCGTCGCCGATCGCCTCGCGCAGCGCCGGCGCGCCCCAGGTGATCGCGTACTGGTTGACGTCGCCCGCGATCGCCTCGCGCGCGGCGTCCTTGACCTCGTCGGGCGCCGGGAAGTCGGGGAACCCCTGCGCCAGGTTGATCGCGCCGTGCGGCTTCGCGAGCCGCGTCATCTCGCGGATCACCGACTCGGTGAACGAGGTCGCGCGGGCCGACGGCCGGATCGCCTCGGGCATGCGCCGCATCCTATCCCTCGGGTGGCGGCCGAGCGCCGGACGCGGTAGACATCGCTCGATGCTCATCTCGATCGTCCGCGCCGTGAGCGCCCGGGATGTCTCGGCGCGGGAGCTGGTCGAGCGCGCCCTCGAGCGGATCGAGCGGGCGAACCCAACCCTCAACGCCGTGGTCGCGCTCCGGGGCGACGCGGCGCTCGCCGAGGCCGGCGCGCTCGACGCCCGCATCGCGGCCGGCGAAGAGGTCGGACCGCTCGCGGGCGTCCCGTTCCTCGTGAAGGACATCGAGGACCTGACCGGCGCGCCGACGACCCACGGCTCGCTCCTGTTCGCCGACGCTCCGCCCGCCGAGCGCGACGGGCTCGTCCCGGGGCGGCTGCGGGCGGCCGGGGCGATCCCGGTCGGCAAGTCCAACACCCCGGAGTTCGCCACCGAGGGCTTCACGGCCAACCCGCTGTTCGGCGTCACGCGCAACCCGTGGAACCCGGCTCTGTCGCCCGGCGGCTCGAGCGGGGGCTCGGGCGCGGCGATCGCCTCGGGCATGGTGCCCGTCGCAACCGCGACCGACGGCGGCGGCTCGATCCGGATCCCGGCCGCGTTCTGCGGCCTCGCGGGGATCAAGCCGACCAACGGCATCGTCGCCCGTCGCCCGATCCCATCGTGGATCGACATGAGCACCGACGGCCCGTTCGCCACGTCGGTCGAGGACCTGCGGATCCTGCTCGACGTCGAGGGCGGACCCGAGCCCGGCGATCCTTCAGCCCTCCCCATCCGCCGCCCCGACGAGGGCGGGCTCCCGCGGCGGGTGCTGGCAGCGCCGCGGTTCGTCCCGTGGGGACCGCTGCCTTCCGCCGTCGCGTCCGCGTTCGATGAGGCCCTCGCCGGGCTCGAACACGACCTCGGGTTGCCCGTCGAGCCGGTCGAGCCGGAGTCGCTGTTCCGGGCGGGGAATCCCGACCTCGACTGGTTCGTACTCGCCGGACCGGAGCACGTGAGCCAGCTCGGTCGGGCCCTCCTCGAGGCCAACCTCGACCGGCTCCACCCGACCACCCGCGGGTTCATGGAGGAGGCGATGCGGGTCACGATCGACGAGTACCTGGCCGCGCGGCGCCGTCGGTTCGCGTACGTCCGCGAGCTCGACGAGCTGCTCGGCGAGGACGCCGTGATCGCGACGCCAACCCTCGCGGTCGAGGGATGGTCGGCCGAGGGGGTGATGGCCGACGGCTCGGAGCCCGGTCTGCCCGCCGAGGTCTACAACACCGCCGTGCAGAACGTGACGGGGCACGCCGCGATCTCGGTCCCGGCGGGGACGCTGCCGAACGGGCTGCCGTTCGGTCTCCAGCTCACGGGCCCGAGGTTCCGGGACGACATGCTCCTGGACCTTGCCGAGGCCTGGGAGCGCGCCCGCCCGTGGCCGACCTCGGCGCCCGGCTACGAGCCCTTCTGGACCTAGCGGCTCACCTGGGCCTCGGGGCGTGCCGCAAAGAGCCCGAGCAGCTCGTACGCCACGTGCGAGGCGGCCATCGAGGTCATCTCGGCGTGGTCGTATGCGGGGGCGACCTCGACGAGGTCCGCGGAGACGACGTTCAGCCCGTCGAGCCCGCGCAGGATCGCCAGGAGCTCCCGACTGGTGAGGCCTCCGGCCTCGGGCGTGCCCGTGCCCGGAGCGTGGGAGGGGTCGAGCACGTCGATGTCGACCGAGACGTACACGGGCGCGTCGCCCAGGCGAGCTCGGAGCTTCTCCACCGCGTCGGCGACGGTTCCGGTCTCCAGGTCCATCGCCGTCACGATCGCGAACCCGAACCGCTCGTCGTCCTCGAGGTCGCCCCGCGAGAACAGCGGGCCGCGGATCCCGACGTGTGCAGCGTGGTCCTCGAGCAACAGCCCCTCCTCCCAGGCACGGCGGAACGGCGTTCCGTGCGTGTACGGGGCGCCGAAATACGTGTCCCACGTGTCCAGGTGCGCGTCGAAGTGCAGGAGCGCGACGGGACCGTGCCTCCGTGCCATCACGCGGAGGAGCGGCAGCGCGATCGTGTGGTCGCCGCCGATCGACAGGAGATGCTCGGCGCCGGCCAGGACCTCCTCGGCGCCCGCCTCGACCTGCCCGATCGCCTCCATGATGTCGAACGGGTTGCACGCGATGTCTCCGGCGTCCGCGACCTGCTGATCGGCGAACGGCTCCACGTCGAGCCCCGGGTGGTAGGAGCGGAGCAGCCGCGTCGCCTGACGGACCGCGATCGGGCCGAACCGTGCCCCCGGTCGGAAGGTCGTCCCGCTGTCGAAGGGGATCCCCACGACGGCCACGTCGCACCGCTCGACTTCATCCCGCCGCGGCAGCCGCGCGAACGTCGACGGCCCGGCGAACCTCGGCACCTTGAGCGGATCGAGGGGCCCGACCGGGGGATGCTCGCCGGAGCCGGTGGGTGACGTCATAACGAGCTCATCGTACTGTCGCCGCGCCGGCCGAGAGCTCCGTCGGCCCCGTGCCGATCAGGACGTCGGCGGGATCTCGACGACGCGGCCGTCCAGGTGTCCGAAGTCCCAGACGTCGATGGCCGGCGGCTCGATGCCGAGCGTCGTGAGCGCGGTGCAGATCTGGCTCCGGTGGTCGGTCCCGTGGTGCAGCACCTGCGCCAGCCGGATGCTCATCGGGGCGTGGGTCTCGGACCCATCGTCTCGGCGCCTCACGAGGATGGTGTCCGGGTCGACGTCCTGCCGCACGACCCGCGCCCATGCCTCGCGGTGCTCCTCCATCGCGGCCCTGAGCTCGCGGAGGTCCATGTCGATCCTCGTCGATCTGGGATGTCCGCCCGCCACCGATGACGAACAGGTACGACGAGTCCGCTCCGACGAGGTGACGCACGGTGTCCAGGATCGAGCCGTAGGTCCCCGGGACGGCCGTCTCCAGCTGCTCCGGACTCAGCGCGAGACAGGCGTCGATCACACGGAGCGTCGCCCACACGTGATGGCCGAACGCGTCCTCGAGCACGGATCTGGTCATGGCGGTCACCGTAGCAGACCCCCGTCCGAGAGCCCTCGGGCCGATAGGATCGGGCGAAGGTGGGGGTATGAAGCGGTCCCTGAGGGCACTCGCGGACGGATTGCGTGCGCGGGCGGCGGCCCGTCGGAGACGGGCTCTGCACGGCGCCGCCGCGGAGATGGAGCGCCGCGAGAAGCAGGAGGGGAGCATCTGGCGGTCCGGCAAGGGCGGCTACCACCACGACCGCTGACACGTCGTGCAGGGACGGGCGTCTTCACCGCGCCCTCCAGCCGGATGGCGGACGGCGAGTCACGGTAGGGTCCCTGCGTGGACATCGATCGCGGTGCGCCCGCCTGGGCGGAGGGCGAGATCCAGATCGCGGCGCCCCTGAGACCGTGTGGGCCGTGATCGCCGACCTGTCCGGTTGGCCCACGTGGAACGCCGACGTGACGTCGATGGCCTTCGACGGCCGACTCGAGCCCGGATCCACCTTCCGGTGGAAGGCGGGCTCGGCATCCTTGGTCTCAACGCTCCAGACCGTCGATCCACCCCGCGAGATCGGCTGGACGGGGAAGACGATGGGCATCAATGCCATCCACACGTTCCGCTTCGAGCCGACGGAAGGCGGTACGCGGGCGCGCTCTGCCGAATCGTTCCGGGGCCTCATCCCGAGCGTCCTCAGGACGTACAGCCGCAACGTCATCCGGCGAGGCATCCATGGCATCCTCGCGTCCCTGAAGGACGAAGCCGAGCGCCGAGCTTCCCTATCCAACCCCTGAGCCTGCTCGGAAACGCGCCGACCAGGTCGGTAGCCTCTCGTTGGAGGTCCGTGCTACGGGCGTCGCCCGTCGGTTCAGTCGTGGGCTCGGAGCGCCTCCTCGACCTCGTCGAGGTGCTCGCCGCGGTGCGACGCGCGCACCGCGTACAGCGGACTCTCCGGGTCGTGCGGCCACAGACGGTCCGGCGGCAGTGACGGCGACGCGGGCGTCGGTCTCCTCCGCGATGCGCAGCGCCAACCGGGCGAGTCGAGCGGCGGAACCGCATGGATCAGCGGCCGCGTGGCATCGTTGATCCAGTCCACGTCCTCCGGTTCGGTGTCCGTGGGCGCGAACGGGACGCCGCGCTCCAGCTTGTCGGCGAGCGCGAGGATCCGCGCGTCCCAGAACGCGATGTGGCCCAGCACGGCGGCGACGGTCCAGTGCTCGTTCACGGGGACGAGGAGCTCATCCTCGCTCAGGCGCTCGACCAGAGCGCGCAGGCGCTCACGCTCTCGCGTGTTCTGCTCGACGAACGAACGATCCTCCGACATGCCTGGTGATGTTACCCGGCGAGATGGTCACGACGGTCAGGACCTCCTGGGCAGAGCTACAGCACCTCGAAGAGCGAGATGCTCGCATCGCTGAGCTTGACGGGACAGCCCCTGGCCATCTCGACGGCCTCGTCCATGGACCCAGCCTTGATCAGCGAATAGCCCGACACCATCGGGCCGATGGGACCATCCGAGACCGCTCCGTCGGGCGAGATGCTCTTCGCGTTGGAGGTGAGAGGGTTGCCGTCCACGAGCGCATCACCGATGTGAGCCAGCCATGCGCCCCAGGCATCGGTCACCGCTCTCGTCTCCTCCTCGGTCTCCGGCAGACGGCCGCCGCTGTAGAGCAGCAGATAGGTGCCCATCGAACCCCCTTCATCGCGTCCACCGATAGTAGGGCGGGCAACACCGCTCGGGATGCGGGTCCCCACGGGTACGACGACGAGACCCACCCGCTTCTGTCTGGCATCGACCCGTACGGCGACACGATCTTCAACCAACCGCAGCTGCCGCGGCTCATCGAAGAACTCGAACGTGGATCCGAGGTCATGGATGCAGGCGCGAAGCGCGACAGGGTCGGAAGAGTCTAGGTATCACGCGAGAGTGCCGCGAAGCACCTCCTCTCACCTACTTGGTGTTCATGGGCAACGGAACGGTCGCTGGGTCAACCCTCCCGATCCGCGGACAACGTTCCTTGTGCGCAGACCCCGACGGCCGCATCTTGGTTGGGCGTTAGTGTCCAGGGATGGATCCGAAGGAGATCGTCCGCCTGGGCTACGACGCGGTGTCGACCGCCTATAGGCCCGACGATGCGGCCGACGACGACTACGCGGCCTGGCTCGCAGATCTGGCCGCTCGCCTTCCCGAGGGCGGCGCCGTCCTCGATCTCGGCTGCGGCTGCGGGATCCCGGCGGCCCGGTGGCTTTCTCGAAGCGGCTTCCAGGTGCTTGGCGTTGACCTGTCGCCGGTACAGGTCCGTCGTGCCCGCCAACTTGTCCCGGCGGCCAGGTTCATCTGTCAGGACATGACCCGGTTCGATGCACCGACCGCGTCGCTCGACGCCGTTGTCTGCCTGTACGCGATCATCCACGTCCCCCTGGATGAGCAGCCGGGGTTGATCGACTCGATACACCAGTGGCTGCGGGGGGGTGGCTGGCTGCTGATCACGGTGGGCAACGAGTCGTGGACCGGCACGGAGAACGACTGGTGCGGCGTCCCAGACGCCCTCATGTACTGGTCGCATGAGAGCGCCGCGACATACCTCCAGTGGATGCAGTCTGCCGGGTTCCGCATCGAGTGGTCGCAGTTGATACCCGAGGGTGACGGCGGGCACGTGCTTGTGCTCGCTCAGGCGAGATGACCTCGAGCACCCTCTCGGTCCGCGGATATCACTCCGCGTAGACGATCACCGAACGGGCCTCGGGACCCTGCTCGAACAGTGCGAGGGCGTCGTTGATGCCGTCGAAGCTCGAACGTCCGGCCGATCATCACATCGAGCCGGAGCACCCCCGAGGCGACGAGGTCGACCAGCCGCGGGAAGTCGCGGGGCGGGACGCACGAGCCGTACCAGCACCCCATGACCCGGCGCTCCTCCAGGGTGATCGTGAGGGCGTCGATCGTCGGGCGAGCGTCCGGCGGGGCCATGCCCACCAAGACCGCGGTCCCACCCGGCCCCGTGACACGGGTCGCGAGATCGATCGTCTCCGGCCGGCCCAGGGCCTCGAACGCGAAGTCCGCACCGTCGGGCAGAACGGCCCGCACCGCCGCCTCGGGATCGTCCACGCCGAGCACCACCTCGGTGGCGCCGAGCTCGCGCGCCAGGACGAGCTTGGAGGGCACCACGTCCACCGCGACGATCGGCGACGCGCCGGCGATCCGCGCCCCCTGGATCACCGAGAGGCCGACGCCGCCGCACCCGATCACAACGACCGACTCACCAGGGCGGACGCCGGCCGTGTTGAGCACCGCACCGACGCCGGTCATCACGGCGCAGCCGAGCAGCGCCACCTGCTCGAGCGGGAGCGAAGGATCGACGCGGATCGCCGTGTTCGCCGGGACCACGGTGCGCTCCGCGAAGGACGAGGGCACGTTGGTGTGGATCGGCAGGTCGCCCTTGTGGAACCGGACGGTCCCGTCGGCGAGGTATCCGGCATCGAAGGCCCCGAGGTTCTCGCACAGGTTCGGGCGACCGCTCGCGCAGCGCCGGCAGGTCCCGCAGTACGGGAGCCACGAGAGCACGACGTGATCGCCGGGCGCGAGCCCCTCGACCCCCGCCCCCACCTCCTCGATCACCCCGGACCCCTCGTGCCCGAGCACGCCGGGCACCGGGTGCCGGTGGATCCCGCGGACCTCGTGCCAGTCCGAGCGGCACACGCCGCTCGCGGCCATGCGCACGAGCACCTCGCCGGCGCGCGGCGGGTCGACCTCGAGTTCCTCGATGACGAGGGGTGACCCGTACTCGTACTGGACCGCCGCGCGCACGGACGCAGTATGCCGCAGCCTCCACCAGCGCGTTCGACGCCTCCTCTATGCTGACGGGCTCACGATGCAGGACATCCCCCGAGCGTGAGCACCGCACGAGCCCGCCGAGCCGCCGCCGCGCTGCTCGCCGGCCTCGCCCTGGCCATCGCGCCCCTCGCGCAGATCCCCGCCGGAGCGCAGGAGGGTCCCGGCGCGGCGGGATCCTCGGGCACCGCCGGCGTCCCCCGGGCGCCCGTCGTGGCCCAGCAGCCGCTCGGGGCCCTTCCGGGCATCGACATCTCGCACTGGCAGGAGACGATCGACTGGCCGCTGGTGGCCGGCGCCGGCTACACGTTCGCGATCGCCAAGGCCACCGAGGGCCGGACCTACGTCGACCCGATGTACGCGACGAACAAGTCCGGCGCGATGGCCTCGGGGCTCCGGTTCACCGCCTACCACTTCGCGCGGCCCGACGACGCGCCGAACGACGCGATCATCGAGGCCGACCACTTCGTCGACGTGGCGCAGCTCGGCCCGGGCAACCTGATCCCGGTGCTTGACCTCGAGCGGACCGGCGGGCTCAACCAGACGCAGCTCACCCAGTGGATCCTCACCTGGCTCGGGCGGGTCACGGAGCGCCTCGGCGTCCGGCCGATGGTCTACACGAGCCCGAACGGTTGGGACGAGCGGACGGGCGACACGACCGCGGTCGCCGACGCAGGCTACACGGTCCTGTGGGTCGCCCACTGGGGCGTGTCCGAGCCCAGGCTGCCGGCGAACGGCTGGAGCGGCAATGGCTGGACGTTCTGGCAGTACACGGACTGCGGCTCGGTGCCCGGCATCCAGGGATGCGTCGACCTGGACTGGTACGAGAGCTCCGACTTCGGACCCGTGACGATCCCGAGCCCGGACCTGGTCCCACCGACGGCCTCGCTCACCGCGCCCTCCGGTGTCGCCGGACCGCTCTCGATCTCCTTCAGCGAGGTGGTCCGGCAGGTCACCGCGGACAACGTCAAGCTGTGGACGCCAGACTCGAGCACGTACGAGACGCTCACCTTCACCTGCCGCTCCGGCAAGGGGGTCGTCGTCGACTGCCGGACCGGGAACGTACGGACCGCCCAGGCCCAACCGGACTCACCCCTCGTGCCGGGCCAGACCTACCAGGCCGCCCTGAATCCGCCTGGCGCGTTGCCGGTGGTCGTGGACCGCGGCGGGAATCCCGCGCCGATGGTCGAGCTCGGCTTCTCGACGCCGATCGAGTTCGAACAGGGCAGCCCGGCGGTCGTGTACGGGTGGCGACCCGTGTCGGCCGCGAAGGCCTACGGCGGCTCCTACCTGGTGAGCGATCTCGAGGGGTCCTCCGCGTCGCTCACCTTCAGCGGTCGCTCGGTCACGTGGTTCACGGCAACCGGCAGGGCGCACGGCCGGGCTGTCGTGATGATCGATGGGCGGCGGATGGGCACGTTCGACCAGTACTCATCGGGTCCGAGCTACCGCGTCGCCCGCACGTTCAAGGGGCTCGCGCGCGGGACGCACACGCTCACGGTGCGGGTCCTCGGTGAGGCAGACCCGCGCGCGACCGGCAGCCAGGTCGCGATCGACGCGTTCGGTGTGGGCAATGATCTGATCAAGGAACCCCGGCTGGATGCGGCCTGGACCACCTCCCGGACGCCCAGGGCCTCCGGCGGCAGCGTGGCCCTGAGCGACCTCGGTCGATCGAGCGCCGAGTTCACGTTCCGCGGCACGGGGGTCGAGTGGCACACGGTCGAGGGCCCGAAGCACGGCCGGGCCTCGATCTACGTCGACGGGACGCTGCTCCGGACGGTCGACAACTACGCCAAGGACCCGACCTTCGGCGTCGTGCGCTCCGTCACCGGTCTCGCGCCGGGCGTCCACACCATGCGCGTCGTCGCCCTCGGCGAGAGCCGACCCAAGGCGGCCGGAGCCCTGGTCGCCGTGGATCGCTTCGTCGTGATCCCCTGAGGCCGCCCCCGCGGCCATACGCTCCCTCCACCCAAACACGCGGTGCGATCGTCCACGGGAGGTTTGCTCCAGCCAGCGAGCGGGAAGAACAGTTGGCCTGAGGCACCTCCGTGTGGGGCGGTGGGTCACACGGGGCAGACCGACACCACCGTAGCGAGGTGATGCGTGTGAGTACCTCACACCGGCGGGCGGTCGGCAGGAAGGTCGCCGTCGCCCTGGTCGCGGGCGTGGTCTCGTTCCTGGTCAGCGCGCCTGCCGCCATGGCAGCGGACCCGACGATCTCGTCGTTCAGCCCGACGAGCGGCGTCGTGGGCACCGAGGTCACGATCACAGGCAGTGGGTTCCAGGACACCAGCGTCGTGACCGGAGTGACCTTCGACGGCGTGTCCGCGACGTTCACGGTCGACTCGAACGTCCAGATCGACGGCGACCGTGCCGGCGACCGCCACGACGGGCCCGATCGCGGTCATCGACAGCGAAGGAACCGCCACCAGCGCGACGGACTTCACCGTCAACGCGTCACCGGTCCCGACGATCACATCGTTCGACCCGCTCGAGGGAGAGATCGGCGACGTCGTCACGATCACCGGGACCGGCTTCGTGGGAGCGACAGCGGTAGCGTTCGCTGGCGTCGCCGCGGTCAGCTTCACGGTGGTGTCGGACACACAGGTCACCGCGGTCGTTCCCTCGGGTGCCACGACGGGACCGATCACCGTGACGACGCCGGGCGGAACCGCGACCAGTGCTGCCGATTTCACCGTCGGCACGCCTACCGTGCGGCACGATCGCTCCGTCACCCTCAACCTGAGCCAGCATTTGCTGGCGAAGGGACGTGTGCGATCCGGATCCGACGTCTGCGAGTCGAACGTGACGGTCAAGATCCAGCGTTGGAGGAACGGCAACTGGCGGACCGTCGAGAGAGATGAGACGAACGTCGCCGGCGCTTACCGCGAGCGGCTCGCCGATCGCGAGGGTCGCTACCGCGTCCTCGTGGCGAAGCAGACGACGGGAGACGACATCTGCGTCCGCGACGTCTCGCCCACCAGGCGGCATCGCCACTGAACCGAGGTTGAAGCTGAACCCGAACGCACCGGGGCCGATCGGTGCCGGTGCGTTCGGGCGCCATCAATCCCCGGTCACGAAGTGGAAGGGCCGGGCGTCGATGCTTCGGATGGCCGATAGGGTGCAGGACCGTGGCAGGACCGACCGGAGACCGGCACCGACGGCATGCGATCGCAGCCCTGCTGGTCGTCGCCTCGCTGGCGGCAGCCTGGATCGCACTGCGACCGGATGAGGCGCCCTCGCCAACGGGAGCCCCTGCCCCCTCGCCGCCCGTTCCCTCACCCGACCCGACCTCCCCGCCAGACCATGAGGTCCGGTTCACCCTCACCCGGACGCGAGGACATGCGGCGAGCGGCGACATCCAGCCCCGGCAACTGGATCCGCCGGCCCGGGCGGTCCAGGGCGCGATCACCGAGCTCTACTCGATCGGGTTCGTCGACCCCACGCGGTGGCGCGACGGACGATTCCCGGCCCTCCGGCAGGTGTTCGCTGCGCCCCTGAGGGACGAGGTGCGGTCAGACCTACAGCGGCTCACGCTCGGACGGACCGCGCGGACCCTGGACGCGGTGCGGCCGCAGCGCGCTCGGCTCGAGGTGGACGTCCTGACCGACACCCGAGGGCGAGCGGTGGCCGCCTTCGCCTCGGCACGTTTCGAGGGCGTGGGCATCGCCGGCGACGGGGAGATCCCGTTGTGGCACGAGGGCGGATACACGTTGCGGCGGACGAACGGCGCGTGGAGGATCGTCGCCTACGACGTTCGTGGCCGGGTGCCCTCGCCGGGCGAGGTCCGGGCCGAGCGCAGAGACGCCGCCGGCTGGCCTGGACCGCCCTCGGCCGACCCGTTCTTCGTGCTCGTGATCGGGAGCGACGCGCGACCCGGAGGCTCCGTGGCGAGGGCGCGGGCGGACTCGCTCCACATCGTCGCGCTGAACCCCAAGCAGGGCCGGGTCTCCATCCTCGGTATCCCGCGCGACTCGTTGGTATCGATCCCGGGAGTGGGCACGACGAAGATCAACGAGGCGCTGTCTCGAGGCGGCCCCGAGCTGATGGTCCGGACGGTCGAGTCGCTGACCGGCGTTCCGATCGACGCGTACGCGCTCACGGGGTTCGAGGGATTCGAGCGGCTCGTCGCCGCGATCGGCGGCATCGAGGTCAACGTCCCATACCCGATGAGCGATCCGTTCTCCAGGGCGTACTTCCGCGCGGGACCGACGAAGCTCTCCGGGCGCGAGGCGCTGGCGTTCGCGCGGAACCGGCACGACGCGCCGGGCGGAGACTTCGGCCGGTCCCTGAACCAGGGCCGCCTCATGATCGCCGCGTTCCGGGAGCTCCGCGAGGAGCTCGACCGGGGCCAGCTCGGCCTGATCCCGTGGGCTCTCGCCGGGACCCGGCACGTCCGGAGCGACCTGTCCATGACCGAGATGCTCGACCTGCTCCTCGCCGCCCCTGCCATCGACCCAGGCAGGATCAGCAACGGCGTCGTCTCCGGCCAGGGAGCCATGGTTGGCGGCCGCAGCGTGGTGCTGCTCGGCGGCGAGGCTCAGGCTGCGTTCCGCGATCTCGCGCGCGACGGCGTGCTGGGCGGCTGACCCGGGCCCGAGCGCAGAGAGGTCCGCATGGGACGATGTCCCCGTACCGGCGCTCGTCGGAGGGCGGATGCGGATCCTGCTCTGGCACGGCTGGCTCCTCGAAGGAGCGGGCTCCAACGTCTACACCGCCCGTGTGGCCGAGGAGCTCACCCGCGCGGGGCACGACGTCCTGCTCGTCTGCCAGGAGCGACAACCCGAGCGGTACCCGTGGATCGATGCCTGGGGCACGATCGATGGCGGGACGCCGCCGGCGCTGACGTCCGGGGATACCACCGCCGGCCCGGGACGCTGCACTCTCCTGCGGCCGGAGATCGGGACGCTCCTGCCGGTGTTCGTGCTCGACGAGTACGAGGGCTTCGAGGTCAAGCGGTTCGTCGACCTGACGGACCTCGAGCTCGAGCGCTACCTCGACCGCAACGCCGAGCTGCTCGCGGCGGCAGCGGCCTGGCACGGCAGCCAGGTCGTCGTGACCGGGCACGCCGTCCCGGGCGGCGAGATCGGTCGGCGCGCCCTCGGGCCGGGAGGGTACGTCACCAAGATCCACGGGAGCGACATCGAGTACGCGATCCGGCCACAGGAGCGCTACCGGCGCCTCGCCCTCGACGGGCTCACGGCCGCCCGAGCCGTGACCGGCTCGTCGTCGGACGTGCTCGCGCGATGTGCGGAGCTCGTGCCGGGCATCGAGGACCGCCTGCGGGTGGTCCCGCCCGGCGTTGACACAGAGGTGTTCCGACCAGCCCCGGGGCGCGCGGCGCTCCTGGAGACCGCCGAGCGATTGGATCGGGATCCGGACGCCGCGAGCGGGCGCCCCTCGAGCCTGGACCTCGAGGTCGCTCGCGCCCTGGAACGTCGCGACGCCAAGGCTCTGGACGGGCTCGCGGACACGTACGACCAGGCGGTGCCCGATCCCGACGCCGCCATCCGGCTCCGCGGGCTGGCGGATGCAGGGGGCGACCTCATCGGGTACTTCGGGAAGCTCATCCCACAGAAGGGCGTCGACCTGCTGCTCACCGGCGCGGCGCGTGCCGAGCGGCGGCCGACGACGCTCGTGGTCGGGTTCGGCCGTCACAGAGAGTGGTTGACGGCGCTCACGTTCGCGCTCCGGGAGGGCGACGTCGAGGGGCTGCGTTGGCTCACCGAGGCGGGCCGTCTGACCCCAGAGGCCGTCGGGGCCTCGGCTGGCGACGCGGAGGTCGTCTTCACCGGACGCCTCGACCATCGGTACGCGCCCGGGGCGCTCGCGGCGATGGACGTCCTCGTGGTCCCCTCCGTCCTCGACGAGGCGTTCGGCATGGTCGCGGCCGAGGGGGCGGCGGCCGGCGCGCTGCCGCTCGTCGCCCGTCACTCGGGGCTCGCCGAGGTCGCGGCCGCCCTCGAAGCCTCCATCGGCCGTCCGGGTGCCCTCTCCTTCGAGCCCGGGAGCGACGCGGTCCGGGGGATCGCCGAGGGGGTGGATCGCCTCCTGTCCCTCCCAACCCCGGAACGGTCGGAGATGCGCGAGGCGGTCCGCGCCTGCGTCGTGGCGGAGTGGTCGTGGCGGCGGACCGCGGAGCGGCTCCTGGAGGCCGCCGGAGCCTGATGCAGCGCCCGCGGAGGACTCGCGGGACCCGGAAAGTGAGAAACCGCCGGAACCCGAAGGTCCCAGCGGTCTCTCATGGTACGGACCCTACCGGGGCCGTTCGCTCGCCGTCAACCGCACCGGTCTTCTTGTCACTCTTCTTCGATCCCGCGTCACTGGACGATGGGCGCGACGCGCGCAGCCGCTTCGTACTAGGCTCCCGCGATATGAGCGACCGGCCGGCCCAGCGGAACCTGGTCCTGATCCTCGCGCGGAACTTCGCCGCGCAGCTCGCGACGAGCGTGTTCCTCGTCGACGACGAGGGGACCGTGATCTACTACAACGAAGCGGCCGGCCGAGCGCTCGGACGCCGGTTCATCGAGGGCCGCGACGGCATGCCCGCGTCTGAGTGGTCCACGGTGTTCGCCCCGCGCGATGCCGACGGCGAGCCGATACCGCTCGAGCGGATTACCCGCTCGGTGCCGCGATCATCCGCAGGCAGCCGGCCCACGGCGTCGTGCAGATCCGCAGCGCGGAGGGTGAGGACCGGCGGATCGAGGTCGCCGCGTTCCCGCTCTTCGCCCACAGCGACGACTTCGTCGGCGCGATCGCCGATCTTCTGGGAGCTCGGGGAGGAGGGGTAGTGCGCGTGCGGGACCGCGGGTGCCGCGGATCGATCGCGTCCCCGGGCCCCGACACCGTCCCGGGGGACCGGGGGCAACACCTCGTGCGTGGAGGTCAGGCTCGCGGACGGTGAGGTCGTGGTGCTCGACGCGGGGACGGGCCTGCGGCAGCTCGGCGCCGAGCTCGTCGAGGAGGGGGCGGCGCGCATCAACGTCCTCCTCACCCACCTGCACGTCGACCACATCGAGGGCCTCGGCATGTTCGCGCCGATCTACCGCCCGGACACCGAGGTCCACATCTGGGGCCCCTCGTCGCCGATCGCCTCTCTCGCCGAGCGGATCGCGACCTACTTCTCCCCGCCCCTGTTCCCGGTGCACCTGGCCGAGGCGCCCGCCCGGATCGAGTTCCACGACGCCTCGGAGAACGAGTGGTCGCTCGGCGGAGCGACCATCGTCTCGCACGCGATCATCCATCCCGGGCCGACGGTCGGGTATCGGATCGAGGAAGGGGGCCGTACGCTCACGTACCTCACGGACCACGAGCCTGCACTCGGGACGTCGCTGGAGGACGAGGCGCCCGAATGGATCAGCGGGTTCGCGCTCGCCCACCGGGCGGATGTCCTGATCCACGACTGTCAGTACACGCCGGAGGAGTACGAACATCGGATCGGGTTCGGGCACTCGAGCACCGAACACGTGGCGATCATGGCGGAGCGCACCGAGGCGCGATCGCTCGTGCTCTTCCACCACGACCCCATGCACTCGGACGACCAGCTCGAGGCGATGCGTGCGGATGTGCTCCAGCGGATGGACGTGGACGAGGAGCGCTGCACCCTCGCCGCCGAGGGGATGACGTTAGAGGTCTGAGTGCTCAGCCCGGTCGGCCTTCGTGCCCAGACCGGTCCGATACGCCCACCGGCGCAAGGCCTTTGGGCCCTCCGCTCCCTGACGCGGGCGGAAGAGGGTTTGGCCCATCGAACAGCACCGTTCGAAAGGGAGGGGACATGGTCTCTACACAGCGACGGCTCGCCGGCATCCTCATCGCCTTTGTCGGCGTCGTGTTCCTCGGGTCGGTGATCGTCAACGACCTGTTCAGCGTCGGGCCGGCGTTCGATCGCTTGAGCGACGGGTTCCGACCGATCATGGAGTCCGAGCGGCTCGCCACGCTCGAGCCGGACCTCGCGGGGCTCCAGGCGGTGAGCGAGGAGTTCGCCTCGACCGGCGCGCCGATGATCTCTCAGGCCCTCGGCATGACCCCCGAGGAGTTCAGCGCGTTCATGTCTCAGCAGTACCCCGAGGTGGCCACCGGGATCGAGGCGCTCCCCGCCGCCGTCGAGAGTTTCCAGGGCGTTGTCGCGACCCTCGAGGCCGAGCAGGAGCGCTTCGCGAAGGCCGACGCGATCCCGACCTCGTCCCTGCCGGCTACGACGATCCCCTGGGGTCTCACCATCGCGGGCATCGCGTTCGTGGTGATCGGGGTGCTGATCGCCATCCGACCGGGACGCGCCCTGCCGATCACCGCGGTGATCGTGGGAGCAGCGCTGGTCGTGGGATCGTTCGCGTTGTCGCTGCCCGACAAGGCGGCGGCTGCCGACGAGATGAACGAGAACCTGCAGCCCGTCTACACGGCCGAGCTGGTCGAAGGCGCCAACCAGGCGCTCGCCACGATCGGCGCCATGGGGACGCAGATGCAGGAGGAGATGCTCCCGGCGTTGGCCGGGCAACTGGGGATGGACGAGGCGGAGCTCCAGGCGTTCCTCGGGGAGAACCTCCCCGCGACGGCCGCGGGGCTGCAGGCGATGCCCGATGCGATGGGGCGCTTCACCGACGTGGTCGCCACGTTCGAGGCGCACCTCGAGGACTTCAACACCCTTAAGTCGGTCTCGTTCACGCCGATCGTCTGGACGCTGATCGTCGGCGGCCTCCTCGCGCTGCTCGCCGGTGGCTGGGCGCTCCTCGCGTCCCGCGACATGACGAGGTCGACCGGGGAGACGGATGCCGTTCCGTCGGAGGTCACGACGACGACCGGCTGAGACTACGCGCACCTGTGGGGTCCGGGTTACCGTTGACGGACCGACGACCAACCGGAGGTGCGCGTGCCCGATCAGGAGCCCATCGCCGAGATCCACGTGCGGCCGAACGGGTCGCTGAAGGTCTACGGGCCCGTTCGCGTGCTCGACGTCGACGGGAAGCCGTACGAGCTCGGGCGGTGGACGAAGCGAGACAAGCACGGCGACCGCGTCAAGCTCTGCCGGTGCGGCCGCTCCGGCACCATGCCCTTCTGCGACGAGTCGCACGTCGCGGCAGGGTTCACCTCGCAGCCGCGCGTGTCCGACGACATCGAGCCGTCGCCCGACTAGGGCTCGGCATCCCGCACGGCAGTCGGGATCGGCTCCGCGAGCCCGAGACGGGTGAGCAGCCAGAACGAGCCCTCGACCGTGGGTCCGAGCAGCAGAGCGACGGCGATCGTGCCGACGCCCACGATCCCGCCGAGCACCCAGCCGGCCGCGATGGCCACGAGCTCGATCGACGAGCGGACCACGGCGATCCGCACGCCGGTCCGTCTTGCGATGACCAACATCATCGAGTCGCGGGGGCCGGCGCCGAGCCCCGCGCCGATGTACAGGGCCGAGCCGAGCCCGAACAGGGCGACCCCAAGGACCAGGAGCCCGAACCTCGGCGCGACCTCGGCGGAGGCAAGCTCCTGGACCCACCCGGAGACGAGGAGCAGGTCCACGACCGCGCCGATCACGATCGCGTTGGCCACGGTGCCGAACCCGGGGGGCTGTCCGAGAGCCCAGGCGACCAGGAGCACCGCCAGGCCAACCACGATGCTCGCTGTCCCGATCTCGAGCGGCGAATGCCGAGCGACGCCGAGATGGAACACGTCCCACGGCGCGAGACCGAGCCCGGACTGGAGCAGCGCGACGATCGCCACCGCCATCACGACGAGCCCGACGAACAGGCTCACGACGCGCACGGGGAGGCTGCCCCGCAGCCGGGGAGCATCCTTCACCTCGAGGTGGCCCCCGCGGCGTTCACCCGCACATCTTCCTCGACCCGCATCTCGAGGTCTCCACGGTGGTCACGGCACCCGGGAACGCGCTCGTCGGGCGGGGCGTCGAACGCGCGAGGGAAGGAGGCCCGCATGCACACCCTCAACCGCCGTGGCACGGCCTCGCTGTTCCTGATCCTCACGGCGATCGCGGTCGCCGCCTGCGGCGACGCGACCGAGCCAGCCTCCGGGCCGCCGCAGGTCGTGGAGGTCACCGCCGAGGACGCCGGGACCACCGTAGAGCTCGTCCCGGACGATGAGGTCGTCATCACGCTGGAGTCGAACGCCACCACCGGTTTCGCCTGGGCGCTCGCTCGCGCACCGGACGCCGAGGTCCTCGAGCTGGTCGACTCCACCTACGCGGAGCCCGAGACCGAGCTCGTCGGGGCCGGCGGGGAGGAGGTCTGGACGTTCCGCGCCGTCGGAGCCGGCACCGCCGACCTCGAGCTCAGCTACGAGCGGTCCTCAGGCGAGAGCGCCGGTGAGCCGTTCGCGCTGACCGTGGTCGTGTTGGCCTGACCTTGCCTCGACCGCTCGACTCAGGACACGCGTTCCCGGGAGCTGGGCACCTGCATCTCGGGCCCGATCGTGGACACCGGCCGCTCCTTCCAGAGCGGACCGCCCACCTTGAGTACCGGCCGTCCGGCCATCCCGTTCACCACGCCTGCCGCCGACGTGTACCAGGCCACGAACGCCGTGATCACGCCGATGACGCCCCCGGCCTTGATGATGCTCTCTGAGTCGGAGAAGAACCCGAGGAACAGCACGATCTCGGTGATCTCGAGCGTGAGGAACACCAGGAACACGGCGGTGGTGACTCGCGTGCTCCACAGCAGCATGTAGGTGTTGAAGATCGCGAAGGCGAGCAGGATGAACCCGAGGTCGTTGAGGGCATTGGGGCTACCCTCCTCCACCAGGAGCACGTACAGCCCGAGACCGATCCAGAACGAACCGTACGTCGAGAAGGCGGTCGCCCCGAACACGTTCCGGTTGCGGAACTCCCACATGCCCGCGAGGAGCTGGGCCAGTCCGCCGTAGGCGAACGCGAACCCCAACCAGGCGTTCCCACCGTCGGTCCAGCCTGCGTTCTTCGCCGACAGCAGGAAGGTGGTCAGCGCGAAAGCGGCCAGGCCGAGCGGAGCCGGGTCCGCGACCATCGGGAGCTCGATACGTCGCTGCGGTGTCTCATCCACGACCAGACCCTCCCTCATCAGGGTGCGGGACGGTACGCCCCGCTCGCACGATGCTCGCGCATCGAGCGGCGCGCACTCAGCGTCGAAGGTCCCGCGGCGGCAGGGGCGAACGCAGTGGGTCGCGATCCCTATCGGATGCGTGAGTCCGGCCCCGTCGTCGGGTATAACCCGCCACATCGGGCGGACCGTGGGCCCGAATCAACCCGGGCCACGGATCGTCCGAAGCACAACCATGGGTATCGGCACTCGCTCCTCGGTGGCGGGACCACGCGCACCGGTCCGCGCGAGAGGCACGTGTCGCGTTCCCCTCAGCGGGTGGCGGGGGGAGCGACACCCCGACGTCCGCGAGCCGACCCCGGCCGAGCGGGCCCGCCGGTGTCCGTTCTGCGGTCAGATCCCTGGACCGTCGGCAACGGAGTGGTGCCCCTCCTTCGACCAGCTCGTCCTCCGGGCGGCCTTCGGCCTCGCTCCCTGAGCGCGCCCGCCGCTGGCTCCGCCGTCAAGCGTCGCGCTCGAACGCGAGGACCAGTCGGCGCAGGAGCGCGTTGAGGCGCCGCTGCTCCTCGGGGGACAGCACCCCGACGATCCGCTCCTCCTCCTTGGCCTCGGCCAGGACCGCCTCGTCGAACACGTGCCGGCCCTTGTCCGTCATGTGGACGAGGACGCTGCGACGGTCCTGAGGGTCTCGCTCCCGCACGACCATGCCCGCCTGCTCGAGCCGGTCGAGGCGGTTGGTCATCGCTCCGGTCGAGAGCGACAGACGCTCGGCCAGCTCGCTCGGGGTCGCTCGTCCCTCGGGCGCCTGACGGAGCTTCAGGAGCAGCATGTACTCGCCGCCCTGACCCATACCGAACCGCTCGGCCGTCGAGTCCCAGAGATGGTCGAGGTGTTTCGCGAGCTTCCAGATGCGATCCACCACGCCCTCGACCTCCGGATCGATCTCAGGGAAGTGCCGGAGGGCTTCCTGGATGAACCGGTCGATCGAGTCCCGCTCCGTCATCGCCATCCCTTTCGAGGTCGAATCTCTTGACATCAAACTTTGAGGTGCGATATCTTCACATCAAGATATCGGAAGGCTCCGGGAGGTGCAAGGGCGATGGCGAGCAGACTGGATCACCCCACGATGAGCACCGAGACGCAGCAGGCCCGAGCGCTCGAGCTGGCCAGGGCGGCCGAGGCACGTCGGCGGGCGACCGAGGCGCACGGCGACCGGAGACCCGGCCGCGCCGCGGCCTCCGGCCTCTCCTCGCTGATCGCCCGTCTCGGTCGCGGCGCGCCGGCGGACCCGGAGCCGTGCCTGTGCGGGCGCGTTCCGGGCTGAGGCTCCTGATTCCTATGCCTGACCCGACGGCGGGGGCGGCGGGGGGATCTCCCCCTCGCCCTCGCCCCCGACCTCGGGCTCACCCGACGCTGGCTCCGTAGGCGGCTCCGGGGCCGTAGGCGGCTCAGAGGCCGGAGTCGGCTCCACGGTCGACTCGGTGGCCGGTTCGGGTGGCGCGGGTGGTGCGGGCGCGACGGGTTCGGGAGTGGGGCTCACGGGTGGCACCGCCGGAGTCACCTCCGCCGGAGGCGCCGCGGGAGCGGTTTCGGCCATCGGGGCCGCCATCCCGGCTCCCTCCGGGACCGCCGCCTCCGGAGCCTTCCGGCGGTTCATCATCACGACGGCGACGACGATCACCGCCAGCGCGACGACGGCCAGCCCGATCACGACCCAGAGGATGGTGTTCGAGCTCGAACCCCCTTCGACCGCAGACCCGGTCGCCTGTATCTCGATCCGCTCGCCGAACGCCGGCTCCCATGTGACGGTGTTCCCGTCCACGGCCCCATTGGACTCGATGACCTCGCCGGGGAACGTCATCGCGATCCGGATCTCGGCGGACTCGAAGAACTGCTCGGCGCCGCCCAGGCCGGTGGCGCCGGTCGCTCCCTGCGAGAGGTCCAGGACGCCGGAGACCTCGAACGTGTCACCCTCGCGGGTGATCGACAGAGCGTCGGGGTCGTCCTCGTTGGATGCGAACACCCCGATCGGAACCCCGTCGAAGCTGAACCGCTGGCCGGCGAACTCACCGTCGTCGTACTCCTCCGTCGTGACGCCCTCGACGTCGCTCGGGAACGGGGTCTCACCGCCGGTGAGATCCTCGATGGATCCTCCGGTGAGCTCGAGCACGTCCTTGTTGACGGCGAACACGACCGCGCCGTCGACCGTGTCGTCCGTCTGGATCGCCAGGTCCATGTCGAGCTTGAGGCAGCCGGTGAGCAGCAGCGCGAGCGCTGCCACCATCGCAACTCGCGCCACGGTTCGAAGTCTGACCCTCATGCGGAGACCCCCTCTGGGTGTGAGCATGCTGAGCCTACCTCTCGCCCGGTCCGGACGGTGCAAGCTCCTCGACGAACCTGCCAGCTCGGGCGTGGGCACCCGCGTCCGGTCGGAGATCCAGCGCTGCCGGGGCATCGCCCTGTGGCTAGCCGTAGGCTGGGCGTGTGACGCGCTGGATCTTGTATGTCGACCTCGACGAGTTCATCGCGGCGGTCGAGGTCCTCAGGCGTCCGGAGCTCGCGGGCAGGCCGGTCGTCGTCGGAGGTCGGGGTGATCCGACCCAGCGCGGGGTGGTATCGACAGCGTCGTACGAAGCGCGCGCGTTCGGCATCCGCAGCGGGATGGCGCTACGGAGCGCGTACCGCCGATGCCCGGATGCCGTGTTCGTCCCGGTCGACATGCTGGCGTACATCCCCTACTCGCGGAAGGTGACGGACACCCTCCGCACGTTCCCTGGCGTGGTTCGCGCGGTCAGCCTGGACGAGGCCTCGATGACGATCGACACCGAGGAACCTGAGAGCGTCGCGCGCGATGTCCAGCGTGCGGTCCTCGAGACCACCCGACTGTGGTGCTCGGTCGGCGTCGGCGACAACCCGCTCCGAGCGAAGATCGCGAGCGGGTTCGCCAAGCCGCGCGGCGTGTTCACCCTGACGCAGCGGAACTGGGACGAGGTGATGGGCGGCCTCACGCCCGACGCGCTGTTCGGCGTCGGCAGACGGAGGATGGCCAGGTTGAGGGCGCACGGCATCCGTACTGTGGCCGAGCTCGCGAGGGCGGACGAGCGCGAGCTCGCGCGCCTGTTCGGTCCCCGCTCCGGCCCATGGCTCCGCCTGCTCGCGGCCGGCGAGGACGTCGCCGAGGTCCCAGACGAGCCGCATCTCGCGAAGGCCCACGGGCGCGAGCACACGTTCCAGGAGGACCTCACGGACGCCGGGGAGATCCGATCGGAGGTCGTCAGGCTCGCCCGCGGGGTCGCCGCGGACCTGCACGATGAGGGCAGACCTGCCGGCCGCGTCGTGGTGAAGGTTCGGTTCGCGCCGTTCGACACCCACACGCACGGTGTCCGGCTCGAGGAGCCCTCCATCGACCCCGCCGTCATCGAGACGGGAGCCCTCCGGGCGCTCGAGGGGTTCGAGCTCGACCGTCCCGTGCGTCTCCTCGGGGTCCGCGCCGAGATGACCCAGGCCGACCGCTCCCGCTGACCAAGGCTCAGCGCACGAGGTAGACGATCCCCACGACGACGCCGATCGCGACGACGACGCGCCGAAGGAGCGCTTGAGGCATCCTCCCGGCCACGCGGCCGCCGATCGAACCGCCGATGACCGCACCGATCGCCATCACGAGCGCCGCCGACCACACCACCTTCCCGGAGAAGAGGAAGAAGACCGCCGCCGTCACGTTCACGCAGAACGAGAGCGCCTGCTTCAGCGCATTGATCCTCGTCAGCGTGTCGTCGATCACCAGTCCGAGGACGGCCAACAAGATCACGCCGAGGCCCGCGCCGAAGTAGCCCCCATAGACGGACGCCGCGAACGTTGGCACCGCGACCCATCCGTGGTTCGGATCGCCGCCCGCACGCTCCGACCGTCGTCGCACGACACGCTCGCGGATCCGGTCCTGGAACAACAGGAGCGCGCTCGCACCGAGGATCAGGAACGGCACCAGCTCACGGAAGAGCTCCTCCCCGGTCGCGAGGAGGAGCGCGCCCCCCGCCAGGCCACCCAGAACGGCGACCGGGACGAGGAACCGCAGCCGACGCCCCTGGCCCTCGAGGTCCCGGCGCTGGCCCAGCGTGCCGCCCAGGTAGCCGGGCGTCAGCGCGACGGTGTTCGTCACGTTCGCCGACACCGCCGGAATGCCAACGGCGACGAGGGTCGGAAACGTGATGAGCGTGCCACCCCCGGCGATCGCGTTCACCGCCCCGCCGGCCAACGCAGCGAGGCCGACCAGCAGCAGATCTAGCGGGCCGAGCTCCACGCCGAGCATGTCAGCAGGCGCGCAGGCGCCTGGCAACCACCCGGCGCGCGATCGTCACATCCCCGTGGCGTACTTCCTCAGAGGGAGAGGATCGTGCAGGTCATCGTCCGGGTGATGCCCGGAAGCTCGCCGACCTCGTCCACGAGCGCGCTCAACCGTTCGATGTCGTCCGTCTTGACCCGGGCGATCACGTCGAACGGACCGGTGACGCTCTGCACCAGCTCGACGCCCGTGATCGCGGCGACCTGCTTCGCGACCTTGCCCCCGGAGCCCATGTCGTTCTGGATCAGCAGATACGCCTCGACCATGCCAGGTTCACCTCCGCGCTCGCGCTCAGCCCAATCATGCCGCCCTACGCGCAAGGTGACCCGCCCGAACGACCCGCGCGGGCAGGGCCGACCTGCCGGGATGACGCCGAGGCACGCGGTGGGGAACATGGGGCGGTGAACGACCGCCGTTGGAACTTCTCGCCCGGCCCCGCAGCGCTCCCGCTCCCGGTGCTCGAGGCGGTCCGCGAGGACCTCCTGGCCCTGCCCGGCGCGGGCGCTTCGATCCTCGAGATCAGCCACCGCAGCGCGGCCTTCGCCGCACTCCTCGAGGAGGCCGAGCTGAACCTCCGCCAGCTCCTCGGCGTCCCGGAGACCCACCGCGTGCTGTTCCTCCAGGGCGGGGCGTCGCTCCAGTTCTCGATGGTGCCGATGAACCTCCTGCACGGCACGGCCGAGTACGTCGTGACCGGTTCGTGGTCGAGCAAGGCTCTCGCGGAGGCCGCCAAGATCGGACAGACGCGCGTCGTGTGGGACGGCGCCGACAGCGGGATGTCCACCGTCCCGCACCTGGATCGCCTCGACCTCGATCCCCGGGCCGCGTACCTGCACGTCACATCGAACGAGACGATCCAGGGGGTGCAGTACCGGGAGGGCTTCGAGCTGCAGGGTGGTGCCCCGCTGGTGTGCGACGGCTCGTCTGACCTGCTCTCCCGCCCGATCCCGGTCGAGCGCTACGGCCTCCTGTATGCAGGCGCCCAGAAGAACGCCGGGTCGGCGGGCGTGACCATCGTGCTGCTGCGCGAAGACCTCCTCGTGCGGATCCCCAACGGGCTGCCGACGATGCTCGACTACCGCACGCACGTCGAGAGTGGCTCGCTGTACAACACGCCGCCCGTGTTCGCGATCTACGTGTTCACGCTGGTGACGCGATGGCTCCGGGACGAGGTCGGCGGCCTCGAACGCATGCATGCACGCAACCGCGAGAAGGCGGATCTCCTGTATCGAGCGATCGATGAGAGCGACGGCTTCTACCGAGGTCACGCGGCGCCCGCCGCGCGCTCCCTCATGAACGTAACCTGGCGCCTGCCGAGCCAGGAGCTCGAGCGCGCCTTCCTCGTGGAGGCGGCGACGGCCGGCTTCCTCGAGCTGAAGGGTCACCGCTCGGTCGGGGGCGTCCGTGCCTCGATCTACAACGCGATGCCGCTCACGGGCGTCCAGGCTCTCCGCGACTTCATGGAGGACTTCCGCGCCCGCAACGTCTGAGAACCGTCACTCCATGACGAGGACCGCGGTCCCGGGGGCGCCTGAGCGCGCGTGACGGATCGCCCCCTCCACCCGCTCGAGCGGGAACGGCGTCACGTCGGTCCGCACGCCCACCATCGGTGCCGTGGCCAGGAACTCGACGCCGTCCTGCCGGGTGAGGTTCGCGACCGAGCGGATCGTCCGTTCGTGCCAGAGGAGCTCGTACGGGAAGGAGGGGATGTCGCTCATGTGGATCTCGGCACAGACGACGCCGCCGCCGGGGGCGACCGCGTGCAGGGCGAGCGGCACGAGCTCACCGACGGCCGCGAACAGGATCGCCGCGTCCAGCTCCTGCGGCGGCGGCTCCGTGGATCCTCCGGCCCACTCGCAGCCGAGCTCGCGGGCAGCTCGCTGCGAGGCCTCGTCGCCCGGCCTGGTGAAGGCGAAACACCGCCGGCCCTGCGCGAGCGCGACCTGCGCGACGATCCGGGCCGCGTTCCCGAACCCGTAGAGCCCGAGCCGCTCCGCACCCTCGGTCATGCGGAGCGAGCGCCATCCGATCAGCCCCGCACACAGCAGCGGCGCCGCCTGGTCGTCCGGGTAGTCCTCGGGCACCGGGAAGCAGAACCGCGCGTCCGCCACGGCGAGCTCCGCGAAGCCGCCATCGAGGTGGTAGCCGGTGAACCTGGCCTCGGGGCACAGGTTCTCGCGCCCGCTCGCGCAGTACCGGCACGACCCGCAGGTCCACCCGAGCCACGGCACGCCCACCCGGGTCCCCGGAGCGAGGTCCGCGACCCCGTCGCCGACCGTCGCGACGACACCCACGATCTGATGACCGAGGACCAGCGGGAGCTTGGGCTCCGACAGCTCCCCATCCAGGATGTGCAGGTCCGTTCGGCACACCCCGCAGGCGCGGACCCGGATCCGCACCTGACCGGGCCCTGGCTCGGGAACGGACGTCTCACGCAGATCCAGAGCCACCTCGGGCCCCTCGAAGACGACCGCACGCATCATGCCCCGAGTATGTCGAACCGACGGCACCGTAGACTCGATGTCGGACCGACCAGGGAGGTGCGCGATGGCAGAGGGCACGAAGCAGGCGTGGGAGGACGTCGGCGACCGGTTCACGTCGTTCGGCAAGATGGTCGCCGAGCACTACCGGCAGCGCGGGGAGGAGCGAGGAGCCCCGCCCACGGAAGAGGATCGCCGCAAGCTCGAGGAGGGACTCGCCACCATCACCCGGCAGCTCGACCAGGCGTTCACGTCGTTCGGCGACACCCTCCGCGACCCGGAGGCGAAGGAGAGCCTCAAGCAGGCGGCGAAGTCCGTCGGGGACGCCCTTGCGGTCACGTTCACCGAGGTCGGACAGGAGGTCCGCAAGCGCGTCGGGGGCTCGGACAAGGGTCCGGACGAGACGGGCGGCGACGCGCCCCAGGCGTGAGCCCCGCGTGACCGACGTCGTCGTCGTCGGTGGAGGCGTCATCGGCCTGGCCGTCGCACGGGGACTCAAGCTCGCGGGCGTCGACGACGTCATCGTGCTCGAGCGCCATGGCGCCACCGGCCAGGAGTCCTCCTCACGCGCGAACGGCGGGTTCCGCGCACAGTTCACGACCGAGCCGAACGTGCGGTTCTCGCACTGGTCGATCGGGGAGCTCGAGCGGCTCGAGGCCGCGACCGGCCTGCTCTCGATGCACCAGACGGGCTACCTGCTGTTCACCGGGACCGAAGCGGGCGAGGCCGCCCTACGGGCGGCGTGCGACCTCCAGCGCTCGCTCGGGGTGCCGACCGAGTGGCTGGGCGCCGAGGACGTACTCGAGCGCGCACCGTTCCTGCGACCCGAGGGCCTGCTGGCCGGCACGTTCCACGCGCGGGACGGGTTCCTCGACCCTTACGGCGTCGTCCAGGCGATGGAGCAAGAGGCGAGGGCGCTCGGGGCCAGGATCCACACCCACACGGAGGTCCGGGCTATCCAGCGCGTGGAGGGCTGGTTCGATGTGGAGCACACGGGCGGCGACGACGTCCGCGCTGGCTGGCTCGTGAACGCGGCGGGGTCGGACGCCCGCCGGGTCGGAGCGATGCTCGGGGTCGACGTCCCGGTCGAACCCTTCCGGCGCAACCTCGCGTTCGCGCCCGATCCGACCGGCTCCCGCGACCTCATCCCGATGTGCGTGGACCTCGACACCGGGGTGCTGCTCCGCAAGGAGCCCGCGGGCGGATACCTGATCGCGTACTCGAACCCCGACGACCCACCTTCCCGCGAGCTGACGCTCGATCCCGCGTTCCTCCAGGACCTCGCCGAGCGGGTCGGCAACCGGTTCCCCTTCCTGCAGGAGCTCCCGATCGACCCGGGCCAGTGCTGGGCGGGGCTGTACCCCGAGACCCCCGACCACCACGCCATCGTCGGCGAGACGCCGGGTGTCCCCGGCTTCCTCCAGTGCGTCGGGTTCGGCGGCCACGGCGTGATGCACGCGCCTGCGGCGGGGCGTGCGATCGCCGAGCTCGTCACGCTCGCACGATGCGAGACCTTCGACCTGCACCCGCTCCGCCTCTCGCGCTTCGCCGAGGGTGACCTGGTGGTCGAGACGGCCGTGCTCTAGGGGACCGTTCGGCCCGGTGCGCCGGGCACGATCCCGCGCACGATGCGCGCATGCGACGGATCGTCCGATTGCTCCTCCTCGGCCTGCTCGGCGTGTTCGTCCTCATCCAGTTCGTGCCCTATGGACGCGATCACACGAACCCTCCGGTCAGCGCGGAACCGAACTGGGACCGCCCACGCACCCGTGCGTTGGCGGCCGACGCGTGCTTCGACTGCCACAGCAACCTCACGGATTGGCCGTGGTACACGAACGTCGCGCCGATGTCGTGGCTCGTCCAGCGTGACGTCGACCAGGGTCGATCCACCCTGAACTTCACCGAGTGGGACCGTCCCCAGGCCGAGGTCGACGAGGTCTTCGAGGTGATCTCGGACGGCGAGATGCCTCCGTGGAACTACACCCTCACGCATCGGGACGCGAGGCTGTCCGATGCGGAGCGTCGCGAGTTGATCGACGGCCTCAGGGCCACCTTCCACGCCTCACCCCCCATCCAGGGCGTCGGCGAGCCTGAGGACGAGTGACGGGAGCCGCCCGGCTCAGGACGTGACGGCCTCGAGCTCGTCCGCCCAGGGGGACTCGAGCAGCTCACGGACCGATCCACTGTCGTCGAACCACAGGAACCGGTCCATCAGCCGCATGAACCAGCGGTCGTGCGTGACGGCGATGACGGTCCCCTCGTACCGCAAGAGCGCGTCCTCGAGCGCCTCGGCGCTCTCGACGTCCAGGTTGTCCGTAGGCTCGTCGAGCAGGAGCATCGTCGGACACTCCACCTCCATGAGCAGCAGCTGGAACCGTGCCTGCTGCCCGCCCGAGAGGAGGTCGAACGGGTTGCGGCCGACGCGGGATAGCTCGTAGCGGCTCAGCATCCCCATCGCCTCGCTCATCGACATCCCCCTGGTGCGGAGCACCTCGACGATGGGCACGTCCTTCAGGTCGGATCGGTCGTTGAGCTGGCGGAACAGCCCCGGCTCCACACGCGCCCCGAGCCTCCACTCCCCCTCGTGGCGCACCTCCTCCCCGGCGAGCAGGCGCAGGAAGTGGCTCTTGCCGGTGCCGTTCGGACCGATGACGCCGATCCGCTCGCCGAACCAGATCTCGCCGTCGAATGCGTCGACCATCCCCGGGATCGCAAGCCGCTCGAGTCGCAGCGCCATCTTGCCAGTGCGCCCGCCGGCGATCGCGATGCGCACGTTCTGCTCCTTGGGGCGCTCGCTCGGCGTCTCGCGCTCCTCGAACCGCGCGAGCTTCTTCTCCGCGCTGCGAGCGATCGAAGCGAAGTCCGCGTTGTACGCGGCCTTGCGCTTCATCTCCTTCAGGTGGTCCTGCAGGTGCTGGTGCTTCTCGGCGAACCGTCGGTGCTCCTCGTCGAGCTTCTCCAGACGGTGCTCACGCGCCTGCCCGTAGCTCACGAAACCCGCGGGGTGGACCCACGCTCCCCGCCCCTCGAGCGTGATCACACGCGTGGCCGTCGCCGCGAGCACGGCGCGGTCGTGGCTAACGAACAGGATCGTCTTCGCGCAGCTCCGGATCTGCTCCTCGAGCCAGCGCTTGCCCTCGATGTCGAGGAAGTTGTCCGGCTCGTCGAGCAGCAACGCATCGAACCCGCTGCGGAACAGGATCTCCAGCACGAGCCGCTTGCGCTCACCGCCCGAGAGGGTCTCGATCGGCCGGTCGGCGCACTCCGGGTAGCCCTGACCGAAGGCGGCCTCGGTGCAGCGATCCCAGACGACCTCGGCGCGGTACCCGCCCGCGTCCTCCCACGCGGCGAGCGCGTGCGCGTATGCGAGCTGCGTTCGCTCGTTCGGATCGTGCGCGAGAGCGGCGGCGGCCGTCTCGAGCACCCGGCCGGCCCGCGCGACGTCGGGCTCGGCGTACGCAAGCATGAAGGCGCGGACGGTCGTGGGCTGGGCGTCGGAGCCGATGAGCTGCCTCATGAGGCCCACACGGCCCGGCACGTTGAGCTGTCCAGAGGTCGGTGGCTCGAGCCCCGCCACGACCTTGAGCAGCGTCGTCTTGCCGATGCCGTTGGCGCCGATCAGGGCGGCGTGGTGCCCATCCGGCACGCGGAACGTGACGCCTTCGAACAGCGTCCAGCCGCCCGGAAGCGCGTAGCCGACATCGACGAGATCGATCACGCTCATGGCGTCCGAGGATACGGGACCGGGCGACGGAGCCGGGCGTCTACCCCATCCCGCCGGCGAGCGCCGATACGACGTGGTCCTCGAGGAACGTCAGGTACGAGTAGACCGCGTACATCCCGACGCGCGGGTCGTCGTCTGGGAGCGACGCGAAGTCCGCGACCGTCGTCTCCTCCGTCACGTCGAGTCGAACCCCGATCACCAGGCGGAGGTCGTTGATCGCCGCGAGCCACGCGACGAGCTCGTCCTCGGACAGGCGCTCGGCCCCGAGGGTGCGTTCCATCGTCTCGAGCGAGCCGAGCCGCTCCGCGAGCAGGTCCTCGCGCATCAACCGCTCGAACTCGGCGTTGATCCCCTCGTCGTCGAGGGTCGCCGGCGGGAACAGACGACGCAGGGCCGGATCCTTAGCGTCGCTCTGGGTCAGGAGCGCGCGGAGCTGATCGGGCAGCGTGGTGAGCAGCTCGCGCTCGGCGGGCGGGATCTTCAGGAGGAAGTCGCCTCGGCGCGTCCGCTTCACCCGCTCGAACGCCACGCCTCAGCGATCCTTCTGCATCGTCGCCCAGAGCCCGTGGGCGTGCAGGCGTGAGACGTCGAACTCACACCGTTCCCTGGGGCCGTGAGATACGACGGCTCTCCCCTTGTGGTGCACGTCGAGCATGAGCTTCGTGGCCTTCTCACGGCTGTAGCCGAACAGCTTCTGGAAGACGTACACCACGTACGACATCAGGTTGATCGGGTCGTTCCACACGATCACGATCCACGGGATGTCGGGCTCGACGTCCTGCTCGTCCGCGGGACGCTCGACCTCGACGGGGGCGGTGGAGGCCATGACGCACAGGGTACGCGCCGTGCGCCCTACGGATCCGAGAGCACCCGCACCGCCGCCGCGATCGCCATCCCGAGGCCCGCCCCGCCGACCAGATCGAGCGGCAGGTGGGCCCCCACGTACATCCTGCCGAAGGCGGTCGACGCGACGACGCCGCCGAGCACGGGACGAGCCCAGGCGGGAGCCCACGGCCAGGCCGTGCAGGCGAGCGTGGTCGCCACAGTCGTGTGCCCGGACACCCAACCGAGATCGCCCTCGATGCGCTCCCGTGTGCGGACGTCCTCGAGGACCCCCTCCGGGCGGGGCCGGCCGCCGAGAGGCTTCGCAGCCTTGGCGAGCAGCCAGGCGGCGGTCCCGCCGACGGCGAGCCCGGCGGCCAGCCGCCGGCGGCCGGCGAGCAGCGCGAGCGCGCTCACCGCGGGGACCGTCCCGAACGTGCCGGCCTGCATCACGGCGCGGGTCGGGACGCGGATGGCCTCCGGCGCTCCGTTCGCGGCGCGGAAGACCAGCTCCTCCGCGCTCGTGACCGGTCGGCGCCGCGCGAGAACGCGGCTCGCCTCGAACAAGGCGATGCCACCGGCCAGCAGCAGGGCGTACCGGGCTGGCGGCCGGGTCATCGCGGGCAGACGTGCGGAGATCTCGCCGGAACGGGTCCGGTCAGACCTCCATCATCGCCTTGCTCTTGAGCTTCTCGTACTCCTCGGCGCTGATCTTGCCCTCGTCACGCAGCTTGGCGAGCTTGTCGATCTCCTCGGCGGGAGAGTACCCCTGCAGGCGACGCTGCGCCTCCTGGTACTTATCGAGCTCTTCCTTGTCCTGATCCGTCATCTTCGGCCGCGCGATCAGGTAGATCAGCGCACCGAGGAACGGGAGGACGAACAGCAGGACGATCCACCCCGCCTTCGCCGCGCCGGACAGATCACGGCGGCGGAAGATGTCCGCGAAGATCGTGATGAAGATCCAGATCGCCATGAACCAGAAGAAGAACACGAGCATGCTCCAGAGCAGCTCGCCGAGGCCGAATTCCGCCAGCATGTGACCCCCCTTGGTCGGTGAAGCGTCGAACGCATCCTACCCTCCGCTGGGGGTGCCGCGCTGCCGCATCTCCCTCCGATCCTGAGCCTTCGATCCGTCGACGACCGAGGCTGCTGGCCTCGACAACCGACGAACCGTATGCTCCGCATCAGCGCAGGACAGGCCCCGAGGGAGGTAGGCGATGCAACGGGAAGAGCGGACGGCGGCGGAGATGGTGACCGGGGTCTGGTGGGTGTTCCTGATCACGGGGATCATCTGGTTCATCGCGTCGCTGATCATCCTGCGGTTCGACGAGAGCTCGATCACGACGGTGGGCATCATCCTCGGCGTCGTCTTCGCCGTCGCCGCCGCGAACGAGTTCCTCATCGCGGGCCTGGTCGTGGGGTGGAAGTGGGTCCACGTCCTCCTCGGCATCCTGTTCGTGCTCGGCGCGCTCTGGGGGTTCTTCCAGCCGGAGGAGGCGTTCTGGGCCCTGGCCTCCGTGCTCGGGTTCCTGCTCCTGTTCAAGGGAACCTTCGACGTGGTCGGGTCGGTGATGGTGAAGGACGTGAACCCGCTGTGGTGGCTCGGGCTCGTCGTCGGCATCCTGGAGCTGCTGCTCGCCTTCTGGGTCTCCCAGCAGTACTTCCCCGCCAGGGCGGCGCTGATCCTGCTCTGGGTCGGGTTCATGGCGATGTTCCGCGGGATCACGGAGATCGTGTTGGCCTTTCAGCTCCGCAGCGCGGGCAAGGAGCTGGCGTCCGCATAGGAGGGACACCCCGCGCACGGCGCGGGACCGGAGATGTCGGATTCCCAGAGCCCTTCGGATCCCCTCTCCGACCCCCATTCACCGGAGCCCGGGCAAGAGGCCAGCGCCGAAGAGAAGCGGACGCTGCGCGAGCGCCGCGAGGAGCTTCGGGTCCGGACCGCGGAGGCCAAACGCGCGCTCGAGACCCGGGCCGAGGACCTGCGCGCCCGACACGAGACCGTTCGGGTCGCGTACTCCGCCTACGAGCGCGACCGGCGGCAGGCCGGTGGCCTGCTGGCGGGCGGCATGGCCTTCCGGCTGTTCCTCTGGCTCCTTCCCGCCTCGCTCACGGTGGTCAGCCTCGTCCAGCTGGTCGGCGACGTCTCCTCCACCACCCCCGAGGATGTCGCGAAGAGCGCAGGGCTCAGTGCCGCGCTCACCGCTGCGGTCGCGCAGGCGGCCAAGGCCTCCGGGAACGGAGCGGTCTGGCTCCTGATCCTCGGCACCGTCCTCATGTTGTGGGCGGCCGTCGGGCTGATGAAGGCGCTCCGGTTGCTGTCGGGCGTCGCCTGGCAGATCCGCCCAGGTCAGCTGAAGCGGATCGTCCGCGCCGCGGCGATCGCATCGGGCGTGGGCATCGCGATCGCCTCCCTGCCGATCGTCCTCGGGCCCCTGTACCGAGGCGGGGTGGTGGGTGACATCTTCGCGTCGCTCATCACGATCGCGGTGCTGGGCGCGGTGATGACGTGGATCATGACCACACTCCCCCGACCCGAGGGGGTGACGTGGCTCGGCTTGCTCCCGGGCGCGCTCGTCGTCGCCGTCGGTGCCGAGATCGTCCGGTTGTCAGCGCCATCTACCTGGCCCCGAGGCTCGGACGAACCAGCGACCTCTACGGGGCGCTCGGCCTCGCGGCCGTGTTCCTCGCCTGGCTGTACCTCATCGGCCGGCTGCTCGTGGCAGGATTCGCGCTGAACGCGGAGCTCTGGCGCCGCCAGCGAGCCGCCCCAGAGGACACCACCCCCGCGACGCCGCAGAACGCGGCCGGGGCGACGGAGGAGGAAGGTCATGGCTGATCGGAAGGGCATGGGCTGGTACGACTTCGCGGGGGCCTTGTTCGCGCTCGCGGGCATCTGGAACGCCGTCTCGGGGCTGGGCGCCATCTTCAAGAAGGAGTACTTCTCCGAGGGGGCCCTGATCTACGAGAACCTCCAGCTCTGGGGGTGGATCTGGCTGGTGCTCGGACTGGTGCAGCTCGGCGCCGCCGCCGCCCTGATCGGCGGAGGGGGCCGCGTGCTCGGCATCGTGCTCGCGGCGATCTCGGCGACCGTCTCGTTCGCGTCGATCGGCGCGTATCCGCTCTGGGCCATCCTCGTGATCGCGCTCGACGTGCTGATCATCTACGGCCTCACGACCCACCCGGAGACCGGCACCGGTGAGGTGTTCCCGTCGTCGGTGGCGCCGCGCCCGGGGGAGATGCGACCGCCGAACCGGTAGCGGCCTCAGCCCGGAGCTCCGGTCCGACGAGGGCGCTCGAACCGGCCGAAGATCGCCACGAGCCCCGCCAGGAAGGCACCCGGCACGAGGATCCACAGGATCCGCTCGGCCCACCATGAGGGCGTGCTGTCGACGTGGTGGCCGAGCCCGAGGGTCCACAGGACGATGATCGCCAGCATGTACGCGGTCATGTGCCACAGGAACAGCGTCATGATCACGCTGTTCAGGAAGATGGTGGTCTTCCACGGTCCCGGGCGCTGGAGCCAGCGCGTGAGGATCGCCCGCACCAGCATCGCCGCGCCGATCGACCAGACGGCCTGCACCAGGTAGCAGACGGTCGGCGGATACGCGTTCGAGATCGGCTCGACGTCGGTCCCGAGCAGGCTCTTCGGGTAATAGCCGATCTCCGGGAACCACTCGTACCGGACGTCCCCTACCACCGCTTGCCATCCCCATGGTGTCGTCAGGACCACGAGCAGCGCGAGCCCGCCCAGCGCCATCGCCCAGAACACGCGCATCGGGAGGCGCGAGAGCCGCCCGTCCGCATAGAAGAACCCGAGCTGGTGCGGGAACAGCAGGACGAACGCGACGTTCACCCACCGCACCGCCCAGTTCCCCGTCCCGAAGCCGATCGCGTCGACCAGCACCGTTCCCGCAGCCATCGCCGTGGGTGCCCACCAACCGACCCGCCGATGCAGGCGGATCATCCACGGGCTGATGACGAGCACGATCGCGTACACGCCGAGGAACCAGAGCGGTCCGAACGGGAGCGTGGCGCCGGGCGGCAGCATCCCGCGCAGGAGCGTGGTGTCGTCCCAGATCCGCGGGCCGGTCGGAGCGCCCGTGTTCGACACGTGGAGCGCCACCTGGATCGGCAGCCAGACGCCGAGGAACACCAGTGAGGGCTTCAGCAGACGCCAGAGACGGGTCCGGATGAACGCCGACGCGGACTCGCCGCGTCGCTCGAAGGACTCGAACGTGACCAGGTTGGAGAACCCGCCGACGAAGAAGAAGATCGGCATCACCTGGAACAGCCAGGTGCCGAGCCACATGCCGCTCGTCACGCCGACCGCGCTGTGGATCCCCATGACCCCGCGCTCCCAGTAGACGAGTCCGATGAACCAATGGCCGAAGACGACGGCGCAGATGCTGAAGGCGCGGAGGAAGTCGACGTACCGGTCGCGGGTCGCGGGGGTCTTCGCGACCATCTCGTCCAGACGACCCTGGCTCACGTCCCAGCGCCCCCTTCGCGGCAACCGTACCCTCCCGGTCGGCCCTGGGGCATGATGTCCCAGATGGAGCGCTCACCCCTTGCCGCGGACTGCAACGCCGGGCTCGTCGCGCTCGTGACGGGCGGGGGGACCGGGCTCGGTCGCGCCGTCGCGCGCGAGTTCGCCAGGACGGGCGCGAGCGTCGCCCTGGCGGGTCGGCGACCCGAGCCCCTCGAGGACGTCCGGGCGGAGCTCGAGGCCGGCGGTGCCGCCTGCGTGGCCGTCCCCACCGACGTGCGCGAGCCCGAGCAGATCGATGCGCTCGTGAACGCCGTGCTCGAGCAGTTCGGCCGGGTCGATGTGCTCGTGAACAACGCCGGCGGACAGTTCGTGGCCACCCCCGAGGACATCTCGCCGAAGGGGTGGCGGGCCGTGCACCGGCTCAACGTCGACGCCGTGTGGAACCTCACCCGCTCGGTTGCCACGCGCTCGATGATCCCGAACCTGGGTGGGCTGGTCGTGTTCATCCGCTTCAGCCCGCGGCGCGGGATCCCGTTCATGGTCCACTCCGCCGCGGCCCGGGCCGCGCTCGAGAACCTGGCGGGCGGGCTTGCGATCGAGTGGAGCCGGTACGCGATCCGGGCTGTCTGCGTGTCGACCGGAGCGATCGACACCGAGGCCTTCCGCGCCTACGGCGACATCTTCGTGGACGAGGCCACGCGAACGACGCCCCTGGGCCGGCTGATCCAGCCCGAGGAGGTCGCCTCGGTCATCGCCTTCCTGGCCACCCCCGCCGCCGCGTCGATCACCGGCACCACGATCGTCGTCGACGGTGGGAACGATGCCTGGGGTCTTGGCTACCCCCCACCTCACCCCTCCGCGGACTGACGGGCCCTTGCGCGCTCCTGCTCGACATCGGGGCCTTCGGGGTCTTCGTCGCCGCGATCCGGCTCCTCGTCCGCTTCTTCGGGGGAACGGCCGTCATGCCGATCGCGCTCCTGGCCACGGGGGCGATCGTCCTCGCGCTCGCGATCGGGTACGCGCGGCGGGCGGGGCGGACGTCTACGCGTCCTGCTCCGCGAAGTCCCTCGTGAGCTTGGCGACGGTGACGGCCTCGTCTCGGAACACGTCCTCGGCACGCGCCTTGACAGACTCGGTCTGCACCCCCGCCGCGAAGACGATCGTCTCGTGCCTCATGACCTCCGGGTCCACGTAGACGTGCGCCTTGAGCAACCCCCCCAACGGGGGCAGGCTGCCCAGCTCGATCCCGGGCACGTCTCGCTCGATCTCCTGCTCGGTCGCGAGGTGCGCGTGCTTGTCGCCGACGACCTCCTCCACGAGCTTCATATCGAGGCGCCGATCCCCCGGGATCACAGCGAGCGCATGCCCACCGACGGTGTCGAGCAGCAGGGTCTTGACCACCACGTCGGCTTCGATGCCGAGCGCCTTCGCCTCGTCGATGGAGGTGAAGGCCTTCTCGTGCGGGACGGCCTCGAACGGCACCCCCCTGCCCTGCAGGTACTCGGTCGTGAGCGACATCTCGACCCCTCCTTCCCACCCACGCCGCCAGCCTACGCAGAGGCCTGCATCGCGGGCACGGGCCGGTCGGCCCCCCGCCTTCACCCCCCGCGGACTACCATGCGCCGGAGGGACCTCGGATGGCGGCAATCCAGGATCAGGTGGGAGCGCTCCGGCGTGTGTTCGTCCGACCTCCTCGGGCGCAGGATCTCGCCGAGTGGCGCGCGTTCGGATGGCGCGGGGAGCCGGACACGGCTCGTGCGATCGAGGAGCACGCGGCGCTCGTGTCCGAGCTCGAGCGCGCCGGGGCCGAGGTGGTGCTGGGTCGCACCGAGGTCGCCGGAGACCCCGACGCGATCTACGCCTACGACCCCGTGCTCATGACGAACACGGGAGCCATCATGCTGCACCCGGGCAAGGCCGGTCGGCGGCGCGAGCCCGCCGCCGTCGCGCGCGACCTCGAGGCCGCCGGCGTGCCCGTCGTGGGCGGGCTCGAGACCCCGCCACCGCCGAGGGTGGCGACATCTTCTGGATCGATGAGGAGACCCTCGCGGTCGGTCGCGGCTACCGGACCAACGACGAGGGGATAGCAGCGCTCAGCGAGCTGCTGCCCCAGATCGACGTCGTCGCCTTCGACCTCCCGCACCTTCGAGGGCCGGCGGAATGCCTGCACCTCCTGTCCCTCCTGTCGCCGCTCGACCGGGACCTCGTCGTCTGCTACCCGCCGCTCGTGCCGGTGCGACTCATGGAGGAGCTCGTCGCGCGGGGCGTGGATCTCGTCGAGGTCCCCGAGGCCGAGTTCGACACGATGGGACCCAACGTCCTGGCGTTGGCGCCGCGCGTCGGGCTCGCGCTCGAGGGCAACACGGAGACGGCGCGACGGATGCGTGCCGCCGGTGTCGAGGTCCGCACGTACCGGGGCGACGAGATCAGCCGCAAGGGCGACGGTGGTCCCACGTGCCTCACTCGGCCGCTCCTTCGGGATAGCTGACCCCGCTCGTCATCCCCGCCGGGTCTCGGTCGAACGGACCGGGAACCGAGGGGTCTCGAGGCGGTCCATCGCCCACCCCGACGGGAGGCGACCCTCGTCCCGAGCTCGCTGCGACCGAGCCAGGAACCTGGCGAGACGGAGCGGCTCGGGCGTTCGGGCGCCTCCGGCCGAGGCGCGGACGACCTCCGCCGCGCACTCCGCGTCCGTCCGCCACGCCGCGTGAGCGATCACGGGTCGGGCGCGAGCGCCGACCGCGCGGCCGACCACCCGACCGCCCAGCACCAGCCGGCCCGCCTCGTCGAGCCGGGCGACCAGCGGCCGGTCCGTCACCCCGACCGTGGGCACGTCGAGCACCGCCCCGAGGTGCACCGCGAGCCCCGCCCGACGTGGATGATCGCGACCGCTCGCGTTCACGAGGAGGACGTCGGGCGTTGCGTCCGAACCCCGGACGGCGCGCTCGAGGACGGGGCCCTCGCGGAGCGCCAGGTACCCGGGCTCGTAGGCCACCTCGACATCGCCCACCACCACCGCCCGGGCGGGGGCCACCACGGCCGCGGCCCACGCGCGCTCCCGCGGTGAGGGGTCCCGTCGGGTGGAGAACGCTACGAACACGGCGCCGATCGTGTACGGCCCTGCCGGCGGACTCCACGGCCGCGGCGATCGCGCTCCCAGCCGGAGCTGGACCTCCTCGAGTTCCTCACGGGTGATCGGCCACCCGTTCACCGAGCGGTCCTAGGCGTCGTCCCGGCCGCGCAGGTACCGCTCGACCTCGGCCGCCAGCTCGTCCGCGCCCGGAAGCTCGTCGTCCCCGCGCTCGGAGGCCTCCTCCTCGAGCCTGCGGACGTAGTCGCGGAGGTTCCCGTCCTCCTCCATCGCCTCGTCCACCTGCCGCCGCCACTCGACCGCGGCTGCCGCCATGTCGCCGGTCTCGATCTCAAGGTCCAACAGGTCGCGGATCGCCTCGAGCAGCGCGAGCGCCACCCTGGGGTTCACACCGGATGGGAGGTAGTGGGGGGCGGCCGCCCACGCGGACACCGAGGCGAGCCCGACCCTCGCGGCGGCATCGTGCAGGACACCGACGATCCCGGTCGGCCCCTCGTACCGTGCGGGGACGATCTCGGACCGCTCGAGCCAGTCGAGGTCGGCGCTCGAGGCGCTCACGGGGGCCGCCAGCGTGTGCGGAACGTCCGCGAGGAACGCACCGAGCGTCACCAACACCTCGGCGTCGAGCTCGCTCGCCAGCCCGAAGGACGTCCTCGCAGTACGTCCGCCAGCGCGTGTTCGGCTCCACGCCGAGGAACAGCAGCACGTCCCGCCCCCCCGGCTGAGCCAGGTAGAAGTCGTTCGCGGGCCAGTCGATGCCGACGCGTGATGCCGTCGAGCGATCGAACGGTCGGGCGGTGCACCTGGAAGTCGTAGAACTCCTCGGGATCGAGCCCCGCGAACCGTCTCGCCCCCCACAGGTCCCTCAGGTGACGCCCCGCCGTGGAGGCGGCCTCGCCGCCGTCGTTCCAGCCCGAGAAGGCGCAGACCATCACGGGTCTGTCAACCTCGGGGCGGAAGATCCACTCGACCCGGCTCATGCGGACAGTCTCGTCCGACACACCGACACTGTCATGTCGGTCGCTCGGCCGTCGGCGACCGGACCACGCTCACACCGCGGCCGGCGGGACCGTCTCGCGGCGCATCACGCGCCGGACGACGATCCACGCGACGAGGGCCAGGAGCGCGAGGGGCACCAGGTACCCGAGTCCGACGATGGTCACGTACGCGACCTCGAGCACGCCGTCGACGGCGCGCTCCCAGGCCTCGGCGATGCTGGGACGCGTGGCCGAAGGCTCCTCGACGAGGATCGGCGCGCCAGGCTCTCGCATGGAGACGTGGATCGTCGCGAGCGCCGTCTGGTCCTCGAGGACACGGAGCTGCCCCCTGATCTGCTCGATCCGGAACTGGACGTCCTGCAGCTCGCGCTGGATCCGCAGCGTGGCATCGACCGTGGTGGCCTCCTCCATGAGGCCGAGCAGGACCGCCTCCTGCGACCGCCAGGTCGTGAGGCGCGCCTCCAGGTCGATGAACTCCTGCGTCACGACCTGTCCCGACACCGCCTCTCGCTTCACCGTGCCGAGCGCTCGCAGCTCGGACATCGCGTCGTCGAAGCGCGCGCTCGGCACGCGCAGGACGAGGGTGCCGGTCCGCCCCTCCGCCCCGGCCATCGACGAGGCCTCGACGTACCCACCGAACCGGCTCGCGACGAGCGCGGCGGCGTCGAAGGTGTCGGCGAAAACGCCCTCGGCCACCTCCACCGTGAGATCGGCGGTCTTGACGACTGCCTGTCCGAGCGGTGGCAGTCCCGGCAGCTCCGCGACAGCCTGGTCCGAGGCAGGCTCCCCGGCGAACACGGTGCCCGCCTCCGCGCCCCCGACCCCGGCGGCTCCGTCCTGACCTGCGGTCTCGTCGCTCGATGCCCGCTCCGCGCCTGGGAACGTGTCTGCGTCGTCGAACCCGGAGCGCGTCGCGACGAGCCCGATGACCGCGGCGACGGACAGGAACGCGACGAGGATGAGAGTGGCCTTCTTGATCACGGGGGCCTCCCCTTGGGAACGGACGGCCCTTGGACGGCTCCCCGGCGGCTCGGGTTCCGACGCCGCTACTCCGCGAGCAGAACGTGGCTGCCCCGGATCGCGACCAGCCCGTCGGCCGCCAGGCGATCGACGGCCTCCGACACGCGCTCGTGATCCGCACCGGTCTCAGCGACCAACTCCGTCGGGGTCGCGCTCGGACGGGCTCGGAGCGCGCGCACCACCGCACCCCGGAGCTGGCGGAGCGACCCCTCGAAGGGCTCCCCCCGGCGTCGCGCCACGACCGGCACCCGGTCCGAGGCCGCGAACCTGCACCAGCGCCGGACCGGGCAACGATCGCAGAGCGGTCGCGGCCGACAGACCTCGCGCCCGAGGTCCATCACCGCCTGGTTCCAGGCACCCGGGTTCTCGGGATCCAGCCATGACTGCGCGCCGGCGTCCACCTCGCTCCGGCGCAGCTCATGACCGTCGGCGCCGGCGCTCACCCGGGCGACGACGCGCCGGACGTTGGTGTCCACCGCGGCGACCGGGATGCCGAACGCGATCGACGCTACCGCCGCCGCCGTGTAGGGACCGATCCCCTGGAGGCGGCGCAGCTCGGCCGGATCGCTCGGGACCCGGCCGGCGTGCTCGGCCACCACCGCCCGGGCGGCCTCGGAGAGCGAGACGGCGCGCCGGTTGTACCCGAGGCCGTCCCACGCTTGGATCACCTCACGCCGGGGGGCACGGGCGAGGGCGCGGGCGCTCGGGAACCGGGAGAGGAACCGTCGGTAGGCCGGGACGACCCGAGCGGCCTGCGTCTGCTGCAGCATGATCTCGGACACGAGCACCCGGTAGGGGTCCCTCGTCCGCCGCCACGGGTACGCGACTCGCCTCGGCCGGTACCACTCCAGCAGCGCCGCGCGGCTCGCAGGGATGCCAGCGAGATGCATCCCCGGTCAGAACCCTGGCTTGCCCGGCTCCGGCATCTGCGTGGCAGCTTCGCGCAGGGCCGCGTAGACCTCCTTGAAGACCTCGCCGGCGAACGCGGGCGGCTGGCTCTTCTCGCCACCGAGGGCTCCGCGAACCGCCGAGGCCGTGATCTCCACCGCCTTCTCGAAGATCGCCCAATCCATGTCGCGCGTCATCACTCTGACCTCCATGACCTCACCATCCGTCGTCGAGCGACCGACAGGCTACCCGACCGGCGGGCCTCGCCCGCCCGCCGGTCAGCTCGGCAGCGCGCGCTCGACGAGGCCGAGGAGACGGGAGGGGCGGCCGGTCCAGGTCTCGACGGCGTCGCCCCACCGCATCGCTGTGAACAGCCCCGCGACCCCCGCCATGGCGAGCGGCTGGGGCTCCCAGGGACGCCACCGATGTCCGACCCACGGCAGGCGCGTGAGCTCGGTCTCGCGTCCGATGATGAGGTCGGCGAGCGTGCGCCCGGCCAGGTTCGCCGTCGACACGCCGTCGCCGAAGTAGCCCCCCGCCCACGCGATCCCATCGCGGAGCCCGACCGACGGGAACCAGTCGCGCGACATCCCCACGTACCCGCTCCACAGCGAGGCGATCCGCGCGGCTCGGGCGCCGGGGAACAACCGCGCGAGCCGCGAGCTCAGCGTGCGGGCCGCCGTCGGCACGACGTACGTCGGCGTCAGCGAGCCCGGATGGGGGTGCCCGCGCGCGAGGCCGAACGCGATCCGGTCGTCGAGCGTGCGCTGCGCGTACACGAACACGGGCCGCATGTCTGAGAGCGCCTCTCGCTCTCGCCACCCGACCGCGTCCCAGAACGACGGCGGGAGCGGCTCCGTCACACCCATATGGATGTGCACCGCGAGGATGAGCCGCGCGTGCCCGCGCAGACTGCCCGTCGCGCCCTCAAGCGCTCGTACCACGACGTCCGCCCGGACGGTCCCGCGCTCGGTTCGGACGCGGCCCGGCCAGACTGCGGTGGCCGGTGTGCCCTCGACGATCCGCACGCCGAGGCGTTCGACGACGCGCGCCAGCCCGCGGGCCAGGCGGGCCGGGTGCACGACGGCGCAGTGCGGCGAGTACGTGGCACCGGTCAGACCGTCGACCGCGATCCGGGAGCGGGCCTCGGCGGGCTCGAGCCAGCGGCGGTCCTCTGGGCCCCAGCCGTAGCCACGTGCGGTCTCGAGATCGGCTCGCAGGCGTTCGGTCTCGAGCGGGGACGTCGCCACCTTGAGCGTGCCACCGTGCGCGCAGTGCGCGTCGATGCCCTCGGCCGCGCATAGCCGTCCGATCTCGGCGACGGTGCCGATCATCGCTCGCTGCATCGCGACGGTTGCGTCCTGCCCGTACCGCCCGGCGAGCGCCTCGGGCGGGCTCACGAGATCGGCGGAGCACCACCCGCCGTTCCGGCCCGACGCACCCCAACCCGCGACGTCCTTCTCGATCAGGAGGATCTTCAGCGACGGGTCGGCCTTCGCGAGCGCGTACGCGGTCCACAGGCCGGTGAACCCCGCGCCTACTATCGCCACGTCCACACGATCGTCGCCGCGGAGCGGCGGACGTGGGGTGAGGTCGTCGCCGCACGTCTCGAGCCAGAAGCCGGCGGGGTGACGGCGGTCGGCGTTCACTCGTACGCGCGGAGCCCGGTCAGGGTCTCGCCGACGATCAGCGTGTGGATCTCGTTCGTGCCCTCGTACGTGTACACGGACTCGAGGTTGTTCATGTGACGGATCACGGGGTACTCGAGCGTGATCCCGTTCGCGCCCAGGACGCCCCGTGCCTCGCGAGCGATCTCCATCGCCTCGCGAACGTTGTTGAGCTTGCCCATGCTCACGTGCGCCGGCGTGAGCCGCCCCTCATCCTTCATCCGGCCGAGATGCAGCGCGAGCAGCAGGCCCTTGTTGATCTCGAGCGCCATGTCGGCGAGCTTGCGCTGTGTGAGCTGGAACCCCGCGATCGGCTTGCCCCACTGCACACGGTCTTTCGCGTACGCCAGCGCCGCCTCGAAGCACGCCCGCGCCGCGCCCATCGCGCCCCACACGATGCCGTAGCGTGCCTCGGTCAGGCACGAGAGGGGGCCTTTCATCCCGACGACGCCGGGCAGCCGCGCGTCCTCGGGCAGCCGCACCTCGTTCAGGATCAGCTCCGAGGTCACGCTGGCTCGCAGCGAGAGCTTGCGGTGGATGTCCTGCGTCGAGAACCCCGGCGTGTCGGTCGGCACGATGAAGCCGAGGATCCCCTCGTCGCTCGTCGCCCACACGATCGCGACGTCCGCGATCCCGCCGTTCGTGATCCACATCTTCGTACCGCTCACGACCCAGTCCGTGCCGTCGCGCTTCGCGTGCGTGCGCATGCGCGCGGGATCGCTGCCGGCGTCCGGCTCGGTCAGACCGAAGCAGCCGATCACCTCGCCGCGCGCCATCGGCGGCAGCCACCGCTGCTTCTGCTCCTCGCTCCCGTACCTCCAGATCGGGAACATGCTGAGCGAGCCCTGCACGCTCACGAAGGAGCGGAACCCGCTGTCCCCGGCCTCGAGCTCCAGGCATGCGAGCCCGTACGAGACCGCGTTCGCGCCCAGGCACTCGTAGCCGGTGAGGTGCATCCCCAGGAGCCCGAGGTCCGCCAGCCCCTTCGCGACCTCGCGCGGGAAGACCGCGTTCTCGAACCACTCCTCGATGCCCGGCACGATCTCGCCGCTGACGAAGTCGCGCACCGCGTCGCGGATCGCCCGCTCCTCCTCGGAGAGGAGCGGGTCGAGCTCGAGGTAGTCGAGCGGGTCGACCTGGGCGCCCATCGCGCCTCAGCCTACGCCGCGCGAACCGATGCCGTCGCCACGATGTCGAAACCGCCGCACCCCGTTCGTCGACTAGGGTGAGCGGCGGCACCGGGCCGCCCGCGGGAAGGAGGACGGCATGCAGTACATGCTTTTGATCTACGGCGATGAGAAGGCGCGCCCCTCGGACCTGCCGCCAGAGGCGATGCAGCAGGAGATGCAGGCGTGGTTCCAGTACTCGGACTGGCTGCGCGAGCAGGGCTGGATGGTGGCCGGCGACGCCCTGCACGACACCGATCACGCGACGACGGTCCGCGTCCGGACGGCGAGACGCTCGCCACCGACGGCCCGTTCGCCGAGACCAAGGAGCAGCTCGGCGGCTACTACCTGCTCGAGTGCAAGGACCTCGACGAGGCGCTCGACTGGCCGCGGCGAGATCCCGGGGCCACGCTACGGCTCGATCGAGGTGCGGCCGGTCATGGAGTTCGACGGCGCGGCCCGAGGAGCGGGTAGCGCCGCCCTGAGCGCATCGCGAGCGCGAGGCCGTCGACCGCCTGTTCCGGCGGGAGTCGGGACGGGCGGTCGCGACCCTGATCCGCGTCCTCGGCGACTTCGACCTCGCCGAGGAGGCCGTCCAGGACGCGTTCGCGGTCGCCGCTCGAGCGCTGGCCGCGCGACGGCGTGCCGGACAACCCCGGCGCCTGGCTCACGACCGACCGCGCGCAACCGCGCGATCGACCGCCTGCGCCGCGAGCGAGAACGCTGCGCCGGCAAGCCGAGACGCGCTCGAGGCCTCGCGCGAGCTCGAGCGCGCTCGGCGAGGACGCGACGGACGACGTGAGCGCGCATCCCCGACGACCGGCTGCGGCTGATCTTCACCTGCTGCCACCCGGCGCTCGCCGCCGAGGCGCACGTCGCGCTGACGCTGCGCACGCTCGGCGGCCTGACGACGCGCGAGATCGCGCGCGCGTTCCTCGTCGCCGAGCCGACGATGGCGCAGCGGCTCGTGCGCGCCAAGCGCAAGATCCGCGACGCCGGCATCCCCTACCGCGTCCCGCCGACGCGAGCTCCTGCCCGAGCGCGCTGCCGCGCGTGCTCGCGGTCGTCTACCTGATCTTCAACGAGGGCTACGCGGCGAGCCCGGCCCGCTCGTGCGCGCCGAGCTGTGCGCGGAGGCGATCCGGCTCGGCCGCGTGCTCGCCGCGCTGATGCCCGACGAGCCCGAGGTCGCGCGGCCTGCTCGCGCTGATGCTGCTGCACGACGCCCGCCGCGACGCGCGGATCGACGCCGACGGCGACCTCGTGCTGCTCGACGACCAGGACCGCTCGCGCTGGGACCACGCGGCGATCGCCGAGGGGCTCACGCTGCTCGACCGGGCGCTCGCCGTCGCGGCGGCCGGGGCCGTACCAGCTGCAGGCGGCGATCGCCGCGCTCCACGCGGAGCCCCGAGGCCCGAGGACACGGACTGGCCGCAGATCGCCGCGCTCTACGGGACCGCTCGCCCGCTGTCAGCCCTCGCCGGTCGTCGAGCTCAACCGCGCCGTCGCCGTCGCGATGGCCGACGGCCCCGAGGCGGGGCTCGCGCTCGTCGACGCGCTCGGGGGCGAGCTCGACGGCTACCACCTGTTCCACGCGGCGCGCGCCGACCTGCTGCGCCGCCTGGACCGCCGCGCCGAGGCCGCCGACGCCTACCGCCGCGCGCTCGAGCTCCGCGGCCAACCCGGTCGAGCGCGAGTTCCTGCTGGGGCGGATCACCGAGCTGGGAGCTCGACGCGTCAGGCGATCGGCACGTCGGGCACGCTGGCCATGCTCGCCACCAGGTCCCGGTCGTCGAACTCGACCTCCGGCAGCCGGTGGTTCAGGTAGTCGTCGTACGCCTGCATGTCGAAGTTCCCGTGGCCGGAGAGCCCGAGCAGGACGATGCGCTCCTCACCCGCCTCGCGAGCGGCGATGGCCTCGTCGATCGCGCCGCGGATCGCGTGGGCCGACTCGGGCGCCGGGACGATCCCCTGGGTGTTCGCGAACAGCACCGCGGCCTCGAAGATCTCGTTCTGCGTGTACGCCACCGCTTCCATGTAGCCGTCGCGGACGAGCAGCGAGAGCGTCGGCGAGTCGCCGTGGTACCGCAGGCCGCCGGCGTGCACCGGCGCCGGCACGAAGTCGTGCCCGAGCGTGTACATCGGCACGATCGGCGTCATCTGCGCCGTGTCGCCGAAGTCGTACGCGAAGCGGCCCTTCGTCAGCGTCGGGCACGCCGCCGGCTCGGTGGCGAGGAACCGCATGTCCGGCGTGTCGCCGCGGAGCTTGCCGGCCATGAAGGGGTACGAGAGCCCGGCGTAGTTGGAACCGCCGCCGACGCAGCCGACGACGACGTCGGGTCGGTCGCCCGCCATCTCCATCTGCGCTTGCGCCTCGAGCCCGACCACCGTCTGGTGCAGCAGCACGTGGCTGAGGCAGGAGCCGATCGAGTAGTTGGTGTCCTCGTTCGTCGCCGCGACCTCGATCGCCTCGCTGATCGCGATGCCGAGCGAGCCCGTGGAGTCCGGATGGGCCTCGAGGATCTTCTTGCCCGCTTCGGTCGTGGAAGACGGCGAGGGGCGCACCTCTGCGCCGAAGGTCTCCATGAACACCCGTCGGTACGGCTTCTGCTCGTAGGACGCCTTCACCATGTACACGATGCACTCGAGGTCGAAGAACCGGCACGCCATGGCGAGCGCCGACCCCCACTGCCCCGCACCGGTTTCCGTCGACATGCGCCGGACGCCGGCCTGCTTGTTGTAGAAGGCCTGGGCGATCGCGGTGTTCGGCTTGTGCGAGCCGGCGGGCGAGCTGCCCTCGTACTTGAAGTAGATCCGGGCCGGGGTCTCCAGCGCGCGCTCGAGCCGGGCGGCGCGGAACAGCGATGTCGGCCGCCACAGCCGATAGACGTCGAGGACCTCGCCGGGGATGTCGACCCACTGCTCGCCCGTCATCTCCTGTTCGATCAGGGCCGGCGGGAACAGGGGCGCGAGCATGTCGGGCGACACCGGCTCCCGGGTCCCCGGATGCAGGGGCGGGAGCGGGTGCATCCCGGCGCCCACCATGTCCGGGACGATGTTGAACCAGGCCGTCGGGAGGTCGGCGGTCGAGAGGTCGAAACGCGTGCGCTCGGTCACGTAGCCTCCTCTGATCGGGGAAGGGCTGGCCCGCAGCCTACCCGCTCGCCTCCACCCCGCGCCAACCGGGCGCGCTCAGACCTCGACGGGCGGTCCGACCTCGATCCAGCCCTCGGTCACGCGCACCGCGAACAACGGCACCGGGTCCTCGGCCGGTCCCTCGATCGGCTCGCCGGTGCGCAGGTCGAATTCGCTCGCGTGGCACGGGCAGACGACCGACTCCTCCGTCGCACCCAGCCCACCCTCGGCGAGCGAGCAGCCCTCGTGGGTGCACTCGTCGCCGAAGGCGAAGAGCTCGTTCTCCACGTGGGCGAGCCCCACGCGCCCGGACGGGAGATCGTAGGCGCGTAGCTCCCCGTCCGGGATCTCCGCGAGCGAAGCCACCCGGACGAACCCATCGGCATCCACGTCAGACCTCTCCATGTGCGGCCGCCTGGACGGAGGGAACCTTCGAAAGGGCGTTCCACCCGCGCTGGAGCACCGTGAAGCCGCCCAGGATGGTCAGCACAAGGAGCATCGGCAGCAGCATCCCGGGCACGGTCAGTCCCACCAGCATCGCGAGGTACCGCTCCAGACGCTGGAACAGCCCCTCCGAGAGCGACACGCCCACCGACTCGGCCTCCGCGCGGATGTGGCTGACGGAGAGCGAGATCACCAGCGTCGCGAGCGCGAGAGCCGCCTCGAGCCGCTCCCCCTGGCCCGAGAGCATCCAGAACGTGCACCCGAACAGGATCATGTCCGAGACGCGATCCAGCACCGCGTCCGTGAACGCTCCGAACCGGCTCGCCGTCCCGCGCAACCGCGCCACCGCCCCGTCGAGCAGGTCGAAGACCCCGGCGGGGATCAGGAGCAGACCCGCGACCAGCGCGTCGCCTCGGACGAGCAGCCATCCGATCACGACGTTCGTCGCCAGGCCCAGGAGCGTCAGCTGCATCGGTGACAGGCGGAGCGCCACCACGCCGGCCAGGATCGCCCGGAAGGGCCAGTCGAAGACCCTGCGCATGGCAGGTGCGGCCGCCCCGTCTTCCTCTCGGGGTGGGGGCATGTCGCGGGGCCGAGGGAGCTCCCGGACCGCCTCGTCCTGGCCGGAGCCGTCGTCGTGTGGGCGTGTCATCCGCCGTGCAGGCTACCGCCGCGGCGGCCAGGCCGCCTCAAGCCCGAGGCTCGAAGCCGACGATCAGGTAGTGGAACATCCGCCGGGGCGCCTCGTTCACGATCTCGTCGCCCTCGCGCACCCGACCAGAGCCGTTCCGAGCGGCGAGTGGCGGTGACCGTCCGGACGCCGGGGGCGCGCTCCTCAGCGTGATCGGCCAGCAGGTACGTCTCGTCCTCGGGGTCGTCCTCGTCGAGCGGTCGGATCGATCACCAGCATGCCCGAGGCCCGACCTCCGAGTCCGGCGGCGTCTCGACGATGTCGGGGTCGCGGTGCATCGGCTCGAGGTTGCGGATCCGCGACTCCATCAGCCCCTGCTCGTTCTTCGCGGCGTCGTACTCCGCGTTCTCGCGGATGTCGCCATGCTCGCGCGCGGCCTTGATCCGCTCCGCGATCTGCTCACGGCCGGTGGTCTTGAGCTCCTCGAGTTCGGCCTTCAGGCGCTCGTAGGCGTCGAGCGTGAGCGAGGCCGTCGGCTCGTGATCGGCCGGTCTCTGCGGGCGGGCAGCGAGCTCCGGGAGGCAGTTCCATGGGGCTGGAATCTACCAATCCACGTCAGCCGAGCGCCTGCTTGAGCACGGCGCAGGCGCGGAGCGTCACCCACTTGCTCGGAGCGCCCTGGCGCTCCACGTCGGTCCATGTCTTGCCGTTGTAGGCGTATCGGTTACGCCACCGCCCGTCGGGGCCCTGCATCGAGATGACCAGATCGAGCGCGTTGGCGAGGCGCGGGTCCCGCGCGTGGCCGAGCTCGGACAGGACCTCGAGGTTCTGGAGCGCGTCGGCGACGTAACCGCTCGGGAACCCGAGCTTGAACCACGAGCCGCTCGGCTTCGTGTTGCCCCACCCCATCGGGTAGTCGGCGACGGCTGGGTCCCGCGAGAGTAGGAACGCGACACCGGCCTCGATCGCCCGGCGGACGTGCGGTACCCGGCGCCGCGGCGGGATCCGCGCGAGCCCGCGCGAGCGCCTTGATCGCGCCCCAGGCGCGGGGCGACGTTCGTTGGCCGAGCACGCGGAAGGTCGGTCCGCTGGTCCCGGAGCGGAGGAACCCGTCGAAGCCCTCGCCCGTGATCGACGGGCCTGCCAGTCGATCGCCCGCTGGACGCGCTGGTCGTCCTGGTGGCCGAACCCGATCATCGCCCGGAGCAGGTTGCCGTTCAGGCAGTGGATCGCGCCCGAGTTCGGCGGTGGCCGGGACTCATCGGTGACGCCCGAGCACGCGAGCGCGCCGTTGGGCGCCTGCCCGTGCGCGAGCACGTACGCGCACCCTCGCTGCACACGCGCGTCACCAGGATCGGCACCGAGCTGGTCCAGGAAGATCACGCTCCACACCGTCCCCGTGTACTTGGGCCCGTAGCCGTGCACCGGGCTTCACCCACCAGCCCTCGGGCGCCTGCGCGTTCAGGATCGCGGCGATCGGGTCCAGCCGCATCGCCGCGGCACGCGCCCGCCGGACCTTCGGCGCGTCCTCCGGTTCGTCCAGGAGCCGGCGGAGCGCGAGGTGGCGCACGGCCGGGGTCTCCTCCTCGAGGAGCCACGGCAGCGGGTCGGCGCTGAGGACCGTCCGCCAGGTCTCCACGGGCCGATGATAGGCCGTGGCCGGAAGGGGGCGTCACCGCCCCGGACGCCGTTAGGGCACTCGGATCCAGGTCGCTCCCCGGCCTCGAGCGGGTCGGGCTTTGGCGCGACCTGGACGAACGTCATCCCGCCCGGCAGCTCGCGCTCGATGTCTGCCTGGATACGCTCGGACAGCTCGTGGACGCGGGCGACAGTCCAGTCCCCCGGGACCAGGATCGTCAGGTAGACGAAGCGGTGCTGGCCGGACTCGCGCGTGCGGATCGCGTCGAAGTCCACCGACTCGGAAGCCCGGTAACGCTCGGTCACGGCGTGGACCCGCTGAACGGCCTCGGGCGGAAGCGTGGAGTCGAGCAGACCCACGACGGATCGGCGCAGGAGCGTGTTCCCATCCACAGGATGTTCACGCCGACGAGGAGCGCACCACGATCGGGTCGAGGTTCTCCAGGTCGAAGAGCGCCACCAGCGCGACGCCGACGATGACGCCGGCCGTCGTCCAGACGTCCGTGAGCAGGTGCTTGCCGTCGGCCTCGAGCACGACCGACCGGTGCCTGCGACCGCCGCGGTTCAGCGCGAGCCCGACGGCGAGGTTCATCAGAGCGGCCACCGCCGACAGGGCGAGACCCAAGCCGGGCCGGTCGAGCGGGACCGGGTCGATCAGGCGGCGGACCGAGGTCCAGACGATCGCCGCGGCGGCGAGGAACACCATCCCGCCCTCGACCCCGGCCGAGAGGTACTCGGCCTTGCCGTGCCCGAAGTCGTGGTTGTGGTCGGCCGGACGCTCGGCCACCCGCAGGGCGATGATCGCGACGATCGCCGCCGTCAGGTTGACGAGCGATTCCAGCGCGTCCGACAGCAGACCGACGGAGCCCGTGATCATGGCCGCGACGCCCTTGATCACCATCGTCGCGAGCGCGGTCGCGAGCGACAGGAGCATGTACCGAGTCACGACGCGGTATCGCTCGTCCGTGGTCGTCATGTCGGCCGGTCTCTCCGATGCGCTGGGGGCCCTCCCCGGTCAGACTACGGCGCCAGCGGGTAGGTCCGGGCTCACAGCCGCGTGACCATGACGAGCGCCGTACACTCGGGCGCCATGGGTCCGGTGCTCCTGGTCCGCAACGACGCTTACGAGACCTTCGGCGTCGCGCCGGGCGCGCTCGCGTGGGCTGGGTGCGACGTGCGCACCGTGAACCTGACGGCCTCCGAGGCCGCGCCGCCGCCGCTGTGGGAGGTCTCCGCGGTGATCGCGTTCGGCGGCACGGCGAACGTCGACCAGACCGACCGCTTCCCGTACCTGGCCACAGCCCGTGACCTCACGCGCGAGGCCCTGGAGCGCGGCGTCCCGTACCTCGGCATCTGCCTCGGTTCACAGCTCCTCGCCCGCGCGATGGACCGACCCGTCGTGAAGGCGCCGGTTAAGGAGGTCGGGTTCGAGCCGATCCACCCCACCGCGGACGCTGCAGGCGATGCGCTCCTCTCGCTGTACGCCGACGGCGACATGGTGTTCCAGTGGCACGAGGACACCTACGAGCTGCCCGAGGGCGCCACGCTGCTCGCGACCGGCGATCGGATCCCGGTGCAGGCGTACCGGGTGGGAGAGACGGCGTGGGGGATCGAGTTCCACCAGGAGCTCGACGCGACCGAGCTCGGCTGGTGGATCCAGATCGCCGAGAGGGAGGTCGATCTCGGCGAGACCTGGGGGAAGTCGGCGGAGGAGCTCCGCTCCGAGGCCGAACGCCACATGGCGGCCCACGAAGAGCGCGGTCGCGAGCTGTTCCGGCGGTTCGCGGAGGTCGCGAAGGAGCGTGGGGCTTGAGGCGCCCGCCCAGGTGACGGCCGCGCCCGAAATCGCGGTGGTGGCGTACCACCTGCGGCCCGGCCGGGTCTCGCACTGGCACGTCGGCGGGTACGGGGTGCCCGAGAACTACGTCGAGGCCGTCCGTCGTGCGGGGGGGCACGTTCGACTCCTGCTCCCCGGAGACGACAGACCACCGGCTGCCCTCCTCGAGCGCCACGGCGCCCTCCTGCTCGTCGGGGGCGGGGACGTCGAGCCGTGGCGGTACGGGGGCGCGGGGCACGAGGCCCTCTACGGGCTCGAGCCGGACCGGGATGGGTTCGAGATCGACCTCCTCCACGAGGCCGACCGCAGGGAGATCCCCACCCTGTGCATCTGCCGCGGGATGCAGGTCATGAACGTGGCGTTCGGTGGGACGTTGATCGGGCACCTGCCCGACGACGGTCGCTTCCAGCCGCACGGTGCCCCGAGCGGTGCCGACGGGATCGTCCACGAGGTTGAGCTGGCGCCAAGGAGCCGCACCGCGATCGCCGCCGGTGAGGGCGTGATCCCGTGCTCCTCGCACCACCATCAGGGGGTGGATCGCGTCGGCGAGGGCCTCGTCGCGACCGCCCGTACCAAGGACGGGCTCGTCGAGGCGATCGAGCGTGAGGGCTCGGGCTGGATGGTCGGCGTGCAATGGCATCCCGAGGACACGGCCGCCGACGACCCTGCGCAGCAAGGTCTGTTCGGCGCCCTGATCGAACGGGCCCGAGCCGGGTAGGCCGGTCGACCGTACGTCTCGGATCGGTCTCGGCGCACGCTACCATCGCCGAGGAGAGGGGCGAGGATGGGCAACCTCAGGGTGGTGCGTGCGACGGGGGATGCCGCCGCGCGCGGTCAGCAGATCGGCCACGAGCTGCGTGACCTGGTGAACGAGTCCATCGACTTCTACCACCGCTACCTCGCCCGCCGTGGCGTGTCGTCCCAGCAACTCCAGGACCTGCTGACGCCGTACCTCGTCCACGCCGAGTCCGCGTTCCCCTCGCTGATGGCCACGTTGAAGGGCATGTCGGTCGGCGCGATGGTCCCCGTGCTCGAGCTGTTCGCCGTGAACGCGTTCGAGGAGCTCGAGCCCATGCTGGAGGCGCCGGAGGGGGGCCTGCTGTTCCTCCAGCGCAAGGAGGGATACCTGGATCCACCGCCGGCCGTCGACCGCTGCTCCAGCTTCGCGGTGGTCGCCGACGGCATCACGATCCTCGCGCACAACGAGCACTGGCTCGCGGGGGACCGAGGCAACGTGGCAGTGGTCGTGGACGTCCCCGACGATCGTCCGGTCGCCATCGCGTCGCCGACCATCGTCTGCTGCCTGCCGGCTGTGGGTGTGAACAGCCACCGCGGGGCGCAAGGGATCGGCTCGCTCACCGCGTCGGACGATCGGGTCGGTGTGCCCAGAGTGCTGATCTCCCGCAACGCGCTCGAGTCGAAGGATCGGGCCGACGCCATCACCCGCGCCGGACACCCCGAGCGCGCCGGCGGGTACGGGCACGTGTTCGCCTTCGCGGGGGGCAACGCGTTCACGGTGGAGACCACCGGGACGGAACTGGCGGTCCTGGACGGACCCGACGCCCACACGAACCACTACCAGGACGCCCACCTCGCGGGGCTCGGACCCGATCCGGCCGCCGGCAGCCTCGCCCGGCTCGGCAGGCTCCGGGAGCTGCTTCAGGAGCGACGGCCACGCACCGTTCCCCAAGTGATGGACGTCCTGCGCGACCACGGCTCGACCCCGCAGGCGATCTGCCTGCATCCGAACCCCGAGGAAGGCGAGGAGGCCTCGGCGGTCATGTTCTCGATGGTCGCCGAGCTCGAGGAGGGGCGGATGTGGGTCGCCCCCGGCAACCCCTGCGAGACGGAGTACGAGGAGGTCGATCTCGCCGCCGTCCTCTGACGGCCGGCGGGACGGAAGGAGGTCGGATCGCGATGGCATGGACCACGCCTCTGCTCTACGAGCGGCTCACCTGGCCCGAGGTCAGGCGCGCCGCCGCCGAGGACCGCGTCTGTCTGATCCCGGCCGGCGTGCTCGAGGATCATGGACCGCATCTGCCGATCGACGCCGACAGCCGGATCGCCGCGGAGATCTGTCGGCGCACCGCCGAGGAGCTGGCCGACGAGGTCGTGCTGCTCCCCACGCTCACCCACGGGTACACGCCCCACCACATGGACTTCCCGGGGCCGATCTCTATCGGCTGGAAGACCTTCGTGGACTACGCCGTCGACGTCGGCACCTCGCTCGCGCGACACGGGTTCAAGCGGATCCTGTTCCTGAACGGCCACGGCTCGAACATCCCGCTCATGGACATGGCCTCCCGGCTCATCGGGCTCCAGCATCCCGACGTCCTGGCCGCCGCGGCCTTCTACCTGACCGGTGCCGACGCGCAGGCGGTCATCGCGGAGGTCCGCGACTCGGAGCTCGGCGGCATGGGACACGCGTGCGAGCTCGAGACGTCGATCTACCTGGCGCTCGACCCCGACGCGGTGTTCATGGACAAGGCCGTGGACGAGAACAGCTACCCAGAGGGCAAGCACGCGTGGATGGACTGGTCCGACGGGCCGCTCAAGATCATGCCCTGGTGGAACGCCCTCTCGCACACCGGTGTGCACGGCGCGCCAACCAAGGCGACGGCGGAGAAGGGGCGGGTCCTCCTGGACGCGGCGGTCAAGGAGTGCGTCGAGTTCGTCCGCGAGCTGAGGGAGAAGCCCCTGCCCGTCCGTTGGTCCCCCCAGGAGACGGCCCCCTGACCCGATCCACGCCGCGGGTCCCATGCGAACCGGCGGGTGAGCGTGCTATACAGGCCCCGGAGCGCCCCGAGCGGGGCGCGTCGGGGGTCGTGCCCGCGTCCAGCGTCACTCGTGATCGCCCGGTCGGTCGTGCTCACGCGGCCGGCGCGCGACGACCTGGGTGCGCGGGGCGACGTCAGCGCTGTTGAAGGAGGAGCTCGATGCGATCCATGTGGCGGACGATCTTGGCCTTCGCCATCGGAACGACGCTCGTGACGGCAGGGCTCGTGCAGGCGGCGCTCGCGCAGGAGGAGAGCCCGACCCCGAGCGGTGCCGAGGAGAGGGTCACCTTCACGTTCGGGAGCACCGGCGTGCCGCTGACGATGAACCCGATGAGCGGCTACCTGGCGATCGAGTTCTACTTCTGGACCGCGACGTACCACCTCCTCGTCGACTGGGACATGAACCTCGGCGTGGACAAGGAGGGCGGCCCCGGCTCCGGTCTCGTCACCGACATCCAGGTCAGCGACGACGCGATGACGTACACGTACACGATCAGGGACGACGTCGTGTGGTCGGATGGCGAACCGCTGACCGCCGAGGACGTCGCCTTCACCCTCAACCTCTACAAGGGCAACCACGCGTACCTGCCGCAGAACTACCTGACCCTCATCGACGGTGAGGTCCGGGCGCTGGACGAGACCACGGTCGAGTTCGACACGAAGACCCCCACCAGCCTGTACTCGGGCGAGGTCGCGTACATGTACGACTACATCCTTCCGGAGCACATCTGGTCGGACCCGTCGATCGTCGGCGACAAGCCGAAGCAGTACGACAACGTGCCGAACGTGGGGAGCGGCCCGTTCATCATCGAGGAGTTCGAGACGGACCAGTACATCAAGATGGTCCAGAATCCCTACTGGACCGGGCCCGAGCCCGCGGTCGACGAGATCTACTACCGCATCTTCCGGAACGAGGACGCCCTCGCCGAGGCGCTGAAGCAGGGCGAGATCGACTTCGCGTACCCGACGACGCCGACGATCTACGAGGATCTCTTGACCCAGCCGGACATCGAGACGATGACCGGGACGATCCCCACCTTCGACGAGATCGGCATGAACACCGGCTCCGCGTACCAGGAGGCGGACGACGTCTTCACCCCACACGGGGACGGCCACCCCGCCCTGACGGACCCGACCGTCCGTCGGGCGATCCGCATGGCGATCGACAGCCAGACGCTGGTCGACCGCGTCCTGCAGGGATATGGCCTGCCCGGTGACTCGATCGTCCCGCCGGTCTCCGTGGAGGGAGCCAAGTGGACGCCCGGAGGGTGACGAGGTGATGGCGTTCGACATCGAGGGAGCGAAACAACTCCTCGAGGAGGCCGGGTACACCGACACGGACGGCGACGGGGTCCGCGAGATGCCACCGGGATCGCTGGAACCCGGTCGGCCGTTGGAGTTCCGGTACTACGTGCAATCGAACGACCAGAACACGGTCAATGCCTCGCAGTTCATCCAGCCATGGCTCGAAGAGATCGGCATCAAGGCGAACGTCGAGGTCGTGACCTCCGGACGCCTCGGGCGACATCATCAATGAGGGGACGTACGACCTGTTCCACTGGGGCTGGATCCCCGACCCGGACCCCGACTCGGCCCTGTCGTGGTTCACGTGCGGCTCGCGGCCGCCGGACGGCAGCTCCTACGGCAACAACGACCCGTACTACTGCAACCCCGAGTACGACCGCATGTACGAGGAGCAGCGACGACGCCCTGATCCTGACGAGCGCTGGGAGATCGTCCACGAGATGCAGCGGATGTTCTACAACGACGCCGCGTACGCTGTGCTCTGGTACGGCCCACGTTCTCGGCGTGGCGCACCGACCGGTTCACGGGCTACCAGGTCCAGCCACAGCCGAACGGCGACCCGCTCGAGAGCTGGGGCGGCCCGAGCTCCGTCTGGTGGAAGCCTGAAGCAGGTCGAGGCCGCGGCCGGCGGTAGCGGCACCTCGGTCGAGGCAAGGGCATCTCCGCGGGTGTCTGGATCGCCATCATCGCGGGCCTCTTGATCCTCGTGACGCCGCGATCGTCATGCTGGCGCGGCGTCGGCGGGCCAGGGAGGACGAGGCCTAGGCGAGGAGCGAGGGACGCGGGGTGGGCACGCGCACGTACCTGCTCGGCAAGGTCCTGCAGGCGTTCCTCACCCTCCTGTTCGTCCTCGCGTTCAACTTCTTCCTCTTCCGGGTCATGCCTGGAGACCCGGCGTCCCTGCTCCTGCGCGGCACCTCCGCGTACAACCCAGAGAACGTCGAGGCTAAGAGAAGGCGCGACCTCGGACTCGACAAGCCGCTGCCGCAGCAGTTCGTGACGTACATGGGCAACACGCTCCGGCTCGAGTTCGGCGAGTCCTTCGTCTGCGTGGGCCAGAGCCGTCAGCGAGGTGATCGGTGACAAGGTGTGGCCCACCGTTCTGCTCGTCGGCACCTCGACGATCGCATCGATCGTGATCGGCCTCCTGATCGGCATCTGGAGCGGCTGGAGACGCGGGACGATGATCGACTACGGCTCGCTGGGCTTCACCCTGTTCGTCTACGCCATGCCGGAGTTCTGGTTCGGCATGCTCGTGCTGATGGCGTTCGCGGGCGGCGTCGGGGCCCTTCCCGGCGATCTTCCCGACCGGCGGGTACGAAACGGTCGGCGCCGACCTCACCGGTTGGCACACGTGTTCGACGTGCTGAACCACATGGTGCTGCCCTTCTTCGTCCTCACGGTCGCGTACCTGGGCGAGTACGCGCTCATCATGCGGAACTCACTGCTCGACGTGATGGCCGATGACTACGTGCAGACGGCCCGCGCGAAGGGTGTTCAGGGAGAATCAAGGTCCTGTGGCGCCACGTCGTCCCGAACGCGCTCCTACCAACATGGACCCTCACGATGCTCTCGCTCGGCTTCATCTTCGGAGGCGCGATCACGATCGAGTACGTGTTCTCGTGGCCGGGGCTGGGATACCTCACCGTCCAGTCGATCGAGGCGAAGGACTATGCGGTGCTTCCAGGCCCTGTTCCTCATCTTCTCGGCCGCCGTGATCATCGCGAACCTCATCGCGGACATCACGTACATGTACCTCGATCCTCGCGAGTGAGGGCGGCCTGATGCGACCCGGCAACATCGAACCGCTGCCGGCGAAGCCGGACGACATGGTCGTCGACGAGGCGCTCAGCACGGAGGGGGTGACCCGCCGCGGCCCTCGAGCCCGCGCGCGATCGCCTGGGCACGCCGCAAGCGCGCGTTCGCCGTCTGGCGAAGACGTATCGGAGGAGCCCGATGGGATGTGGGGCTCGGCATCCTCCTCTTCTTCGTCCTCGTCGCCGTCTTCGCCCCGCTGATCGCGACGAGGCGACGATGGACCCGACGTGCACGTGCACGGGCGAGCCGCTCGAGCCGCCGAGCTCGGAGTTCTGGTTCGGGACCGACAATCTCGGGCGCTCGGTCTACACGATGACGGTCTGGGGCGCCCGGATCTCGCTGACGGTCGGGCTCGCCGCCACGCTCATCTCGATGGTGATCGGCGCACTGATCGGGATCGTCGGCCGGCTACTACGGCGGCTGGCTCGAGACCGGACTCATGCGCGTGACCGACTTGTTCCTCGTGCTCCCGTGGCTCGCGCTCGCGATCGTGCTCGCGTCGGTGCTGGGTCGGTCTCTCGCGATCATCATCCTCGTCATCGGCTTCACGTCGTGGCCCGGGACCGCGCGGATCGTGCGAGCGCAGGCGCTGTCGGTGAAGACGAGACCCTACGTCGAACGGTCGCGAGCGCTCGGCGCGAGGAACTGGCACGTGGTCAGCGCGACACGTCCTGCCGAACGTGGGGCCGCTGATCTTCGCGAACACGATCCTCACGGTCGCCATCGCGATCCTGTCGGAGTCGACGCTCTCGTTCCTCGGCCTCGGCGACCCACTGCCGGTGACGTGGGGCACGATGATGGACGTCGCCTTCAACGCCGGCGCGGCCACGACCGGCGACGTGGTGGTGGCTGCTGCCGCCCGGACTCGCGATCGTGTTCGTCGTGCTCGCGTTCACGCATGTGCGGGTTCGCGCTCGACGAGATCCTCAACCCGAAGCTCCGGGAGCGCTGACGCGGATGAGCGTGCTCTCCGTTCGCGACCTGAACGGTCACGTACCACACCCAGGCCGGCACCGTGCGCCGGCGGTGCGGGGTGTCGATCTGACGTCGACGAAGGGCGAGGTCCTCGGGCCTCGCCGGCGAGTCCGGGTGCGGGAAGTCCACGATCGCGAACGCGGTCCTTCGCCTCGTGCCGCCGAAGACGAAGGTGACCGGGGAGATCCTGCTGAACGGCGAGGACGTGACCGCGATGAAGCCCGGACGGCTCCGCGCGGTTCGGTGGTCCGCGATCTCCATGGTGTTCCAGGGCGCGATGCACGCGATGAACCCCGTCCAGCGGATCGGCGACCAGATCGCCGAGGCGATCATGATCCACACGAAGGCCGGCGAGCGCGAGGCGCTCGTGCGCGCCGGGGCGCTGCTCGAGCAGGTCGGGCTGCCGCCCCGCCGGCTCCGCGACTACCCGCATGAGCTCTCGGGCGGGCAGAAGCAGCGCGTGATGATCGCGATGGCGCTCGCGTGCGGCCCAGACCTCGTGATCGCGGACGAGCCGACGACCGCGCTCGACGTGATGGTGCAGGCACAGGTCCTCCAGCTGCTGAAGGAGCTCCAGCGCGAGCTCGGCCTGGCGATGCTGTTCATCACGCACGACCTGTCGGTGCTCGTCGAGGTCAGCGATCGCCTCGCGATCATGTATGCGGGCAAGATCGTCGAGGAAGGGCCGGCGATCCCGATGTTCCAGGAACCGAAGCACCCCTACACGCGCGCCCTGTCGGGTGCCTTCCCCCAGATCGGCGACCGAACGTTCCGCATGGCGCCGTCGGGACTGCCGGGAGACCCCCCGTTCCCGGGCAACGTGCCGTCCGGGCTGCTGCGTTCCACCCTCGGTGCCCGCTGGCGTTCGACGAGTGCCCGGTGACCGACCCGCAGCTCTACGTCGTCGGGCGAGGGCCGTCGCTCCGCCTGCCTGCTCGTCCCAGCGGGGAGAGCCGGTGGAGGCAGCCCCGTGAGCGACACGATGATCGAGCCCACGCCGGCGCGACCCGGCGCTCGAGCCGATCCTCGAGGTCCGGGATCTGCAGGTGTCGTTCGCGGGACGCGTCGGCCTCTTCGCGGGCCTCGCCGGGAAGAAGGCCACGGAGGCGCGCGCGGTGGACGGCGTCGACCTCCAGCTCTTCGCCGGGGAGGTGCTCGCGCTCGCCGGGGAGTCCGGGTGCGGCAAGACGACGATCGCCAGGACGATCATGGGCCTCGAGCGGCCGAAGCAGGGAGAGATCCGCTTCGAGGGCAAGCCGCTCGGACGGAGCATGAAGCACCTCCGCGATTATCGACGGCGCGTGCAGATGGTCTTCCAGGACCCGACCGCTGCCCTGAACCCGCGCCAGACCATCTACGAGTCGATCGCCGAAGGCCCACGGGTTCACGACGTCACGAGGGGCGCGAACGGCGAGTCGGAGGAGCAGTTCGTCGCGCGCGCGCTCTCGCGAGCCGGCCTGCGACCACCCGAGCGCTTCTACCTGAACTACCCGCACGAGCTGTCCGGCGGACAGCGCCAGCGGGTGGTGATCGCCGGGGCACTGGTCCTGGACCCGGAGATCATCGTGGCGGACGAGCCCGTCTCGAGCCTCGACGCGTCGGTCCGGGGCGAGATCCTCAAGCTCCTCCTCGGCCTGCGGAACGAGCTCGGCATCGCGATGCTGGTGGTGACGCACGACCTTGGGCTCGCGTGGACGATCGCCGACCGCGTGGCCGTCATGTACCTGGGACGCATCGTGGAGATCGGTCCGGCCGAGGATGTGCTCACGCGCCCCCTCCACCCGTACACCGAGGCGTTGCTCGAGGTGGTCCCCGAGGCCGGCGGCATCGATCGCCCGTACCTCGCGGGCGAGCCGCCCGACCCCACGAGCATCCCCGATGGCTGCCGATTCAACCCGCGCTGCCCGAAGATCACGTCGGGCGAGGCGGCGGCGGCCGGGGTCGAAGGCGCGTGTCGAGGCGAGGATCTCGGGCTCGTCGAGCTGCGCCCGGGGCACTTCGCTGCCTGCCACCTGCGCGCGCGAGCCGCGGCCGCCGGGTCGATCTAGGAGCTCTGCGGGGCCGCCCGCGCTTCCCGCTCCCCCTTCAGAACGCCCAGGATCGCCTCCATCTCGTTGTCCCCAACGGGCTGGTCGCGGCCGGCGCCCTTCGCGGCGGCGACGAGCGTCCGCAGGTTGCTCTCGGCCATGTCCGCCCGCGCCTCCAGCTCGCGGACACGCTCGGCGAGCCCTCGGGCGCGCCGCTCCGCGTCGTCGCGGGCCTCGCGGGACTCGCGGGACTCCTCGCGCGCGGTGCGCAGGGCCGCGCGGAGGGTCGCCACCTCGCGCCCCAGCTCGATGAGACGATCCACGGCTTCCCGCCCGATCGTCGAGTAGGTCGGCCTGTCGTCCGTCGCTGCCCGCCCTGTCCGACGCGTCGGCCTGGCCCGCCTCTTCCGCGACCGCGGGACCTGCTCGGGCTCGCCGGCCTCGATCGGCGTCGCGTCGATCAGGCGGTAGCGGCCGTCGACCGTCTCGAGCCGGCGGCGGGCGAGCAGGGCCCGGACGGCGCGCGCCGCCGCGAGTGGCTCCTGGACCCCGATGGTCCGACCGAGCTCGGTCGGCGAGAGCTCGAGGAACTGGCCCGGTTCGACGCGCGCCGCGACCGCTGCGAGGAAGGCGTTCGCCCGGTCCAGGCTCTCCTGGTTCATGCGGGTATCCTCGCCGAAACCTCTGCTCACCGCTAGGGGGCTCACGGACCCCAGGAAGAGTGACAAGGGCGGGGGGGCGATTTGACTCCGGGGGTGCCCCCGTCGTATAAATCACATGGCGCCGCTGGGACCCTCGGGTTCCGGCGGCGCCGCTTTTCACGCCCGTCCGCGAGGAGACCCGGTGCTCGACGCCGACCCCGACCGATCGCCGCTCGCGGGCATCCGCGTCGCGGACTTCTCGCGGGTCCTCGCCGGCCCGCTGGCGACGATGCTCCTCGCCGACCTCGGTGCCGATGTGATCAAGGTCGAGCGGCCCGACGGGGGGGACGACACCCGCGCGTGGGGCCCGCCGTTCGTCGGCGGCGACGCCGCCTACTTCCTGTCGCTGAACCGCAACAAGCGCTCGGTCGCGCTCGACCTGCAGACCCCCGACGGTGCCTCGGCGGCGCGAAGGCTCGCGCTCTCCGCCGACGTGGTCGTCGAGAACTTCCGCCCAGGGCTGATGGCGCGCTTCGGGCTCGACCACGGCTCGCTCGCCGCCGAGAAGCCCGATCTGGTGACGTGCTCGCTCGTCGCGTTCGGCGAGGAGGGGGAGTCCGCCTCACGGCCGGGGTACGACATCATCGTGCAGGCGCTGTCCGGACTGATGAGCTTCACCGGTCAGCCGGGCGGCGAGCCCACCAAGGTGGGGGTCGCCCTCCTCGACGTCGTCTGCGGCCTCTACGCGGCCAACGGCATCCTGGCTGCCCTGCTGGAGCGCGCCAGGACCGGGCGCGGACGGCGGATCGTGGTCTCCCTATACGGGTCGAGCCTGGCTGCGATGGTGAACCAAGCCGCGAACTACCTGCTCGGAGGGCTGGTGCCGCGACCGCTCGGGAACCAGCACCCCAACATCGTCCCGTACCAGCTGTTCGAGGCGTCCGACCGGCCGTTCATCCTGGCCGCGGGGAACGACCGGATGTTCGAGCGGACCTGCGAGGTCCTGGGACAGCCGGACCTCGCGACCGACGGGCGCTTCGTCACCAACGAGGCCAGGGTCCGTCACCGGGAGGAGCTGATCCCCGCGCTCGCCCAGGTGTTCCGCTCGCGCCCTGCGGCGGAGTGGCTCGCCGCGCTCGAGGCCGCCGGCGTTCCGTGCTCGCCCGTGCTCCACATGGACGAAGTGTTCGCCACGCCGGACGGATCCCGCATGGTGCAGGAGGTCGCGGATCCCGCGCGCGGCACACTGCGCCTCGTCGCTCCCCCGATCCGCCTCGACGGTGAGGCCCCGCCCGCCCGGATGCCGCCGCCACGGCTCGGGGAGCACACCGAAGAGATCCTCCGGGAGCTCGAGTGAGCGCGGTCGAACGCTGGCGCGATGCCCTTGGAGCCTGGGGGATCCCCGAGGAGATCCTCGCGCGAACCACGGAGTCGCCGTGGGCCTTCTCTCCCGACGTCATGCGCCGGTGGGCGGCGGCGGCCACCGTCCGCGAGCCGACGGTCTCGAGCCGCCGGGCTCTGGAGGCCCTGCCCGACGCGGGCGTGGTACTGGACGTGGGGGTCGGCAGCGGCGCGGCGTCGATCCCGCTCGCGCCGCGTGCCGCGCGGATCGTCGGTGTCGACGCGTCCGACGACCTGCTCGCCCTGTTCGTCGAGGTGGCCTCGGGAGCGGGCGTGGAGGCGCTCCCCGTGAAGGGGAGCTGGCCCGAGATAGCGCCGGAGGCCCCCCGGGCCGACGTCGTCGTCTGCCAGCACGTCCTGTACAACGTCCCGGACCTCGAGCCGTTCACACGCGCCCTCCAGGACCATGCGAGGCATCGCGTGGTGGTCACGATCACCGTCGCGCATCCCCTCTCCTGGATGAGCGACCTGTGGATGCGATTCCACGGGCTCGTCAGGCCGACCGAGCCGACCGCCGACGTCGCCGAGGAGGCCCTCCGCGAGCTCGGCTTCGAGGTGCGGCGTGAGGACGAGGTTCGGCCGCCGAGGGCGATCGGATGGGAGGACCGCGCCGAGGTCGTGGCGCGCGTCCGGCGGCAGCTCTGCCTCCCCCCGGAGCACGACGCGGAGGTCGTGCAGGCGCTCGGCGATCGCCTCGTCGAGCGCGACGGACTTTGGTACACGGAGCCGTCCGAGCACCCGATCACGACGCTGTGGTGGGACACGGCGAGCTGACCGCTCAGCGGGAGCGGCGCGCCACGTAGTCGCGTACCGCGAACGCGCCCAGCTCGCGGTCGTCCATCAGGAAGACCCGTCCGGCGGTGAGCTGAGCGAGGCGCTCCATGAACCGGATCAGGCCGGGTGACTCCTCGAGCATGAAGACGTTGAGCGTCACGCCCGCCTTCGAGAGGCGGAGCGCTTCGGCAAGCGTGAGCTCGATCGTCCTGGGGACCGGGGGCCACGAGAAGAACGATCGCTCTCCCTCCAGGTGGGCCGTCGGCTCGCCGTCGGTGACCATGATCACCTGCCGCGTCGCCCGGGGATGCTCCGCGAGCAGTCGTCCGGCGAGGTTGAAGGCGTGGTGCATGTTGGTCCCGTAGACGCGCTCGAAGCCCTCGTCGGCGAGGTCCCGCGGCTCCATCCGCCTCGCGTAGTCGCTGAACCCGATGAGGTAGAGCCGATCGTGCGGGTACCTCCCCTCGATCAGCGCATGGAGGGCGAGCGCCATCTTCTTCGCGTGGACGAAGTGACCGCGGAGCGGCATGGAGAAGGACAGGTCAAGGAGCAAGACCGTCGCGGCCTCGGTGCGCTGCTCGGCCTCGACGAGCTCGAGGTCGTCGGGATGAAGTCGCAGCGAGGTGCCCGGCGTCCAGCCCTCGCCCCCCTGCCGAACGACGGCATTGTAGATCGAGCGTTGGACGGCGATCTGCCCCGCATCGCCGAACAGCCAGGGGCGGGTCGCACCCGTCGGCTCCGCTTGGCCGCCAGCCGTGCGCGCCTCATGCGTCCCCTCGCGGTCGCGCCGCAGCCGCTCGAACACGCGGACGAGCGCCCGCTCACCCATCGTGCGCGCCCCCTTGGGCGTCACCTCGAGCCGCCCGTCACGTCTGGTGAGGAGCCCCGCCTCCTCGAGCGCGCGCTCGATCCGCTTCATCCGCTGGACGTCGATCACCGCCTGTTCACCCAGCGTCCTTCGAACGGCATCCTCGTCGACGTCGGCGATCGACGCCCCCGGGTAGTCCTGGCGGACCTGGCGCTCGAGCTCCTCGACGTCGTGCAGCCGTTCGATCGCGTCCACCGTCGCCGAGAGAGGGGAGATGGCCTCACCCTCGCCCGGCACCGAGCGATCCCAGCCCATGTCCGGGAACATCGACGCGAGGTTCGCTCCGAGTCGGTCGACCTCGAAGGCCAGGTCCATGTCCTGCAGCACCTGGGCCGCGAGCGCTTGAAGCTCGGCGCGCTGCTCGGACGAGAGCGAGGACATGAGCCGTGACATGGCGGCCATCCGTCGCGCCATGTTCTCCAGGAGCTCCTCCAGGGTCTCCGGGCCGTCGGGGAACAGGTCCCCGTGGCGCTGCATGAAGCCCTCGAAGTCGTACGGCTCGCCACGCCCACCGCGTTCGATCATCTCGTTCAGCTCGGCAAGCATGTCCCCGAAGCGCCGCATCTGCTCCTCGGAGAGGCTGCGGAGCCCCTCGGCCATGCTGCGGAAGTACGCGCCCATGACCTGTTCGCGCAGGTGCTCCATCGTCTCGTCGAACATCTTCTGGGCCCTGGGATCGACGAACCGGTAGTCGCCGAGCTCACGGATCTTGCCCGGCACGTGGGGCGGCAGCGCGTCAAGGAAGGCCTCTCGCGTCCGCGCGTCCTCTTCGGCTCGGAAGGCGAGGGCCGCGCGCTCCGTCTCGAGGATCTCCTCGAGACGGCCGCGCAGCTCCTCGAGGGGCCCGCCGAGGCTCGTCTCTGCCTGCTCGCGCTCCCGGGCCCTGCGGAGCCGACCGAGTAGCGCGTCGAGCCCCCCGAAGCGGCCCTGCATGCCCTGTCGCAGGAGCCGCTCCATCGCGCCCTCGGCCCCCATGCCCGACAGCACGTCATCGGAGAGGGCCTCGAGGATCTCGGCCGCCGGGTCGTCGGGCCCGAAGGGATCCTGCGAATCGTCCCACCGCGAGTACCGGAAGCGCACGCGACCAGGGTACGCCGGGTGCCGGATAGCGGGGCTACCCGATGCCGAGCCCGGTCATCAGGGCCCGCAACGTGAGCCCGAAGCAGATGAACGAGACCCACGCGAACGGGACCCAGGGACGGACCGGACGGTCGATCCCGATGATGCGGGCGTTCCCGGCCCGTGCGATGACGTGCGCGAACACGAAGAGCAGGATCGGCAGCAGCCCGTACACGTAGTGCAGGACGTCCCCGAGGGTCCCAGGCGTCGCCATCCGGCGCCCGAGGAGCAGGAGCGCGACGCCGAGGGCAGCCTGCACGCCCGCCACGACCTGCGCGATCGTGAGCCACAGCCAGTAGCGCTCGCCCGGTCCCCGCTTCGTGATCCAGGCCCCCAGCCCCCAGATCCACCCGAGCGCGAACACGGCGACGACCGCGAACCCGACGACCTCGTGGATCTGCGACACGGCTGCTGGGATGCTACGCGCTGGCCGGGGCGCTCGACGCCTACCGGCCGTCCGACACGTCGCCGGCCGAGTACCTCGACCGGCCCAGACGGCCGGCGGCCTCTTTGTTCAGGCGCCTCGACAGGTGCAGGCCTTCGAGGGCGAACTCGAGCGCGGACGCCGCGACGCCAGGGCTCTCCTCCTCGACGCCCAGCCGGCCCAGGAGCTTCGCCAGCCCCGGGAAGCTCTCCCAGTCCCGAGAGGATCTCGCTCGCCGGTGTGAGGTCGGAGGTCTCCAGGACGAACCCGTCCGAGAACCTGGCGAGGATGGGCTGGAAGTCGAACCCGGACAGGCGGCGGCGGAAGACCTCGAGCTCGGCGGTCTTGAGCGCGCGCAGGAGGATCTCCTCCTCCCGTCCCTCCTCGATCGTGTCGAACTCGACCCGTCCGAGGCTGGACTCCAGCACCGCCGGCAGGTCGCAGACGCGAGGGACGGCCTCGGGCTCACCGGACCGCGCGGCGCGTCGCACGGCCGCCGCCTGGAGCACCTCGAGGTTGCCGATCGAGTACCGCACGCTCACGCCGCTGCGATGGTTCACGTGCGGCGAGCGCCGCAACTCGGCCGTGAGCGCCGCGAGGATCTCCTTCATGTACACGGGCACCCGCAGGGGGATCTCTCCGGCCGAGGACCGGGCCTCCTGGTCCATGATCCGGATCTCGTCACCCAAGGTCTCCGGATAGTGCGTGCGGACCTGCGTGCCGAACCGGTCCTTGAGCGGGCTCACGATCCGGCCGCGGTGCGTGTAGTCGTCGGGGTTCGCGGTCACCACGAGCAGCAGGTCCAGCGGGAGCCGGATCCGGTAGCCGCGGATCTGGACATCGCGCTCCTCCAGGATGTTGAACAGGGCGACCTGGATGCGCTCGGGCAGGTCGGGCAGCTCGTTGATCGCGACGATGCCCCGGTTCGTCCGCGGGATCAGGCCGTAGTGGATCGTGAGCTCGTCGGCCAGGTACCGGCCCTCGGCGACCCGGATCGGGTCGACGTCGCCGATCAGATCGGCTACGGACGTGTCCGGCGTGGCGAGCTTCTCCGCGTACCGGTGCTCGCGCGCGACCCAGTGGAGCGCCACCCGGTCGCCCTCCTCGGCCACGAGGTGCCGGCAGCGGGCACAGATGGGGCGGAACGGGTGATCGCTGACCTCGCAGCCCGCGATCGCGGGGACCTCCTCGTCCAGCAGGTCCACGATGCGCCGGATGAGACGGGTCTTCGCCTGCCCCCGCTCGCCGAGCAGGATCAGGTCGTGCCCGGCGAGGATCCCGCGCTCGAGCGCGGGGAGTACGGAGTCCCCGAACCCGACGATGCTCGGGAACAGCTCCTCGCCGCGCCCCAGCCGGTCGAGCAGGTTGGCCCGCAGCTCCTCCTTGACGCTCCGGTCCGGGTACCCGGACGCTCGGAGCTCACCGATGGTGCCCGGGCGGCTCATGCGCAGAAGCCTACCGGTCCCTCGGGTTATGGCTGGACGACGCCGGCGGGACCGACCCCCGTGCCGTACTTGCGCTCGGCCATCCGCCGGCCCAGCTCCGCGGCCACCACCATCCCGATCGACACCTGTCCGTCCCACCGAGCGCCTCAACTCGTCGAGACCGGTCGGGCCGGCGTCCACCGGCTCCCCTGCTGGCGCTACGGGAGCAGGTCGGCGAGGTCGGAGAGGAAGTGTTCGCGATCGTCGCTGTCGGCGATCCCATCGGCGAGGTCGCGCGCCATGGTCGCCTCGGCCGCGGCGGCGCCTGCGTCACCCGCGACGCGGTGCCCTCTCGCGAGCGCCTCGTGCGCGTATGCCAGGTCGAAGTCGCCGATGCCATGGATCTCACACAGCTGTAGCGAGCGCTCGGCATGGAAGCGAGCCGGCTCCGGCCGACCGAGAACCGCGTACACGCAGGGAGCAGAGCCACTCGCCCCGAGCCAGGTGCACGAACTCGCCGACCTCTCCCAGTGGTACCGCGACGCGTGTGCCATGTGAAGCATCCGCAGGTCGTCCTCGGGGCTGCGATCCATCCGACGCAGCAGCGGCCACGTCGCGTTGAACAGCGACACCGCCACCCGGCGCTCGTCCGCCGGGTCGAGCACATCGTCCCGATCGGTCACGATGAACCCCCCTCCTCTCGAGACGGCATAGCCTCTCACGGTGTCCGGGTCCGCTGCTAGGCTCCGCGCGATGCGGCGCGTGGTGGAGATCCTCGGGGGGCTCAACCCGGCGCAGCGGCAGGCTGCTGAGGCCGTTCGCGGACCCGTCGCCGACTCATCGCTGGGGCCGGCACGGGCAAGACCACCACGATCACCCACCGCATCGCCCACCAGGTGGCGCGCGGGGCCGTCGAGCAGCGGGGCCATCCTCGCGGTCACCTTCACGGAGAAGGCGGCCGGCGAGCTGAAGGCGCGGCTCGGGCGGATCGTCGGCGGTCGGCGGCGTCGAGGCGCGGACGTATCTCGACTCGGCGCGGCGGCGAGCTCGTCGGGACTGTGGCAGGCGACCGGCGCATGCTGCCCCAGCACGTGCCTGAACTCGGGGCCTCCGACGTGCTCGACGACCATCGGCCAACGCGCTCCCGCCGCGCGATCGACTCCTGCCCCGCGGCTGAGCTCGCGAGCGAGATCGAGTGGGCGGGCGGAACCGGCTGTTCCGCTCAGCGCCGACCTCGCGAGATCGAGCGCCGACGCCCGACGCCGCTGGCCGCCCGGAGCTCTGCCGCAGGTCTACGACGGGTACGTCGACGCGCTTCGCCAAGTACAACGTCCTGACTTCGAGGCACATGCTCGTGGCGCTCGTCGGACTGTTCGACGGAGGAGCCCGGTCGCCGTCAGAGCGCTGTCACGCGCTTCCACGCCTTCACCGTCGACGAGTACCAGGACTCGAACCCGCTCAGCAGGCGCTGGCTCAGGAGCGCTGGCTTCCCGCGGGCGCCGAGATCTGCGTCGTCGGCGACGACTACCAGACGATCTACACGTTCACGGGGGCCTCGCCGAGCACCTGCTCACGTTCCCCGACCGCTACCCGGACGCGACGGTCGTGCGGCTCGTGGAGAACTACCGCTCGTCACCCAGGTGCTCACGGTCGCGAACGCGCTCGCGCGCACCTGGGCGGGTTCGAGAGGACGCTCCACCGGGCGACCCACGGCGACGGTCCGAGCCCCACCGCCCGTGCGCTCCCCGACACCGCTGCCGAGGTCGCGTTCGTGCTCGGCGAGATCGCGAGCGAGCTGCACGCCGAGGGGGTCCGTGCGAGGGGATGCCGGTGCTCTACCGCATCAACGCCGCTCGGAGGCCTACGAGGAGGCGCTCGCGGCGGCGCACATCCCGTACCAGGTGCGCGACGGGGCGTTCCTGCGGCGTCCGGGACCGCGATGGAGTGGTCGCCGGCTTCGGCGGGCAGCCTCGGCTGGCGGTGGTCGCCGGTACGGTCGACCGCGGGCCGCGGACGCGTTCGGCTACGACCACCGCTCGGCGCGATGCCCGACGACGGCGAGGACGAGGTGACCCGCCAGGCCGACCTCGGCCGGCTGCACGCGCGCTCGCCGTCGAGTTCTCGGGCGGCGGGCGACGATGCCCCGTGGACGGGTTCCTCGCCGAGCTCGGGCATCGGTTCGCGCCGAGCGCTCCGGCCGGGGCGTCAGCCTGCTCACCTACCATCGTGCCAAGGGGCTCGAGACTTCGACGCGGTGTTCCTGCCGCGGTTGCTCGACAGTGAGCTCCCGTTCCGGCTCGGCCGCGCCGTCGCCGACCCCGGTCGAGGAACGACGTCTGCTCTACGTCGGCATCACCCGCGACGCGCCGACATCTCTACCTCTCGTGGCCGCTCGAGCCCGGATCGACGCCGAGCCCGTTCCTGCCGAGCTCGGGGTCGGATGGGGCCGGACGGCCGCTCCCTCGACGACCCCTCGGGGCGCACGCCCCCGGTCACGGTCCCGCCGGCGGCGGCCCGCTGTTCGACCGCCTACGCGAGTGGCGAGACGCAGGCGCGCGGCCACCGACGGCGTGCCCGGCCTACGTCGTCTTCCACGACGCGACGCTCGCGTCGATCGTCGAGGCGCGACCGGCGACCGGCCGCGCTCGCCGACGAGTGCCGGGCAGTCGGCCCTGCCAAGCTCGATCGGTACGCCGATGAGGTGCTCGCGGTCGTCGCGGCGAGCTGAGCCGCTGAGCCGCCGGGTCTCGCTCAGCGCGAGCCGCGCCACCAGCAGCGCCGCCGCCAGCAGCGGGACGGCGATCGACAGCCACCGCAGCGCGGCCTCGGGCGCCGCTCGGAGCGGCCGCGCGTCGATCGCCGTCGGTCGCGCCGTCGTCGAGCTCGATCTCACCTCGCACCGTCGCACGGCCGGCGTAGGTCGCGGCCGGTGTCGAGAGCACACGCTGCGCCGCGCTGATCAGGTGCGCACGCCGCCGCCGCCACATCGCGGCGACCGCCACGCTCCGCGAGTCTGGGCGAAGCCGCGGTCAGCACCGGGAAGGCACCCCACCCGAGCGCGAACCACAGGTGGAGTGGAGCGCCCCGCCGAACAGCTCCAGGTTGTACGCGACGACGAGGAATCCGCCCGCCCCGATGAACGCCCACAACCACGGCGAGACATCCATCGTCCCGTGCACCCCGAGCGCGATCGCGCCCCCAACCCGACCACCGCGAGCGTCACCAGCACGCCATCGGGGATCCGGGTCCGGAGCGGTCTGCCGTTGAGCTCGTCCAGGGCATGGGCCGCCACCCCCATCGCCAGGAAGAAGGCCGCCAGCGTCTCGAGCAGCCACCGGACGTTCACCTCGGGAGCGAGCGACGCACCGATCACGACGTAGGACAGGTGCCAGAGCGTGTACGGCGGATGCAGGAGGGTCCGGTCGTCCCGCCAGCCTCCGGGCGAGAGGGCGTAGAACGCTGCCCGGTCCTCGCCCCCGTTCAGCTCACCCATCGAGCAGTGGGTTGGCCTTCGCCGCCCACGTCACGACGGCGGCCCCGTTCGACAGGAGCCTGGTCCTGACCCGGCGCATGCCGGCGTCCTGCCACCACCTCACCTGGACGGGGAGGGGGAAACGACGGTAGAAGTCGGTCACGTCGCGTCCGAGGAACCGGCCGGTCCGCTGCCATCCCGGCGAGACCACCCAGCCGATGGCCGGCATCACGGCTCGGGTGTGCAACCACCAGCCGCCGTGCGCCCACCCCTGCTCGGGAACGTGGAACTCCAGCGACGCCATCACGCCTCCCGGTCGCAGGACCCTCGCGAGCTCGACCATAGTGGCCGCCGGGTCGGCCACGTACCGCAGGAGGTAGGTGAACGTCACGGCGTCGAACGTCGCGTCGGGGAACGGGAGCTCCTCCGCCCGACCGCCCACGAAGCGCACACGATCCTCGAGACCGGCCGCTCGGACCTCCTCGACCCCACGCCGCACCATCGCGCGGCTCGGGTCCAGCGCCGCGACGCGGAGGTTCCTGCGCGCGAGCGCGCGCGCCACGAGGCCGCCGGTCGCCGCGTCCAGCACCCACGCCCCGGGGATCGCGTTCACCCTCGAGACGAGGAAGCCTCTCCAGCGAGGGTCCTGCCCGAACGAGAGCACCGCTCCCATCCGGTCGTACTCCCGCGCGATGCCCGCGAACAGCTCGCGGGCGAACCGTGATGGATCCTGGCGTGACGCCGTCATCTCGACGCCAGCCACGAAGGCAGGTCGGCGATCGAGTCGATCACGTGGTCGGGCTCCCTGCCGGCGCGCTCGAGATCCGTCGCCAGGAATTTGCCGGTCCGCACGGCACTTCCGTGATCCCGATCGCCTGGGCACCGAGGACGTCGTTCACCAGGTCGTCGCCGACCATGACCGTCTCCT
>CAVPUQ010000008.1:0-566809 GCA_963708985.1 uncultured Actinomycetes bacterium
GAGCGGCACCTCGGGAGCCTCGGCATCCTGATCTTCGCCTACGCTGCGGTGACGGTCGCGGGCATGGTCGTCTTCGGGCGGCGGGATTGGCTGGCGAACGCGGAGGGCTTCGGCGTCTACCTCGGGCTCATCGCGAGGATCGCGCCCTTCGGGCGGGACGAGCAGGGCCGGGTCACGCTCCGTCCGCCGCTCGCCGGGCTCCCGAGGCTCGAGCCCCGTCCGGGTCAGCTCGCGGTGATCCTCGTCGGGCTCGGCTCGACGACGTTCGACGGGTTCACCCGGACCTCGACCTGGATCTCGTGGCGGCTCCCTCACCGGCGGGAGCAAGATCCTCGCCGGGACGGCGGGGTTGCTCGCGGTGGTGCTCCTGGTGTCCGGCGCCTACGCCGTCGCGATGGTCGCGGCGGCCCGCGTGGTCGATGGCCACTGGCACGTGCTCGCGGTTCGCTTCGCCCACACCCTCGTTCCGATCGCATTCGCCTACGTCGTCGCCCACTACTTCTCCCTGTTGCTGATCGAGGGGCAGTACGGGATCTCCGCGCCTCCGACCCGTTCGGCGTGGACTGGAACCTGTTCGGCACGATCACCTGGTTCGTGAACGGCGAGATCATCTCGCCGCAAGCGATCTGGTACGTCCAGGTTGTCGCGATCGTTGCCGGGCACGTCGGCGTCGTGTTCGCGCACGACCGCGCCGTCGCGATGTTCCCCACGAACGCGATCCGCACGCAGTACGCCCTGCTCGCAGTGATGATCGTGTTCACCACGTTCGGCCTCCTGATCCTGTCGGGAGGCTGAGATGCTCGCGCACCAGGGTGGGTGGGACGAGATGCTGCTGCCGTTCGCCGTGCTCCTCGTCGTGTTCGGCGCCCCGGTCTTCCCGCCGACGTCGGCGGGCCGCTCGGGCCGGCTCGCCGCGCGGCGGGACCTGCGCCTACTGCGGCGCCCTCTTGCGGGCGGCGATCGACGCTGCGGGGGCTGCGGGTTCCGCGCGGTCTCCGGCAGGAGAAGCGACGGCGGGTAGGCGGCGCGACCCGCGCGCTTGACACGGCCCGGTCCGCAGGACAAGGTTTGGGCCTGCCCGCCTTCGCTTCGCCGGATGCCCGCGAGGAGGGGTGGCCATGCGGCGTCCCCGGTCCCTCGCTCTCGTGGTCGTCCTCGGGATCGTGCTCTCTCAGTCGGTCTGGGCGAGCGCCGGCCCCCGGTCTACTCCCTCAGCCTCGACCACGTCGCTCGGTGTGTCCTTCGGCCTGCCGCCGGCGCTCGGAGCCCGGACGCTCGCGCTGCCGGCGAGCCTGGACACCGATGGCGACGGGTGGATGGACGGGGTCGAGGCAGCGCTCGGCTCCGACCCCGCGTACTCGACGAGCACCCCCGAGCCCCTCGCGGTCCCCGAGAGTTGCATGGACGCGACCGACGACGACGGCGACGGCTCGTCGACGAGGCGGACGGCGGGTGCCCTCCGGCGATGCTCCCGGAAGGCGTTCCCCGCGGCGGGGATCGATAGCTTCGACTCAACGATCGCGCTCGACGCCTACGACCTCGTGACGCCGCTCGGCACGTGCCCCTTCGACTTCGCGGTGGCGGTCCCGTAGTCGTGCACCGCGGCGACCCCGTGGACCTCGGCGGCGGCTTCCGCCAGGTCGACGTGGAGATGGTCGCGTTGCAGCTCAGCGGGACGGCATCCTCGCGCCTGCGTCACCCTGCAACCCGGGCAACCGCCCGCTGTCGTTCACGGCCACCATCATCGAGGACCCGACGCAGGCGTCGGTGCGGGACTCACCGACACGAACGCCGACGCGGGGATCGACTTCCCGGCCGAGAGCTTCTTCGACGTGTTCTTCCTGGTCGACACGCCGCTCGGCTTGCTCCCGGGCGGGCCGCCCGGCGGCCCCGTCGGGACGCCGGTCACGGTGTAGAACACGATGGGGAGCATCCCGCCCTACCACTCGCCTGGGAACCCGAAGCTGAATCCGAACTGCTACACGGTCGCGGGACTGCCGCACCAGCATTGCCCGAAGCCGCCGCTTGACCACTTCAAGTGCTACACGGGCCGGTTCCCGGCGTTCGAGTCGACGGTATCGCTGAAGGACCAGTTCGGTCAGGAGAAGGTCGGGGTGCGGACCGCGAACCGCTTCTGCAACCCCGTGAGCAAGAACGGACAGGGCATCTTCGATGACGGCGGTCATCTCACGCGGTACGCGATCTCGCCGCCGGCCGGGCCGCCCCGTTCGTCCCGATCGACGTGGTGGCGCAGAACCAGTTCGGGCTTCAGCCGCTGACGTTGCTGGGGCGCAAGGGCCTGCTCGTGCCGTCGCGCAAGGACAAGCTCGCGGCGCCGCTCGCCCTCGACCACTTCAAGTGCTACTCCGTGCAGGGTGAGTCGATCAACGGCCGGGTGCGCCTGGAGGACCAGTTCGACGTCGCCGACGGACGGATCGAGCGGGCGCGCGTCCTGACCCCCGTCACCCTCTGCGCGCCCGTGGAGAAGACCGTGAAGGGCGTGACCACCCCGGTCGGCGATCCGACGATGCACCTGGTCTGCTACACGATCCAGACGCAGAAGTTCGCTCCACGGACGGTGCTCGTGCGCAACCAGTTCGGCCGGGGCAGGGTGCGGGCCCACAAGCCGGTCGAGCTCTGCGCGCCGTCGCTGAAGACGGTGGCGCCCGACATCGAGGTCGATGTGTTCCGAAGGCCGTGGCCCAGGTCAGCTTCGAGACGCTGCTCGGAAACGAGGTCGTGAACCTCGCGGGCTCGGCGACGATGGAGGTGCACATGGGCGACCTCGCCGACACCGACGGCGATGGCCTTAGCAGGTCCAGACCGAGATCGTCGAACTCCAGTTGCAGGCACCAGCGAACGGTTGGGCGCTCACCGTGCAGTTGCGCAGTTCGACGGACTCGCCATCCCATGCAGCCCTCGGTGGGCGAGATCGAGGCGTTCCAGAACGCCGACCCGGGAGTCCTGGACATCCCGCCGTTCGTCGTCCGGTCAGGCGCAGAGCGCCCTGGACCTGTACATCCAGGTCTCCGGGGCGTTCAACGGCCAGGAGGTGCATCTGCACAACCGCGATCCGAGCCTTGTTGCGATGATCACGCACAAGCCGCGCGGACCCGGGCGAGTTCGACGTGGGGGAGCAGATCGTGTGGATGTACGACGCGCAGGTCGAGCAGTTCCGATCCAGGTCGGGCCGATGGTCGCGGTCCCGTTGCCGTCTGAGCGGCGGGGCGCCGGCCGCCGGCCGGTACCCGCTCCACCGGCGCCGCGACGGTAGGCTGGACCTCGTCGTTCACCGGATGGGGTGCAGATGAAGGCGGAAGACGTTCGGACGGTCGGTGTGGTGGGTTGCCGGGCTCATGGGCTCGGGCATCGTCGAGGTCGAGCGCGCGGGCGGGCACGCGGGTGGTCTTCCTGGAGCCGACCGAGGAGCTGGTCCAGGCGGGCCGCCACCGGATCGAGACCTCGACGCTGCGCGCCGTGGAGGCGAGAAGCTGACCGAGGCCGAGCGCGAGCACGTGCTCGGGCAGGTCTCGGGCACCACGGACGTGGCCGATCTCGCCGACGCCGACCTCGTGGTCGAGGCCGCCACCGAGGACTACGCCACGAAGGTCGAGATGTTCCGGCGCCTCGACGAGGTCACGCGCCCCGAGGTCGTCCTGGCGAGCAACACGTCCTCGATCCCGATCGCCGACCTCGGCGCCGCGACGAAGCGGCCCGACAGGGTCATGGGGATGCACTTCTTCAACCCGGTGCCGGTGATGGAGCTCATCGAGCTCGTGAAGGCCATCACGACCTCCGACGAGACGGTCGAGTTCGGGCGGGCGTGGGGCGTTCGCCTGGGCAAGACGACCGTCGAGTCGCGCGACCGCGCCGGCTTCATCGTGAACATGCTGCTGATCCCGTACCTCAACGAGCGCGATCCGGCTGCTCGAGGAGGGGTTCGCGACCCGCGAGGACATCGACACCGCGATCCACCTCGGCCTCAACCACCCGATGGGGCCGCTCCAGCCTCATCGACCTCATCGGCGTCGACACGACGATGTTCGTCGCGAACGTGCTCTACGAGGAGTTCAAGGAGCCGCTCTTCGCCCCGCCGCCGCTCCTCAAGCGCATGGTCACCGCAGGTCACCTCGGCCGCAAGACCGGCAAGGGCTTCTACGAGTACGTCTGACCCGCATCACCCTCCGAGAGGAGATCGGGCGCGGTCGTGACGACCACGACGAACAGCCCGAACGCGAGCACGTGGGCGACCGTGCACCACAGGCAGATCGCGCCGATGATCACGAGCTCGGCGTAGACGAGCCACAGGACGAAGCCGATGCCCCCGAGCGCCCCGGCGAAGCGGGCGAGGTGCACGCGGCGGTCCGTGCGCGTTCCACGCGATCGGCAGGCACAGCGCGAGCATCGCGGCGAACCACAGCAGGCCGAGCAGCGCGACCGGGATGCCGAGGAAGGTCGACTGTGCGCTCGTCGTCACCGCGGTGCAGTTCACGGTCCCGCTGCCGCTGCAGAACTGCAGCTCGCCCTCCGGGTCGGTGAAGTGCGCGATCGTCAGGTAGACCGATACCGCGATCCCGCCGAGCGCGAGCGCGAGGGTGACCGGCGCGACCCAGCGGGCGACGCGCATCAGGCCGTCGGCAGCGCCGCCTGGGCCTGCTGGATCACCGCGCTCGAGCAGACGTCCTGCGGCTGCCCGTCGGTCAGCTGGCAGATCATCGCGGTGATGTAGTTGGCGGCCCCGCCGATCGCCTTCGAGATCTCGGTGTTCGGGTTCGCGAGCGCGTTCGCGATCTGATCGAAGTCCTTGCCGTCGAGCACCGCCGGGTCGTACTGGCTGCCCGCCCACGCATACCGGTTGCCCGACAGGACGAAGGGGATCCCACCGGAGCTCCCGGTGATCGCGTCGACGTTGTACGTGTCGAACAGCTGCTGCTGGAAGTCGGTAGGCGTCCCGAGCGGGGTGAACGTGCGCGTCTCCGTCTCCACCGACGAGAACACGAGGTAGTCGCTCGTGTACGTGGCGCCGTGGAAGGTAACGGTCGGGGTGTTCGGCAGGGTCTCGGGCGCGGGCGCAGACGTCGTCGAGTCGAGGTTCGAGAACGTGCCGAAGCGGCTGAGCGCGACGACGACGGGCCACCGCTCGACGGCGCAGAAGGGGCAGTACTCGGCGCCGACGTACAGGAACACGGGCTTCCCGTCCTGCTCGACCGCGGGGGTGCCGGCGGGCAGGGCGTTGACGTTCGAGGGCTGCGCCGGGACGCCGACGGCCTCGAGCGTCGACGCAGGCACGGTGAGGACCTTGTCGATGGATCCGCCGGAGGCGTTCCCGCGCTCGGTGTTGTCGTTCTTCATGACGAACATGACGACGAAGAAGCCCACCACCGCCACGACCGCGCCCACCATCAGCCAAGGGGTTCGGCGGCGCGACGATCGACGCTTGGGCGCACGGGGGAGACGATCGCCCGGCCGCCGAACCGCCTGCGGCCGAGCCTCGTTCGCGACCCCTCGGGGCTCCTGCCCGCCCTGGAGCGCGGCGGTCGCTCGTTGCTGCTGCCGGGCCTTCGCCCGCTGCTTGGATGCCGTGGACTTCCGCTTCTTGTTCGCCATGACGCCCGACACTATCAGCCCGAACGTGGTCGTCCCCGGCCCGTCGGCCCACGCCGGCGACGGGCCCACAGGCCCGCCACGTACCCGGCCAGCTTCGCCCCGTCGAGCGAACGCCATGAGCGCGGGGATCGCCGCGCCTGCCCGCACCCGCTCCGGGGGGTCGGCGAAGGTCCGCATGGCCCGGCGGAGTGGCTTCCACGCGTACGCGCCGGCGCCCGCCAGGGCGGCCACCTTCCGCCCGGTTCCTTTCGAACCCAACGCGTAGAGGGCGCCGCCGTAGATCGCGAACCGCAAGGCGTGGCGCTCGGGGTACATCCCGGCGATCGCATCGCCGCGGGCGTAGCGGAAGTACTGGGTCCACGTCGAGCGCGAGGTCGGGGCGCAGGCGCCACCACGCCACGGCCTCGCGCGCGAGGCGCATGTCGAGGCCGAGCTCGCGCCAGCGATGGTTCACGTACATGTCCTCGCCGATCGCGAGCCACTCCGGGTAGCCGCCGGCGGCCTCGATCGCCTCGCGCCGGAAGCCGACCGAGCGGCCGCTCGGCATGAACGTGGCCTCGTCCCACTCGCCGGGATCGGGGAGGTTCACGGACGCCAAGCAGCGGTGGAGGAACGACTCGGACAGCGGGCGGTAGGCGCCCATCGCGACGTCGGCGCCGGCTTCGATCGGCTCGAGGAGTCGCTCGAGCCAGTCGGGCTCGAGCACGCAGTCGGCGTCGCTCACGGCGATCACGTCGTGGGTGGCGGCGGCGATCGCCACGTTGCGACCGCGCGCGATGCTCGCGCCTGGCTCCTCGATCAGCGTGATGCCCTCGGCGCGCCGGAGCTCCTCGAGCGTGCCGTCGGTGGACCCGCCGTCCACGACGACGACCTCGTCCGGCGGTCGCGTCTGCGCCGCGACGGTCTCGAGGAACCGACCGACGTTGCCGCCCGCGTTCAGCACGGTGGTGATGAGCGAGACCTTCATCTCGCGCCGAGCACCTCCTCGTACACCTCGAGCGTGCGGCGCGCGGTCTCGTCCCACGTGAAGCGCTCGGCACGGGCGCGACCGGCCGTGGCGAGCCGCCCCGCGAGATCGGTGTCCGTGAGGATGCGCTCGAGCGCGGCGGCGATCTCGGGCACCGAGCGCGGGTCGACGCCGAGCGCGGCGTCCCCCGAGACCTCGGGGACCGAGGACGTGTTCGACGCCACGGTCGGCACGCCCCGCGCCATCGCCTCGACGACCGGCAGACCGAACCCTTCGTACAGCGAGGGATAGACGAACGCGCTCGCGCCGCGGTAGAGCGCGTCGAGCGCGTCCTGCGGGAGGGGGCCCGTGAGGACGATCTCGCCGGGGCCGGGTAGGGCGATCTCGCGCATCAGGGACTCATGGTGCCAGCCGATCGGCCCGGCGAGCACGAGCGCGTGGGGCAGCCCGGTCGCGGCCACGCGCCGGTAGGCACGGACCAGGCGCACGAGGTTCTTCCGCGGCTCGAGCGTCCCGACGAACAGGACGTACGGCGCTCGGACCTTGAGTCGCGCGAGCACCTCGACGTGCTCGAGCGTCCCCGCCTCGAGCGACGACGCGAGCGGCACGACGTGGAGCTTCGCCGGGTCGACCTTCGTGCGCGAGACCACGTCCTCGGCGGTGTTCCGCGACGGCGTGACGATCGCGTCGGCCCGCCGCACCGCGGCGCGCAGACCCGAGCCTGTAGAGCAGCCGCCACCCGCGCGGGAACAGGCTCGGGAAGTGCTCGAACGCGAGGTCGTGGACCGTGACGACGAGCTTCTGCCCGGGACCCGCCGGCGGGATCGCCGCGTGGTTCGAGGCATGCACGAGGTCGGCCGAGCGGAGCGACGCCGGCAGCGGCGGCCGGGCGAGCACGTCCCACCGCGGGTACAGCGAGCGGATCGAGGCGTCGAGCTCCTGCATCCAGAAGTCGCGGATCCATCGCTCGGGCTGGGGAGCGTCGGGGCCGAAGCGCGCATGGAAGAGCTTGAGCTCGAGCGAGGGGTCCCGGCGTGCGAGCGCGGGCACCAGGTTGCGCACGTAGGTGCCGATGCCTCCGGGCGCCGTGAACCACAGCTGGTCGACGTGGAACGCGACGCTCGTCACCGCGGAGCTACCCCGCGTCGCCGCGGCCGTGGAGCGGCGGGACGCCGCGACGGACGAACGGGTGCCGCTGCGTCGAGCCCCAGGGCTCGTCCATGTAGCGGCGCGCCTGCAGCGCGCCGATCCCGGTGGCGTCGATCCGCCCGGCGAGCACCCACGGGTTCGGGTGCGGGTTCTCCTGGACGAAGTAGCGCTCGAGCGCCGTGATGACCGCCCGCTCCTCGTCGGGGGACAGGTCCTCCGGGAGCTCGAAGCGGCGTTCCTCGTCGGTCATGGCTCCGTCTAGCAGGGGGATGTTGCCGTGCTTGCGGGCCGGCACCGACTCGCGCTTGGTCGCGAGCATCCGCAGCGCCTTGACCAGGCGCGGCCGCGTCTCGGCCGGCTCGATCACGTCGTCGATGAAGCCGCGCTCGGCGGCCACGTACGGGTTCGCGAACTTGCGCTGGTACTCGTCGATCAGCTCGGTCGCGCGCGAGCGGCGGGTCCTCGGCCTTCTCGATCTCCTTGCGGAAGACGACGTTCACGGCGCCCTCCGGGCCCATGACGGCGATCTCGGCGGTCGGCCAGGCGAACGCCACGTCGGCGCGCAGGTGCTTGGAGTTCATCACCAGGTAGGCGCCGCCGTAGGCCTTGCGGGTGATCACGGTCATGCGCGGGACGGTCGCCTCGGCGTAGGCGTAGAGGAGCTTCGCCCCGTGGCGGATGATGCCGTCGTACTCCTGCTCGGCTTCCCCGGCAGGAAGCCCGGGCACGTCCACGAACGTGAGGATCGGGATGTTGAACGCGTCGCAGAACCGGACGAAGCGCGAGGCCTTCTCGCTGGAGTCGATGTCGAGCGTGCCGGCGAGCACCTTCGGCTGGTTCGCGACGATCCCGACGCTGCGTCCGTCCAGCCGTGCGAAGCCCGGTCACGATGTTCATCGCCCAGAACGGGAAGACCTCGAAGAAGTCGCCGTCGTCGACGACGCGGCGGATCACCTCGTGCATGTCGTACGGCTCCTTCGCCGAGTCCGGCACGAGGTGCGTGAGTCCCTCGTCGTGCCGCTCGGGGTCGTCGACGATCGCGTAGGACGGGCGGGTCCTCCAGGTTGTTCGACGGGCAGGAACGAGAGCAGGTAGCGGACCATCGCCAGGCACTCCTCCTCGTCCTGGCTCACGAACGAGGCCACCCCCGACTTGCTGGCGTGGGTCATCGCGCCGCCGAGCTCCTCGAAGGTGACCTCCTCGCCGGTCACGGTCTTGATGACCTCGGGGCCGGTGATGAACATGTGCGAGGTCTCGCGCACCATGAAGGTGAAGTCGGTGATGGCGGGGGAGTAGACGGCGCCGCCGGCGCACGGGCCCATGATCACGCTGATCTGCGGGATGACGCCGCTGGCGCGCACGTTGCGCTCGAAGATGTAGCCGTAGCCGGCGAGGCAGGCCGCGCCCTCCTGGATCCGCGCGCCCACCCGAGTCGTTGATCTGGATGAACGGCGCCCCGGTGCGACATCGCCAGGTCCTTCACCTTGCAGATCTTCTGGGCGTGGACCTCGCCGAGGGAGCCGCCGAACACGCTGAAGTCCTGGCTCGCGACGAAGATCCGGCGCCCGTCGACCGTGCCGTAGCCGGTGACGACGCCGTCGCCGGCCGGCCGCTTCCGGTCCATCCCGAAGTCGTGGGAGCGGTGGATCGCGAACGGGTCGGTCTCGACGAACGATCCTGGTCGAGCAGCAGGTCGAGGCGCTCGCGCGCGGTGAGCTTGCCCTTCTCGTGCTGCCTGCGGACGGCGTCCTTGCGATGGTCGTCGAGCAGCGCAGCCTTGCGCTTGCGCAGCTCCTCGATGCGCTCCTCGACGGTCTGGGTGCGGGGAAGGGCGGTCTTGGCCATGGTCCCCGGAGTCTACGGCGAGGGTCCCCCGGAGGCCATCCGATCTTGGCGGGGCTCGTCGAGACGGAGCCTCGCCGCCGATCGGCCACCGACGCGAGATCCGCAACTCGTCATCGAACACCAGCACGGCTACCGCGTTGGTGGTACCGCTGATGCTCCGATACGTGATGCCGTACGACACCGTGGCGCCCGAGGTGAACACGTCGCTGGCCGGCTGTACCGGCTCTGTCGTGGTCTCGGTCGCCCGGCCGATGGCGGTCTCGGCGCCGAGCGCCGCATCAGCAGCGCGATCTGCTGTGGGTGGATGGACCTAGCAGTCGTCGACGCCCGACCAGGGTCCCCAGCCGTTCGCGTGCACCATGCGGATCGTCACGATGGTGTTCGTCCGGCCGTTCCCCCAGCGGTCGTCGAGCTCCCAGACCCGTCGGGTCCACGTCCGGTAGCGATCCGGCCAGGCGTCGGCGAGGTGCTGGTACAGGCCGACGTACGTGCCGTCGGCGGACTCCAGCTTCGGGTTCAGTCCGCTCTCGGCTCTGGCGATGCAGATGGCCTTCGAGGCTCCGCCGCGCACGGGCCACCGGTGCTCGGCGCACCGGATGACGTCGCTTCACCCACTGATGCGTCGTCTCGTCCTGGGCGCGATCGAGCGCGCAGGGGCCGGGCTTATCGGTGGCGGGGGCGGAGGCGCCGCCGAGCGGTACCAGGAGGATGGCCGCGAGGACGATCGCGAGCAGGCGAGCGGGGCCGCGCACGGCCGAAACCTAGCAGCGCAACGGGTTCGCGTCGACCGAGGGTTGCCTTGGAGCAAACCGCGTCACCGGATGTCGACGCGACCACCGGTGCGCCAGTACTCGCCGCGCTCGCGGGAGAGCAACCCCTCGTCCACGAGGTACCGGCGGATCGCGGCGTGGTCGTGGTGGAAGCGCGAGACGATGACGTTCACGGTCTTCTCGTCGTACCGAACGCCGGGCTCGAACTCGATCGCGATGCGCTCGAGCACGATGCGGCGCTTCGACTCCTTCGCGGGGATCTCGGTGAGCCGACCTTCGCGGAAGAACGTGCGGAGCACGAGGGCCTCGTCCTCGTTCGCCGCGCCGAGCGCGATCCCGGCCTCACGTGGCGGTCCCACCTGCTCGGCGGCCCAGCGGAGGGTCTCGGGGTCCAGGCGGTAGGTGCGTCTGTCGTCGTTCAACCGCACCACGCCGGCCGTGCTCAGGCGGTTCAGGTGCTTGCGGATCCGCGCGGACGGCACGGCGAGGGCCTCGGCGAGCTCCGAGGGGGAGAGGTCGGCGCGGGCGAGCATGCCGGCCACCTGGAGCCGCTCGGGGTCGGCGAGCGCGCGGAGGATCTCGTCGGGCGTCTCGGCCATGTCAGAGGGTAGGTCTACCATCCGGCGCGTGATGACGACGGTGGAGCTCAGGGCCCGCCCAGCGCAGGACACTCGAGGGGCTGATCGGCATCGACGAGCGGCCCGTCTTCCCGGCCGACCTCGTGCCGAAGATCCGGGACCGGGTCGAGGAGGCCGTCCGCGCGTTCGAGCCCGGCCGCCCGTTGTGGCTCGGGAAGTCGAACCTGAGCGATCTCGGCCGGTGCCCGGGGCTCTTCGACGCGGTCCGGAGCGGAGAGCGCGAGCCGTTCACGTTCTCGGCGCGGTTCGCGGCGGGTCGCTTGGCCCACAAGGCGATCGAGCTCGAGGTGGCCGGCCGCGAGGACCGCGATCTGCACGACCTCGTCGAGCAGGCGGCGGAGCGCCTGGGCGAGGACCAAGCCTTCGGCGCCTGGTGGGACGAGCAGGAGTCGCTCCGCCGGGACGAGACCCTCATGGACGCGGCGAAGACGCTCGAGCTCTTCCGGTCGTCGATGCCTCCGCTGCGGCAGATGCGGCGCGACCTGTCGCCGTGCACGGAGTGGCACGTCCGGGCCGAGCTCCACGGCGGCGCGCTCGTGCTCTCGGGCACGCTCGACCTCGTGCTCGGGGCGCCGGCGCAGGCCGACCCCGGCCGCGCGACGCGCCTCGCGATCGACCTGAAGACCGGCAAGGCGTGGCCCGAGCACGCCGAGGACATGCGCTTCTACGCCCTGCTGCTGGCCCTGCGGTTCGGCGTGCCCCCGTACCGGGTCGCCACGCTCTACCTGGAGTCCGGCGAGTGGCAGGCCGAGGACGTCGACGAGCGGGTGCTCTCGCGGGCCGCCGACCGGGTGGTCGATGCCGTGCGCGCCGGCAGCCGCGTCCGACGCCGGACGGCCGCTCGAGCTGCGTGCGGGACCGTTCTGCACGTGGTGCCCTCGGGCCGCGACCTGCCCGTCCAGCGCCGCGCCGCCCGTCCCCTCCGACTCGTGCTTGTCGGCCTCGCCGGGCCTCGCATATGGTCACGGCGCCCTTAGTCCGACGACGCGCGTGAGGGGTGGAAGCATGGGCAAGGACCTGTACGAGGTCGGCGAGATCCCACCGATCGGCGAGGTTCCGCGGCAGATGCACGCGCAGCTCGTGCGCCCCGACCGCTACGGCGAGCCGGGCGACGCGATCTGCGACGAGGTCATCGACGTGCCCGAGCTCGGCCCGCACGACGCGCTCGTGATGGTCATGGCCGCGGGCGTGAACTTCAACAACGTGTGGGCCGCTCGCGGCGTTCCCGGTCGACGTGACGAAGACCCAGGCGCGCTGGGGCGAGCCGACCGAGTTCCACATCGTCGGCTCGGACGCGTCCGGGGTCGTGTACGCCGTCGGCTCCGAGGTCACGAACGTGAAGGTCGGCGACCGGGTCGTCGTGCACGCCGGCCAGTGGGACCTCGACGACCCCTGGGTCACCGGCGGCGGCGACCCCGGGCTCGCGCCGTCGTTCCGCGTGTGGGGCTACGACTCGTGCTGGGGCTCGTTCTCGCAGTTCTGCAAGGTCCAGGCCCACCAGTGCCTGCCGAAGGCCGAGCACCTCACGTGGGAGCAGGCTGCCGCGCCGACGCTCACGGGCTCGACCGCCTACCGGATGCTCCACGGCTGGCCGCCGAACACGGTGAAGCAGGGGGACGTCGTGCTCGTATGGGGCGCCTCCGGCGGGCTCGGCTCGCTCGCGGTGCAGCTCGTCACGCTCGCCGGCGGCACGGCCGTGGCGGTCGTGAGCAGCGCCGAGAAGGGCGAGTACGCGAAGGGCCTCGGCGCCGTCGGGTACATCGACCGCAAGGACTTCACGCACTGGGGCGTGCCGCCGGCGTGGGACTCGCCCGAGTGGAAGACGTGGTTCGAGGGCGCGAAGGCGTTCGGCAAGGCGATCTGGGAGGTGCTCGGCGAGAAGCGCAGTCCCGAACATCGTGTTCGACCACCCGGGGCAGGACACGATCCCGACCTCGATCTTCGTGTGCGAGCGCGGCGGCATGGTCGTGATCTGCGCCGGTACGAGCGGCTTCGACACGATGGTGGACGTCCGGTACCTCTGGTACATGCAGAAGCGCTACCAGGGCTCGCACCTGTTCAACGACGAGCAGGCCACGGCGTTCAACGACCTCGTGCGCGAACGCAAGGTGCAGACGACCCTCGGCCACGCGTACGACTACGCGGAGTCCGGACACGTCCACCAGCTGATGGGCGACGGTCAGCTCCCCGAGGGCAACGTCGCCGTGCTGATCAACGCACCCGAGCGTGGCCTTACCGACCTGCCCTGACCCGACTCGGCCTGTCGTACCCGGGGGTTACGCTCGATCCTCCTCTTCCTTGCGCATGTGTTGCGCATGTGCGACGGTGTGGAGGTGGCAAGGATGATCCAGGTGCGGAACGTGTCGCCGGAACTGCACGCGGAGCTCGTGCGGCGGGCCACGCTCGCCGGCAAGACCCTCACGGCCTACGTGCAGGACATCCTCGAGCGTGAGGTCGGTCGCCCGCCGGCCGAGGAGGTCTTCGCCCGGATCAAGGCTCGGACCGCGCGGCTCGGGAGGACGCAGACGACCGAGGAGATAGTCGCGATGATCCGGGAGGAGCGAGGGCCGATCCCGCCGAACCCGTGAACGTCGTCGTCGACGCCTCCGTCCTCGTGGAGTTCCTCGCTCAACCCGCGCCACCCCTCGACCTCGATGAGCTCCATCGCGGCGGGATGTCGCTCCATGTCCCGGCGATCTGCGACACCGAGGTCGTCTCGGGCTTGTCGAGGCGAGTGCGCTCGAGGCTGTCGTCTGAGGAGGAGGCCCGCGACGCGCTCGCGGACTACCTGGCCTTCCCGCTCGCACGGCACCTGCATCCCGGCCTGCTCGGCCGAGTGTTCGAGCTGCGGGATAACGTCTCGGCGAGGGATGCCGCGTACGTCGTGCTCGCAGAGGCGCTCGATGCGAGACTCGCCACCCTCGATCGTGCTCTCGCGAGGGCGGTGCGTCGGTTCAGCGACGTCGAGGTGCTCTAGCCCTCCTGAACGAGCTCGACCAGCACGCCGCCCATGCCCCTCGGGTGGACGAAGGCGATCGTGGTGCCGCGCGAGCCCGGCCTCGGTGTCTCGTCGATCAGCGAGACACCCTCGGCGCGGAGGTGCTCGAGCACGGCGGCGACGTCGTCGACCCGGTACGCCACGTGGTGGACGCCGGGGCCGTGCGTGGCCAGGAACCGCCCGACCGGGGTCTTAGGACCGAGCGCGCCGAGGAGCTGGATGTACGACGTGCCGACCGCGAACAGGACCTCCTCGACGCCCTGCGCCTCGACGACCTCGCGGTGCACGGGCTCGAGGCCGAGCGTTCGGCGGTGGTGCTCGACGGCTGCCTCGAGGTCCTCGACCGCGATGCCGACGTGGTCGACCTCGGTCAACATCCGGCTACCCCGGTCCCGGGTGCTTGCGGTTCGGCGAGGGCGAGGGCGGCGGCTGGAGGCGCGCCATGAGTCGCATCGCCTCGGTCATGTGATAGCAGGGCATCGTGAGGGCCGTCACGACGGCTACCACGGCCTGCGAGCGCAGGTCTTCGGTCCGTTTCGCGTCCGGTCCAGGCGTCGCCTTCAGCGCGTAGAACTCGACCAGCTCAAGGAACTGGGCGAGCGAGGGCACGAGGCCGCCACGCTCGTACGCGTAGACGGTTTGGCGAGCGGCGGGGCAGTGCGGGCTCGCGACGGCGTCCTGCACCGCCCGGAACCCCGCCGCGCGCCGGAGGCCCCGCAGGAGGGCTCCGATCGTCCGAGCATCATCGCGGTCGACGGGCGGTAGTTTCTTCCTGGCCACGGGCGCACGATAGCCGTTCGGGCGGGGATCTTCACGGCGGCGGGCACCAGGGCGGCGACCTCCGCGTGTAGTGCGAACGCCCGATGCGGATATCGGCCGGGTTCTCTACGATGGCTCGGTCGTCCTAGCCAGCCCGAGGGGGAACGCGTGAAGCAGACCGATCGGTCGACCGCTGCGGTCCTGCACGGCTCCGACCTCCAGAAGATCGGTCGCGCCGACGTCTGGAAGGTGCGCGAGCGGACGCGGCGTCGGCGCCTGTGGCGGCTCCTCCTCACGCTCGGGCTGTTCGACGGCTACCTGTGGTACCGCTACTTCACGCACAACCCGTTCGAGATGCCCGCCCTCGGGCCGGACTGGGTGATCTGGGCGCCGATCCTGGTGCTGGTCGTCCTCATCTTCCTCATGATGGCGATGCCGCTGTTCAGCGGCCGCTCTCCGCACCTGGTCGTGCGCCCCGAGGAGATCGAGGTCGGCCTCTCCGAGATCAAGGGGCTCGACAACCAGGCCGACGAGGTCACGCGCACGCTCGATGTGTTCCTGGGGTACGCCACCTTCCGCAACGAGCTCGGCGGCAACCCCCGTCGCGGGATCTTGTTCGAGGGCCCACCCGGGACGGGCAAGACGTTCCTCGCGAAGGCGATGGCGAAGCAGGCTGGTGTGCCGTTCCTGTTCATCTCGGCACCGGCGTTCCAGTCGATGTGGTTCGGCATGACGGGTGCGAGGATCCGATCGTTCTTCAAGCGGCTCCGGAAGCTGGCGCGGAAGGAGGGCGGCGCGATCGGCTTCATCGAGGAGATCGACGCGATCGGCGGCGAACGGGGCGGCCTGCACGCTTCGCCGGACGGCACGGGGCTCGGGAGGGTGGCCTCGACCATGGTGGGTCCGGGCAGCACCGGCATGCTGAACGAGCTGCTGATCCAGATGCAGTCCTTCGACCAGCCGCCGTGGCGCAGTCGCATGAGGTCCCGGACGATCGAGTGGATCAACGGGTACCTCCCGCCGGACAAGCGGATCCCGGCGGCGAAGCCCGTGTACAGCAACATCCTGCTCATCGCGGCGACGAACCGCGCCGACCAGCTGGACCCCGCGCTCCTTCGGCCCGGCCGCTTCGATCGCCGCCTGTACTTCGACGCGCCGACGAAGCACGAGCGCCGCGACCTCATCGACTTCTTCATGGAGCGCAAGGCGCACCATGCGCAGCTCGACGACGACGGCGTCCGCGAGCGGCTGGCGCACGACACGTTCGGCTACACGCCGGTCATGCTCGAGCACCTCTTCGACGAGTCGCTCCTCGTCGCGCTGCGGAACGGGCGGCGACAGATGAGCCTGAACGACATCCACGATGCCAAGCTCACGGAGGAGCTCGGCTTCAAACAGCCCGTCACCTACACGGAGGCGGACCGGGTCGCCGTGGCGACGCACGAGGCCGGGCACGCGACCGTCGCCTACTTCCTCGGCAAGGGCCGGCGCCTCGAGGTCCTCTCGATCATCAAGCGGCGACAGTCGCTCGGGCTGCTCGCGCACGGGGACGAGGAGGAGCGCTTCACGCGGACGCGCTCGGAGATCGAAGCCGCGATCGCGATCGCGCTCGGCGGCCTGGTCTCCGAGGAGGTCTTCTTCGGTGAATCGGGGACCGGTCCGGCCTCGGATCTCGGTGGGGCGACGGCGCTCGCCGCGCAGATGGTGGGCTCGTTCGGCATGGCCGGGTCGCTGATCAGCTTCGACGCGATCGCCGAGGGTCCGATCGGCTCCAGGAACCTCGTCGGGCGCGTCCTCGCCGATAGTGACGGTAAGGCCAGGGTCGAAGAGATCTTGGATACGCAGAAGGCGCGGGTGACCGGCCTGCTCGAGGAGAACCGCGACGTCGTGATCGCGCTCCGCGACTCGCTCATCGCCCGCGACGAGCTCGTGGGCGAGGAGATACCCGAGACGATCGAGATCGCCCTCTCGTCCCGGAACTAGCGCGATGACCTCACCGGCCGACGTCCTGCGCGCGATGTTCGAGCACCATCTCTGGGCGACCCGGACGCTCATCGACCATCTCGATCCGCTGCCCGAGGCCGAGCTCGGCGCGGCGATCCCCGGCACGTACGGCGGGATCCTCCAGACGCTCACGCACCTGGTCGATGCGGACGGGCGGTACCTGATGCGGCTCGAGCAGCCGACCCTTCCTCCCCACGAGGATCGCGGCGCGGTGCCCCTCACCCAGCTCCGCACGGAGCTCGGGGAGCACGAGCGCCGGTGGGCCGAGGCTCTCGACCGCCTGGAGGCCGAGACCCTGCAGGCGCGGGTCGAGCGCCACGAGGACTACCCGGAGGTGCCCCGCGCCGAGGCGCTCCTCCTCGGGCAGGCGATCCACCACGGCGACGACCACCGGACGCAGATCTGCTCGACGCTCGGCGCGCTCGGCCTGGATGTCCCGGACCTCGACGTCTGGACGTTCTGGGCCGCGCGGCGCTCGGCGTAGACTGGTCCTCCGTTCGGTACGAAAGGACCCGCATGGCTCCCTCGGTCATCGTCGCGGGCGCGCGGACGCCCATCGGGAAGTTCCGCGGCGGGCTCGCGTCGCTCTCGGGGGCCGAGCTCGGCGCGGTCGCGATCCGCGAGGCCCTCTCGCGCGCCGCGGTCGAGCCCGAGCGTGTCGACTACGTGATCATGGGCCAGGTGCTCCGCGGTGGGACCGGCCAGATCACCGCGCGGCAGGCCGCCGTCGCGGCCGGCATCCCGAAGGAGACCCCGGCGCTGAACGTGGACAAGGTGTGCCTGTCGGGCATCGACGCGATCGCGCTCGCGGACCAGCTGATCCGCGCCGGCGAGGTCGAGACCGTCGTCGCCGGCGGCATGGAGTCGATGTCGAACGCTCCGTACGTGCTGCCGGCCGGGCGTGAGGGCTCGCGTCTCGGTGACACGAAGGCGATCGACTCGATGGTGCACGACGGCCTGTGGTCCACCTTCTCGGAGATGACGATGGGCGAGGCGTCCGATGGCGTGAACGCCGAGCTCGGCATCACGCGCGAGGAGCAGGACGCGTGGTCGGCTCGCTCCCATGCGCGAGCACAGGCGGGGTGGGACTCGGGTGCGCTCGCCGAGGAGGTCGTGCCGGTTCGGATCCCACAGCGCAAGGGCGACCCCGTGGTCGTCGACCGCGACGAGGGTATCCGTCCCGACACGACCCCCGAGAGCCTCGGGAGGCTCAGGCCGGCGTTCACCGACGAGGGCACGATCACGGCCGGGAACGCCTCGCAGATCTCGGACGGCGCGTGCGCCGTCGTCGTGACGAGCGCCGAGAACGCCGAGCGCCTCGGTCTGCGGCCGCTCGCGCAGATCGTCGCGCACGGGATGAGCGCCGGCGCGTTCCCGCACCTGCACACCGTGCCCGCGATCGCGACCGAGCAGGCGCTGAAGAAGGCGGGCCTCGGGGTCGACGAGCTCGGTCTCGTGGAGGTGAACGAGGCGTTCGCCGCCGTCGCTGTGAACGTGACGCGGATGCTCGGGCTCGACGAGGCGCTCGTGAACGTGAACGGGGGGGCGGTCGCGCTCGGTCATCCGATCGGGATGAGCGGGGCGCGGATCACGCTCACGCTGGCGCACGAGATGCGACGGCGCGGCGTCGACCTCGGCGCGGCGGCGATCTGCGGCGGCGGCGGCCAGGGCGACGCGTTGATCCTGCGACGGGTGTGAAGGTGAGAGCCGAGCAGTACGAGCTGCCGGAGGAGCTCGAGGAGTTCCGCACCATCGTGCGGCGGATCGCCGAGGAGCAGATCGCCCCGCACGCGGCCGAGCTCGACGCGACCGACGAGTGGTCCGAGGACCTGTTCCACGTGCTCGTTCGCAACGAGCTCACGGGTGTCGGATACGCGGAGGCGTACGGGGGCTCCGGCGGGGGAGCGCTCGCGCTCGGCGTCCTGGTCGAGGAGCTGTCGCGCGTGTCGGCCGGGCTCGCGCTCGTCCCGGCGGTGAGCAAGCTCGGCGCGGTGCCGCTGCTGCTGGCCGGGACCGAGGAGCAACGCGAGCAGATGATCGGCGGGATCTGTCGCGGCGAGATCCTCATGTCGTACGCCCTCACGGAGCCCGGCGCCGGCTCGGACGCCGCGGCGCTCTCAGCCCGGTACGCGCGGGCGGACGAGGGATTCGTCCTGAACGGCACGAAGCGGTTCATCACCGGTGCCGGCGTGAGCCACGCGTACGTCGTGTTCGCGACGAGCGACCCCGAGCTCGGCGCGAAGGGCATCAGCGCGTTCGTCGTGATGAAGGACGACCCCGGCGTGTCCTTCGGCCGCAAGGAGGAGAAGATGGGGATCCGCGGCTCTCCCACGCGCGAGGTCCTGCTCACCGACGCACGGATCCCGGCCGACCGTCTCATCGGTGCCGAGGGCGAGGGTTTCAGGATCGCGCTCAAGACGCTCGACCACTCACGCCCGCTGATCGGTGCGCAGGCCCTCGGCATCGCGCAGGGCGCGCTCGACGTCGCGAGCCGGTACGCGGCCGAGCGTAGGCAATTCGGCAAGCCGATCGTCGAGTTCCAGGGCGTGTCGTTCATGCTCGCCGACATGGCGATGCAGCTCGAGGCCTCGCGTCTGCTCGTGTACAAGGCGCTCACGCTCTGCGACGCGGATGATCCGAGGATGACCAAGTGGTCGGCGATGGCGAAGTGCTTCGCGAGCGACGCCGCCATGAGGATCACGACCGACGCCGTGCAGGTCCTCGGCGGGTACGGCTACGTCCGCGAGTACCCCGTCGAGCGCCTGATGCGCGACGCGAAGATCACCCAGATCTACGAGGGCACGAACCAGATCCAGCGGATCGTGATCGCCCGCGAGCTCCTGAAGACCCTCGAAGCCTGAGGACGACCGGGCGCCCCGGGGCCGGGGTGGCCGCCGGGGCGCGAACCGTGCGCGTTCGAGGGGAACCCGGTCCTTGCCTAGATCGTGAGCTCCTCGTCCTCGTCGGCCTCCGAGAGCGCGCGAGCCAGTGCCATCGCCCGCTCGTCCAGGTCCCGTTCGAGAGCGACGGGGACCTCCTGCCGCTCGTCCACCGTGGGCTGCTCTTCCCGGCTCGACGTCGCGTCGGGGAGGAACACGCGGAAGGAGGCACCGCCGTCGGGACGCTCCTCGACCCAGCACCTGCCGCCGTGGATCTCCGCCAGCCGTGACAGCAGGGAGAGCCCAGCCGCCCCACCCGTTCGCCTCTGCGGTGCGCCGAGACCGTTCTGCTGGGCCGCGGCGAACATCGCCGGTCCCAGCTCAGCGGGGGCCTCGGATCCGGCATCGTCGACGGCGATGACGACACCGTTCGGCTCCGATGAGACCTTGACCCAGACCGTGTTGCCCGGCACCGTGCGCCGCCCGGCGTTCGCGAGCAGCGTCTCGACGATCTGCTCGGTGAGGGCCGGATCGACCTGGATGGCGACGTGATCGGTCTCCACCTTCACGTCGCGGTTCGCGAGGTCCGAAGCTTCCTCGACCACACGACGCACGAGCGCCTCGAGGTCGGTCCGCCGCAGGTTCGGGCTGAACGTGCCCATCGCGATCCGGTCGATGTCGAGCATCTCGCCGACGAGGCGATCGAGCTTGCGCGCGTGGGTGCTGAGCTGGCGGACCATCGCCCGTCCGTCGGGCGACTTCGAATCCGTGTGCTTCAGGGCGAGCGTGATGCCGAGGATCGAGGTGAGCGGTCGGCGGACCTCGGCGGCCATCGCCTCCTGGAGCGCAGTGCGCTCGTCGTCGAGGATCACGGTTACGCTCGGCTGCGACTCGGCCTCGTCAACCCGTGCCTGCAGTTCCTGCACCTGCTCCTCGAGCATCCGCGACCGCTCGATCATGATCTGCAGCCGCTGGTCCGCTCCGCGGTGACGCTCCTCCGCCTCGACCTGCCCCTCCTTCGCCTGCTGGAGGAGGGTGAGCAGCTCGGCGGTCTTCGAGGCCCCCTGAGCCACCTGCTCCTCGGCGAGCGAGACGCGCAGGTCGGCGTCCCGCGCCTGCTCTTCAGCCGCGATGAGACGCTCGGCCGCCTGCTGGAGCTCGTCGGCGGCCTGGCTGATCGAAAGACCCACGACCGAGATCGTCCTGGCGAGCCCCCCGCTCTGGCGGGGATCCATGACGTCCATCGGCTCCGACATCCGACTCACCTTCCGTTCCCGCCGGTCGTGGATCGGGCGTGCCCGGCGGTGAAGATCACCTTCGGGTGCTCGTAGAGGTCGTCGTCGTCCTCGATCACGAGGTCGTCGTGCTCGAGCTCACGGAGCGCCTCGGAGAGCTTGACCATGTGGAGCCGATCCGATGTGGAGTCGAGCTCCGACTGGATCCGATCGACCTCGGCCTCCATCTCGGTCGCGCGGCGCTCTGCGGCGTCGACGCGCTGACGCAGGCCCTCGATCTCGACCCTCGGCGTGCGCTGCTCCATGGCGACGAGCAGCATCTTGTGGTCGTCGAGCTCGCTCTGCCGGAGCGCCAGGCGCTCTCCGAGCGCGTCGTTGTCCAGCTCGGCCTTGCGGAGCCGCTCGGCGGTGTCGAGCAGCTGGTCGCGCAGCGTCTGAAGCTCGTCCTCCGAATGGGTCGATCGGTTCTCGGTCATCGCCACCATCTCCTCCATCGCCTTGAGCTCGTCCAGGGTCGTGCGGAATTGGGCCTGGAGGTCCTTGAAGGCGACCTCGGTGGCCATGGCACGCTGCTCGGCCTTCGCGCGCGCGTCCTCAACGGCTACGAACATCGGGTGCCCGTGCACCGCGGAGATGCTCGGCTCGCGCGTCGTGGCGCGGACCGACAAGCCGAACAGGGTGGCGGTGGCGAGGAGGGCCAGCCCCAGCCCGAGTGCGAGGCGGTACCAGGGTCCGGTCGCCTCGGCCGAGATCGGCCCGTACGGCTGGCTCATCTCCGCCACCACCACCACGCCGCCGGGCGAGGTCCACAGCGGCACGTAGGTCTGCAGGACGCCGTCGCGGATCTCGCTCCTCGCCTGTCCGTTCGCGACCTCGTAGACGAGATCGCGAACGTAGGTCGGCTTCACGGTGAGGACCGAGGGGTCGGCGTCGTAGAGGATCCGGCCGAGCTCCGAGTAGATCCGGACGGACCCCACGGGCCCCGTAGAGACGATCTCGTCCTCGATCCGTGCGCGGATCTCCTCCGCCCGCTCGGCCCGGATCGGACCGGCGAGATCCCGCGCCGTGAGCATCGGCGCGAGTTGGGTCTGCGCGGCGAGCTTCGCCTCGGTCTCTGCTTGCCGTGTCAGCTTCGTGCGAGAGGCGACGGCAGCGAAGAAGGCTCCCCCGATAGCGATGATGATGATGAGGGTGAGGGAGCCCCATAGCACTCGCTGCTCTCGGCGAACAACGTTCCCGAACACCGTACCCTCCGCTTCTCGACGGCTACAGGGCGTATCGGCAAGGGTCGTGTGGCGGCGCAGTCCCCCCGATGGCGGATAGTTCCGAATGACTATGCCGTCGTGACCAGCTCGTGCTCGGACGGTCGGTTCGGGAGGACTCGAGCCCCTTCGCGGAGCGTGTCGGGGCGAGGCGGTAGGCTTCGACCATGCGGCGCCCCCGGCCCCCTCGCGATGTCCGCCGAACCCGGCGCTGATCGCATCCTCAGCCTCGACCCGGTCGCGGCGGGGCAGCTGGACCAGGCGGCCTCGTTCGTGGTGGGGCTGCTCGCCGACCCAGGAGCCGACATCCGCGTCGACGAGGGGCAGCTCGGCCTTCCGGACGAGGTCGTCGTGCCCGGGCACCCGGACGCGTTCGAGCTCCGACCGCTCACGGCGACCGACCCCGGGACCGTCTGGGCGATCGACGGTGGATCCAGCGTCGTGGCCGACGGCCGCTCGTTCCAGGTGGTGGCGTACCGGGCCGCGCGCGTCCGCTTCTCCCTCGGACGCACCGACCTCATCGAGTCGCCCCCGCTGTCGATGCGGGCGACCTCGTCGGACTCCATGGCGCGGATCGCGCGCGAGGCCCTCACCGAGCTCCTGGGCGCCGAGCCCGAGCAGGTGCCGGAACCCACGCGGCCGGTCGACGCGCTCCGCGAGTGGTCCGAGTGGCGCGTGGTGAAGGCCACGATCGAGCAGGCGGCCGCGGGCGACCTCGTGCTCGTCGACGGCTCCCTGCACGGCGGGCCGACGGTGCCGCCCGCCGTCGTCGCCGGCGTGCACCGCACCGCCGTGGATCGCGGGGTGTCCCTCGCAGGGGTCGTGAAGGCTTCGACGCTGTACTGGGGGCGGAACGCGCCGCTCGTCACGCTGCTCAAGCGGCGGGGCGATCGCGAGCTCGGACGGGTGCCGTGGGTCACGCGGATCTCGACCGACCCGGTCTTCGGTCGGCTCTACCCAGGCGAGATCTTCGTCGCGCATCTGGCCTCGACCGCCCCGCATGCGTTCCGCGTGGACATCGCCCGCGGCCCGGCCGAGCCCGAGGGGGTGCTGGCCCGCCTGGCCGGGCTCGCGGACGACCCAGCGTTCGTCGGGTACCCCTACCCGCTCGCGCGAGCCCACCAGGCGGCGCGCTTGACCGGGTACCAGGTCGTCGACGTGCGGCGCGAGTTCCGCGACGCGCTCTCACGCCACGGGATGGGCGAGGACGATATCGAGGTCTTGTTCCAGGACTTCCACGAGGTGCTGAACAGGAGTTGACGGGAGAGTGCCGATGAGCGAGTACAAGGGCCGGATCTTCGGCAAGAGCGTCCAGCAGGCGACCTTCCGCTCGTACTACGGGACCGACCTGTTCCTGGGTGAGCTCCTCGCGGCCGAGGACGCGGAACGCGCCCGGCGGTTCCTGTTCCGGATCATCGACGTCACGTACGGTTCGGACTCGGCCGATCCATCCTGGCCCGAGCGCACCGCCGGGGCGTACATGTCGGGCGACGCCGCCGACACCCCCTACACGCTGCACGACCCCGAGCAACGCCTGTACAAGGTCGCCACGTGCGCGCCCCTCGGCTACATCGACGCGAGCGGCGGGTTCCGCAAGCCGAAGTCCCTGCCGGCGCAGTTCGCCCGCGTCACCGCGCCGACCGCGGAGGATTTCGCGTTCCTGCGCGAGCGCATGGGCGATGTGCGGATAGGCCTGCTCCGCTCGGGCGAGGACACGCTCGACCTCGAGGTCGGGATCCAGGGCGAGACCCTCACGTCGCACGTCGGCGTATTCGCGACGACCGGCATGGGCAAGTCGAACCTCATGAAGGTCCTTGCGGGGCAAGTGCTCGCCTCGCAGGGCCGATACGCCTGCTTGCTCTTCGATCCGCACGGCGAGTACCTCGAGGGCGGGAGCGGCACCCGCCGCGGGCTGCGCGACCACCCCTGGGCGACCGACCGCCTGAAGGTCTACGCGACCCGAGCCGCCGGCGCCGGCGCGACGTCGCTCCGCCTCTCCCTCGGCGAGCTCACGCTCGGCGACCTCCAGACGGCGTACGAGTGGAGCCACGCTCAGGAAGACGCGATCTATCGGCTGGTCCGCTTCTTCCGGGAGGAGTGGATCGTGCGCGTCGGTGAGGAGCAGGACATCGCTGCGATGGCCGAGGATCTCAACGTCGCGACGAGCACGCTGCAGGTGATCCAGCGGCGGGCGCAGCGTATCCTCGACATGCCTTGTATCAGCCGTGATCCCTCGCAACCCTCGCTCTCCGAGCGCATCGTGGACGAGCTGATGAACGGCTACTCGGTGCTGGTCGACAGCTCCGGGTTGTCTTCCATGGAGGAGATCCTCGTCGCCTCGGTGATCACGCGCCGGGTGCTCGAGACGTACGGCGGCATCTACCTCGACGACCGGGAGCGGTTCGCCGCGCTGCCACCGACACTCGTCGCGCTCGAGGAGGCGCAGCGGGTTCTCTCGAAGGTGAAGCGCTCGGACGAGAACGTGTTCCCCCGCGTCGCGCGCGAGGGGCGCAAGTTCAAGGTCGGTCTATGCGCCGTGAGCCAGCAGCCGAAGCTCATCGACGACGAGCTCCTGTCGCAGTTCAACACGTTCTTCGTCCTCGGTCTGGCCGACGAGAAGGACCGCAACATCCTGCGCGGCTCCTCCAAGCAGGACATCAGCGACCTCGGCCCGGAGATCCAGACGCTCATGCCGGGCGAGGCGATCGTGACGAACCTGGAAGCGCCGTTCGCGCTCCCGGCGCAGGTGTGGCTCTACGAGGACTACCTGAAGTCGGTCCGTGGCCCCGCGCCGCTGCCGGCCAGGCCCGATGGGGCCGGCAGGGGATTCGCCGAGTAGATGGCTCGGCTCGTCGCGCTCGGAGACGCGCATCTCGGCCGGACCCACCTCGCGCACCTCCGCGACGACCAGGGACGGAACCGGCGGGAGGAGGACTTCCTGCGCTCGTTCGCGTGGGCGGTCGAGCGTACGCTCGACCTCGAGCCCGACGGGTTCTTGTGGCTGGGTGACGTGTTCGACCACGCCCGGCCGACCTACCGGACGTTCTCGAAGGTGCTCGTCGGCCTGAAGCGCCTGCGCGACGCCGGGTTGCCGGGCGTCGCGATCAGCGGCAACCATGACACGCCGCGCGTCCGGGGGACGGGCTCGCCGTATGCCGCGCTGGAGGAGGTCTTCGACGGCGTGACCTTCGCATGGGCGATGGAGGCGCGCTCGGTGGACCTGGCGGGCGCGCGGATCCACGCGGTGCCGCAGACGCTCTCGGTCCCGGACTTCCGCTCCGAGCTCGACCACGCGGCGGCCGCCATCTCGGCCGACACCGCGAACGTGCTCCTCGCGCACGTCGCGCTCACGTCGTTCCCGACCGGCGCCTACCCGGACATCAACGAGCTCGAGATCGAAGAGGGCGCGTTCGACAAGCGCTTCGACCTCGTGCTGCTCGGGCATTACCACGCGTTCCAGAAGGCCTCCCGGCGGACCTGGTACGCGGGCTCGACCGACACGTTCTCCTTCGCGGACTCGCCGCAGACCCCGAAGGGGATCGTGGTGCTCGACACCGACGCCGGCACCGTCCAACACATCGAGAACCCGAACGCCCGCCCGCTCGTCAGCGTGAGCGTCCCGTCGGCGGGGCTGTCGTCGGGTGAGGTCGTCGACGCGGTCGAGCGCCTCGCGAAGGGCACGCCGTCCGGCGGCATCGTGCGGGTCTTCCTGAACGAGGTCGACCCGGCGGCGTTACGGCAGATCGCGAACGAGCAGTTCCAGGAGGCCGTGACCGGCGCGCTCCACGTCCAGGTCGAGCCCGACTACGGTGCCGAGGCCATGACCGTGCAGGGCGGCCCGACGATCGGCTCGCTCGAGCAGGAGTGGGGGAGCTACGTCGAGCTGCAGGACCTCTCGGGCCTCGAACGGCCGAGGGTCGTTGCGCTCGGTGCCCGGTTCCTCGAGGAGGCGAAGGGGGAGTCGGTGTGAAGCTCCTCGAGCTCTCGCTCCGCAACTTCCGGCAGTTCGAGCTGGTCGACCTCGAGCTACCGGCGCGCGTCATCGGCATCTTCGGCGAGAACGGCAGCGGCAAGTCGACGTTGATGGAGTCGATCGCGTTCGCGCTGTACGGGGTCGACGGAGCCCGGACGAAGAAGCAGCAGATCCGTACGCACGGCGTCCTCACCGACTGCGAGGTCCGTCTGGTCTTCGAGCACGGCGGCCAGACGTACGAGGTCCGGCGCGCCCTGAAGGGCAAGGGCTCGGCACCAGAAGCCGAGCTGTACGTCGGCGGCATGCTCCTCGCGTCCGGTGTTTCGGACGTCGACGCGCAGGTCCGGCACCTGCTCCATATGGACCTGCGCGTCTTCCGCGCATCCGTCTACGCGGAGCAGAAGCAGCTCGATGCGTTCTCCGACGTCACGGCGGGCAAGCGCAAGGAGATGGCGCTGCGGCTGCTCGGCATCCGTCCGGTGGACGACGCCCGCGCCACCGCCAAACGCGAGGCGCGGGCCGCGAAGCAGAGCGCCGATCGGCTCGCTCCCGCGGTGGCCGACCTCGCCGAGCTCCAGGCGCTCCGCAAGGAAGCTGCCGACACGGCGAAGGCGGCCGCCGCCGGCGTGAAGGTGGCCACGACGGCGCTCCGGGACGCGGAGCAGGCAGCGAAGCGGCCCGCGTGGCGTTCGAGGCTTCCGACCGCGTCCGCCAGCGTGTCGAGCAACTCACGCAGGAGCTCGGTGCGCGTACCGAGCAGCGTGAGCAGCTCACCACCGACCGGGAGGGCCTCGCCGAGCGGATCGAGCTCGTCACCTCCGAGGTCGCCGCACTCCCCGCGCTGCGGGAGGAGCTGGCCGGGCTCGAGGGTGTCGGGGACAGGCTGGCGACCGCCCGGCGGCTCGCCGAGAAGGCGGGCGCGCTCACCGCGATCCGGACCGCGCTCGGCGAGCTACCCGAGGCGGATGCCGAACGTGTCCGCGCGGCGGTCGAGACGGCCGAGACGGCCGCGACCCACGCGACCGAGGTCGCCGCGGCCGCCCGAGCGCGGCACCAGCACGAGCAGGCCGCCCTCGAGGCCGCTGACGAACGTCTGGCGCGGGCGGCCGAGGCAGATCCCTCGCAGCCCTGTCCCACCTGCGGTCGGGAGCTCGGCGGCGACTTCGCAGGGTACCTGAAGCACTGCCGCGACGAGGTGGCGGGGGCCAAGAAGCGCGTCGCTGCCACCACCAGGGAGGTGAAGGAGGCCGAGGCCGGGGCGGTTCACGCCGAGGCCGAGCGGCGGAGCGCGATCGCCGAAGGGGAGGCGGCCCTGAAGGCATCCCACGAGCGCGACACCCTCGAGCGCGACGAAGCCGCGCTTCGGACCGAGGTCGCCGCCCTCGCCGAGGCGTTCGGCGACCAGCACCCCGAGCTCGGACCGCTCGAGGCGGCCGTCGAGCGCGAGCGTGACCTCCGCGACCGGGTGGCCGCGCTCGGCGAGCAGGCGAAGCAGGTCGGTCAGCTCGAGAAGGACCTCGCGCGGACGACGGAGCGGCTGGACGACGTGCAGCACAAGCTCGACGGGCTCGCGGCCGAGGCAGAGGGTCTCGCCTTCGAGGCCGAGGTCCACGCGCGGACCCGGGTCGAGCTCGCCGAGGCCGACTCCGCGGTCCAGGCGGCCCGCCGGGACGAACGCGGGGCCGCCGACGCCGCTGCCGAGGCCGACAAGGCGGTGAGCCGCCTGGACGGCGAGCTCGCCCAGGCGAAGGAGGCCGCCGCCCGAGTGGACGAGCTCCGCTCGGAGGCGCGGTACCTTGACCGAACCGCGATGCTCCTCGACGGGTTCCGGGACCACCTCGTCTCGCGCGTGGGGCCGGAGCTCTCGCGCGAGGCGGAGGCGCTGTTCCGCGAGCTCACGAACCATGAGTACGACGACCTGCGGATCGACGACGAGACGCTCACGATCCAGATCGCCGACGGCGACGCCTACTTCCCGATCGAACGGTTCAGCGGCTCGGAGAGCGACCTCGCGAACCTCGCGCTCCGTGTCGCGATCTCGATGCACCTGTCGCGGGTGTCCGGTGCCGATGTCGGCGTGATGGTGCTCGACGAGGTCCTGGCCTCGCTCGACCAGGAGCGCAAGGACCTGATGGTGCAGGCCATGGGGCGGCTCGCCTCGCGCTTCCACCAGCTGTTCGTGATCACGCACGCCGAGCAGGTGAAGGACCAGTTCCCGGCGTCGATCGTGGTGTCGAAGGTGGGGCGTCGCCGCAGCGTGGCGACGCTCGTCTGAGTCCTCAGGCCGGGATGGCGCCCGCGTCTTCGGAGCGCGGCAGGTAGACGCGGAGGATGGCACCACCGCCGGGACGTTCCTCGACGTTCGCCCAACCGCCGAGCTCGGCCGCGAGACGTCGGGTCTCGGCGCTCACGGCCTCGGGGTCCGGCGGCCGCCCGTCCTCCACGGAGAGCATCGCCCCGTCCTCCGCGCGCTCGACGTGCAGCACGATGCGGTGGCCCTCCGCGGTCCGCGCGACCGAGCCCTCGAGCAGCCCCTGCACGATGGACTCGATCGTTCCGGGCGCCGCCTCGACGACCACGGGCTCGGCGTAGACGCTCACCATGCGGCCGCGGTCGGACCAAGACTCCTGCACCATCCGGCGGACGAGGGTGTCAACCTCGACCTTCGCGGTGGGTCGGGCGGGCCTCGAGCCGTTGACCTGCCTCACGACCGGGTGCTCGGGTTCTACCTCGACGGCGAACCTCTCTGGTCCGGAGGCGACCGTGACCGGTCCTTCGCCGCGGGCCGGCTTCGCGAAGCGGGTATCCCGGAGAAGGTGCTCCGCCTCGGTGAGCAGCTCGTCGGCGAGCGCGGCTCGGGCGAGTGCCTCGGCGGCGCGTCCCTCGGCCGCGGACGCCCGCGCCTCGGCTTCCGCGATCCGCGCGCCGGTCTCGGCTGCCCTCGCTCCCGCCTCCTCGGCTTCGACTTCGGCCTGCGCCGCCCGCGCGTGAGCCTCCCTCACGTCGTCTTGCTCCGTCCGGAGCTCGGCTCGCTCCGTCTCCGCCTCGGACCGAGCGATCTCGAGCGCCGCGCGGGCGCGCTCGGCCTCATCACGGACCCGGTCGATCTCGGTGCGCGCTCCCTTGAGCTCTTCCCTCGCGCGCTCCGACTCCGCCCGGGCGGCATCGCGCTCGGTCTCGAGCTCGGCGGTGCGTACGCGCTCGGCTTCCGCCGTGCTGCGGAGATCCTGCATCTGCGTCTCGCCATGGGCGAGCGCGGAGCGCAGCTCCTCGGCCTGCCGGCGCGCGAGCAAGATCCCTTCGGCGGAGGAATCCCGCTCCGAGTGCAGGGCGTCGAGCGTCCCGGACAGGGCGGTGCGCTCCGCGGCGAGTAGGTCGCGCTCGGCCGCGAGGACGTCGAGCTCCGCCACGAGCTCGTCCCGCTCGGCCGCTGCGTTCGCGTGCACGAGGTCGATCTCGGCGGCGGCTTCCGCCCGCGTCCGCTCGAGCTCGGCGCCCGCGCTCACGCGCTCTTCCTCGAGCGCCGCTGCCCAGGCTTCACGCTCCTGCTCCAGGGCGGTCTCGGCCTCCTTCACGCGGCTCGCCAGGGCCTTCGCAAGCTCCGTGGTCTGCAGCAGCTCGGCTTTCGAGTCTGCGATCATCTGGCCTGCGGCGTCGGACTCCCGGCGCAAGGACTCGACCTCGTCGCGTACGGCGGCGTTCTCCGCCATGACCGATCGGAGCTCTGCACCCGTGCTCTCCAGCTCCGAGCGTGCCTTCGCGAGGGCTGCCTTCGCCTGCTCGAGCGCCTTGGACCGCGCCTCCTTCTTCCGGTCGACCTCGGCTCGCAGCTCCATCGCCTCGGCGTCCGACGCATCGGCGCGAGCGGTCAGCGCGCGGATCTGCTCGCGTGCGATGTCGAGGGCGGCGGCCGCGGCATCGAGCTTCGCGGAGAGGTCCGGCCGGCGCTCGAGGTCACGGATGCGGGCACCCATCTCGTCCGTGGTCCCCTCGAGCTCCGCGCTCCTGCGCTCCGCCTGCTCGGCTCGCTCGCGGGCGGCGGCGAGATCCTTCAGCGTGGCCTCGACCTCCCGGCGGGTGGAGGCGAGCTCGGCCTCTACGTCGGGGCGGGCGCTGAGCTCGGCAACCTGCTTCGTCAGCTCGGCGACCGCCTCCTCGGCCTTCGCGGCGCGGTCCTGCAGGCTGAGCTTCACGCCCTCCAGTCGCTCGATCTCGGCCAGCGCGCCGGCCACCTCCTCGCGGCCGCGCGCCGCCTCCGCCTCGACGGCGCGGCCCGTCTCGACCAGGCGTTGGCGGAGGGCGTCGCGCTCCTGCTCGGCGCGCTTGAGGTCCTCGGCGGTGATCAAGAGATGCTCGCGCAGGCGTGGCGTGTCGTCTGCGGTCCGGGCCGCGTCTCTCGCGCGCTGCTCGGTCTGGTGCAGGGTCTCGCGCGTGAGGTCGAGCTCGGCCGCGATCGCGTCACGCCGGGACGCGGCCTCCTCGTAGGCGCGCTCGGCCCGTCGACGTCCGGCGACGGCGGCCCGGAGCACGTCCTCGTCGAAGCCCTCGGCGCGGCGGCCGTACCGGGTGAAGGTCCTGGCGAGGAGCAGCCAGGACAGCAGCGCGCCGGCGGCGGCGACGAGCGCCAGCAGCCGCCACGGGTCAGCCGCAGATGAAACCGGATCCGCGCTGCGGTCGAGCTCGACCGCGACGGACACGCCGGGCGCGAGCTCGATCGGTACGAAGGAGCGGAGGAGGCCTCGAGAGACGTCGCTGCGAGGCTCGTCGCCGATCACGGAGAGCACGGTCGGACGCATGGCGCGCACCTCGTCCCCGACCAGGCTCACGTCGCCCGCGAACAGGATCGTGCCGTCCGCGGCCCAGATCGTGACCGTCCTCACCGTGCCGTCGGTGAGCACCTGACTCTCGACCGCGCCGGCGAGGGTCGCATAGCGGGTGCCGGTCGCCGGCACGGCGGCGTCGGTCGGTGTGAGCACGGGCGCCAGCGCGGCGTCGACGAGTGCCTCGGCCGACGTCGTCGCGTCCGCGACCAGGCTGGCCTGAACGCGCTCGGCCTGCCCGAGTGCCATGGCTGACACCAACAGGAGGACCGCCCCGAGGGCACCCCACAGCGCGCGCCGCCGAGCGGTCGGGCCGAGCTCCTGCAAGCGGGTTCGCGCGAACAAACGGTGCCTCCTGCATCGGTTATCGGCCGGGGTGGACCCAACTGTGAGCGTTGGGGGAGGGAGATGGTCCACACGGGCGGGAAAGGTCGGACAGGTGGGGGGCACGAGCGGGCCCGTTCGTGGTGGCTACGCGGTGGTGTCGACGACGTGGCTCGAGGTCTCGACGAACGCCTCGCCGTCCCACTCGAGCGTGGCGTACCGGAACGCGCTCGGGCAGCAGTGTGGGTCCTCGGGTGCGTACACGGCCTCGCGAACCGCGAGCGCGTGGCCGCTGATCCGGATCTCCGTGTCGCAGGCGGCGTGCCGGAAGACCTCGACGGCCGCATCCGGGGTCGAGACGACCACCCTCCACGTCCCGCAGGCACCGCTGCCCCCATGCTGCTCGAGCGCGAACACGTCCGGGACGCCGTCCCCCGTGAGATCCCCGCTGTCGAGGTCGATCGTGAGCACCCCTTCGCGCGGCCTGTCCGTGAAGGCGTACACCGCGCGCCACGCGGTCACGCCCTCGGAGCGCAGCCACTCGATGACGCCGTGTTCCGACGCGAACGGGTCCTCGCCCCGACGCCAGGTGAGGGCGATCCGGTCGAACGGATCCACCACGGTGGCCAGGATGGCGGAGTGGGTCACCGTCGCACCGGGTGGGGCGAGCGGCGTGAGATCGCCGGCTTCGACCGCGGCCAGACCGGCCGGATCCGAGAGCTCGGTCGGCGCGTCGGCCGGCAGCTGGAGCGCGAGCTCCGGCGTCGGGGTCCCGGTCGGGCTCGCGCTCGGTGAGACGGAGGGCGACGCCGATGTCGAGGGCGAGGTGCTCGCGCTCGGCGACGAGCTCGAAGGGGCGCTCGCCGACGGTGAGACGTCGCGTCCGCCGCCGCCGTCGCAGGCGGCCAACGCGAGCGCGAGACAAGCGGCGGCGGCGATCCGGCGCACGCGGCCATGCTACGGGTTCCGGCCGGCGTCCCGGCCCTGCTACGGTTCCGCCGTGGCCGGATGGAACCTCTCGCCGAAGCGTGTCGCCGACTCTGCGGTGACGCTGGTGCAGCTGATGGAGATCACGGACGCGAACATCGCCGGGATCGTGCACGGCGGCGTCGTGATGAAGCTCGTCGACACGGCGGCCGGGCTCGCGGCGATCAAGCACTGCGGCGGGCTCGCCGTGACGGCCTCGATGGACTCGATGTCGTTCCTCGCTCCCGTCCACGTCGGCGACACGATCACGGTGGAAGCCTCGGTGAACGCCGCCTACACGACCTCGCTCGAGATCGGCGTCCGGGTCGAGGCCGAGCGCATCGTGAGCGGCGAGCGCGTCCACGCCTCGAGCGCGTACCTCGTGTTCGTGGCCCTCGACGAGGAGGGCCGGCCCCGGCCGATCCCGCCGCTCGTGGCCGAGACCGTGGTGCAGCAGCGCCGCCAGCGCGAGGCCACGATCCGCCGCCAGACCAGGATGGAGCACCGCAAGGCGATCGAGCAGCACCGCCTGGAGGTCGCCGAGACCGAGACGACGGCGCCGTCGGTCGGCTCGGACCCCGATGAAGGGTCCCCGCCGCCTCACCTGCGCATCTGAGCGCTACCGCGCACCGTCGGTCTGAGAGCATGGGTGGCGCACCATCGGGCGCGAAGAAAGGGACCACATCGATGACGAGCGAGTTCACCGGCGCGAGGGACCGCCTGGAGACGGCGGGCGGTCCGGTCGTGATGTTCCGGCTCGACCGCCTAGCCGGGCTCGATGGGGCCGACCCGTCGCGCCTGCCGCACACCGTGAAGATCCTGCTCGAGAACCTCCTTCGCCGCGCCGGCTCGCGCGACGTGACCGACGAGGACGTGCGCGCCCTCGCCACGTGGCCCGAGCCCGCGAGCGGAGTGAACGTCGCCTTCATGCCGGGCCGAGTGCTGATGCAGGACTTCACGGGCGTGCCCGCCGTCGTGGACCTCGCAGCGATGCGGAGCGCGATTGCGCGTGCCGGCGGCGATCCCTCGAAGGTCAACCCGCTCGTCGACGTGGACCTGATCATCGATCACTCGGTGCAGGTGGACCTGTTCCGGAGCGCCGACGCCTACGAGCGCAACATCGACGTTCGAGTACGAGCGCAACGGCGAGCGGTACGGGCTGCTGCGCTGGGCGCAGCAGGCGTTCGACGGCGTGCGCGTCGTCCGCCCGGGGGCCGGGATCTGTCACCAGGTCAACCTCGAGCACCTCGGCCAGGTCGTCGCCGACGCGTGGCGGTGTCGCGTTCCCCGACACGCTCGTCGGGCACCGACTCGCACACGACGATGATCAACGGCCTCGGCGTCCTCGGCTGGGGCGTCGGCGGGATCGAGGCCGAGGCCGCGATGCTCGGCCAGCCGATGTTCCTGCCGCGACCGCTCGTCGTCGGCGTCCGCGTCTCGGGCGCGCTGCCGGCCGGCACGACGGCGACCGACCTCGTGCTGACGCTCACGCAGACCCTCCGGGCGCACGGCGTCGTCGGCAAGTTCGTCGAGTTCTTCGGCGACGGCTGCTCGACGCTCGAGCTCGCCGACCGCGCGACGCTCTCGCAACATGTGCCCCGAGTACGGGGCGACGGCCGCGCTCTGGCCGGTCGACGACGAGACGCTCCGATACCTGCGCCTCACCGGGCGCGGAGACCGCGTCGACCTCGTCGAGCGCTACACGAAGGAGCAGGGGCTGTTCCGCCGCGACGACGACCCCGAGCCCGTGTTCAGCGAGGTCCTCGACCTGGACCTGTCGGCTCGGTCGAGCCGAGCGTGGCCGGGCCCCGCACGGCCGCAGGACCGCGTGCCGCTGCCGCAGGGTCTGGGCGTCGTTCGACGAGGCCTTCCACGATCGCATCGTCCGCGAGCGCGCGGGACGCCGAGCCCGGAGACGTCCGCGAACGGCACGGTGGTCGATCGCGGCGATCACCAGCTGCACGAACACCTCGAACCCGTCGGTCATGATCGCGGCCGGCCTGCTCGCGAAGAAGGCCGTCGAGGCGGGCCTGCAGACCAAGCCCTGGGTCAAGACCTCGCTCGCGCCCGGGCTCACGCGTCGTGACGGACTACCTCGACGCCGCCGGGCTCACGCCGTACCTCGACGAGCTCGGCTTCTCGCTGGTCGGCTACGGATGCACGACCTGCATCGGCAACTCGGGCCCGCTGCCCGGAAGAGGTCGCACGGGCAGTGACCGACCGAGACGTCGCCGTGGTCGCGGTCCTGTCGGGCAACCGCAACTTCGAGGGGCGGATCCATCCGCTCGTGCGCGCCAGCTACCTGGCGTCACCGCCGCTGGTGGTCGCGTTCGCCCTCGCCGGCACCGTCGAGCGTCGATCTCGCGAACGACTCCCTCGGCACGACCGCCGAGGGGCACACGGTGTACCTTCGCGACCTCTGGCCGAGCGCCGAGGAGGTGCGACGGGCGATCGCGACCGTCGGTCTCGCGCCGCAGCAGTTCGAGTCCGAGTACGGACGGATCTTCGACGGCGACGATCGGTGGAGCGAACCTGCCGACCCCGAGTGGGCCGATCTACGCGTGGGACCCGGCATCGACGTACGTCCAGGAGCCTCCCTTCTTCGAGGACCTCGGCGCGGAGGCCGGCGAGCCGGGCGACATCGCTGGGCGCCCGGTGCCTCGTTTGGGTGGGGGACTCGATCACGACCGATCACATCTCGCCCGCCGGGTCGATCCGCTCGGACTCACCGGCCGGGCGTCACCTCATCGGGCGGGGCGTCGAGCCGCGCGACTTCAACTCCTACGGTGCGCGCCGGGGCAACCACGAGGTGATGATGCGCGGCACGTTCGCGAACGTGCGGCTGCGGAACCGGCTGGCGCCGGGAACCGAGGGCCCGTGGACGAAGCATCTGCCGGACGGTGAGGTGCACGACGATCTTCGACGCGTCGCTGCGGTACCGCGCCGAGGGTGCGCCGCTCATCGTCGTCGCCGGGCAAGGAGTACGGCAGCGGGTCGAGCCGCGACTGGGCGGCCAAGGGCCCGTCGCTGCTCGGCGTACGGGCCGTGCTCGCCGAGAGCTACGAGCGGATCCACCGCTCGAACCTCGTCGGCATGGGCGTGGTGCCGCTGCAGTTCGCGCCCGAGGACTCGGCCGAGACGCTGGGCCTGACCGGGACCGAGATCTTCGACGTCACCGGCCTCACCGGTCGGCGTGATGCCGAAGCAGGAGGCGACGGTCGTCGCCCGTCGCGCCGACGGCTCCGCGACGGAGTTCACCGTGCATCGTGCGGATCGACGAGCCCGCCGAGGTCGAGATGTACCGCGGCACGGCGGCATCCTGCGGATGGTGCTGCGTCAGATGCTCGACGGCTGACCGCGGCTCGCGCCGCCACCGGCGAATCGGTACGGTAGGAGGGATCATGGGGCTGTGCTTCGGTCTGCCTCGCATGCACAAAGAGGCGGGAGAGCGTCGTGACTTCCTGCCTCGGCTGGTCCGGTTCCTGGGTCGCGCGGGCGCGGACGACATCGTGGTCGAGGAGGGGTACGGCTCCGGCATGGGCATCGCACGTCCAGGAGTACGTCAACGCGTCGCCCAAGCGCCGCGTCGGGCACCTACGAGGAGATGCCTCGCCCAGGACGTGGTCGTCGTCATCCGGTACCCGGGCCAGGACGTGGTCCGAGGGCTGCGAGCCGGGCACGATCCTCGTATCGATGCTCCACTACCCGACCCGTCCGGAGCGGGTGGAGTCGCTCTCCGAGACCCAGATCCGTGGGGTGAGCCTCGACCAGGTCACCGACGACCTCGGGCGTCGCCTGGTCCAGAACGTCGGGGCGGTGGGCTGGAACGGTGTTCGCGCGGCTTTCGAGGAGATCAAGAAGGTCCACCCGCGGTTCGCGCACCCCGGGCGCGGGCCGCTGCGCGTCACGTGCCTGGGCTCCGGTGCGGTTGGCGGGTTCGCGATCCACGCCGCGACGCGGTACGGCGACCCCGCGCTCCGCGAGGAGATGGTGGCGGCCGGCGTGCCGGGGGTCGAGGTGACGGTGGCCGACTTCGACCTGACGGGGCACGAGAGCTACATGCTCGAGCGCCTCCGGCAGACGGACCTGCTCATCGACGCGACCCAGCGGCGCGATCCCTCGCGCGTGATCGTTCCGAACGAGTGGGTGGCCGTGCTGCCCCAGGATGCCGTGATCTTGGACCTGTCCGTCGATCCGTACGACTTCTCGGTCGATCCGCCCAGCGTCAAGGGGATCGAGGGGATCCCGGACGGCGATCTGGACCAGTACGTCTTCTACCCGGACGACCCGGCGTACGAGCGCCTCCCCGAGCAGGTCAGCACGCAGAACCGGCGCGTCGCGCTCGCGTGCTACTCGTGGCCCGGGCTCCGACCGCATGCGTGCATGGAGGTCTACGGTAGGCAGATCGAACCCGTCCTTCGCGTCATCGCGGAGCGACCGGTGGAGGAGTGGGACGTCCGGTCGAGCAAGTACTACGAACGGGCCGTCGCGAGAGCGGAGATATCCAGGTGGCGAGCCGCACGAACGCGTTGACCTTCGGTCTGCCCCGGATGCACAAGGAGGCCGGCGAGCGTCGCGACTTCCTCCCGCCCCTGGTCGGCACGCTCACGGACTTGGGCGTCGAGGTCGTCGTCGAGAGCGGGATCGGCTCCGGGATGGGGCTCCGCGAGCAGGAGTACACCGGCCGCTCGAGCCTCGTGCGGGTCGGGACGAACGAGGAAGCCTTCGGGGCGGACGTCGTGCTCACCCTGCGGTGTCCGGACGAGTCCGAGTTCGTCAAGCTGCGTCCCGGCGGCATCCTGTTCGCGATGCTGCACTTCCCGACGCGGCCCGCTCGCGTGCGGCGCCTCCGGGAGCTCGGGGTCGAGGCGATCAGCATGGACTCGATCGTCGACGATCAAGACCGACGCCTCGTCGAGGACCTCCGAGCGGTCGCGTGGAACGGCGTCGAGGCTGCGTTCGACGCGCTCGAGCGCACCTGGCCGGCCATCGCCGACCCGCACCGCCGACCCCTGGGCGTGACGATCATGGGAGCCGGCGGCATCGGCAAGCACGCCGTCGAGGCGGCGACCAAGTACGGGAACGTCGAGCGCAACGCGCGGTACGCCGAGCTCGAGCTTCCGGGCGTCGAGGTCATGGTGCTCGGCCGCAACCTCACCGGGTGCGAGGAGCATCTGCAGGAGTGCCTGCGGCGCACCGACATCCTGGTCGACGCGACCCAGCGCAGCGATCCCGCAAGGCCACTGATCCCGAACGAGTGGCTGGCGGACCTGCCCGAACACGCCGTCATCTGCGACCTCGTGGTCGACCCCTACCTGCTGACGGCCGATCCACCCACGGTCCGCGGCGTCGAGGGCATCCCGCAGGGCAACCTGGACCAGTGGATCTTCCCCGTGGACGACTCCTGCGTGGGATGCGATCCCCGAAGGGGTTCCCTCGGAGATCCGCCGCACGGTCGTCTCGTGCTACTCGTGGCCCGGCGTGCATCCGCTCGAGTGCATGGAGCAGTACGGGACCCAGCTGGCGCCGCTGCTCGAGACCCTGATCCGCGCCGGCGGCATGGACGGCATCCGGGCAGACGGTTCCTACCACGAGCGGGCTCTGCACCGCGCGAGCCTGCGCGCGTGGCCCGACGCGGATTGATCCCTCAGGTCTGGACGCTGCCCGGGATCTCGCGCCAGTCGAACTCGCTCGTGAAGTTCACGAGCATCTGCATGTAGTTCGAGCGCGCGAACGACGCCGGGTCGGCCACGTTGACCTGCGCGACGCTGCCCTTCGCCTGCTCGACCGAGTCGTACTCGTGCTCGTCGAGCCAGGTCCGGATGCCCTCGACGACCGTGCTGCACGTGCTCGGGACCGTTGCGGAACAGCGCGCTCGCCATCATCGTCACGTCCGCGCCCGCGAGGATCAGCTTGACGGCCTCCTCGGGCCGTGGACGCCGGTGGTCGCCGCCAGCGAGGCCTCGCACCCGCCCGCGCAGGATGCCGATCCAGCGAAGCGGCAGTCGCACCTCCTCCGCGGTCGACAGGTGCAGGGTCGGGTCCACGTCGAGCGTCTCGAGGTCGATGTCCGGCTGCATGAAGCGGTTGAACAGCACGAGCCCGTCCGCCCCGGCCTCCACGAGCCGCCGCGCCATGTTCGCGACCGAGCTGAAGAACGGTCCGATCTTCACGGCGAGCGGGATCTGCACCGAGCCCCGCACCGCCGCGACGAGGTCGAGGTAGCGCTGCTCGACCTGCTCGCCGGTCTCGTTCGGGTCGGCCGCGATGTAGTAGACGTTCAGCTCGAGCGCGTCGGCGCCGGCGTCTTGGATCAGCTTCGCGTAGCGCAGCCACCCGCCCTCGGACGAGCCGTTCAGGCTGCCGATCACCGGGATCTCCAGCTCCTTCTTCGACGCCTCGAGATGCCGCAGGTACTCGTCGGGGCCGGTGTTGTACTCCTCCATCTCGGGCAGGTAGGTGAGTGGCCTCGGCGAAGCTCTCGGTCCCGTACTCCAGGACGCGGTGGATCTCGAGCTCTTCGTGCTCGATCTGCTCCTCGAACAGCGACTGGAACACGACGGCGGACGCACCCGCGTCCTCGAGGCGCTTCAGCGTGTCGATGCGCGAGGAGAGCGTCGAGGCGGAGGGGACGACCGGGTTCGCGAGCTCGAGTCCCAGGTAGCGCGTGCGCAGGTCGGCGCTCACGATCCCACCTCCTCGGGAGTCGTCACGTCCTCACCTTGTCCGTCCAGGCCCAGCTGGCCGGGTGCCTGTCGCTGAACCCCGGCGAGCTGCTCGTAGAACCGCCAGCGCTCCTCGGCGTCGGACTGCGCGAGCTGCGCGAGCTTCTCGTACTCCTCCGGCCGCGAGCGCGCGAGCATCGCGAACCGCGCCTCCTTCGCCTGGAACTCCTTCAGCGGCAGGGTCGGGCTTGCTGCTGTCGAGCTGCCACGGGCGCTCACCCTCGGTCGCCTTGCGCGGGTCGTAGCGGTAGAGGGGCCAGAAGCCCGACTGGACGGCCTCTTTCTGGTGGCTCATCGAGGTCGACATGTCGATCCCGTGGGAGATGCACGTGCTGTACGCGATGATCAGCGAGGGTCCAGACCAGGACTCGGCTTCGGCGAACGCCTTCACCGTCTGCGCGTTGTCTCCGCCCATGGCGACCTGCGCCACGTACACGTTGCCGTAGTCCGAGGCGGAGAGACCGAGATCCTTGCGTCCCACGGCCTTACCCGCCGCCGCGAACTTCGCCACGGCGCCGCGCGGGGTCGCCTTCGATGCCTGCCCGCCGGTGTTCGAGTACACCTGCGTGTCGAGCACGAGGACGTTCACGTCGCGCCCGGTCGCGAGGACGTGGTCGAGGCCGCCGAACCCGATGTCGTAGGCCCACCCGTCGCCGCCGACGATCCACACGCTCTTGCGCACGAGGGCGTCGGCGATCTGGTGCAGGTTCCGGGCGTCGTCGCCCTGGACCTGCTCCAAGCGCGTCCGGAGCTCGGTGACGCGCTCGCGCTGCTCGTAGATCGCGACCTCATCGCCCATCTCAGCCCGCAGGATCGCGATCGCCAGCTCTTCGCCCACCTGCGGCGCCAAGCGCTCGAGCAGTTGGCGCGCGAACGAGGTCGGCGTGGTCGAGCGCGAGCCGCATGCCCAAGCCGAACTCGGCGTTGTCTTCGAACAACGAGTTCGACCACACGGGGCCGCGACCGAACGCGTCCCTCGCCCACGGGGTCGTGGGCAGGTTGCCGCCGTAGATCGAGGAGCATCCGGTGGCGTTCGCGATCAGGATCCGGTCGCCGAACAGCTGCGAGAGCAGCTTCAGGTACGGCGTCTCGCCGCAGCCTTCGCACGCGAGCGAGAACTCGAAGAGCGGCTCGAGCATCTGAGAGCCCTTGATCGACGCGACCTTCACGTCGCGACGGTCGAACGCCGGGATCGTGCGGAAGAAGTCGAAGTTCTCGCGCTCGACCTCGAGGTGCTCGAGCTTCGGCTCCATGTTGATCGACTTGTGCTTCACGGCCTCCTTGCTCTTGGCGGGGCACGTGTCGACGCAGACGCCGCAGCCCGTGCAGTCGTCGGGCGCGACCTGGATCGTCATCCACAGGCCGGGATGCTCGCGGTCCTTCCACTCCTTGTGCTGGAACGCCGCGGGCGCACCCTCGAGCGCCGAGGGCTCGAACACCTTCATCCGGATCGCGGCGTGGGGACAGACCAGGGCGCACTTCGCGCAGTCGATGCAGATGTCCGGATCCCAGATCGGGATCTCGAGCGCGATCGAGCGCTTCTCGTACTGCGAGGTGCCCGTCGGGAACGTGCCGTCGACCGGCAGTGCCGAGACCGGCAGCAGGTCGCCCTGCCCGGCGATGATCATGGCGGTGACCCGTTTCACGAAGTCGGGCGCGTCTTCCGGGACCGGCGGCAGGCGGTGGACCTGGGACTTCGCGTCGGCCGGGATCGGCACCTCGTGCAGACCCTCGAGCGAGCGGTCCACCGCGGTGAAGTTCTGCTCGAGCACGGCGCGACCGCGCTTGCCGTAGTTCTTCTCGATCGACTTCTTGATGGCCGCGATGGCCTCCTCGCGCTCCAGGACGCCCGAGAGCGCGAAGAAGCACGTCTGCAGGATGGTGTTCACTCGTCTGCCGAGGCCTACGTCGGTCGCGATGTCCTGCGCGTCGATCACGTAGAACTTCAGCTCCTTGTCGACGATCGCGCGCTGGATCTCGATCGGCAGGTGGTCCCAGACCTCGTCGGGCCCGTACGGGCTGTTGAGCAGGAAGGTCGCTCCGTGCGAGGCGGCGGCCAGGACGTCCTTGCGCTCAAGGAAGTTGAACTGGTGGCAGGCGATGAAGCTCGCGCTTCGGATCAGGTACGAGGAGTTGATCGGCCGGGGCCCGAAGCGCAGGTGCGAGATGGTCATCGAGCCCGACTTCTTCGAGTCGTACACGAAGTACCCCTGCGAGTGCAGGTCCGTCCCCTCCCCGATGATCTTGACCGAGCTCTTGTTCGCGCTCACGGTGCCGTCGGCTCCCAGGCCGTAGAAGAGCGCGCGCACGATGTCGTCACGCTCGGTCGTGAAGGTCGGATCGACCTGCAGGGAGGTGTGCGTCACGTCGTCGACGATGCCGACCGTGAAGTGGTTCTTCGGGTCGGGCTTCTCGAGCTCGTCGAAGACCGCCTTCACCATCGGGGGGTCGAAGTTCTTCGAGGACAGGCCGTAGCGCCCGCCGATCAGGCGGGGGATGGCCGTGAACCGACCGGCGAGGAGCGCCTCGGTGAGCGCGGTCGCGACGTCCTGGTAGAGGGGCTCGCCGGGGGCCCCGGGCTCCTTGGTCCGGTCGAGGACGGCGATGGCCTTGACCGTGGGCGGCAGGGCGTCCAGGAACGTATCTGCGGCGAACGGCCGGAACAGCCGGACGTTGAGGACGCCCACCTTCTCGCCCCGAGCGACGAGCGTCTCCACCGTGTCGGCGACGGCGCCGTTGCCCGATCCCATCAGGACGATCACGCGCTCGGCGTCGGGAGCGCCAGCGTAGTCGTACAGGTGGTAGTGGCGGCCCGTGAGGTCGGCGAACCGATCCATCATCGCCTGCACGATCTGGGGAACGGCGGCGTGGAACGGGTTGCTGGCCTCCCGCGCCTGGAAGAACACATCGGGGTCCTGGGCGGTCCCGCGCAGGACGGGGCGGTCGGGGGAGAGCCCGCGGTCGCGGTGGGCACGGACGAGGTCCTCGGAGATCATCGCGCGGATCTCGTCGTCGCCCACGGCATCGATGACGTTGACCTCGTGCGAGGTGCGGAACCCATCGAAGAAGTGCATGAACGGCACGCGGGCCTCGAGGGTCGCCGCGTGGGAGATCAGCGCGAGGTCCTGGGCCGCCTGGACGTCCGAGGAGCAGAGCATCGCGAAGCCGGTCGAGCCGCGCGGCCATGACGTCGCTGTGGTCGCCGAAGATCGAGAGCGCGTGCGTCGCGAGCGTCCTCGCGGCGACGTGGATCACGGTCGAGGTGAGCTCGCCGGCGATCTTGTACATGTTCGGGATCATCAGGAGCAGGCCCTGCGACGCCGTGAAGGTGGTGCACAGCGCTCCGGCCTGGAGCGCGCCGTGCAGCGCACCGGCCGCTCCACCCTCGCTCTGCATCTCGATGACCTGCGGGACCACGCCCCACAGGTTCGGGCGCTCCGCGGCCGACCAGGCGTCCGCGAACTCTCCCATGGGGGAGGAGGGGGTGATCGGGTAGATCGCGATGACCTCTGACAGCTTGTGGGCGATCCTCGCCGCCGCCTCATTGCCGTCGACCGTCATCTGCGTGCCGTGTTCGCTCATGTTCGCGCTCCTGTGTGTTCGCACGATGATGGAGGCGGGGGTCGCCCCGCCTCCATCATCTCGCCTTGCGGCGCTTCGGGCTGAGTCCCGTGGCCCCGCGAACCCGGTCCCTTGGACCTACCGCAGCACCGGGAGCCGCCGGACCAGGGCCAGGCGCTCCCAGCGGTCCTGGAGTCCCAGATACCGGCCGGCCCCCATCGCAGCGAGGCCGGCGAGCACCAGGATGTAGACGATGTGCTCGTCGAGCACCGGGTTGAACTCCGGCTTGATCGCCGTGGCCAGGTAGAACAGGCCCATCCAGATCGCGCCGCCGATCGCCGCCAGTCGCGTCGCGACGCCCAGGATCAGGGCGCCGCCGATGAGCAGCATCGACAGCATGTAGACCCAGTCGACCCAGGCGGCACCGGCCAGGCCCTGGAAGAAGCCCGTCAGCGGGCCCTTGGTCCCGTAGGTCAGGACGCCCTCCGGTGGGCGAGCCGCCGTTCAGCCAGGCGGCACCCTTGCCGAAGAAGTCGATCGTGCCGTCCTCGAGACGTCCCGTCGCGAATCCGAGCGCGAACGCCTTGTCCAGGAACGCCCACAGGAAGACGAACCCGATGGAGATCCTCGTGAGGCCGAACGCGTACGCGCCCCTGACGCGCTCCACGGGCCGCGCTGTCTCGACCGCCCCGAAAGCATCGGTCCTCACCATGGGCCTGTCGATCGTCCGAGTGGCCATCGTCACCCTCCTTCCGATCCTCGAGATCGGCTCGATCTCGTCGGGTCCATGGTGCAACTGCAACTTGCGACCGCCACCGGCCCTGTGGCCCGCACGCCGTAGGGTCGCGTCCCTAGGGTTCCGGGGACCTGTGCCCCCCCTCGGAGGGGCCGTTCGGCCTTGGTCGAGAGGGGTTCGCGATCGCGCACCCAGGCACGGGTGGAGAGACCAGGGGGCACGTCCCCGGAGGGGTCTAGCCCTGCGTGCCCGGCGTCGTGGTGTGCCGCGCGAGGTAGGCGGCCGCCTCGGCGCGGCGAGCGACCTCGAGCTTCGACAGGATGCTCGAGACGTAGTTCTTCACGGTCTTCTCGGCGAGGTTGAGCTCCTCGCCGATCTCCTTGTTGGTCTTGCCGTCGGCCACGAGCGACAAGATCCGCTCCTCTTGCGGTGACAGGCGGGCGAGCTTCTCGTCCTTGAGGAGGTGCTTGCCCTTGCGCAGGCGGTCCAACACGGCGCTCGTGACGGCCGGGTCCAGCAGGCTCTCGCCCTTGCCCACCGTGCGGATCGCGCGCACCAGCTCGCCGCCCTTGACCTGCTTCAGCACGTAGCCGGATGCGCCGGCCATGATCGAGGCGAACAGGGCCTCGTCGTCCGCGAAGGAAGTGAGCATGACCACGGCCGTCTTCGGGTGCTTCGCGCGGATCTCGCGGGTGGCCTCGATGCCACTGCCATCGGCCAGGCGCACGTCCATGACGACGACGTCGGGGCGGGTGCGGTCGGCTTCGTCGATCGCCTCCCGGACCGAGCCAGCCTCGGCGGTCACGACGATGTCCTCCGTTGCCTGCAACAGTGCCTTGACGCCGCTGCGAACGACCTCATGGTCGTCGACGAGCAGCACCCGGAGTGGAGGTCTGGCCACGGTCTCACATCCTACCGGCCAACGGAACGCGAGCGTGCGAACGAGGGTCGGGCGTGCCTACCCGTTGCCGGCGCGCGTCTGGAGTGCCTCGCCGACCCGGTCCAGGAAGTCCTTCGCGGTTGCCTCGGCGACCCGATGCAGCAGGGCCCGATCCAGGGCCCGTCCGAACGGGCCCATCGGCGGCTTGTACCGGGCGCTGATGGAGAGCTGGGTGCGGTTCGGCCCGAGCGAGGCGACCTCGAGGTCGGCGTCGAGGGCGGGGAACAGGCGTTCGGCGCCGGTCGCCTTCCACGACATCGGTAGGAGGGTCTTCGCCGGGATCCGGTACGGCTCGCCGAACTCGATCTCGACCTGCTTGTCCAGCCGGTGGGCCTCGTCCACCGCGAACCCGACCTCGGCGAGCAGGTGCTCGCCGAGGCTCTCGGCGTCCCTCGCAAGGCCGGGAACCCATGCCTCGGGTTGTGCGAGCAGCTCGGCTTCCACGGCCGCGAACGGGATCGGCAGGTCGAGGTAGTAGCGGATGAACATGTCCCGGGAGGATGCGGGCGAAGCTCGGAAGGTGCGGAGGGGCGAACGGCCCTGCCAGGTTGGGACCTCCGGCCGGCAACCTCGGCGGCTCCCCGGGCGGAGACTTCGAGCGATGACCCCGGGCCGCGGCACCGTCTTGGTGGTCGAGGCCGACGCCGCCGAGCGGGAGCGGTTCGGCTCCTGGCTCGAGGGCTCGGGCTTCGACGTCCTGCTGTGCCCCGGCCCGACCGAGCCCGACTACACGTGCGTCGGCGCGCGCGACGGCATGTGTCCGCTGATGGAAGAGGCCGGGGTCGTCGTCCTCGACATGAGCACGGAGAGCGAGGCCGTCATGATGGGGACGGCCTCCGAGGAGATCCTCGCCCTGTACCTCCTCACCGGCGCCCGCGTCATCGTCCTCGGATCGCACCCCGGCGAGGAGGTCGAGGGTCAGCTTGTCCGGCTGCACCGCCATCCGGAGCGGGCCCGGCTCATCGAGGCGGTCCGGTCGCTCGCCGACGGGCCCGGTACGTAAGACCCCCCTCGTTCGTGTCGTTCGGCCCTAAGCTGTCACGTGCAAGCGCCGTTCCATACACGGCCGGATACCCGCGTTCCGAGGAGAGGAGAGCTTGGCATGATGCAACGCGTCCGCAGGTGGGGTGTGCTCGCCGCCGCCCTTGTGCTCACGCTACTGGTGGCATCATGCAGCAGTGGGGGCGGTAGCGAAGGCGGAGGAGACGTACAGGCCGCCGCCGGCACCTCGACGTTCGAGGTGACCCTCAGCGACTTCGCGATCCAGCCCGACCAGGTCGAGGCGCCCGCCGGCGAGAACCTCGAGTTCCAGGTCAGGAACGACGGCCAGTCGGTTCACACGTTCGCCGTTGACACCGGCAACGGCGTGAAGGTCACGTCCGATATCCAGGCCGGCGACACGGCGGTCGTGGAGGTGCCCGCGCTCGAGGTGGGCGACTACAAGATCTACTGCACGATCGCCGGTCACGAGGACCTAGGCATGGTCGGGTCGCTCGCCATCACAGACTCCGCCTCGAGCGGGGCGAGCGGTGCGACGGGCGCGACCGGCAGCTCGATGTCGCACGAGGGCATGAGCGTCCAGGACATGCTCGACGGCCACCGGGCCGGCGTGGAGGCCTTCCCGGCCGAGACCGAGGGGCTCGGGAACCAGCCGCTGGAGCCCAAGATCGAGAACGGGTGGAAGGTGTTCGAGCTCACGGCCCAGGAGGTCCGCTGGGAGACCGAGCCCGGCGTCTTCGTCGACGCGATGGGCTTCAACGGCACCGTCCCGGGTCCCGAGCTCCGGGTGAACCCCGGCGACAAGGTCCGGATCATCGTCCGCAACGAGATGTCCCAACCGACGACGATGCACCTCCACGGCGTGACGGTCCCGAACGGGATGGACGGCGTTCCGTACATCACCCAGGACCCGATCATGCCGGGCGGATTCTTCACGTACGAGTTCGAGGTCGTCGACCCGCCGGGCATGTACGTCTACCACTCGCACTTCAACTCGACCGAGCAGGTCGGCAAGGGCATGTACGGCGCGATCTACGTCGAGCCCAAGGGCGGCTTCTCGGGGGTCTACGGCGAGAGGATCGAGGTCGAGTCCACGCTGTTCCTCGGTGACGGCCCGACCGGGTACGTGCTGAACGGCAAGGGGTTCCCGGCCACGCAGCCGATCGTCGCCGAGCTCGGCGACGACGTGCTGATCCACATCGCGAACGATGGTGCGCTGATCCACCCGATGCACCTGCACGGCTACCACTTCGAGGTCGTGGCGGCGGACGGGTTCGTCCTCGACCAGCCCTACATGGCCGACACGCTGATGGTCGCGCCGGGACAGCGGTTCGACATCCTCGTGGAGGCGGACAACCCCGGCGTGTGGGCCTACCACTGCCACATCCTTCCGCACGTGGAAGGACCCGGAGGCATGTTCGGCATGGTGACCGCGCTGGTCGTGCAGTAGGTGGGGGAGCGGGCGCCTAGACCGAGATCCCCTCGAGGGGGATCGTCAGCCGGACGGTCGTGCCCTGGGTGGGAGCGCTCTCGATCGAGGCCTTGCCGCCCAGAGCCTCCGCCCGCTGCTCGAGGTTCGACAGCCCGTCGCCTCGACGGGTGGTCCCAGGGTCGAACCCGCGTCCGTCGTCGTCGACCTCGAGGACCGCCGAGCCTCGTGCTCGCGGTGGAGGCTCACGCGGCAGGTCGTGGCGCCGCGCGTGACGGCCGACGTTGGACAGTGCCTCGCGCGTCGACCTGGACGACGTCCGAAGCTGTGGAGGCGAGCTCCGCGGCGACGGTCTCGTCGATCTCGACCACGGTGACGACCCCCGAACGCTCCTCGAACTCCCTGCGCGGTCTGCCGCAGGGCTTGGTCGAGCTGGCGATCGGCAAGGATGCCCGGCCGCAGCCCGAAGATGTAGTTGCGGAGGTCCCGGATCACGCGGTCGAGCTCGGCCACCGCGCCGTCGACGCGCGCCGCCTGCTCGGCGTCGGCTGCTCACGAGCGCCAGGCCCCTGCAACCCCATCCCGACGGCGAACAGCGACTGGATCACGCCGTCGTGCAGCTCCTTCGCGATGCGCTCGCGGTCCTCCATGATCGCGACACGCTGGGCCTCGCGCTGCGCTCGCGCGAACTCGATCGCGATAGCGGCCTGGTCGGCGAACCGCTGGAGGAGCTCCACGTCCTCCTGCCTGAAGGGCCGGCCGCCCCGCAGGCGAGCTGCGTTGAGGGTGCCGATCGCGCGACCGCGCTCCGCGAGCGGAACCAAGATCATCGGCCCCATCTCGCCGATCTTGACCACCGGCTGGTACGCACGCGCGTCCCGCGCAGCATCGGGGACCAAGATCGCGCGACCGCAGCGGATCACCTCGCCGGAGATCGAGCCCTTCGGCGGGAACGTGGCGCCGCGGAGGTCGTCCGCGTGCTCGCCCTCGGCCACCTGGAGGGTGAGCCGGCCGACGAGGTCGAGCGCCGCGACCGTCGACAGGTCGGCCTCGACGAGCTCCATCGCCCGGCGCGCCACCAGCCCGAGCGCCTCGTCGGACCCCGCGCCAGACAAGATCGCGATCGCGATCTCGCGGAACGCATCGAGCATCCGCTCGTCCCGGCGTGACTCGGCGTACAGGCGCGCGTTCTCGATCGCGACACCCGCTTGTGCCGCGAGGACCTTGAGCGTCTCCTCGTCGGCTTCGGAGAACCCGCCCGGCTTGTCCGTCAGGTAGATGTCGCCGAACGCGGTGCCACGGACCACGATCGGGGTCCCGAGGAACGGGCCCATCTCGGGGTGGTGCGGGGGGAATCCGACCGAGCGCGGGTGCGAGCGGATGTCCTCGAGCCGGATCGGCCCGCCCTCTTCGATCAGGACGCCGAGGACCCCACGGCCGACGGGCGGGTCGCCGATCGCTGCCCGTGTCGCGTCGTCGATGCCGGTGGTCACGAACTCGGAGAGGCGTCCGTCGGGGCCGATCACGCCCACGGCGCCGTACCGCGCCCCGGTGATCTCGACCGCGAGCCCGATGATGCGCCTGAGCACCACCTCGAGCGACAGCTCCGAGGACAGCGCGATGCCTGACTCGATCAGTCGAGGATCCACGATGGAACGAGCGTACAGGCTCGACCGGGGTGCCGACGGCGCCGCCCTCGGGTCGCCGACCGAGGGTCGGTTGCCCTCGGGACGGGTGTCGACCGGCCCGGGGAGCGGGGGGTCCGGGTACCGGCCCGGCAGGGGCCGGTCGGCCGTAGGGCTGGGAGGTGGGTCGTCCTACGGTGCTCCCGTGGGCCGGAGCAGGCGGGTACCCGCGGCGAAGCGAACCGTGTCCGACGTCATGACGCGGACCGTGGTGGTGGTGCACGTCGCCGCCCCGTTCAAGGACGTCGTCCGTCGGATGCAGGAGTACCGCGTGAGTGCCCTTCCGGTCATCGACGACGAGGACCGCCTGATCGGGCTCGTCTCCGAGGGGGACCTCATCTTGAAGGAGGATCCGGCGCTCGAGGACGCCGCCCACCTGTTCGAGGGACGGCAGCGCCGCCACGAACGCGAGAAGGCGGCCGGGCTCGTCGCCGCCGAGCTCATGACGACGCCGGTCGTGACCGTGGCCCCTGACGCGACGCTCGGTGAGGCGGCCCGACTGATGCATCGCAAGGGCGTGAAACGCTTGCCGGTCGTGGATGCCGCCGGCCGGGTCCACGGGATCCTGTCGAGGTCGGATCTCCTGAAGGTCTTCCTGCGCGAGGACGCGGACATCGAGCACGAGGTCCGTGAGGACGTCATCCGGCGCACCCTGTGGATCGATCCGGACACGGTGACGATCTCGGTGCGCGACGGCGTGGTGCACCTCGAGGGCCAGTTGGAACGCCGGAGCCTCATCCCCGTGCTCGAGCGGCTCGTCACCGCGGTCGAGGGGGTCGTCGGTGTCGAGGAGCATCTGTCGTTCAAGGTCGACGACACGACCTCGGCGCCAGAGATCCCGCTCCCCTGGACCTCCGTCGGTCGGCGCTAGGTCACCGGACTCCGCGGTACGCTTCGCTCCATGGGCGATCCCGCGTTCCGCCGCATCCTGGTGGGCACCGACGGCTCGCCGCGCGCCGAGGAGGCCGCCCGCCAGGCCGTTTCGCTGGCGAAGGCCCTCGGGGCCGCGCTCGAGGTCGTGTACGTCGTCGACTCCTCGCGCACGCACCCGGCGGACGTGGAGGCCGAGGGTGAGGCGGCGCTCGCGCGCGTCGCCCGCATGGCTGCCGACTCCGGTGTCCAGGCCCCCACCCGGCTCGTGGCCGGAGAGCCCGCCGCCACGCTGGTGAGCGAGGCCCGCGATCACGCGGTGGACCTCCTGTGCGTGGGACCGGACGCGGGGATCCTCGGCGGGGCGATCAGGATCGGCCACGTGGCCGCCCACGTCGTCCGCGAGGCGGCGTGCTCGGTCCTGCTCGCACGCGAGGCGGGTCCGTCCTTCCCGGGACGGATCGCCTGCGGGGTGGACGGCTCGGAGGCCTCGGTCGGGACGGCGACGCTCGCGGCGCGGCTCGCCGCGGCGACCGGCGCCGAGCTGCGACTGCTCCATGTGATCCCGGTCTTCCGGGGCGACAACGCCGAGTGGACCTTCGATCCGGAGGAACCGAGCCCGCCAGAGCTCGAGCCCTCGGTGCACGCGGCCGTGGCGTGTGGCGTGGTTCCGGTCCGAGAGATGGCGATGGGTCGCCCCGAGTCCGCCATCGTCGCGGCGGCATCGCGCGACGGCACCGACCTCGTCGTCGTCGGCCACCGCGGGCTCTCGGGTGTCACGCGCGTGCTCCTCGGCAGCGTGAGCGAGCACGTGATGACGCATGCTCCGTGCTCGGTCATCGTAGCGCGGCCCCCGCGAGGGGGCGTGTGATCCGCTAGCCGCGCGAGAACAGCGGCAGGGGAGGCGGGACGGCGCGCAGGCGCACCCTCGCGTCCACGACGAGCGCTCCGTTCGGGAGCACCATGACCGGGTTGCAGTCCATCTCGGCGATCTCGGGGTGGGCCTCGACGAGCTCGGCGACGCGCAGGATGACCTCCTCGAGCGCCGGCACGTCGGCCTTGGGCGCGCCCCGGAAGCCGTCGAGGAGGGGGAACGTCTTCAACGAGCGCACCATCTCGCTCGCGTCGAGGTCGGTGAGCGGCGTCACGCGGACCGCCACGTCGCGCACGAGCTCGACCGCCGTGCCGCCGGCGCTGCAGGCTACGACCGGACCGAACAAGGGGTCGTGGGCGACACCGACGAGCATCTCCACGCCGCCGTCGACCATCTCCTGCACGACGTAGCCCTCGGGAATGATGCCCGCCTCCGCGAGCCGCGAACCCATCCCGCGAGCCGCGGCGGTGACCTCCACCGAGCCCGAGAGCCCGAGCGCCACGGCGCCGAGGTCGGTCTTGTGGACGATCTGGGGACCGAACGCCTTCAGCGCCACCGGACGTCCGATGCGCTGGGCGGCCGCGCCGGCCTCCTCGGGCGTCGGCGCGCGTTCCGAACGCACGAGTCCGATGCCGTAGCAGGTGAGCAGGTGCTCGACCTCCTCGTCGGCGAGCCAGCCGCCCTCGCGCGAGAGCCCAGCGGCGATCACGGCCGCGGCCTCGTCCGGCTTCGTGTCGTGGAAGTGCGGCTGCTTCCCGGCGGGCTTGCTCCGCCAGCGCCCGTACTCGGCCGCGTGCGCGAGGGCGATCGCGGCCTGCTCGGGGAAGGAGTAGGAGGGGATCCGGGTGCCGGCCTCCTGCAGCTCCTCCGGCAGGCCCCGAGCCGACATGAACGTCGTGATCACCGGGATGCGGCCACCCACGTCGTTGATGCCTCGCACGATCGCGTGGGCGATCTCGGGGGCCTTGTGGGCCTGCGGCGGGATGTAGATCACGATGACGGCGTCGACGTCTGGGTCCTCGCCGACGGTGCGGATCGCGCGTTGGTAGTCCTCGGCGGTCGCCGAGGCGATCATGTCGACCGGGTTGCCGACCGAGGCCTCGGCCGGGAGGAACTCCCGCAGGCGAGCCTGGGTGGTCTCGGAGATCGGGCTCACCTTCAGGCCGTTCGCCTCACAGGTGTCGGCGCACAAGATCCCGAGGCCCCCGGCGTTGGTGACGATCGCGACGCGGTCACCCGCCGGGGCCGGCTGGTTCGCGAGGAGGGTGGCGACGTCGAACATCTCCTCGAGCGTGTCCGTGCGGATCACCCCGCTCTGACGGAACAGCGCGTCCACGGTGATGTCCGAGGTGGCGAGGAGGGCGCCCGTGTGGGACGCGGCGGCCCGTGCCCCGGCGGCGCTGCGGCCGGACTTCACCGCGACGATCGGCTTGTCGCGGCCGACCTCGTGGGCGAGGTGCCCGAAGCGCCGAGGGTCGCCGATCGACTCGATGTACAGGAGGATCACATCCGTACGCTCATCCATCGCCCAGTACGCGATGAGATCGGTGCCCGAGATGTCGGCGCGGTTGCCGACGGACACGAACGTGGACAGCCCGAGACCGAGCTCGGTCGCGTACTCCATGACCGCGAGGCCGAGCGCGCCGGACTGCGACAAGAACCCGACCCGTCCGGGTGGCGGGTAGACCGTCGCGAACGTCCCGTCGAGCCGGATCTCGGGATCCGTGTTCACGATCCCCATACAGTTCGGGCCGATCACGCGCATGCCGTACCCGCGGCAGATCTCGAGCAGCTCCTCTTGGCGCGCCGGTCCGTCGCCACCGGTTTCGCCGAACCCGGCCGAGATCACGACGAGCCCTCGCACGCCCTTGCGGCCACACTCGTCGGCGACCCGGGCCACGAGCGCGGCGGGGACGGTGATGAACGCGAGCTCGATATCGCCCGGCACGTCGAGGATCGACGCGTAGGCCGGGACGCCCTGGACGACCGTGGCCTTCGGGTTCACGGGATAGACGGCTCCGTGGAACTCGGCCATCAGCAGGTTGCGGAAGAGCTGGCCACCGATGCTCGACGAGTCGCGTGAGGCTCCGATGACCGCGACCGAGGCCGGCGACAGGAACGTCCGCACGGCGTTCACCGCCGACTGCGTGTCGCGCTGGTCGAAGCGTTGGACCGCCTCATCGGTGAGCGAGATGGGGAACTCGACCTCCAGGCTGCCGGGGGTCGCACGGATCGAGACCGGGAAGCCGCTCGCACGGAACACGTTCACCATCTTGTGGTTCTCGGGCAGGACCTCCGCGACGAACAGGTTGATGCCCTGCGCGGCCGCCGCCTGGGCCGTCTGCCCGATGAGGATCGAGCCGAGACCACGGCTCTGGAACGCGTCTGCGACCGAGACGCTGAACTCGGCTCGCCCGGCGTCCATCCGGACGTACTGGGCGCCCCCGATCATCCTCCCGTCGTCGCCACCGGTGAGCGCGAGGAGCGTGAGATGGTCGCGGTAGTCGACGTCCACGATCTTGGCCGCGAGGGTACGCACGTCGATGGCTTGGGACCAGAAGCGGAGGCGGCGGGTCTCGGGGGAAAGCCCGATGAGGTAGTCCTCTACGCGGATCGCGTCCGAGCGCCGAGCCGGCCGGACCCGGACGGTCGCGCCGTCCCTCAGGGCGACGTCGGAGACCAGATGGGACGGATACCCCCCGCTCATGGAGGCATCGTACGTCAGGCGTCGACCGTAGCCGGAGCGCGTACGTTGCGGGCGTGGGCCGGAGGAGCCTTCCGCTCCGGGCGCAGGCCGACGGTGAGCGCCCGCACGACCACGAGGAACACGATGATGGACCCGGTCACCATGTACGTCCACCACATCGCGGGCCGGGTGGCGTCGGTGCCGGCGAAGATCCCGTGCAGCAGGGTGAGGATGAACGTCGGGATCGCGAGGACGTGGAACCGGCGCCACCACTTCGTCCCCATCGGCTTGCGGAGCCAGGAGCTCACGATGATCATCACCGTCGAGTACATCGCCACCATGCCGAGCAGGACAGCGCCCGGCCGGTAGGTGCTCGACATCGGCACGAATAGATCGGCGACGCCGAACGGGATGAACCGGTCCACGAGCAGCGCCCCCATGTGGATCGCGAGCAGGAAGAGGCCGCACGTGGACATGAACTGGTGCACGAGCGCCGCCGACGGCTTCGAGACGCGCTTGCCGAACGGGGTGGTGGTCGCCGCGAGTCCCCAGGCGACCGAAAGGAACAGCATGATGTAGGAGCCTATGCCGGCCGCCCGCAACAGGTTCCAGTTGGTCATGCCGCCTCCTCCCAACGCTCGGTCACGTTGGTGAGGACCCGCCCATCGTCCGTGACGAGGACGGCGGAGATCCGCTCGAGGACGGGCCCCCCCCGGAGGAGGGCGTCCTTCGCGCCGATCTCGGCCTCCGCGCAGGTCGGCGCCCAAACGGTCGCCTGGAGCACCCCGGTCGAGGCCGGGGCGCCGGTCGAGGGGTCGATGAGGTGGTGCAGGCCCGGCCCCCACGCCCGCCGCGTCACCGAGGACGTGGCGATCGCACCCCGCGACACGGCGAGGCGGAACACCTCGTCGTCGGGGGACTCGGGATCCTCGACCCGAACGTCGATGCCGGGCGCCGGGGGGGCGCCGACCACCCGAAGGTCGCCGCCGGCGTTCACCACGGCCCAGGGAAGACCCGAGTCCCGAGCGGCGGCGGCGGCGAGGTCCACCGTCCAGCCCTTCGCGATGCCTCCGAGATCCAGGCCGACGCCCTCGGGCATGTGCAGGGTCAGGCCTTCGAGCACGATGTCGCGCCATCGGCCGCAGGGCCGGGAGGGGTGGAGCGCGCCGCGAGCGCCGGCGAGGAGCTCGTCGAAGTCACGGTCGTAGCCCGCCGCCAGGACGGCGTCGAGCACGCTGGGATCGGATCGGCCGCCCGACCGCGCGGCGCCCTCGAGGGCGAGGGCGATGACCTCTGCGAGGCCGTGGGAGAGGCGGGTCGGACGGCCGGCCCGACGGTTCGCGAGCGTGATCTCGCTGTCGTCCCGGAAGCGTGAGCAGCGGCGATCCTCGCGGGCGAAGATCGCCTCCACCCGCGCCGCGGCGGTCTCGAACACGCGGTCGTCCACCGTCGCACCGGAGATGACCTCGACCGACGTGCCCATCGATCGGAAGCCGTGGCGGCGAACGGGGAGCGTGGTCATCACGAGCCCCCGGTGCTCGTCGTGGGCGCGGGGGGCGGGCCCGCCGCAACCGGTCCGCTGTTCGAAGACGAGCTGCTCGAGCTGCTGGTGGAGCCCGATGAACCGCTCCCGACGTTCACGTATCGGACCGCCGCCGTGCTTGGAGCCGGGTGCACGACCACGCGTCGGGTGATCTTCTTGACGAGGATGACGCGCCGGCCGGGATCGCTGGGGGCGGAGGCGGTCGCGGTCGCCGGCCTCGGGGCCAGCGCGAGCGAGGCGAACGGCGCAGCGAACGCGGCACCGCCGGCGATCCACGCGAGCGCCCGCAGGGCACCTCTCGAGAGCCGGCGGCGCCGCTTCACGACGTCAGTCATCCCCGAACCCATCCTGGCTCGAGCCCTCGCTGGAGTGATCCTCGCTGGACCCGTCGTCGCTCGACCGGTGGTCCTCGGACCCCGAGGAGTCGTCGCTCTCGTACTGGTCGTCGCTCTCGTACTGGCCGTCGCTCTCGTACTGGTCGTCGCTCTCGTACTGGTCGTCGCCGCTCGAGGGGGCGACGGCATCGGGGGACGAGGTGTTCGACGACAGGGTGATGACCCTGACCGGCTGGTCCGAGGCCTTCGCCTGCTTGTCGATCCTCACCGTCCGGTGGACCGTCCTCACGATCGGGTCGCTCTTGGAGGACGTGTCGGCCACGGCGGCCGTACCACCCGAGAGCCCGAACGCGAGCGCGACCGATCCTGCGAGCAGCGCGGCCACCACACCGGCGGCCATGAGCATCGCGGTGCGCTTCGTCATGTCTTCCTCCTTCCCTTCGGTCATGACCAAGGTAGGAGGGGGCGGGTGAGGCGGCTCCCAACGCGTGGTTAAGGGGGCGATAAGAAGTGCGGGACGGGGCCGAACGGTCCGGCACGGCCGGTCCCACCGTCCGTGTGCGGGGTCTGCCGACAGGGGGAACCTTGCAGGTGGAAGGAGGCGGCATGTTCGAACGGATCCTCCTCGCGGTGGACGGCTCGGAGCACAGCCGTAGAGCGGTGACGGTGGCCGGAGACCTATCCCGCCGGTACGGCGGCGAGGTGATCGTCCTACATGTGCGCGAGCACGAGGTGACCTGGGGCGCCGACATCGACGTCGAGACGGCGGAGGAGGCGCGTCAGCTCGTCGACGGCGTCGTCCGCGAGCTGAAGGACTCGGGAACGAACGTCCGCGGCGAGGTCGTGCGCATCGCGCTCGGGCAGACCCCCCGCGCGATCTTGGACATGGCCCGAGACGAAGCGGTCGGGCTCATCGTGATGGGGACGCGCGGGCTGTCGGACTGGGGACGTCTGCTCATGGGCAGCGTCGCCCACAAGATCGTGCACCTGGCCGAGGTGCCGGTCCTCGTCGTCCGCTAGGACGACCGGCCGTCAGGCTCCAGACCGCCGGCTCGGAGTCGACGGTCGGCCTCCGACATGAGCTCGGCGAGCCCGACCGAGGACCCCGGCTCGTAGAGCGCCGCCCCCACCGAGAGCGAGAGCGCAGGCGGCTGGCCGCTCCGCACGTTGCGGGTCGCGACGGCCTCGACCAGCCGCGACAGGACGAGCGCCTCGGCCCCGACCGCGTTCCCCGTGAGGAGCACGCAGAACGCGTCCATCCCGACGCGTGCGAGCACGTCAGAATCGCGGACGACCTGGCGGAGCACGTCGGCCGTTTCTGCGATGAGGGCGGGCTCCCCGGAGGCTTCCGTGGTTCGGCTCGTGACCGGCAGGTCGTCCAGGCGCACGAACACCAACACCACCGGCTCCTGGGTCCGGTCGGCCATCCGGAGGTGGTGGTTCGCCAGCTGCTCGAAGCCGCGCGAGTTGTACAGGCCGGTCAGCTCGTCGATCACCTGATGCCGGTGCAGCTCCCCCGCGAGCCGGTTGAGCGAGGTCGCGTAGCGGAGCGCCCGGCGCAGCGTCGAGGCATCGACGTCGGGTCCGACGTAGTCGTGAGCCCCAGCCTCGAGCGCCTCGAGGCCCGAGGCCTCGCGGGCGATCGCGACGATCGGGACGTCCGGGGCGCGCTCGCGGACCGCGGCGAGCGCCTCACCGCCGGGCGCGTACGGGATGAGCGCGACGTCGATACCTCCCTCCGAGAGGCGCGCGAGCGCGGCGTCGAGCCCTTCGACGCGATCGATCGTGACCCCCTCCGAGCCCGCCTCCGGGGCGGGCTCGAGGGCGAGTACGCGGATCGAGCCCTCCTCCATACGGCCGGAGGATATGCGCAGCGCGCGATCGCGGGAAGCCTCCCGCCCCTCAGTCGCCCAGCCGGCGGATCGCCTCCAGGGCGGCGGGGTTCTCCAGGCTCGACAGGTCTCCCGGATCCTCGCCCGAGACAGCGGCGCGGATCGCCCGCCGCAGGATCTTCGCGGAGCGCGTCCTCGGCAGCTCGTCGACGAACGCGACCCGGCTCGGGCGGAACGCCTTGCCGAGATGCTCGGCGACGAGGTCCGCGAGCTCGGCGGCGAGCCCCTCGTCGCGCCCGGCTCCCGGCTTGCGGCACGACGAAGCACCACACGGCCTCACCCTTGACGGGATGCGGCACGCCGACGGCTGCCGACTCGGCCACGGCAGGGTGACCGGCGAGCACGCTCTCGACCTCGGCAGGTCCGAGCCGCTTACCCGCCAGGCTGATCGTGTCGTCGGAGCGCCCGTGGAGGAACCAGAACCCGTCCTCGTCCACGCTGGCCCAGTCGCCGTGGACCCACACCCCCGGGAATCGGCGCCAGTACGTGTCCAGGTACCGTTCGGGGTCGCCCCAGATGCCGCGCGTCATGCCCGGCCACGGCTGCCGGCAGACGAGCTCGCCGACCTGGCCCCGGGGGACCGGCTCGCCCGACGCATCCACGACGTCGAGGTCCATCCCGAGCGACGGTCCGCGGAGCGTGCAGGGCTCGAGCGGCGAGATCGGGTGGGGCGACAGGAAGCACGCGCCGACCTCGGTCCCGCCCGACAGGTTGATGATCGGGCAGCGGCGGTCGCCGACCACCTCGAAGAACCATCGCCACGGCTCGGGGTTCCACGGCTCGCCCGTCGAGGCCAAGATCCGAAGGCTCGAGCGGTCGTGCCGCTTCACGTGCTCCTCGCCGTGGGGGATGAGCGCGCGGATCAGCGTCGGCGAGACGCCGAGGTGCGTGATGCGGTGGCGCTCGACCATGTCCCAGAGGCGGTCGGGCGCCGGGTGGTCGGGGGCGGTGTCCGAACAGAACACCGTCGCGCCGAGCGCGGTCGCGCCGACGATCTCCCACGGTCCCATGATCCAGCCGAGGTCGGCGAACCAGTAGAGGATCTCGCCCGGGTGCACGTCGGTCTGGTACGCGACCTCCTCGGCGATCTTGACGAGGAACCCGCCGTGCACGTGCACCGCGCCCTTCGGCCGGCCGGTGGTCCCGCTCGTGTACGCGATGAACAGGGGGTGCTCGGGGTCGAGCTCGCGCGTCTCGAACCGGTCGGGCTGCGTGGCGAGCAGCTCGTCCCACCCGACGTCGCGACCGGCCCTCCACGGCATGTCCTTGCGGTCCAAGCGTGACCAGACGACGACGTGCTCGAGGCTCGGCGCCCGGTCGGCGGCCTCATCGGCGACCTCCTTCATCGGAACCGTCTTGCCGCGCCGCGGGAAGCCGTCAGCGGTGATGAGCACCCTCGCCCGCGCGTCGTTCAGGCGGACGGCGACCGCGTCGGCCGCGAAGCCCGAGAAGACCGGGAGGAAGATCGCGCCGAGCTTCGCGCACGCCATCACCGCGGCCACGGCCTCTGGCGACATCGGCAGGAAGATGCCGACCGCATCGCCCTCGCCCACGCCGAGCGACGCGAGCCCGTTCGCCAGGCGATCGGTCATCTCGCGGAGGTCACGGTACGTGACGCGGCGGACCACGCCCTCCTCGCCCTCCCAGAGCACGGCCACGGCATCCGGGGTACGCTCGGTCCACCGATCGACGCAGTTGTGCGCGAGGTTCACGCGCCCGCCCCCGAACCACGTCGCCCACTCGATGCCGCGCGAGGTGTCGAGCACGCGGTCGTAGGGGCGGAAGAACTCGAGGCCGAGATCGCGCACCACGGCGTCCCAGAACCAGGCCACGTCCTGCACCGAGCGGCGCAGCAACTCCTCTTCGCTCGCGATGCCGTTCGCGCGCATGAAGCGGGTGACGTTCGCCCGCTCGACGTACGCCTCGGTGGGTCTCCACACGATCGTCACGGTGCCCCCACGGTCCCTCCGGGAACCCGCCCGGTAACCTCTTCCATCGGAAGCGTATGGCCGACGAGCAGAAGCCGCTGGCGGGACCTCACCCGCACGTGCGTCGCGTGTTCCTCGCGGGAACCGCGGCGCTGTCCGCGTTCGTGATGCTCGTCGGCGTCCTCGGCGGCGTCGCCTACTTCTGGACGAGCCACAAGATCCACACGTTCGACATCACCACGCTCGTGGTCGAGCCCTCAGCGGGAGCCTCGCCCACCGCAGCGGGGCCGCCCGACATCGCCGGCAAGTGCGACACGCAGTCGTGCAACTACCTGCTCCTCGGAAGCGACTCGCGCGAGGGGCTGTCGAGGGCGGAGCAGATCGCGTTCGGTACCGACGCCGACATCGGCGGCGCGAACCGCTCCGACACGATCATCCTCATCCACACCGAGCCCAAGCAGCAGAAGGCCATCTTCCTGTCGTTCCCGCGCGACCTATGGGTCGAGATCCCCGGGCAGGGCGAGGGGAAGATCAACTCGGCGTTCGAAGGCGGTATCGACGGCAACGGCCCCGTGCGCGTCGCGCGGACGATCACGAACCTCACCGGGCTCCGCATCAACCACGTGCTCTACGTCGATCTGGCCGGGTTCCAGGGGCTCGTCGACACGCTCGGCGGCGTGGACATGTGCGTGCCGTACCCGATGGTGGACCCGCTCACCGGCCTCGACATCGACTCAGGGTGTCAGCACTTCAACGGCGCGACGGCGCTCGCGTACGTGCGGACCCGCCACCAGGTCTGCGACGCGATCCCGGACTTCGCGCGGATCGGTCGCCAGCAGCAGTTCCTCCGCGCGGTGATCTCGAAGCTGCTCTCGCCCTCGGAGCTGCTGCGCCTGCCGACCCTCGTACCCAGCCTCGTCGAGAACTTCGTCGTCGACGAGGGGCTCGCGAACCCGGCCGAGCTCGTGTACCTGGCCGGACAGCTGAACGGCGTGAACACGGGCGCGGCCGACTTCCGGTCCGTCCCGACGACGACCGACGGCATCTACGTGAACGGGCAGTACCTGGCGATCGTCCGCGCGATACAGCCCGCCGCGAACGAGCTGTTCGCCGCGATCCGCGGGGGAAAGCCCCTCGGCGATCTGGGCAAGGACCTTCCGCAGACCCCGCCGTCGCCGGCGAACATCGCGGTGGAGGTCTACGACCGGGCTTCGCTGGGCAGGGCCGCACAGATCCTGCAGACGCTGACGCAGGGCGGGTTCCTGACCGAGCTAACGCCGCTCGACTTCTCCGCGTTCGGCACGAAGGTCAAGGGCTCGGCGATCCTGTTCGCGCCCGGCCAGGAGGCGAAGGCCGAGGTCGTCGCGCAATACGTGCGCGGGCTCCAACTGTTGCCGGCGCCGAAGAGCGCCCTGGGCGGCGCCGACGTCGTCGTCGTGATCGGCCCGAACTACGAGCCGCCCTCGCTCGAGGGCTCGCCACCGCAGACGAGCGCGGACTGTGTGACATGAGAGCGCTGGTCCTGTCGGGAGGGGCGGGCTCGCGGCTGCGGCCGATCACGCACACGAACGCGAAGCAGCTGATCCCGATCGCGAACACGCCGATCCTGTTCCACGCGCTCTCGGCGGTCCGCGACGCCGGGATCACGCAGGTGGGGATCGTCGTCGGGCAGACCGCCGATGAGGTCCGCACGGCCGTCGGCGACGGCGCCGCATGGGGCCTGGAGGTCACCTACATCCCGCAGGTGGCGCCGCTCGGCCTGGCGCACGCGGTGCTCACCGCCGCCGAGTTCGTCCGCGGTGAGCCCTTCGTGATGTACCTCGGCGACAACGTCCTGCTCGAGGGCATCACCGACTTCGTCGCCGAGTTCGAGCGCACCCGTCCCGACGCCCAGATCTTCCTCGCGCGCGTCCCCGAGCCCGAGCGCTTCGGCGTCGCCGTGCTCGAGGGCGACCGAGTCACCCGCCTCGTCGAGAAGCCGAAGGAGCACATCTCGGACCTCGCGCTCGTCGGCGTGTACCTGTTCGACGACCAGGTGCTCGAGGCCGCGGCGGCGATCGAGCCGTCCTGGCGGGGCGAGCTCGAGATCACCGACGCGATCCAGTGGCTCATCGACCACGGCAAGACCGTCCGAGCGCGGATGGTCACCGGCTGGTGGAAGGACACCGGCAAGCCCGAGGACCTGCTCGAGGCGAACCGGATGATGCTCTCGACCCTCGTCGCGCGCGTCGAGGGCGAGGTGGACGCCGACTCGCGTCTGGAGGGCACCGTCGTCGTCGAGGCCGGCGCGAAGATCGTGGGCTCGGCGCTCGTCGGTCCGGCGATCGTGGGGGCCGGCACGATCGTCGAGGGCTCGACGGTGGGACCGGACGCCTCGATCTCGGGCGGATGCGAGGTGCGAGGGAGCACGGTCTCGGACTCGATCGTCATGGAGGGGTGCCGGATCTCCGGCGTCCCGGGCATCACGGGCTCGATCCTCGGCCGCGGCGTCGAGGTCCGTCACGCGCGCCCGGGCGGCATGCACCGCCTCGTGCTCGGCGACCAGAGCCGCGTCGAGGTCGACTAGCGGCTAGCCTTCGGTCGTGCGAGCCCTCATCGACGCGCGCCCCGCGCTCGACCCCGGCCGGACCGGTGTCGGCCACTACACGCGTCAGCTGATCCGACACCTCCCGCGCGTCGATCCCGAGGACCGGTACGTCGCCTGGTACCTGCACGCCCGCGGCCTGTTCCGTCGCAAGCGCTTCTTCGGGGACGCGGGTGCACCGAACCTCGAGGAGGCTGCGAGCCGGTTCCCGGCGCGTGTGTTCCAGCCGGTCTCGTGGCGCCTGCGCATGCCTCGCGTCGAGTGGCTCGCCGGCGGGTTCGACGTGCTGCTCGCGACGAACTTCCTCCCACCGCCCACCGCACACAAGGAGCGCACGGTGCTCGTCGTGCACGACCTCGCGTGGGCCGTCTACCCGGAGACCGCGCCGCAGGTCGACGATCGCTGGCGCAGGCGGCTCGCGAAGGCGGTGCGCTCGTGTGGCGCGGTGATCGTGCCCTCGGTCTCCGCGAAGGGCGATCTCGTCGCGCGCTTCGGCATCGCCGAGGAGCGCGTGCACGTGGTTCCGCACGGTGTGGACGCCGCCGTCTTCGCCGCCGTCACCGACTCCGAGGTCGAGGGTGTGCGCGCCCGCTACGGTGTCGCGGGACCGTACGTGCTGTTCGTGGGTGGCATCGAGCCGCGCAAGAACCTCGTCGGGCTGGTGCGGGCGTTCGCCCTGTCGGGCCTGGACGCGACGCTCGTGATCGCCGGCGGCCGCGTGCGATGGTTCCCGGCCGAGGAGGCCCGCGTGTGGTCCGAGGTCCGCCGGCTCGCCGAGCCCGCCCGCTCGCGCATCGTCATGACGGGCTACGTGAGCGATGAGGACAAGCACGCGTTGCTCGCCGGCGCGCAGGCCCTCGCGTATCCCTCGCTCTACGAAGGCTTCGGCTTCCCGGTGATCGAGGCGATGGCCGCCGGCACGCCGGTCCTCACCTCGAACGTGTCGTCGCTGCCCGAGGTCGCCGGCGAGGACGCCGTCCTGGTGGACCCGAAGGACGAGCAAGCGATCGCCGAGGGCCTGCGCCCGGATCGTCCACGACGGCGACCTGCGCGAGCGCCTGATCGGCCCCGGCCGAGCGCGCGCCGCCGGCTACACGTGGGAGGCAACGGCTCGACGGACCGCGGAGGTCTTGCGCTCCGTGGCCGCCGCGACCCGCGGGTAGACTCGGGCGGCCATGGGCGACCGCCACGTCCTCGTGACGGGCGGGGCCGGGTTCATCGGCTCCCACCTCGTCGACCACCTCCTCGAGAGCCCGAGCGATCGACGTGACCGTGCTCGACAAGCTGACCTACGCCGGCACCCGCGTGAACCTGGCCGAGCACGAGGGCGACCCGCGCTTCACGTTCGTGCAGGGCGATGTGCGCCGAGGCCGACACGGTGCTCCCGCTCGTCCGGGAGGCCGACCACGTCGTGCACGCGGCCGCCGAGTCGTTCGTGGATCGGAGCATCGAGGACTCACGGGCATTCGTGGTCTCGAACGTGCTCGGCACGCAGGTCGTGCTCGAGGCTTGCCGCGAGACCGCGACGCCGATGACCTTCGTCTCGACCGACGAGGTCTACGGGGCGAACACCGCCGACGGGCTGTTCGACGAGGGCGACCCGTTCCGCCCGAGGAGCCCGTACGCCGCGAGCAAGGCCGGTGCGGACCTGCTCTGCCACGCGTACGTCGTCACGTACGGGGTCCACGTCGCCACCGTGCGCGGCACCAACACGTTCGGCCCACGGCAGCATCCCGAGAAGGCGATCCCGACGTTCGTGCTCGCCGCGCTCGACGAACGTCCCCTGCCGGTCTACGGCCGAGGCGAGCAACGCCGCGAGTGGCTCTACGTCGGCGACTTCGTGCGGGCGATCGCAACCGTGATGGGGTCGGGCGAGCCGGGGGGCATCTACAACATCGGGGGCGGCCACGAGCTGACCAACCTCGACCTCGCGCGTCAGGTGTGCGCGGCCGTCGGCGCCGAGCACTCGCTCGTCTCGTTCATGCCCGGATCGTCCCGGGCACGACTTCCGGTACGGCGTGCGATGGGATCGGCTCGCCGCGCTCGGCTGGGGTCCCGCCACGTCGTTCGAGGACGGCCTCGCGCTCACCGTGGCCTGGTACCGGGAGCACCGCGACTGGGTCGAGACGATCCTCCACGGGGTCGGCGCATGAAGCTGCTCGTCACCGGCGCGGGCGGCGGGCTCGGCCGGGCGTTCCTCGACGTCGTGCCGGGTCACCACGACGTGATCGCGCTCACGCACGCCGAGCTCGACGTCGGCGATCACCACGCCGTGATGCAGACCGTCGTGCCGCTGAAGCCCGATGCCGTCTTGAACTTCGCGGCGTTCACGAGGGTCGACGCGTGCGAGTCCGAGCCCGACCGCGCGTACCGGGACAACGGGCTTGGGCCGCAGAGCCTCGCGCTCGCTGCGCGCGCGTGCGGCGCGGTGATCCTCCACGTCTCGACCGACTACGTCTTCGACGGGGAGAAGGGGAGTGCGTACGACGAGCTCGACGCGCCGAGCCCACGGAGCGTGTACGCGCGCAGCAAGCTCGCCGGCGAATCGTTCGTGCGGGCGGCGGTGCCGGAGCACTTCGTCGTCCGCACCGGCTACGTGTTCGGCGGAGGGAGAGACTTCCTGTCCGGCTGCGTCCGGCGCCTGGCCGATGGCGGGGCCGAGGCCGTGGGCGCCATCGCCGACCGCGTCGGCACGCCGACGTACGTCCGGCACCTCGCCGCTCGCGTCCTGCCGCTCCTGCTCACGATGCGATCCGGCACGTACCACCTCGCGGGACCCGAGGCCACGAGCTGGTTCGACGTGCTCGGGCGGGTCAAGGACCTGGGCGACCTGCCGGGCGAGGTCTGGCCGCAGCGTGCCGACGAGCTCGACCTGCCGGCACCCCGGCCTCGGAACTCGGCGCTCACGAGCCTGTTCGCAACCGAGGTCGGCGTGCCTCCGATGCCACCGCTCGAGGACGCCCTGCGCGAGCTCATCGCCCGGGCGTGACGCGAAGGCACCGCAGATAGAGCCGGGACACGTCGATGGCCCGAGGCGCCCGCCCGCCCGCCACCGACGGTCCCCGCCACTGCCGGACCGGCCGCAGGGGTAGCCGCCCCCCTGAGTGGCCGTTCCGACGGACGGTCCGGTAGGCTCGGACGCGTTCGTATGAGGCATCCTCGCCGTAACCCCCGCCCGCTCCCTCTGGTTGCCGCGCTCATGGCGCTCGGCGCGCTCGCCGCTTCGTGCACGATCGCCGAGGGCGACCCGCGCGACTCAGGGAGCCCCCAGCCTTCCTGGAGCCCGAGCGTCATCACGACCGGCAGCCCCGAGGGCGGCTTCGACGCATCCGCGCTGGAGACCGCGACGCCCATCAAGCACGTCGTGTTCCTCATCAAGGAGAACCGGACCTACGACAACCTGTTCGGGACGTTCCCCGGCGGCAACGGCGCGACGACCGCGATGGACGACGGGGTTGAGCGCCCACTCGTGCGCGGCACCGACGGTCGCCTGCCCGGCGACATCCCGCACTGCTACAACTGCGCGCTCGTCGCGTGGAACGACGGGAAGATGGACGGGTTCGCGCAGGGCCTGTACCCGGACTCGCCGTTCACGCAGCTCCACCGGGACCAGCTGCCGAACTACTGGCACTGGGCCGAGCGCAACGTGCTGTTCGACAACTTCTTCGCGAGCGCGCACGGCCCGTCGTTCCCGAACCACCTGTACTCGATCGCGGCGCAGTCAGGAGGAGCGCACGACAACCCTCGGCGCAAGCCGGGCGTCACGCGCGGCTCGAACACGTTCGGGTGCGACGCGCCCCCCGAGCAGCTCGTCGAGGTCGAGGACTCCGAGGGCCACATCAAGATGGTCCCGCCCTGCTTCGACTTCCAGACCGAGGGCGACCTGCTCAACCGCGCCGAGATCCCGTGGGCGTACTACGCCGCGAGCGAGGACCAGCGTGGGTACATCTGGTCCGCGTACGCCGCGATCCGCCGGTACCGCGAGGACCCGGAGAAGTGGCAGCAGCACATGTTCCCGGTCGACAACGTGATCCAGGACATCGAGGCCGGCAACCTCCCGCCCGTCACGTGGGTCACGCCTCGGTTCGAGCTGTCCGAGCACCCCGAGTACAACTTCTGCCACGGCGAGAATTGGACCACCAAGGTGATCGACGCGATCATGCGCTCGGACATGTGGAAGGACACCGCGATCTTCCTCACGTGGGACGACTACGGCGGCTTCTACGACCACGAGCCGCCGCCGCAGGTCGACGGGTTCGGCTTCGGCATCCGTGTCCCGATGATCGTCATCAGCCCGTACGCGAAGGACGGGAAGGTGAGCCACGAGCTCGGCGAGTTCTCGAGCGTGCTCCGGTTCATCGAGGACAACTGGGGTCTCACCCAGCTCACCGAGCGCGACCGCGACGCCTCCCCGATGCTGTCCGCGTTCGACTTCAGTCAGGACCCGCGCGAGCCCGACCCCCTGCCGCTCCGGGACGACTGCGTGGGCCCCATCTGGTCCGCGAACGACTGAGCGTCACGCCGACCGAGCGCGAACGACGGCCTACCGCCCCGGCGACGGATCCCACCGATCGGGCAAGCTGATGGAGGGCGGGTCGCCTTCTACCACAAGCCGAGGACTTCGCGGATCGCCGGCGCCCAGTCGATCGAGGGGTTCCTCTGGATGAGCGCTCTCTCGAGGAGTTCGGCGCACCAGGGGCCACCGCCACAGGCCTTGCACCACGACACTCCCGGGTACCCGGTCTCGCACGGGGCGAGTTCCTCGAGCATCTTCCGAACCACCGAACGAGGATCGCCGACCAGATCGGTGTTCATGCGCCTATCTTGCACCACGTGGGCGCCGGTCTCGAACCGATGCACCATGGCAGACACCCCCGATTCACAGACGTTCGATCCTGGCTGCGCAGACCTTGTACTCGGCCGTGCGCGTGATGTCGTCGAAAGCATCGTTGGTCAGCAGGTTGGCCGAGGACTCCCCGTAATGGAACGGCATCCACAGCCCACCCGGACGGACCTTGCCCGCTACGTGGGCGCACGCCGTGATCTCCCCACGACGCGTCGCGACGCGGACCTTGTCGCCATCGCGGATGCCGAGCCGATCGGCATCTTCTTCATGGATCTCGACGAAGTTCTCCGGCTGCCTCTGATGGACGGCCGCGGTCTTCCTCGTCATGTTGCCCACGTTGTAGTTGTAGAGGGTCCTGCCCGTCGACAGGATCATCGGGTAGTCCTCGTCCGGCTCCTCCGCGGGCGGCCGGAAGTCGATCTCGTGGAACAGGCCCTTGCCGCGCGTGAATACCTCCTTGTGGAGGAACGGCGTGCCGGGATGGTCCGGCGTCGGACAGGGCCACTGGAGCCCTCGTTCCTCGATCCGCTCGTAGGAGATCCCCGCGAGCGAGGGCGTGGCGGCGGCCAGCTCGTCCCAGATCTCGCTCGGGTGCTCGAAGCTCATGGGGTACCCCATGGCCGTGGAGATGTCGCACATGATCTGCCAGTCCGCCCGTGCCTCACCCGGCGCCTCGACCGCCGTGCGGACCCGCTGAACCCGTCGCTCGGTGTTCGTGAACGTGCCGTCCTTCTCGGCGAAGCACGCAGCGGGCAGGACGACGTCGGCCAGCTCGGCCGTCTCGCTCATGAAGATGTCCTGGCACACCAGGAAGTCGAGCTTCTGCAGGTTCGCCCTCACCCGCGTCGAGTTCGGCTCGCTGCGGACCGGGTCCTCCCCGACGCAGTAGAAGGCCTTGAGCACGCCCTCGCCGGCCTTCTCGACGAAGTCGGTGACGGTCCCGCCCTTGTTGGTGGGGAGCGGTGCGCCCCACAGGCCCTCGAACTTCTCCAGCACGGCCGGATCGGCGACCTTCTGGTAGCCGGGGAGCGCGAAGGCCAGCGCGCCCATGTCGCAGGCCCCCTGGACGTTGTTCTGGCCGCGGATCGGGTTGACGCCCGAGGACTCCTTCCCGATCTGACCGCACAGCATCGCGAGGTTGGCGAGGTTCTGGACGTTCTCGGTCCCGCACGTGTGCTCGGTGATGCCCAGCGTGTAGAAGATGGCGGACGGTGAGCCTGCCGCGTACATCTCGGCCGCACGGCGGATGAGATCGGCATCCACGTTGCAGATCTCCGCCGCCCGCTCGACCGAGTAGTCGGCGATGTTGGCCTTGAAGGCATCGAAGTTCTCGCCCCGCGTCTCGACGAAGGCCTTGTCGTGGAGGTCGTTGGCGATGATGTGACTCATCATCGCGTTGATGAGGCTGTTGTCCGTCCCGGGCTTGTGCTTGATGTGGATGTCGGCCCTGGAGGCCATCCAGGTCTCGCGCGGATCGCACACGATCAGCCTGGCGCCCTTGCGGAGGGCCTTCTTCATCTCGAGCCCCACCACCGGATGGGCATCGGTGGGGTTGGCCCCGATCAGGAACATCGTCTGGACGTTCTCGATCTCGCCGATGGCGTTGGTCATCGCACCGGAGCCGAAGGCAGAAGCCAGCCCGGCCACCGTCGGCGCGTGACAGGTCGTGGCGCACTGGTCGACGTTGTTCGTCTTGCCGGCCATGCGCGCGATCTTCTGCATGAGGTAGTTCTCTTCGTTCGTGCAGCGCGCCGAGCTGAGGAACGCGATCCCCTCCGGCCCGTACGTGTCGCGCGCCACAGCCAGACCGCGGGCCGCCGTCTGGATGGCTTCCTCCCACGACGCTTCCCGAAGCTCTCCGTTCTCCCGGATCAGTGGCTTGGTCAGGCGCTCCGGGGAGTGGATGAAATCGAAGGCGTACTTGCCCTTGACGCACAGGTTGCCGTCGTTCGGCAGGCAGCCCGGCTCGCTCGTCACCCGGACCACCCGGTTCAGCCGGCGGTTGACGTTGAGGTCGATCTGGCAGCCGACGCCGCAGTAGCCGCAGGTGGTTCGGACCTTCTCGAGGTCGTTGGCGCGACCGAGGCCCATGGCCGCCCTGTCGTAGAGCGCGCCGGTCGGGCAGATGTTGACGCAGCCGCCGCAGAGCTCGCACGTGGACTCGTTGAGCTCGACGTCGAAGCCGGTCGTGACCTCCACCTGGCCGCTGCGCCCGCGCAGGGTCAGCGCCTCGGCCATCTGGATCTCCTCGCAGAACCGGACGCAGAGTTGGCACCGCACGCACTTGGACGGGTCGTACGCGATGGCCTCGTTCCCCGACGCGTAGTTCACGAGGTCGTGGGGAAGCGCGATGTTGGGGAGGGCCGTCTCGCTCGCCTGATACTCGTAGGCGTAGTCCTGCAGCAGACATCCGCCGTCCATGTCGCAGGTCGTGCAGGCCACGCGGTGCTCGCTCAGCAGCATCTCCAACGTCGCCGTTCGCGAGGCGTGGGTGTTCTCGGTGTTCGCGTGCACGACCATGCCGGGAGCCACCTGTCGCGTGCACGAGGTCTGCAGGCCGCGCTCGCCCTCGATCTCGACGACGCAGAGCCTGCACGAGCCCGTTGGGGCAAGCCGGGGATCCGAGCAGAGGTGCGGGATGCGGACGCCCGATCGCTTGGCGGCTTCCAGGACGGTCATCCCCTCGAGCGCCGTGACCTCCCGATCATCGATCGTGAGCGACACGAGCGACGTGAGCTCTGTCTGCATCTGCATCTACTCCAGATCGCAGCGCAGACAGCGCTGCGCCTCGAGACAAGCGATGGATGACGAGTAGCCCTGCACGGTCTCCTCGAACGCTCCCGTCAGTTGCTCCGGCGAGAGCAGCGGCAGAGGCTGCCGGGCGATGTCCATCACCGAGCCGTCCGGGATCACGGGGTCGGCGAGCACCCGTTCCGGTGGAAGCTGACCTGCGCCCCCGAGGAACCTGTCGATCGCGACCGCGGCCCGCTGTCCGGCCCCGATAGCCTGGATGATCGTCGAAGGTCCGGTCACGACGTCGCCGCCCACGAACACCGGACTTCCGCCGGCACGCTGTGTCACGGGGTCCGCCCGGAACAGGCGGCCATCGACCTCCAGGCCCCCGTATCCCTCGGCCAGACCGAGGTTCGGCTGCTGCCCGATGGCGACGATGACGTGATCCGTATCGATCAGGCTCTCGCTGTCCGGGACCGGGATCGGGCGGCGACGACCCTGCTCGTCGGCTTCGCCCAACTCCATCCGCACGCAGCGGACCCTGGAGACCCTGCCGTTACCCTCGATCGCGACGGGCGCGGAGAGGAAGCGCATCTGCACTCCCTCCACGATGGCGCCCTCGACCTCCTCGTCCAAGGCCGGCATCTCCTCGCGGCTGCGTCGATACAAGACCGTGACGGATCCGGCCCCCAGCCGCCGCGCCGTGCGCGCCGCGTCGATGGCCGCGTTCCCGCCTCCCACCACGACGACGGAACCCTTCACCTTGGTCAGCGCGCCGGCGTTGGCCCGGCGGAGGAACGCGAGGGTGTCCTCCACGCCATCCAGGTCTTCGCCCGGCACTTGGAGCTCGGCGCTCTCCTGCGCGCCGATCGCCACGAACACCGAGTCGAAGCCGGCATCGAGCAGCTCCTGGATCGAATCCACGTTGTGACCGGTCTCGATCGTCACGCCCGCACGGCGGATGTACTCGACGTCGCGTGCCAGCACATCTCGGGGAAGGCGGAAAGCGGGGATGCCGGTGATCAGCGCGCCGCCGATGCTCTCTTCCTTCTCCAGGACGGTCACCTCGCGGCCCATCAGGGCGAGGAAGTAGGCGGCGGTCAGACCGGAGGGTCCGGCGCCGATCACCGCGATCCGGCCGTGGCGGGGTCCCTGCCAGACCGGCGGCGCGCCCACCTCTTCCACCTCGTCGCTCGCGAAGCGCTTCAGGTTGCGGATCGCGACGGGCTCGTCCAGGTCGGTGCGGCGGCAGAACATCTCACAGGGGTGGTCACAGGCTCGGCCGCAGACGGACGGGAACGGGTTGCGCCGACGGATCGTCTCCAGCGCCTCCGCGGGCCGTCCCTCCTTGATCAGCGATAGGTATTCCGGGACGTTCACATGCGCCGGACAGGCGGCGACACAGCTCGTCCCCACCATCTTCTTGCAGGAGTTCGCAGCACAACGCTTCTCCACGATGTGCGCGACGTACTCGTCACGGAAATGGCGGATCGTCGTGAGGACCGGGTTCGGCGCGGTCTGTCCCAGCCCGCACAGCGAGCCTTCCTTGACGGCCTTGCCCAGCTCCTCGAGCCGGTCGATGTCTTCCAGCCGACCTTCGCCCTCGGTGATGCGCTGGAGGATGTCGAACATGTGGCGGAGGCCGATCCGGCAGGGGGCGCACTTCCCACAGGACTCGTCCATCACGAACTCGGTGAAGAACCGGGCGATCTCCACCATGCAGGTCGCCTCGTCCATGACGACCAAGCCACCGGAGCCCATGATCGCCCCCGCCTCCTTGAGGGAGTCGTAGTCGATCGGCAGGTCCAGGTACCGGGCCGGAACGCATCCGCCCGAAGGTCCGCCCATCTGGGCCGCCTTGAAGTGCCGCCCGCGCGGGATGCCACCGCCGACGTCGAACACGATCTCTCGAAGGGTGGTCCCCATGGGGACTTCGACGAGGCCGGTGTTCTTCACCTTGCCGGCCAGGGCGAAGGCCTTCGTTCCCTTGCCGGCCTCGGTCCCGATGGCGCTGTACCACTCCTTCCCCTTCAGCACCACCGAGGGCACGTTGGCCAGGGTCTCGACGTTGTTGATCGTGGTCGGCTTCCCCAGGTAGCCCGACCGGGCCGGGAACGGCGGCCTGGGCCGCGGCATGCCGCGCCGCCCTTCCAGCGACGCGATCAGCGCGGTTTCCTCTCCGCAGACGAACGCGCCCGCGCCCATCCGGACCTCGATGTCGAGATCGAAGCCCGATCCGAGGACATCTGTGCCGAGCAGCCCGTACTCGCGCGCCTGCTCGACCGCGAGCGTGATGTGCTCGACGGCGATCGGATACTCGGCCCGCACGTAGACGAAACCCTGCGACGCGCCGATCGCGTACGCGGCGATGATCATCCCCTCCAGGACCTGGTGGGGTACGCCTTCCAGCAGGGCCCGATCCATGAACGCCCCGGGATCGCCTTCGTCCGCGTTGCAGATCACGTACTTCTCGCTCCCGGGCGCTTGACGGCACAAGCCCCACTTGACCCCCGTCGGGAACCCGGCGCCGCCACGGCCGCGCAATCCGGAGCCGGTGACCTCGTCGATCACCTGCTCGGGGGTCATCGAGGTCAATGCCTTCGCCGCCGCCTCGTAGGAGCCGATGACGATCGCGTCGTCGATACGCTTGGGGTCCACGCGACCGCAGTCGCTGAAGATCCTCCGCGTCTGCGCCTTGTAGAAGGGGATGTCGTCGGCGCTCGGGATCGCCGTGCCGTCACGCGCCTCGCACAGACGCTCGACGGGAAGCCCCTTGCGCAGCGTGGTCTCGATGACATCGTCGATGTCGCCCGGCTCCATCTGTCCGTAGAGGTAGTTGTGCGGCTCGATACGAACCAACGGAGCCCGGGCGCACTGTCCGTGGCAACCGGTCTCCACCACCTCGACCTCACCGTCGAGGCCGGCAGCGGTCAGCTTCTCGCTGAACTCCTTGCTGAGCCTCTGGGCACCCATCGCCCGGCATCCCGTCGAGCAGATCTGGACCCGGACGCCCCTGCCGGCCTGGACGGCGGCGAGGCGCCGCCTGGCTTCGGCCAGCTCTTGCGGGCTCCGTATGCGCGAGCCGTCCATCCCTGCCTCTAGGTGTATGTCGAGAGGGCGGATGTCGCCTTCTCCGGGGTCAACAGGCCGTAGTACTGATCGTCGACCATCATCACCGGCGCCAGGAAGCACGTACCGAGACACGCGACCGCTTCGAGGGAGAACCGGCGGTCCTCCCTGGTTTCGCCCTCGCCCACGCCGAGCTCGCCGGCGACCGCCTCTCGCACGGCCTTGGAGCCGCGCACGTGACACGCGGTCCCCCGGCAGCATCGGACGGTGTGCCGGCCCTTGGGGGTGAGCGAGAACTGCGCGTAGAACGTGATCACGCCGTACATGCGGCTCGTCGGGATGCCGGTGCGCCGGCTGACGTCCGCCAGGAGGTCCGCCGGCAGGTACCCGAACTCGTCCTGGATCAGCTGGAGGAGCGGGATCAGGTCATCGGCCCTGACGGGCTCGAACCGCTCGAGGATCCCCTCCACGGTCTGACCACTCCGGATGGCCATTTCGTCAGTCTGTCCATACGGGGTGGCGTGCTCAAGTGGCAGGGTCCCGCTTTGGGCGTGCCAAGGGTCCCTTACGTACGATCCCGATGCCTTGCACGTCGGGCGCCACCGTGGGCGGCTACCCGCGTTTGCGGGCCTTCCAGACCTCCTCGCTCGGCCAGCGCCGTGCCCACTCCGGGGTGACCCACGGGTAGCGGGTGGTGGCGCCCTCGGGCGCCCTGAGCTCGAGCAGGTCCTCGACCTCGAAGCCGTTCGAGCGCAGCAGGCGGATCCACTCGCCGTGCGGGATGTGGAACTCGACCGAGTCGTCCTCGGCCCAGTCGAAGCGGTGCATGCCGAAGTGCTCGCGGATGAGCGTCTCCCCGGTGGGTGCCTCCTCGTCGAACGGCGTGCAGATCATCGACGAGGTACGAGTTGCCCAGGAACGCGAGCCGGCCGCCCGGTCGCAGGATGCGCGCGGCCTCGGGGATCCACGCGTACGGGTCGCACCAGATCGCGGCGCCGAACTCGGAGATGGCGAAGTCGAAGCTCTCGTCGGGGAACGGCGTGCGCTCGGCGTCGCCGTGGACGAGCGGGAACGTCAGGTCGAACTCGGCCTGGAACCGCCGCGCGGTCGCGAGCTGCACCGGCGAGTTGTCCAGACCGACGGGCCTCGCGCCGCGCCGAGCGAGCCACGCCGAGACGTACGCCGTCCCGCACCCGAGCTCGACCGCGTCCAGGTCCGCGACGTTCTCGAGCATGCCGACCTCGGCCTCGGGCACGCCCCAGGTGCCCCACGAGGGCGCGTCGGTGGCCCAGGCCTCGTGCCCGGGCTCGACGAACTCCTCCGCGAAGCTGTTCCACATCTCACGGTTGCGGAGCACGTGGTCCTCGGTCATGCGTCGATCACGATCAGGTCGGGCGGTGTGGACTGCAGGAAGCCTGCGTGATCGTCCTCGAACGCCAACGTGTTGATGCAGAGCGCGAGGCCCTTGCCCTCGGGCAGGTAGAAGTTGGCCTCGTAGTTGACGACGTCGCCCGGGCGGAAGGTCTCCTCGCCCGGGTCGGTGCCGACCTCGTAGAAGAAGTCGCCGACCCAGTCCGGCGGGAATGCGATGCCGAGCTCGTACCCGCCGATCCACCACTCGTCGCCCCACAGGCCCACGTCGCGGTAGTAGCGCTCGACGCCCTCGAGGAGCTCCCGCACACTGAGGCCCGGCCGCAGCATCCCGGCCACCAGCGGGACGGCGTCCGTGACCTTCGCGATCGCTTCGCGCACGGGGGGCGACGGCTCGCCGATCGAGAAGCAGCGCGCCATGTTCGCGTGGTAGCGCGCGACGACCCCGCAGACGTCGACGTTCACGACGTCGCCGGGCTCGAGCCTCCTGCGGCTCGCGAGCCCGTGGACCGTGGGTGCCCGGTAGCCCGAGACGACGGGGAGCGGGATCGCCGCGACCTCGCCGCCGGCCGAGGCCATCGCGTGGATCATCGCGCCGTAGACCTCGAGCTCGGTGACGCCCGGCGCCATCGCGTCGCGGGCGGCCGCCATGCCGATGTCGGCGATCCGCTGGGCCTCGCGCACGACCTCGAGCTCGGCCGCCGACTTCGTCCGGCGCACGCTCCGCGCGACCGAGGTGGCGTCGATGACCCCGGCGCCCGCGCGTTCGAGCGCGGCGTCGAGGTATGCGGCCGCGGCCGGGTGCGGCCGGTAGCTGCGGCGCTCGACGCCGACGGTCCCGGCCAGCCACCCGAGCGCCCGCAACTCGTTCACGACGAAGTCGAACATGTCCCACCCGAGCCCCGGGCCGATGCGAGCGTCGCGGGCAACGCTGGTGAAGCGGATGAGCGTGACCTCCTCGGGGTCGTCGAACTGGACCGGCTCGGCGTGGTCCACGTGCAACGCCACGCACGAGCCCGGGACCCAGTCCCGAGGGCCGTTCGCCTGGTACCACTCGGCGGCGTAGCCGGTCAGGTAGCACATCGACTCGGGCGCCGAGAGCAGCAGGCAGTCGACCCCCGCGGCCTGCATCGCCGCGCGCGTGCGCGTCCATCGGTCCCGGTACTCCTCGAGGGGGAACGGAGCCTCGTTCGGCGGGTCGAACCCCTCCAGGTACCAGCGCTTGATGCGGCCGATCTCCTCGCTCATGCCGTCGCTCCTACCTCGAAGACGATCTCGCCGCCGACGAGCGTCATCCGCACACGTGCGTCGGCGGGCCCGCCGAGGGCTGGGTCGAACGGATCGTGGTCGAGCACGACGAGGTCGGCCAGCTTGCCCACCTCGATCGTGCCGGTCTCCTCGTCCAGGCGGTTCACGAACGCGCTCCCGGCCGTCGCCGCGCGCAGCGCCGTCTCGGGCTCGAGGGCTTCCTCGGGGACGAGGGGATCGCCGCCGCGGTCCTCGGGGTCGGTCCGGGTCACGGCGACCTCGATCCCCATGAGCGGGTCCGCCGTCGAGATCGACCAGTCGCTCGCGAAGGCCAGCCGGACGCCGGCGTCGTGCAGCGAGCGGAACGCATACTGGCGCCCCGCCCGCTCGTGCCCGAGGAACGGGATCGTGAGCTCGGTCATCTGCTCGTCGGCGAACGCCCAGTACGCCTGGACCGTGGCCGTGAGGTCCAGGTCGCGGAAGCGCTCGATGTCGGCGGGGTCGAGGAGCTGGAGGTGCGTGACGTGGTGTCGGGCGTCGCGCGCGCCGTTCGCATCCCGGGCCGCCTCGAACGCGTCGAGCGCCTCGCGGATCGCCCGGTCGCCGATCGCGTGGACGTGGATCTGGAAGCCCTCGGCGTCGAGGGCCGTCGCCGCCTCGCACAGCGCCGCCGGCTCGTTGAAGCTGAACCCGGTGCCGCCGCCGGTCTCGCCCACGCGCAGGTACGGCTCCACCATCGCAGAGGTGAAGTTCTCGGGCACCCCGTCCTGCATGATCTTCACGGTCCCGGCGCGGAGCCGGCCGACCGCGGCGGCCTCTCGCCGCTCGACCATCGCGGGGACCTGCTCGACGCCGCGGGTCCTATCCCACCACTGGCACGCGACGACGCGGCCGGTCAGCTCGCCCGAGGCCGCGAGCGCCCGGTACGCCTCGAGCGTGTCGGGCTCGACCCACGCGTCCTGCCACGCCGTGATCCCGAGCGCGTGGAGGTGCCGCTGCGCCGCCAGGATCGCCCGGCGCCACAGGTCGGGCGGTGTCGGCGGGAGCAGGCGGGCGACCAGGTCCCGCGCCCACTCCTGCAGCATCCCCGTCGGTGTCCCGTCGGGGTCGCGCTCGATCCGCCCGCACGGCGGGTCCGGCGTCATGCGGTCCACCCCCGCGAGCTCGAGCGCGCGCGAGTTCACCCACGCCCCGTGCAGGTCGCAGTTCATGAGGTAGACGGGCCGGTCGGGGACGACCCGGTCGAGGTCCTCCCGGCACGGCTGTCCGCCCGGGAACGCCCGCAGTGCCCACCCGCCGCCGAAGATCCACTCGGCCTCGGGGTGCGCCGCCGCGTACGCGGCGACCGCGTCGAGGTACTCCTCGCGCGCATGCAGGTCGTGGAGGTCCAACGTGAGCATGTAGCGCCCGGCGAAGCACGCGTGGTTATGCGCGTCCTGGAAGCCGGGCAGGACCGCGCCACCGCCGAGATCCACGACGCGCGTCGAGGGCTCGGCGAGCGCGTCCACGTCCCTGTGCGAGCCCACGGCCACGATCCGACCGCCCGCGAGCGCCACGGCCTCGGCGCGGGGGAGCGCGGGGTCGTTCGTGATGACGACGGCCCCGGTCAGCACGGCGTCGGCGAGCACGCCGCGAGCTTATCCCGCGGCGCCGCGCGGTTCCCACGCGGTGCACGGACCGGAGGGGAGCGTGATGGGAGCGTGCGGCCCCCCCTTGGGATGTCGGAGGCGAGCAGTAGGGTCCTGGGGCCCCCTCACGGTGAATCCCTTGACATAAAGCAAAGGGATAGGCAGGATGGGGTGGGACTACCGCCATGTGCGCCGGGCGGCGCTCCGGCAGGGCTGGAGGGTCGAACCGCGCAAGATGGGCGAGATGTTCAAGTCGCCGGATGGCGTCACGCAGGTCATGTGGCACAGGACCCCTTCGGACGTCCATGCCATCCGTCGGTTCGTCGACGAGCTCCGGAGAGGTGGCTTCGAGTGGCCGAGGTGAGAGACACGCTGTTGAGCGTCCACATCGAAACGTGGGGATCCCCGCCGGAGGACGTGGATCTGCTGCTCGAGCTCATCGAGGCGCTGGAAGCGCTCGGGATGCGCGGAGCGGTGAGCGGAGCGGGCGGGCTCGCGGGAGGACCCGGCGCCGGGTTCGGCGTCGAGGTTCCCGAGGGACCGGGCGCGATGGCGGAAGCGGTTCGGCTCGGGGTCGATGCGTTCGAACGGGCATGCGCGCAGATCGGCATCACGCACGGCGGCATCGCCCGCGTGGACGTCATGACCGATCTCTACCTCGACCGCCGGCTCACCCGCGAGCCCGAGCGCTACGCGGGCGTAACCGAGGTCGCCGCACTCCTCGGCGTCTCGCGACAGCGCGTGGCCGAGCTGCGGCGCAAGCGCGGCTTCCCGGCTCCGATCGCCGAGATCTCGGCCGGCCCGATCTGGCAGGCCTCGTCGTTGAACCGGTTCCTGGAGAGCTGGGAGCGCCGACCCGGGCGCCCTCGCAAAGCGACGGCGTAGCCCCGCTGCCCCGTCTCACGAGACCCGGACGCTCGTGACCGGCGCGAGGCGCTCGTGCACCGAGAACCACGACGCGCCGCCGTCGGCCGAGCCGAACACGTCGCCGCTCGTCGCGCCGAAGTACAGCCCCATGCGCTCTCCCTCGGCCTCGCCGGCCGAAGGCCTGGCGCAGCACCGTGAGGTACGCCTCGTCGGTCGGGGAGCCCGTTCCCCGTGCTCGGTCCACGTGTCGCCGGCGTCGCGCGTGCTCGAACACCCGCACCCTGCCCTCGGGGGTGACCCGGTCCTCGGCACCGACGAGCGGGATCACGAACGCGCTGTCGGCGTCGGAGGGGTCGAGCACCAGCGGGAAGCCGAACCCGCTCGGCAGGCCCGCGCGGATCTCGAGCCAGCTCCCTGCACCGTCGTCGCTGCGGTACACGTTGCCGTGGAACTGCATGAACAGGCGCTCGGGCCGGAGCGGCGCGCGATGCATGTTGTGCACGCACAGCGCGTTCGTCCCGTCGCGCGCCTCCTCGGGCAGGTACTCGGGGACGAGCCCCGTGTAGCCGGTGCGCCAGGTCTCGCCGCCGTCCTCCGTGATCCACACGCCGGCCGCGCTGACCCCGACCGCGAGCCGCTCGGGGTCACCCGGCCACGGGCAGATCGAGTGGAGGGCGAGCCCGCCGAGCCCCGGCTGCCAGTCGCCGGCCTTGCGCTCCTCCCACAGCGGCTCGTTCAGCGACCACGATGCGCCGCCGTCGGTGCTCACGAACAGGGCCGCGGGGTCGACGCCCGCGTAGAGCAGGCCGTCGGCCTCGCCCGGCTTGACGACCCAGATCCGCTCGACCGAGGTCTCGGTCCCCTCGGGGAACACCGGGCCCGAGGCCTGCTCCCACTCGCCGGTGGGGTCGTCCGCGAACATGAGCCGAGGCCCGTAGAAGCCCGAGGTCACCGAGGCGAAGTAGCGGCCGGTCCGCGGGTCGCGGATCGCGAACTCGACGACGTCGCCCGGGAACGCCCGGTGCGCGATCTCGAACGGCTCGCCCGCCGCGGCGTCGCCCCGCAGGACGAACAGGCCCTTCTTCGTACCGACGAGCAGCTCGGTCACGTGCGCACCTCCCGAGATCGAGGGGAGGACCTGGAGCACGTCGCCGGGCGCGAGCGCCGTGTCCTCCCGCGTGCGTTCCCCGTTCACGAACACGATCACGTGCGGGCGGACCCGGCCCTGCTCGTCCAGGATCCAGCCCGCCACCGGCGGGTGCCGACGCTCGAGCTCGCGCAGCACCTCGCCGACGGTGGCGCCGGGCAGGTCGTGCTCGGCCGTCCCTCCCGTCCGGTCCCGCAGCGGCGCCCGCAGCCTCACCACCGCCATGGGCCGAAAGACTACCCCGACGCCCGACACGGGTGGCCGAGGGCGGCCGTAGCGTGTCTCAGACGGGCTACGGGAGGGGGACACCGTGATCGCACGGGTGTGGTTCGGACGGACGAAGGCCGAGGACCACGACGCGTACCTCGCGTACCTCGAGGAGAGCGGGGTCGCGGCGCTGAAGCAGACGCCGGGCAACCGGGGCGTGATGGTGCTCCGGCGCCTCGACGGCGCCGAGGCCGAGTTCGGCGTCATGTCGTTCTGGGACTCGCTCGAGAGCGTGAAGGCCTTCGCCGGCGAGGACGTCGACGTCGCCCGCTACTTCCCCGACGACGAGCGCTTCCTCCTCGAGTTCACCCCGAGGCTGAAGCACTTCGAGGTCGCCCGGGAGCGGTAGGGACGAGCGCTACCAGCCGGCGAACGGCGCGACCTCGTCGTCGCTCACCCGATCGTCCTCGACGTCGGTGAACGCTTGGTCGAGCGCGGAGAGCGCCTCGGCGACCTCGTCTTCCGAGAGCGTGAGCGGCGGGGTCATCTCGAGCACGTTCGAGTGCAGCCCCACGTAGAACAACACCACACCGAGCTGGAACGCCCGGTACACCACCTTGGCCGTCTCGCGGGGCGCCGGCTCGCGCCGGTCACGATCGCGCACCAGGTCCACGCCGATCGCGAGGCCGCGGCCGCGCACGTCGCCGATCATCGGATGGCGCTCGGCGAGTGCGCGGAGCCCCGCCGAGAGCGAGTCGCCGCGGAGCCGAGCCGCCGCCGTGAGATCGTGGCGCTCGATCGCGTCGAGGACGGCCCGCCCCGCGCTCGCCGAGACGGGGTTGCCGGACGTCGTCTGCATCGCGAACGCTTGGGCGACGTCGAGGACCTCGGCGGGTCCGACCAGCGCCGAGAGCGGGAGCCCGCCGCCGAGCCCCTTGCCCAGCGTCACCACGTCGGGACGCAGGCCCTCGGCCTCGAACGCGTGGAGCCACCCCGTCCGAGCGAGGCCCACCTTCACCTCGTCGCAGACGATGAGGATCCCGTGGCGCCGGCACCGCTCCTCCAGGTCCCTCATGAACCCGGGCGGAGGCACGATGAGGCCCCCGTCGGACTGGATCGGCTCGATGAAGACCGCCGCCACCTCATCGGGCGGGAAGACCGTGTCGAACTGGTGGTCGAGGTAGCCGAGCGTCGTCTCGGCGGGGTCCGCGCCGAGGAGCGGCCGGTAGGGGTCGGGGTACGGCAGGAACAGGACGCCGCCCCTCGAGGGTGTGTGCGTCTGGGCCGAGTGCCCCGAGACCGCCATGGATCCCGACGTCCCGCCGTGGTACGCACCCACGAACGAGATGAAGCGATGCCGGCCCGTCGCGGCTTCGATCGCCCGCACCGCCGTCTCGTTCGCATCCGAGCCCGAGTGCCCGAGCCACACCCGCCGGTCGCCCTCGCCCGGCACGACCCGGAGCAGGTCCTCGGCCAGCGCCACCGCCGGCTCGTTCACGCTCGACAGGATGCTCGCGGCGGCCATCGAGCCGGTCGCCCGCGTGACGGCCTCGACGATCGCGGGGTGGCCGTAGCCCAGGCTCGCCGCTCCCCACGACGCGGAGAGGTCGAGCAGCCTCCGCCCGTCCTCGGCGATCAGGTACGAGCCCTCGCCCCCGACCACCGTGAGCGGGAAGAACCGGAGCTTCTCGACACCGGCGATCGCGTGCGCGTCGCGCTCGAGCAGGCCCATGTCAGCCACCTCGTTCCAGGGGGTAGATCCGCGTGGCGTTCTCGATGGCGATGAGCCTCGCGATGCGCTCGGCGTCGTCGAGCGAGCAGTCGCCGTCGTCCACCCACCCGCCGAGGATCTCCGCGAGTCCTCGACGGAACTGAGCGGCACCGAGGAGGTACAGCTCGGGCGCGCCGAACGCGTCGGAGGAGTACAGCTGCTTCGTGAACGGCGCGAGCTCGAGCGACTCCGCGAGCAGGCTCCGCGAGCCCACGCCCGTGTACGTGATGGCCTCGCCGACGTCGAAGTACACGTTCGGGAGCACGGCGGCCAGGTACGCGGCCTCGCGATGGTAGGGATAGCAGTGCAGGAACACGACCTGGACGCCCATCGTTCCGAGCGCCTTCACCAGGTCGGTCAACAGGGATGGGTTCGCGAGGTGCAGCGTGAGGTCGGGATCCCCCCACCCGCTGTGGATCTGCAGCGGGAGGCCAGCGTCTCGTGCGAGCTCGGCGCCGGCCCAGATGCCGAAGCGCAGCAGCACGGGGTCGGTGAGCCTCGGTCCAGGGTCACCCGGATCGGCTAGCCACCGTCCGGCCGCGTCCGTGACCTCGCTCGACGACGGGGGAGAGGGGTCGAACGCGAACCCACCGCGGTACGCGACGATCGTCTTCAGCCCGACGGCCACCGTGGTCCGCGCTTCGAGCGAGGATCGGAACGCGTCGGCGTAGTCGGCTGCTCGCGGTTCACCGGCGACGACCGTTTCGGCCACGGCTTCGAGGCGGACGACCTCGGAGACGGGCGTGCCCGCGAGCTCGCCCATGCGCGTGGGCCCGACCACGTCCGAGCTGCGGTACCCGGTCTCGACGATGAGCCGGCTGAGCCTCGCTGCGCCGAGGAGCCGCCGCGACACCTCCTCGGTGCCGAGCTCGGCCCTGCGCTCCAGGTACGCCTCCGCGTTCGAGAGCGGCTCGAGGCCGAGCGCCGGTGCGCACCACCGCCGGACGGCGAGGCCGACCGGTGAGTCGAGGTGCGACGTGCCGTCCGGCGGCGGGTCGAAGCCCTCGTTGAGCAGCGCCTCGAGTGCCGGCCGGTCGAGGTCGCCCGACCACGACCCCGTGGCAGTGGTGGTCGATGGGTCGGAGCTCCTCGAGGAACGCGGCGAGGGCTCCACGTTCAGTAGACATCCGCGTACCTCGTGCACTGCTCCTCGGGGGGAAGACCTTCGAGCAGGCCGATCTCGGTGCGCTTCAGGCTGACGTAGCAGTCGAAGAGGTCCTTCGAGAACCATCCGCGGACGACCTCGTCCCTCTCGAGCTCGCCGAGCGCCTCCTGCAGGGACGACGGCAGCGGCCGCACGCCGAGCCGCCGTGCCTCGTCGTCGGACAGGGTGGTCGGGTCCTGCTGGACGAGCTCCGGCACGTCGTAGCCCTCGCGGATCCCTTGCAGCCCCGCGAGCACCAGGACGCCGAGCGCGAGGTGCGGGCACGCCGTCGCGTCGGCCGCGCGGAACTCGAGGTTCAGCTGGGCGGCGGGATCGGAGCCTGGCAGGTCGACGGTCGGCGCGATCCGCACGGCCGCCTCGCGGTTGCGCTCGGCGAACGCGGTGAAGCCTGCGCTCCACCGATGCGGCGTGAGGCGCAGGTACGAGACCACGCTCGGCGCGGTGATCGCGCACAGTGCGGGGAGGTGTCGAAGGACGCCGGCGGTGAACCGGCCGGCGGCCTCGCTCACGCGGCCCGGTCGAGCGGCGTCGAACGTCGCCGGTCGCCCATCGGCGTCCAGGAAGCTCAGGTGGATGTGGACCCCGTTGCCCACACCGGCGGGATCCACGATCGGGGCGAAGGTGGCTCGGTATCCGAGCCGGCGCGCGACCTCGCGGACCACCTCGCGGATGATCGACGCTCGGTCGGCGCCCGCGACCCCCTCGGCGGGGCTGCACGTCATCTCGAACTGGCCCGGCCCGTACTCGGGCAGGAACATCTCGGGCTCCTGGGCGGCCTGCGCGAGACCCGCCATCACGAGCGGCCCGAACGGCTCGACGGCACGGTGCGCCTCCATCGTGAACCCCGGCCCCTGCGTCGCGCCCCGCAGGAAGATCTCCTGCTCGAACCCGGATACGACCCGGAGCCCGGCCTCGGACTCCAGGCGCGCGAGCGCATCCCTCAGGAACGTGCGCGGGCACGAGTCCCACGGCGACCCGTCGGTGTGCGTCGCGTCGCACAGGTAGAAGTGCAGCGGGCTCGCCTCCGGCCACAGGTCCACGCGGACCTTGGCGGATGGGTCCGGCAGGAGCCGGAGGTCGCCCATCGGTCCCCACGGGTTCGGGTCGGCGATCGGGCCGAAGGCCGTGAGTGCCTGATCCGCCGGGACCCACCCCACCCCGCTCCGCAGCCGGGCGTCCAGGTCGGCGACGGGGAACCCGCGCCCCCGGCTCAGGCCCGACAGGTCGGTGTGCAGGAACATGACGAGTTCGTCACCGGGCATCGCTCATCCCTCCATGCCGTCTCGTGATGGTGGCGTTCCGCTCGGGCCTTCGGCCGCCGGCGGGGTCACCGGCGCACTCGGGCTGCCGAGGTACGCCTCGATCACCTGCGGATCGTTCGCGACCTCCTCCGGCGAGCCGACCGCGATCGTCCGGCCCTCGCTCAGGACCTGGATGCGCTCGCACAGCTGCATGATGAGCCGCAGGTCGTGATCGACGATCAACACCGCGCATCCCAGGTGGTCGCGGATCGCGTGGATGCTCTCGAGGAGATCGTCGGACTCCGCCTCGTTCATCCCCGCCGCCGGCTCGTCGAGCATCAGCAGCGAGGGCCGCCGCACGCCGGCGCGTGCGATCTCGGCGCGGCGCTGAACGCCGTAGGAGAGGTTCCCCGCCAGCTCTCCGAGGACCGGCTCGAGCCCCATCGTGCGGACGAGCCGACCGACCTCCGTGCCGTCGGACGCGAGCGCCGCCGCCTCGATGTTCTCGAGCACGGTCAGCTCCGGGAACAGTCGGATGCTCTGGAAGGTTCGCGCGATGCCCGAGCGCGCGATCCGGTGCGCTGGAGCTCCGGTGACGTCGTGTCCGAGTAGGGCGACCGTGCCGTCCTCCGGCGCGTAGACGCCCGAGAGCACGTTCAGCAGCGTGGTCTTCCCCGAGCCGTTCGGACCGATCAGGCCGACGAGCTCCTTGGGCCGGACCTCGATGTCCACGCCCGTGAGCGCGTGGAGGCCCTCGAACGACTTCACGATGCCCGTCGCGAGGAGCACCCGGTCCCCGTTCGACGCGGGCTCCGCGGGCGCGGCAGGCTTCGGTGGGGTATCGGCCGCGACCTCGGGGACCTCGACCGATGACGGCTCGCAGGTCGGCGGGGACGGTGCGCCGGTGGTGGAGCCGCGCCCACAGCCGTCGGAGCGCGTCGTCGGCCTCCCACCGGCCGAACAGTCCCTGGGGCCGGAAGACGAGCGTGAGGATGATCAGGAGCGCGATCGAGAACCGGACGAGTCCGGGGATGTGCGGGATCGAGACGCCGATGACCCTCCCTCCCTGCTCGATCTGGCCGAGCGTGTCCTCGACGAGCGTGACGATCGCGGCCCCCATCACGGCGCCCGTGACCGAGGCCCGTCCGCCGATCACGAGCATCGCGAGCAGCGCGAACGTCGAGTCGAAGAAGAACTCGTCCGGCCCGAACGCGACGAACGCCTGTGCCCACAACGCACCGCCGGCACCCATGATCGCCGCGGAGAGCACCCAGGCGCCGAACCGGGCAACCGGGACGTTGATGCCACTCGCGGCCGCCGCGAGCGGATCCTCGCGCGTGGCCTGGACGTGCAGGCCCGGGTTGGAGAACCGGTAGAGGCGGGCGACGAGCGCGATGACCACGAGCCCGGCGAGCGCGACCCAGGCGCTCGTGTTCGACGGGATGCCGTAGATGCCGATCGTCCCTCGCGTGAGGGAGCTCCAGTTCGATAGGACGCTGTTGCCGACGACCAGGAGCGCGAGCGTGCCCATCGCCATCGCGGACTCGCGCATCCGCACCAACGCGCCTCCGAGGATCGCGGCGACGACCGCCGCCAACGCGGCTCCGAGGAACACCGAGCCGATCAGGCCCACCTGCATGTTCGCGAGCCAGTCGGGGAGCGTGGGGAGCTGCGTCAGCTTGATCGACGTCGGGATCGTGGTGAGCGCGGCCGTGTACGCGCCGATGCCCATGAACGCGACGTGCCCGAACGAGATGATCCCCGTGTCGCCGATGAACACCTGGAACCCCAGCACGAGGATCGCATCCAGGTAGAAGCTGATGAGCGTGGTCTCGGCCAGCGACGAGCCCGAGGAGCGGACGAGCACCCCCACGGTCAGGAGCGGAACGGCCAGCACCGCCCATCCGATGATCGAGGCTCTGAACCGGCCGGGGGGGAACAGCCTCGCCATCGCTCAGATCACTTCGGCCGGCCGCCCGAGCAGCCCCTGCGGACGCACGTACAGGATGGCGACGATCGCGAGCAGCGCGAGCGCCTGCGCGAACGGCAGCAGCCCGCTCGGCAGCGTCGCCTGGAGGAACACCTCGAGCGTGCCGAGGAAGAAGCCGCCGACCACCGCGCCCGAGAGGCTCCCGAGACCGCCGATCACCGAGGCGATGAACGCCTGCAGGATCGGCGTGAATCCCATCGACGGGCTGACCGACGTCAGGCGGGCGACCCACAGGACGCCCGCGATGCCGGCGAGCAGCCCAGAGATCGCGAACGCGAGCGACGTCACCCGGTTCGCGCGGATCCCCATGAGTCGCGCGGTGGGGAAGTCCTGCGCCGCCGCTCGCATCGCCAGGCCCGAGCGCGACCGTCGCAGGAACAGGGTGAGCACGATCAGGCAGGTGAAGCCGACCGCCGCCGTGATCAGCGGGAGCACGCCGATGCGGATCGAGCCCAGCCGGATCGCGTCGTTGAACAGGTCGGGGATCGGCACACCCTTGGGTCGCGGCGAGACGATCTGGCGGAAGAGGTTCTGGATGATCTGGGACACGGCGAACGAGGTGAACAGCAGCGTGAGGAAGCTCGCGCGCCGGAGCGGGCGGAACGCGACCAGCTCCATCCCCATCGAGGCGGCGACCGAGCACACGATGCCGACGAGCGCCATCAGCAGGAAGGATGTTCGGCCCGACGCGATGTACATCGCGTAGCCGGTGATCGTGACGAGCTCGCCGAACGCGAAGTTCAGCAGCCCCATCACGCCGTAGACGACCGACAGGCCGAGCGCGAGCAGCGCGTAGATGCTCCCCAGACTGAGGGCGTTCACCAGTTGCTGGATCAGCTCGCGTGTGGACATCGGCCCCCCTTCCTAGCCGGTCCCTCCCGCCGATGCGAATCCCAGGTACGCGCGCTCGATCGAGCCGGTCTCGGAGAGCTCCCTCGCCGATCCCGAGAGCGCGATCTGACCCACCGCCAGCACGTAGCCCCGATCCGCGATCTCGAGCGCCCGATGCACGTTCTGCTCGACGAGCAGGATCGTCACCCCCCGGTCCCGCAGCTGCGCGAGCAGACGCATGATCTGCTCGACCACGATCGGCGCGAGCCCGAGCGACGGCTCGTCGAGCAGCATGAGCGTGGGTCGCGACATCAACGACCGGGCGACGACGAGCTGCTGCTGCTCGCCGCCGGACAGCGTGCCGGCCGTCTGGGCGCTCCGCTCGGCGAGGATCGGGAAGAGCTCGAGCACCTCGTCCAGGTCCTTCCGGATCGCGGCGGCGTCGCGTCGCGAGATCGCCCCGACGAGCAGGTTCTCCTGCACCGTCATGCGGGGGAACACGTGCCGGCCCTCGGGGACGAGCGAGATCCCCTTGCGGACGAGCGCCTCCGGGGACGAGCCGACGATCTGGTCGCCGCGGAACGCGATCTTGCCGCCCTGGACCCGAACGGCGCCGGTGATCGACCGCAACAGGGTCGTCTTGCCGGCACCGTTCGGGCCGAGGACCGCGACGATCTCACCCTCCTCGACGCGCAGCGACACGCCTCGGAGCGCCCGGATCGCGCCGTACGCCACCGAGAGGTCGTCGACCTCGAGGAAGGGCGCTCCCTGCATCTAGCCGACGGTGGGCACGTGGCTCGGGTACGCGCTGCCTCCGCACGTGAAGTCCGTACTGACCACGTCGATGATCCATGCCGGCTTCTCGGACCGACGGGTCTCGGGGTCCATCGTGATGGGGCCGGTCACGCCCTCGTAGTTGAGCGACGAGAGCCCCTGGATGATGTCCGCCGGGTCGGCGCTGTCGGCCGCCTCGATGACGCTCTTCAGCGCGTAGATCTCGTCGTAGCCGAGCGCGGTCACGATCGAGACGGGGTCCTCGCCGGTCGCCTCGCGGTACGCGTCGTAGAAGCCTTGGAGCGGCGTCTCGGGCTCCGGCGGACAGCCGGATGCCGTGAAGACCATGCCGTCGAGCGCCTCGGCGCCGGCCTCCTTCAGCGACTCGTCGTAGTTGCCGTCGGTGGAAAGGACCGGCAACGTCACGCCGGCCTGGCGGAGCTGCCGCATGAACACCTGCGTGTCCGGCGGGAACATCGGCGTGAAGATCACGTCGGGCTGCGGGTCGGCGTTCTGCAGCTTCGTCACGACGGCCGAGAAGTCGCCGGCCCCGATCACGTACGAGTCTTCGCCGACGACCGTGCCGCCGCCCAGCTCGTAGGTCTCCCCGAAGTACGTCGGCAGGTTGGCGGTGTACGGGTAGTCGGGGGAGCGGAGCAGGTACGCGCTCTGGTAGCCGTGCTCGACCGCGTACTCGCCCAGCACGGCGCCCTGGACGTTGTCGCTCATCACCAGCTGGAAGGCGCACTCGCCCATGTCGCCGACGAGCGTCGGCGCCGTGCCGTCGCCGGTCGAGACCGGGATCCCCTCCTCGCACGCGAGCGTGCCCTCGGCGACCGCCGCGTCGCCCGTCGTGCCGATCAGGTACACGACGCCCTCGCCGATCAGCCGCTGGGTGGCCTTCGTCGTCTCGGTCACGTCGTTGCGCTGGTCGATGACCTTCAGCTCGAGCTGACGGCCGAGGACGCCGCCGGCGGCGTTGATCTCGTCGATGGCGAACTGCGCGCCGTCGCGCATCGGCACGTCGTAGTACGAGTAGGTGGAGCTGAGGTCGGCCGGGAAGCCGATCACGATCGTCCCGCCGCCTTCACCCCCACCGTCGTCCCCCTCGTCCCCCGCGCAGGCGGCGGTCGTCGCCGCGAGCGCCAGCACGAGGGGCAGGACGAAACTCTTCCGCGACATCGAGCCCTCCCGGGTCGATCGGGCGCCGCCCCCGCGGCAGCGCGGTCTATCGGGACTTCTACGCCCCTCCCGCAGGCCCTGTCAAGCGCGTTACGGTTGACCCCGCAGGCCGCGAGGATGTAAGACTCGTAACTAACGGTTTCCGCGGGGGAGAACGGTGGCGAAGACGACCGCGAAGAACGAGCCGATCCCCATCAGCGAGCTCACGCGCGACCGGATGGGCTCGGTGACGCCGGCCGAGCGCCGCGTCGCCCGAGCGCTCCTCGCGGCATACCCCGTCGCGGGGCTCGAGAGCCTGAGCCAGCTCGCGACGCAGGCCGGGGTGGCGGCCCCCACGGTGCTGCGGTTCGTCCGCAAGCTCGGCTTCGACGGCTTCCCGGACTTCCAGAAGGCCCTTCGGGAGGAGGTCCAGGCGCGGATGACCTCCCCGCTGTCCCTGTACCCGACGCAGGCCCGAAGCGCGAAGGGCGAGATCCTCGGCGAGAGCCTGCGGACGTTCAAGCGCGCGCTCGACAAGACCTTCCACTCGATCCCGGCGTCCGAGTTCCAGGCGGTCGTGCGCCTGCTCTCGGACGAGCGGCGACGGGTGTTCCTCACCGGCGGCCGGTTCAGCCAGCTCCTCGCGCACTACCTGTATGGACAGCTGAAGATGCTGCGCCCGGGCTGCGTGCTCGTCGGTGCCACGTTCGACCCGCGGACGCAGGTGCTCGTCGACATCGGCCGCGGCGACGTCGTGTGCGTCTTCGACTTCCGCCGGTACCAGGAGGACACCGTCGTGTTCGGCCGCGCGGCCGCCGCGCGCGGGGCGACGATGATCGTCATCACCGACCCCTGGCTCTCGCCCGTCGCCGAGGTCGCCCACCACGTCCTCACCGCGTACCCCGACACGCCCTCGCCGTTCGACTCGATGCTCGGCGGCTTCGCGCTCACCGAGGCCGTCCTCGCGGGTGTGGTCGCGAGGCTCGGCGAGCGCGGACGCCGGCGCGTCGAGGCCGTCGAGACGGCCCAGGCCGACCCGACCTCGGTGCCCTCGCCCGCCGCGAGGAAGGCCCGTGCCCGCCCGAGCTGACGCCGACGCCCTCGACCTCCGCGCGCTCGAGGCGTCGGTCCGCGCGTCGATGGACCGATGGCTCGAGGACCTCGCGCACGCTCGTCGCGACCGACTCGGGCTCGTACAGCCCCATCGGCGTGAACGCCGCCGCGGACGTGATGGAGCGGTGGCTGCACGAGGACGGTTGGACGGTCGAGCGATCCGCGTGCGGCCCGCTCGAGGATGGGACCGAGCTCGGCGACCTGCTCGTCGCCCGGCTGCGCGGGAGCGGCGGCCCCAAGGTGCTGCTCGTCGGCCACACCGACACCGTGTTCGACGACGGCGTCGCGGCCGAGCGCCCCATGCGCGTCGAGGGCGGCCGCGCTCACGGACCGGGCGTGTGCGACATGAAGGGCGGCCTGCTCGTCGGCCTGGCCGCCGTGCGCGCGCTGCGCGCGACGGGGTTCGACGGGTTCGAGGAGCTCACGTTCGTCGTGAACCCCGACGAGGAGATCGGCTCGCCGGGCTCGACGCCGCTGATCGAGAGGGAGGCGACCCGGCACGACGTCGCGTTCGTGCTCGAGGCCGCCCGCGAGGACGGCTCGATCGTCTCGGCTCGGAAGGGGATCACGACGGGTGTGGTGCGGCTGACCGGCCGAGCCGCGCACGCCGGCGTCGAGCCCGAGCGAGGCCGTCACGCGCTCGTCGCCGCGGCGAGGTTGCTGCTCGCACTGCAGGCGCTCAGCCATCCCGAGGTCGGCACCGCCGTGAACGTCGGCGTGGTCCGGGGTGGGACCCGCCCGAACGTCGTCCCCGAGCTCGCGGAGATGGAGCTCGACATCCGCGCGAGCACCCTGGCCGCCCAGGACGCCGTCGAGGCGAAGGTCCGCGACCGCGTCGCCGAGCCGTGGGCCGACGGCGTCGACGCCGAGGTCGCCCTCACCCGTGAGCACCCACCGATGGAGCGCACGCCCGAGATCGAGCGCCTGGTCGCCCTCGCCCGTGAGGTGGCCGCCGAGCTCCGGTTCGAGCTCCGCGACTCGGCGACCGGCGGCGCCTCCGACGCGAACACCATCGCCGCCCTCGGCATCCCGGTCCTCGACGGCCTCGGCCCGATCGGCGGCGACGACCACTCCGACAAGGAGTGGATCGACCTCGACTCGGTCCCGTCGAGGGTGGCGCTGCTGGCGGGGCTGATCGTTGGAGCTACGCGGTCCCCAACCTTCGGAAGTTGATCGCGGCCGCTTCGCGGCAGATCATGCAGCGGAGCGACTGTGACCTCCAAGTTCACGAAGAGCCTCGCGAATCAAGGCGTTCAGAAGGAAGGCATAGGCCTCCTCCTGACTGACCAGCGCTTCCAGGTCGTCGACCTGCTGACGAAGCGGCGAATTCTCCAACTGATCGGGAAGCCGGGCGCGTTCGGAACGCAGTCCTTCGATGCGGTGATGACGCCGGAGCCGGCCGCCCCCGTCACGCTCGACAACGTCGATTCGGCGTTCCCGACACTCACGCTCATCGAGATGAAGACGACGCGGAAGTCCATTCAGAACGAATTCCTCCACGGCTTCTTCTTCGGTGCCACCGAGCGCGAGTACGAGATGGCTCGCACGCTGGGCGACCGCTACCTCTTCGCGTTCGTCGTGTTGAGCAGTGTGAATGAGTATGGGCGGCCGTTCGCCGTGCTCCTCACGCTCGAGGAGGTGCAGCGCAGGACGCGCAGCCGGCGTGTGCAGTATCAGGTCAACTTCCTCAGCGACCTCTCCACCGTTGGTGGTGCAGGAGCCGGGTGGGTCGTTCTCTTCGGCGACGACAGTCACCTGCCAATCATTGAACCGCCGGGCTAGAGTCCAACCCCTTCGTCGAGCGGCGTGTTCTCGACGTGGATCCATGGTCCCGGAATCGTTTGTCCGGTCGGTGACTCCTCTGCCGGTACGCCGGTCCACCTGACCGTCCGTCCGCAGAGTCGGCACACCCGGCGATCCATCCCGGACGGGGAGGGGTCATGGCTTTCGGTCACGTCCTCGACGCTGTCGATCTCGGTGTCGGACCCGTCGTAGTCGTGCTGCCAGTCGAGTGCCCCGGCACCTGCCTCGAGCGCGGCGTAGAAGGCCGATTCGGCATCGTCACGACTCGCGGCTCGGAAGAAGGCCTCGATGGCGTAGAACTCGACGCGGGACGCGAGGACTCGGAAGACCGGCACTAGCTCACCACCTTCGCCAGCTGCACGATCGAGTCCTCCTCATCACCACGGACCGTGAACGTCGCGGCGACGAGCCACGGTGTCGAGTGCACGCGGGACAACACACTCTGTGCCGGAGGGGTAGTCGCCCAGGTCCTTGCCTCGGCGCGATCCGCGAAGAGCGCGGCCTCGGGCTCCGGGTACCCGTCCCGCGTCCAGTGGGTCCCGACCCAGATCTCCGGCGACACGGCGTAGATGTCAGCTTCAACGAGACGAACCCAAGTTCCGCCGACTTCCCAGCGTCCCGGGAATGGACGGTCGACGGACACCTGCCTCCCGTTCGATAGGACCCAGGCCCATCGCTCGGCTTCACGCTCCGCGACTCGCTCGTCCGAGTAGACCTCGGCTGGGTAGGCCATGGACATCCCGTCCGTCACGAGGATCACCCAGCGTCTTGTTGGAGAGAGGTCACGGCCGTTGTGTACCGCGGCTCCCCTGTCGGGGTCTGTGCGATTCCCCACACCGGCGGGAGGCTAGCGATCCCGCGTCAGATCGTCAGATCAGGATCCCTTGAATCCCGGCTGCTCCGGTGTGAGGGATGTCACAGACGAGCGCTGCGGAGATCGGTCCTCTAGCGGGCAAACGACGCTGGGGAGGCTTGGTTGAACCGTTGTTGGGTGCTCATCATCACGCGTGGCCTCCGAGTGTGGCTCCCGCCAGAGGTCTACGTCCATGACCGAGACACCGCAATCCGCGAGGCGCGGCGCTGGTGCTCGATGCTCTCGGCTACCCCGTGAGCCTGCCGAGTACTCCCCGAGAGCGAGGGCGCTGCACCTCATCCAGACGGTGTTCCCAGGCTCTTGGAGGGCATGTCCTGTCTGGCTCGGCGTCAGCTGGTCGGTCGGGAGCTACCCCACGATGAAGATGGAACTCATCGCCGCAGACGAGCAGGAAGCGGCCGACTGGCTACGGCGTCGGGTCCCGAAGAGGATCGCTGTGGATGGGCCGGGACAAGTCGAATTCGAACGTCGTGGCGTGTTGGGGAGCGCGGGCGTCTTCCGGGTGAAGCGAGTAACAGGCTTCTAGGGCATACAGCTGAGAGGGCCCGGTCACGAGCGGGCCCTCGCCTTCCGCTGGAGTCGCTCAAGCCGTATCTGACCGCGCTCCGTCGGGTCAGTTGAAGTTGCGAGATCCCCCAACCCCGGGAAGGTTCGTCCAACAGCCTGAGGCCGTCGATCATGATCCGTCGACCATCCGGCTAGAGTCAGACTGCTGCTCTTCTCGCTGGGCTTGATCTGCTCTCCTCGCTGGTGGATCATCTGCCCTGTTCCGGACGGAGGCGCCATGTGAGAGGCGCGATGGCGACGGTAGAAGAGTGAGCGACAGCCTCAACGCGTTCCCGCCCGGTGTCGCCGAGAAGCTCAAGACGTACGTCTATCGACTCATTGATCCGCGCAACGGCGAGACGTTCTACGTCGGCAAGGGAAGCGGCAATCGCGTCTTTGCGCACGTCCGAGAGCAGGTCGAAGACGATCCCAGCAACAAGCTGAAGCGAATCCGCGATATTCGGCTCGCTGGGTTCGAGGTCGCCCATGTCATTCACCGCCACGGGATGGACGACAGAACGGCCTTCGAAGTCGAGGCGGCCTTGATCGATGCCTATCCGGGCCTTACGAACATCGCGCCACCCTTCGGGTCTGACTTCGGGGCCATGCACGCCAGGGAGATCATCGAACGCTATGCGGCTGAGCCGGCGGTGTTCCGACACAAGGCGATGCTCATCAGCGTTAATCGGTCGGCGGCAGCGACCTCCCTCTACGAAGCCACCAGCTACGCATGGAAGGTGGCGCCCTCGAAGGCGAAGCAGGCGGAGGTGATCCTCGCGACGGTTCAAGGGTTGATCAGAGGCGCCTTCGTCGCCAGGACGTGGCTGCCTGCTACGGGTGCGAACTTCCCCGGGCGTGAGGATGTCCCCGGTCGCTTCGGGTTCATCGGAGAGGAGGCGCCGCCGCGAATGCGCAACTTGTATGTCGGGAAGCAGGTTCCCGACGAGTACCGGAAGAGGGGCTCGGCGAATCCGATCAGGTACACCTGGCGCTGAACCGCGGCCTCGGTACGTGTCTTTGGGGCGCCTTCGCTCTTCTGGCCGAGCGATGAGGTTGGAAGCATCAACCCGCAGCTCGGAAGCGCTCGAAGCGCTCCTCTAGGAGGTCGGTGCTCGGCCAAGCCCCTCGGCTCTTCGGGAGCGTAAGCGATTGGTGGTGCACACCCTGAAGGGTATGCAGCAAGGTTGGGCCGTCCCGTTCCTCACGAATGTCTCGCCGAACCTCCACAACGTAGTCCGGCCGCACTCCAAGCACGTTCGCATCGAACGCCCTGTGGTGGATTGCGCACATCGCGAGTCCGTTCGTCACGACCGGCTCGCCACCCTCGGCGTCCTCTTTGATGTGCGCTGCGTCAAGGAGCTCGGGGTGTCGGAGTTGACACAGCGTGCACTGCGACCGATACGCGATGAGAACTCGCTCGCGAAACACACGCTGGTGAAGGCGCTGCTTCACCGTTGCATGCGCGTACTGTCGGCGGAGTGCGATGTCGACTGGATGACTGATGTCGGGGTTCAGCCACTGTCCCTTCATCTCCGCGTCCGCCGCGACAACAAACTGGTGCTCGCTTGATTCCTCGCCCACGAGCCACACCGGGTAGACGGGGATGTACATGCCGGGAGCCACCCCAAAGAACCAGACGAGCGGCTTCCCGAACTGCATTGCGTTACGGAGAGCGACGTTGTCGTAGTTGTCCGGATCGGAACCCCGCCACTTGTACCGCAGATACCCGTCCGGTCCCTCGGCGTCCTCATATGGACGGTCTTCGGGCCGAGTGCGATACGTCGTGAGGATGCTCAGCGCGGCCGGCAGCCCAGATACGACTCGGATGCCGCGCATGCGCTGAATGAGAGAGATCCTTCGCCCCTCGAACTCAAAGGCCTCGAGATCACGATAGGAGAGCCGGTCGCCGTGCCTCGAGGAGAGTGCATCCAGATAGGCAAAGGCCGCGGCCCGGATCGCCTCATCGAGGTCCCCTCGCATCCCGGGTCGAAGCATGGCACTTCCGGGTGACCAACCGCTGCGGCGAAGGCTCCCAACCTCGGTGCTACCCTCCCACTACCGATGAGCAGCGAGAACGAGACTCGGGACGAACTCGCGCGGGAGATGTACTGGGCCGAGGAGGCCACGCCGCGCTCGAGGATGGACACAGCGGCCGTGCGGGATGCGCTCCACGACTTCGCGCTGCTGATGCGCGACGACGAGAAGCAGGTCATCCCTCGCGGGGAGCCGAACCTGGCCTCGCGACGCCGGTACCGGCGGCGACTCAAGGTGCGTCTGTTCCGCCTGTTCCGGCCGATCTCGTGGCGGTACGACCGGCTCCTCGGCGACCTGGGCGAGCTGAACGCGGCGCTCGCGGACCGCGTCGCCGAGCTCGAGGCCGAGGTCGCGCGCCTGCGCGCGAAGGCGGGCGACGGCGAGTGAGGATCGCGGTCGCTCACCCCCAGACGCCGTTCACGCGCGGCGGGGCCGAGACGCACACGGAAGCCCTCGTCGCGGCGCTGAAGGCGGCAGGCCACGAGGCCGAGGAGGTCGTCGTCGCCGGCAAGTGGTACCCGGCGACCGAGCTCGTGCACCAGATGGCCGTGTGGCGCTCGCTCGACCTGGCCGAGTCCAACGGCCTGCCGATCGACATGGTCATCGCGCTCAAGTTCCCGGCCTACCTCGTGCCGCACGAGCGCAAGGTCGTGTGGCTCATCCACCAGCACCGCAGCGCGTACGAGCTGTGGGACCACCCGGAGTTCGCCGACCTCTCGAAGCAGGACGAGGGACCCGCGGTCCGCGACATGATCTGGCAGTCGGACCGGATCGCGCTCGGCGAGGCCAAGCGCATCTTCACGAACTCGAAGAACGTGCAGGAGCGCCTGTGGACCACGCTCCGCCTGTCGAGCGAGCCGCTGTACCACCCCTCGCCGGTCGTCGAGGCGCTGAAGGACCGCGAGCCCGGTCCGTACGGCGACGCGATCTTCTACCCGAGCCGCCTGGAGGCGCTGAAGCGTCAGCCGCTCGTCGTCGAGGCCATGCAGCACGTGAAGACGCCGGTGCGGCTGATCCTCGCGGGCGGCGGCCCCGACGAGCCGGCGATCCGAGAGCAGATCGGCAAGCTCGGCCTCGGCGGCAAGGTCGAGGTGGTGGGGCGCGTGCCGGACGAGCGCCTGTACGAGCTGTTCCTCGGCGCGCTCGGCGTCTACTACGGGCCGTTCGACGAGGACTACGGGTACGTCACGCTCGAGGGCTTCGCGGCGCACCGGCCGGTCGTCACGCTCACCGACGCCGGCGGCCCGCTCGAGTTCGTCGTCGAGGGCGAGACCGGCCTCATCACCCCGCCCGAGCCGAAGGCCATCGCCCAGGCGTTCGATCGCCTCTACGTGGATCGCGCCCTCGCCAAGCGTCTGGGCACCGCCGGACACACCGTCATGCGCGAACGCGTCCCCGGCTGGCCCGAGGTCGTCGCCCGCCTCACGGAGTGAGCGGCTGATGGGCAACCCCGTCGTCGGCGCCGCCCGTCGCATCTTCCGCTGGGACTACAAGATGGATCCGCGGATCGCGTACCTGTCTCCGATGCCACCCGCGGAGACCGGCATCGCGACGTACTCGAAGGCCGTGCTCGAGGGCCTGGACCGGATCGGCTACACGGCGAACCGGTTCCAGCCGATCTGGCCGCTCGAGCCAAAGCACGAGGGCACCATCCCGTGGCACACGATGGGCGTCTACCACCTCGGCAACAACGTCGAGTTCCACCGCGACATCTACCGCCACGCCATCCAGACGCCGGGGCTCATCGTGATCCACGACCTGGCGCTCGACGACTTCGTGCGGGGGATGGTCGCGGCCGGCGATCCGCTCGGCCACCAGGCGATGCGCGAGGGCCTGCTGAACGCCCCGAAGCTCGCGGGCTTCGAGGACGCCGAGCGCAACGAGCCGCTGCGGGTCCCGTTCGTCGCCCATGCGGCCCGCCGGGCCCGCGGCATCGTCGTCCACTCACCGTTCGTCGAGCGCTACCTGCGCGCCTTCGGCTGCCGCACGCCCGTGTACGTCGCGCCGCACCCGGTCGTGGAGACCTCGGAGGCGGTTCGAGCCGCCGAGCGCCGGCGCGCGGTCCTCCGCGCACCGCTCGAGTCGATGGACATGCGCGCGCTCGTCGTCGTCGCCGGCGACCAGAACGGGGCGAAGCTGATCGACCGTGTGCTCGCGGCCGTGGGTCGGCTCCCCGAGGACGTCCACCTCGCGCTCGTCGGCCGCAGGATCGAGGGCTACGACCTCGACGCGGTCGTGCGGGGGAGCGGGCTCGGCTGGCGGGCGAGCGTGCACGCGGACGTGACCGACGAGGACTTCCTCGGCTGGCTCTGCGCCGCCGACGTCGCCGTGGACCTGCGGTTCCCGCACCGCGGCGAGGTGAGTGGCTCGCTCGCCCGCGCGATGCAGTGCGGCCGAGCCACGATCGTCTCCGGCACCGGCACCTACCTCGACATCCCGGGGGATCGCGTCGTCCACGTCTCGCCCGGCCGGGTCGAGCCCGAGGAGCTCGCCGCCGCGATCGGCCGGCTGCTCGGGGACGGCGACCTGCGCCGGCGCATCGGCGAGGCCGCCCGAGCGCACATGGCCGAGCTCGCGACCTCGGAGGCCACGGCCCACGCATACGCGGAGGCGATCGACGGCACGCTCGCCCTCCTGCAGGACCCCACGCGCCGGGCCCTGGCCCGGTGGGGCGGCGCGCTCGTGGACCTCGGCGTCACCGAGGCCGACCTCGACCGCGGCTACGGGGCTTCGTACGCCCGAGCCCTCGACGAGTTCGTCGTCCGCACCCTGTTTGACTAGCGTTGCCGCGTGATGCCGGAGACCATCCCGATCGCTGAGGCCAAGGCCCGCCTGGTAGAGCTCATCGAGAGGATCGCGGAGGAGCGCGAACGGATCGTCATCACCCGCGACGGCCGGACTGCCGCGGTTCTCCTCAGTGCGGAGGAGCTCGGGTCCCTGGAGGAGACCATCGAAGTGCTCCAAGAACCAGGGCTTCTGGCGTCCATCCGGCGCTCCCGGGCGGAAGCAGAGGACGGGACGAGCCTCCCGCTCCGGTGACCTCCGCCGACCGCCGGCACGCTGATATCGGTGTCGCCACCATCAAGGGTGTTCTCGGGGGCCGCCGAGGGCTCGAGGGCTGACGTGGCTGTCGTGTCGTCCCCTCGCCGTAGGGTCCGGCCGTGTCAGAGGCACCACTCGTGGACGATTGCGTCGTGGTTCGCGGCGGCCTGATGGGCGTGTTGGCACTCCGGCAGTCACTCGAGGCTTGCCGAGCCCGTCTGGGATTCAAGGGCCTCTCGTTCTGGGGTGAGAACGGCATGACCGTCAAGGAGATCTGCTTGCAGGCGCGCTTGCGGAACTCGCGCATCCGCGTGAGCTCTGTCGGTCGCCTCAGAGCCCTTGGGCTCGAGCCCTACCGCTCGGGTCCCCGCCCGCATCTCTCGGTGAGGTTCGAAGGGTCTCCGACGGACGAGGAGCTGTGGCGGCTGGCTCGAGCCTTCCATCCGGATATCCCGAATCCGCGGCCTCGTGGCTAGACTCATGAACGAGATGGTGCTGATCGTGGACTTCAACATGGTCGAGAAGGACGGCCGGATCCCGGCACTCGTCCCCGTGGGCGAGACCGGGCCATTCGCTCCCGGGACCGTGGTCATCGCCATCGACGGTGAAGGCACAGAGTGCAAAGCCGTGATCGATGAGGTGGCCGCAGACGGGTCGTACCTGATGCTGACCCCGATCGAGGGCTCGGCAGACGCCCCTGGCGCCGAAGCGGCGCATCGAGCCCGCTGAATCCCACCCTCGCCACGCGATCTCCACAGGTCGGCCGCAGCCCGTTGCTAGACTCGGCCGCGAGCGGCAGCACTGCCGCTGACCTGGGATGACCGCCACCTCCGGAACCGTCGAGCGAACGTCCGAGCCGCCGCGCCTGCGCGTCGGCCGGCGCCTGCGTGTCCTCCTCGCGAACCGCGAGATCTTGCTGAACCTGGTCCGCAAGGAGCTGAAGGTCAAGTACACGGCGTCGGTGCTGGGTGCGGTGTGGTCGCTCCTGAACCCGCTCGTGTACCTGGGGGTGTTCGCCTTCGTGGCGAAGGTGCTCGGCGCGGGGATCCCCGACTTCCCCGTGTACCTGCTCTCGGGCCTGCTGGCCTGGAACCTGTTCAGCACCTCGCTGACGAGCGGGGCCCAGTCGGTGCTCGACAACTCGAACCTCGTGAAGAAGGTCGCCTTCCCGCACGAGATCCTGCCGCTCTCGGCGGTCGGGGTCGCGCTCGTCGACTTCGTGCTGCAATCCGTCGTCCTGTTCGTCTACATCCTGCTGTTCTACGGCCTCCACGTTCCCGAGCTCGCGCTGTGGCCGCTCGCCTTCGTCACGATCCTCGTCCTGTCGGTCGCGCTCGCGCTGTGGCTCGCGGCGCTGAACGTGCGGTATCGGGACGTCGGCCACCTGCTCAACATCGGGCTCATCGTCTGGTTCTGGGCCACGCCGCTCGTGTACGCGGGCTACCAGGCGCAGCGGCTCGCCGAGGGCGGCGAGTGGCTCGGCATCCCGCGCTTCACCTTCTACCTGTTGAACCCGGTGACCGGCGTCGTCGAGGGCTTCCACCGCGCCCTGTACGCGGTGGTGCAGCCGGTCGAGCAGAGCTCGCCCGTCCTGTTCGACGTGAGCCTCGCGTGGGTGGTCGGGGTCCTGGCGCTCACGCTCGTGGCATCGCTGGTCGGGCTGCGGTTCGCGTGGGGCTACTTCTTCTCCCGTTCCGGTGACTTCGCGGAGGAGCTGTGACCGGCGCGATCGAGGTCCGCGACCTCTCGAAGCGCTTCCGCGTGTTCCGCGAGAAGCCCACCTCGGTGAAGCAGCGGCTGCTGACGTCGCACTCGCGAGCCGAGGACTTCTGGGCGTTGCAGGACATCTCGGTCGACGTCGCCGGTGGCTCGACCTTCGGTCTGATCGGCCACAACGGCTCGGGCAAGACCACGCTGCTGAAGTGCATCGCGGGGATCCTGCGGCCGACCTCGGGCTCGGTCACCCAGCGGGGGCGCCTCGCCGCGCTCCTCGAGCTCGGCGCCGGGTTCCACCCCGAGCTCAGCGGGCGCGAGAACGTGTACCTGAACGCCTCGTTCCTCGGCCTGTCGCGCAAGCAGACCGACCGCGCGTACGACGACATCGTCGCGTTCGCCGAGATCGGCGACTTCATGGAGAGCCAGGTGAAGTTCTACTCGAGCGGCATGCTCGTGCGCCTGGGGTTCGCGGTCGCCGTGCACGTCGATCCCGAGGTCCTGCTCGTCGACGAGGTCCTCGCGGTCGGCGACGAGGCGTTCCAGGCCAAGTGCATCGACCGCGTCCGGACGTTCCAGCGCGAGGGTCGGACGATCGTGCTCGTGACCCACGCGCTCGACACGGTGCGCGCGATCTGCGACCGGGCCGTGATGCTCCACCACGGCAAGATCCACGCGCTCGGCGCGCCGGACGACGTCGTGCGCGAGATGCGCTACGTGCTCCTCGGCCAGATCGACGAGAGCTTCATCCCCGAGGAGGGCACGCGCGAGGCGGAGATCGCCGAGGTCCAGATCGTCCGCGCCGACGGTCGCACCGAGGGCCACGTGCTGCGCGACGACCCGGTCACGATCGTCGTCGACGTCCGCGCGAGCCGGCCGGTCGAGGACCTCGACGCCGACGTCCAGGTCCTGGACGGCGCGACGAACCACCCGGTGCTCGAGGCACGGACCTCGACCGCCGGCGTGCCGGTCGAACCGTTCGAGGGCAGGAAGCGCATCCGCTTCCTGATCGAGGGCTTCCCGTACAACCCCGGCAAGTACTGGGTCACGGTCGGGTTGAGCTCGCGCCGGACGGGGAACCTGTACCACGTGCAGACCCAGCGCTACCTGTTCGAGGTCATCGACGCGCCGCGCGTGCAGGAGCGCGTCGAGGTCCCCGTCCGCATCGAGGTCGAGGACCTGTGAGCGCCCCCACCGTCGAGGACCCGAAGCCACGGACCCGGAAAGGACCACCCACGATGCTCATCGCGATGATCCTGCTGTCGGTCGGCCTCGCGGCCGTCGCGCAGCTGCTGCTGAAGACGGGGATGAACCACGTGAACGACCACCTCGCGCCGGCCAAGTTCGGCCTGGACGGCGCGTCGATGCGCACGATCGTCGTGCAGCCGTTCGTGTGGGGCGGGCTGCTGCTGTTCGGGCTCTCGGCGCTCGTGTGGCTCGTGGTGCTCTCGCGAGCGTCGCTCTCGTTCGCCTATCCGTTCGCGGCGCTCACGTACATCCTCATCCTGCTGTTCGACGCGTTCGTGCTGGACGAGGCCGTGCCGCCGCTGCGGTGGGGCGGGGTCGCGTTCATCGCGATCGGCATCTTCCTGATCTCGCGGACGCCGCACGCGTGACAGGACCTGGCCGTCGTCGTCGTCGACTACAACGCGGGCGAGTTCCTGACGGCCTGCCTGCGCTCGGTGTTCGAGCGCGCGGGCGGCGCCGAGCTCGAGGTCGTCGTCGTCGACAACGCCTCCAGGGACTGGAGCGCCGTATCGGCGAAGGAGGACTTCCCGCAGATCGAGCTGATCCAGACCGGCGAGAACCGCGGCTTCGCAGCCGGCGTGAACGTCGGCATCCGCGCGACGACCGCCCCATACGTCCTGGTCCTGAACCCGGACGCCGAGATCTGGGAGGGGACGCTCGCCGGCCTGGTGAAGCTCGCGGACGAGCGCCCGCGCGCCGGGGCGATCGGGCCGATGATCCGCAACTCGGACGGCACGGTCTATCCGAGCGGCCGCACCGTGCCGCCGATCGGCACGGCGGTGGGGCACGCGTTCCTGGGCACCGTTCGGCCGGACAACCGCTGGTCCCGGTCGTACCGCATGGCCGACTGGGACCGAAGGAGCGAGCGCCAGGTCGACTGGATCTCGGGCGCGGCGTTCCTGCTGCGGCGCGATGCGCTCGACGAGGTCGGGCTGCTCGACGAGCGGTTCTTCCTCTACGCGGAGGAGGTCGACCTGTTCAAGCGCCTGCGCGAGGCCGGCTGGGCGATCGTCTTCACGCCGGAGCTCGAGGTCGTGCACGAGCAGGGCGTCTCGACCGGCCGCTCGCGGCGGATGCACCTCATCCACTCGCAGAGCGTGTATCGCTACTTCGAGAAGCACCACGCGAACGGCTGGCGCCGGGGGCTGCTGCCCCTGGCGAGGGCCGCGCTCCGCGTCCGCGCCGAGCTCGAGTCGGTCTGGGACCGCCTGCGGGGCAGGGCCCGATGAAGGCGGTCGTGCTCGTCGGCGGCGAGGGCACGCGCCTTCGCCCGCTCACCGAGACGATGCCGAAGCCGCTCCTGCCGCTGATGGACCGCCCGAGCCTGGATCACGTGCTCGACCACCTCGCCCGCCACGGCGTTCACGAGGTCGTGCTCTCGAGCTCGTACCTCGAGACGGTGTTCCACGCGTTCATCGAGGCGCGGCACGGCGACCCCCGCATCACCTGGATCACCGAGGAGGAGCCGCTCGGCACCGGGGGCGCGATCGTGAACGCGCTCGCGGAGCTCGACGACGACGAGCCGTTCTTCGCGCTGAACGGCGACATCCTCACCGACCTGGACCTCACGGCGATGCTCGGGTTCCATCGCGACCGGGGCGCGACCGCCACGATCGCGCTCACGCACGTCCAGGACGCGCGCCCGTTCGGGCTCGTCCCGACCGAGCCCGACGGACGCGTGACCCAGTTCCTCGAGAAGCCCGCCGAGCTCGTCCCCGGCGACATCAACGCCGGGACCTACGTGCTCGAGCCCTCGGCGCTCGGCGCGTGGGCCGTGGGAGAGAGCGTCTCGATCGAGCGCCAGATCTTCCCCGGCCTCATCGCCGAGGGCCGTCCGCTCTACGGCTTCCTGTCCCAGGCGTACTGGCTCGACCTCGGCACGCCCGAGAAGTACCTGCAGGCCCACTTCGACATCCTCGAGGGTCGCGTCGATGGCGAGCCGGCGTACGCGGCCCCCCACGTGGCGGCGACCGCGAGCGTCGACCTGCGCGCGCACCTCGGCCGGTGGGTCGTGGTGGGCGATGGCGCGGAGGTGGGCCCGGACGCGCAGGTCGACGACTCGGTCCTGCATCCGGGGGCGGTCGTCGAGGCCGGCGCGCGCGTCCTCGGCTCCATCCTCGGACCGCGCTCGAGGGTGGGTGCCGGGGCGACCGTCACCGGGTCGGCGCTGGCCGAGGGCGCGAGCGTGAGCCCCGGTTCCGTGCTCGAGGACGCCCGGCTCTCGGCGGGGGCAACCGCGCCCTGATCCTCGTTCCCGCGGGTCGCGGGTCTTCCGGACCTTCATCCCCGGTCTCGCCGAGCCGATGTGGTACGGTGCCGTTCCCTCCGGGGAACCTTCCAGAACATGCGGAGAGTGCTCGCTTCCCTCGTCGTTGCCTCCGCGCTGGCGGTCCTGCCGGCGCCGACGGCCCTGGCCGATCCCGGCGAGTTCACGTTCTACGGCTCGGGGTTCGGCCACGGCCTCGGCATGTCGCAGTGGGGCGCGTACGGCCTGGCCCAGGAGGGCTGGAGCCAGAGCCGCATCCTGAAGCACTTCTACTCGAGGACCCGTATCGCGCGTGCCGAGGACGTACCGGCGACCCTTCGGATCGGTCTCACGCAGGACCGGGACAAGGTGCGCCTGGAGGCCGAGGCGGGTCCGGTCGACCTGCGGCTCGGCGGACGCCGACCGGGTGACACCATCGCCACGATCCCGCGGGGCGAGACGTGGATCCTGCGCATCGCGGACGGGCAGTACAGGCTCTTCGATGCCAACGGCGATCCGGTCGGCGACCCGGTCGGGGGACCAGGGAACGACCTGTTCGCGATCTTCGAGCGCAACGGCGCGCGTGTGAAGGTCCCCGAGGCCTACCACACGTACGCCCACGGCTACATCGAGTTCAACCTCTACGCCTGTGACACCAACTGCGCGATGCGGCTCGTGCTCGTGATCGACCCCGAGCGATACCTCTACGGTCTCGGCGAGGTCCCGAGCTCGTGGCCGATGGGCGCGCTCCAGGCGCAGGCGGTCGCGGCGCGCTCGTACGCGCTCCGCAAGGCGGCCGCCGGTCAGCACCGCTCCGGCTGCAACTGCGCCCTCTACGCGAGCTCCTACGACCAGGTCTACGCGGGCTGGGACAAGGAGGCCGGCATCGACGGCGACCGGTGGGTGCGTGCGGTGGACGACACCACCGGCAGGATCGTCGCGTACAAGGGCGAGATCATCCAGGCCTTCTACATGTCCTCGAGCGGCGGCTTCACCGAGGACAACGAGAACGTGTGGGGCGGCACCCCGATCGAGTACCTGCGCGGGGTCTGCGACCCGGGCGACTACACGACCGCGAACCCGAGCGCGACCTGGGAGGTCACGTTCTCCGCGGCCGACCTCACGGAGCAGCTCTCCCTCGGCATCGGCACGGTGACCGGGTTCGCGAACGTGGTGCGCGGCGTCTCGGGCCGGATCGTCCAGACGACGGTGCAGGGCGAGAGCGGCACGGCCACGGTGAGCGGCGCGACCCTGCGCTCGGCGCTCGGACTGCGTGACGACCGCGTGTGGATCAATCGCAACCGGCAGATCACCGGACAGATCCGCCTGGCGTACGACGCGCTGAACTGCTCGCCTGGGCTGGCGACGTCCCGGCAGGTGCGCGTCGCCGGCGGGCTGCGGCAGGCGTTCGAGGACGCGACGATCTACTTCGCGGAGGGCACCGGCGCTCACGAGCTCGACGGCGTCGTCCTTGCCTTCTACAAGGACCAGGGCGGGCCTGCGGGCTCGCTCGGCTTCCCGACCTCGGACGTGCGGAAGATGGAGAACGGCAACCTCCGAGCCTCGTTCGAGCACGGTGTCATCACGTGCCGGCCGGGCGGCTCCTGCGGTGTCACCTGACGCGCGTTCGGGTCGCCCCGGACGCGATCCTCACCCGCGCGTCGCGAGGATCACGATCAGCCACAGGATGCCCGAGATCACGACGAGCGTGGCGAAGGTTCGGATGAACCGGGTGCGCTTCTCGCGCCGGTGGAGTTCCTCTCGCCGGCGCCGCGAGAGCTCCTTCTTCTCGGCCCGGGTCCTCGCCGGTGCTGGTCCACCGCGTTGCTTCTTCGCCATCGTCGTCCCGCCGAGCTCAGAGCGCCGCGCCGGGCTCGGGCGCGTCACCGAGGTAGTCCTCGCCCGGGTAGCTCGGCGCCGCGTACCGAGCGGTGAACCCGAACGCGGCGGCGAGGCTGAGGTCCGTGCATGTCTGGATGCGGTGCCACGAGACGAGGGCCATCCCGGTGTCGGCCGGGAGTGAGCCCGATGTGCCCTCGGCCGGGTAGTCGTACGGGGCCACGATGACCCGGGACCCCACGTCGCGATCCCGGTAGAAATCCAGGATGTCGGTGAGCGAGGTGCCGGAGGCGTTGGGGTCGTACCAGACGATCGCCGCCCCGTGCTCGAGCGAGTGGATCAGCTGGTCCATCGGCGGCGCGCTCGGGTAGACGCCGGCCGCGAGGGGGCTGTCGGCGTGCGGGCCGGACGTCAGCGGCACCGAGGGGTAGGTCGAGAGGGCGGGCATCTCGGCGGGACCGCCGTCCGCGCCGATGTGCGCCCGGTCCTGATCCTCGGGCTGGTACGGCCCGACGTCCTGGACGTCGGTGCACCCGGCGGCCGCCGCCTGAGCGGTCGAGGAGGCGAGCAGTCCCGTCGCGCGGCCGTTCGCCGCGCTCGTGTGCTCGGGCCGGGTCAACGCGAAGACGGCCACGGCCGCGACGACCACGACGGCCAGCGCGATCGAGATCGTGCGGTTCCTCCGGGCGCGCGCCATCTTGCGCTCGAGCTCGATGCGCCTGCGTCGGGCCTCGTCCTTGCGCTCGGCCTTCGTCGCGCGGCCGTCCTGTGTGTTCCCGTTCGCCACCTGCCCTCCCGGGTCGCTCTGAGAGGGTGCAAGGATAGCGGGGTTCCGTCGCTTCGAGGTCTCGCGGTCCCTCAGGCCCCCGAGACGCACGCACGCGGACCGGGGCGGGATGCGATACTCGCCCGGGGGGACCGCAGAGGGGGAGGTAGGCATGGGACTCAGCACACGCGGCCGGCTGCCGCTCGTTGGGATGCTGCTCGTCGTCATGGCCCTGGTGGCGGCGGCTTGCGGGGGAGACGAGACCGAGGGGACGAGCCCGAGTCCGAGCGCGGGAGCAGCGTCCAAGGGGAGCCGCTCGTCTTCGGGATGATCCTGGTCGGCCCGCAGAACGACCACGGGTGGACGCAGGCTCACTTCGAGGCCGGCCAGTACCTCGAGGAGCAAGCTCGGCGCGCACGATGATCTCGCTCGACAAGGTCAACCCGGCCGACCGGCCCGAGACCACCGTCGAGCAGGTCGCTCGCGACATGATCGACCAGGGAGCGCAGCTCGATCTTCGCGACCTCCGACGACATGAAGGACGGGATCGAGGCCGCGGCGCCGCCGAGCACCCCGACGTGCCGATGATCTGGTCCTCGGGCGACAGCGCCTGGGCCGAGGGCAAGGGCTACCGGCCGGACCTCACCAACCTCGGCAACATGATGGGCCGGATGGAGTACGGCAAGATGATGGCCGGCTGCGCGGCCGCGCTCACGACCGAGACCGGCAAGATCGGCTACCTCGGGCCGCTGATCAACGACGAGACCCGCCGGCTGGCCAACTCGGTCTACCTCGGCGCCCGGTACTGCTGGGAGAACTACCGGGGCAAGGACCCCGCCGACCTGAGCTTCTCGGTCAACTGGATCGGCTTCTGGTTCAACATCCCCGGCGTGACCCTCGACCCGACCCAGGTGGCCAACGACTTCTTCGACGGCGGCGCCGACGTCGTGATCAGCGGCATCGACACGACCGAGGCGCTGGTCGTGGCCGGCCAGCGCGCCGGCGCGCGGCGAGGCCGTGTGGGCCGTCCCTACGACTACGAGGGCGCCTGCGCCGAGGCTCCCGATATCTGCCTCGGCGTTCCGTACTTCAACTGGGGGCCGGCCTACCTGCAGGATCGCCAAGTCGGTGATCGACGGCAGCTTCGCGGCGCACGTTCGAGTGGATCGGTCCGGACTGGGCCGACATCAACAACCCGGACACCAGCGGCGATCGGGTTCGTGAAGGGCTCGGCCTCGCGGCCGAGGCCATCGCGTCGCTCGACGAGTTCATCGCCGGTCTCGCCGACGGATCGATCGAGCTGTTCATCGGGCCGCTGAACTACCAGGACGGCTCGGCGTTCCTGGCGGACGGCGAGGTCGCCACCGACCTGCAGATCTGGTACACGGAACAGCTGCTCGAAGGCATGGACGGCGCGAGCTCATCCGACTGACGGTTCTGGTGAACGAGCACGATCGAGGGATGGGACCCGCCCGTCCGCTCGCCGCAGGTCGGTGGCGGCGCGGGCGGGTTCCACGGTGGGTGGGGACCGGATGAGCCTCGAGCTCCGCGACATCCACAAGCACTTCGGTCCGGTGCGCGCCAACGACGGCGTGTCGCTCACCATCGAGGCCGGGACGCTGCACGGCCTGCTCGGCGAGAACGGCGCCGGCAAGTCCACCCTCATGAAGGTCCTGTCGGGGTTCATCGAGCGCCGACTCGGGCGAGGTGCGTCCTCGACGGGACCCGGCTGCGATCTCGCGTCGCCTCGGGACGCCATCCGGGCGGGCATCGGGATGCTCCACCAGGACCCCCTGGTGTTCCTGCCGTTCAGCGTGCTCGACAACTTCCTGCTGGGCAGCCCCGGGCGGGCGCGGGTCGATCGCGGAGCCGGGGCCCGAGCCCTGCGCGAGACGTGCGACCGCTTCGGGTTCTCCTTCGACCCCGACGCGCCGGCGCGGACGCCTCACGGTCGGAGAGCGCCAGCAGCTCGAGATCGTCCGGCTGCTCTGGCTCGGCGCCCGGGTGCTGATCCTCGACGAGCCGACCACCGGGATCTCGGCGACGCAGCGCACCAGCTGTTCGACGTCCTGCGCGACGCTCGCCGGACGAGGGCATGATCGTCATCTTCGTCTCGCACAAGCTCGAGGAGGTCGAGGAGCTCTGCGACCGGGTGACGGTGATGCGCCGGGGCAAGGTGGTCGGCGAGGCCGAGACTGCCCTGTCCCGCCGGAGCGCGCTGGTGGAGATGATGTTCGGCCAGGTGCGTCACGGAGTCCGAGCTGACCGCGGTCCTCGCTGGGCGAGCCCGTGCTCGAGCTCGGATCGCGCGACGCTCAGCGACCGACCGCTCACGACCTCCGAGCTGTCGCTCTCGGTCGCGGCCGGGGAGGTCGTCGGGCTGGCCGGGCTGGAGGGCAGCGGTCAGCGTTCGCTCCTGCGCGCCGCCGCCGGGCTGCTCGAGCCCGACTCGGGCACGGTCGCGGTCGGCGGTCGCGACCTCACGGGGCACGGCTACCGGGAGCTCCTCGACGGCGGGCGTGCACTTCCTGCCCGGCCGGCCGCCTCGAGGAGGGGCTCGTCTCCGGCCTCACCATCACCGAGCACTTCCTGCTCGCCGGCGGCGCCATCGAGTTCTTCATCGACGGTGGACGACGCGCGCCGGCGGGCCGAGGCGCAAGATCGCCGAGTACTCGATCAACGGCACGCCCGAGTCGACCGCCGAGAGCCCTGTCCGGCGGCAACCAGCAGCGGCTGCTGCTGGCGATGACGCCGCCCGGACGTCCGGCTGCTGCTGATGGAGCACCCCACCCGCGGCCTCGACATCGAGTCGGCCGACTGGGTGTGGACCCGGCTGCTGGAGCGCCGCCGACAGGGGACCGCGATCGTGTTCGCCTCCGCCGATCTCGACGAGCTGCTCCGCTACAGCGACCGGATCCTCGTCTTCTTCTCGGGCGAGGTCCTGAAGGTGCTCGACGCTCGCGAGACGACGGCGAGGAGCTCGGCCACCTGATCGGTGGGAAGGAGCGTCGCGTGAACGGTCGCGGCATGGGCCGCGCGGACCGGACCGATCCTCGTCGCCGTCGCCCTCGCCTTCGCGGTCGCGGTCGTGCTGCTGCCAGCTCGCGGGCGCGCCGCCCGCTCGAGGCGCTCCGGCTCTCTGGCGGACGGGTCGCTCGGCAGCGCCGCCAAGATCTCCGACACGCTCGATCACCTGGGTGCCGCTGACGCTCGCGGCCGCCGGGCTGGTGGTCACCTTCGCGGCCGGGCTGTGGAACATCGGCATCGAGGGGCAGATCGTGGCGGGCGCCATCGCCGGCACCTGGGTCGCCCGCGAGGTTCCGGGACCGGCGCCGCTGCTGATCCCGCTGATGCTCCTGGCCGGGGCGATCGGCGGCATGCTGTGGGCGCTGCTCGCCGGGGTGCTGCAAGACCGGGCAAGGTCAACGAGATCTTCGGCGGCCTCGGTCTGGACTTCGTGGCCTCGGGTCTCGCCGATCTACCTGGTCATCGGGCCCTGGAAGCGGGCCGGGGTCGCCTCCACGAGCGGCACCGACCTGTTCCGGACCGAGGCGTGGCTGCCGAAGGTCGGCGTCGCCCGCTGCCCGTCGTGGCGATCGGTCTTGCGGTCGCGGCCGTGATCGTCGGTCTACTTCCTGATGCGGGGGACGTCGTTCGGGCTCCGGCTGAAGGCGGTGGGCAGGAACGCCCGGAGCGCCCACCTGCTGGGCATCCCCACCGAGCGCTACATGCTGGGGGCCTTCGCGCTCTGCGGGGCGCTGGCCGGCCTGGCCGGCGCGATCCAGGCCTCGGGCTTCCATCCACAAGCTGGTGCCGTCGGTCTCGGGCGGCTACGGGTTCCTGGGGATCCTGGTGGTGCTGCTCGCCGGGTTCCGGGCCACGTGGATCGCCCCGATCGCGCTGTTCTTCGCGGCCGTGTCGGTGGGGAGCACCCAGCTGACCCTGCGACTCGACCTCGACTCGTCCCTCGGCGGGGTGCTGCAGGGGGTCCTGGTCCTGTTCGTGATCCTGGCCGGCGGCTGGCAGACGCGCAGCTCGCGGCGGGCCCGGCTCGGCTCGACGACGCGGGAGGAGCCGTAGCCATGGAGGCAACGCTCGCAACCATCGTGGCGAGCCGCGAGCCCTCTGGTGTACGCGGCGGTCGGAGAGACGATCACCGAGAAGGCGGGAGTGATCAACCTCTCCCTCGACGGCAGCATCATGCTCTCGGCGATGACCGGCTTCGCGGTCTCCTTCCTCACCGGGAGCGTGCTGGCTCGGCTTCCTGGCGGCGATGGGCGTGGCGGCGCTGATCGCCTCGATCGTGGCCTTCGCCAGCATCGAGCTCCGCCTCAACCAGATCGCCGTCGGGTTCGTGCTGTTCCTGCTCGCGATCGAGCTCAGCGGCTTCCTCGGCGACCCGTACGTCGGTCGGCAGGGGCGAGGGGTGCCCTCGATGCCGATCCCGCTGCTCTCGGACATCCCGTTCCTGGGCACGGTCCTGTTCGAGCACAACCTGTCGGTGTACGGCAGCTACCTGGTGATCGTCGGCGCCTACCTGTTCATCTTCCGGACCCGGCGCGGTCTGGAGATGCAGGGGGTGGGGGAGCGACCCGAGGCGGCCTTCGCGCGGGGCATCCCGGTGAACCGGCTCCGCTACCTGTACACGATCGTCGGCGGCGCGCTCGTCGGGATCGGCAGGTGCGGCCTTCTCGCTCGACGTCCAGCTGGGATGGCGCGACGGGCTCACCAAGAACTTCGGGTGGATCGCTCTGGCCATCGTGATCTTCGGTGGGTGGAACCCGATCCGCGTCGCCATCGGCTGCTACCTGTTCGGCGTGCTCCAGTGGGCGGCGCTGCAAGCTGCAGCCCGTGTTCCCCAACCAGTCGCAGATCCTGCCGCTGACTGCCGTTCCCGCTGATGATCTTCGCGCTGGTGCTCGTGTACCTGAGCAGCCGCCGCGGTCTCGCGGATCGACATCCGGTCCTCGGCAGGTTCCTTTCGGCCGAGCCTCCCTCGGCGCTCGGGACGGCGTTCCACCGGGAGTGACGCTCGGCGGACCCTCCGTGTCAGACGACCCGTAGGTGCTCGGAGACGTCCAGCGCCGGTCGCGGCGGTGCTTCTCCGTCCGGCGGCCTGCCGACCGCCACCGTGCCGAGCGCGAACCACTCGTCGTCGACCCCGAGGGCCGCGCGCGTCTCCTCCTGACAGAACAGGGTCGAGCCGATCCAGCAGGAGGCGAACCCCTGCGCGTGGAGCGCGAGCAGCAGGTTCTCGATCGCCGCCCCGCCGGAGAGCAGGAACATCTCCTGCTCGGCGTGCGCTCGTTCCGCGTCTGGATACGGGTGAGCTCCGGCGAACCGTAGCCACGGCACGATGAGGAGCGGGGCCGCGCCGAGCACCGAGTCGCTGCGCGCGAGCCGCTGCCGGACCGCGTCCTCGGGCGTGCCGTCCCGCCGCAGGTCCGCGCGCCAGGCCTCCGCGATGACGGAGAGCAGCCCGCGTCGTGCGGCCGGGCTCTCGAGCGCCGTGAACCTCCACGGACGGGTGTGGTGGGGTGCCGGCGCCGAGCACGCCGCGAGGACCGCCTCCTCCACGACCTCGCGGGGGACCGCGCCGGGACCGAACGAGCGGATCGTCCTGCGCGCCGAGATCGCGACGAGCGGCGACTCCCGGAACAGGTCTTCCTCCGCGCGGGCGAGCGAGCGCGCTCGCCGGGACGGCCGGCGCGTCGACGCGCACCCCGCGAACGAGCGCCGCGGGTACCCGCGAGGCCTTCGTCATCACGAGGCCGCTCGCCGCGGCGACCTCGTCGGCGAGCGCGACGATCGTCGCCTCGAGCACGCGGCCGCGGTCGTCGGGCGTTCCGCGCAGGTCGACGATCGCGGGAAGCCCGGCACACCCGATCGCGACGTTCACGAGCCCCTGCCGCCACGGCCGCCCGAACGTGTCGGTGATCACGACGGCCGGCGCGATGCCGAGCGCGCGACGCAGGCCCTCGCGGATCCGCTCGGCGGAGCCGTCGGGGTCCTCGGGCAGCAGCGTGAGGGTCCCGGCGTCCACGTTGGAGGCGTCCACGCCGGCGTTCGCGCAGACGAACCCGTGGCGGGTCTCGGCGATCACGAGATCGCCCCGCCGGGCGACGACGCGCTTCGTCTCGCGCGCGACCCAGGCGGCTCGGTCCTGGCCCTCGGCGTGGACGACGCGTCCCTCCGCCTTCGAGACGACCTTCTGCGTGACGACCACCACGTCGTCCGTCGCGGACGCCGAGCTCGCGCAGCGCCGGCGCCAGGATCGCGGCGAGGTCGTCCCCGGCCCGGACCTCGGGCAGGCCCTCGCACGGGAAGGAGCTCGAGGCTCATCGCACCTGGTCGCAGCGCGAACCGCGCAAGCGCCTCGGCGTCGTCGTCGTCGCGTCATGATCGTGTCGGTGACGCCGACCCGGATGCCGCTCGCCTCGATCCGGGCCGCGAGCCCACGGTCGGCGTCGTCGATCACCCACGCGCCGAGCAGGCCGCGATAGCACGCGGCGGCGCCCGCGGCGGTGACCTCGACGCCCAGCGCCGGCATGAGCTTGTCGGCCATCCCCGCGAGCGGGGCCCCGCCGACGATGCCCGAGATGCCGACGACCGCGTCCCGGCGTACCTGGAGCGCCTCGCGGATCCCCGCGACCGCGAGGATCGGTCCGATCGAGGCCACGGGGTTCGAGGGACAGATCACGACGACGCTCGGCCTCGAGCGACGGCTTCGAGCACTCCGGGAGCGGGGCGTGCCGAGCCGGCTCCCGCGTACCGCACGTGCTTCACCTCGTCCTGTGCGTGTCGGCGGACCCAGTACTCCTGGAAGTGCAGGTCGAGCTCCTCGCCCTCGACGAGCACGTCGATCCGGGTGGTCACCGGGTCGTCGGACATCGGCAGGAGCCGCGACGCGACGCCGAACGCGTGCCGCGATCTCGCGCCGGTCACCGTCGAGAGCGTGCGCACCGTCGCGGAGCAGTCGGGTGCGGAACAGGTGCGTCGCCAGGTCCAGGTCGCCGAGGTTGAACCACGCCGACCTCCGGGTCGAACCGCCGCGAGCTCCTCGGTCGCCCGGAAGCGTCTCGTCGCGCCGGCCCCATCCACGCTCGCGATCGAAGACGTCGCCGAGCCAGTAGGTGACCGAGTCGAGATCGGGGCAGACGTGGAGGCCGTGCATCTCGACGTCGTCGGCGGTGTTCACGATCGCCGTGACCCGCTCGGCGCCGACGACGCGGACCAGCCCGCGCAGGAACTTCCCGGCGCCGATCCCTCCGGCGAGCGCCGTCGACCTTCATGCGCGTACAGCGTAGTAGGCTCGCCGCGTATGGCCGACGCCGACCCGTCCCGCGCGTCGCGCCGACCACTCCCCCGAGCCTCGCGCTCACGCGCGAGCGCTCGCGCGGGCCGAGGCGGGCAAGGCGCTCTCGCCCGGACGAGACCGAGGCGCTGCTCGCCGCCCGCGGCGACGACCTCGAGCGCCTGATGGCCGTCGCCGCCCGGCTGCGCGAGCTCGGCCACGGTCACACGGTCACCTACTCGCGCAAGGTGTTCATCCCGCTCACGATGCTGTGCCGCGACCATTGCCACTACTGCACGTTCGCGAAGCCCCCGGCCAAGCTCGACGCGCCGTTCCTCGCGCCCGAGGAGGTGGTCGCGATCGCCGAGGCCGGGCGCCGGCTCGGCTGCAAGGAGGCGCTGTTCACGCTCGGCGACCGGCCCGAGGACCGGTACCCGAGGCCGCGCGCGATGGCTCGAGCGAGCGCGGGCTACGCCTCGACGCTCGACTACGTGCGGGCGGTCGCGATCCGGGTGATCGAGGAGACCGGGCCTGCTGCCGCACCTGAACCCGGGCGTGATGACCTGGGAGGAGATGGCCCGGCTGAAGCACGTGAGCGCCTCGATGGGCCTGATGCTCGAGACCTCCTCGGACCGCCTGTCCGCGCGGGGCGGCCCGCACTTCGGCTCGCCCGACAAGGTCCCCGCGGTGCGGCTGCGGACGATCGAGGACGCCGGCCGGCTGGCGATCCCGTTCACGACCGGCATCCTCGTCGGGATCGGCGAGACGCTCGCGCGAGCGCGCCGAGTCGCTGTTCGCGATCCGCGAGCTCGCACCGCCGGTACCGGCACGTGCAGGAGGTCATCGTCCAGAACTTCCGCGCGAAGCCGGGCACGGCGATGCAGGGCGCGCCCGAGCCCGGCTGAGGAGGAGTTCCTCGCGGCCGTCGCGACCGCGCGCGTGGTGCTCGGCCCGCAGATGCACGTCCAGGCGCCGCCGAACCTGTCGGACCCCGAGTGCAGCAGCTGCGGCTGCTCGACGCCGGCATCGACGACTGGGGCGGGGTGTCGCCGCTCACGCCCGACCACGTGAACCCCGAGAAGCCCTGGCCGCCGCTCGACGCGCTCGCCGCGCACGACGGCCGAGCGCGGGCTCGACGCTGCGCGAGCGGCTCGACGATCTACCCGGAGTTCGCGCTCCGACCCGACCCGTACCTCGCCGGCAAGATGCGGGCTCCCGTGGACGCGCTGATGGGCGCGGACGGGCTGGCGGTCGCCGGGCCGGATCCCCGAGCCGATCGCGTGGCAGGACCCGGACGTGCAGTGGAAGCCCCGGACGACGGATCTCGCGCTTCGCGAAGGCCACGGGCGCCGGGCTGCGCGACGACGCCGACGCCGTCTACGGCGACCTGTCCGAGCGCCGACAACGAGGTCACGCGGAGGTGGCTCGCCGAGCGCGTCGAGCCCGAGCGCCTCGACGCCGACATGCGCAGGCGGCTCTGCGCAAGGCCGAGCGGCACCGGGCGATCTCCGACGACGAGGCGCTCGCGCTGTTCCGCGCCGAGGGCGCGGCGCTCGAGGCGCTGTGCTCGGTCGCCGACGGGCTGCGCGCCGAGGCCGTCGGCGACGAGGTCACCTACGTCGTGAACCGGAACATCAACTTCACGAACGTGTGCTACGTGGGCTGCCGGTTCTGCGCGTTCGCCCAGCGCGAGGTCGACCCCGAGTCGTACACGCTGACGCTGGCCGAGGTCGCCGACCGGGCCGCGAGGCTCGGGCCTGGGTGCGACCGAGGTCTGCATGCAGGGCGGGCATCCACCCCGACCTGCCGGGCTCCTTCTACTTCGACCTCCTCGACGCCGTGAAGGCGCGCGGCGCCGGATATCCACGTCCACGCGTTCAGCCCGATGGAGGTCCTGAACGGCGCGACGAAGCTCGGGATCTCGTTCGGGGAGTTCCTCGCCGAGTGCAAGGCCCACGGGCTCGGCTCGATCCCGGGCACGGCCGCCGAGATCCTGGACGACGACGTGCGCTGGCTCCTGACGAAGGGGAAGCTGCCCGCCGACACGTGGGAGGAGATCGTCACGACCGCGCACGGGCTCGGCATCCCGCTCCTCCTCGACGATCATGTTCGGCCACGTCGACGCGCCGCCACACTGGGTTTTCCACATCCGACGGCTCGCGCGCATCCAGCGCGAGACGGGCGGCTTCACCGAATTCGTCCCGCTGCCGTTCGTCCATCAGAACGCGCCGATCTACCTCGCCGGCCGGGCTCGCCCCGGCGCCGACCTTCGAGGACAACCGCCGGATGCACGCCGTCGCGCGGATCCTGCTCGACGGTCGTCATCGACAACATCCAAGTTTCGTGGGTGAAGCTCGGCGTCGAGGCGAGCCAGGTGATCCTGGACGGTGGCGCGAACGATTTCGGCGGCACGTTGATGGAGGAGACGATCAGTCGCATGGCCGGCGCGGAGTGGGGGATCCGCATGGAGCCGTGGGAGATCGAGCGATGCGATCCGGGCGATCGGCCGAACGCCCGTCGAGCGCACGACCACGTACGGATCGCGTGCATCGCAACGGTTCAGCGCGACGCTCAGCGGTCGCGCTCCGACGACGCTCGCGATGCCGCCGCACGTCGCTGACGACGTCGCATCGAGGGCAAGTCGGTCAAGCGGCCTGACCATAGTCGGTCAATCTAGCTAGACCGATGATTTCCTTCGTGCGAAAGACTTGTCAGGCGCGTGAACGGCATGAGACGATGCGTATCGGGGACGCATGTGGAGGATGCACGGGATCCTCGAGATCCCCTCTTGTCAAGGAGGGGCCGTGTTTCCTTCAGAATCACACGCGTGTGATTCTTGGGGGAGGAAGCGGTGCATCACTACATCCCGTGGCAGGAACGAGCGCGGTGCCGAGAGCACGACCCCGAGATCTTCTTCCCCGAGAAGGGAGGGTCATCGAGGGAGGCGAAGCGGATCTGCGCTGATTGCCCCGTTCGCATCGAGTGCCTGAACTACGCCCTCCGTCGTGACGAGCGCTACGGGGTGTGGGGCGGGATGAGCGAACGGGAACGCCGACGCCTGAAGCGCATGGCGTCCTGACGAGGAAGGAAGGGGGTGACCGATGTCTCCCGCGAAGAAGAGGACGACCGCGAAGAAGAAGACGGCCGCTCGGAAGCCGGCAGCGAAGAAGGCGGCGGCGCGCAAGCCCGCAGCTCGCAAGCCTGCGGCGAGGAAGAAGACGGCGGCGCGCAAGCCCGCGGCCAAGAAGCGGACCGCGGCGCGCAAGCCCGCGGCAAAGAAGCGGACCGCGGCTCGCAAGCCCGCGGCCAAGAAGCGGACCGCGGCGCGCAAGCCCGCGGCCAAGAAGCGGACCGCGGCGCGCAAGCCTGCCGCCAAGAAGCGGACCGCCGCCAAGAAGCGGACCGCCGCCAAGAAGCGGTAGGCCGCTGTTGCCCGTACGGAAGGGGGGTGCGTGTTGCGCCCCCCTTCCACCATCGAGGACTGGGTCGCGTGCTAGGCTGCGCGCCGCGCACCGGCGCACCTTCATGGTCACCACCTCAGCCGATCGCCCCGCAACCGACGATGCCGTAGGCACTCCCAGCGTCCTCGCTGTGCTGGTCGTCCGAGACGGCGCTCGGTGGCTCCGCGAGTGCCTCACGTCGCTCGCCGCACAACGCTATCCTCGCTTCGGCGTCGTTGCCGTCGACAACGCCTCGGCGGACGGCTCGCGTGACCTCCTCCTCCAGGCGCTCGGCGAGCGCCGGGTGCTCGGCCTGGACGAGGACCGTGGGATCGCCGGCGCGCTCCGAGCGGCCGCCGAGCTGCCGGCCGTCCAGACCGCCGACTACGTGCTGATCGTCCACGACGACACCGCCCTCGAGCCCGACGCCGTCGCCCGGCTCGTCGAGACGGCCGAGGGCATCCATGGGGTCGAGCGGATCGGCGTCGTCGGCCCGAAGGTCGTGGACTGGGAGGACCCCCGCGTCCTGCGCGAGGTCGGCCGCTCGGTCGACGCCTTCGGCCACCCGTACAACCCGCTCCAGGAGGGCGAGCGCGACCAGGGGCAGTACGACCGGGTCCTCGAGGTCCTGTTCGTCTCCTCGTGCGCGATGCTCGTCTCGCGCGAGGCGTGGCAACGCACCGGGCACTTCGACGAGCGCTATGGCGGGCACCACGACGACCTCGACTTCTGCTGGAGGGCGCGGGTCGCCGGCTACCGCGTGCTGATGACGCCGCTCGCGCAAGCCCGCCACGGCGACGCCACCGTGCGCGGCGAGCGCCCCGAGTCGCATCGACGCCGCAGCTCGCGCTACTACGCTGACCGGTCCGGCCTCGCCTCGATGCTGAAGGACTACGGTCTCATCACGCTCGCGTGGCTCCTTCCTGTGTACATGGTGGCCGGGCTGGTGCGCCTGTTCCTGTTGTCCCTCGCGCGACGGTTCGAGGATGCGTACGACCTCGTGACCGCGTGGGGGTGGAACCTGCTGCACCTCCCCGGGACGATCCGACGACGCGTGCGGGTGCAGTCGGCGCGCACCGTGCGTGATCGGAAGATCCGCCGCTTCATGGCGTCGGCCTTCCGCATGCCGCGGTGGTTCGAGCGCGCCGAGGAGATCTTGGACGAGCAGCTCGAGGAGGGTGAGGAGAAGGCTCCACGCCTGCGCGAGCGTGCGTCCTCGCTCGCGCTCGCGCATCCCGTGCTCGTGGCGGTCGTGCTCGGGATCGGGCTCGGCGCGCTCGCGATCCGGCACCTGCTCGGCCCAGAGGTCCTCTCCGGCGGCGCACTCGCCCCGTTCCCCGCCCAGACGTCGAGCTTCTGGCACGAGCTCCTCTCGGGGACGAGGACGACCGCGCTCGGAGGGGCGCAGCCGGCGAGCCCTGCCCTCGCGGCGCTCGGCGCGCTGTCGACGCTCACGTTCGGGAGCACGGCGCTCGCGCAGAAGGTGCTGCTCGCGGCGCTGCCGCCGATCGCCGCGGTCTCGATGTACCGAGCACTGTCGCGCCAGGTGCAGCGGTCGGCACCGGCAGTGGCCGGCGCCGTCGTGTACGCGCTCTCCGCGATGGCGCTTTGGTCCTTCTCCGAGGGACGGATCCCGGTCCTCGTGCTGCTCGCGGTCCTTCCGGCCGCCTGGGACCGACTCGACGCGCTCTTCGCGGACGAGGCGCCGGAGCGGATGGGCAAGGCGACGGTGAGCCTCGGCGTGGCGGTGGCGGTCGGCACCCTCTTCTACGACGGGATGCTCCTGGCGGTCGCGCCGATCGTGGTCGTGCTCCTGCTCGCCGGCCGGCGGCGCGGGCGGGGGCTCATCCTCGGGATCGGCGCGGCGGTCGCGTCGGCCGCGCTCGTGTTCCCGATCCTGCCCGACCTCGTCGCCGATCCTGCTCGCGAGCTCGGCTCGCTCGTCGGCACGACCGATGTCTGGCGGATCCTACGGCTCGCGCCCGGAGGGGGCCCTGGCACGTGGATGGTGGCCGCGTTCCTGCCCGTGTGCGCGGTGATCTGCTTCGGCGTCGTGAGCTCCCCACATCGGGGTCGCGCATGGCGCGCGATGCTCCTCGCGATCGTCGGCTCCGGGCTGGCGTGGGCCTCGGCGACCCGGTGGCTGCCCGACGCGTTCACGAACCAGCCGGCCTACCTCGCCCTCGCAGCCGTCTCGATGGCCGCGCTCGTCGGCTACGGGCTCGCAACCATCGGGGCGCGGATGGGCACCGAGGCGTTCGGCGTCCGGCAGCTGGCCGCGGCGCTCCTCACGGTCGCGCTGTCCGTGGGGGTCGGGTCGCAGGTGTTGCAGGCCGCGCTCGCGGAGTGGGAGGTCTCGCCGAACGGGCTCCCGCCGGCCTGGCCGGTCGTCGCCGCGAGCTCGCCCGGGAACTTCCACATCGTCTGGTTCGGCAGGCCCGGAGGTGGCCGGTTCCCCGCCCCCGGCGGCGACGCCCTCACCCTGCTCGAGGCGGGGGGGTCCTCGATCCGTTACGCCCTCACCGATCGCGCGGGCATCACCGCGCTCGACACCGGGCGCGAGGAGTATGGCCCGGGCTACGGGTTCCTGGACGACGTCATGCGTCAGATCGTGGCGGGCGATACGCGGCACGGAGGCCAGCTGCTCGCCCCGCTCGGCGTGCGGTTCCTCGTCGCGAACGAAGGCGATGTCCCCGGACCGGTGATCGCGCGCCTCGACGATCAGCTCGACCTGTACCGGGTGCCGGCCGGGGGTCTGGTCATCTACCGGAACCCGAGAGCGCTGCCGCCCGCATCGGTGGTGACCGATCCGGCGTTCCTCGACGCGACGGCCTCGGGCGATCTCGCCTCCCTCGCAGGCTTGGCCGAGACCGACGCGGTACCGCTCGACCGCCGGGACGGCGGCTGGGTCGGCGACGTGCCGGCGGGGACCGCGTACGTGGCGGAACAGTCCGACCCCGGCTGGCGCGCGCGGAGCACGGGTGCGCCCGTCGAGCTCGAAGAAGCGTTCGGTTGGGCGATCGGCGCGAAGGTCGAGGCGGGCGCGCTTGAGGTCCGGTACGACCGATCCTGGGTGCGGACCGCCGAGCTCGGAGCGCTCGCGATCCTGTGGCTCTCTGCCCTCTGGGTCACGAGGAAGCCGGGGTCGCAGTGAGGGATCGCGGCCAGCTCCTCGTCGCGCTCCTCGTGCTTGCCGGCGTCGTCGGCACGGCCCTCTACCTCGACCGCGAGGTCGGCGCTCGTCCGCTCGAGGCGGCACGGGTGGCCGGTGTCCCCTCGGGAGCGTGGTTCTGTCCCCACGGAGGCGGCTCCAAGAACTGGGACGTCCGTCTCCAGCTCGCGAACCCGGGCGACGAGCCCGTGCCGGTGCGCGTGCGGAGCATCACGTCGGCGAGACCGGTCGCGGCCGAGGACCACGTCGTCGAGCCGGGGACGACCCTCGTGGTGCCCGTTCCCGGCGACGGGCGCGAGAGCTCGACGAGCGTCGAGTACTTCGGAGGGTTCGTCGCCGCCGGATGGCTGTCGCACGCCGGTGACGACGCGAGCGGGGTGGCGGCCGAGCCCTGCCTGCCCGACTCGAGCAGGCGGTGGCTGCTCCCGGACGGCGCGTCGCTCGAGGAGAACGACGACTACGTGATCGTGATGAACCCCTATGCGACGGACGCGGTGGTCTCGCTCACGCTCCTGTCCGAGCGGCGCGACCCCGTCCAGACCGAGGAGTGGACGAACGTCACCCTGAAGCCTTTCCACAGCCGCGCCTTCAAGCTCAACGACGAGGCGCTCGGCGAGACGACGGTCGCGACGGTGATCGACGTCTCGGTCGGCAGGGTCGCCGCCGCGACGCTCGGGATCTCCGACAGCGGAGGCATCCGCAGCAGCATCGGCCTGCCCGCCGGAGCGACGACGCAGATCCTGCCCGGTGCGGCCGACGCCGGCCGAACGGATCTCCCGGTGATGAGCGCCGGTCTGGATCGCGTCACCCTGTCGGGCACGATCTTGGAGCCGGAGGCGAGCCAGCCCCTGGCGGCCCTGGCGGACGCGGCCCCGGGCGGTGAGTCCGCGAGGACGATCCCCCTGACGACGGGGACGCCGACCACCCTCGTCGTGCATGCGGAGGGACCCGACGTGGCGTTCGCCAGACGGACGTTCGGTGTCGCCTCCGACCAGGCCTCGACGGCTGGGGCGACCGAGCCCGCGGACGCGTGGATCGTGCTCCCGTCGGTGATCGGGCAACCCTCGCACCCCGCGATCGCGCTCGCGAACCCGGGGGATGAGCCCGCGATGGTCACCCTGAGCGCGCTGCCCGTCGGGGGCGCGGGCGCTCCCGAGCCCGTGACGGTGACCGTGCCTCCACTGTCCACCGTCCTCGCGCCGAAGGGCTTCGTCGCCGAGACCTCGACCGCGTCGGTGATGGTGCTCGCGTCGAGTGGAACGGTCGTGCCGGCCTCGGCGTCGTACGCCCTGGGACGCGAGGGATTCGCGACGTTCGCGGTCGCCGTGGGTGTTCAGATCCCCTCCCCGTGGGTACCGACGGCGTGACCCATCGTATGATGTGCGGTCAGGCAACACCCTAACGAGCGAGAGGGATCGGATCGTGGCGAAGCGCAAGCACGGACGGCATGCCGGGCGACGTGGCCTGAAGATCGCGTTCCTCGCGGTCGGCATGCTCGCGCTCATCGGGGGCGGGACCGCCTACGCGGCCTACCGCTACGACGCCTCGGCAGCCGATCGCATCCTCCCGGGCGTGACGATCGCCGGGGTCGACGTCTCGGGCATGGAGCGGAGCGAAGCCGTCCGCGAGGTCACCGCGAAGGCGAGCGAGACCCTCGAGGCGACGCTGTCGGTCACCGCGGGGGAACGAACGTGGACCACGACGCCCGCTGCCCTCGGGATGACCGCACGACGTCGACGACGCCGTGGATCAGGCCTTCGCCCTCGCGGACGACATGTCCTTCATCTCGCGCGTGTATCACCGCGCGGCGGAGAAGCCGGTCGACGCCGCCTACGACCTCGTGTTCGCTTCGGACGAAGCGGCGATCGAGGCGTTCGTCTCGCAGGCGCGCGAAGAGGTCGTGGTCGCGCCGGTGGACGCTCGCATCGCGCTCGTCGACGACGAGCTCGTGATGCGGCGGCCGAAGACCGGCCAGGCCCTGAAGGCCAAGGCCGCCGTCGCGCGCATCCGGGCCGCGCTCGAGGAGCGTGCGGCGTCCGTCGAGGTGCCGCTCCGCGAGGTGCCGCCCACGGTCACCGCGGCCGCGCTCGGCAAGACGATCGTGGTCGACCTGTCCGAGAACTCGCTCGTGCTGTACGAGGGCTTGAAGACCGTGAAGGAGTTCCCCGTGGCGACGGCAGCGCCGGGTTACTCGACGCCGGTCGGCATGTGGAAGGTCATCGACAAGAAGGAGAACCCCACCTGGTACAACCCGGCGCTCGACTCGTGGGGTGCCGATCTGCCGCCGGTCATCGCCCCGGGGCCGAGCAACCCGCTCGGGACGCGAGCGCTCTACCTGAACTCGCCCGGCATCCGGATCCACGGGACGTCGAACTCGGCTTCGATCGGGACATACGCCTCGCACGGCTGTATCCGGATGCTGATCTCGGATTCCGAGGAGCTCTACCCGCTGATCCCCGTCGGGACACGGGTCATCATCAAGCCCTAGCGGCTCTCCCCAGGCGTGGTGGAGCCGACCCCACCGTGACCGACCCCACCCACCGCCGATCGGTATCCCCCCTGCGGTCGACGCCTCCGCTCCCCAGGGGGATGCGGCCCGGAACGGCCGACCCACACGTCCCCTGCCCGCCCGGAGGTCGGGAAAATGAGGTGGGGAGGCTATGGTCCGGCGCCGGCCCTCGGGTCGAGGATACGGGCATGGAAGGCCAGATCCGGGGCACCTGCCCCGAATGCCAACAGGGCGAGCTCATCAGCATCTCGATGACCGTGAGCGGGAGCGACCTGTCCTTCACCACGTGCCACATGTGCGAGGCGAAGTGGTGGTACCGGGACGGTGACGCCGTTCCGTTGCAGAACGTGATCGGCTCGGTGCTCTCCCAGAAGGTCTGAGCGCACGGTCGAGTAGGATGCGGTGGCCGTGTCACCGCATCCCGAGCTCGATCGCATCTTCAAGGCGTACGACGTCCGAGGTGTCGTTCCCGACGACCTGAACGAGGACATCGCGCGCCGCATCGGCGCTGCGTTCGCAGACTGGTCGGACGCCCCGAAGATCGCGATCGGCCGCGACTGCCGGCTATCGTCTCCTTCGCTCGCGCAGGCCTTCATCGAGGGGGCTACCTCGCGTGGCGTGGACGTCATCGACCTCGGGCTCGCCTCGACCGACCTGCTCTACTTCGCGTCGGGCTCGCTCGACATGCCGGGTGTGATGCTCACCGCGAGCCACAATCCCTCCAACTACAACGGGTTGAAGTTCTGCCTGTCCGGCGCGAAGCCCGTGGGGCAGGACACCGGCCTGGCCGAGCTCCGTGAGCTCGCCGAGCGTGACGCGTATCCCGCCGCCGGGCGGATCGGTGTCACCCGGGAGCACGGCCTGCTCGACGCGTACGCCGATCACGTCCTGTCGTTCGTGGACGTCCGGCGATTCGCGCCGCTCGACGGTCGTCGCCGACACCGCGAACGGGATGGGCGGACTCGTGGTCCCGGCGGTGTTCGAGCGGCTGCCCGTCACCCTCGTCCACCTGTTCCCCGAGCTCGACGGCACGTTCCCGAACCATCCGGCCGATCCCATCGACCCCGAGAACCAGCGCGACCTGAAACGCGAGGTGCTCGCGCGCGGTGCCGACATCGGGCTCGCGTTCGATGGCGATGCCGACCGGGTGTTCCTGGTGGACGAGCGCGCCGAGGGCGTGAGCGGCTCCGCGGTCACCGCGCTCGTCGCGCAAGCGATGCTCGAGCGCCATCCTGGCTCCTCGGTCGTGTACAACCTCATCTGCTCGTGGGCGGTACCCGAGGTGATCCGCGAGCACGGGGGCACGCCGATCCGCACCCGTGTCGGGCATTCCTTCATCAAGCAGGTCATGGCCGAGACCGGCGCCGTCTTCGGCGGTGAGCACTCCGGTCACTACTACTTCCGCGACAACTACCGAGCGGACTCAGGGCTGATCGCGGCGGTCGTGGTGCTCGAAGCGCTCTCGATCGCCGCGCGGCCGCTTTCCGAGGTCCTCGCGCCGCTCCAGCGCTACCAGGCGTCGGGGGAGATCAACTCGCGCGTCGACGACCAGGCCGGGAAGGTCGAGGAGATCGCCATCGCGTACCGACAGGGCCGGCAGGACCGCACCGACGGCCTCACGGTCGAGTTCGACGACTGGTGGTTCAACGTCCGCCCCTCGAACACCGAGCCGCTGCTGCGGCTGAACGTCGAGGCGCGGACCGAAGAGCTCTTGGACGACCGCACCGCGGAGGTCCTCGCGGTCATCCGCAACGAAGGAGGTTCGTCGTGAGCCTGGACCCCGAGCTGCTCGAGATCCTGGTCTGCCCGAACGACCGCGGCGAGATCGCGTACCACGAAGCCGAGCAGGTGATCGAGTGCCTGAAGTGTGGCTACCGGTACCCGGTCCGCGACGGCATCCCCGTCATGCTGATCGACGAGGCCGACAAGCCCACGGGGAAGAAACGGAAGTGAGTCTGCTCGACGACGAGCGGGCCCTTCGCGCGGGCGACGCCTCCGGCATGCTGGACGCCGTCTCCGGCCTCGGGCGCCACTGCCGCGAGGGATACACGCTCGGTCTGGAGGCCGCGGACCTGCCCTCGGCGAGCGGTGTCGAGAACCTGGCGTTCTGCGGCATGGGGGGCTCGGCGGTCGCGGGCGACGTGCTGCGGGTCCTCATGGCCGGCCGGCTCGGGTTCCCCGTGCAGGTGATCCGTTCGCCCGAGCTCCCCGAGTGGTGCCAACCGCACACGCTCGTCGTCGTCTCGTCGTACTCCGGCGACACGGCCGAGGCGCTCGCGTGCTTCGAGGAGGCCGTCCTGCGCGGCTGCCGCGTGGTCGTGGTGACCTCGGGTGGACAGCTCCTCGCGCCGCGCCGAGGCGCTCGGGCTCGGCCGCGCGATCATGCCCGGCGGGTTCCAGCCCAGGGCCGCGCTCGGCTATCTGGCGCTCGGAACGCTCGGCGCGCTCGAGTCGACGGGGCTCACGCCCCGGATGGCCGAGGACCTGCAGGGATGCGTGCGCGAGCTCGAGACGCTGGCGGATCAGCTGGCGCCCGGCGTCCCGACCTCGATCAACATGGCGAAGCAGGTGGTCGAGGCCGTGGACGAGCGCGTGCCGGTGATCTGGGGGGCCGAAGGGCTCGGCGCCGTCGCCGCCGCTCGCTGGAAGACACAGATGAACGAGAACGCCAAGGTCCCCGCCTTCGCGGCCGCGCTGCCCGAGCTCGACCACAACGAGGTCGTGGGGTGGTCGCAGGACCGGGGGCACGGCTTCTTCCTCGTGGTGCTCCGGCACGAGGCCGAGCACCCGGACGTCGCCGCTCGGTTCGAGCTCTCGATCGCGATCGCGCAGGAGAGCGGTGTCCGCACGCACGAGGTCTGGGCACGCGGGGAGCTCGACGCTCGCACGGCTGTTCTCGCTGGTGATGGTCGGGGACTTCACCTCGACGTACCTCGGGCTCTGCGCGTGGGGTGGATCCCACGCCCGTCGAGGCGATCACGCGACTGAAGGAGGCGCTGGCGCAGGCATGAACGTCGTCGGGCTGCCGGGACCTGGGGACACGCTCGCCGACGAGGCGGCCGAGCGCGTCCGCGAGCGCTCCGCGACCGAGCCGCAGGTCGTGATCGTGCTCGGCAGCGGGCTCGGCACCGCGATGGCCAACGTGCGTGAGGAGGTCTCGTTCTCGTTCGAGGAGCTCCCCGGGTTCCCGCGACCGACGGTACCCGGCCACGCCGGCCGGCTCGTCCTCGGGGAGCTCTCGGGGGTGCCCGTCGCGGTGTTCCGTGGGCGGATCCACTTCTACGAGGGCAACGACCTCTCGGTCTGTGCGCTGCCGATCCGCGTGGCGCGACTCCTCGGCGCTGGGACCGCGATCCTCACGGCGGCGACGGGCGGCATCGGCGAGGGCCTCGGCACGGGGCATCTCGTCGTCGGCACCGACCACCTGAACTTCCTCGGGCAGAGCCCGCTCCGCGGGTGGCGTCGGCCGGATGGGTCGCCGCCGTTCGTGGACATGGTGAACGCGTACGATCCGGCGCTCGCCGAGCTCGCGGTCGCCGCGGCGAAGGGGCGGGGAGTGCCCGTCTCGCGCGGCGTCTACGCGGCGATGCCCGGCCCGATGTACGAGACGCCGGCGGAGATCGGCTACCTGCGCTCGGCGGGGGCCGCGGTCGTGGGGATGTCGGTGGTGCCCGAGGCCGTGCCCGCGCGCGCGCTCGGCATGCGGGTGCTGGGGTTGTTCTTCGTGACGAACCAGGTCGGGGTGGAGATCAAGCACGAGGACGTCGTGTCGGGCCTCGGACGCGATGGCCGGCGCCGTGGGCGCCGTGATCGAGGACGTCCTCGCGGAAGGAGATGGATGGACGGCGATGTGAAGGATCTCGGCCTGGCCGAGGAGGGACGCGAGCGGATCGAGTGGGCGGCGAACGAGATGCCGGTGCTCGCGCTCATCCGCGAGCGGTTCGAGAAGGAGCGCCCGTTCGAGGGGGTGCGGATCGGGGCGTGCCTGCACGTCACCACCGAGACCGCGAACCTGATGCTCGACGCTGAAGGCCGGCGGAGCGGACGTGGCCCTGTGCGCCTCGAACCCGCTCTCGACGCAGGACGATGTCGCGGCCGCGCTGTGCGAGGCGGGAGTCGCCGACGCAGGCGATCAAGGGCGAGGACAACGAGACCTACTTCCGCCACATCAACGCGGTGCTCGACCACGCGTCCGCACGTCACGATGGACGACGGATGCGACATGGTGAGCGCTGCTGCACAAGGACCGCCCGGACCAGGTCCCGGAGGTCCTCGGCGGCACGGAGGAGACGACGACCGGCGTGATCCGCCTGCGGGCGATGGCCGCCGACGGCGCGCTCTGCGCTACCCGATCGTGAGCGTGAACGACGCGAACACGAAGCACCTGTTCGACAACCGCTTCGGGACCGGCCAGTCGACGATCGACGCGATCATGCGCTCGACCAACCTGCTGCTCGCCGGGCGGACCATCGTCGTGTGCGGCTACGGGATGTGCGGCCGAGGGGTCGCGTCGCGGGCCAGGGGCATGGGCGCGCAGGTCGTCGTGACCGAGGTCGACCCGCTGCCCGGCGCTCGAGGCCGCGATGGAGGGCTATCAGGTCATGCCGCTCCGCGAGGCCGCGCGCATCGGCGACATCTTCGTCACCGTGACCGGCGACAAGGCGGTGATCCGCCGCGAGCACATGGAGCTCATGAAGGACGGCGCGATCATGGCGAACTCGGGGCACTTCGACGTCGAGATCGACAAGCCGGCGCTCGCGCTCGCTCGCGGTGCAGACGCGACGGATCCGCGGCTTCGTCGACGAGTACCGTCTGGCCGACGGCCGGCGGCTGCACCTGCTCGGCGAGGGGCGGCTCGTGAACCTCGCGGCGGCCGAGGGCCATCCGGCCGCGGTGATGGACATGTCGTTCGCGAACCAGGCGCTGTCGGTGGAGTGGATCGTCGCGAACCACACGGAGCTCGGCCCGCAGGTGTACCCGGTGCCCGAGCCGATCGACCGGGAGGTCGCGAAGCTGAAGCTGCAGGCGATGGGCGTCGGCATCGACGAGCTCACCGACGAGCAGGAGGAGTACCTGCGGTCGTGGGAGCAGGGAACCTGAGCGAGTTCCGCTCGGCGGGGCGGACGCTGTTCTCCCTCGGGCTCGTGAAGGCGAGCGAGGGGAACCTGTCCGTCTTCGACGGTGAGCACCTCGCCATCACCCGCACGGGTTGCGAGCTCTCCCGTCTCGGCCGAGGAGGACGTGCTCGAGGGCACGCTCGAGGCGCCACCTGCGAGGGCCTCGTCGGACCTCGAGCTCCACGTGGCGATGTACGGGGAGCACGGGCCGGGCGCCGTGGCGCACGCGCACCCCCCGGGTTCGGTACCCGAGGGGTGGACCGAGGGCGAGCCGCACGGCACCTACGCGCACGCACCGACGCTGAGCGAGGCGGTCGAGCGGCTGGTCACGCATGAGCGGGAGCGCGGGTGACGGGACCCGGCATCGTCCCGGTCGAGTGGCGTGGCGACACCGTCGCGATCTTGGACCAGCGCGCGCTCCCGCATCGCGAGGTCGTGCTCGAGTGCCACACCGCGCGCGAGGTGGCGGGGGCGATCGAGTCGCTCGCCGTCCGCGGCGCGCCGATCATCGGGATCGCCGCCGCGTATGGGATGGCTCTCGCCGCGACCGTCTCGACGCAGGAGCGTACGCGCGCGCTCCTGCACGAGCTCGAGGACGCGGCCCGAACGCTGAAGGGGGCCCGCCCGACCGCGGTGAACCTCGCGTGGGCGGTCGATCGGATGATGACGGTGGCGACGGGGCAGTGCTGCTCCGTCGGGAGCACGCTGCAGCGCGTGCACGAGGAGATGGTGGCGGAGGCGATCCGTATCGAGGCCGAGGACCGGGACGCGTGCTCGGCGATGGGGGCGCTCGGCCAGGAGCTCGTGCCCGAGGACGCCGACGTGCTCACGCACTGCAACACGGGCATGCTCTGCGCCGGCGGGCATCGGCACGGCGCTCGGGGTCGTGATCGCGGCGCACCGAGCGGGCAAGCGTGTGCACGTCTGGGTCGACGAGACCCGACCGGTCCTCCAGGGCGCCCGGCTCACGGCGTGGGAGCTCGGCAAGCTGCGGATCCCCCGCACGCTGATCGCGGACGGCGCTGCGGGATCGCTCATGGCGCGGGGGAAGGTCGACCTCGTGATCGTGGGAGCCGATCGGATCGCGGCGAACGGCGACGTGGCCAACAAGGTGGGGACGTACCCGCTCGCGGTGCTCGCGCGGCGGCACGAGTTGCCCTTCTACGTGGTGGCCCCGGCGTCGACGGTCGACCTCGACGACGCCCACCGGCGGGGACATCCCGATCGAGGAGCGCGACCCGGCCGAGGTGACGTCGCCGCTCGGCGTCGAGCTCGCCGAGCCCGGGACGCCGGCCGCGAACCCCGCGTTCGACATCACGCCGGCCGAGCTCGTGAGCGCGATCGTGACCGAGCGCGGCGTGCTCCGACCGCCATTCGGGCCCGCGCTCCGCGGGCTGACCTCGGCGAGGGGGGCGGCGTGAGCGAGCCGCTGTCGGTCCGCGCCCGGTTCGAGAAGTTCCCGGCCACCGTCAAGGGCGCGTTCATCCTTCGGGGCGAGGACCGCGACCCGCATCAGGTCGTGTTCCGGCAGGCGCGGGCGGTCGCGGTCTCGGGTGGGACGTGGCGTGAGGTCGCCGTCGCGGCCACCACGCTCGACGTGGCCCCCCACCAGGACGTCTTCGTGCCCTTCGAGCTGATGGTCTCGGACCTCGAGGCCGGCTGGTACGGCTTCGAGTGCGAGATGGAGGTCGACGGCTACCCGTTCACGTTCCCGGGGGGTCGGCGCTTCGCGGTCCCCTGGCCCCGGGCCACGGTCCGTCGAGGGTCGCTGCGCGTGGACCGGACGGTCGCGCTCGGCGATCGCGGGAAGGTCCGGATCGAGCAGGTGGACTGCGGCGGCGACTCCGTCAAGATCGGCTTGGTCGTCGAACCGCCCGGTCCGCTCCGGGTCCACCTGTCGGCCGACGGTGCCCGGGTGGCGATCCTCGAGCAGGACGATGACGAGATCTCGGGGCGGGTGAAGGTGACGGCGTACCCGCTCCTGCGGGCGAACTCCGTCCTGCGCATCGAGCTGAAGGGCCGAGGGCGCGGCGCGGAGGCGGCGCTCGACATCCCCCTTCCCTGACTGTCGGTGGCGCGCGCTAGCGTGCCCCGATGCTCGAGCAGGTGCTCGGCGTGCTGTTCCCGCCGCGATGCGCGGGGTGCGGGCGCGGACCGTGGCCGTTCTGCCCGACCTGCCGAGGACAGGTTCAGCCGCTCACTCCACCCTGGTGCCGACGTTGCGGCTCGCCGAGCGCGGGCGACCGGCCCACGTGTCCGGACTGCCCGCCACCGCCGATCGCGCTCGCGAGGTCCGCGTTCCGGTTCCATGGCCCGGTGCGATCGGCCGTCCATCGCCTGAAGTTCTCGGGCTGGCGTCCTGTCGCCGAGGCGCTCGGTGAGGCGATGGCGCGAGCGTGGGCCGACCCGGACGTCCGCGCCGTCCCGCTGCAGGCCGTCACGTGGGTTCCGCTCTCGCGCCGTCGCGCCGCCGAGCGCGGGTTCGATCAAGCGCGGGCGCTGGCGCTCGTCGTCGGCCGGCGTCTCGGTCTTCCGGCGGTGCCGCTGCTCGCGCGCGAAGGGGACGACCGCTCCACGCAAGCGCGGCGCGATCGCGCGGGTCGGCTCGCCGCGATGCAGGGTCGTTTCCGGGCGCGCATGCCACCGCCCGGCGCCGTCCTGCTCGTCGACGACGTCCTCACGACGGGCGCGACGGCCTCGGCGTGCTCCTCGGCGCTCGAGCGTGCCGGAGCCCGGCGCGTGTGCCTGCTCACCGCGGCCCGGGCGCTCACGCCCCGGCGATCCGGAGGCTCCACGGCGCCGGCAGGGGCCTCGGTATACTCGGCGACGGGCTCGCGTCCGGGTCTGTGGTTGCCCGGGGAATCTCTCCCCGCTAGTCGATGCCAGCCGCGGGCGAAACGACCCACGTAAGGTGACCCTTGGTCGCTGAGCATGGCGCGGTTTAGATGTAAGCCCTGCCCCGGCGGGGGAGACCTCGCCGGGAGAGGTGGCGAAGCCGTCCGATGGCGGCGATCCTCCCAGCAGGCGGGTGTGGGGTCAAAGACCAGGTCAGCCGGACGCGAGCCCATCTCCTTCATCCGGCAGGCTGCGCGAGCATGCCCGCTGGTCGATACTGAGACAGGGAGTCACGAGGAAGGAGGAGCGGATGGATCTCGTGCTCAACGGGCGCGGTACCCGCATCACCGACCGCGTACGTGAGGTCGCCGAACGCAAGCTCGGCCGGCTCGAGCGGATGGAGCCCAGGGTCACGCGGCTGCAGATCGAGATCATCTCCGAGAAGAACCCGAGGCTCGGCGGCGCGCATCGCGTCGAGGCCTCGTTCGACACCCCGCGCCGGAACTTCCGCGCGACGGCGGACGCCAAGGACGTCGACTCGGCACTCGACGTGATCGCCGAGAAGCTCGAGCGCCAGATCCGAGATCACCACGAGAAGAAGCGAAGCAAGCTCATCGCGGGTGCCACCCGAGTAAAATCGGCCAACAACCACGAGCAGACGCCGCCACCGGAAGGGTGAGCGGCGCCCGGGGGTACCCGTGAGCGAGAAGCGGAACGAAGGGGACGGGTCCGAGCGACTCCGTGTTCTGGTCTGCGACGATCATGCGCTGTTCCGCCGCGGGCTCGAGATGGTGCTCGGGCAGGAAGAGGACCTCGAGCTGGTCGGAGAGGCCTCCGACGGCGTGGAGGTCGTCGCGAAGGCCCTGGAGCTGATGCCGGACGTGATCCTCATGGACGTCCGGATGCCGAAGAGATCGGGGATCGAGGCCGCGGGGGAGATCAAGGACGCCCTGCCCCACGTGAAGATCCTCATGCTCACGATCAGCGACGAGGAAGGGGATCTCTACGAGGCCATCAAGGCGGGGGCCTCGGGCTACCTGCTGAAGGAGATCCCGATCGAGGAGGTCGCCGACGCGATCCGCTCGGTCTGGGCGGGGCAGTCGCGGATCTCGCCCTCGATGGCCTCGAAGCTCCTGACCGAGTTCGCCGCGATGAGCAAGGCCTCGGACGAGAAGCCGCAGATGCCGGCGCCCAAGCTCACCGATCGCGAGATGGAGGTCCTGCGTCTGGTCGCCCAGGGCATGAACAACCGCGACATCGCGAAGGCGCTGTTCATCTCGGAGAACACCGTGAAGAACCACATCCGGAACATCCTGGAGAAGCTGCATCTGCACTCGCGCATGGAGGCCGTCGTCTACGCCGTGCGCGAGAAGATGATCGAGATCAACTGACGGCCCGGGTCGGCCCGCGAACCCCGGGTCCGGCCATACCGAACGTCGATGGGAGGCGGTCGGAGGGGCTCCGGTACCATAGGAGGCCGACCCCCCCGAACGCGAAGGGATATCGACGTTGGTCATCGAGAAGCTCGGCCAGATCGGTGAGGGCCGCAAGCTCAAGCGCCTCGAGCAGCTCACCGGGCTGGTCAACACCTTCGAGCCGGAGATCGAGGAGCTCGACGGACGAGCAGCTCCGCGGCAAGACGGCGGAGTTCAAGCGGCGGGCCGCAGACGGCGAGAGCCTCGACGACCTGCTCCCCGAGGCCTTCGCGTGCGTCCGCGAGGCGGCCCGGCGCACGGATCGGGCAGCGGCATTTCGACGTGCAGGTGATGGGCGCCGCGGCGCTGCACCTCGGCCAGATCGCCGAGATGAAGACCGGCGAGGGCAAGACGCTCTGCTCGACCATGCCGGCGTACCTCAACTCGCTCGGCGGTGAGGGCGTGCACGTCGTCACGGTGAACGACTACCTCGCCAAGCGCGACTCCGAGTGGATGGGCCCCATCTTCCGCGCGCTCGGCGCCAGCGTCGGGCTGATCCAGGCCAACATGTCGCCCCAGGAACGCCGACCCGCGTACGGCGCCGACATCACGTACGGGACCAACAACGAGTTCGGGTTCGACTACCTGCGCGACAACATGGCGATGCACGCAGCCGACATGGTCCAGCGGGGTCACGAGTACGCGATCGTGGACGAGGTCGACTCGATCCTGATCGACGAGGCGCGGACGCCGCTCATCATCAGCGGCATGGTGGCGGACTCGGCGAAGTGGTACCAGACGTTCGCCCGGCTCGTGCCGCGCCTCAAGGCGGACGTGGACTACGAGGTCGACGAGGCGAAGAAGACCATCGCGGTGACCGAGGCTGGCGTCGCGAAGGTCGAGGAGGCGCTCGGCCTCGACAACCTCTACGAGCACGTGCACACGCCGCTCGTCCACCACCTCCAGAACGCGCTCCGCGCGAAGGAGCACTACCAGCGCGACGTCGAGTACATCGTGACGAACGGCGAGGTGAAGATCGTCGACGAGTTCACCGGCCGCGTGCTCGAGGGCCGGCGCTACTCCGAGGGCCTGCACCAGGCGATCGAGGCCAAGGAGGGCGTCCGCATCAAGGAGGAGAACCAGACGCTCGCCACGATCACGATCCAGAACTACTTCAAGATGTACGAGAAGCTCGCCGGCATGACCGGTACGGCCAAGACGCAGCTCGCCGAGTTCGAGGAGGTCTACAAGCTCGGCGTGGCGGAGGTCCCCACGAACCGCCCGATGATCCGCGACGACGAGCAGGACCTCATCTACAAGACCGAGGACGCGAAATGGAACGCGGTCGTCGAGGACATCGTCGAGCGGAACGAGCGCGGGCCAGCCGATCCTCGTCGGCACGGTCTCGATCGAGAAGTCCGAGCAGCTCTCGACGTTGCTGAATCGACGCGGCGTCCCGCACCACGTGCTGAACGCGAAGAACCACGAGAAGGAGGCGATGATCGTCGCCCAGGCCGGCCGCAAGGGCGCGGTCACGGTCGCCACGAACATGGCCGGCCGAGGCGTCGACATCCTGCTCGGCGGCAACCCCGAGTACCTGGCGCGCCAGGAGATGGCCGCGCGCGAGTACGACAACGACCGGTACCTCATGTTCGAGATGGACGAAGACGAGCGGGCGGAGTACGAGGCGGAGTACGAGCCGATCTACCGCAAGTTCAAGCAGCAGACCGACGCCGAGCACGAGGAGGTCGTCGAGCTCGGCGGCCTGTACGTGCTCGGCACCGAGCGGCACGAGTCGCGCCGGATCGACAACCAGCTCCGAGGCCGGTCAGGCCGGCAGGGCGACCCCGGCGAGTCACGGTTCTACCTCTCGCTCGAGGACGACCTGATGCGGATGTTCGCGAGCGACCGGGTCGCCTCGATCATGGAGCGGCTGAAGTGGCCGGACGACGAGCCGATCACCGCGAAGATGGTGACCCGCGCCGTCGAGAGCGCCCAGCGCCAGATCGAGGAGCTCAACTTCGAGCGCCGCAAGAACGTCCTGAAGTACGACGACGTGATGAACACCCAGCGCCAGGTGATCTACGCCGAGCGCGAGAAGATCCTCGAGGGCGAGGACTTCAAGGACGAGGCGCTCGACATGGTCGAGGAGGTCGTGCCGACGCACGATCGAGCGCGTCGCGCCGCCCGAGGTCTTCACCGAGGAGTGGGACCACGACGTCGTGCTCGCCGGCATCGCCGAGGTCTACCCGACGACGATGACGAAGACGGACCTCGACGAGGTCGTGAACTCAGCCGACCTCGAGGAGCGGCGCCGTCGAGGAGGCGCTCGAGCTGTACGAGGAGAAGGAGCGCACGATCGGCTCGGAGACGATGCGCGAGCTCGAGCGCATGGTGCTCATGAACATCACCGACACCAGGTGGCGCGAGCACCTGTACGAGATGGACTACCTCCAGGAGGGCATCCACCTGCGGGCGTACGCGCAGAAGGATCCGCTCACCGAGTACCGGCGCGAGGCCTACGAGATGTTCGAGGAGCTCACGGCCTCGATCCGCGACGACTTCGTCCGGTACATCTACCGGGTCGAGCTCGTGCGTCAGGACGAGCCGGGCCGCCCCCGGCCCGCAGCGCGTCGTCCGAGAACCGCGGCGACGGAGCCGGTCGCCGACCAGCTCGGGCGCGCGCACCGCAGGCCGTGAGCGACAAGGTGCCGCGCAACGCGCCGTGCCCGTGCGGCAGCGGCAAGAAGTACAAGAAGTGCCACGGCGCGGTCGCATGAGCGATCACACCGAGCGACTCGAGGACCTCGCCGAGCGCATCGCGCACGCGAAGGAGTTCCTTTGACGTCGACGCGAAACGCGCGCAGGCGGCCGAGCTCGAGGAGCAGGCGGCCGACCCCTCGCTCTGGGACGACCCGGCGCGCGGCCAGCGGCTGACGACCGAGCTCTCGCGGCTGCCGCGCCGAGCATCGAGCGCTACGACGCCTTCCTGCGGCGGCTCGACGACGCCCACGCGATGGACGAGCTCCTCGCCGCCGAGTCCGATCCCGAGATGCGAGGCCGAGCTCGCGCGGGCCGTCGGCCGAGCTCGAGGCCGACCTCGGCAAGCTCGAGCTCGCGACGCTGCTCGGCGGCGAGTTCGACGGCAACGACGCCGTCGCGACCCTGCACGCGGGCGCCGGCGGCACCGAGTCCCAGGACTGGGCCGAGATGCTGCTGCGCATGTACCTGCGCTGGGCCGAGCGCACGGGGCTCGACGTCGAGGTCGACGAGGTGCTGCTACGGCGACGAGGCCGGCATCAAGAGCTGCGACGTTCATCGTTCACGGGACGAACGCGTACGGCCTGCTCTCGGCCGAGCGCGGGGTGCATCGGCTGGTCCGGATCAGTCCCGTTCGACGCGGCGAAGCGCCGACACACCTCGTTCGCCTCGCTCGACGTGATCCCGCTGCTCGAGGAGGCCCAGGAGGAGGACCTCGAGATCCCCGAGGACGACCTTCGGATCGACGTCTACCGCTCGAGCGGCCCGGGCGGCCAGTCCGTGAACACGACGGACTCGGCGGTGCGGATCACGCACCTGCCGACCGGCATCGCGGTCGCGTGCCAGAACGAGCGCTCGCAGCTGCAGAACCGCGCCGTCGCGATGCGGATCCTGAAGGCGCGGCTGGCCGAGCGGATGCGCGCAGGAGCAGCAGGAGCGCCTCGAGAGCCTCCGCGGCGAGCGCAAGGGGATCGACTTCGGCTCGCAGATCCGCTCGTACGTGCTCGCGCCCTACCGGCTGGTGAAGGACCACCGGACGAACGTCGAGATCGGCGACGTCGACCGGGTGCTCGACGGCGATCTCGACCGGCTGATCGAGGCCGAGCTCAGGCGCCGGGCGGAGGGCTCGGCGGCCTAGCGTCGGCGTTGCCCGCCGAGCGGCCACCGAGCAGCCCGAGCCCAGCACGCCGGCGAACGCGAGCCACACCAGCGCCGAGAGCGGCAAGCCCGCGTGCGATCGCCGGTTCGCGGTACACGAGCCGGATCTCGTGCGCGCCCGCCGGCACCGGGACGCCCTGCAGGAGGTAGTCGGCGCGGCAGGACCGGCGCCGGCCGCGCCGTCGACGGTCGCCGACCAGCCACGGTCCCACGCGTTGCGGATCGACGACGATCGCATCGGTCGGTGTGTCGACGGCGATGCGGACGTCCTCGGGCCGGACCTCGCGGTAGGTCGCGGTCGCGAGCCCTTCGAGCGATCCGAGCGCCGCCGCGCCGGCGCGAGCCCCGGGTCGCCCTCGACGATCGCCTCGGTCGGCCGGATCGAACCCGCGCTCGAGCACGGCCTGCAGCGCCGGAACGGCCGCTCGAGGCACCACCGCCAGGTCGGCGACGACCGAGACGCGCGGCTGCCAGCCGTCGAGCTCCTCGAGCGTCGTATCCGTCATCGGTGAGCGACCGAGCGAGCCGGGGAGCGGCGGCGCGACGCCCTCGGGGACGATGAGGTACCGGCATCCCGAGCAGCCGGACGTCCTCGGGCGTCGGCACCTGGAGGATCGACGCGTTGTAGAAGACCGGCAGCGCGGTTCGTCGCTCGGATGTACGACCAGTACCGCGGGAGCTGGATCGGCGAGTACCCGAGGACGTCGCGCAGCCGGAACACGATCGCGCGTCCGAGCAGCGAGCGCGGGCCAGTCCGCGCGAGTCCTGGGTGAAGAGGTAGCCCTTGAGGAAGTACGACGGTCGGCTGGATCCACGCGAGGTACCGGCCGTCGCCCGACCGCCGGACGCCGCGATCTCGCGCGCGATCGGCCCGGGCGTGAGGTAGCCGTCGAGCGACACGTTCGGCCAGCGGAGCGGCCCGTGCACGAGGGCGGGGTGGTCCCGACCCTCGAGGCCGAGGTAGATCGTGCCGCCCTGGTACATCGAGGACCAGAGCGCGCTCGCGATCAGCTCGGCCGCCAGCACGCCGACGAGCGCGATCGCGCCCGCATCGCTTGCGGCGCATCACGGCGCGAGATGGCGAGCACGACCGCCGCCGCGCCGAGCGCGAACACGACGAACCGCTCGGGCTTCGCACCGAGCGCGAGCGGCAGCGCGAGCACGACCGTCGCCGCGCCGCCGATCCACCACACCGCCTCGCGGGCCGTCGGAGCGGTCGGTCGAGCAGCGCCCTGGATCCCGATCGCTCCCAGGACCGGCACGACGAGGAAGGCGAGGTACCGGAGCCGCCCCGGGTTGTGCAGGTACACGTCGCCGAACGGGAGCGCGAAGGACCAGGCTCCGCAACCACGCCGTGCCGACGAGCAGCGTGATCGTCGCCAGGTAGGCCACGACCGCGCCGTCGACGGCGAACGCGAGGGCGACGGTCCGGCGCCGGGGGTCGCGCAGCGCCATCGGCACGAGCAGCAGCATCGTCGCCCCGACGTACGCGCCGGCGTGCGCTCGCGAGCGCGAGCGGCCACCCGCTCCAGACGCCGTTGTTCGGGATCGGGCCGGTCCTGGACTCCCGCCGGCGCGCGCCGAGGGTGCCCTCGAGCGCGCCGTAGCCGGCCCGCAGGCTCGAGCGCGAGATGAGCGCGAACCTCGGGACGAGGATCGCGAGGTTCGCGAGCGGCAGGAACGCGAGGAACCCCGCCGCCGAGTCGCGAGCGCGCGCCGGCCACCGGCGCCGGCCCGTGCCGCACGTCGTGGATCAGCGCGCGCCGACCACGTAGGCGAGCGCGAGTCCCGAGCACATCACGAGCCCGTGGCGACAGGTGCGCCGCGGCGACCTGCCCCCACGCGAGCGCCGCGAGCGCGAGCCACGCGAGCCGTCGCAGCCAGCCGCTCGGCCGACAGGTACCCGGAGGCGCCGACGAGCACGAACGGCGTCCAGGCCAGCGCGCCGGCGAACGGCATCGAGATCGCGATGCTCGAGCGCGGCCATGGCCATCGCGAGCGAGAGCCCACCGGCGGTCGCGGCGACGCGCCCGAGCTCGCTCGACGACGCAGGAACCAGCAGCGTGCCGAGGCCCGCGAGGATCGGGTTCAGCACGATGAGCGCGCGCAGGCCGCCGCCGCAGCCGAACAGCCACGAGAGCAGCATCGCTCGGCAGGTACAGCCAGCCGCTCTGCGCGTCGGCGGCGAACGGCGTGCCGATCATCTCGAACGGGTTCCAGAGCGGGACGTGGCCCGGCGGACAAGGCCCGGCCCATCAGGCACGAGCGGGGGAGCCAGAACGACAGGATGTCGGGGTGCTGGTTGGTGAGCAGGTCGCGAACGCGAACCCGCGGAGCGCGACGAGCACCGAGACGACGATGACGGCGGGCCCGGCGACCTGACCAGGATCCCGCGCGGACGGGGGCTCGGCCGGCGATCCCGAGCAGGGCGGCCGGCGGTCCGCCCTCGCGCTGCCGTCCTCATCGCGGGCAAGGGTAGTGGAAGGTTCGGTTCCTTCGGCGGAGGGGTCTGTTAGACTCCGCGCGGCCCGAAGCCCTCGACACCTTCCCGAGATCCCCCATGATCAGTCTTCAGCACGTCACCAAGACCTATCAAGAACGGCGTCGACGCCCTCGACGACGTCACGGTCGAGGTCGAGAAGGGCGAGTTCGTCTTCATCGTCGGCGCCGTCCGGCTCCGGGCAAGTCCACGATCATCCGCCTGCTGCTCAAGGAGGAGGAGGCGACGAAGGGCGAGATCTACGTCGCCGGCAAGAACCTCGCCGAAGCTGTCGACGTGGAAGGTGCCCGCACCTGCGTCGCAACATCGGCACGGTCTTCCAGGACTTCAAGCTGCTCCAGGACAAGACCGTGTTCGAGAACGTGGCGTTCGCGCTCGAGGTCATCGGCAAGCCGAAGCACGTGATCGACCAGCGGGTGCCCGAGATCCTCGAGCTACGTCGGCCTGGGCGGACAAGCTCAACAACTTCCCCGACGAGCTGTCGGGCGGCGAGCAGCAGCGCGTCTCGATCGCGCGAGCGTGCGTGAACCGGCCGCTCGTGCTGCTGGCCGACGAGCCGACCGGCAACCTCGACCCGAGCACGTCGCGTCGACATCATGCGGCTGCTCGACAAGGTGAACCGGATCGGCACCACGGTCGTCATGGCCACGCACGACCAGGCGATCGTCGACGCGATGCGCAAGCGCGTGATCGAGCTCGACAAGGGCAAGGTCGTCCGCGACCAGGCCCGCGGGGTGTACAGCTAGTGGCCGCGCTTCGAGTCGCTACTTCCGCGAGACGACCTCGGGCGCTCCGCCGCAACGGGCTCGTGGCGTTCGCGGCGATCTCGACGACGTTCATCGCCCTGTTCCTGTTCGGGCTCGCGCTGCTGATCAGCCGGCAGGTCAACCTGATGATCGAGGCGACCACGGGCAACGTCGAGGTCGCGATCTACCTGACGGATCCGGTCAACCCGGACACCGGTCGAGTCGCTCACGAACAAGCTGACCGAGCTGCCCGTCGTCGCGGAGGTGCGACTACGAGACCAAGGCAAGAGGCGTGCGAGCGCGTTCAAGCGTGCTGTTCCGAACCAGCAGGCGCTCGTCGAGAACGTCGACTCCGGACGCGTTCCCGGCCTCGCTCCGCGTCAAGCTCGATCGATCCCGAGACCGATACGACCAGGTCGCCGCGGCCCATGGAGGGCCAGCCGGGCATCGACCGGATCGTGCGACCAGAGCGGGATTCCTCGACCGCCTCTTCGCGGTGACGCGCGATCTTCCGTGTCGGCGTGCTGTTCGTCGTCGATCGTGATGCTCGTCTCCGGCGGCCGTGCTCATCGCGAACACGGTGCGAATGGGTCTGTACGCCCGGCGCAAGGAGATCGGGATCATGAAGCTCGTCGGGGCAACGAACTGGCGCATCCGCTTGCCCGTTCCTGATCGAGGGGCTCGTCGAGACCCTGATCGGCGCGGTGCTGGCGATCGTCTTCCTGTTCGGGCTGAAGGTCGTCTTCGTCGATCCGCTCCGCGGCAGCGTCGAGTTCGTTGCCGTGTCATCGACACCGCGACGTGGTCGCGCATCATCCCGTGGCTGCTCGTGGCGGCGCGGTCGTCGTGGCCCTGGTCGCCAGCCTCGCGGGATGCGACGCTTCCTCGACGTCTAGGCTGCGGGCATGAGCCCGCCCGCGACCCCGAAGGCGAGAAGTCGGTCGCGACGAACCGCCGGGCGCGCCACGACTACGACATCCTCGAGACCTTCGAGGCCGGCATCGTACTCACCGGCCCCGAGGTCAAGTGCCTGCGCGCCGGCCAGGCGTCGCTGTCCGAGTCCTACGCTCGGGTGAGCGAACGGCGAGGTGTGGCTCGAGGGTATGCACATCCCTCGCTACGAGCAGGCGTGGCCAAGAGCCACGTCGAGGAGCGTCCGGCCCCGCAAGCTCCTGCTCCACCGACGCGAGATCGAGCGCCTGATCGGCAAGACCGCCGAGAGAGGGGCTCACGCTGGTGCCGATGCGGGTGTACTTCACCCACGGGATCGCCAAGGTCGAGCTGGGCCTCGGGACGGGGCAAGCGCCATCGAGAAGCGCCAGGCGATCGCCGAACGCGAGCACAAGCGCGAGATCGAGCGCGAGGCCGCCCGCCGCCGCTGAGACCCGCTGTCGCGGGGTCGCCGTATACTCGGCGTACAACCGCATATGGGGGTGTACTGGCTTCGATCTGAGCGGATACCGCGCAGGGGAAGCGGGCCGAGGTCCCCGGATGCCTCGTGAAAAGCCGGGACAACACAAGCGCCGATACTGAATACGCGCTCGCTGCCTAGGTAGCTAGGTAGCCGTCCGCCGCGGGTCGCCTGCGACCGCGGGCCGGGCGTCGTGAGCAGGCTCACGGAGACGGTTCCGCCTGGGGGCCGCCGCCGGACATCGAACCTGGGCTGGCCGAGAGGTGCTCCGCCGGTGGGAGCCTCGAGGCGAGAACCAACCGCCGGCTGCGCCCGGAGAAGACCTGATCGGTCGCCCAGACACGGGGGTTCGATTCCCCCCACCTCCACGAATGTGATGTCTCGGGACATCGTTCACACGTGTCCCGGGACATCGTTCCACGTTCAGGCCGTTCCCACCGCCTGGTAGAGCCTCGACGGATCCAGCACGAGCTCCCGGATCAGTTCCCCGTCCTCGCGCACGATGCGTATGTCGAGACCGGCGACGAGCATCAGCACCCGGGTCCCTGCATGTCGTCTTCCGACCTTGATGTGGTGCAACCGGCTGTCGTGACGCAGCGTGACCGCACCACCTGAGTCGATCCGGTCCCGCCGGACCCTGAAGTGGACCGGGACCCGGGTGCCGCTCGGGACCGCCTTCGGACGGGCGGCGAAGGCCTCCGCCGGCGTTCGCCTGCCGATCCCACGGTGGGGCCTCACCTCGTTGTAGTAGGCGGCGAAGGTATCGAGCTGCACCTGGAGCTCTCCGAGCGTCCGGGGAGCCGCCCGGGCGCGCAGGGCCTTCTTGAGCGTCTGGTGGAACCGCTCCACCTTGCCGCAGGTCTGCGGGTGGTAGGGGCTCGAGTGATGCAGGCGCACCCCCAGGCGGTCGCACTCGAGCTCGATCGCGCAGCGTCCTCCACCGCGGGGAGCCGCGGTGAACACCGCGCCGTTGTCCGTGAGCAACGACGCTGGCAGGCCGTGGGCCGCAGCGGCTCCGTGGAAAGCCTCTACGACGTCGGCCGCCTTGAACACGACCCGTGCCGACGAGGCCACCAGGAACCGGGAGTGGTCATCGAGCACGTTCAAGATCTCGACGTCGGCCCCGTCGGCCAGGTGCCAGTGCGTGGTGTCGGCCTGCCAACGCTCGTTCGGCATCGCGGCCTCGAACCGCACGAACGAGCTCCGTGGCCGCTTCTGCGGCTGAGGGTCGACGAAGCCCCGGCGCTTCAGTACCCGCCAGATCGTCGAGACCGAGGGCGGTACCGTGGGTCCGCTCCAGGTGGAACGCGATCGTGTGGGCGCCGGCATCCAGACCCTGACCGCTCAGATGCTCCCGCAGCTTGACGATCTCCCGCTCCAGCGCATCGTCGATCCGCTGCGGGCTCGTCTTGGGTCTTCGCGAGCGAGGCTCGAGGCCTGCCTCACCCTCGGCCTCGAACCGACGGACCAGCTCGTGGACCCACCGCCTGGAGACCCCGTAGTCCCGGGCCACCTCCGACTTGGTCCGTCCCTCCAGCGTGACCGCGGTGACCACGAGCCGTGCCAGCGACATCCGTCCACCCCCTGATCCGAGGTGTGAACGATGTCGCGAGACACCTGTGCACTATGTCGTGGAACCAGACACCCCCACCTCCACGAACGCTCGGTGCTCGTGCCGACGATCCCGCGACGGGTTGTATCCACGGGCGCACTGGGAGAGGCTTCGCGGGTGATCTGCGGATCCTGCGGTCAGGAGAACCCGGCCGTCTCCCGATTCTGCGGTGCCTGCGGTGCCTCCCTCGTCTCGGAGGCCCCGGCCGGCGTCCGCAAGGTCGTGACGGTGGTCTTCTGCGACCTCGTCGGCTCGACGGCGCTGGGTGAGCGCACCGACCCCGAGGTCCTGCGCGAGCTCATGTCTCGCTACCACGCCGAGCTCCGGGGGATCCTCGAGCGCCACGGCGGCACCGTCGAGAAGTTCGTCGGCGACGCGGCGATGGCGATCTTCGGCCTCCCTCAGGTTCATGAGGACGACGCCCTCCGAGCCGTGCGCTCCGCGGTCGAGATGCGGGACGCGGTCGCGGGTCTCGGACTCGAGGTGCGGATCGGCGTCAACACCGGCGAGGTCGTCGCCGGCCTGGGCGAGACGCTCGCCACGGGCGACGCCGTGAACGTCGCGGCGCGTCTCGAGCAGGCCGCCGCTACCGGTGAGGTCCTGATCGGCTCGGCGACCGAGCGGCTCGCGCGTGATGCCATCCGCGCGGAGGCGGTCGAGCCGCTCGCGTTGAAGGGCAAGAGCGAGCCGGTTCCCGCGTTCCGCGTGCTCGGGCTGCTGGACGACGTGCCCGCGTTCACGCGCCCCATCGACGCGCCGTTCGTCGGACGCGAGGAGGAGCTCAAGCGACTCGAACGCGTGCTCGCCTCGGCGGTCGCGACGCGGGCGCCGCAGCTCGCGACGGTCATGGGGCCGCCGGGGATCGGCAAGTCGCGGCTGGTGCGCGAGCTGCTCGGACGAGCCAAGGCTCGCATCCTGGTCGGCCGCTGCCTGTCCTATGGCGAGGGCATCACCTACTGGCCGCTCGCGGAGATCGTGTCGCAGGTCGGCGACGTGCGGGCCGCGCTCGACGGTGACAGTGATGCCGATCTCGTCGCGGCCCGGGTCGACGCGGCGGTCGGTCCAAGTGGAACGACCGCTACTCCGGAGGAGATCGCCTGGGGATTCCGGAGGCTGCTCGAGGCGATGGCAGCGAGGCGGCCGCTCGTCGTCGTCTTCGATGACATCCACTGGGCGGAACCGGTGCTGCTCGACCTCATCGAGTACGTCGCCGCGTTCGCGCAAGACGCTCCGCTGCTCGTGCTCTGCATGGCGAGGGCCGACCTGTTCGAGCTACGCCCCGCGTGGACCACACCGAAGCCCAACGCGACGCTGCTCACGCTCGACCCTCTCTCCGGATCGGACTGCGAGACGCTCGTGGTGCTGCTCGGCCGCGTCCCGGCTGAGGCGCGGGCCCGGATCGCCGAGGCCGCCGAGGGCAACCCGTTGTTCATCGAGCAGCTCGTCGCGATGCAGGCCGAGGTCGGTGACCACGAACTCGAGGTGCCGCCGACGCTGCAGGCGCTCCTCGCTGCACGCATCGATCGGCTCGCGGGGCCGGAGCGTGCGGTGATGGAGCGCGGATCGGTCGAGGGACGGCTCTTCCACCGCGGCGCGGTCGCGGCGCTGCTACCCGAGCCGGAGCGACGGGACGTCGGGGGGCACCTGCTCACGCTCGTGCGCAAGGAGCTGATCCGACCCGACCGGGCGACGCTGCCGGGCGACGACGGCTTCCGCTTCGGCCACATCCTGATCCGCGATGCGGCGTACGAGGCGATCCCGAAACGGCAGCGGGCCGCGCTGCACGAGCGCTTCGCGGACTGGCTCGTCTCGAGGCTGGGCGACGGCGCGCCCGACGAGATCGTGGGGTACCACTTGGAGCAGGCCTTCCGCTACGGCACGGAGCTCGGCGCCCCGGTGCCGGCGCTCGGCGAGCGCGCCGCGGAGCGGCTCGCGAGGGCGGGGCAGACCGCCCGCGCCAGGCGGGACGTCGCGGCAGCGGTGAACCTACTCGGTCGCGCCGTCGAGCTCCTGCCCGACCGCGTGCGCCGAGCAGGCCTCCTCGTCGCCCTCGGTGACTCGCTGCATGTGGCCGGCGAAGCGGCGCGTGCGCAGGCAGCGCTCGAGGAGGCGACGTCGATCGCGGCCGCCGCCGGGGAACCGCACGTGGAGTGGTTGGCGCGGATCGGGCTGGCTTCGATCCGGCTCGACAACGAGCCGGAAGGAGCGGCCGAGGCGGCGCTGCGCGAAGGGAGGGCGGCGATCGCGGCGCCGGAGACGGCCGAGGATCACGAGGTCCTCGCCAGGGCCTGGGACCTCATCGCCGAGGGACACAACCTCCGCGGGGAGGTGGTCGAGTGGCAGCGAGCCTTGGAGCGCGCGCTGACGCACGCGCGGCAGACCGGTGATGTGGGGCTCGAGGTTCCGATCGTGACACGTTCCGCCGGGCCGATCGTCTTCGGGCCCGTCCCGGTCCAGGAGGGGTTGCGCTACGCCGACGATGTCCTCGAGCGGCTCGGCCACGCTCCGGAGATCCAGGCGTTCGCGCTGCACGTCCAGGCGCACATGCGGGCACGACTCGGTGAGTTCGAGGGCGCGTTCGAGGCGGTGACGGCGTGGCGGTCCCACAAGCGCGATCTTGGCCAGGAGGCCTCGTACGCCGTGACCGCGGGGTGCGTCTGGGACGTCTGCCTGTGGGCGGAGGACTGGGCGCGCGGTGAGGAGGCGTTGCGCGAAGGACTCGAGATGCTCGAGCGGATGGGCAAGAAGAGCCCCCTCTCCACGGTCTCGGCCAACCTCGGCGAGGCGGTCTACGGGCAGGGGCGGCTCGATGAGGCGGAACGGCTCAGCGAGATGAGCGAGGAGCTCGGCGCGAGCGACGACCTGTACAACGAGACGGCGTGGAGGAGGCTGCGGGCGAAGGTGCTCGCCGCCCGCGGCGACCCCGGCCGCGCCGAGGGGCTGGCGCGGCAGGCGGTCGAGATCGCTGGAGGGATAGGGTTCCTCGACGATGCCGCCCTCGCGTGGCTCGACCTCGCCGGGATCCTGCGCGACGCCGGGGATCCCGAGGCGCAGACGGCGGCCGGGGAGGCGCTCGCGCTGTTCGAGCGGAAGGGCAACCTCGTCGGTGCCCGGAGGACCCGCGCGTTCCTCGACGCGACCATCGACGATTGATCCGCGTCTAGTCCCGACGCGTCAGCCGCGCGAGCCACGCGTGGATGCTGCCACCCTCGAGCTTCGTCTCCAGGACCGAGGGCTCGATCGCGGACCTGCCAACCGAGCTCGAACGTGCCGAGCAGCTCCATCTGCGTGACGCGTCGAGGGCCGGTGCCCCACGGGTTGCGCTCGCTCCAGCACAGCACGAACGCGCGGCCGTCGGGCTCCAGTGCACCGTGCAGGCTCCTCGCGTAGATCGGGCGCTCGTCGTCGGACAGGGTGTGGAACAAGCCGACGTCGATGACCGTGTCGAACGTCCGCCCCAGCTCGTCGACCCGCAACGCGTCCCAGACGCGGAACTGCGGCATCCACGGGTCGCGCCTCGGCCTTCGTCTGCGCGATCGCGATCGCTCGCTCGGCGAGGTCGACGCCGAGCACGTGGTGACCGAGCTCGGCGAGGTAGAGCACATGCTCACCGGTACCACAGCCGACGTCGAGCACGGAGCCCACGATCTCGCCGGCCTCCGCCAGTTCGACCACGACCCGCTGCGGTCTGCCCAGGTCCCACGGCGGCGAGCCCTCGTAGGCCGTATCGAAGAAGCTCACTCGGGCATCGTAGAGGCTTGCGAAACAGCGATGGACGGCGTACCTTCCTCGCCACATGCGGTGGGGGACCAAGCGCGTGCCCGCGCTCGGTGGCGTCTTCACCGTGTCCTTGCTGGTCGCGATCCTGCTCGCCTCCACCTTGCCAGCCGCCGCGGCCGGGCCCAAGCGGATCTTCCTCACCAAGTACGACGAGAACTTCATGGGGCAGGCCGGCGTCACCTTCGAGCTGTATCAGGACACCAACGGCAACGGGGTCCGCGATGGAGGTGAGCCGCTGCTGCAGACGAAGGTGACCGACGCCACCGGCCACGCGACGTTCGACCCCGTGAACCCGGGCAAGTACGTCGTCCACGAGGTGACGCCCGCCGGCTACGCGGACAACCCCGACCAGGCCGTCGAGATCCCCAACGCCAAGGGCGCGGGGCCTCAGATCGTCTTCTCGAACACGCCCCTGCCGGGGAACAACCGGGTGAACGACCCCACGGGTGATGCGTCGTTCGGGGACGGGACCCATCTCTTCGACTTCGGCCCGAGCGTCGCCGCCACCCCGAACGGGAGCCAGATCCTCGTCGCGTGGAACCACTCGGCAGGCTCGAGCTCGCCCGGCGGGTTCTCGCTCGTGGAGACGGCACTGTCGGTCGACGGCGGGAACCCGGTGGGGCGACTACTCGAAGGTCACCTCTGGCTCGGCCTCGACGTTCATCACGGGGGAGCCCACCGTGATCTACGACCCCCTCACCGATCGGTGGGTCCTCGCGACCGACGCGGTCACCAACACCGGCTCGGGCCTCCTGTACGACATCATGGTCACCACCTCGGGGAACCCGTTCGGCTTCTGGAACACGCCGGTGCACATCCCGGGCATGCCGCTCGCGCCCTCGAACGCCCACGGTCCCCAGGTCCTGGTGGACCCGGCGACCGGCGATTACGGCGTCTTGTTCACCCAGTCCTTCAACGATGGCACGAGTCGGCCCATGGTCTCCTACTCGACCGACGGCGGTGTCAACTGGACGACGCCGAACCCGATCGCGGAAGCCGGATCCCACTTCGACTTCGTCGCCGGGGGGCTCGGGCCCGACGGGCGGTTGAACACCGTGTTCGGCGACTTCTCCCAGGCCGGCACGTACGACCTCCTCTTCAACTCGGCCCCGTTCGACCCGACGGTCACCTGGCCGAGCCCCATCACGATCGCCTCGGGTCTTCCCAGGAGCGGGACCGCCGGGCAGTGCGGGAACAACGGCTCGCTCCGTTCGCTGTTCGGGCAGATCGCCGCCCTGGACGCCCCCAGCATCGCCGTGGACCCGACGGAGCCGTCCGGCAACACGATGTTCGTCGCGACGAGCCGGCTCGGAGCTGCGGGCGACGAGAGCGACGTCGCGGTGTTCCGCTCGACGAACGGAGGGCTGGGGTGGATCCCGCTCGGCCAGACGGGGTCCGAGCCGGCCCGAGCCGAGTTCGCGCCTGAGGTCACGGTCAGCCCGGACGGGCGTGTCGCGATCGCCCAGCTCCTCGCCGACCTGCGGAACCTCCAGGACCTCCAGGTGAGCGTCGAGGTCCGGTTCCTCACCGTCGAGGACCAGTTCTTCGAGCGGATCGGTGTGGACTTCGACCTGGGTACGCCGGTCCCCGTGAGCGAGGCGCCGTTCGACGCGTGGCGGACGAACCCGTCGTTCGACTCGAACTACAGCGACTGCTTCGGGCTCACGCCGATCGGGGCCACCTCGCCCGGCTCGGGGTTCTTTGTCGCGTGGGCCGACGGGCGTGACCCTGGGCCGGTCGAGAACAACGGCATCGACCCCAACATCTACTTCGCGTCGACCGAGGGGGTCCCGTTCCCGACCGAGCAGAGCGGCCTCGTCACGAAGACCTCCACCAAGCTGAAGGTCACCGGGGACGTCTCGCCCAAGCCGGCGCCGGGAGCCCGCGTGATCCTCACGCTCCTGCGGAAGCAGGGGGGCACGTTCGAGCAGATCGGGCGCAAGCGCCCGCGGACCGATCGGAAGGGCGAGTGGAAGGCCGCATTCAAGCGGCCCGAGGGCGGGAAGTGCCGGGTCTTGGTCGAGTTCACCGGCGCGGAGGGACGCGCGCCGAGCGTGCCGATCTCGGCCACGTTCACATGTTGAGCGCATCCCGGGTCTTGCCGCTCGCGAGCCCGCAGCGCACACTGGGTGCAGGAGGGTTGCCCGTGACCGTCCACGTCGCGGAACCGAAGCGGCTCGTGTCGCTCGTGCTCGCGGTGGTGCTCATCGCCGCGATCGCGCTGATCATGTACGCGCTGGCGGGCTCGCCCGACCCCGTTCCCGTCGGGCGTTCCTGAGCTCTACCAGGTGATCGGCGGTAGGCCGAGCGGGTCGCTGCCGAACACGCCCGGGCCGTAGCCCGAGAGATCCGCCGCCGCAAGCCGCTCGAGGAACGAGCGGGGGAAGACGGCCGCGAAGATCGGCTGGTCGAGGCGGTCGCGGTCGATGGCCTCCTCGGGCACGTACGGTCCGATGTTGTCGCCGTAGCGGTAGTCACGGAGCCATGCAGCGATCTGCGCGTCCGTGATGCCCGTGTCCGCCATCGCGCGCCGCGAGAGGTAGATCTCGGAGGGGACCACGCTCTCGATGAGCCCGAACACCGAGCGGTCGTATCGCCGCTCGAGATCCTCCTGGATCTGGATCGGGTCCAGACGCACGCCGCCGGACAGGTTCACCGTCGGGCACTGCCCGTGGTCCGCCGTGACGATGAGGGCGAACTCGCCTGGCGCGAAGCGCTCCTCGAGGATCCGGGCAACGCGTCCGATCTGGCGATCGGTCTCGAGCAGAGCGAACTTCTGCCGCAGCGACAGGTAGTTGTAGACGTGGCCGGCGTAGTCGGGAGCCTTCACGTTGATGTAGAGCAGGCTGGTGTTCGGGCTCTCGCCGATCGGCTCCGAGTCGAAGGTCGCCTCGATGATGTCACCCTGGTACTCGATGATCGGCGGGGTGCAGCAGAACGCCTTCTTGCCCTTGAGTGTGTAGCGGTCGTCGATGCCGGGGTCGGCATAGGCGCCGACCAGCTCGTCCAGGCGCTCGATGCCGGGCCACGACCGGGGCATGCGGTAGATGTCGGGGTTCTGCGAGATCCAGCCTCCGCCCCCGGCCTCGTCCCAGAGCACCGCGACCGGATCGTCGCCGAGCGGCCTGGTCCCTCCCCGTCCGATCATGCCGAGGTGCCAGATCTGGTAGCCGATCTCTCCGATCCAGGCGCCGTCGCCGGTCGCCTCGCTCCATGCATCAGCGAGGGTCGGCACGAGCAGGAACGACGGGTCGGCCTTGCCCGGCGAGCCCCACGCCTTCACCGGCCGGCCGCCGTAGCGCAGGTTGTGGCCGGTGATGCCGTGGGTACGCGGGAAGGCGCCGGTGCCGATGGTGGCGTGGGCACACGCCGTCACGGCGGGGAAGGTGCCGACGATCGCGTCGCGGTAGTTGGCGCTCTCGCGCATGAGGCGCTTGGTCTCGGGCCAGGCCGTCTTAGCGTCGTCCGGGTCGTCCCAGTGCTGGAGCACGTTCCACCCGCCCCCGTCGATGACGAACGTGACGATGACCTTCGGCGGAGCGGCGGGGCGCTCGATGCCGGGGAGCACGCCGCCCTCGGGCGCGTGGAACCCGTCGAAGCCCATGAGGTGCGCGGTCGTCGGGGCGAGGTCGGCGAGCGTCACGCGCTCGGTGTGATCGGAGGGCTCGACGATCCCGGGGGCGTACACGAGGAGCGGGACCCGCTCGAGGTACATCCACACCGACGCGTGGCTGCTCCGCGGGTCGTCCTTCACCAGGGAGCGGGACTCGTTCGCGTAGTTCGAGGAGTTGTAGGGCGCGAGCACCAGCTGGAGGTCGCCCGAGCGCTCAGGGTGGAACTGCCGGCGCACGAGCTCGAGGTGCTCGGCGCCGAGGTCACGTGCCATGGCCCCCAGGTCCGGATCGGGGTCCGGCTGCGTGAGCGCCTTCGCAGCGCGACCGGCCGTGGCGCCGCCCGCCACGGTCACGAGCCCGAGCCCGCCGAGCAGCGCGAGGAACCGTCGGCGGCCCGGATCGGCCGGTGCCTCGGTCCCCGTCCGGTTCGTGGCGACGACCCACCCGGCACCGGCGACGAGCAGCCCCGCGATCAGCGAAGCGATGAGGCTGCCCGTGAGCGCGATGATGAGGGCGACCACGCCCCCGGCGACGGCGAGCAGCACGAGGAAGCGCCTGGAACGTTCCCGCACAGGCCCATTGTCCCAGACGCGTGTTCCTAGGCCTGCGGAGCGGTGTCCTTCGTCCTACGAACGCTTACGGGGCAGGTCCAGGAACGGGTACTCGACGACGGTGGCCGGCACCTTGCCGCGCTCGCCCTCGACGCTCCACTCGACCTGCAGGCGCTCGCCCGGTGCGGCCAGCGAGGGCGGCACCGACCCGAACCCGACCATCTTCTTGATCGTGATGCCCCAGGCGATGCTCGTCGCGCGCCCGATCCTTCGGCCCTGCTTGTAGAGGGGAACGGGATCACGCTGCACGAACGGCGAGACGCCGGGTGCGAGGCCGTGCTTCGCGAACATCGCCTCGATGCCGGACCAGTCGACGTGCAGGCCGACGAGCCGCCGCTTCGGGCCGCCCTTGGCCTGCTCCTCCTCGAGCGCGCGCTTGCCGATGAAGTTCTCCTTGCCGAAGTCGACGAGACGGCCGAGGCCGAGCTCGAAGGGGGAGTAGAACTCCTCGGGCGAGGTGGTCGCCGCGTGGCGGGCGCCGGTGTACTCGGCGTCCACCATCATGAGGCCGGCCTCGACGCGCGCGACGTCGAGGGCGCGGACGCCGATCGGGCGGATCCGGTAGTCCTGCCCGGCCGCCCAGACCGCGTCCCAGACCTCGACGGCGCCGTCGGCGGGGACCCACAGCTCGTAGCCGAGGTCGCCGGTGAACCCGGTGCGCGTGACGTCGATCTCGACGCCGGAGATCTCGGAGCGGCGATGGCCGAAGTAGCGCACGTCCTTCCACTCTTGGCCCGTGGCCTTCTCGAGCACCTCGCGCGAGAGCGGGCCCTGGAGCCCGAGCCCGGCGACGTCCTCGGAGACGTCCTCGACCTGCACATCCAGGCCGGCGCCGTTCATCTGGAGCCAGCGAAGGGTCTGGTCGGCGGCGGTGAGGAGGAAGCGGTCTTCCTCGATCCGCGCGAGGTTCCCGTCGTCGAGCACCTTGCCCTGCTCGTCGCACCAGGGCGAGTACAGGACCCGGCCGACCGCGAGCTTGCTCACGTCGCGCGTCATCACGCGGTTGAGCAGCCGCGCGGCGTCCGGACCCGAGATCACGAACTTGTACAGCGGCGAGGTGTCGAACATCGCCGCCGCCTCGCGGATCGCGTTGTACTCGATGTCGTGGAAGTCGGCGTAGACGGCGGCGGACCAGTACCCGGCCCACTCGCCCCAGGCCATCTTCGAGTTGAGCTCCGACGTACGCGGGTGGAAGGCGGTGCCGACGCTCACGGGGACCTCCTGGCGATCGTCATCCGAGGGACCGTCCAGCCCCCAGTATCCATCCGAGGCAGGGGCCCTGACCTGCCCCGATGGACATCCCTGCTGACCTGTGGTCAAGGGCCCGATGGTCGCCCTCACCAGGCACATCTAGCATGGCCAGCGGCGCGGTTGCGCCGTCCCACACGAGCGTGCCTTGACCCCCGGTCAAGCGACTGAGGAGGCGAACGGTGACGCAGCGATACGACGTCGTGATCATCGGTGGAGGCCACAACGGGCTCATCGCGGCCGGGTACCTGGCCAAGGCCGGCAAGCGGGTGGTGGTCCTCGAGAAGCGGTACGTGCTCGGCGGCGCCGCGGTGACCGAGGAGATCGTCCCCGGCTTCCGGTTCAGCGTGATGTCCTACGTCGTCTCGCTCCTACGGCCCGAGATCATCCGCGAGCTCGAGCTCCCGAAGCACGGCCTGGAGATCCTGCCGCTCGACGGCACGATCACGCCGCTCGACGACGACTACCTGTGGCGCGTGAACGACCACGGCAAGAACATCCGCGAGATCCGCCGCTGGAACAAGGCCGACGCCGAGGCCTACGAGGAGTACGGCAAGCTCATGGCCGAGATCGCGCGGTTCGTGAAGCCGTTCCTGTCGATGGTCCCGCCGGACCCGGGCAAGGTGAAGCCGCTCGAGTGGACCTCGGTCGCGAGCTTCGCGAAGGACTTCCACGACCTGCCCGAGCGCATGCAGCACTCGTTCGTCCAGCTCATGACGATGAGCGCGACCGAGTTCCTGCGCCAGTGGTTCACGATCGACCCGCTCATCGCGACGATGTCGGCCTCGGGCATCATCGGGACGTACCAGGGCATCCAGTCGCCCGGCACCGCGTACGTGCTGCTCCACCACTACATGGGCGAGATCGATGGCGCCTTCCGCGCGTGGGGCATCCCGCGAGGCGGCACCGGCGGGATCTCGGAGTCCTGCGGCCGGGCGGCCCGAGGCGTTCGGCGCCGAGGTCCGCACCGAGGCGCCCGTCGCGCGCATCGACGTCAAGGACGGGCGGGCCGTCGGGGTGACGCTGGAGTCGCGGCGAGGAGATCGCGGCCGACGTCGTCATGTCGAGCGTGGACTCGAACCTCACGTTCCTCAAGCTCATCGAGCCGAGCCACCTCGACCCGTCGTTCCGCGAGGACGTCGGGCGGTACAAGTACCGCGGCTCGAGCGGGAAGGTGAACATCGCGCTCGACGGCCTGCCCGAGCTCGCGTGCAAGCCCGGCACGGGCGAGTGGCTCCGCGGCGCGATCAGCTTCAGCCCGGGCGTCGACTACATGGAGCGGGCCTACGACGACGCGAAGTACGGGCGCTTCAGCCGCGCGTCCGTACATCGACTGCATCTTCCCGACGCTCGTCGACCCCTCGATGGCGCCTCCCGGCAAGCACACGATGTCGTGCTTCGTGCAGTACGCCCCGTACAAGCTCGCCGACGGCAAGGTCTGGGACGACGAGATGAGGACCGCGTTCGGCGAGACCGTCATCGACACGCTCGAGGAGCGGTTCCCGAACATCCGCAGCCTCATCATCGACAAGCAGGTGCTCAGCCCGTACGACATGGAGCAGATCACCGGCCTCACCGAGGGCAACATCTTCCAGGGCGAGCTCTCGCTCGAGCAGCTGTTCTTCAACCGGCCGGTGCCGGGATGGGCTCGGTACCGCACGCCGATCAAGGACCTGTGGATGTGCGGCTCGGCGGTGCACCCCGCCGGCGGCATCATGGGCGCGAACGGCCGCATCGCGGCGCTCGAGCTGCTGAAGGAACAGAAGGCCGGCAAGAAGGCGGTGGCGTGATGGCGACGTACGACGCGATCGTCATCGGCGGCGGGCACAACGGGCTCGTCGCGGCCGCGTACCTCGGCAAGGCCGGCAAGCGCGTGCTCGTGCTCGAGCGACGCGAGCGCGTCGGAGGGATCCTCGACACCGTCGAGGTCGCGCCCGGCGTGAGGGCGCCCGGCATCGTGCACACCGTCGGCCGGCTGCGGAAGTCGATCGTCGACGACCTCGGCCTGATCCGGCACGGGCTCGTGCTGATCGAGCCCTCGGTGCGCGTGTTCGCGCCGCAGCCCGACGGACCCGCTATCACGCTCTGGGGTGACGTCCACAAGACCGCGTCCGGTCTGCGCGAGCGGAGTGCCGCCGATGCGCAGGCGTACCCGCTGTTCGAGAAGAAGGTGCGCTCGCTCTCGAGCTTCCTCGCGCACCTCAACGCGGTGACGCCGCCCGACGTGAAATCGCCCACGTTCGCCGACGCGATCGCCGGGCTGAAGCTCGGCAAGGCGTTCAAGGGCCTGGGCTCGAGGGCCGGACGCGAGATCACCCGCGCCCTCCCGATGGCGCTCGCAGACTTCATCGGCGAGTCCTTCGAGGACGACGCGCTGCAAGCCGCGATCGTCTCCCGCGGCGTGCTCTACACGGCGCAAGGTCCCTGGTCGGCGGGGAGCACGACGAACTTCCTGAACGACTCGGCCGGCAACGACGGTGGCGCAGCTGGGCGGTCCACGTTCGCCAAGGGCGGGCCGGGCGCGCTCGCCGAGGCGCTCGCCTCGGCGGCGAAGTCCCACGGCGTCGAGATCCGCACCGGCGCCGAGGTCGTAGCGATCGTCACGCGGAACGGCCGCGCGACGGGGGTGGCGCTCGCCGACGGTTCCGAGATCTCGGCCACGCGCGTCGTCTCGGCGGCCGATCCGAAGCACACGCTCGTCGACCTCCTGGACCCGGTCGTCGTCGGACCCCACCTGCGCTGGCGAGGCGGGAACATCCGTCAGTCCGGCCGGGCCTCGAAGGTGAACCTCGCGCTGTCCGGCCTGCCGAGGTTCGACGGCGCGACCGAGGAGCAGCTGCGCGGGCGTATCGTGATCGGTCCCGGCATCGACTACCTCGAGCACGCGTTCGACCACTCGAAGTACGGGCGGATCAGCGAGGAGCCCTTCCTCGAGGCGACGATCCCGTCGCTGTCGGACCCGAGCCTCGCGCCCGAGGGTCAGCACGTGCTGAGCATCGTGGCGCAGTGGACCCCCCGCGACCTCCGCGAGGGCGACTGGGCCGCCGAGCGCGAGACCCTGGCCGACATCGTCGTGAAGACGATGGAGATGTACGCGCCGGGGCTCGGCGACCTCGTCACCGCGCGACAGGTCATCACGCCGGTGGACCTCGAGACCGACTACGGCCTGTCGGGCGGGCACGTCCTGCACGCCGAGCCGGGGCTCGACTCGTGGTTCGCGTGGCGGCCGCTCATCGGGCACGCGCGCTACCGCTTCGGGATCCCGGGGCTGTGGCTGGCCGGCTCGGGGGCGCACCCCGGCGGAGGTGTCACCGGCGCGCCCGGGGCGAACGCGGCCCGCGAGATGCTTGGGAGCGGCAAGAAGCAGGACGCCGGGCGAGCGCCTGGCGAGACGAAGCAGATCTCGGCCGAGTCGCAGACGCGGCGGTAGCCGATCGTGCCGTAGATCGCGTTCGAGGTCGGGTTCGCGAGGTCGGTGTAGAGATAGCAGGCGCAGTGACCTCGGCCGAGGAGCCAGCGGCTGAGCTCGGCGACGAGGATCGTCGCGTACCCGTGACGGCGGTGCTCGGGCGGGGTGTAGACGGGACCCACCCGCATGCCCGTCGAGCGTCGGGCTCATGTACCCGCAGAGGCTCACCGGCACGCCGCCCTCCTCCCACAGCCAGTACCCGGCATCGTCGGGGTCGGTCTCGAGGCGCGTGTCGAGCATGCGGTCGAGCAGGCCCGGCTCACCCGGCGGCCCGCCGGTCGCCTCGTCGGCGAACGCGTAGAGCCAGCCGAGGAGGTGGTCGCGGTCGTCACGGGTCGCAGGTCGTGCTCGGCCAGGTGCGGTGGGGACCGGTTCGACCTCGAGCAGTGCGTAGACGCCCTGCTCCTGATGGGCCTCCGCCTTCGCGCCCGTGCGCTCGATCCACCGCTCGACCGCGCGGTGGACTCCGGAACGTTGCCGACGAAACCCGGCGTCTGCGGATCGTCCGCCGGCCACGCCTCGATCACCGCGTCGAGCGCGTCCGGCGTGAGCGGGTCGGCGAGGACCGCGTTGAACGGCGGCGTGCGGGTGGCGCCGCGACGAGCGGCTCGCCGTCATCGATCGCGAGCCATGCCCGGAACACCGAGTACAGGCCCGGATGGTCGGCGACGCTCCGGGCGATCCCGATCATGAGGTTGTGACGCGCCTCGCCGTCCGTGTCCGGCGCGAGCAGCGACATCGCGCGCTCGAGGAACGTCCGCGCGTCGTCGAAGCGGAGGACCTCCATGACCCGCGATGGTACGTGGAGCGACTCAGTCGGCGGCGAACAGGCCGGCGAGGAGCGCGTCGACGCCCTCGGCTCGTGCCGGTCGCGGACGTCGGCCGTCGTCGGTCCGCGCGTCCGCGTAGGTGGTCTCGGTGCGGAAGTGCGTGCGGACTTCGGGCGGGAGGAAGCGAGTGACCTGCGCGTACCAGTGGCGGTCCTCGCGGCCGCCCGAGCGCCGATGGTAGCGCAGCGGGAACGAGACCTCGAGGTGGTGCCGGGCCCGCGTGAGCGCGACGTAGAAAAGGCGGCGCTCCTCCTCGATCTGGTCGTCGTCGCCGGTCGCCATGTCCGAGGGGAACATGCCGTCGGCCGCGTGGATCACGTGCACGATGTCCCACTCACCGCCCTTGGCCGAGTGCACGGTCGAGAGCATCAGGTAGTCCTCGTCGAGCAGCGGCGGCCCCGCGAGGTCCGAGGTCGAGCTCGGCGGGTCGAGTGTGAGGTCGGTGACGAAGCGCTCGCGCGTCGGGAACCCGCCCGCGAGCTGCCGAGCTGCTCGAGCTGCTCGAGGTCGCGGATCCGCGGCTCGGGCGTGTCCGAGCGCCGGCGCAGGATCGGCTCGAGCCACTTCCTCACGTGCTCGAGCTGGACCGACGGCGGGGGAGGGGTCTCGGCCGCGCACGTCCGCACGACCTTGCGGAGCGCCTCGAGCTCGGCCTGCGCGGCGAGCGGTGCCTCGACGGGCTCGCCCTGCGCGAGGCGCGAGAGCGCCGAGCCGTCCTCGATCCGGAGCGAGCCCATCACGCGCCGCGCGGTCGCCGGGCCCACGCCGTCGAGGAGCTGGAGCACGCGGAACCACGAGACCTCGTCCCGAGGGTTGTCGCAGATCCGCAGGACGGCGAGCGCGTCCTTCACGTGCGCGCTCTCGAGGAACTTCAGCCCTCCGTACTTCACGAACGGGATGTTCCGGCGCGCGAGCTCGACCTCGAGCACGTCGCTGTGGTGTGCGGCGCGGAACAGGACGGCCTGCTCCTTCAACGTGGTCCCGCGCTCGCGATGCTCGAGCACCGAGCGGCACACCGCGTCGGCCTGGTCGGCATCGTCGAGGCAGGTACGCAGGAGTGGCCTCGAGCCCTCGGCGCGGTCGGTCCACAGCGTCTTCTCGTGCCGCTGCGGGCTGAGCGCGATCACCGCGTTCGAGGCGTCGAGGATCGGTTGGCTCGACCGGTAGTTGCGCTCGAGCCGCACGATCGTCGTGCCGGGGAACCGCTCGGGGAACTCGAGGATGTTGCGCACGGTCGCGGCCCGGAACCCGTAGATCGCCTGCGCGTCGTCCCCGACGACCGTGAGCCCGTGCCCGCCCGGCTGCATCGCCGCGAGGATGTCCGCCTGGAGCGCGTTCGTGTCCTGGTACTCGTCGACGAGCACGTGCTCGAACATCGCGTTCGCCGCCGGCACCGTCTGCGCGAGCGCCCGCCAGTACAGCAGCAGGTCGTCGTAGTCGAGCGCGTTCCCCGCCCGCTTGCGCTCGGTGTAGGTCTGCACGATCGCCCGGATCCCCTCGACCTCCTCGACGCACCACGGGTAGTCCCGCTCGAGCACGTCGCGGAGCTTCTCCTGCGCGTTCACCGTCCGCGAGTACACGTCGGCGAGCGTCTCCTTGCGCGGGAACCGCCGCTCGCCCTGCCCGAGTCCCATCTCGCCCCGGATCAGGTCCATGAGGTCGGCCGTGTCCGAGCGGTCGAGGACGGTGAAGTCGGGCGAGAGCCCGAGCGCCCGCCCGTGGAGCCGGAGCAGGCGGTTGCCCATCGCGTGGAACGTGCCGCCCCAGACCCGCCCGACCCCGCGCTCGCCCGTGAGGCGCTCGGCGCGGCGGAGCATCTCGCGCGCCGCCCGACGGGTGAAGGTGAGGAGCAGGATGCGCTCGGGGCGGACGCCGCGGTCGACGAGGCTCGCCACCCGGCACGCGAGCGTCCACGTCTTGCCGCTCCCGGCACCGGCCACGACGAGCAGGGGACCGCCGTCGTGCTCGACCGCCTCGCGCTGGGCGGGGTTCAGGGACTCGAGGGCATCGAACATGTGTTCGGAGTCTATGTGATCCCGCCTCCGAGGCAAGGACCCGGCGGGCTCAGGCTGGCGGGCGGGCTCGCCCCGCCGAGTTACCATCCGGGCGATTACCCTTCCGGCGTGGACATGTGGAAGTACTTCGGCATCACCCACGCGGACCATGTCGTCTGCAACCCGACGAGCATCGAGCGGCTCGACGAGTGCATCGAGCTCCTCGAGCTCGCCCACGGCGCCACGGCATGGGAGGGCGCCAGCGGGAAGGGCGAGTTCCTCATCCGCCTCGTCGAGCGGTACGGCGTCCGCGGCACCGGCATCGACCTCTCCCCCTGCGAGGTCCCGGTCGCTCGCGAGCGGGCGGCGGCGCGCGTGCCCGAGGCGGACCTGCGGTTCATCGAGGCCGACGCGGCCACGCAGCCGGCGGCATCCGAGAGCGTCGATCTCGCGATCTGCCTGGGCGCCAGCTGGATCTGGGGCGGGTACCGCGGCACGCTCGTCGAGCTGCGCCGCATCACCCGGCCGGGGGACTCGTCGTCGTCGGTGAGCCGTACTGGATCCGCGAGCCCGACCCCGCCTACCTCGCCTCGTGGAGGATGACCGCGGACCTGTGCACGACGGTCGAGGGCAACCTCGCGATCGCTCGCGAGGAGGGGCTCACGCCGCTCTACCTCCAGCCGAGCCGCCTCGAGGACTGGGACCGCTATCAGTTCCTCCAGCTTCGGGCGGCGGAGCGGTACGCCGCGACCCACCCCGACGACCCCGACGTCCCCGAGCTCCTCGAGCGAACGCACAAGGAGAACGACGAGTACCTGCGCTGGGGCCGCGACACGCTCGGCTGGGGCATCTACCTCTTCCGCCGCCCGGACTGATCAGCCATCCGCGATCGAGTCCGCCCAGCGCTCGATGTCGCTCCAGTCGCGGAAGTCGCCGATCGGCGACTTCGCCGCCTTGATCGCCGTGCGCTCGAGGATGCTCAGGTCCTTCGGGTCGAGCGCGCCGGAACAGGTGGTGGTCCCGGGCGCCGAGCGGCGTCGAGCCGCTGCTGCTGCTTCGCCGAGACCGCGCGGTCCATTCGCGATCCGTCGCCCGTCGGACCGCTGCTGAACAGCCAGAGCGGCACGCGACGGAGCGTCCTCCTCGTGGCGATCGAGGAACCGCTGCGCCTCCTTCAGCCACGCGCCGAGGTACACGGCGCTCCCGAGGACGACCGTGTCGTACCGCTCGAGATCCTTCACCTCGCGGACCGGCCGAACCTCGGCGTCCAACCCGCGCTCGCGGAGGCGGTCGCCGATCGCCTCGGCGATCCCCTGCGTCGAGCCGTGCTTGCTCGCGTACGTCACCAGCACCGTCATGATCTGCCTCACCTCACCGACACTCGACCACGCAGGGGAGGATTGCGTATGGGGTCGGTCGCCCCGGACTCGGCGGGACGGGCAGGCGCTGACGGGGACGCGGCCGACCCGACGAACAGCCTGCGGCTGGCGCATCTGGCAGGATGACGCGGCTGGTGGGGAGAGCGCCGAAGGCGGCTCGGGCACGACGGAGGGAGCGGAGATGGCAGACGTCGAGATACGCAGGTTCGAGTCGGGCGACGAGGTCCGCACGTTCGAGCACGGGACGTTCGAGCTGGTGACGCTCGGCGGGGTGACGGTCGGGCGCGCGAGCTACGAGCCGGGGTGGGTCTGGTCCGAGCACGTCGGCGACGGCGACCGGGCAGGCGCTCTGCGAGGTCGAGCACGTGGGCCTCGTCGTCTCGGGCCGCGCGGCGGTGAAGATGCGCGACGGCACCGAGTACGAGCTCACGCCCGGCGACCTGTTCGCCGTGGCGCCGGGGCACGACTCGTGGGTGATCGGGGACGAGCCGTACGTCTCGCTCCACTTCCTGGGCGCGACGGACTACGCGAAGCGTTAGCGCGCGGGCGCGTCGTAGGATTCGCCGCATGTGCCGGAGCATCAAGAAGCTGCGCACGCCCGAGGGACCGGCGACGCAGGACGAGATCCGCGAAGCCGCGCTCCAGTTCGTGCGCAGGGTGAGCGGCTACCGAGCGCCGTCGAAGCGCAACGCCGAGGCGTTCGAGGAGGCGGTCGACGAGGTCGCCGAGGCCTCGCGCCGCCTGCTCGAGTCCATCTCTTAGGCGCGCCGTGGCGAAGCTCATCTACTCGACCGTCGCGTCGCTCGACGGCTACACGGCGGACGCAGAGGGGAACTTCGACTGGGCCGTGCCGGACGAGGAGGTGCATGCCTTCTACGCGGCGATCTGGCAGGCCGTCGACAAGGTCGTCTTCTCGAGGCGCTCGAGACGGTCTCTACCGCCTGGACGCGACTCGAGCGCGACCTCGATCCGGAGAGGGTCCGGCGGCTGAAGGCGTCGTCGGAGCGTGACCTCAGCGTCGGCGGCCCCCATCTCGCCGCCCGGGCGCTCGAGGCCGGGCTGATCGACGAGTGCCACCTGTTCCTCGCGCCGGTCGTGGTGGGGGTGGGACGCGCTGCCTCCCCGAGGGCGTCCGTCTCGAGCTCGACTTGGTGGACGAACGGCGGTTCGGGGGCGGCATGGTCCACCTGCAGTACCGCACCAGGGCGTGAGGCGGCCCGGCATCAGTCCTCGCCGAGCAGGCGGCAACCCTCGAGCCCGAGCCTGCTCGCCACGTGGTCGGCGTCGGCCCACGCGAGCGTGGCGTCCTCGGAGGGCTTCGACATGCCGTCGGGATCGCCCGCCTCGGCGGCGGTACGGACCTCCTCGAGCGCCTGGAGCGCGCGGTCGTACGCCTCGAGCAGGGCGCCGAAGCCGTCCTCGTCGGCGGGCGGCGGCACCAGGACGCGCAGCTCGTGCGTCATGTCCTCGAGGATCGGGATGGTCCGCCCGAGCGCGTCGGCCCACCGCCCGACCGAGCCGGCGTCGCGGCTCGGGCAGGTCCACGCCGATCTCGCGCACCCGCGCGAAGGCGCTCGCGCAGATCGCGTCGGCGCGCTCGACGAGCTCGGCGTGCGTGAGCGGCTCGTCCGGCCCGCACGTGGCGAGCAGCAGCGAGCACATGACGAGCGCGGTGACGCGAGCGGGCACGGCGAACGCCTCCGCGTCCAGCATCGACCCGAGCGCGCTGCCGTAGCATGGGCCGGATGTACCCTCTGGACCCGGGCCCCGAGCAGATGCGCGAGATGGGCGAGGCCGCCCTCGTCGTACCTGATCGACTTCATCCACGGGCTCGAGGAGGCGCCGGCCTCGAACGCCGAGGGCGGGCTCGAGCTCGCGCACCGGTTGCGCTCGGCGCCGCCCGAGGACGGCGGGCCGTTCGAGGAGGTCCTCGCCGACGTCCGCGAGGCGGCCGCGCACGCCTACGAGCCCGCCGGTCCCGGCTACCTCGCGTACATCCCGGGCGGCGGGCTGTTCGCGGCGGCGCTCGGCGGACTTCCTCGCGCTCGGGGTGAACCGGTACGTGGGCCTGTGGGCGCCGACGCCCGGCGCTCGTGCAGATCGAGGAGAACGTCGCGCGGTGGCTCGTGCTCGCTCTTCGGCTGGGGCGAGGGCTCGCAGGGCGTGCTCACGAGCGGCGGCTCGATGGCGAACTTCTCGGCGATGGTCGCGGCGCGGCACGCGAAGCTCGGCGAGGACTTCCTCGACGGCACCTACTACGTGAGCGAGCAGGCGCACGCCTCGGTGACGAAGGCCGCGACGCTCGCCGGGTTCTCGAAGCGGAACGTGCGGCTCGTGCCGACCGACGCCGAGCTGCGGATGGACCCGGACGCCTTGCGCCGCATGGTCGAGGAGGATCGCGCCGCCGGCCTCCGCCCGTTCCTCGTCGTGCCGAGCGCCGGCACGACGAACACCGGCGCGGTCGACCCGCTCGACGCGTCGCCGACGTCGCCGAGGAGCACGGCCTGTGGATGCACGTCGACGGCGCGTACGGCGGCTTCTTCGTCCTCACGGAGCGCGGCGCCGAGCGCTTCCGCGGCATCGAGCGCGCCGACAGCGTCACGCTCGACCCGCACAAGGGGATGTTCCTGCCGTACGGCACCGGCGCGCTCGTGGTCCGCGACGGGGAGAACCTCCGCCAGGCGCACTACGAGGGCGCCGCGTACCTCCAGGACCTCGCGCCGGCCGGCGAGCTGCCGAACTACAGCGAGTACTCGGCCGAGCTCTCGCGCGAGTGGCGGGGCCTGCGCGTGTGGCTGCCGCTGAAGCTGCACGGCGTCGGCGGCGTTCCGCGAGGCGCTCGACGAGAAGCTCGACCTCGCCGAGGCCCTGTACGACGGCCTGAAGGCGATCCCCGAGCTCGAGCTGCCGTGGGCGCCCCAGCTCACCGTCGTCACGTTCCGTCTGCGCGACCGCGACGTCGAGACGAACCAGGCGGTTCCTCGAGCGTATCAACGCGAGCAAGCGGGTGTTCCTGTCGAGCACGCTCGTCCACGGGCGAGTACACGATCCGAGCGTGCATCGTGAGCCACCGGACGCACCGCGACCGGATCGACGAATGCATCGAGATCGTGCGCACGGCCGCGGCCGAGGTCGCGTGATCGCTGTGCCCGAGCTGCCCGAGGTGCAGGCGCTCGCCGAGCGGCTCGACGCCGCGCTCGCCGGCGCTCCGCTCGAGCGGTTCGACCTGCTCCAGTTCTCGTCGCTGAAGACCGTGACGCCTCGGCCGTCCGAGTTCGTCGGGCGGGGACTGGATCGCGTAGGCCGGCGCGGGAAGTACCTCGTGCTCGAGCTGGGCGGGCCCCGGCTGCTCGTGCATCTCTCGCAGGGCGGGCGCGTGGACCTCGAGGACCCGCCGAAGGCGACGAAGCCGCGCGGCGCGGTCGCGCGGCTGCGGTTCGCGGGGCGGCCGTCGGTGCTCGTGAAGGAGTTCGGGCGCGAGCGCAAGGCGGGCGTGTGGGCGTTCGCAGAGGGCGACGACGGGCCTCTCGCGGTCCTCGGCCCCGAGCCGGACTCGGCCGACGTTCGAGCGGCTCGTGCTCGAGGGCGACGACACTCGGCGGGTCCACACGATCCTGCGCGATCAGCGCACGGTCGCGGGGATCGGGCGCGGGTACAGCGACGACGTGCTTCATCACGCTCGGCTCTCGCCGACGGCGGTCCTCGGGAAGCTCTCGGCCTCGCAGCGGGGCGCGTTGTTGGAGGCCGTGCGCTCCGTGCTCGCCGACGCCCTCGAGGTCGAGCGTCGGCGCACCGGCGGCCTGCCGACGAAGATCGGGGACCATTTCACCGTGCACGGCAAGCACGGAACGCCGTGCCCTCGCTGCGGCGGAGACCTGCGGCGGATCTCGTACGAGTCGCACGAGATCACGTACTGCCCCGCGTGCCAGACCGGCGGCAAGGTGCTCGCCGACCGGCGGCTGTCGCGGCTGGTGCGCTGATGCGCGACCTCCGCGCGCTGCCGAAGGTCGAGCTGCACGTCCACCTGGAGGGCGCGATGCGCGCGAGCACGGTGGTCGAGCTCGCCAAGCGGTACGGCGTCGAGCTGCCCGAGGGCCTCCGCGAGGGGCGGTACGACTTCCGGGACTTCCGCCACTTCATCGACGAGTGGGTCGCGGGGCTCGCGTGCCTGCGCTCGCCCGAGGACTTCCACCGGATCGCGCTCGAGTTCTGCGAGGACGAGGCGGCGCAGGGCGTCCGGTACGCCGAGGTGTCGTTCTCGCTGCCGGACCACGCCGAGAAGTTCGACGATTGGGACGGGCCGATGGAGGGCGCGCTCGAAGGCTTCGCGGAGGGGGAGCGGAGGTTCGGGATCGCGTGCCGCATGTACGTGGACGTCGTCCGCGGGATCGACATGGCGCTCTCGCGCCGCGCGATGGAGGTGGCGGCGAGGTACCGGGACGCCGGCGTGATCGGGATCGGGCTCGGCGGCGAGGAGCGGTTCGCGCCCGAGCCGTACGCCTCGATCTTCCGAGACGCGCTCGCGCTCGGGCTGCACTCGATCCCGCACGCGGGGGAGACGCACGGTCCGGCGTCGATCCGGGGCGCGGTCGAGGCGCTCGGCGCCGAGCGGATCGGGCACGGGATCCGGATCGCTCGAGGATCCGGCGCTCGTCGAGGAGGTGCGCTCGCGTGGGATCGGGCTCGACGTGTGCCCGACCTCGAACGCGATGACCGGTTCGGTGGCGAGCCTGCAGGTGCATCCGCTCGGGGCGATGCTCGACACGGGGCTGCGGTGCACGCTCGCGAGCGACGACCCCTCGATGTTCCACTCGTGGATCGCGGACGAGTACGAGGTCTGCCGGCGCGTGCTCGGGTTCGACGACGAGCGCCTCGCGAGGCTGGCGCGGAACGGGGTGCACGCGTCCTTCGCCGACGAGGGAACGAAGACGGAGCTCGAGCGGGGCATCGACGCCTGGCTCGCGGGTCCGGGCTGACGCCGCCGGGAAGGGATCGGCCGGCCGGACGGTTGTGACGCTCGACGTGTCCGAACCCCACACCGTGCTCGAGGAACCTCGGGGCGCCGCGACCAGCCCGGCCGCGCGCCCAGCCGCCTTCGCGGGCGTGCTCGGCGGGCTGATCGGGGCGACGTGCTGCATCGGGCCGGCGGTGGGGGTGGCCGTCGGAGCGGGGAGCGGCTCGTTCCTGCTCGCGATGGGCGGCTACCGGTTCCACGTGTTCGCGCTCGGCGCCGCGATCGCGTTCGCGGTCGCCGCGGCGCTGTTCATCCGGCGTCGGCGATCCTGTCCCACCGATGCCGAGCGCAGGACGCTCCGCTCGCGGTGGGTCGACGCGGCGATCCTGGCCTTCGGGCTCACCTACGTGCTCGGGCGGTTCCTCGTGCCGAGGCTGATCGGCGCGTTCACCTAGGCGGGCGGGAACGCCGGCGAGTGGTACGCCGGTGGTGCGCTGAACGCCTGCTTCCTCGCGACGAGCGTCTCGAGCGCCGACCGTGCGGTCTCCGCGCCCCATCCGAAAGCGTTCCCGAGCTCGAACGGGCGGGCCACCAGCATCGTGTCGAGGTACCGGCGCGCCGCCCGGAGGCGGGCCGCGTCCTGGCTGCGGCGGGCGGGGATACGGAAGGCACGTGACGTGAGCTCGAGCACCGGAACCGGCCAGCCGGCGCCCTCGTCCTCGATGCCGAAGTGCGTGACCACGAGACCGCGGTCGAGCTCGGTCAGGGTGCGGTAGAAGGCGTCGGTCGCCTTCTTGCCCTCGACGTCGAGGGCCTCGCGCAGGGCGGCGGTGGACTGCGGACCGCTCCGGAGCAGGATCCGCGCGACCCGGTAGGCGGGCGGGGACAGGCCGGCGTCCTCGAAGTCGTCTGGACGCCCGCGCCGCGGGTACAGGTCGGCGAGGAGCGAGGGCGCGAGCAGCGAGGGCCTTCCACGCACGAACCGGCCGTACCAGGCGAGCCCTCGGCGGGGGAGCTCGTCCTTCCAGCCCCAGACCCGGTCGGCGTCGGGTCCCCAGTCGCCGGCGGGCGAGAACAGCGGCCGGTCGCTCGCTACGTCGTACAGGCTCGGCAGCACGACGCCCTTGTTCGGGAACAACAGGGTGAACCCCACGTCCTCGACGAACGCCGCGGCGCGGTCGATCCGCGTCACCTTCGCCCTGCTGGACCACCAGCGCCGGGCCCTCGCCGCATCCAGGTCCGCCATCGGACGAAGCGTACCCGTGTCTACACTGCTCCCTGGTGGAGGTCCTGTGCCCGTCGTGCGGGGTGGCGAACCCGGAGGTCGCGCGCTTCTGCATGGCGTGCGGCTTCGAGCTCGGCGCACGAGCGTGTGGCGCGTGCGGCGAGCTCGTGCCGCCAACCGCGCGCTTCTGTCCCGCATGTGGGATGGCCGTCGGGGCGAGCGAGCGGCCGACGGCACCCGCCGAGGAGCGCCGCGTCGTCACGGTGCTGTTCGCCGACATCGTGGGCTTCACGTCGCGCTCGGACGGCGCCGACCCGGAGGACGTGCGGCGCATGCTTCTGCCGTTCCACGGCCGGGTCAAGGAGGACATCGAGCGGTTCGGCGGGACCCTCGACAAGTTCATCGGTGACGCGGTGATGGGCGTCTTCGGCGCACCCGTCGCCCACGAGGACGATCCGGAGCGCGCGGTGTCGGCGGCGCTCCGCTCGCTCGACACGATCGCCGAGCTGAACCAGGCCGACCCGACGCTGAACATCAACGTGCGGATCGGGATCAACACGGGCGAGGCGATGGTCTCGTTCGCGTCCGGCCCGGTCGTCGGGGAGAACGTCGCCGGTGACGTGGTGAACACCGCGTCCCGGCTGCAGGGCATCGCCCCGCCGGGCGAGATCGTGATCGGCGAGACCACCTATCGCGCCACCCGGGGTCGGTTCGAGGTCGAGGAGCTCGAGCCCGTGTCGGTGAAGAACAAGGCCGAACCCCTCCGCGTCTGGCGTGTGCTCGGGAGCCGCACCGAGGCCGAGGTTGCGGTCCCACAAGGGACGTTCGTCGGCCGCGAGCGCGAGCTGTCGTTCCTGGAGCAGACGTACGACCGGGCGCTGGTGCAGGGGGTCCTGCGCTTCGTCACGATCGTCGGGGAGCCCGGGATCGGCAAGAGCCGCCTCGTCGACGAGCTCAAGGCGCGCCTCGCGGCGCGTCCCGGCCAGCCCACCTGGCTCCGCGGCCGATGCCTGCCCTACGGCGAGGGCATCACGTTCCTCCCGCTCCGAGAGATCGTCCGTCACCACGTCGGGATCTCGGACGGGGACGAGCCCGAGGAGGTCCTGCAGCGGCTCACGGCCGCCCTGGAGTCCTTGGGGACCGAGCCCGCCGAGCGGGAGTGGCTGCTCGCGCGCATCGGGCCGCTCGTGGGCGTCGGGCCCGGCGACGGGGTCGAGTCCGTCGCGCGCGAGGAGGCCTTCGGCGCGTGGTCGAGGTACCTGGAGCTGGTCGCCACGCGCCCCCTCGTGCTCGTGTTCGAAGACCTCGCCTCGGCCGATCCGGCGCTCCTGGACTTCCTGCAACACGCGGTCGACCGGCTCGCGGCCTCCCCCGTGCTCCTGCTCGCCGTGACCCGCCCCGAGCTATTCGAGCAACGGCCCGACTGGGACCGACGGGCCGAGGCCGAGACGCTCACGCTGTCTCGCCTGTCGGACGATGAGACCGACGCGCTCCTCGGAGCGCTCCTCGCGCCGGTCGCGCTCGGGGAGGAGACGCTGGGAGCGCTGCGCGCGGGCGCCGCGGGCAACCCGCTGTTCGCGCTCGAGTTCGTCCGGATGCTGGCCGAGTCCGGCGCGGCCGATGCCGGAGCCGAGGGCGTGAGCGTGCCCGACAGCCTCCAGGGACTGGTCGCGGCGCGCCTGGACGCGCTGCCCGTGACCTCGCGCGCGGTCGTACACGACGCCGCGGTGCTGGGCGACAGGTTCTGGCCCGGGGCGCTCGCCGTGATGGGCGGGATCCGCAAGGCACCGCGGCCGAGGCGCTCGCCGACCTCTCCCGTCGAGGGCTCGTGTCCGCGGTGCGAGACCCGTCGATCCCCGAGCAGGCGGAGTACTCCTTCTCGAGCGCGCTGGTCCGCGACGTGTCGTACCGCCAGGTCCCACGCTCGGCTCGCGCGCGCAAGCATCTGGCGGCGGGGGAGTGGCTCGAACGGGCGCTCGGCGAGCGCGCCGAGGAGCGCGCGGAGATCCTCGCGTTCCACCTGTCGGCGGCCGTCGAGCTCACCGCCTCGGCCGGGGACGAGCTGCCGGAGCGCGTCGTCGCGTCGGCCCGTCGGTACCTCGTGGTGGCGGGAGACCGGGCGATGCGCCTGGACGTCGGCCAGGCCGACGGCTTCTACCGGCGCGCGATGGAGCTCACGCCGGTGGGACACCCCGACCGTCCCGAGGCGATCACGAAGGCCGTCCGCGCCGGCAGGCGCACCGGGTCGATGTCGACCGAGGATGCCGAGCGACTCATGGTGGAGGCGGTCGAGCAGCTCCGCGGTGCAGGAGATCTCCGGGCGGCGGGTCACGCGATGGTGCGCCGCAGCCTCCAGCTCGGGATGCTCGGCGAGTCGGCGACGGCGCGGGCGGTCCTGGCCGAGGCGATCGAGATCCTCGAGCGTGAGCCGCACGGTGTCGAGCTCGCCCACGCGTATGCCGCTCATGCCGAAGACGAGATGTTCGCGGGGCGCCCGCGCGAGTGCCTCGAGTGGGCAGGCCGCGCGATCGCGCTCCTCGGCGGCGTCGGCAGCTCCGTCGAGGTGCGCGTGATGGCGTACCAGCTCCGCGGGATGGCGCGCTGTGAGCTCGGCGACGTGGGAGGGCTCGACGACCTCGGGGAGGCCCTCCAGATCTCCTACCACCTCGGGCTCGGTCTGGAGGCCGCGCAGTCGCGCACGTACCTCGGCGAGGCGAAATGGCAGCTCGAGGGGCCGACCATCGGCCTCGCGTACCACGAGGCCGCGGCGGAGATGGCGAAGCAGCGCGGCATGGCGAGCCAGGCGATGTGGGCCCTGTCCGAGTCCGTCTGGATGCTCTACGACATCGGATCGTGGGACCTGCTGCTCGAGCGCGCCGACCTGGTCTCCGCCTGGGACCGGGAGCGTGGCAGCGGCTACTACCGCGCGCTCGTCGGTCCGTACCGGGTCCGGGTCCTCCTCCAGCGAGGCAAGCGCGACCGCCGCTCGACCGCGCACACACCCGACTACATGCGGTTCGCACGGCAGAGCGACGACCTGCAGGTGCTGGCGCCGGCCCTGGCGACGTTCGCGATGGCCCGGGCCGAGATGGACGACGCGAAGGACTCGATCGCCGCCCTCGAGGAGCTCGACCGGCTCAGCCGGGAGCGCTCTGCCGCGTACCGGGAGGCGCACCTCCCCGACCTCGTCGAGACCTGCGTGCGCCTGGACCGGCTCGACCTCGCCGAGCGCCTGCTCGAGGGCACCGAGGGAACGCAGCCCAGGCAGCGCCACTGCGTGCGCTCCGCCGAGGCGATCCTCGCGGCCGCGCAAGGCTCGCAGGAGGAGGCGCTCGCCGCGTTCGACGAGGTGCGCGAGGCGTGGGAGGAGTTCGGCTGTGCGTTCGAGCGAGCGCGCGCGGATCTCGGTGCCGGACTCGCCCTTCGCGCTCTCGGCCGGCGGGACGAGGCCACGGAGCGGCTCGATGCGGCCGCGCTCGCCTTCGAGGACCTCGGCGCCGCTCCCTGGGTCGCCCGCGCCCGGGGACCGGCGTCGACCGACGGGCCCGAAACGGGGCGCCACGTAGGATCACCCGCGTGATCGCGATCCTCGGGGGCCTCGGTGCCGCGGCCTTCTGGGCGACGTCCACGCTCTCGACGAGCCGGTCCACCAAGCTCGTCTCGCCGGTGTCGGTGCTCGCGACGGTGATGACGATCGGCGTCGTGATCACCGCTCCGTTCGCGCTCGTGAGCGGCGTGCCGGAGGCATTGGGCGGCAAGGAGCTCGCGTGGTTGTTGGCGTCGGGGCTCGCCAACCTGGTGGGGCTGCTGCTCGCGTACAGCGCCCTGCGCATCGGCAAGGTCGGGATCGTCTCGCCCATCACCTCGGCCCAAGGCGCGGCGGCGGCGATCATCGCGATGGCCGCAGGCGAGCGGATCGCCGCGGGCTCGGGCGTGATGCTCGGCGTGATCGTCGTCGGAGTGGTGCTCGCGAGCCTCACCCGCGCGACCGAGGGGACGGGGGAGCACGACCGCCGAGGCGCGATGCTCGCGGCCGCCTCGGCGGTGCTCTTCGGGTTCGGGCTCTACGCCATGGGGCGCCTGGCCGACGATCTCCCGGTCGCCTGGATCCTGTTCGTGCCGCGTCTCCTCGGCGTGCTGGTCCTCGGGGTGCCGATGGTGCTGCTCGGCCGCGTGCACATGACCCGGCGTGCGTTCCCGTTGGTGCTCGCCGCCGGGGTGTGCGAGGTCCTGGGGCTGGCCGCGTTCACGCTCGGCGCCCGCGAGGGGATCGCGGTCACGGCGGTGATCTCGTCGCAGTTCGCCGCGCTCGCCGCGGTCGCCGCGTACTTCCTGTTCGGCGAGCGCCTGCGCCGGGTGCAGCTCGCAGGCGTGGTGGCGATCTTGGTGGGCGTGGCCGTCATCACGGGCCTGCAGGCGTAGCCCGGCGCGGCGCGCGGCTCTGCTAGCGTGGCCGCGTGTCTGGCACCTTCGACTTCCATCCCGAGCCCGAGCTGATCGGCCACGCCGACGAGGCGACCTCCCGCCCCGCGCTCGAGGCCCTCGGCAAGGCGGTGTGGGACGAGGCGCTCCGGTTCCTCTACGAAGAGGCGATGGCGCGGCCGGTCCGCCCGATGCCGTACCCGCAGGCGCGGCGGACGTTCTTCGGCCCGTCGTTCGAGCCGGCTCCGGCTCCGGCGGTGCCCTCGACCTCCGATGCCGTGCTCGCCGAGTTCCGCGAGCGCGTGGCCCCCTACCTGTTCAACTCGCAGCATCCCGGATCGTTCTCCTACTTCACACCGCCGCCGCTGCCGATGTCGGTGGCCGGCGAGGTCCTCGCGCAGTGGGTCCAGCAGGGCGTGGACGTCTGGGCGGCCGGACCGGTCGGCGCGCTCGTCGAGGAGGAGGTGACGGCATGGCTGCGCGAGCTCGTCGGCCTGGGCGAGGGTTCGTGGGGCGTGCTCACCTCGGGTGGGGTGATGGCGAACATCATGGCGATGACGATCGCCCGCGACGTGCACCTCGCGAGGCTCCTCGACCTGCACGAGCCGCCCCGCGGGAGGGCCCTCGAGCACGGGCGCGTCTACGCGAGCGACCAGGCGCACTTCTCCATCGCGCGAGCCCTCGACATCCTCGGCTTCCCGCCCGAGACCCTGCGCATCGTGCCCTCGGACGATCGGTTCAGGCTGCACGCCGACGCGGTCGCCGAGGCCATCGCCGAGGACCGTGCGAGCGGTCACGTGCCGTTCGCGATCGCCGCGGTCTCGGGCTCGACGAACACGGGATCGGTCGATCTCGTCGGCGAGCTGGCCGACCTCACCGAGCGCGAGGGCCTGTGGCTGCACGTCGACGCCGCGTACGGCGGCGCGGCCCGGCTCTCCTCCCGCGACGCGAGCCGCGTCCCCGACCTCGAGCGCGCCGACAGCGTGACGATCGACCCTCACAAGTGGTTCTTCCAGGCCTACGACATCGGCGCGCTGCTGGTGCGCCGGCGCCAGGACCTCCAGCAGACGTTCCATCGCATGCCGGAGTACTACCGGCACCCGCGGCCCGAGGACGCGCCGCTGAACTGGTTCGAGTACTCGATGGAAGGGACCCGCCGATTCCGGGGGCTGAAGCTCTGGCTCTCCTGGAAGCACCTCGGCACCGAGGGGTTCGGCCGGCTCATCGAGCACAACGACGACCTCGCCGCCTACCTCGTCCGTCGATGCGGGGAGACTCCGGGCTTCGAGGTCCTGCCGCGCGAGCCCGAGCTCTCTGTCGTGTGCTTCCGTCACGTGCCCGCCGATCTCGGCCCCGACCATCTCGATGCGTACCAGGACCGCCTGCAGATCGCGCTCGAGGCGAGCGGCCAGGCGTGGGTCTCGACGACGAAGCTGCACGGTCGTACCTACCTGCGAGCGGGCATCGTGAACTACCTGTCCACCGAGGCGGACGTGGACCGCATGCTCGTGACGCTCCTACGGCTGTCTTCCGAGACCGAGGCGAGCGTCAGGGCCTGAGTCACCCAACTAGACTCCGCCCGTGGCGAAGCCCGGGCGGGTCTCGAGGTGGGTCTGGCGACTCGGCATCCTGATCTTCTTCACCCTGACCACGATGGGGCTGTGGCTCCCGCCGATCATCATCCGGGCGACCGAGAAGGACTACCACTTCCCCGAGGTCACGATCGATGCCACGGTGCTGCCGAACGGCGATCTCGTGCTCGAGGAGCATCGGACGTTCGACTTCCGCAACGGCGACTTCACGTATGCGTACTACACCGTGGACGACCCCGAGGACCACGTTCGCGACTTCTCGATCCACGGAGGTCGTCGACGGGCGTGAGGTCCCGGTCGAGCCGGACTACGCCTCCCACACGATCGTCTACGACGCGTTCCAGTCGCAGTGGAGCTACGTCGCGAACGACGAGGAGCGCACGTGGGTGTTCCGCTACCGGGTCGCCTGCGCCGTCGACGTGTGGTCGGACACGGCGCACCTGTACTGGCAGTTCATCGGCACCGGGTGGGACAAGCCGACGAGCCATGCGGTCATCACCGTCCATCTGCCGGGAGACGTCGTCGGCGACGCGGGCGCCCGCGCGACCGAGTGCGACCCGACGAGTCGGTACGCGGCCTCGGTGGCGAGCACGCCGCTGGCGCAGGGCGACGTGCGCGCGTGGGGCCACGGGCCGCTGAACGGCGCAGGTCACGCTTCGTCGATCCGCAGACGATCCGCTACGAGGTGCGCGACGTGCCCCCGCTCGTCGTACGTCGAGGGCTCGATCCTGTTCCCTCGTGAGGCCGTACCCGCCGGCACTCCAGACGCGACCGGAGCCGCGCCTGGAGCGGATCCTCGACCAGGAGCGGCGCTGGGCCGACAGAGGCGAACGCGATCCGGGCGCGTCACGAGACCGAGCGCCGATGGGTGCTCGCTCTGCTCGCGGCCCTTCCGCGTGGCGATGCTGCTCCTCGTCCTGCTCGCGAAGGCGCGCGACCGGATCCAAGAGGTGCCCAAGCTGCTCGAGCAACCGCCCGAGCCCGATGCGGTGCAGGGTGCGCTCCTGTGGTCGGCGTGGCGCGGCCACCTGTCGCCGCAGAACGCCTACCGGGCGCAGATCCTGCGGCTCGTGCACCTCGGGGCGATCGACATGCGCGCCGAGGGCATGGTGACCGATCCGAAGGACCTCACGCTGCACAAGCGGATGGAGGCGCTCGACCTGCCGACGAAGGCCGATCAGGACTTCCAGATGCTGCTGTTCGGCACGGGCGAGGACGCGGTCGATGAGATCTCGATCCTCAACCCGAAGCCACGCCCCGGTGGAACCGAGCCGTACACGCGCTACCGAGCCTGGTGGGACGGGGCGAGATCGCGCACCGGCGACGCGCTCCGCCGGATCCAGAAGGGCGACGCTCGGCTCGAGTCGACGACGGCGTTCATCGTCGCCGGCGGTGCGGCCGGCTACGGCGTGTGGACGGCGGCGTGGGGTCTCGGGGGCCGCGTCGGCTGGTGGCTCGCGCCCGCCGCGCTCGCATGCCTCGTGCCCGCGCTGAAGGCGATCCCTGCCCGCGTCGATCGTCCGCTCCGTGAGCGCGTCGCGAAGCTCGCGGCGTTCCGCCGGTACCTGCAGCGCTTCTCGGATCTGCCGAACGCGCCGGCGCTCGCCGTCGTGATCTGGGAGCAGTACCTCGAGTGGGCGGTCGCGCTCGGCGTCGCGGACGAGGTCGAGAAGCAGGTCCGCGCGCTGATCCCCCTCGAGCGGTTGCGATCGCCCGTCGCCGGCGGCCCGACCGGTCTGCAGGGGTTGAGCATCTTCCACGCGATGAACGTGGCGGCGCCGACGCTCGTCATGCACTCGATGGCGAGCGCGAGCAGCGGCTCGAGCAGCGGCGGCTTCGGCTCGTCGAGTTCGAGCAGCGGGTTCTCGAGCGGCGGGTTCTCCTCGGGTGGAGGCGGTGGAGGCGGCGGCACCGGCGGCGGCGCCGGGTAGGCCGGCACGCTCCAAGCACCGCGCTTCGAGCTCGGCCGGCGGCCCTTCGACAACCAGCTCGTGCGTCAGCCGACCACTCGACGATCGTAGCCGCTCGCGCCGTCGGGATGCGGCGCGGCCGCGCGTTGCGTCTGCACCTGCCCCTCGGCGTCCGTTCCGCGGACGATCGCGGTGGCGGGCGCGGCGGCGGGCGGCGTGAACGGGAAGCGCCAGCGGCGCCACGTGAGGGGGGAAAGCGCGGTCTCGAGCTCGGCCTCGTCCCACGTGTCCCCGTCGTCGAGCGACACCTCCACGCGTGAGATGCCCCGCGTGCCGGCGAAGGCCACGCCCGCGAGCACGACCTTGTCACCATCGTCGATCGCGGTGTCGATCCGCGCCATGGTCTTCACGACCGCCGCCTTGGACCAGCCCCGCTGTTCCCAATACCCCTCGAAGGGCCGGTCCACGACCTCGAGCGCGCCGAGCCATTTCGGCTGCTTCATCCCGTAGAGCCCGGGGACGAGCAGCCGTGCGGGGTAGCCGTGAGCCCTGGGTAGCGTCTGGCCGTTCATGCCGAGCACGACGAGCGTGTGGTCGGCCATCGCGTCACCCAGCGGGATCGAGTCGGCGTACCCGTCCACCGCGGTCGCGACGACCTCGAGCCCTGAGTCCCGCACACCCGCGCGCTCGAGCAGGGTGCGGAGGGGAACGCCCGTCCAGCGCGTGGTCGAGATCAGGTCGCCGCCGACCTCGTTGCTGATGCACTCGAGGGTCGAGAACAGCTCCACGGCGGGATGGTCGAGCAGCGCGTCGTAGGTCAACGTGAACGGGCGATCGACGAGACCCCCGATCTCGAGGGTCCATGTGTCCGCGTCGAGCTCGGGATCGGACAGCTCGGTGTCGACCACGTAGAAGTCCTGCAGGGGGGTGAGCCGTGGGGCGAGGCCGCGGATGCCCACGAACGCCGAGTCGCCCGGAACGACCGGCGGCGTCGGGAGGGGGCTCCGCACGAGGACGGCCAGGGGCGTCTCGCCCGGGTCCCGACGCCGCAGGAAGACCCGGCCCAGCCCCGACCACCCGAGGAGGAGCCCGGCCGCGCCGAGCAGCATCCCCCGTACGATCACCCGGCGCTCGGGATCGGCTGGAGTGACGCCGGCTGGGACGGCGGTCGAAAGACGAACATAGGTGCGCGACGCGACCCACGCACCGAGCACGAGCACCGGTAGGAGCGCCAGCGCATACGCGCCGCGACCGACCGTGATCGAGCTCGGGCGTACGGCGGCGACGGCGAGGGCGGCGGTCGGCAGCCCGAGGACGAACGCGGCGGCGGGAACACCGCCGGGCGCGGCCGCTGCGAGCCGCGGGAGGAGCCGTCCGAGCGCCGCCGTGAGCCCGAGGAAGACCGCGACGGTCGCGAGCACGAGCATCGGTTGCGCGAGGTGGCCGAAGAGCTCGATCGAACGGGTGGCGATCGGACCGGGCGTGAGCTCGATGACGGCGTCGGCGACGGCGACCGGCGGGAACGGGAACGACGGACGGATCACGTGGAGCGCTCCGGTCGCAAGGAGCGCGAGCCCGGCGGCGGAGAGCGTCGCCGCTCGCCCCACTCTCGCCTGGCTCGGCCCGTGGAGGTCGTCCGTCATCCCGAGCAGGGTAGTGCGCGGACCTTACGGAACCGTTTCGGGCGCTTGCGCGCCGTGCACCGCCCCGGAGGGTGTCGACCGTACACGGCTGCGAGGCGCAGCCCGATCCTCAGGTGACCGTCTCGACCAGCGCGGAGCCGGACGCCGGGGCCCGACCGGGATCGAGGGCCGGTGCATCGGGCGTCGCAGGCAGGTGCGCTCCCGAGCGGACGTAGGGTTGCTCGGGCTTGCTCCGCTTGTGCTCGTACATCGCCGCGTCTGCTTGCCGGATCAGCTCGTCCACCGAGACCGGGCTCCCGGGGTCGAAGTACGCGAGGCCGTGCGACAGGCTGAGCACGAACGGCAGGTCGCCGCCGTCGTTCAGGCGGGCGATCTCGCGGCCGAGTCGTTGCAGCACGGAGGCGCCGTCCATCGCGGTGTCCCTGGAGAGCAGGATGCAGAACTCGTCTCCACCGAGCCGCGCGATGACGTCGGACTCGCGCAGGGACGAGCCGAGCACGTCTGCTGCCTGCTGGAGCAGGCGGTCGCCCTCGGCGTGTCCGAGCGCGTCGTTCACCCGCTTCATGCCGTCCACGTCGATGAACATGAGTGCCGCCACGCTCCCGGCCCGCCGGGCGACCTGCAACTCGTGCTCGGCGATCTCCTGGAAGGCGCGCCGGTTGTGCAGGCCGGTCAGTGGGTCCACGAGCGCCAGCTCTCGGAGCTCGGCATCCTGCTCGGCGATCGTGCCTGCGGCATGGCCGAGCGTGTGCGCGAGGCGGGCCAGCTCGTCGTCGCCGCTCGGCGGCGGGAGGAGGGGCTCGCCCTGCTCGAGGCGTCGGGCGTTCTCCTCGATCCGGCGGACGCGACGGACCAGCCCGGTGACGAACGCGAGGAGGGCCGCCGAGGTAGCGAGGAGCATGATCGGGACGACCGCCACGGACAGCGCGAAGGTCAGATGCTGTGACCGCTCGAGCTGACTGCGCTGTGCGGTGAGCACCTCTGCCTGCATCTGGTCGAGCTGCCCGAGGCTCGAGCGGATCGAGATCATCAGGTGCCGCCCCTCGGCGAGGAGGTCGTATGGGATGCTCCCCGGCGGCGTGCGCTTGGCGTATCGGTGGATCGCGTCCAGGACCTGGAGGCGTTCGTCGACGAGGCCTTCGAGCTCGTGTACGTGCTCGATGGCTCGAGGGTCCGCCTGCAGACGCTGCCGGACCTCCGCCATGTCACCGGGCAGACGTCGGAGCCCGTCGCGGTAGGGGCTGAGGAACTGCTGGTCGTTGGTGAGCAGGAAGCCGCGCATGCCGGTCTCGGCGTCGACCAGATCCTGGAGCACGTCGCTCAGGTCCTGCCGCAGCCGGTACGTGTGCTCGACCGCGGCGATCACCCGGAAGGAATCCCGCTGGGCGGCGAACATGGCGGGGACGGCGAGGCCGAGCACCGCGATCGGCACCCCGGCGACGAGGACCGTCTTGGCGCGGAGCGTCAGGCGGCCCCACCACGAGCGTGGGTTCGGCCTCCACATCTGACTCTGAGATGTTCCTCGGGACCATCCGGCGGGGCCTTGAGGCTCCGGGCGGGAGGCCCGGGATCCTCAGACGGCTGAGGGCGGGGTCGGGTTGGCGCGAGTGGTGCGGACGACCTGCTCCGTCATCTGCGTCGGGCGCTGACGGCGCGCGATGAGCATCCGGATCGGCAGCGCGACGGGCGAGGCGAGCACCGCGAGGATGAACAACGCCACGAGCGCCACCTTCCGGAGGCTCCGGCCGACCACGCCGCTCCGCCCGTGGCCCACCGGCTCATCATCCCACCGCGACCCGGGTGGCGAGCGCGTCGTGCCGTTCCTCCTCCCCCGCAGGGACGCGTAGACTCGCCGCCATGGCCGAACGCCGGATCGTCGTCACGGGAGACGGCCCGTACCGCGTCGAGGGCGACGTCTCGATGCTCCGCTCGGCGCCGGTCGAGACCGAGTTCGGAGAGCCGGTCGACTGGCAGTACGGTCCCGAGTTCAAGACGCGTGACGGCATGGAGCTGTGCCGATGCGGCAGGTCCGACCGCAAACCGTTCTGCGACAGCTCGCACGAGCGGACGGGCTTCGTCGGCACCGAGACCGCCGAGAACGTCCCGACGCGCGAGCGTCGTGACACGTTCGAGGGCGACGGCATCCTGATGACCGACGACTTCTCCTTCTGCACGCACGCCGGCTTCTGCGGCGACCGGTTCACGAAGGTCTGGATGATGATCGAGGAGACCTCCGACCCCGCGATCGGCGAGCGGCTGCGGGACATGGTCTCGAAGTGCCCCTCGGGGCGGCTGGCGTACTCGATCCCGCCCGAGCCCGAGGACGTTGAGCCCTCGTTCGAGCCCTCGATCGGTGTCGAGCCCGATGGGCCGTACTGGGTGCGCGGCGGCATCCGGGTCGTCTCCGAGGACGGCACGGAGTGGGAGGTCCGCAACCGCGTCACGCTCTGCCGCTGCGGACGCTCGCGGAACAAGCCGTTCTGCGACGGCACGCATCGCGTGAACGGATTCTCGGACCCCGCGATGCCGAGCTGACCGCGCCCCTCGCGGGGTGGGCCCCGCATCGGGCTCCCCGGCGGGTCCGCGCGGTCACGCAACCGTAACCGGCCGGTCCACCGACGGAAACGGACGACGCCCACCATAGCGGTGCCGGCAGAGTGGACGCAGGAGGTGGTCTCGTGATCCATCGGATCGAACGCCTCGCGCGGCCACGAGCGGGCCAGCAGGGCTCGCTGCTGCTCTCCCTCTCGTACTGGCGCGTCCGCTCCTACACGGAGCCTCGGTCCGTGGGGCGGGTGCGAGGTGCGACGGTCACCCGATCGGTCGGGGTGCGGCCAGGTGGACCGCCACCGACGACCGCGGCCTGAGCGTCGACCCGCGTCGCTCGGTAGTCTGCCTGCGTGAGCGAGCGGGTCCTACTGGTCGAGGACGACCGACGCGTCCGGCGGGCGACGTCGCTCGCGCTCTCCGAGGCTGGGTACGAGGTGATCGAGGAGGCCGATGCGGAGGGCGCGCTGCGGTCGCTCGCGGCGCGGAAGCCCGACGCAGCGATCTTGGACGTGATGCTGCCGGGGATCGACGGATTCGAATTGTGTCGCGAGATCCGCAAGACCGACGACCTCCCCATCATCTTCCTCACGGCGAAGACCGACACGATCGACGTCGTCGTCGGTCTGGAATCCGGTGGTGACGACTACCTGACCAAGCCGTTCCGGGTGCCCGAGCTCATCGCTCGATTGCGAGCGCTGCTTCGTCGCGTTCGGGCCGAGGCGCGCCCGCGGCGACTGAGCGTCGGCGATCTCGAGATCGAGGCAGAGGCCGGCGTCGTCCGCAAGGGCGGGGAGCCTCTGGCCCTCACCAAGACGGAGTTCCAGTTGCTACTCACCCTGGCCTCGCGCCCCAATCAGATCTTCACGCGGGAGGTGTTGCTCGAGCGCGTGTGGAGCTACGACTACCTTGGGGATTCGAGGCTGGTCGATGTGCACGTTCGGCGGCTCCGGGCGAAGATCGAGGACGACCCCAGCGCTCCGCGCCTGATCCTCACGGTCCGCGGGTTCGGTTACAAGCTCGCAACGGCGTCGTGAGCGACGTCCGGGGGTTCCTTCGTCGACGGAGCCTGCGCGCTCGCATCACGATCGCGTTCGTCGCCTCGGCCATGGGCCTGGTCCTCGTCGTGGGTCTCGGCACGTACGTGACCGTCCGGGCGATCCTCCAGGATCAGCACCTGGAGAGCTCGACGCGCCAGACGATCTTCGGCCTCCTGTTCGCCCGCGACTTCGTCGAGAGCGACGCGTCGAGATCCCAGCGAGCGGTCTCACTCCTGCGCTCCCGTGAGGACCTGGAGGCGCTCGCGACGGTGGGTGATTCATGGTTCTCCTCGTCGCTTTCGCTGACCCCCGACGCGATCCCCGCCGGCCTGCGGGAGCTGGTGGCCGATGAGCGGCTCGGCTACCAGTACGGGGAGCTGGGATCGGAGCGAGCGCTGGTCTTCGGGGCCCCGCTTCCCCCGCCGGGGGTCGATCTGTACCTGTTCTTCCCACTCCGCGACGTGGACCGGACCCTTCGGCTGCTCGCACGCGTGCTGACCGTGATGGGTCTCGCGTCGATCGCCGTGGCGGCGATCGTGGCCCAGCGCCTCAGTCGGCGGATCCTACTGCCGCTCGCCGAGGTGAGCCGCGCGGCCCAGCGGGTGGCGGACGGCATGCTCGAGACCCGGGTGACCGCCGCATCGACCGATGAGCTGGGTGCACTCGCCGCCTCCTTCAACCAGATGACGGCTGCGCTCCAGGAACGCATCGGCCGCGAGCGGCTGTTCGTCGCGAACGTCTCGCATGAGCTTCGGACCCCGCTCGCGTCGCTCGAGGCGACCAGCTCGCTGCTGATCGCACGCCGTGACGAACTGTCGCCCACGGCGAAGGAGGCGGTCGATCTGGTGGTGGAGGACGTGGACGGGCTCCGTCGGCTACTCGAGGAGCTGCTCGAGACCTCGCAGCTCGATGCCGGAACCGCGCCGATCCGCTGGGAGCACGTCGATCTTCGGGCGCTGGTGGAGGCCGTCGCCGCACGCCGTCGCCGGCAGGTGGTCGTCGAAGGACCGCAGGTCGCGACCTTCGCGGACAAGGTGCGGCTCGAGCGGATCGTCGGGAACCTTCTGGACAACGCGTTCGAGCACGGAGGCGGGGTCGACGTCCGGGTCCGACTCATCCACGACGAGTACACGTGCCGGGTCCAGGTGTCGGACGGCGGACCCGGGATCCTGCCGGCGGACCTCCGGCGAGTGTTCGACCGGTTCTTCAAGGCGGATGTGAGTCGCACGAGGGGCAAGGGCGGCGTGGGACTCGGGCTGTCGATCGCGTTGCAGAGCGCTCAGCTGCTGGGTGGCACGATCGAGGTCCGAAGCACCCACGGCCAGGGCTCGACGTTCACGCTGCTGCTCCCGCTCCGCGTGACGAAGCCGGAGGAGGACGCATGAAGCGGGTCTTGGTCGTCGGCCTCGCACTGGTCCTCACCGCCTGCGGGCGGCCGTCCGGACCCGTCGAGGTCGACGCCGATCTGGTGCCGTTCGAGGTTGGGCGCTCGCCTTCGCCGTCCCCCGGCGCCGAGGTCCGCACGATCACGGTCTACCTCGTCCGCGCCGGACACCTGGAGCCGGTGGGTCGCGAGATCGCCTCGGCCGCTCCCGACGCCGAGGCGGCGATCGGTGCGCTGCTCCAGGGCCCGACCCCACAGGAACGCGAGGCCGGTCTCGGGAGCGCGATCCCTCCCGTGACGCGCCTGCTGTCCGTCACCGTGCTGAGGGGCGTGGCCGAGGTCGACCTGGCCGAGGAGTTCCAGGGTCCGGCGACGCCCGGACACGTCCTGCTACGCGTGGCTCAGGTCGTCTGGACGCTCGTCGCACTGCCCGATGTGAGCGCGGTGCGATTCTCGATCGATGGGGTCACGATCTCCGTGCCCACCGAAGCCGAGCAGGCGACCGATCGACCGGTCACCGCCGCGGACTACGCCGGGCTGGCGTTCGCACCGCCCTCTCCGTCGCCGCCCACGACGCCGACCATCGGTGTCTCGGAACCGTAACGCCGCCGTCGTACCTCCGACACGCACCGGCAGCATGCTTCGGGGTAGCCCGCGGCTCCGCGGAGGTCTCCGAGGCTCTCGGTGACGTCGAACGGGACGAGGGCTCGTGTTTCCCCTCCGGCGTCCGTCCCGGCAACTGGGCGCGGGACGGGCGCGACCCCAGACGGGACCGGCTCTCGGCGGTGTTCGCATCGCCGAGAGCCGTCCGGTTCGAGCTAGCCGACGTAGCCCTCGACGGTGTCGGGGTCGCGCGGGACGGCCTCCTCGGGGTCCAGACCCGCAGCCCGGCGCGCCCGCCGCTGCCGCAGCAGGTCGTAGAGCTGGTCGAGCTGGACCTCGATCTCCTTCAGGCGGGCACGCTCACGGGTAGACGCCTCACCGCGAGACTCCTTGCCGAAGAGGTCGTGTTCCTCGTGCGCGAGGGACTCGATCCGCTCGATGACGTCCTGGTCGTCCACCGCACCCAGCCTACCGCTCGCGAGGGCGCCCGTCCGGGTTCAGGCCTCGGCTGCGAGGACCGCGTCATCGGCGCCCACCGCCTCGATCTCGGGACGCTCTGGGGCGCCACCAGGGATGAAGCGGTTCGCCACGACGGCGGCGATCAGCAGCGCGAGCCCACCGACGGCGAGCGACAGCCGGAAGCCGCTCATGAAGGCCTCGCGGAACGCCTGCGCGACCGCGCCCGCCTGCGCCGGGGGGAGTCCCTCGAGCAAGGAGGGGTCGAGACGGCCGGTACCGGCCGCGGCTACGATCGCGGCTTCGCGCCCGGGGTGCAACCCGAGGCCCGAGATCGCAGGCCCGAACACGTTCGCGAGGCGCGTGGACAGGATCGTGCCGAGGAGCGCGATGCCGAAGACGCCGCCGACCTCGCGGGAGGTGTTGGTCATCGCCGAGCCGAGGCCGGCGCGTTCGTGTCCGACCGCGTTCATCACCGCGGCGGTCATCGGCGTCATCGTCGCGCCCATGCCGTGGCCCATCACCATGAAGACGGGCAACATCACCAGGTAGGACGTGCCCAGGTCGAGGCGGGAGAGCGTGAGGAGCCCTCCGCCGGCGAGGATCAGGCCGTACGTCATCGGGATCCTCGAGCCGTGCTTGGAGGCATAGCGGCCGGCGTTCGGCGCGGTGACGATGATCATCAGCGTCATCGGCAGGAACCGCACCCCGGCCTCGAACGCCGAGTAGCCGCGGATCAGCTGCATGTAGAGCGAGAGGAAGAAGAAGGTCGCGAACATGCCGAGCGAGACGGCGAACGCCACCGTGTTGCCGGCCGAGAACGCGGGGATGCGGAAGAACCGGAGCGGCATCATCGCGTTCGGGTTCCGAAGCTCCCACAGGAGGAACAGGCCGAGCAGGACCGCCGCGGCCGCCAGCGACGTCACGATGAGCGGCTGTGTCCACCCCTTCACGTTCGCCTCGATGAGGCCGTAGGTCGCCGCGAGGAGCGCGCCGCTGCCCAGGACGAGGCCTGGGATGTCGAGCTCGCGCGTGACCTCAGAGCGCGACTCGCGGACCGTGCGCCTCGCGGTGAAGAACGCGATGACGCCGATCGGCAGGTTGAGGAAGAAGACGGACTCCCAGCCGAGGTGGTCGACCATGAGCCCGCCCACGGTCGGGCCGAGCGCGAGCGCGAGCGCCGACATCCCGGCCCAAAGGCCGATCGCCTTGGCACGCTCGTGTGCCGGGAAGGTGACGGTGATGATCGAGAGCGTCCCCGGCATCAGGAGCGCGGCACCGGCGCCCTGGAGCGCGCGGAAGGCGATCAACTGGCCAGTGGACTGCGACAGTCCGCAAAGGAGCGATGCGCCAGTGAAGATCGTGAGTCCCGCGAGGAACATGCGCTTGCGCCCGTAGCGGTCACCGGCGATCCCTCCCGTGAGGAGCAGGGAGGCGAACACGAGCACGTACCCGTCGACGATCCACTGCAGCTCGTCGACGCCCGCGTGCAGCTCACGGCTGATGCTCGGCAGCGCGACGTTCACCACCGTGTTGTCGAGCATCGCCATCGCGAGCGCGAAGCACATCGTGAAGAGGACGACGACCTTCTCGCGGGCGTTCTCGCCCTCGAATCCGAGCAAGCGGTTCCCCTTCTCTTGGACGATCGCCCGGCGAAGACACGGGCGCCCTACGATACCGGGTCGAACGACAGAACCACCGAGAGCGGCCATGTGTTCCCGGAAGAGGCCGCGGCAGGGGCTCCAGGGGTGGCGACTCAGGCAGCGGCGGCGTGCGCGGTGACGGAGAGCGAGCGCGTCTCGACGACCGTCGTGCCGGGGCGGACGTCCATCAGGATCCAGAAGACGTCATGGTCCTGCCACATGCAGATCCCGGCGACGACCGGGCCGACGAGGGGGGCACAGACGTAGGTGACGCCGTCGATCGTGCGCTGGACGCGCTCGCTCGTGACGACGCTGCCGTTGGAGCCGCTCGTGAGACCCTCGGTGAACCCATCGAAGGCCTCGCCGGTCCCGTCCGGGGTCCGTTCGGCGCCGCGGATCCACGCGAGCGCGGCGACCGGCACCCCGCCCTCGGCGAAGAAGGCCATGTCGCCTTCCAGGCCTTGCGCCTGCGAGGCCGCGCGGAACGACTCCGCCGCGGTCTCGAACTGCGGGTCGGAGGCGCGCTCCAGGCCGGCGAAGCTCTCGGGGAAGGACGTGCTCGGCTCCCTGAGCGTCAGGAACGCGATGCTGGCCACGACGCCGAGGGTCACGGCGATGATCGACCCGAGGAGGCCGAGACGGGATCCCGGCCTGTCCACGTGCCCGAGCGGGCCCGGGGGAGCCGGTGCGGGAGGCCAGCTCGAGGGGCTGGGCGTCCGCGCTCCCACCGGCGCACCGATCTCGAAGGCGCGGTAGCAGCGCCAGCAGAAGGTCGAGGAGGGCGGGTTCTCGGCACCACAGCCCGGACACGGCCGGACCGGCGGGTCCCGCCCGTCGAGCCCTCCCTCGGAGGTGGTGGGTGCCTGCATCCGCGAACCTTCCTCCCAGCGGGTATCGGCACGCACCTGCGCGACCTGAGCCCGGGTCGGGTCACGCCGGCCGCCGGAACGTCGCCAGGACCCGACGGATCTCGGGCTCGACGGCGTGCACCACGTCACCGGAGGGCCGCCGGTTCCCGTAGCGGACGTCCTCGTACATCCGCGTGAGGCGACCGAATCCGCTCGCGACGTCGGGGAAGGCCTCCACCACCTGGGGCAAGAGCTCGGCGGGGGTGAGCGAGGGTTCCTGCGCGATGCCCCGCGCCCGGAGGGCGAGCAGTGCCTCCGCGTACCAGCGACGCACCGTCTCCGATGGCAGTCCTCGCCGGAACGGGAGCCGGGGTGCCGCGGGAGTCTCGTCCTCGGGGAGCGGCACGCCGCGCGAGCCCTCGGACCGCCGGTCCCCGCGCTCGTACTCGCCGACGTCGGCCCGGAGCCGCCGCAGGGACCGGTACAGGAGCCAGGCGATCGCGAGGAACACGAGCAGGCCGAGCAGGCGCGACGACCAGCCCGTGCCGGGACGGGTCGCGGCCTGGGTCGCGCCGTCCAGGTCCAGGCGCTGGCGCAACTCCTCGAGCGCCTGGCGCACCGACTCGGGGTCGACGCCGAACGCGTTCAGAGCCCACAGGATGGGCCGTGCGAGGAACACGACGACGGAGACGAACACCGACAGGACGAGGTTGCCGACGGGCGAGAGCCACCCCCCGATCCGCTCGAGCACGCCGCCGCGCACGGCGAGGAGCGCTGCGGCCGCCACCCCGGCGCCGAACGCGAGCGTCGCGGCCATCGACCGGCGGATCCAGCTCGCACGCGCCGCGTCCACTCCCTCGCCCGGATCCACCGTCCAGACGGTGACCACCCGGCTCCCGAGGGCGCCGGTGAAGAACAGCGGGATGATCGCGAGGAGGGGGAGCCGCCAGGAGGGGAAGGCGCCGGCCGCGAGCAGGACCTCGATCCCGAGGACCAGGGTGCCGACGCCGATCGACGCGTGGATCGGTTCCCGCCAGTCGCGGAGCGCGAGCGTGACGGCCCGGAGCGCGACGAGCAGCGCCACCACCACGCCGAGGAGCGCCCCGGCCACATCGGCCCTGCCGAGCCACGCCCCGGCTGCGATCGAGACCGCACCCGCCACGGTGGTCGTCCTCGGCGAGCTGCGGAACCGGCACGCGGCCACGACGCCGAGGACGAACGCGAAGGCGAACGGTGGCGCGCCGGCGACGATGCCGATCCCAAGGTCGCTCACGTCGGAGAGCAGCAGGTGGGCCGGCAGGTACACGAGACCCGCTTCGGCGAGCGCGGCGAGCGCGGCGGCACGGAGCTCAGGGCCTCCGGGGGGCGGGACGTTGGTGTGGGGACTCACGAGGCCACGGCCCCTCGCTGGCGTCCCTCGAGCGGGGAGACGTGGATCACGGCCGAGCCTCGGCGGCGGAGCACGTCCATCTCGTGCAGGAGCCAGGGCCCGGGCCTGGGCGAGACCACGATGATCGTCGTGCGACGCACGAGCCGCCGTCCGATCTCGCGCAGGACGGGGGCGAGGTCGGCCGTCGGCTGGTTCGGCATCCGGGCGAGCGCCGCGAACACGATCGCCTCGGATCCAACCGACGCCGAGGCCGGCACGCGAAGCGGACCTCGGCCCCTGCGCAGGTGGGTGTTCGCGACCATGCCGGTCCGCCAGCCGGCGTGGATAGCTTGCCTCGCGAGGTAGCTGGTCCAGCCGATCGACTCCTCGGCCGCTCGGGGGTCGACGGCGTGCCAGAACGGCTCCCCGTCCGACAGGTCCACCGCGAACAGGACTTCGGCCGAGCGCGTGGGCTCGAACCGCTTGGTCTGCAGGCGCCCCGCGTGGGCTGAGACGCGCCAGTGCACGTGATGCATCGGGTCGCCGGGTTCGTAGTCCCGGACGCCGGCGAAGTGCTCCCGGTCCTCGAAGAGTCGAACGGCCGCGGCCGGGGTGCCGAAGGGGAGATGCCGCATGACGCGGAGCGGCACGCCGGTCTGCGGCTCGGGCATCACGAGCAGGGAGCCCTCGACCGGGACCTCGCGACCCACCGGCGCGAGGTCGAACGGGTCCGAGAGCTCCATGCCGACGCCCTCGAGCCAGTACTCGCCTCGCGAGCGCGCGTGGACGGGCAGGCGCAACGTGACCTCGCTCCGCCCGGCGAGCGAGAACCGACGGCGGTGGCCGCGGAGCGCCGTCGGGGCGGCGAGCGGGTCGGGGAGCAGGCCGTCGGGGAAGCGCACCAGCACGCGCACGATCGGCAGGGGCAGCCGCTTGCCGTTCACGATGTGCACGCGGACGATGATCGGCTCGCCGATGAACGCGCGCGGGGGCTCGAACGCGACCTCGACGGTGAGGCCCCGCCAGCATGCCTTGGACCAGGCCGTCGCAGCCACGCTCATCCCGCCGACGGCGGCGGCCCAGAGCAGGACGACCGCGTGTCCCCAGGCGACCGCGACGAGCCCGAGCACCGCCGAGACGAGCAGCGCGATCTGCCGCCGCTCGGGGGTGTCCACTACTCGTGCAGCTCCGTTGGCACGGGAACGGAGCGGAGGACCTCGCGCAAGATCTCGCCCGCGTCCCGGTCGCGGATCCGTGCATCGGTGGTCGGAACCAGCCGGTGGCCGAAGACGGGTTCGGCCAGGGCCTTCACGTCGTCGGGCAGCACGTACCCGCGGCCCTCGAGGAGCGCGAGCGCGCGCGCAGCATCACCCATCTGCTCGACCGCGCGGGGGCTCGCGCCGACCGCGAGCTCCGGGTGGTCGCGTGTGGCGCGCGCGAGCTCGACGATGTACCGCCGCACCGGGTGCTCGAGCCCGATCGCGGCCGCTGCCTCGCGGAGCTCGTCGAGGGCCGGGAGGTTCGGCAGCGGGGTCTCGGGCAGGATGCGCTCGGCGGGGCTGGTGAGCAGGATGCGCTCCTCCTCGCGCTCGGTCGGGTAGCCGAGCTTCACGCGCAGGAGGAACCGGTCGAGCTGCGCCTCGGGCAGGGGGAAGGTGCCCTCGAGCTCGATCGGGTTCTGCGTCGCGAGGACGAAGAACGGGTGGGGAAGCCGGTGGGTCGTGCCGTCCACGGTCACCTGGCGCTCCTGCATCGCCTCCAGGAGCGCCGCCTGCGTCTTCGGGCGTCGCGCGGTTGATCTCGTCGGCGAGGAGCACTTGCGTGAAGACCGGGCCCGGCCGGAACGCGAACTCGTTGGTCCGCAGGTCCAGGACCGATGTGCCCGTGACGTCGGACGGCATGAGGTCGGGCGTGAACTGCACCCGCTGGAACGACAGGCCGAGCGAGGTCGCGAGGATCCGCACGAGGGTCGTCTTGCCGACCCCCGGGACGTCGTCGATCAGCACGTGGTTGCCGGTGAGGATGCCGACCACCACCAGGCGCAGCGGCTCGCGCAAGCCGAAGAGGCGCTCGTCGACGCGGTCCGCGAGCTCCTCGAAGAACGCGCGAGCGAGTCCCGGCTCGGCCATCATCCGAAGGATACGCACCGCGACCCCTCGCGGGGCTGGCTCAGGTGCGCCGGTACACGCGGACCGAGAGAGGCACCGCGATGGCGAGGATGCCGACGAACCACGCGGTCGACTGCCAGAGCAGTGTGCCGAGCGCCGGGACGTCGGGGAAGAACGAGCTCTCCGTGTAGAGCTCGCCCAGCGTGAGCACCCGGAAGGTGTCCACCCAGATCGTAACGGGGTTCACGTTGGCCCAGACCTGGAGCCAGCCGGGGAAGGTCTCGGCCGGCACGAACGCCGAGCTCGCGAACACGAAGGGGAAGACGATCGTGAAGGTCGCCGCCTGCACGGCCTCGACGCTCTTCAACGACAGGCCGGCGAACGCCGCCACCCATGTGAACGCGTAGCCGACCGAGATGGCGCCGACGAAGGCGAGGAGCGCCTCCATCACGCCCTCGTGGAACCGGAAGCCGACGAACCACGCAACCACGAGCATCAACAGGACCTGGAACATGATCGCGAACGTGTCGGCGGTGGTCCGACCGGCGAGCACGGCCGACCGGGCCATCGGCAGCGACTTGAACCGGTCGATCAGGCCCTTCTGGAGGTCCTCGGCCAGGCCGACGCCGGTCTGCAGGGCGCTGAAGATGGCTGTCTGCACGAAGATGCCGGGCATGAGGAAGTCCACGTACGGAACGGTCGCCGGCAGCGCCCCTTTGACCGCGCCGCCGAAGACGTAGACGAACAGGAGCACGAACATCACCGGCTGGATCGTCGAGAAGACGAGCAGGTCCGGCTTGCGAACGTAGGTGAGCAGGTTCCGCTTCGTGAGGACCAGGCCGTCGGAGATCGCAGCCGTGAGACGTCCGCCGCCACGGGCGTCGGTGCGCTCGGTGGTCGTGACGCTCATGCAGTCCCCTTCGGGCGACGCCCACCTCGGCGACCCTTCCCGTCATCCGCGGCCCCGTCGGTCGTCCCGCCCTCCTCGGCGGCGTGACCGGTGAGCGAGAGGAACACATCGTCGAGCGTCGGCCTCCGCAGCGAGATGTCCGCCAGCTCGATGCCCTCGGCGTCCAGGCGCCGGATCGCCTCCGTCAGCAGGCGCGGCCCCTCGGCTCCGACGGGGATCGTGAGCTCGCCGGTGTTGTTGTCGACCTTCCCGCCGCCCGGTCCGAGACCGAGCACGGCGCCGGCCGCCGCGGGGACCCTCGTACGATCCGAGACGCGGAGCGCGAGCACCTCGCCGCCGACCCTCGCCTTCAGCTCGTCCGCCGTCCCACGCGCGATGACCCTGCCGCCGTCGATCACGGCGATGTCATCGGCCAGGCGGTCGGCCTCCTCGAGGTACTGCGTGGTGAGGAGCAGCGTGGTGCCGTCGCGGACGAGCTCGCGGATCACGTCCCACAGCTCGAGGCGGCTCCGAGGGTCCAGGCCGGTGGTCGGCTCGTCGAGGAAGAGCACCTTCGGCCGCCCCACCAGGCTGGCGCCGAGGTCCAGCCGCCGCCGCATGCCGCCCGAGTACGTCTTCGCGGTGCGGTCGGCGGCGCCCATCAGCTCGAAACGCTCGAGCACCTGGGTGCCGCGCCGGCGCGCCTCGGCCCCCGGCAGGTGGTACAACCGGCCGACCATCTCCAGGTTCTCCAGCCCCGTGAGGTTCTCGTCGATGGCCGCGGACTGCCCGGCGAGCCCGATCACGTGGCGGAGCTGCTCGGCCTGGCGCACCACGTCGTACCCGGCCACGACGGCTCGCCCGGCGTCGGGGTGCAGGAGCGTCGTGAGGATCCGCACGGCCGTCGTCTTGCCGGCGCCGTTCGGCCCCAGGAGCCCGAGGACCGTGTTCGGCTGTACGTCGAGGTCGACGCCGTCGAGCGCGTGCACGCTCCCGAACGACTTGCGGAGCCCTTCGACGATGATCATCGGCTCGGTCATGGCCGATAAGACTAACCGGACATCGACCATCCGATATGCGGATCCCCGGGACAGGACCGCGAACGTCTGACAGGGCCGCGCGACGCCGCCACGTCGCCTCTCCTCCGCCCGTAGGCTAGGCCCGTGCTCGAGCTCCTGGGACTCACCCGCCGGTTCGGTGACGTCGTCGCGTTGGACGACGTCTCGTTCCGGGTCGCCGAGGGCGAGATGGTCGGCTTCGTCGGCCCGAACGGTGCCGGCAAGACCACCGCGATGCGGATCGCGCTCGGCGTGCTGCAGGCGGACGCGGGCGAGGTCCGGTGGCGAGGCCGCCCCCTCGATGCGCAGATGCGACGACGCTTCGGCTACATGCCCGAGGAACGCGGTCTGTATCCCAAGATGCGGGTGCTCGACCACCTCGTGTACCTCGCGCGCTTGCACGGGCTCGAGCGGGAGGAAGCACGGGCCCAGGCCAGCCGCGCGATCCAGGTCCTCGGCGTCGCCGAACGCTCGTCGAGCCGCATCGAGACGCTTTCCCTCGGCAACCAGCAGCGTGTGCAGCTCGCTGCCGCCCTCGTGCACCGGCCGGAGGTGCTCGTGCTCGACGAGCCGTTCTCGGGTCTGGACCCGGTCGGCGTGGACGTGCTCTCGGGGGTCTTGCGGGAACAGGCGGCCGCGGGGGTCCCCGTGGTGTTCTCGAGTCACCAGCTCGACCTCGTCGAGCGGCTGTGCGAGTCGGTCGTCCTGATCCACCTCGGGCGGGTCGTGGCGTCGGGTCTCGTGTCGGACCTCCGCGAGGCCGACCCGCGGCGCCTCGTTCGCGTGGAGATCGCCGGCGCGGCGCGAGACTGGTACGAGCGACTCCCGGGTGTGCAGCTGCTGGAGCGTCTGCCCGAGGGTGCGGTCCTCGAGCTGGACGACGGGGCTCGCCCCACCGACGTCCTGGATGCCGCGCGAGCGGCGGGGGAGGTCCGGTCGTTCAACGTCGTCCGCCCCTCACTGAATGAGCTCTTCCGTCGGGCGGTGGGGGCATGAGCGCCGGCCCGGTACGGATCGTCGCCCGTCGCGAGTTCGTCGAGCGCATCCGCGACAAGGGCTTCCTGATCTCGTCGGGCATCACCCTGTTCATCCTCGTCGTGTTCGTCGGCGCGGGCGCGCTGCTCGCTGGCTCGACGTCGTTCGATCTGGGGCTCGCCGGTCCAAGATCGCGGATGGTCGGCGAGGGAGTGGTGGACGCCGCAGCCGCGGTCGACATCGAGATCACCCTGCACGCGTACGGATCGAGCGCCGACGCCGAGCGCGCCGTGCGCGATGGCGACGTGGATGCGGCCCTTCTCGACGCCGATCGGATCGTCGTCCTGTCCGAGCCGCCGGTGGAGCTCATGGGTGTGCTCCAGGCGGTGTCGGCTCGTGAGCGTTCGGAGCGTGCGCTCGGGGACGCGGGGATCGGCGCGGAGGAGATCGCGGCCGCTCTCGAGCAGCCGGCCTTGCCCGTGCGGGCGCTCGAACCCCTCGACGAGCGGCAGCGCGAGTACGCAGCGATCGGCCTGGTTGGTGTGCTCGCGCTGTATGGACAGCTCTTCGCGTACGGCTACTGGGTGGCGGCGGGCGTGGTCGAGGAGAAGGCCTCGCGCGTGATCGAGGTGCTCCTCGCCACGGTTCGACCGTCACAGCTCCTGCGCGGCAAGATCCTCGGGATCGGGGTGCTCGGCCTCGTGCAGCTGCTCTTGATCGGCGTCGTCGGGCTCGCTGCAGCCGAGGCGACCGGCGCGCTGCGGTTCCCGGTCGGGGCCTTGGGCTTCGTCGCTGTGGTCTTGGTCTGGTTCGTCCTCGGGTACTTCTTCTACGCGGGGATCTTCGCGGTCGCCGGCTCGATCGTCCCTCGACAGGAGGACCTGCAAGCGACGATGACGCCGCTGTCCATCTTCATCATCGTGTCGCTGTTCATCGGGATCGAGGCCAATCGCCATCCCGACGCCCTGCTCGCGATCGTGACGTCGTACCTGCCGCCCTCGGCACCGCTCGTGATGCCATCGCGGCTCGTCCTCGGGAGGGCGTCGGTCTGGGAAGGACTGCTCTCGGCCGCGGTGTCGATCGGCGCCACCCTCGCGCTCGTGCCGGTGGCGACGAGGATCTACTCGCGCGCCGTGCTGCAGCCCGGCAAGGTCCGGATCCGGCAGGTCCTGCGCTCGTCGCGGGGCGAGTGACCGACTACGCCTTCGGCACGACGCAGAACTCGTTGCCCTCCGGATCGGCCATCACACGCCACTGGAGGCCGCCGAGCCGGTGGTCGGCGATCCGGCTCCCCCCGTGGCTGCGGATCCACCTCGTCACCGCCTCCACGTCCTCGACCTCCAGGTCCACGTGCACCCGGTTCTTCGTCTCCTTGCGCTCGGGCACCCGCTGGATGCCGATGGCCGGGGTGCCCTCGGTCGCGCCCAGGAACACGAAACGCCCCTCGTCGACACGCGCGGTGACCTGGGTTCCCAGGAGCTCCGCCCAGAACGGCGCGAGCCCTTCGGGATCGAGCGCATCGATCATCACGTGGGAGAGCCGAACCCTCACCCGACGAGCTCTCCGCACATCTCCTCGAACACCTGCGAGTGCAGGTCAACGTCGGCCGCGCTCGTCGCGGGTGACATGAGCGCCATGTTGTGGAACGGCGTGAGCAAGATCCTGCGGTTCAGCGCGTACAGGTGCGTGAACTGCGCGAGCTCGTGGTCGTCGTTCGTGGCAGCCTGGCCACCGTTGCGCGGCGGCTCCTCCACGAACCAGTACTCGGCGCGACAGCCGAGGCGTTGGATCGTCCACGGAAGGCCGTGCTTCGTGATCGCGGCCTGCACGCCGTCCGTCCACCGCTCCCCGAGCGCGATCATCCGCTCGAACGCCTCCTCGGTGAGCACCTGCTCGAGCGTGGCGCGCATCGCCGCGAGCGACAGCGCGTTGCCCGAGAGCGTGCCGCCCACCCCGCCGACGTCGGTCGAGGGCAGCGTGTCCATGAAGCCCTGGATCCGCTGGGCGACCTCCTCGCTCATGCCGTAGCAGGCGGCTGGGACGCCGCTCGCGAGCGGTTTGCCGATCGTGAGGAAGTCGGGATCGAGCCCCCAGGCCTTCGTCGCGCCGCCCGGGCCGGCGCAGATCGTGTGGGTCTCGTCGATCACGAGGAGCGTGCCGTACTCCCTGGTGAGCTCGCGGAGCGCATCGTGGTAGCCGGGCTCGGGGAGCACGATGCCGATGTTCGTGAGAGCAGGCTCGGCCAGCACGCACGCGACGTCACCCTCCGCGAGCGCGGCCTCGAGCTCTTCGACGTCGTTCCACTCGACCGAGCGCGTCGTCATCTCCAGAGGGACGGGCGGACCGATGTTGCCGGGGCGAGTGGCGGTCGCGCCTTCGACGTCGATCGCGATGGTCTCGTCCACGGAGCCGTGGTAGCACCACGAGTACGTCAGGATCTTCGGCCGTCCGGTGATCGCTCGCGCCAAGCGGATCGTGAACCGGTTGGCGTCGGTGGCCGTCAGGCAGAACTGCCAGTACGGAAGGCCGAAACGCCGCTGCATCTCGGCACCGACCCAGATCGAGTCCTCGGAGGGGAGCATGAGCGTGATGCCCTTCGCGGCCTGCTCGGCGATCGCCTTGACGGCAGGCTCGGGCGAGTGTCCGGTCATCCCACCGGTGTCGCCGAGACAGAAGTCCACGTACTCGGTGCCGTCCACGTCGACGAAGCGTGCGCCGTGCGCTTCCTGGACGAAGACGGGGAATGGGCCTGCCCACTCGGTCATCCACGGCATCGGCACGCCGGCGAGCAGGTTGCGCTTGCCGCGCTCGAACAGCTCCGCCGACCGGGGATGAGATCCGACGAAGCGCTCCTCCTCCCGCTTCATGAGGTCGTGCAGTCGGGCACGGTCGACGGTGCTGTCCATCGCGAGGTCCTCCTCGGGCACGGTATGAGCTGAGCCTCGCGGATTCGCCGGGGCCCCGTCAAACGCCGGAACGGCCCCGCACGGGCTCGGGGCCGTTCCGGTCGTCCGTGTCGACCTAGTCCCAGGGGGTGGGCTCGTACGGCACGTAGTTCGGGTACCACACCATCGAGTCCACGGCGTGGGCGATCTCCTCGTCCCGGAAGTGCCGCCCGACCCCACAGTCACGCGCGCACCGCGCGACTTCGATCGCGACCTCGCGCGAGACCGTGCGAAGCTCGGACTGGTTCGGGTACAGCGCGCCGATCTCGAGTCGGTCCTCGGTCACGGCGTGAGCGAGGGCCTCGGCTGCGACGAGGAACATCTCGTCGGTCACCTCGCGCGCCTCTGCGACCACGGCGCCGAGCCCGATGCCCGGGAAGACGAACGCGTTGTTCGCCTGCCCGATCACGTGGGTGCGCTCGCCGCGCACCACGGGCGGGAACGGGCTGCCGGTCGAGACGAGCGCCCGGCCCTTCGTCCACTCGATGATGTCGGCGGGCTGCGCCTCGGTCTTCGAGGTCGGGTTCGAGAGCGGCATGATGACGGGGATCCGGGCGTGCGCGCCCATCTCCCGTATCGCCTTCTCGGTGAAGGTGCCCGGTGTGCCGCTCGTGCCGATGAGGAACGTCGGCCGAACATGCGCGATGACCTCCCCGAGGTCGTAGTGGCTACCGGCCTCGAAGCCGTGGAACTCCATCGCATCCGGCGTGAGCGCGAGCTCCTCCTTGTCCTGGTCGAGCGGCTCGCGCCCGAGGTACGTGAGCCCGCGTGAGTCGAGCTGCACGATGGCCCTGCAGATCTGGTCCTCGGACACGCCCTCCTTCACCATCTGGGCCCGCACGAGTCGAGCGATCCCGATGCCGGCGGCCCCGGCGCCGAGGAAGACCAGCCGCTGCTCGCTCAGGGGCTCATCGAGGATCCGCAGGGCCGAGTAGACGCCGCCCATGACGACGGCGGCCGTGCCCTGGATGTCGTCGTTGAAGCTCGTGATGCGGTGGCGGTACTGGTCGAGCAAGCGGATCGCGTTGTGCTGCTTGAAGTCCTCCCACTGCAAGAGCGCGTGCGGGAAGACCTCGAGGACGGCCTCGACGAACGCCTCGATGAACCGCTCGTACCCCTCGCCGCGCAGGCGTGGCTTCCGGTACCCGAGGTAGTAGGGGTCGTTGAGCAGCGTCTCATTGTCGGTACCGACGTCGAGCGACACCGGCAGCGTCAGAGCAGGGTGGATCCCGGCGCCGGCCGTGTAGAGCGCGAGCTTCCCGACGGGGATGCCCATGCCGCCAGCACCCTGGTCGCCGAGACCGAGGATCCGCTCGTTGTCGGTGACGACGATCAGCCGCACGTCCTCATGCCGGGCGTTCGCGAGTAGCTCGGGGATGTGGTCGATGTCATCCGGCGTGAGCCACAGGCCACGCGGTCGGCGCAGGATGTGACTGTACTCCTGGCAGGCGAGCCCGACGACCGGCGTGTAGACGATCGGCAGGAACTCCTCGAGGTTCTCGATCAGGACCCGGTAGAACAGCGTCTCGTTGCGGTCCTGAAGAGCGGCCAGCCCGATGAACTTCTCGAGGTCGTCTTCCTTCCGGCGGATCCGCTCGACCTCGAGGGACACCTGCTCCTCGATCGAGCGAACGCGGACCGGCAGGAGCCCGTGGAGCCGGAACTGGTCGCGCTCCTTCTCCGTGAACGCTGCATCCTTGTTCAGGAGCGGGTGCTCGAGCAGTTCGGCGCCACGGTGGGGCACCGGTACCGGTCCGATCCCCGTTCGCAGGGCGCGGACCCATTCGTGCTCGAGTTCCCGCTCACGCGATTCCGTGAGCGTCATACGCCTGCCACCTCCCTCGTGGGCAGCTTCGAGAGCTCGTCGATGACCTCGCCGATCACGGTCTTCGCGTCACCGAAGAGCATCTGGGTCTTGTCCAGGTAGAACAGCTCGTTGTCGACGCCGGCGAAGCCGGAACGCATCGAGCGCTTGACCACGACGATCGACGCGGCCTGGTCCACATCGAGGATCGGCATGCCGTAGATGGGGCTCGTCTGGTCGCTGCGCGCCGACGGGTTCACGACGTCGTTCGCGCCGACCACCAGGACGATGTCTGTCTGGGGGAACTCCGAGTTGATCGCCTCCAGGTCGTAGAGCTGGTCGTAGGGGACGTTCGCCTCGGCGAGCAGGACGTTCATGTGACCAGGCATGCGTCCGGCGACCGGATGGATCGCGTACCTCACGTCCACGCCACGATCGGCGAGCGCGTCACACAGCTCGCGGACCTTGTGCTGGGCCTGCGCAGCCGCCATCCCGTAGCCGGGAACGACGACCACGCTGCGTGCGGCGTCGAGAAGGAAGGAGGTCTCCTCCGGGTCGACGCTGCGCACCGGCCGCGTCTCGATCGCGCCGCCGGTCGTGTCCTCCGCACCGAACCCGCCGAACAAGACGTTGGCGAAGGACCGGTTCATCGCCTTGCACATGATGATGGACAGGATCAGGCCGCTCGAGCCGTCGAGGGCTCCAGCGATGATGAGCAACTTGTTGTCGAGAACGAAGCCCATCATCGAGGCGGAGAGCCCGGCGAAGCTGTTCAGCAGCGAGATGACGGTCGGCATGTCGGCGCCGCCGATCCGGATGACGAGCATGACGCCGTAGACGAGCGAGATCCCGATGATGAACGGGAAGAGGAAGGTCATCGTCGGGTCGACCACGAGGAACCCGACCAGCACGAGGGCCGAGCCCAAGATCGCGAGGTTGACGACGTTCTGGCCCGTGTAGATCCACGGCCGGTCCCGGACGATGCCCTGGAGCTTCCCCGCTGCGATGAGCGATCCCGTGAAGGTCAGGAACCCGAGTACGACCTCGAGGCCGAGGGCGACCATCGTCGTCGTGTCGAGATCCGGCTTGCTGAGGTAGTACTCGGCGGTGCCGACGAGGCCGGCCGCGAGCGCACCGAACGCGTGCGACAGCGCGGTCCGCTGGGGAACGGCGGTCATCGGTACGAGCAGACCGAGGGGGATGCCGAGCGCGGCACCGAGGACCAGCGCGATCGCGATCCACTGGAACTCGACGATCTCGGTCTTCACGAGCGTGGCGACGATCGCGACCGCCATACCGAGCTCGCCGACCCGGACGCCGCGGCGGGCTGTGGTCGGGTGGGACAGCCACTTCAATGCCATGACGAAGCAGCCGGCCGCGAAGAGATAGGAGACGGAGATGAGGGTGTCTCTCATCTCGTCTCCACACCGGCGGTCGGCGCCTCGGCCTTCTCCTTGGGAGCCTCACGGCGCTTGAACATCTTCAGCATCCGGTCGGTGATGAGGAAACCGGACACCACGTTCGTCATCGCGCAGAAGACGGCCGTTGCGCCGAGCACCGTCGCCAGCGTGCCCCGCCCGGCACCCGCCAGGATGAGCGAGCCGACGAGTGAGATCGCCGACAGCGCGTTCGTGAGCGACATGAGCGGCGTGTGGAGCAGGCCTGGCACGCGGGTGATGACCGCGTACCCGAGGAACGACGCGAGCACGAAGATGAACAACGACGATTCGAGGACGTCATCCATCCCGAACCTCCGCAAGGGCCTCGACGACGCGCTTGTGCACGACCTCGCCGTCGCGCGTGACGAGCGTGCCAGCCACGATCTCGTCCTCGAGGTCGATCTCGAGCTTCCCGTCCTTGACGAGCAGTTGCAGGAACGCCGAGACGTTCTTCGCGTACATCATGCTGGCCTCGTGCGGCACGCTGGCCGCGAGGTTCGTGGGCCCGAAGACCGTTACTCCGTTCTCGGTCACCGTGCGATGGTTCGGGCGGGTGACCTCGCAGTTGCCTCCGCGCTCGGCCGCACAGTCCACGATGACGGAGCCGGGCTGCATGCCCTTGACCGCATGCTCCGTGATGAGCACCGGCGCCTTCTTCCCCGGGATGAGGGCCGTCGTGATGACCACGTCGACGCCGGCGACGACCTGCGCCAGGAGCTCCTGCTGGCGTGCGTAGAAGGCCTCGCCGAGCTCCCTCGCGTAGCCCGCCTGGTCCTGCGCGTCACCAGGCTGGAGCGGCAGCAGCACGCACCTCGCGCCGAGGCTCTCGATGTCCTCCTGCGCGGCCGGCCGCACGTCGTACGCCTGCACGATGCCTCCCAGTCGACGGGCCGTAGCGATCGCCGTCAGCCCGGCGACGCCGGCGCCGACGACGAAGACCTGCGCTGGCGGGACGGTGCCCGCCGCCGTGGTCATCATCGGGAACATCTTCGGGAGCCGGTCGGCCGCCATGAGCACGGCCTTGTAGCCGATCACCGTCGCCTGCGAGGACAGCACGTCCATGCCCTGCGCTCGGGTGATGCGCGGCATGAAGTCCATCGCGAAGCCGGTGACCTTGTGCTCGGCCGCCTGCCTGATGCCCGCGGGACAGACCAGCGGATCTGCCATCCCCACGATCACCTGGTTGGGTCGGAAGCGATGGATGTCGTCGCGGCCAAGCTCCGGGTTCGCGCCGCAGGTTCGCACCTGAACGACGACGTCCGCCTGGAACACGCGCTCGCGGTTGCCGATCTCCGCACCGTGCGCCGCGTACTGCTCGTCGGCGAACCCGGCCGCCTCTCCGGCCCTCGATTCCACGACGACACCGACCCCCGTCTTCATGAGCTGGGGCAGCACGGAGGGGACGAGCGCCACCCTGGTCTCCCCGGGGAACGTCTCCCTGGGCACGCCCACGAGGAGTCGGTCGGTCTCCATGCCCTCACGTTGTCAGGTGCACTGCGCAGGCAGCATGGGACGCATGGTCCCCCGTGCCGGGGACCATCGGGACCCCAGGGCGAGGGCCCTCGGCCGGGTGCGTGCAGGGCCTGAAGGCCCTGACCTGCGGGGTGCCGCGAGCGGCTAGCCGCCGAGCTCTCTTCGCAGTGCCGGCAGGGGCAGGGTCCCGAGTGCGAGCAGCCGGTCGTGGAAGTCGCGGAGGGAGAACGCGGCGCCCTCGCGGGCGGTGGCTGCCTCCCGTTGGCGCTGGATCTCGAACTGGCCGATCTTGTACGAGAGCGCTTGCCCGGGCATCGTGATGTAGCGGTCGGTCTCGATCACCGCGTCCGTGTGGGGGACGCCAGCCTGCTCGAGCAGCGCGATGGAGCGTTCGCGGCTCCAACCGAACGCGTGGATCCCCGTGTCCACCACCAGGCGGGCCGCCCGCATCGCCTGCGCCTCGAGCATGCCGAGGCGCTCGGCCTCGTTCTCGAACAGACCCATCTCATCGGCGAGGCGCTCGCTGTACAGCCCCCAGCCCTCCGAGAACGAGGCGCCGGCGAGGTGCCCACCGAACCGTCGAAGCGGGCGGCGGTCGCCCATCTCCTGCTCGAGCGCGATCTGGAAGTGGTGACCGGGGTTCGACTCGTGATACGTCGTCGTCGCCAGGTGGTGCAGCGGCCGATGCTCGAGATCGTAAGCGTTCACGTAGTAGACGCCGCGGCGACCACCGTCCTGCGAGGGTGGGTTGTAGAAGGCGAAGGGCATGTCCTGCTCGCGGAACGCTTCGACGGCGCGGACCTCGCAGTTGTCGCTGGGCATCCGGCCGAAGTACGCGGGGGCGGCCTCCCAGCTCTTCGCGACCTGCCGCTCGGCGATACGGAGGAGCGCCTCGGGCGACCCCGCGGTGTTGCGACCGCTCGCCTTGAGCTCGGCTACCGCGGACTCGGGATCGGGGTGCCCGAGACGCTCGGCCGTCTGACGACGCTCCTCCTGGATCTCCTCCAGATCGGCGAGGCCGAGCTCGTGGACCTCGTCCGCGTCCAGCGGGAGCGTGGTGAACGCGAGGATCTCGGCTTCGTACATGGCTTCGCCCCCGGGCAGCGCGGACAGGCCGATCGTCTCGGTCGCCGATGGCAGGTACGCGCGCATCGCCTCCAGGTACGCCGCGAGCGCCGGCGTCACCGTCGCGCGGACGACCTCGGCCACGCGCTCGCGGCCGCTGGCGTCCTCGGCCGGCACGGGCAGGAGCGCGGGGGAGTCCTGGACCGGCGTCGCGAGCAAACGCTCGACCTGTGCGATCGTCCGGGCGACGACGACGCGCGGGGCGGTCACGCCTGCGGCCGCGCCCTCTCGCGCGATCTCGGCCGCGTCGCGGTAGAAGGAGGGCGTCGCGGAGAGGCGCGCGAGGAGCCGCTCGAGCCGCTCGGGGGTGTCGGCGCGCTGGAACGACCCGATCTCCGCGAGGAGCTGCCCGGGGCCCCACAGGTGCGAGACGACCTGGAGGAAGTCGAGCCGGTGCTCGATCTCGGCCATCTCCCGCGAGGCGATCGCCTCGAGCACGTCGATGGTGGTCCGCTCGTCCTGGCCGAGCCGGGCCCGATCGATCGTCGCGAGCTCGTCGAGCGCGGCGCGAGCCCTCATCTGGCGCCGGGCACGGCCCGCCTCGGATTGATCGGGGAGCAGGTCGTCGAAGCGCTCATCGCCCACGATGGTCGCGAGAAGGGGCCAGTCCTCGAGCAGTTCGTCCCAGGCCCGGTCGGCGAGCGCGCCCGCTCGCTCCGAGTCAGTCATCGATCGGCTCCCCTCTCGCGCGCACGGCCCATCGTATCGGCGGGGAGGGTCAGGCGGGCTCGTCGAGCCAGCCGAAGTGCCGGGCGCGGGCGTCGTCCTTCACATCCTGCGGCAGGAAGCTCGTCTCGAGGGCGTTCGCCGTCGCCCGGCGCAGGTCCTCGAGCGTGAAGCCCATCGCGTCGCGAGCGACCTCGAACTCGTGGGTGAGGTCGATGCCGAACAGACCGGGGTCATCCGTGTTCACGGTGACGAGCAGGCCCTCGCGCAGCAGCCGTCGGGCGGGGTGCTCGCCCAGTGACGCGACCGCCCCGGTCCGCAGGTTGGACGTCGGGCACATGTCGAGCCCGACGCGCTTGGCCTTCGCGAGGGCCGTCACCTCGGGATCGGAGCCGACCGACACGCCGTGCCCGAGCCGCCGGGGTCGAAGCCGCTCGATCGCGTCCCGCGCGTAGGCGGCCGGCCCCGATTCGCCGTAGTGGACCGTGAGGGGGAGTCCGACCTCATGGACCGCCTCCACGAGATCGACGTACAGGGTGGGCGGATACGCCATCTCGTCGCCCGCGATGTCGAAGCCGACGAGGTGCTGGCGGTGGCGCTCGGCGAACGCGAGGGTGCGAAGGCCCGAGTCCATCCCGAGGTCGCGTGAGAAGATCGCGATGAGGCCCACCGCCACGTCGTGCTCGACGGCGCCGCTCGTCACGCCGGCGACGACGCGCTCCATCGCAAGATCCCAGTCCAGCTCGCCGGGCGCGAAGAAGAACTCGGGCGAGAACCGCAGCTCGGCCAGACGTACCTCGTCGAGCGCGAGATCCTCGACCGCCTCGTAGCTGATGCGCTCGATCGCCTCGTAGGTCCGGAACGAGCCGCGGACGAGGTCGAGCACGTCGAGCACCACTTCGAGCCCTTCCATCGGCTCGAGCACCTGGGCGCGCGGCGCGAGGGCTTCCGGTGTGCTCTCCGGCAGGGGCTCGCCGGCCTCGCGGTACAGGTCGATGATCGTCTGCAGGCGCATGGCGCCCTCGAGGTGGCGGTGGAGTTCGGCCTTGGCGAGCGCCCGCAGGTCCATTGGTCTGCCATTGAACCAGAAGGGGCTTCGCGGAGGGCTCGGAGGGCGCCGAGCGGCTAGCATGCTGCGGACGGACGAGGAGGTCCCATGCTGCTCGAGGGCAAGAAGCTGCTGATCACGGGGGTGCTCACGCGCGAGAGCATCGCGTACGCGGCGGCGAGGTCCGCGCAGGAGCACGGTGCCGAGATCGCGCTGACGTCCTTCGGTCGCGCGATGGGTCTCACCGAGAAGAGCGCGAAGCGCCTCCCGCACCCGGTCGACGTGCTCGAGATGGACGCGACGAACGTCGAGCACGTCCGGGCCGTCGCCGAGGAGCTCGGGCATCGGTGGGGCCGCGTCGACGGCTTCCTGCACGCGATCGCGTTCGCCCCGCAGGACGCGCTCGGCGGCAACTTCCTCCACACGCCGTGGGACAGCGTCGGCACCGCGGTCCAGGTGAGCGCGTTCTCGCTGAAGACGCTCGCTGAGGAACTGCTCCCGCACATGCGCGAGCGCGGTGGCGCGATCGTCTCGCTCGACTTCGACGCCCGCTTCGCGTGGCCGGTCTACGACTGGATGGGCGTCGCGAAGGCGGCGCTCGAGTCCGTCACGCGGTACCTCGCCCGCGACCTCGGGCCCGCACGGCGTCCGTGTGAACACGCTCTCCGCGGGACCGCTGCGCACGATCGCAGGCAAGGGGATCCCGGGGTTCCAGGCGCTCGCCGACGGATGGAGGGACCGTGCCCCGCTCGGCTGGGACGTCGGCGACGCCTCGCCGGTGGCCGACGCGGTCGTGTTCCTGCTCTCGGATCTGGCGCGCGGTGTGACGGGCGAGATGCTCCACGTCGACGGTGGGTACCACGCGATCGGCTCGGCGCCGGTGCAAGGTGCGGAGGCGTCGCCCGAGGCCGGGTAGCGCTCGAAGCGACCGCCCGAGAGGGCATGCTCGGGCACCGTTCCCAGCACCGCGGCGCGCGGGCCGAAGCGTATCCTCGGTCGCGATGCGGGACGACGTGAGGCTCACGAGGTTCAGTCATGGCGCCGGCTGAGCGTGCAAGCTCGGTCCGAGCGACCTGGCTCAGGTCCTGAGCCGACTCGAGGCCCCGGCGATGCCGGAGGAGGTGCTGGTCTCCGCGGAGACCGGCGACGACGCCGCCGTCTACCGCCTGCCAGACGGGCGGGCGCTCGTGGCGACGGTGGACTTCTTCACGCCCATCGTCGACGACCCGTACGACTGGGGCAGGATCGCCGCCGCGAACGCGTTCAGCGACGTGTACGCGATGGGCGCGAGCCCGGCCCTCGCGCTGAACGTCTCGTCCTGGCCGGTGGATGACCTTCCGCTCGACCTGCTCGTCGAGGTCCTCCGGGGCGGCCAGGACGTGGCCCTGCAGGCGGGGGCGGTCGTGCTCGGCGGGCACACCATCACCGATCCCGAGCCGAAGTACGGGATGGTCGCGCTCGGCTTCGTCGACCCCGAACGGATCGTGCGCAACTCCACCGTGCCGGCCGGGGCGAGCCTGTTCCTCACGAAGCCCCTCGGGACCGGGATCGTGAGCACCGCCATCAAGCGCGGCACCGCCACACCCGAGCAGGTTCGCGCGAGCGTTGAGCTCATGACGACCTTGAACGCCGATGCGGCGCAGGCCATGCAGGAGGCAGGGGCCGAGGCGGCGACGGACGTCACCGGGTTCGGGCTCCTCGGACACCTGCAGCGGATGCTGGAGGTGTCGGGGGTCGGGGCGCGGCTGGACGCGGACGCGGTCCCGGTCCTGCCCGGCGTGCTCGAGCTCGCGATGCTCGACGTCGTGCCGAGCGGCTCGAAGCGCAACCACGCCTTCCTTCGGCCGCACGTCCAGTGGGGGAGGCTGACCACGCCCGCGCAGCTCGTCCTTTCCGACGCGCAGACCTCCGGCGGCCTGCTCATCGCCTCGACGGACCCGGAGTGGCTCGAGGAGTGCCTCGCAGGCCGGGGCGTCGGCTACGCGGTGATCGGGACGACGGTCGCGCACCGGCCTGGGACGATCGCCGTGGGCGGGACGATGCACTGACTCGCGGCTCAGGGAATACGACCGCACTGGTACGGTTTATCGCAGGTGCAGATGCAGGTGCTTCGGATCGACGACGTGCTCTTCAAGGAGATGGCGGAACACGGCCTCCGGGAGTTCCCGAACGAGGCCTGCGGGCTGCTGGCCGGGCGGGGCGGCGTACCGGTTCGCTTCTTCGCGATGCGGAACCTGGACGCGAGCCCCGCCTCGTACCGGCTGGACCCGAAGGAGCAGTTGCGCGTCTTCGACGAGATGGACGACGGGGGCCTGGACCTGCTCGGCATCTTCCATACGCATACCCACTCGCAGGCCTACCCGTCGGAGACGGACACGAAGCTCGCGTTCTACCCTGACGCCCACTACTTGGTGATGTCCCTGTCCGACCGCGAGCACCCGGTGCTCCGCGCGTTCAAGATCGTCGAGGGCGAGATCACCGAGGAGGAGCTGACGGTGTCGTGACCCGCGAGTTCACCGTGGAGGAGGTCCAGCGCTACGCACGGCACATCATCCTGCCGGGCGTCGGCGCCGAGGGCCAGCGCAAGCTGCTCGACGCGAAGGCTCTGTGCATCGGCACCGGAGGGCTCGGCTCGCCGGTCGCGATGTACCTGGCCGCCGCGGGCGTGGGCACGATCGGGCTGGTCGACTTCGACCGGGTGGACCTGTCGAACCTCCAGCGCCAGATCTCGCACGGGACCCGGGACGTCGGGCGACCCAAGGTCGAGTCGGCGCGCGACACGCTGCCGCGTATCAACCCGAACGTCGAGGTCGTCACATACGACACGATCCTGACCAGCGAGAACGCCTTCGAGATCCTGGAGCCGTGGGACGTCGTGATCGACGGCACCGACAACTTCCCGGTCCGGTACCTCGTGAACGACGCGACGCAGATGCTCGGCAAGCCGCTCGTGTACGGCTCGATCTACCAGTTCGAGGGTCAGGCGACGGTCTTCCTGCCGGGCAGGGAGACACCTTGCTACCGCTGCCTGTTCCCGCAGCCGCCGCCGCCCGGGACGGTGCCGAGCTGCGCCGAGGGCGGCGTGTTCGGCGTGCTCCCCGGCATCGTCGGCACGATCCAGGCGACCGAGGCGATCAAGCTGATCGTCGGTGTCGGGGAGACGCTCGACGGCCGACTGCTGATCTTCGACGCGCTGACGATGGACTTCACCACGGTGAAGCTCCGGTGGGATGCCGATTGCCCGGTCTGCGGCAAGGAGCCGACCGTGACCGAGCTGATCGACTACGAGCAGTTCTGCGGCATCCCGAGCCGCGACGAGTGAGGAGATCGAAACCGAGATGTCCGTGAAGGTGAAGCTGCCGACGATCCTCCGCAAGCACGCGGGCGGCGAGGCGCGTATCGATGCCCAAGGCGCAACGCTGCGTGAGCTGCTCGTGAACCTCGAGGCCTCGTATCCGGGGATCACGAAGAACGTGCTCACCGAGGACGGTGCCCTGCACCGGTTCATCAACGTCTACGTGAACGACGAGGACGTGCGCTACCTCGGCTCGCTCGAGACCGAGCTGAAGGACGGAGACACGATCTCGATCCTGCCCGCCGTCGCCGGCGGCCGTCGCTAGCCCGGACGACGGGCGCACGCTGGGATACTGCCTTCCATGCTCTACCAGGACGTCTTCGACGCGATCGGCCACACGCCGCTCGTCGGCATGCCCCGCATGTCGCCGAAGCCGGGCGTGCGGCTGTGGGCCAAGCTCGAGGGCGCGAACCCGACCGGCTCAACGAAGGACCGGATCGCGAAGAAGATGGTCGAGGTCGCCGAGGCCTCCGGCGAGCTCACGCAGGACCACATCATCCTCGAGCCGTCCTCGGGGAACACGGGGATCGCGCTCGCGATGGTGGCTCGGCTGAAGGGCTACCGCCTCACGGTCGTGATCCCCGACAACGCGAGCGAGGAGCGGATCCGCCTGCTCGAGCTCTTCGGCGCCGAGGTCGTGTACTCGCCAGGCGACAAGGGAACGAACGGCTCGATCGAGGTCGCGCGGGCGCTGGCGAAGGACGGGCGCTACTTCATGCCGTTCCAGTACGGCAACCCGGCGAACCCGCTCGCCCACGAGGAGGGGACGGCGGTCGAGATCCTGCAGGACCTGCCCGAGCTCACGCACTTCGTGGCCGGGCTCGGCACCGGCGGGACGCTCACCGGGAACGGCCGGGCGCTCCACCGCCACGACCCCGAACATCCAGATCGTCGCCGCCGAGCCCGAGCTCGGCGACCTCGTCTACGGGCTGCGCTCGCTCGACGAAGGGTTCGTCCCGCCGATCTTCGACCCGAGCGTGGTGGACCGGAAGTTCCTGGTGAACTCCGCGGACGCGCTCCGCGCCACGCGACAGCTGACCTCGAACGAAGGGATCTTCGCCGGGATCTCGTCCGGCGCCGTGGTTCACGTCGCCCAGCGCATCGCGCGGCGAGATCGAGGAGGGCGACGTCGTGTGCCTGCTGGCCGACGGCGGATGGAAGTACCTGTCCACCGAGGCGTGGGCTCCCCAGCTCGAGCGTGCCGAGAAGGGCGTCGAAGGGTCCCTCTGGTGGTGATCCGTGAGTGACGACCGGCCGATCGGGATCTTCGACTCCGGCGTCGGCGGCCTGACGGTCGCACGCGCGATCATCGACCTCCTGCCCCGCGAGGCACTGCTGTACGTCGGCGACTCCCTGCACTTCCCGTACGGCCCGAAGCCGGTGGACGAGATCCGCCGCTACGCGATGGACATCGCGGCGTACCTCGTCGGGCAGGGCGTGAAGATGCTCGTCGTCGCCTGCAACTCGATCGAGGTCTCGGCGATCGGCGACATCGCAGTGAGTCATGGCGTCCCCGTGATCGGGGTGATCAACCCCGGGGCGAGGGCCGCGGTCCGCGCGACCCGAAGCGGCGTCATCGGGGTGATCGGCACCCAGGCCACGATCTCGACCGGGGCCTACCAGCGCGCGGTCGGCGCCGAGGCCGCGATCCACGGCGCCGCCTGTCCCGTCTTCGTCGAGCACGTCGAGCGCGGCGACACCACTTCGGACGAGCTGCGTGCCGCGGCGCGCGGGTATCTCCGGCCGCTGAAGGAGCACGGGATCGACACGTTGATCCTCGGGTGCACGCACTACCCGCTGCTGTCCGGGCTCCTGCAGATGGAGCTCGGGCCGAACGTGGTCCTCGTGTCCTCCGCCGAGGAAACCGCGAAGGACGTGTACGCTACGCTGCTGCGCGAGGGGCTCGCCCGCGGGGACGACGCCGGGCATCCCGCCCACGGGTTCCTCAGCACCGGGGATCCGGCCCAGTTCCAGGACTTGGCGGAGCGGTTCCTCGGTCCGGAGATGGGCGACCTGCACGTGCGCCGCGTGGAGCTGGGGGGAACGGGTTGAAGCTGACGGTCCTGGGGTCGAGCGGAACGTGGCCGAACGACGGAACGGCGACGAGCGGCTATCTCCTGCAGCACGACGGCTTCAACGTGTACCTGGACGCGGGGACGGGGACGCTCGCGAACCTGCAACTCCACATCGGTCTCCCGGACATCCACGGCATCGCGATCACGCACGAGCACCCCGACCACTTCGTGGATCTGTACCCCACCTTCTACGCCATGTTCTACGGGGAGCTCGGGAACCCGGGGCTTCCGCTGTTCGTACCGCTCGACCTCCAGCGCAAGCTCGCCGACGTCGTGTCGATCGACAGCCAGGTCGCGATGCGAACGGCCTTCGACTTCCACGAGGTCCCACCCGGAGGGGGCTTCGAGCTCGGGCCGTTCCGGGTCAAGACCGAGCCGATGGAGCACCTTGGCCTGCCGGCGCTCGGCTACAGGTTCGAGGCCGACGGGCACGTGTTCGCGTACACCGGAGACACGGGTCCCTCGCCCGACGTCAAGGTCCTGGCTCGCGACGCGGACCTGTTCCTGGCCGAGGCCACGTGGCAAGATCGCGACGACCTGTTGCCGTTCCACATGTCCGCCCGCCAGGCGGCGGACCACGCGAAGGATGCGGGCGCTGGGCGTCTGGTCCTCACGCACTTCTGGCCGACGCTCGACCGAGAGATCTCGCGCGCCCAGGCGGCCGAGGAGTTCGCGGGCCCGATCGACATCGCGGTCGAGGGCATGACCTTCGAGGTCGGTGCATGACGGACCGCCCAGACGGTCGCACGCCCGAGGACCTGCGCCCGATCGAGTACGAGCTCGGTTACCAGGACTGGGCCGAGGGCTCGATCCTGTTCCGGCAGGGCCGGACCCGCGTGCTCGTCGCCGCGTCGGTCGACGAGGAGTCGGCGCGATGGCTCCGCGGCACCGGGAAGGGCTGGGTGACCGCCGAGTACTCGATGCTCCCCCGCGCGACCTCCGAGCGCACCGCGCGCGAGGTCAACCGCGGCCGGCCCGGCGGGCGGACCCAGGAGATCCAGCGGCTCGTGGGGCGCTCGCTCCGCGGTGTGATCGACCTGTCGAAGCTCGGCGAGCGCACCGTGACCGTGGACTGCGACGTGCTCCTCGCCGATGCCGGAACGCGCTGCGCGTCGATCACCGCGGGATGGATCGCGCTCGCGCAGGCATTGCGATCCCTGCAGGAGCGCGGGGTCGTGAAGACGGATGTGCTCACGGATTCGGTCGCCGCGGTGAGCGTCGCGATCGTCGGACGGCGAGCCGGTGCTCGACCCCACCTACGAGGAGGACGCCGCGGCCGAGGTCGACTTCAACATCGTCATGACGGGCTCAGGTCGCCTCGTCGAGGTGCAGGGCACGGCCGAGGGCAAGCCGTTCTCCCGCGGGGATCTCGACCGGATCCTCGACCTCGCCGGCGAGGGCATCCGGGCGCTCACCGAGATGCAGCACGCCGCGCTGGCCTGAGATGGCCTTCCCGTACCGCCTCGCGGTCGCCTCGCAGAACCGGCACAAGCTCCGCGAGATCCGAGCGATCTGCGCCGATTGGCCCGTCGAGTGGGTGACGGTGGAGACCCATGAAGGTCCGTGGCCCCACGTCGAGGAGCCGCACGACACGTACCTCCCCAACGCTCTCGAGAAGGCGCGCGCGGTCGCTCGGGCACTCGGCGTCCCGGCGGTCGCCGACGACTCCGGGCTCGAGGTCGACGCGCTCGGCGGCGCGCCAGGTCCGCGCTCGGCGAGGTACGCGGGGGAGGGCGCGGCCGACGCAGACAACCGTCGGCTGCTCCTCGCAGCGTTGAAGGGCGTTCCTGGGTCGGGGCGCACGGCGCGGTTCCGCTGCGTCGCTGCGGTGGGGTGGCCGGACGGCCGTGAGTTGCACGCAGAGGGGGTGTGCGAAGGAACCCTCGGCACGAAGGAGCGGGGGAACGGCGGCTTCGGCTACGACCCGCTGTTCGTGCCGGAGGGCTGGGATCGAACGATGGCCGAGCTGGAACCCGCCGAGAAGGATCGCATCAGCCATCGGGGCCGGGCGTTCCGAGCGCTCCGCGCGCTGCTCGCAGCCGAAGGCTGAGAGCGTCCCGGGCGGTCGGATAGCATCCCGCCGAGCGGACCATCGAAGAGGGGGACCCGATGCACGTCGTCCACAGCCCGCTGCACCTGTCCCACGACCCGGAGCACGAGGTCTCGGACGGGCGGCCCATCACGAACTTCGAGGTGCCCGGGCGGGCCGAGGCCATCCGTGGCTCGCTCGAGGCCGATGGCGGCTTCGAGCTCGCCGATCCGACGGAGCACGGCACCGACCCCATCATCGCGGTGCACGATCCGGCGATGCTCGCGTACCTCGCGGGCGCGTGGGCCGACTGGCTCGCGTGGGGCCAGACCGCTCGCGAGATGTTCCCCGATACGTTCCCGCTCCCGGCGCTGCGCGAGGGCATGGGCCCAGGCCGGGAGCCGCGCACGCCGCTCGGGCGGATCGGCCGCTGGTGCTTCGACATGGCGACGCCGATGGTCGAGGGGTCGTACCCGGCGGCGCGAGCCGCCGTCGACGTCGCCCTCACGGCGATGGAGCTCGCGCTCGGGGGCGAGCGCGCCGTGTACGGGCTGTGTCGCCCGCCGGGCCACCACGCGGCCCGCGCGATGTTCGGCGGGTACTGCTTCTTCAACAACGCCGCGATCGTCGCCGACGAGCTCGCCCGCCGAACGGGTGAGCCGGTCGCGATCCTGGACGTGGACTACCACCACGGCAACGGGTCCCAGCAGATCTTCTACGGGCGTGCAGATGTCCTGTACGTGAGCCTGCACGGCGACCCGGACCGCGCCTACCCCTACTTCGCCGGGTTCGCCGAGGAGACCGGCGCCGGTCCGGGCGAGGGCGCGAACCTCAACCTCCCCCTGCCCGAGGCGTGCTCGAACGAGGAGTACCTCGCGAACCTGGACCGAGGACTCGAGGCGATCGCGGGGTTCGGCGGCTCGACGCTCGTCGTCTCGCTCGGCATCGACACGTACGGCCGAGACCCGATCTGCGATCTTGGGCTCACGACCGAGGCCTACCACGAGGTGGGTCGTCGGGTCGCCGCGCTCGGTCGAACGACGATCGTGCTGCAGGAGGGCGGCTACTTCATCCCCCACCTCGGCGAGAACGTGCGGAACTGGCTGCTCGGGCTCGAGGGCCGCGAGCTCGACCTGTCCGCGCTGCCCGAGGTGTGAACCCGATGGGAGTGCTGCCGAAGGACGTGCTCGAACGCATCCGCGTCGAGTCGGGCGCCCGGGCCGGACTCGGGGATCGAGACCCGGGCTGGAAGGGCGGCAAGGCGCTCAAGGCTCTCGCGCAGGACGGACGCGAGGCCGACGCCGAGGAGCATCTCCGCGGCCTGGTGCAGGACCTCTCGGACCTGCAGGAGCGGCTGTGGGCGAGCGACCGGTACGCGCTCCTCGTCGTCTTCCAGGCGATGGACGCGGCAGGCAAGGACGGCACGATCGGCCATGTGCTCTCCGGCGTGAACCCGCAGGGCGTGAGCGTCGTGAGCTTCAAGCAGCCGTCGGCCGAGGAGCTCGACCACGACTTCCTGTGGCGGTGCGTGACCCGGCTCCCCGAGCGCGGCCGCATCGGGGTGTTCAACCGCTCGTACTACGAGGAGGTGCTCGTCGTGCGCGTGCACCCGGAGTTCCTCGACGCGCAACGGCTCCCGAAGAGCCCCGAGGGCAAGCGCCTGTGGAAGCAGCGGTACGAGAGCATCAACGACCTCGAACGCCACCTGGACCGCAACGGCACGAAGGTCGTGAAGTTCTTCCTCCACCTCTCGAAGCAGGAGCAGAAGCGGCGGTTCCTCGCTCGGCTGGACGAGCCCCATAAGAACTGGAAGTTCTCCGCGCGCGACGTGGACGAGCGGGCCCTCTGGGAGGACTACCAGCGCGCGTACGAGGACGCGATCTCGGCGACCTCGACGCCGTGGGCTCCCTGGTACGTGATCCCCGCCGACCACAAGTTCGTGATGCGTGCCCTCGTCGCGAGCGTGCTCGTCGACACGCTGGACGTGCTCGGCCTGGAGTTCCCGGCGGTGAGCAAGGAGCAGGCGACGGAGCTCACGGAGGCGAGGCGGCGCCTCGAGGCCGAGTAGCCCCTCGTGTCGGTGGGCCGGCCGCCCCACCCGGCGGCGGCCATCCGGCCCCGTTCCGCGGAACCCCCACCCGCCACGATGCCCACGTGAGCGACGTCTCGTACGTCTCGGGATCGTCCGAGCGACCGCTCCTCGCTCGCACCATCGGGCAGGAGCTGGACCACTCCGCCATCCTGCATGCCGAGCGGGAAGCGCTGGTCTCGCGCCATCAGGGCCTGCGCTACACCTACGCCGAGCTCCATGCCGAGGCCGAGCGCACGGCGCGGGCCCTCCTCGGGCTCGGTGTTCGTTCGGGGGACCGGGTCGGCATCTGGAGCCCCAACCGCGCGGAGTGGGTGATCGCGCAGTACGGCACGGCGAAGGTCGGCGCGATCCTCGTGAACGTCAACCCCGCGTACAAGACCCAGGAGCTCGGCTACATCCTCGATCGCTCGGGCGTGTCGGTGCTGATCGCGGCGCGGGCCTTCCGGGCAACCGACTACGTCGCGATGATCGACGAGGTCCGGCCAGGCCTCCCCGGCCTACGCGAGATCGTGTTGCTCGGCGACGCGCCGGAGCCGTGGGCGACCTCATGGGACGACCTCCTCGCGCGCGCCGAAGAAACCCCCGCGGACGCGCTTCCCGAGCGCGAGGCGCTCTTGGACTTCGACGACCCGATCAACATCCAGTACACGACCGGCACCACCGGGATGCCGAAGGGCGCCACGCTCTCGCACCACAACATCCTCAACAACGGCTTCTTCGTCGGCGAGCGCGAGCGCCTGGGACCGGACGGATCGGATCTGCGTGCCGGTGCCCTTCTACCACTGCTTCGGGATGGTGATGGGCAATCTCGCGGCCCTCACCCACGGCTCGTGCGTCGTGATCCCGGCCGAGTCCTTCGACGCCGGCGCGTGCCTCCAGGCCGTGCAGGAGGAGCGGTGCACGGCGCTCTACGGCGTGCCGACGATGTTCATCGCCGAGCTCGACCGCCCGATGACTTCGACAGCTACGACCTGTCCAGCCTGCGCACCGGGATCATGGCGGGGTCGCCCTGCCCGGTCGAGGTGATGAAGCAGGTGATCGACCGGATGCACATGGTCGAGGTCACGATCTGCTACGGCATGACCGAGACCTCACCCGTCTCCTTCCAGTCGCTGCCCGACGACGAGCTCGACCGTCGCGTCTCCACGGTGGGCGCGATCCACCCGCACGTCGAGGTGAAGATCGTCGATCCGGCGACGGGACGCACACTGCCTCGAGGGCAAGCGGGGGAGCTGTGCACCCGCGGCTACCTGGTGATGCTCGGCTACTGGAACGACCCGAACGCGACGCGGGAGGCGATCGACCGGGCACGGTGGATGCACACCGGCGACCTGGCAGTGATGCGCGAGGACGGCTACGTGAACATCGTCGGGCGCATCAAGGACATGATCATCCGCGGCGGCGAGAACGTCTACCCGCGCGAGATCGAGGAGTTCCTGTTCACGCATCCCGGCATCGCCGACGTCCAGGTGATCGGCGTGCCGGACGAGAAGTACGGCGAGGAGGTCTGCGCCTGGGTGCGCCCGAAGGAGGGCGTCGCGCTGACCGAGGACGACGTCCGCCACTACTGCAGGGGCAAGATCGCGACCTACAAGATCCCGCGCTACGTCCGTGTCGTCGACGACTTCCCGATGACGGTCACGGGCAAGATCCAGAAGTTCCGCATGCGCGAGCTCTCCATCCGGGAGCTCAGGCTCGAGCGGGCGGCTACCGCCGAGACCGCCTGAACGGACGGTGGGAAGTACCGGGTCATCGCGAAGGGCGTCCCGCTTGCCTCCGGTGATGTCCGCGTGAAGGCCAAGTCACCGATCCAGACCACTGAGCCAGACGGGATCTCGGGTGAGGGAGAGCCGCCGGATCCCGCGCGACGTCCGTTCCTCTTCGGGGGAACGGATCCTCCCTCGGAACGAACCGGCGAGAAGCCCGCTTGCACGAACTCGGCGTGCAGGTCGAGCCGCTTCGCGATGCGGCCCACCTCGAGCCGCTGATCGGCAGTGACGAACATGACCCCTTCGCTGCCGCGGCCTGCCCGCGTGGTGCGACCCACACGGTGGACGTACGCCTTCTCGTCCGCCGGCGCGTCGAAGTTGATCACATGGGTGATGTCGTCGAGGTGAAGACCACGGGCCGCCACGTCGGTGGCCACGAGGACTGTCGTTCGCACCGGAGGCGAACCGCCCGAGTGCACGCTCGCGTTGTGGCTGCGACATCCCGCCGTGCAGCTCGTCGGCGCTGAACCCTACCTTGCGCAGGTTCCTCGCGAGACGGTCGGCACCGTGCTGGGTGCGAACGAAGACCAGCGTGAGACCAAGATCGGCGGCCAGCTCGCGCACGAGCGCCTGGGTCTTCCGCGGATACTCCACCGCGACGAAACGATGGCTCGCGTGGTCGATGTTGGGACCCGGCTCGCCGTTCTCGTGGAGCACCGCGTCGCACGTGAACCCCTCGGCGAGACGTCCCACCTCGCCGTCCAGCGTGGCGGAGATAGCATCGTCTGGCGATCGGGCCGCGGCATCTCGAGGATTCACGTGACGTCGGGCAGGAAGCCCATGTCCAACATGCGGTCGGCCTCGTCGATCACGCATGCGCTCACGCGATCGAGGCGTAGCGGTCTGCGAGCCACCAGGTCGAGCAGCCGCCGGGAGGTCGCGATCACGCTGTCGGCGTGGCGAGCGTGCTTGGCCTGCGGGCCGATGCCGCCCCGCCGTAGACGGAGGCCACCTGGAGGAGGTGCACGTCGGCGATCGCGCGGAACTCCTCGGTGACCTGGCTCGCGAGCTCGCGCGTGGGTGTCAGGATCAGTCCGCTCGGACTCGCGCCCGCTCGGATGGAGCCGCTCCAACGAGCGGCACGCCGAAGGCCAGGGTCTTACCCGAGCCGGTGCGCGAGCGCGCCAGCACGCCGTGGCCAGCGAGCGCAACGGGTATCACGACCGACTGGATCGCGAATGGCCGCTCCACGCCGCGCATGCGAAGGGCCTGGGCCGCGGGCTGCGAGGGCACGGGCACGCTCGGAAGCCCGAGCCCCGTCTTCCCGAACTCGGCGGAGACGAGGCGTGGTCGCACTGCCGGATCGATCCGTGAGGCGGCGGTTCGCTCGCCATCGAGAAGGGAACCCCGCGACCTGCGAAGGGAACGATCGAAGTGTGGCATGGTGGGCAGACATCTTGCCCATGGAAGGGGGGTGGTCATGGCCAGCAAGGACAAAGGCGGCGCGAAAGGTTCGAAGACGGCGGCCAGCAAGACGTTGAAGGAGAAGCGCGCCGCGAAGAAGGCGAAGAGCAACAGCGGCAGCTCGTCGGACTGGAAGTCCGGCAAGTAGCGCCGAACCTACCTCCCAGCCGGGCATGGGATGGATCCCGGCGCTGACGTCGAGACCTGCTGGCCGCAGATGACGCGGAGGTAGAGTAGGCGGCGGTGGGAGGATGAGCTCGAGACCGAGACGGGTCGGGCCGACGGCGCTCGACGTCGCGAAGCTGGCTGGCGTGGCGCCGGCGACCGCGGCCAGGGTCCTCGGGGACTACGGTTCGACCAGCCCGGCGGTCCGAGAACGCGTGCTGAAGGCCGCCACCGCGCTGCGGTACCGCCCGAACCGAGTGGCGCGCAGCATGGCCACCGGGTTGACCCAGACCCTCGGCGTGGTGATCGCCAACATCGAGGACGAGTTCTTCTCGCGCATGGTCCGGGGGATCTCTGATGCGGCTCGGACGGACGGGTTCGACGTCATCCTCATGAACAGCGATGAGGATGTGGGTGAGGAAGGCCGAGCCGTCCGCGCGCTGATGGAGAAGCAGGTGGATGGCCTGATCATCGCCCCGGCCTCGACGGCGATCCCTGAGCACCTGCTAGAGGTGCGTGACTTCGGGATGCCGATCGTTCTTCTCGACCGGAACCTCGAGGGGCTCGGCGCGGACGCCGTGGTGATCGACGGCCTACGAGCCGCCGCGGCGGCGACGGACTACCTCATCGGGCTCGGTCATCGCCAAATCGCCATCGTCACCGATGTCCCGGAAGGGACCGAGCTCCCGTCGACGATCGAGCCCCAGCGTGCCGTCACGACCGGTGTGCGGTTGGCCGGGTACGTACGGGCCTGTGAGCAGGCTGAGATCGACATCGACGACACGATGATCGGACGGGCCATCCCGACGGTCGAAGGCGCCCGCGAGGAGACCCACTCCCTGCTGGATCGGTGTCTCCCAACGGCGATCTTCGCGACCGACAACAGCATGACCCTGGGGGTCCTCGAAGGCCTACAGGAGCGGAAGGTCGAGATCCCGGGCGAGATCTCGCTCTTCGGCTTCGACGATCTCGAGTGGACGAAGGTGGCTTGCCCTCCGCTGTCGGTGGTGTCTCAGCCGATCTACGAACTGGGCGCGACCGCTGCCCGCTCGCTCCTTGCGCGTATCGGCGGCTCGGACGATCCCGCCCGAGCGCACGTCCTGCCCACGAAGCTCGTGCACCGCGCCTCGTGCGCTCGCCCGCGGCGCCGAGGGTGATCGCGCTCCTCCGCGCCGGGCGCCAGCAGCGCGTTCCTCCCTTCTGAGAGCGCTCTCTGGACTCGAGACCTCATGGCGATCGCCGGCACCCGACCTCCGGTCTGAGCCGGGTCATCTCCGGGGCTCTCAGGCGTTCTAGCAGGTCGCTCGCGACCTTTGGGGCGCATCGCTCGACGCCTGACACGGTGGCTTGACAGGGTCGTCCGACGAGGGGTAGCGTGAGAGCGCTCTCAAGTCGCATCGTGGTGTCCTGGTTTGCGAGGGGGTTCACGTGACCGACCTTGGCCCCTACATCGATCGTGCCAAGCGGAGCGAGTACTTCTCGGGGACGCGGGTCGCCGAAGACCTCGAGCGATTCCTCGGAACGCAGGCCGACGCAGCGCGACGGCTCGCGGACGAGACGACCGACGACTTGGCCCACGTCTTCCTGGTTGGCAGCGGTGGGTCGTTCGCGAACCTCGTGTCGGTGAAGTACGTGTTCGACAGGCTCATCGGGCTCCCGACCGATGCTGTTCCGAGCTACGAGCTCCTTTGGCGGAAGCCGCAACGCTTGGATGACCACAGCCTCGTGTTCCTCGCGTCCCTGTCGGGCGAGACCGAAGACACGGTGGCGGCGCTTCATCATGCGAGATCTCGAGGTGCCCGCACGGTCGCCCTCGTTGGCTCCGCGGCGAGCACCCTCGGCAGGGAAGCTGACATCGCCATCTCCTTCGACTCCCCGGCGGCATACGAGCTGCCGATGGCGGGATTGATCGCCTTCGCTTGCCGTCTCGCCGAGCGAACCGGCGATGGTGCAGAGGCCGAAGCCATCTCCGGCTCCCTCGACCAACTCCCGACGGTGCTGCGGCGCGTCGTTCCGGCCGAGGAGGAGCGGGCGAGGGCCCGCGCGGCCGAGTTCTTGAGCAGCAACCACATGTACGTTCTGGCAGCCGGGCCGCTCAGCCCGCTCGCCTACAAGATGGCGATGAGCGTCCTCATGGAGAACGTGCGGATCGGCGGCACCTACTGCGATGCATGTGAGTTCCGACACGGTCCAGCGGAAGCCCTCGAGCGCGTTCGACCCGACATGATGTTCCTCCTGGGGACCGACGAATCGCGCGAGCTCACGCTGCGAACGCTCGGATTCTGTCAAGACCAAGGGGCGCGAACCGTGGTCTACGACGCGGCGGAGTTCGAGGGGGTGCATCCGCTCCTGACCCCGCTCGTCATGAACTCGGTCCTTCAGTGGTTCGTCGTCTACTCCGCGCTGCTCAGGGGGATCCTGGATCTTGACGAACGCGTGTTCATGGGCCACAACGTCCTGGCGGAAGGAGGCGCGGCGTGGCCCTAGACGGTCGCCGCGTTGCCACGATCGGGGACAACTGCATCGATCTCTACATCCCGCCGATCGGCCGCGCCGGGGTGGGTGGCCAGGCCCTGAACGTGGCGGTGCACTGGCGACGTCTCGGTATGACCACCGAGTACCTGGGGGCGGTGGGCGACGATGAAGACGGCGCCACGGTGGTGCGAGCCCTTCGGGCCGCTGGCGTCATCTCCGATCGCGTACGGGTGCTTCCGGGGGGCACCGGTATCACACATTTCGCGATCAGTTCCGAGGGAGAGCGCCAGATCCTGCACGAGGACCTAGGTGTCTGTGCCGACTACTCACCGACACCGGAAGATCTCCGGCACCTCGTCGGCGCCGACTATGTTCACTGCGCGCAACTCTCCGACTTCCGTACCCCTGCGGAGGAGCTCTCGCGACGAGGTGTTCGGGTGTCCTATGACTTCTCGGTCGCGACGGAGACGGAGGGTCTCGAGGCGTTCGACACGGTCTTCTACTCGATCGACCCCGATGATGATGACACGGAGGCTGTCGACGTCGCCGAGCGGGCGGTGCGGGGAGGCGCAGGATTGGCGGTCGTGACTCGAGGAGCGTCTGGGAGCCTGGCGTTCGATGGCCACGAGCTGCACCGAGCGCCGGCCACACCCGCCGTTCCGGTCGTTGATACCTGCGGAGCAGGGGACACGTTCGCGGCCACGCTCCTGGCCGGGCGACTCGACGGAGCGCCGCTCGAGGCTTCCCTGCGGGAAGCTTCGGTCGCGGCGTCGAAGACCCTCCTGCACCTCGGGGCGTGGCCCCAGGATCTCGAGCCGCGCAAGGAGGTGTCAGCGTGAACGGGCCGGAAGCCACCGCAGTGGAACGGATCGCCTTGAGGGCAACGGGCATCCGCAAGAACTACGGCTTCGTTCAGGCCCTTGCGGGCGCCGATCTCGAGCTTCGCGAGGGCGAGATCCACGCCCTCGTCGGCGACAACGGCGCCGGTAAGTCCACGTTGATCAAGGTCTTCTCCGGGGTGGTCCAAGCCGACGAGGGCTCGATCGAGCTCTTCGGCACGCCCGTCCACTTCTCGAGCCCAGCGGACGCCCTCGAGGCCGGCATCGAGACCGTGTATCAGGATCTGGCCCTCGCGATCGATCTCACTCCGGGGGAGAACATCTTCCTGGGGCGGGAGACCACCGTGAGCGGCTTCCTGGGACGCCTCGGCTTCGTGGATCGGCGGGCGATGCGTCGCGACGCCGCGGGGCACCTGCGCGAGCTGGGCATCGATCTTCCCTCCGGAAGGGTCCCAGTGGACACCCTGTCGGGCGGCCAGCGTCAGGCTGTGGCGGTTGCTCGAGCGTCGGCCTGGGGAAGGAACGTGCTCATCATGGATGAGCCCGTCGCGGCCCTCGGACATCACCAGACGGAGATCGTTCTCAACCTGATGCGGCAGGTGAGAGACGAGAAGGGACTCTCGATCATCTTCATCTCGCACAGCATCCCTCAGGTGCTGGAGGTCGCCGACCGGATCACCGTCCTGCGGCTCGGCCGTACGGTCCTGGCCTGCGACGTGCGCGACGCGGGCACCGAGATGCTCATCGCCGCGATGACCGGCCTGTCCGACGCCGAGAACGACGAAGGGACGGGGCGCGCGTGAGCCTGCTGTCGGACGCATCGCACACGGGGGCCCGCGCTCTACGACGCGTCGGTCGCTTCGAGGGCTCCTTCCTGGTCCTGGTGGTGTTCGGGATGTTCGTGCTCTTCACGTTCACCTCCCCAGATGGCGCCTTCCTGAGCTTCAGGAACCTGAGGAACATCGCGCTGGACACCTCGGAGATCGCGATCCTGGCAGCCGGCGAGGCCTTCATCATCGTGTCCGCGGGCCTGGACCTCTCGATCGGCTCCATGGTCGTGTTCTGCGCCGTGGTGTCCGGCAAGATCATGGTCGCCGTGGCGGGCAGTCCCACCCAAGTGGTGGCCGACATCTACCCGCGCCTCGGCCTGGGCATCGCCGTCGGACTGATCGTCGCGCTGCTGGCAGGGCTGGCGTGGGGGCTCTTCAACGGGTACGTGCACCAGAGGTGGGGAGTGCCCCCGTTCATCGTGACCCTCGGGACGCTGGGGATGGCCCTGGGCCTCGCCCAGGTGATCGCCCGGGGCGTCAACGTGGCCAACGTGCCCACCGAGCTCCAGACGTCCTTCGGGGCAGCCGAGCTGTTCGGGGTGATCCCCTGGCTCGTGGTCGTCTCGGCGGTCGTCGTGGGGACCCTTTGGACCCTGCTCGCACGGACACGGTACGGGCTCAGGACATACGCGATCGGTTCGAACCTGGAGGCGGCGCGACGAGCGGGGATCAACGTCCGCCGCCACATCATCAGTCTCTACATGATGATGGGACTCCTTGCCGGGATCGTTGGCTTCTTGGATCTGTCGCGCTTCAACACCGCCACGGTGTTCGGGCACACCCAGGACAACCTCTTGGCGATCGCCGCGGTCGTGATCGGAGGCGTGAGCCTCTTCGGCGGTCGCGGGAAGATGAGTGGCGTGGTCCTGGGGGCGTTCATCCCAACGATCCTGCGGAACGGCTTCATCCTCATGGGCGTACAGCCGTACTGGCAGAACGTGACGATCGGTGCGTTCCTGATCCTCGCCGTCTACGTGGACCAGGCGCGGCGCCGGAGAGCTCCATCGGAGGCGGTGAAGGACTAGGGGCTGGCCACGGTGGCCGGTTCGTGCCGGCGTGTGCGTCGTGAAGGCGGGGATCGGGGAGGGGGATCGGATGACGAGGACCCGATCGGCGGGCGGCGGCGAAAGGGGGATGGAGGCAGTGGCGAGACACAGGGTGCACGTGCAGGTACGGATCGTTGCGTTCCTGGCGGTGCTGGCGTTGATCCTCGTTGCCTGCGGGAACGACGAAGGGGGAGGAACCACCACCGGGGCCACGGGGAGCGGGGAGGGCTACAAGGTCACGCTGATCACCGGCGACAACCATGACCCCTTCATGGTCACGATGGTTGAAGGCTGCAAGGCTGCCGCTGCGGACCTAGGGGTCGAGTTCGATTGGCAGGCTCCTGCAGAGTGGGACGTCCAGCAGCAGATCCCGGTGATGGACGCGGTGCTTGCGAGCGCGCCGGATGCGGTCCTCGTGCAGCCGACCGACGTGACCGCGTTGGTCGAGTCCCTCCGGCAGTTCACCGAAGCCGGTATCAAGGTCATCACGGTGGACACCGACGTCGAGGACACGAGCGTACGGCTCGCCAACATCACGTCCGACAACGAACTGGGTGGACAGCTCGCTGCCGAGTTCCTCGCGGACCAGCTCCCGGCGGGGGCGAAGGTTCTCCTCATGGGTCCCGTTCCGGGCATCTACACGACGGACCTGCGGAAGAAGGGATTCGAGGCGGCCATCGCCAACACCGACCTGGACATGGTCGGATACCAGAGCAACAACGACGACCCCGTCCAGGTGGCTCAGCAGGTCGCGGCGGAGCTGCAGAAGAACCCCGACCTAGCAGGGATCTTCGCGATGGACACCTTCAACGGTGAGGGGTCCGCCACGGCGGTCCAGGAGGCCGGACTCGGTGATCAGGTGACGATCATCTCCTTCGATGCAGGGCCCGCGGAGGTCGAGAAGCTCAAGGCGGGCGTGATCGATGCCTTGATCGTGCAGAAGTCATTCGAGATGGGGCGGATGGGGATCGAGTTCGCCGTCGCGGCTCTGAACGGCGAGCAGCTCGAGCCGCAGACGTACACGGACTACGTCATCGCGACGAGAGAGAACATCGACACCGCGGAAGTGCAGCAGTACATCTACAAGGAGCTGTGATCGGCTCGCTTCGAGCCCGGAGGTGTCAGATGCCGGCGCCGGGGGCGGGTGAGATCCACCTGCCCCCGGTCCCCGACCCAGTGAAGGAGTGCAAACACATATGCGGATCCTGGTCACAGGTGCCAGTGGCCGGGTCGGTCGGCTCCTCGTGCCGCTCCTCGTCGGGGAGGGGCATACCGTCCGGGCCATGCAGCGAGGGATCTCGAGCTCCGTCCAAGACGCCGGTGCCGAGGTCGTCCAGGGCTCGATCACGGATGCTCGGCTCGTCGAGCAAGCCGTCGAAGGGGTGGATGTCGTTTGCCACCTGGCCGCGCTCATGCCGCCCACGGGGAACAGGGAGGTGTTCGAGACCAACGTCCGCGGAACGTTCAACATCCTGGAAGCGGTCCACACCCATGGCGATCATGCGAGGGTGGTGCACGGGAGCACCGACGCCACCTACGGCACGGGCCTGAGCGAACGTACCTACCCGGATCCGATCGACGAGACCGTGCCGCCGGAGCCGACGAACTTCTACGGTGCGTCCAAGGTCATCGACGAAGAACTCCTGCACCAGTACCGACGCTTGTTCGGGCTCGACTTCGTCGCTTTGCGGTTCTTCTGGGTATTCGACGGAGCGGAGGTCCTCGACCTGTTCACGATGGGGATGTGGACGGAGTTCATGTCCGAGGAGCAGGTGGAACGGCTCGGGTCGTCCAACGCGGTGCCCGTGCTGTACGAGGAAGACGGCAAGACCCCCTTCACCGATCACATCGTGGACGCGCGCGATGTGGCTCGCGCCACCGCTCTGGCCGTCTCCGCGCCAGCGGCGACCGGAGAGAGGATCAACATCGGAGGACCGGGTCCGTTCAGGTACGTGGACTACTCGCCGATCGTGGCCGAGCGGTTGGGCCGTCCCCTGGAGGACGTCGCGCTTCCCGGCTTCCACGCGTACTCCTACGACATCTCCAAGGCTCGAACGACCCTTGGCTTCCAGCCGGAGCACGGCATCGACGACATGCTGGAGCGAGCATTCCGTCTCGTCGAGGGTGAGGAGTCGTGAAGGGCCGGATGCTTCAGGCGGTGACCATGGGACCGGGGCGACTCGTCTTCGAAGAGGTTGACGACCCGGTCCCCAGGCCGGACGAAGTGATCGTCGAGCTGGGGGCCTGTGGCATCTGCGGAACGGATCGAGCGATCTTCCGGGGAGATACCCCGCAGGAGTTCCCGATCGTTCTCGGCCACGAGTACTCGGGAACCGTGGTTGGGGTAGGTCCTGAGGTGCAGCTGCTCTCGGTGGGGCAGCAGGTCGCGATCGATCCGAACATCACCTGTGGTCTCTGCTCGTACTGTCGTCGCGATCTGCCTCACCTATGCTCGCGCCTGAGCCCCCTCGGGATCGATCGTCGGGGAGGCTACGCGGAACGTTCGGCCGTCCCCGAGCGCAACGCCCACCCGTTGCCGGACGGCCTGAGTCTCGAGGAGGCGACCCTCGCCGAGCCGTTGAGCTGCTGCGTACGAGGGATGCAGCTCGCCGGCATCGACCTCGGCGACACCGTGGTGGTGCTCGGCGCAGGTCCCATGGGCTCATTGCTCGTCCAGGTAGCACGCCTGGAAGGGGCTGCCTCGATCATCGTCAGCGAGCCGACTCCCGCCCGGCGAGAGCTGGTCCTCGATCTCGGGGCCGACGTGGCACTCGACGGCGGTTCCGACGTGCGCGAGGCCGTGCTGGACATGACGGAGGGGATCGGGGCCGACGTCGTGATCGAGGCGGCCGGCACGCTGGCGACCGCCGAGGCCGCGCTGTCGATGGTGCGGCGAGGGGGAACGGTCCTCTGGTTCGGGGTGCCGCCGGCGTCCGAACGGATCAGCGTCAGCCCCTTCTGGGTCAACGACAACGAGATCACGATCCGTGGATCGTTCAACAACCCGCTCACGTTCTCGCGGGCGCTGGAGCTCATCGCCTCGGGCCGCGTGAAGGTGCGACCGCTCATCACCGACACCGTGCACCTGCGCGAGATGGAGGCTGCTCTCGACCTCCGCAACTTCCCGCGAGCGGGGAAGATCCTCGTGGTGCCATGACCGACGATGTCGTGGTCGGGTTGATCGGCTGCGGCCGGATCGCTCGATACGCGCATCTCCCCGCACTCATGAAGGCGGATGGGATCGAGCTGCGTTCCATCTGCGACACGGATCGATCCGTCGCCGAGGCATCGGGGCGCCGGTTCGAGATCGAGCGCGTCTACGGGGACGTCGAGGACATCCTGTCGGATCAGGAGGTCGAGGCGGTCCTGATCGCCGTGCCGGATCGGTTCCACATCCCGATCGCCGGGGCCGCCATCGCGGCCGGCAAGCACGTGTTGGTCGAGAAGCCGCTCGGGGTGACGTCGGAGGAGTGTCGTGCGTTCGCGCGTCTGGCTGCAACCAGTGGCCTCAAGGTGCAGGTCGGAGCGATGAAGCGCCACGACCCGGGCCTGGAGTACGCGCGGGACTTCATCCGGGAGGTCGTGGGGACGGTGGACTCGTTCCGATGCTGGTACGGGGTGTCCTCCTACCGACCGGAGTTCGAGGCGACCCTCTTCCCGGTCCTTGCTGAGGGTCGTGAGCCATCCCCTGGCGAGGCCGAGTACAGGGCGGACAAGGAGCGGTACTACCTGACCACCCACGGCGCTCACGTGTTCGACACCATCCGGTTCCTAGCGGGCGAGCCTGCCGGGGTGACCGCTCGGCTCGCCACCTCCCAGGAGGGTCGCTTCTCCTGGCACGGCCTGATCGACCTGGCGCGTGGTGGTCTCGGTCATTTCGAGCTCACGATCCCGGTCCATCGCGGATGGGACGAGGGTTTCGAGCTGTTCGGACAGGGTGGCAGCGTCAGCATCCGCACACCGTTCGGGTTCTACCTGCAGCCGAGCGAGGTGCGGGCGTTCGACGCGAGCCGGGGGGAGTGGCACGTACCGCTGCTCGGAGACAGCGATCCCTGGGAGCGTCAGCTCGAAGCCTTCGCCGAGGCCATCCGAACGGACGGGCCGACCAACCCGGATGCTGAGGACGGACTCGCGGCCGTCGAGCTCATCGAGGTCGTCCGCGGAGGCAGTGAGATCGGGGGAGCGTGTGCCGTGGCGACCGTGAAGGGGTTGCAGCCGCTGGAGGTGGGGATCTTCGCCAAGACGTTCCGGCGGCCCACGCTCGGCGAAGTCCTCGATGCAGCCAAGGCCTCCGGCTTCCGCGCGCTGCATTTCAACTTCGTGTGCGCCGGGCTCTCCCCTCTTCCGGACGGGCTCGACGAAGCGACGTGCCACGCCATCCGGGAGGGTTTCGCGCGCCGCGACCTGGTGATGGTCGGGGTCTCAGCGACCTACAACGCGATCCATCCCGATGCCGAGCACCGGGCGATCGGAACGGCGAGAGCCCGAAGGATCATCGAGCTGTGTCCGGCTCTCGGCACCGAGCTCGCGACGCTCTGCACCGGAACTCGGGACCCGGACGACATGTGGCGAGCACATCCCGCGAACGAGGACCCGGCGGCTTGGCGCGATCTCCTCTCGACGCTCGAACCCCTGCTCGAGGCAGCGGAGGCTGCTTCGGTGTGGCTCGGGATCGAGCCCGAGGCAGCGAACGTTGTGTCGTCCGCCGCCCGTGCGCGCTCTCTCCTCGACGAAGTGGGATCGGAACGACTGCGCATCGTCCTCGACCCGGCGAACCTGGTGACGGCGGAGACCATCGATCGACAGGGGGAGATCCTCGCGCAGGCACTCGATCTGCTCGCGCCGAGCCTGATACAGGCGCACGCGAAGGATGTCGCAGAGGATGGCCACGTCGCCGCGGGCCTCGGTTCGCTCGACTACGACCTCTATCTCAGACTGCTGACCCGGCACGGCGTGGAGGTACCGATGATCATGCACGAGCTCGCCGAGGACGACGTCGAACGGGCCCGCGCCTTCGTGATCCGTCATCGCGACGCCCTGGACCTCGACGCGCCGAGGAGGACGACGTGATCGGGACCTTCGAGCACGACGACGTTCGCTTCGCGTATGAGATCGTGGGCGAAGGTCAGGCGGTCGTCCTGCTGCATGGACTCGGCGGCGATCGAGCTCAGGCGCTCCGGCTCGTCCCCGACGGTCCCTGGCGCAAGGTGGCCATCGACCTGCGAGCCCACGGCGACACCGGGCCCGTGGGACGTATCGACGCCTTCGACTTCCGCACGTTCTCGGACGACCTTGCATCCTTCCTCGACGCCCAGGGCATCGACGTGGCGGTCGTGGGCGGGGTCTCCCTCGGCGCCGGAGTGGCACTCCGGTTCGCCCTCGATCATCAGGAGCGTGTTCGCGCGCTGGGGCTGATCCGCCCGGCGTGGATCCACGTACCGCTCACGCCGAGCCAACTCGTTTGGCCCGAGATCGTCCGGCTCCTCAGGGTCGAAGGGCGCGAGCGGGGACTCGAGACCTTCCGTGCCTCCGACGTATGCGCGAAGGTCCGAGAGGTCTCGGAGTACGCCGCGGGATCGCTGTGCTCTCAGTTCGAGGATCCGCTGGCGGTCGAGCGGGTACCCCGGCTCGACGGGCTGCCGAACTCGACCCCGTATGACGATCCTTCCGACCTCGCCCGAGCGCTCGTGCCGAGCCTGGTCATCGGCTCGGCCAGGGATCCGCAGCACCCACTCGAGTTCGCCCACATCTGGGCGGATGGCATGCCCGACGCCAGGTTCCTCGAAGTCACGTCGAAGGCCATCGATCCCGATGCCCACGATCGGGAGGTACGGGCGGCGATGGAACGGTTCCTCCTCGAGGTGCTCGCATGATGTCATCGGAACCGGTGCTCGCGGGGCGGCGCTCCGCGAGCGATGCTGCCCCGTCGAGCGTTGGGGGGCGCCTGGATGAGTGAGGATGCGGTCCTCCGGATGGCCGTGATCGGGTGCGGGAAGGTCGCGCAGAACATGCACCTGCCCGCGCTCGCGAAGTCGTCCCGCTGCAGCTTGGTTGCCGTTTGCGATGAGAGCCGCGCGGTCGCAGACGCGATAGGCCAGCGGTACTCGGTCCCGCGCGCGTACGACTCGGTCGAGGCCGTCCTGGCGGACGAGCTCGTCGATGCCGTTCTGATCGCTGTCGGTGATCCACAGCATGTGGCGATCGTCATGCGGGCCCTTGCCGCAGGCAAACACGTGTTGGTGGAGAAACCTCTCGGAACGAGCGCCGCCGAGTGCCGCCCGCTCCGCGACGCGGTAGCTGGGTCGGGGCTCGTGCTGCAGGTCGGGGTGATGAAGCGACACGACCCCGGGCTCGAGTACGCCGCTCACGCGGTGCGTGAGCTGATCGGCCCGCCGATCTCGTTCAGCGCGTGGTACCGGGCCTGCGCGGACGAGTACGTCGATGAGTCCTCGGTGTTCCTCCCCGTCGTCCGGGACCCCGGCTACGTCCGACCGACCTACAAGCTCGATCGGCAGCCCTACTTCCTGGCCACACACGGTGCGCATCTGTTCGACACGATCCGGTTCGTCGTCGGCCGCCCTTCGTCGGTGCGAGCCGTGCTGGGCCGGAGCGGCGAGACGTACTCCTGGCACGGGCTTCTGAGCGCAGCAACCGGTGCGGTGGGTCACTTCGACCTGGCGGTCTACGTCCAGAGCGAATGGTCGGAAGGGCTGGCCGTCTACGGAGAGCGCGGAAGCATCGCAGTGACCTCGCCCAACCCATTCTTCCTCCGGCCGAGCGTCGTGCGGGTCTTCGACGCGGGGTCTCGAACCTGGCACTCCCCGCGGTTCACGCAAGGGGACCCCTACCTCCGACAGCTCGACGCCTTCGCCGCGAGCGTCCTGGATGGCGCTCCGGTCGGGGCCGATGTCGACGACGGGATCGCCGCACTGGAGATGATCGAGGCGGTTGCGGGCTCGGCTGCCTCGAACGGGGCGGAGGTACGGGTCGCGCATGGCGGCAGGTAGTCCGTCGGGCAGCGGGGGTTCCTCGATGCGCTCGACCGAGCCTGATCGGGCGGTCTACTCGATCGTGCAGGGCCGGCCACGCCTCGCATCCCCGTTCCGGGCCAAGCGTGGAAGCCGGAGTCTGGGTGACCTCGCGGATGTGACCGCCGTCGCCGTCCCTGGATCGAGTCGCAGGATCCAGTACTGGACCTTCAGCGACCTCTCGAGCAGCGACGATCCTCTCGGGGGACGCTCCCCGTCACCTACGATCTGACGTTCCTCAGCAGTCGTCCCGTCGGCTGGGAACGCGCGAAGACGCACGGGCACGTCCATTCGGGGGCCGAGGGAGAAGGGTTCGCCGAGCTGTACGAGGTCCTGGAGGGCGACGCCGGCATCCTCGTCCAGGATCTGCTGCCTGGGCCCGCGGCGAGCTTCGCGGTGCTGGTCGAGGCCCACGCCGGCGAGAGCGTGGTCGTCCCCCCGCGGCTCCACCACGCCGCCATCAACCTCGGCTCGACGATGCTGGTTCTGGGAGACATCGTGGCCCGACGCTCGGTGGACGACTACGCCGCCATCCGGGCGGCCGGGGGTATGTCGTGCTTCGTAGCCCTCGACGGCAGCGTTAAGGCGAACCGCGCGTATACACGGGTGCCACCTCTCACGCGGGTCCGAGCGCCCGATTGGTCGGACGCTCCTCGGAGCCCACTCCTCGCGCAGCTGCTGTCGGACCCGTCGTCCTTCGAGTGGTTGTCCGAGACGGACCGGTTCGCTCGCCGCTTCCCCAGGCTCGCGGCCAGCTACGGTTACGGATGAGGCATCCCCCTGTCGCGTCGACCGTAGGTCCGGGTTCGGGGCCCTGAAGCGCCCCAACGACCTTGTCCGGGGAACGCGGCTCACGAGCTCGGCGGGCTATGGTCACGGTCGGATGGATACCGGTCTCGATGTCGTGACGGGAGCTTTCAGCTACACGGGGAGCGCCATCGCTCGGACACCTCCTCGACGAGGGGCGCCGGGTGCGGACGCTGACCGGTCACCCCGACAGACCGAGCCCGCTCGCCGGTCGCGTCGACGTCGCCCCCTATGCGTTCGAGGACTTCCGATGCCCTGACCCGCAGCCTGGAAGGCACCTCGACCATCTACAACACCTACTGGGTCCGCTTCGACCGCGGCGACGTCAGCTTCGATCGAGCGATCGAGAACTCGAAGACGCTCTTCCGCGCGGCGCGTGAGGCCGGGGTCCGGCGGCTCGTCCACGTGAGCGTCACGAAGCCCTCGCTCGACTCGCGCTTCCCCTACTTCCGAGGCAAGGCGCTCGTCGAGCAGGCACTGGCCGAGAGCGGCCTGTCCCACGCGGTCGTCCGGCCGAGCATCGTCTTCGGTCGCGGCGACATCTTGATGAACAACATCGCCTGGCTGCTGCGGCGCTTGCCGGTCTTCGCGATCCCGGGCGATGGTCGCTACCGGGTCCGCCCGGTCTTCGTCGGCGATGTCGCGAAGATCTGTGTCGAGGCCGCCCAGGTAGGCGAGGATCTCACGATCGATGCCGTGGGGCCCGAGACGATGACCTTCCAGGAGATGGTGCTCAAGATCCGCGCCGCTGCCGGGAGCCGTTCGAAGATCGTGCACGCCCCCGTTTCCGTAGCCCGGGTGGCCGCCGCCGGTATCGGTCTTGCGGTGCGGGACGTGCTCGTCACCGACCACGAGCTGGGAGGACTGATGAGCGAGCTCGCGTGCACCGACGGTCCAACGACCGGCGAGACACGATTCTCGGACTGGGTCGGAACCGAAGGGGGGAGGCTCGGCTTGCGCTACGCGTCTGAGATCGGCCGGCACTTCGACCGACGGCGTGGCTCGCTCCGTTCGTAGCCGAGGCGCGGTCCGGCACTTGCGCTCCTCGTTCGGTGGGCAACCGTAAGCAAGAAGGGAGGTGGACCGAGCCGACGGGGCGCTTCGGAGCAGGTATCCCCAGGTCACAGGGGTGCGAGAGGGGGGATTCGAACCCCCACGGCCTTCCGGCCAGCGGATCCTAAGGCTGGTGCACCTAGGCACGGATCTCACTTCCACGTGTCGTTCCTTGTCATCTGGTGTCGTTCTGTGCCGCTGGGTGTCGTCCTGTCGTGAGCAAGGCGTGGGCAAGAGGGTCGGTCTTTGCCTGCGAGAGTACCGGCGTCTACGTGGAGCCATGTCCGCAGGGCTGAGACGGCGAGTTGTTAGACCAGGCGACCCAGAACCCGAACCTTGTCCACGCGAAGGTGAGGCCGGAGCCGGCCGGGAGGTCCTTCACTGTTTGGGAGACCAGCACGTCTCCTGGCGCGGCCAGCGAGGCGACCCGGGCGCCCACGTGAACCGTGGGCCTCCCTGGGGGAGATCCGAGTCATCCGACCTATCGAGCACGCAGGGTCGCGGTTAGCGTCACTCCCAGTCGGCGAAGAGCTCGTCGATCCTCTTGATCGCCGCCGCGATGCGAGCGCGACCGCGTTCGAGGCTCGTCGCGATGAGGATGAGCACGATGCCGATCGCGACGAGGACGACCCACATCGCGGCGCCGGTGACCTTCGGTACGAGCTTCGCGATCTGCCCGCCGAACACGAGCACGATCGCGAGGACGATGCCGCCCGCGCCGACGAAGAGCCGGCGACGCACCTTCGTCAAGAGCCCCCAGCCCGCGAGGAGCAGCCCGATCAGCACCGCGGGGATCGCTCGCGACGACGAGACCGTGACGATCTCGTCGAGCGGCGCCGCCACCAAGGCGGCCATGCCCGCGTATTCGAGCCCTACGAGCGCGCGCTTCCTGTCCTCCAGCGGTTCCCGATGACGATCCCACCACCGTCCAATCTCGGCGATCGATACCGCGGCGAGTCCCACCGGCACGGCCCACCACATCGCATCCTCGCGGATCAAGGCGCCGATCCCGACCAGCCACGCAGCGCCGGCGAAGACCGGCGAGGCGGCTAGGGCCTCGAGTCGGCGCAGCACGATGCCGGCCGCAGCCGAGAGCGCGCCGGCGGTGAGGAGCGCCGCGACCAGCGGACCTCGCTCGGGAAGGGCCTCGACCGCCGCGCCGGTTCCCACGAATTGGAATCCGAGCGCGAACCACTCCAGTTGCGAGACCCAAGCGCTCTCGGCGCTCCTCGTCGCGAGCGCGAAAGTCGCCGTCGCGCCTGCGGCCGCGAGGACCAGCGCGACTCCGCAGGTCACCTGCTCGGTCCATCCGGCGTAGAGGACGATCTCGACGAGCGAGCCGGCGGCGAGCACCGCGGAGCCGACCTGGAGTCCGATCGCCCTGGTCGCTCGAACTCGTGAACGGCGATCAGCGCGAGGCCGGCCGCCGCGCCTCCCAGAGCGAGCGCCGCCCATCCATGACCGGCGTCGATCGCCCCGATCACGACCAGCACCGCGCCGATCCCGGCCGCCAGACGCGATCTAAGGACGAACGCGGTCGCCAGCGCGAGGGCTCCTGCGAACGTCCAGGTGATCGCGATCTCCTCGATCTGGGCCGCGATCCCGAGCGCGACGACCGTCGTCGCGGTCCCGACGGCCATAGGCGGGATGTCCCAGCGATGCGCAGCCTGGCCGTCGGTCTTCGATGTGGGCTCCCATAGATGGAGTGCCAACGCGACCGCACCGAGCGCGGCGGCCCAGCCGACCCCGATCACCGGTTCGTCCGCGAACGCCCAGGGCGACCAGAGCAGCGCGGACACGCTGAGGAGGATCCACGTGCCGACAGTCATGGCGCCCAGACGTAGAAGTAGCGCCGCCGCCGCGAACGCCACCGCGCCCGCCAACGCGAGCCACGCGATCCGTGGATCGCTCGAGTCAACCATGCCGAGGACCAAGGCCGGGGTGAACGTCGCGAGCCCGAAGACGGCGGGAGCCAGCAAGGCTCGAGTGCGAACGAACATCCCCGCTGATCGCCGTCCGGCGAGCATGTCGTCGGCCCCCAGGGCCCCCAACCCAACGGCGGCTGCCCACGCCGCGACGACGAGCGGAAGATCCCGTTCCGCGACCTCAACGAGCTGGCCTGCCCGGAACGCGAGGAGGCCGGAGGCGGCCCAGGCCGTAGCCGTCATGACTTCCAACCTGGCGTCGCCCCGGATGAGGACGACGAGGGTGATCAAGAGGGCGAGAGTCGCGGCCGAGGCGTGCAGGTAGGGGAGGGCTGCGAGCGCCGCGACCACCTCGAGCGCGAAGGCCCCGACCCCGATCGTGCCCCTCAGCTTGACGTGGTCGACGAACAGGTGCGTGCCGCCCGATTCGACCAGCGCCAAGGTCGCAAGCACGACCGTAACCGTGCCGGGCTGCGTCCTCACGAGGCCCGCCGCGTCGCAAGCCGCGAGCGCCGTGCCCGCGAGCCCGAGGAGGACCAACATCGGAGGGAGCACGGGTATGGTCGCTTCGTGGGCGCTCGCCTCCAGGAGGTGTGCGAGTTGCAGGGCCGCGCCCCGGTGGCGCCACTCGAATGCCACCGCGGCGGACGCGGTCGCCGAGGTGAGCACCCCCATCCCTATCGCCAACAGCCAAAGGTTCGACTCCGTCGGCAAGATCCGGTGGGCGAAGGCCGCGAGCACGGCGGTCGAGATGACGGCCACCGTCCAACAGGCGGCCGACAAGTGCGACACCACATAGTGAGCCGACCAGGTCAGAACACCGGCGGCACCGCAGGCGACGGCGGCGACGACGAAGGAAGCGGTGTCTTCGTTCAGTCCCGTGGCCAGCAGCGCTGCCGACGAAGCGGCGGCGACGCCCGAAGCGGCGACCCATGCGCGCGTCCTCACGGCCCCCGGAGTTGCGACCACGGTGAGGGTGGAAAGCGCCAGTACGAGAGCCTCCGCGGAGTGCGCGATGCTCGGCCAGACCACGACGGTGACGCCTAGCAGCATGGCGGAGCCGAGGGTCCACCACCGAAGGAAGACGTCTTCGGCGCGGTACCGACGCGTCGCGAGGGCGACGAGCACTAGCGTCGCACCGAGGACCAGGAACGCCGGGATGTCCGACATCGCGCCGAGGACCGCTGCGCCGACCCCAGTCGAGGCGATCACCGCCACCGTCATCACGAGAATCAGAGCGTCGCCATCGGTGAGCCACGATGGTCGCCGCATGCGGCGCGCGTGCGCCCAGGCGGCGACAGGAAGGGTCGCTGCGACCGCGGCCCAGGGCTCGGGCGTCGGGCTGCCGAGGGTGACCGACAGGCCCCCGATCGCCCCCACGCTGTTGGCGAAAGCCGGGACTCCGCCCGGCCGGCGCCGCATCTGCCATTCGAGCGTGGCGAGCGATGCTACGACCAGCACCGGTCCGGCGATCTCCTTGCCGATGCTCTGCCCGATCCCCGCGGCCGCTAGCCAAAGGAAGGGTGGCTGGAGGACCTGCGTGAGGCGCTCCCCGAGTCGTTCGGCGAACGCCTCGGTCCCCGAGAGCATGGCGAGGCCGGTGAGCGTAAGCGGCCATCCCGGCCATCCGCTTGTACCGGCGAAGAGCAGGACAAGAGCGAGCGACACGAGCGCACCCGGGATCACCGCCGGCGCAGAGTCGAGCGAGAAGTGCCACGACGGTCGTACCCGGATCACGAGCGCTGTGGCGGCGACCCCGAACGCGACGAGCGCGAACTGGCCCGCGGTCCAGTCCTTCAGCGTGGCGCTTTGCGCTCCCGGCAGGAGGATCCCAACGCCGAACAGCGCCGTCCACAACATCGGCGCCACGAGGTGGCGAACGGACACGTCCCTCCACCGCGCGGCCACGAGCGCGTACGCGCACGCGAGCACCAGCGAGGTCACGATTACGCCCAGCCCGAGAGCTCTCCCCTGGAGATCGGGCGGGAAGGCCACGCCGTCGACGTAGGACGCGAAAAGCACGACCGGGAGCAACACCCCGCCGACGATCCCAACCGCCGTCGCGACGACGGGGGCGCCACGCCGCCGGAGGAATACCGCGGACCCGAGCAGCACCGTCGGGATCGCGAGCTCCGCCCAAGGTCTCGCGCTCATCGAGAGCGATCCGAAGGAGAAGAGGAAGAACCCCAGGGTGCCGGCGAACAGTAGGAGGACCCCGAGGTAGGCGAGCCCGTGGACGGCGACGTCGGAAACCACGGCCTTCCGGAAAGCACCGACCCACGAAGACACGGGGGAGGGCACCGCCCCGTGACGGGGCGGCGTCGGGCGATGCGCGGGCATAGTCGGGTAAGGCCTGGCCAGCATGGACCTAGGCGGCGGCGTCGCGCCGAGGGGAGGTGCGGCTGGCGCTCCCGCAGGCCGCCGGGCCGCCGCCTCGACCACCCGCGCCCGTTCGTGCACGAATGCCGCGAGTCGGTGGTGGACCTCCGCGTCGATCACGCCGGCGGCGAGGGCGTCGTCGAGGAGGTGCTCCATCCGGGCTTCGTCGGTGCGGGTGGTCACTGGGGGAGGCGGCACGGACGGAAGGTCTTCTGGCGAGCGTGTCGACTGGGGCGGGAGGCGGCTAGAGGACACAAACGTGCCTAGAAGTGCGCCGAGCGCGGCCAACGACGAACACGAACGAGGGGATGCGCGACAGCGTTCCCGACACGAGATCTGCCGGGGCGCCCGGGACGGAACCCGTCAGCGCGAGCATCGCGCCCCTCCAGTCCACCGTAGTGCAACCCGGGAAACACGCACGGGCCTATCGCCCCTGGGTTCCAGGGACCGCTTGAGCCTCCATAGCCGCTCGGTCTAGGCCTTCCCGCAGCATCCCCAAGGTGTCCTCGCCGACCGATAGGGACGGCCAGGTTCAACCCTGCTGGAACGGCCCACGCCGCCGCAGCGGCGCGATCGGATCGATCCGCAGCAGCAGCCCGCCCGCGACGACAGCGGCCACCCCGAGGGCGGGGAGCTGCAGCTCCTCATTCGGCCGGGGGAGCCCTCCGATGCGAGAACACCCTGATTCTGAGCCGACCGACGCTGGTCGTCTAGGCCTCCGCAGCATCCCGATGAGCAGCGCCCGCCGATGTGAGCGATCCTCTAGGCCTCGCAGTTCGTGTTGTCCTCGCCGTTCAGGCAGGTATCTGTGCCGTCGCCCCCATCGATCGAGTCGGTGCCGTTACCACCGTCCAGGGAGTCATCTCCCGCGTGGCCGTACAGCGAATCGTCGCCATCGCCACCTTGGATGGTGTCGTCGCCGTCCCATCCACCCAGCAAGTTGGGGCCGGCGTCGCCAGTGATGGTGTCGTCGTAGCTCGAGCCGAAGACCTCCTCGATGCCGGTGAGGGTGTCGGTTCCTTGTCCGGTCGCCGTCCCGAGGCTGAGGTCCACCGTGACCGCGCCCGGGGCATATCCGTACAGCACCCGATCCGTCAGGCTGGCTCCGCCATCCACCGCGTCGTCCCCGTCGCCTGGGAAGAAGTAGTTCTCTCCTTCATCCCCCGTCAGGTTGTCATCGAGCTGCGATCCCTCAACGTCTTCGATGCCGGTCAACGTGTCGTTGCCCTCACCCGTCGCCGTTCTGGTGCTCAGGTCTACGTCGACGCCGCTGGGTGAGAAGTAGTAACTGGCCCAGTCCCAGTCCGCCCCACCGTCGAGGCGGTCGTTGTCGGCTCCTCCGAGAAGCCAGTCGTACCCCGCGTCTCCGTTCAAGGCGTCGTTCCCGGCGTCTCCGAACACGACGTCGCCCCCGCCCCCCGCGGAGATCTTGTCCCTGCCGTCGCCCCCGCAGATCCAGTCGTCGCCGCCGAGGCCCTTGATCGTGTCGTTGCCTCCGAGACCGACGATCACGTCGGCACCCCGGGTCCCCTTCAGGATGTCGGCCTTCGCCGTGCCCACGATCGTCGCCTTCTTCCCGAAGCACTTCGGGCGAGCGGCCGAGGCCAACTGAGGCAACGTGAGCGCGGCGCACGTGACGAGCACCACGAACAGGATCGTCCTTCGCATCTTCCCCACCTCCCTTGTGGGGGGTGCGCTCCTCCCCGTGGGGGAGCGTGCGCCCTCCGATGCGAACGAGCAGCCCAGCGCTACGCTTGAGCGGACGGCGCGGACAGGGTCGAAAGGCCCTCCGGGGGTTGGGACGGTCTCAGCGACCCGCCTCCGGATCATCCCTACGAGCGCCGCCCGGAGGTAGGAGTCCTCTTCGGTATCGATCAGGAGCTCGGCCATCGCAACAAGAACCGCGGTGTGGACGAGGTCGGCTACATCCCGTTCGACCCGGAGGCAGGCGCCCTGTTCTTCGCGCTGATCTCATCGCGCTACGAGCGCCCCTCCTCGTCGTGAACTCGAACAAGACGTTCTCGGCGTGGGCGGAGATCTTCGGGGACCCGGTGGCCGTCGCCGCGATGGTCGACCGGTTGGTCCACCACGCCGAGGTCATCGTGCTCCGCGGCGACAGCTACCGGCTGAAGGGCAAGGGCAAGGAGCTTCAGCCTGAAGGGGCTTCGTGAGGCGTCCAGTCTTCGACCGGCGTTGACGGGCACCCTTGGAGAACGACGGGAAGCGAAGAACCATAGGTCAGAGGGGTGCGAGAGGGGGGATTCGAACCCCCACGCCCTTTCGGGCACCGGATCCTAAGTCCGGCGCGTCTCCCAGGTTCCGCCACTCTCGCGCTGGAGCAGCGTACCGCGGGGCGCGGACCGGTTGCGGATGTGGCTTCCCCACAAACGGGCGTGGGTTCATACGCGTTCGGGCGTCGAGGACTCAACGCCCGCGATCGAGCCCCCGACATCGGATAGGTGGCTGCCTCCACCTCCTCACCCAGAGGAACGAGGGGTGAGGCCCCGGCGCTCAGGGGTCTCGCCCGATCCTTCCTGCTCGACACCGAGCGTGTCTTCGGCCGGCTGTCGCCGGCTTTCGTCGTGATCACCGGCCTCCTGCTGCTTGCTCTCATCGGGCTCGTCGATGCCGTCACCGGCCCCTTCGCCATGTCGATCTTCTACTTCGTTCCGATCGGCCTGGTGACCTACGCACGAGGGCGGTGGGTCGGTGTGGCGATGGCGGCCGCGGCCGCGGGGGCGTGGGGTGCGGTCGAGCTCGGGACCGGCGTTACGACGTTCGAGAGTGCCGTGACGTACTGGAACTTCCTCACGCGCTTCTACATGTTCGAGGCGGTGAGCCTCCTCGTCGCTCCGATGCGTGACGTGGTTCTGTGGGAGCGCGACCTCGCCGAGCGAGAGGCCGACGCGGCCGAGCATCTCCGCGCGCTCACGGAGCTCCGTGAGGCCATGGAATACGCGGACCTGCGGGTTCCACCCCCGGCCGTCGCTCTCGAGGTCCCGGCGTTGTCCGAGCTCCGCGACCTGCACCCGGTTGCCGCCTCCCCCCGACTGCACCGTCGCTGAGAACGCGCTCAGGGGGAACCTCCGGACGGCCGACCCACGCCGCCGGTTCCGTGCCATCCGGCTGAGCGCGCCGGCCGTGGCATCATGAGCGGATGCCACGTCGAGCCGTTCCCGCGCTGATCCTGGCTCTGTCGCTCGTGCTGCCTGCCTGCAGCGCCTCCGAGCCTCCGCGCGGAGGCGTCGGCGCGAGCGGTGCCGCGGGGGCGTCGGCAGGCGGCTCGGGTGCGTCGCCGGAGGAGCAGCACAGGCGCCGCGACCTGACGGTCGAGGCCATCCGGGACGGTACGGGCGACTACGTCGTCGTGTCGAAGTCCCGATACCTGCCGATGTGGGACGAGGTCGGACCGGAGGACGCCGACCACGTGCTCGACACGCGGAACCGCGACGGGGGGCCCTCGCCGATGCTGATCGCCGACGCGGAGGTCGATGGGCTTGACCGTGCTTGGTACCAGATCTTCCTGCCGATCCGACCGAACGGCTCGACCGGCTGGGTGAGCGAGGACGACGTCCGCGTTCAGGAGCGCCACGACCGCATCGAGGTCGACCTGTCGAAGCGGACGCTCGAGCACTACCACGACGGTGAGCTCGTGGATCGATTCAAGGTCGGTGTCGGGACCGATCGGTACCCGACGGGCACGGGCAGCTTCTACGTGTGGGTCAGGGTCCCCTTCGCGAACCCGAACCAGCCGTACGGGGTCTTCGCGCTCGGATTGTCGGGGTTCTCGCCGGTGCTCTCGGATTGGCCCGGCGAGGGCAGGATGGCGATCCACGGAACCCCGTACGCGAGCGACCGCGGCCAGGCCGTGGGCCACGGCTGCGTGCGCGTCTACAACCCCGACATGGAGGCCCTGATCGACATCCCGCTCGGCACGCCGGTCATCATCTCGGAGTAGCCCACGGCGCTCGGCTAGCGCTCCGGTCCCGCCGGTAGACTCGGGCGAGGTTCATCCGAAGCCAGAAGGAGCGCAACGATGACCACGCGCGACGATCCCACCACGAGCGAAGGGCACATCGCGCTCGTCGACCGCTTCAGCGCGCACAACTACCACCCGCTGCCCGTCGTGATCTCGAGCGCCGAGGGCGTGTGGGTCACCGACGTCGAGGGCAAGCGCTACCTCGACATGCTGGCCGCGTACTCCGCGCTCAACTTCGGCCACCGGCACCCGGACCTCGTCAAGGCCGCGCAGGACCAGCTCGAGCGGCTCACGCTCACCAGCCGCGCCTTCCACAACGACCAGCTGGGGCCGTTCCTGCCGCGAGCTCGCCGAGCTGGCCGGCAAGGACAAGGTCCTGCCGATGAACACCGGCGCCGAGGCCGTCGAGACGGCGATCAAGAGCGCGCGCAAGTGGGGCTACAAGGTCAAGGGCGTGCCCGACGGCCGGGCGAAGATCATCGTGGCGAGCGGCAACTTCCACGGCCGCACGACCACCATCGTCTGCTTCAGCGACGACCCGGGCTCGCGCGCCGACTTCGGCCCGTTCACGCCGGGGTTCGTCACGGTGCCGTACGGCGACGCCGAGGCGCTCGAGGCCGCGATCGACGACGACGTCGTCGGCGTTCCTCGTCGAGCCGATCCAGGGCGAGGCCGGCGTCATCGTCCCGCCCGAGGGCTACCTGCGCCGGCCCGCGAGCTCTGCACCGAGCAGCGGCGCCCTGCTGATCGCCGACGAGATCCAGTCCGGCCTCGGCCGCACCGGGACGACCTTCGCGTGCGAGCACGAGGGCGTCGTGCCGGACGTCTACGTGCTCGGCAAGGCGCTCGGCGGCGGGATCCTGCCGATCTCGGCGGTCGTCGCCGACGACGAGGTCCTCGGCGTGTTCAAGCCCGGCCAGCACGGCAGCACGTTCGGCGGCAACCCGCTGGCCTGCGCGATCGGCCGCAAGGTCATCGAGATCTTGGAGACCGGCGAGTACCAGCGGAACTCGGCCGAGCTGGGGGCGTGGCTCCTCGGGACGCCTCCGCGAGATGGCCATCCCGACGGTCGAGCAGGTCCGCGGCAAGGGCCTGTGGGTCGGCATCGTGCTGAAGCCCGAGGCCGGCACCGCCCGCGCCGCCTGCGAGCGCCTGATGGCGCGAGGGCGTGCTCGCGAAGGACACGCACGAGACGACGATCCGACTTGGCGCCTCCGCTCTGCATCACCAAGGATGAGCTGCGGGTGGGCGCTCGACCGGATCGTGCCGGTCCTGCAGGGCGCGGGGGCATGAAGCGGTCCGGGTGGGCGCGCCCCCGACCCAGGACGGTGGCGAGAGGCGAGCGCCGCGAACCGCTGCGGCGAGTTCTAGACCGGTGGGCTCCAGCGCCGCATCAGCATGGGGAGGCGCCGCCGCGGGCGCTGCTCGAGCTCCTGGCGTAGCTCCTCAGAGGCGGCCTTCGCCCGCTCGATCTGCTCGTGGGCGTCGTGCAGGGTCGCGAGGATCTGCTTGCGTGCCTCGGGCCGCAGCTGGCTCAGGTCGTGGAGGATGTCCATCGCGGGCGTGTCTGAGCCGATCGACCGGTCGTCGCGGTCTCCCTCGGTTGCGGCCTCGTCCACGTCCTCGAGCGGTGCCGGCAGCCCGAGCCGCTCGGCCAACCAGGTCGACTGCCACCGACGCGAGGCCAGGTAGGCGGCCGAAGCAGCCGTCGCACGATCGGAGGGAGCGCCGGCGCCCTCGGTCGCATACGTGAGTGCGGCGACCTCGCGGGTGATGGCCGCCGCCCTGCCCGCATCGACCGGACGCAAGGAAACATCGACGTGCGGTCGTGGCAGGGCCGAGCGCCATCCGGTGATCATCCGCTCGGCGTGGAGCAGCACGGTGGCCTCGTGGTCCAGGGGCACGGGCATCGGTACCTGGTCGTCCGAGTCCTGCCCTGCAGGGCTCGACGCGGCGTCCAGCACCGTGGCCGCGTCCCGAAGGGCCTGAAGGACGCGCCCGCGAGCCCGCGCGGCACACTCATCCGCGAAAGCCGCCTGCGGGTCGGCGCCCCAGGCCTCGATGCGCCTGACCAGGCGCCCTCTCGTTGCGCGGATCCTCTGCTCACCGTCGCGCAGGAGCTCGAGCCGCCGAACGTGTTGCCGCTGCTCGGGGAAGGGTTCGGTGCCCTGGATCTCGTCGAGCTCGACCTCCCACAGCTCGTCTGCGATCTCGTAGGGCAGGCCCGCGGATGTGACCGCATGGCTGTGGAAGCCCCGCCAGCCCCGCATGCGCACCCAGCCCCCGTCCGGCGGCGCGGGCCACGCAAGGCCTGTCTGGGGATCGACGGCACCTTCACGGAACCACTTGTACGGACTCATCGGCCTCCTGCCTGTGCGCGGGCCGCCCGACCGACGACCCCGCCGTGAGCGGCCCGCCCAAGGGTCGGATCGGTCACGTTCACCTCTGACCAGCCTGAACCTCACGCTAGGCGCGATCCCGGTCGGCGTCGGTCCGCCAGCGTACGGAGGGCGTGCAGAGCGTGCCTACCGCGTGCCTACAGGGAGGCGTCGCCCGCCGACCCTGGCTCCGCCTCGATGCACGCGCGCATGAACGTCCGGAGCTCGCCGGAGATGAGGGTGTAACACTCGCACGCCCGGGCCTCGAGGCCGGGGCGGTTCAGGATCGTCCCTCCTCCGCGGCGCGTCTCGACGAGTCCGTTGGCGCCGAGTCGTCCGAGCGCGTCGGTCACCGTCGCTCGGCGGACGCCGAGCATGCGTGACATGAACTCCTGGGTCATCGAGAACCCGGGCTCGGCCGAGCGGTCGTGCGCGAGCACGAGCCAACGGGCGAGACGTTGATCCGTCGGGTGGGCCCGAAGGCAGGCGAGCTCCTGAACAGCGCGAGTGAACTGGACGTCCAGGAAGCGCTCGATCCACATACGGAGCGTCGGGCTTCGCTCGAGGGCGTCGTGGAAGTCGGCGTCCGGCACCGCGAGGGCGTCGCCCCGGTCCTGTACCTGGGCACGCATGTTGGGGAAGGCGCCCCTGCCCACGAGGATCGGTCGCGCGCCCACGACCCCCTCGATCCCGACGATCGCGACCTGGACCGTCGAACCGTCGCCGAGCTCGGTGACCATCGAGATCGTGCCGCCGAGTGGGAAGTAGACGGAGTGGAACTCGTGCCCGGGTCTGATGAGGATCCGATGCGGGATGAGGGGGATCCGGCGGGCCCCCGCCAGCAGATGACGCCGATCGGCCGTCGAGAGGCACCGCAGCAGGAGGTTCTCGGTGCCGAGCCAGGGATCCAAGAGGCTCCTCGCGGGCCGGGCGTCCGGTCAGCGTGACCCGCCCGCGGCGAGGCGTCAACCGAGGCTCGAGGCGTGAGGCTCGTGAGTAGGGAGTGGGCCTCTGAGAGAGTGGGCCGAGAGGGGCCCCCGGGGACTCGAACCCGAACCTGCGGATTAAGAGTCCGTTGCTCTGCCAGTTGAGCTAGAGGCCCGCGGCAGTGTAGCAAGCGACGAGACCCGGCTTCGGGTGACCTGTCAAGTTCCGGTTGACGCTTGACGCTGCGTGTTCGGTTGATCTTTGACGTGGAGGCCATCGCTCCTCACCTTGCGGACCGGTCCGCTGCGTGACCGGGCGACGGTCTTGATCAGGTGGTTCCTGCTCCAGACCTGGATCGTGGTCTCGTCCACGAACACATCGACGAGCTCGGTCCTGAACGCGTTACCGACCGAGAAGGCCTGGTTGTCGACCGACACGTAGCCGTTGGAGCCGACCCGCCGCAGCACCCACTGTCCCGCGTGGTCCTCGGCGGCATCGACAGGAACCGAGGAGGCGTCCTTGGCAAGGGGCATGAGCCCGAAGCGCTCCGCGGGTGTGGCCATCTCCAGCGCCTGGTGGGGTCGGACGGTGTTGTACTCGGTGACCCAGGCATCGAGCTCGGCCTGGGCGGCCTCGAGCGATCGGAAGCTGCGATCGGCCAGGAACTCGCGGCGGATGCTCTGGTGGAACCGCTCGATCTTGCCCGTCGTGGTGGGCGAGCGGGGCGCGGTGTGACGGTGGGCGATGCCATTCTCCCGGCAGATCCGGTCGAACAGCACCTCGACCGGCTGGGGACCGAACCGGCCGGTGAAGCACTTGCCGTTGTCGGTGAGGATCTCATCGGGGATGCCGTAGCGGCGCAGCGAGGCGACCAGGACATCGCACACGGCCTTGGACGTCGCCCGGCCGACCAGACCGGCGGCGACGCAGAACCGGCTGTGGTCGTCGACGCCGGTGACGATCTTGAGCTCGGTGCCCTCATCGAGCTCGACGCCTCCCATCACGTCCATCTGCCAAAGCTGCATCGGACGCTCTCGCTCCCAGCGGCGGAACTCGTCTCGGCGGCGGCGACGCCGCCGCAGCTCAATCAACCGGTGACGCCGCAGGCACCGGTAGATCGCCGAGCGTGAGGGGACCGGATCTGCTCCGGTCCTTCGGAGCTGGTGCTCGATCCGCCGCGGTCCCCAGCCTGGGTGCTCCAGGCGCAGGCTCACAGATCTCGGCCTCGGTCTCAGCGTCGGTCTGGTGGGGACAGGAGGCAGGGCGGTGCGAGCGGTCGGCGAGGGCGGCCAGCCCGCTTGCTCGTAGCGTGCGATCCAGTTGTGCACGCTCTGGCGGGACACGCCGAGGCGCTCGGCGACCTCGGTGACCTTCCAGCCGTCCTGCACGACGGCGAGCACCGCCTGGTACCGCTGCTCCATGACCGACAGCTCCACGAGCACGACCCACCTCCTTGGCTCGATCGGGGCCAAGACAAGGAGACGGGCGGGTGGACGGGTGTCAAGCATCAGCCGGAGCCACCGTCAAGGATCAGCCGGAGCCGGTGTCAAGGATCAGCCGGAGCTCCGTCAAGGATCAGGTGACGCCGGTGTGACCAGCATCACCCGGAACACGACAGTGGGTGCCCCGGGGACTCGAACCCCGAACCTGCGGATTAAGAGTCCGTTGCTCTGCCAGTTGAGCTAGAGGCCCGCGGCAGTGTAGCAAGCGACGAGCCCCGGCTTCGGGTGACCGAGGGGACTTGAACCCCCAGCCTCCAGGACCACAACCTGGCGCTCTAACCACTTGAGCTACGGCCACCACGTGCGCTTCCGATTGTACCGGCGGGCATGGTCGGGTTGCCTGTCGCGGAGCCCTCCGCCATACTTGAACGGCCATTCAAACATCGCGGGAGGGGGGCGACATGGCGGTACGTCAGACGGTCGAGTTCGACCTGGAGAGGGTCGACCACCTGATCGAGCAGGAGGAGGCGAAGCTCGAGCCGAAGCACCGCGCATCGCTCGAGTACCGCAAGACCGCCGAGCGGCACGTCGCCGGAGGCGTCGCCTCGAGCTGGCAGGACTCGCCGCCGCACGCCATCTACGTCGACCACGGGCAGGGCAACCGCTCTGGTCGACATCGACGGGAACGAGTACATCGACTTCCACCTCGGATACGGCGCGATGGTGGTCGGCCACGCGCATCCGAAGATCGTGGAGGCGATCGAGCGCGCGGCCCGACGCGGCACGCACTTCGCGCAGCCGACCCGCGACCTCGATGTGATCGGTGAGAACCTGTCCGATCGGTTCGGACTGCCGCTCTGGCGCTTCTGCAACTCAGGGACCGAGGCCACGCTCGAGGCCGTCCGCCTGATGCGGGCGAACACCGGCCGAGACACTGATCGTGAAGATCGAGGGGTCCTATCACGGGCACCACGACTCGCTGATGTTCAGCGTCGTCCCCGACCCGACGAAGATCGGCCCTCGCGAGCACCCCGTGACGCTGCCGCAGGCGATGGGCTCCCGAAGGCGTTCGCGGACCTCGTGCGGGTGATGCCGTTCAACGACCTCGACCTGGCCCGCCGCGCGTTCGAGGAGAACCGAGGGAAGATCGCCGGCCTGATCATCGAACCCGCGATGATGAACTGCGGCGTCATCATGCCGCGAGCCCGGGTACCTGCAAGCGTTGAAGGACCTCTGTCACGAGCACGGCGCCTACCTCGCGTTCGACGAGGTGAAGACCGGTGCAACGATCGCCTACGGGGGCGCCGTCGAGGTCTTCGGGGTCGTGCCGGACATCGTGTGCCTCGCGAAGGCGATCGGCGGGCGGAACGCCGTGCGGAGCCCTCGGCGCGACGCGAGGAGCTGTACCACCCGGTCGTCACCGGCGAGTACGACATGGCCGGTACCTTCAACGGCAACCCGCTCACGATGGCCGCCAGCCGCGCCGCGCTGACCGAGGTCCTCACGAAGGACGCCTACGCGACGTTCGCGGCGGTGGACGCGAAGATGAAGGAAGGTCTCCGGCGGTGATCGAGGAGTACCGCTTGCCCGCGTACGTCACGGGCGTCGGGGCCAAGGGCTCGGTCATCTACTCCGAGAAGCCGGTGACGGAGTACCGTGACAGCGATCGGGGTGGACGAGCGGATCACCTACCTCGCGTGGCTCTTCCAGCAGAACCGCGGGGTGTTCAAGTCTCCCTGGACGAAGCAGGAGACCTGGACACTCTCGGTCTGGCACACCGAGGACGACGCCCAGCGCTACATCGACAACTTCGGGGAGTTCGCCGCCGCGGTGACCTCGTAGCCTTTCCGGGGACGGCCGAGCCGGGCGTATGCTCCGCGCACCTCGCCGAGGAGGGGCCCCATGACCGAACGTGCGCCGGTCCAGATCGACCCGACGCGGGTCGAGGAGCTGACGCGCCAGCAAACGGAGCTGCTCGCGGAGCGGTGGCCCCGTTCTCTCGAGTTCGCGAAGCGGGCGAGCCGATCGCTCGCCGGCGGAGTGTCGTGCGCGTGGCATGCCCTCGACCCCTACACGCTGTATGGCGACCGAGGTGACGGCTCGAAGCTGTGGGATATCGACGGCAACGAGTACGTCGACCTGCACTGCGGCTACGGCGTGACGATCGTCGGCCACGCGCATCCGAAGGTCGTGGAGACCGTTCGCAGGCGCGTCGCGCTCGGCACGCACTTCGCGCTCCCGGTCGAGGACGCGGTGCTCGCGGCCGAGCTCCTCCAGCAGCGATTCGGGTTGCCGTTATGGCGGTTCAAGAACACGGGATCCGAGGCGACGACGGACGCCGTTCGGATCATGCGCGCGGCCACCGGCCGCGATCTCATCATCAAGGTCGAGGGCGCATACCACGGAAGCGGCGACGGCCTCTCGTTCAGCTACTGGATCGACCCCGCCGACGGCGGCCCTCGCGAGCATCCGGTCCCCGTCGCCAACACCGGCGGCATCCCGGCCGCGTTCGGCGAGGCCCTTCAGGATCGTCTCGTACAACGACCTCGCGGCCGTCGAGCGCATCCTGGCCGACGAGGGCGACCGGGTCGCGGGCATGATCCTCGAGCCGATCATGATGAACTCGGGGGTGATCCTGCCCGACGAGGGGTACCTCGCGTCCCTCCGCGATCTCCTGCACCGGCACGGTGCGCTCCTCGCGTTCGACGAGGTGAAGACCGGCGTGACGATCGCGCCCGGCGGGGCCGTCGAGTGGACCGGCGTGACGCCCGACCTCGTGACCCTCGCGAAGGCGATCGGCGGGGGCATCCCGATCTCGGCGATCGGCGGGACCGAGGAGGTCATGCGGGTCGTGTTCGACGGCACGATGGAGCAGGAAGGGACGTTCAACGCGAACCCGCTCTCGGTCGCGGCCGCTCGCGTCGTCCTCTCCGAGATCTTGACGCCAGACGTCTACGAGCGCTTCGACGAGCAGGACCGCGTCCTCGCCGGCGGCATCCAGGAGGTCGTGCAGCGGTACGGACTCCCGGCCACCGTGGTCTCGGTGCGGTGCCGCGGCTCGGTCCATATGCGCGCCGAACCCGTGCGCGACTTCCGCGATCACGTCGCGACCGACGGGCCCGTCGCGCACCTCGCCTGGCTCTACCAGCTGAACGGTGGCGTCTTCCCGCCCGCGGGCGATCCGTGGACGTTCTCCCTCGCCCACACCGAGGAGGACCTGCGGCGCTCGGTCGACGCGTTCGAACGCTTCGCGGCCGCTGTGACGGCATAGGCTCTCGGAGGTCGACGAGGCCTCCCTCGACGACCTGCTCGAGACCAGCGCTCCGCCCGGCGCTAGACTGAATGACCAGTCAAACCGAGCAGGAGGGCCGGGATGTCCGCGGATCACGTCGAGATCGACCTCGGGCTCGTCGACGAGCTCATCGGGCGCGAGGAGCAGGCGCTCGCCGACAAGCAGCCTCGCTCGATCGCGTACCAGAAGGAGGCGAGCCACCGACTGCCCGGCGGCGTGTCGTCGTCCTGGCAGACGGCCCCGCCGCACCCGATCTACGTGAGCCACGGCAAGGGCTCGAAGGTGTGGGACCTCGACGGCAACGAGTTCATCGACTACCACAACGGCTACGGCGTGATGATCGTCGGCCACGCGCATCCGAAGATCGTCGAGGCGGTCCAGCGACGGGTCGAGCTTGGGACGCACTTCGCGCAGCCGACGGAGGACGCGCTCGTCGTGGCCGAGAACCTCGCCGAGCGCACCGGCCTGCCGTTCTGGCGTTTCGGCAACTCCGGCACCGAGGCCACGCTCGACGCGTCCCGCCTGATGCGGGCGGCGACCGGCCGGGACATGCTCCTGAAGTGCGAGGGCATCTACCACGGCCACCACGACGCCCTGATGGTGTCCGTGTTCCCGAGCCCCGAGCAGTGGGGTCCGCACGAGCGCCCGAACTCGGTCGCGCAGACCCCCGGCCTGCCTCAGTCGTACGTCGAGCTCACGCGGATCGTGCCGTTCAACGACCCCGAGGGCGTGAAGCGGGTCTTCGAGGAGTTCCCCGACCAGATCGCCGGGATGATCATCGAGCCGTGCATGACGAACCTCGGCGTCACGCTGCCCGAGCCTGGCTACCTGGCGTCGATCAAGGAGACGTGCCACGCGAACGGCGCCTATCTCGCGTTCGACGAGGTGAAGACCGGCGCGACCATCGCCTGGGGAGGCGCGATCGAGGCTTTCGGCGTAACGCCCGACCTCGTGTGCTTCGCGAAGGCGCTCGGCGGCGGGCTCCCCTGTGGTGCCATCGGCGGCGTCGAGGAGATCATGAACCTCGTCGAGCGCGGCAAGGTCGATCAGGTCGGCACGTTCAACGGCAACCCGCTCACGCTCGCGGCCTCACGCGCCGCACTGACCGAGATCCTGACGCCGGACGCGTATCCGCGCTTCGACGACCTGCACGACATCATCCGCGGGGGCGTGCAAGCGGTCATCGACCGGTATCGCCTGCCGGCGACGATCACGACGCTCGGCGCGAAGGGCGGGGTGAACTGGAAGGCTGAGCGCATGCGCGAGTTCCGCGACGCGACCGACATCGACGACCGGGTGAGCTACGCGGCATGGCTCTGGCAGCTGAACCGCGGGGTCTTCAAGTCGCCCTGGGCGAAGTGGGAGAGCTGGACCCTCACGGTCGCCCACAGCGACGAGGACGCCCGGCGCTACGTCGACAACTTCGAGGCGTTCGCGGCCGCCATCACGTAGGGGAAGGCTCCGCCCTGCGGGCGTAGGCTCGAACCGTGGGCTCGCAGGTGGTCGCCTTCGTGCCGGCCCATCGCTCAGCGATCCGGGACCTGCTCATCGAGCACGGCTGGGAGGAGCCGTGGGTCGAGGGGCAGCTCGGCGCCCTGGACTGGCTCTCCGAGGAACCGGTCGAGGGACGAGCGTTCACGGCGTTGGTGCGTCACGAGCCCGCAGGGTACGTCTCGGTTCGGTTCCATCACTGGAACCGCTTGGCGCAGATCCAGGGCTTGGCGGTGCGTGCCGACCTCCACCGCCGCGGGATCGCGTCGGCGCTCGTCGCGGAGGCCGAGCGTGCCGCCCACGACTGGGGCGCTCGCGGCATGTACGTCGACACGCCGGCGACGAACACGCCGGGCCGGGCGCTGTACGAGGCCCTCGGGTACCGGGTGGGCTACGTGATGCCTCGGTACTACGGCGACGGGCTCGACGGCATCACGTACCAACGGTTCTTCGACGAGTCGTGACCCCCGGTCACGGACATCGTTCGCGCACCGATCAGGTCCGTCCGTAGACTCCGTGGCTCCACGCCGAAGGGGAGACGACATGTCGAAGGGGATCTTGGAGCGGCTGGCCGAGGGTCCGGTGCTCGGCGACGGGGGCTACCTGCTCGAGCTCGAGAAGCGGGGGTACGTGCAGGCGGGTCCGTTCACGCCCGAGGTCGCCATCGAGCACCCGGACGCCCTCGAGCAGCTCCACCTCGAGTTCCTCCGGGCCGGCGCCGAGTTCCTCACGACGATGACGTTCTACGCGAGCGACGACAAGCTCGCGACCGTAGGGATGAAGGACAAGGTCGACGAGATCAACCGGAACGCGGTCATCGTCGCTCGTAGGGTCGCCGATGAGGGTGACGCGCTCGTCGCCGGGGACCTCTCGCTCACGTGGGCCTACGACCCAGCCGAGCCCTCGAGCGCCGACCACGTCCGCGCGCTGTTCGATCGTCAGCTGCAGGACATGCTCGACGCCGGTGGGGTGGATCTCTGGGTGGGCGAGACGTTCTCCTATCTCGGCGAGGCTCTCCTGTTCGTCGAGCGCGCGAAGCGAACCGGGCTGCCGGTCATGGTGACGATGTCGTTCGAGCAGCCCGAGCCCCGTGCGTACGAGGGCGACACCCCTGCCGAGTGTGCGCGCAAGCTGGCGGATGCGGGCGCCGACATCGTGGGCGTGAACTGCCTGAACGGGCCCGAGCAGCAACTCCCGATCGCGATCGAGATGCGCAAGGCCACCGATGCCTACGTCGGCGCCCAGCCGGTCGCCTACCGGACCACGGCGGACATGCCCGACTTCACCGGCTGGCCCAACTTCCCGTACGCGCTGTCGCCGATGCAGCTCTCGCGCGGCGAGATGGCCGACTTCGCAGCGAAGGCGCACGAGGCCGGTCTGAACGTCATCGGCTCGTGCTGCGGCTCGGTCGCCGAGCACGTCCGCGCGATGGGCAAGGCGATCGGCAAGGTTCCGCTCGCCGAGCGCGAGTGGAAGAGCCCGACCGGCAGGCCGATGTCGGGCTACGAGTACCACGCCCACACCGAGACCGAGGTCTGAGTGTCGATCCGCCGCGAGTTCGAGGTCGCGGTCGTCGGTCTCGGAGGCCTCGGGTCGAGCGCGGCCTTCTGGGCCTCGAAGCGGGTCGGAGCCGGGGTGCTCGGGCTCGAGCGGTTCGAGCTCGGGCACGAGCGCGGGGCCTCGCAGGACCATTCGAGGCTCATCCGCCTCAGCTACCACGCACCGCACTACGTCCGGTTCGCTCAGGACGCGTATGCGGCGTGGGCCGTGGTCGAGGAGGAATCGGGCGAGAGGATCGTCCTCAAGACGGGCGGGCTCGACCTGTACCCGGACGCCTTGAACGCGTGGAGGAACGAGTACGCGGCATCGCTCGACGAGGTGGGGGTGCCCTACGAGTGGATGGGCGCCGACGAGCTGATGCGCCGATGGCCGCAGTGGGTGGTCTCGGACGACGTCCGCGTGATGTTCCAGGCCGACACGGGCATCATCGCCGCGGCGACGGCGAACGCTGAGCACCGGCGCCTGGCCGGGCGGCGCGGCGCCACGCTGGTCGAGCATGCGCGGGTCATGAAGATCCACGAGGCCGGCGGCCTGTACGAGCTCGTTTCCGACGCGGGAACCTTCCGAGCCGAGCGCGTGATCCTCGCGGCCGACGCATGGACCAACGACCTCCTCGAGCAGCTCTGGCGTCCGATCAACCTCACCGTCACGCAGGAGCAGGTCCACTACTACGCGTCCACGGACCTCGAGGCCTTCGCGCCCGAGCGCTTCCCGGTCTGGATCTGGATGGGGGTGCCGTCGTTCTACGGCTTCCCCGCTTTCGGCGAGCCGGGCGCGAAGATCGGGCAGGACGTCGGCGGCGCCGAGGTCACCGGCGATACGCGATCGTTCGAGCCGGACCCCGCGTACGCCGAACGCCTCGATACCTTCATGCGGGGGCACCTACCGGGCGGCTTCGGTCCCTACCTGAAGCGCAAGACCTGCCTGTACACCATGACGCCCGACCGGGATCTCGTGATCGACCTCGTGCCCGGGCATCCGCACGTCGCTCTGGGCCAGGGGGCGGCGCACGCGATGAAGTTCGCGAGCGTCTACGGCCGATCGCTCGTCGAGCTCGTGTTCGACGGCGCTGCGACGTCCGACATCTCGGCGTGGTCCCTCGATCGGGAGGTCCTCACGATGGCGGACCCTCCGAAGGGCTTCTGGCTGTGATCCGACCCCGCGCCACCCCGGTCCGGCAACGGAGCGGACGGGGCGCGCCCTGGCGGGCGCGCCCCGTCCAGTGAGGTCCGGTGGGGGTTGGACCTCAGGTCTTGGGCGTCATCTCCCTCGTGCCCCATGGGTAGTCGAACTCCGCGGTGCGTTCGAGGTACGGGTCCGGGTCCAGGGCCTCTGGTCCGAGCACGCCGGCACCGCTCCAGATCCCCTCGGCGAGGAGCTCCATCGCGATGACCGGGTTCACGCCCGTCTGCCACACGACCGCCTGTGAACCGTAGCGCTCCCAGGACTCGCGGTTGTCGGTGGACTGGTACAGGAAGACCTCGCGGGGGGTTCCGTCCTTCGTGCCCCTCACCCACGTCCCGACGCATGTCCTGCCCGTCATCCGGTCGCCGAGGCGGGCGGGATCGGGGAGGAGCGCGGCGACGACGTCACGTGGCGCCACCTGCACGCCCCTCACGGACACCGGCTCCGTCGAGTCCAGGCCGAGCAGCTCGAGCGTCTTCAACACCTCGATGAACTCGGTGCCGAGGCCGTACTTGAACGTGACCCGGCCGACGTCGAGCCAGCGGGGCATGAGGAGGACCTCCTCGTGCTCGACGTTCACGCACTCGACCGGGCCGACCTCGGGGAAGTCGAACACCTCGGGCTCGCTGAACGCCTCGGTCGTGAACCATCCGCGGTCCCGCTCGTAGATGGCGGGCGGGTTCAGGCACTCCTCGATGGTCGTCCAGATCGAGAATCCGGGCGCGAACGGGAAGCCCTCGACCACGATGTCCGAACCGTCGCGGACGCCGATCTCCTCGACGGCATCGAACAGGTGCTTGACGGCGTAGGCCGCGAAGACGTCTGAGAGACCGGGGTCGACGCCCATCCCGACGAGCGCGAGGCGTCCTCGCTCCTCCCATGCGGCCGAGCGCTCGAACTGGTAGTCGCCGAGCTTCACGTGGGCCAGGCGGTAAGGCTCGGTGGGGTGACGCGTACCGAGGGTGAGCGCCATGTCCATGTAATCGACGTCCGCCTCGAGCGCCGCGTCGAAGATCGATGCGTTGAAGTTCGGCGCGACGGCGTTCATCACGAGATCGACCTCGTACCGTTCCGCGAGCTCGATGATCCGGGCGCCATCGCTCGCGTCCACCTGCTCGACGGGGTGCGTGCGTTCGTCGGCGCCGATCTTGGTCCGGACCTCGAGCGCCCGGCCCTCGTCGTAGTCAGCGAGCACGAGCCGCTCGAGGAACGCGCGGTCCTTCGAGGCGATCGCGATCGCCTCGCCGACGCCGCCGACACCGACGAGCAGCACCTTCAACGACGACGCCTCCTCTCAGGGCCGAGCTTCCGCGGCCCGACTACCAAGATGCTGCGTAGGCGAACGGGTCTCCGTCCGGGCCACCGGTCCCGGGACCGTCGGGGCGCACGGCAGCGTGCGGCGTGACCCGCGGTCACGCCGCACTCAGGACAACGGCGTGGAGCACCTCGTGACCGATAGTGGCTCATCATGATGCGGTAGCCTCGGTCCGCCATGAGGCTCGTCCGCTTCCGGTTCGCCGACCGCATCGCCACCGGCGTCGTCGAGGGTGATCTCGTGCGCGCGCTCCGGGGCACCTTCTTCGAGGATCCCCTGCCGACGGGGGAAGAGGTCCCGCTCGACGACGTCCGGCTGCTCGCTCCAGTGCTCCCCTCGAAGGTGGTCGCGGTCGGCAAGAACTACGCCGCCCACGCGGCCGAGTTCGGGGGCGAGGTCCCCGAGGAGCCTCTCCTGTTCCTGAAGCCCTCGACCGCGGTGAGCGGCCCGGGCGATCTCGATCCCGCTCCCGGCGATCAGCCGCCGCGTGGACTACGAGGGGGAGCTCGCCGTCGTGATGGGCAGGCTCGCGAGGAACGTGCCGGCCGATGAGGCTGGGAAGTACGTGCTCGGGTACACGTGCGGCAACGACGTGACGCTCCGGGACCTGCAGAAGAGGGATGGTCAGTGGGCACGGGCGAAGGGTTTCGACGCCTCGTGTCCGCTCGGGCCGTGGATCGAGACCGAGCTCGACCCCGGCGACGTGCGGATCGAGACCCGCGTGAACGGCGAGACGAAGCAGTTCGCGAGCACCTCCGACATGGTCTTCGGCGTCGCCACCCTGATCGAGTACGTCACGACGTTCATGACGCTTCTCCCCGGCGACGTCATCATGACCGGCACCCCTGAAGGTGTCGGCAAGCTCGAGCCCGGCGACCGTGTCGAGGTCGAGATCGAGGGCGTGGGGGTCCTGTCGAACACCGTGGAGGCCAGATGAGCGAGGTCCGCTGCCGGTTCGCGCCGGCGCCGTCGGGGGCGATCCACGTCGGGAACGCGCGGACCGCCCTGTACTCGTGGCTCACGGCTCGACGGGAGGGCGGCGCGTTCGTGCTCCGCGTCGAGGACACCGACGCGAGTCGGGTCTCCGAGGAGGCCTTCCACGCCGTCATGGATTCGCTCCGTTGGCTCGGACTGGACTGGGACGAGGGCCCCGACGTCGGCGGACCCCACGCCCCGTACCGGCAGTCGGAGCGCATCGAGATCTACCGCGCGCATGCGCCGACGCTGATCGACGCCGGTCGCGCGTACCGCTGCTACTGCACGCCCGAGGAGCTCGAGCGGCGACGCCAAGGAGCGCTCGCGAGCGGGGAAGCGCCCGGCTACGACGGCCGGTGCCGCACGCTCACGGACGCGGAGCGCTCGGCGTTCGAGGCCGAGGGGCGGCCGTGGGCCCTGCGCTTCTGGATGCCTGAGCGCGGGTTCGTCGTTCGGGACCTCCTGAAGGGTGAGGTTCACTTCGCCCAGGGGACGCTGCGGGACTTCGTCATCCTGCGCTCGGACGGCTCGCCCACGTACCTGCTCGCGGCCGGCGTCGACGACATGCTGATGGGGATGACCCACATCATCCGCGGCGAGGACCTCCTGGCCTCGACACCACGACAGATGGCGCTCATGGAGGCTCTCGGCGCGACGACCTTCCCCGCCTACGCTCACCACCCGATGATCGTGGGTCCCGACCGACAGCCGTTGTCCAAGCGCCACGGCTCGACCTCGGTCGAAGCCTTCCGAGAGCGCGGGTTCCTGCCCGAGGCTCTCGTGAACTACCTCGCGCTGCTCGGCTGGTCGTGCGGCGACCAGGACCTGTTCACCGTGCAGGAGCTGATCGAGCGTTTCGACATCTCGCGCGTTTCGAGGAACCCAGCGGCGTTCGACACGCAGAAGCTCGAGTGGATGAACAACCACCACATCCAGTCACTCGACGACGACGAGCTTGCAGCGCGCTGCCTGCACTTCCTGTCCGCTTCGGGGCTGTTGCCCGAGCCGATGCTGCTACGGCGAGCGATGCCCATCGTGAAGGAACGGATGAAGACACTCACCGACTCGGTCGAGCTGCTCAGGTTCCTGTTCACCGACGACGTCGTGCCGAACGAGAAGGCCGCAGCGGTCCTCGGCGAAGGCTCCCAAGGGCTATCTGGCGCCGCGGCGGCCGAGGGCCTCGCGGGCGTGGAGCCGTGGACCGCCGGAGCGATCGGCGCCGCGCTCGACGCGCTCGCCGAGGGTGCGGGCCTGAACCGCACGAAGGGGTGGCAGCCCGTGCGCGCGGCCGTCACCGGCTCGAACGTCTCGCCACCGTTGCCCGAGTCCCTCGAGCTCCTCGGCCGCGAGCGCACGCTGACGCGCCTGCGTGCCGCCGTCGCTCCGAGCTCGTGAAGCGCGTCCTCGCGCTCCTGGTTCTCGCCGCGGTGCTCGTTCCCGAGACGCCGGGGCTCGCGGAGCCGCGCGAGGAGACCTCGGCAGAGGTGCTTGCGCCGGCCCCGTCCGCCATCCGCCCCGAGATCGTCTGGAAGAAGATCCCGTTCGGCGTCAAGCGCAAGCGCCAGATGGCCGCCTACTCGGAACGGCACTACGGCGAGCGCACCTGGGAGCTCAACGACCCGAAGGTCGTCGTCGAGCACTACACGGCCGGGACGTCGTTCGACTCCGCCTGGAACCACTTCGCGGCCAACGGCACGCATCTCGGCGAGAAGCCGGGTGTGTGCGCGCACTTCCTCATCGACACGGACGGGACGATCTACCAGCTCGTGAACCTCGCGATCCGGTGCCGGCACGCGATCGGGATGAACTGGACGGCGATCGGCATCGAGCACGTCGGCACGAGCGCGGGCGACATCCTCCACGACGGGCCGATGATGCGGGCCTCGCTTCGGCTCACGGTCTGGCTGATGGCCAGGTACGGGATCTCGTGGGGCAACGTGATCGGGCACGCCGAGATCCTCCAGAGCCCGTACCACGACGAGCTCTACGAGGACTGGCGGTGCCTCACGCACGCCGACTGGAACCGGCGCGAGATGCGCACCTACCGCCGGAGGCTGAAACGCACCGCACTACGCCTCGACGTCCCGGTCGGCAAGGGTCCGGCCTGGGTCGACTCCGGCTGCTGAGCTAGGCGCACACTCGGATGGTGGTGGTAGGCGCGCCGGATAGGCTCCATCCGTGGATCCCATCGGAGGGCGCGGTGGTCTGGACCGGGTGAGGCTTCGCTCGCCGGCCGCCCGGTTCATCGCGTACGGGACCTTGGGGCTGGCGACGGAGTTCGCGTTCACCGGACTGAAGGAGCTGGCGCGAACCCGTGGGCGGCGGTTCCGCGACCACACCAGCGCGTGGATGTTCCCGGTGTACGGGCTCGCCCAGCCGCTGTTCGAGCCGTTGCACGACGAGATGCGCGACCGTGTGCCCGGGGCCGGTCGGGCGCTTGTCTACGCCGCGGGCTTCTCGACGGTCGAATACGCGAGCGGGCGGGTGTTCCGATGGGCGCTCGGGCGGGCGCCGTGGGACTACCGGCACGCCCGGTGGAACCTCCACGGCCTCGTGCGGGCCGACTACCTCCCGCTCTGGGCCCTCGCCGGGTTGGGGCTCGAGCGCGTGCACGACGCGCTCACGAGAGGCCGAGGGCCTATGCGCCGTGGGCGCGGCGGAGGGTCTTGGCGGCGTCCTCCGGCGCCACGGTGTTGATGCTCATCGCCGAGCCGATCTCGAAACCGGCGGGCGTCGCGAGCTTCGGGATGATCTTGATGTGCCAGTGGAAGACCTCGTCCGTGTGCCCGTTCGTCGGCGCCGAGTACAGCACGAGGTTGAAGTCCGGGTCTCCGCAAGCGCGGCGGAGCGCGGTGAGCGTACGGATGAGCGCGCAGGCGAGGTCGTCGACCTCCTCGTCGGCGAGATCGCCGAACGAGCCCTGGTGGAACTTGGGGAGCACCCAGGTCTCGTATGGGGAGTTCGAGGCGAAGGGCTCGAACGCGAGGAAGCCGCCGCACTCGTCCACGATCCGGAGGCGCACCTCGCGCTCGGCGGCGATCACGTCGTCGTAGACGCACACGCCGTTGTCGTCGAAGTACCGGGTGGCAACGTCCAGGCGTCGGAGCAGCCGAGGCAGGAACACCGGTGTCGCGACCACCTGCGAGTGCGGATGCGCGAGCGAGGTGCCGGCCAGCGCGCCGAAGTTCTTGAAGACGACGACGGCACGGACCTCGGGCCGTCCGATGAGGGCGCGGTAGCGCGAACGCCAGACGTCCACGACCTCGGCGACGTCGTCCTGGGTCATCTCGTCGAAGCGGGCGTCGTGGCGCGGGGACTCGATGACCACCTCGTGGCTGCCGACGCCGGGCATCTCGCGGAACATCGGCGAGCCGGTCCGCCGAGCCTCGCCCTCGCCGACGAGCGCGCTGTACATGTTCGGCACGACGCGCACGCGCCAATCGGGGTCGTCCGGCACGCGGAAGATCTCGGGCGGGGTCTGATCCTCGTTGCCAGGGCAGAACGGGCACCCGGGGTCACGGGTGGGTAGATCCGGGCGTGGCACGACGACCGGCGCGTGGGGTCGCTCGCTCCGCCGTGGCGCGAGGACCGACCACTGGCGCGTCGTCGGGTCTTGTCGCAGCGTGGACATGGCTGTTGAGGCTAGCGCATGGGGACGCCGGTGACTGGGAAGGCTACGGCTCCGGGACCTCAGCGGCGTCGAGGTCCGCACCGAAGGCGAAGGCTTCCTCCTCGCGCCGGCGCTTGGGCGACAGGCTCCGGCCGACGAGCCCGGCCGCCACCGCCATCCCCACGACGATCGTGGCGACCGTGACGACGAGCCCGACGAGGAACACCGCCACGTTCATCGTGTCCGAGGAGAAGTCCGAGCCCGCGATGAGCGCGTACACGTTCGCGAACGTGTAGAAGCCGACGACCGCCAGGGCGGGGAGCAGCACGAGCACCGCGAGCATGGCGGCCGCCACGCCCAGACCGATGTACCTCGAGTCGTTCATCCGCTGCCCTCCGCCGCGAAGCCTAGTCGAAACGGGATACGAACCGCTTCTCGATATCCCGTTCCTCGCGGTCGTGGGATGCTGGAGCAGTCATGTCACGGTTCGCCCGCTCCCGCGCGCTCCTGGTCGTCGTCGCCGTCTCCCTGGTCGCAGTGGCGGCGCTCGGCCTTCGCGCGGTGCAGGCCGAGCCGACACCCGACCTCCCCCCGATCGCGCCCGAGGAGCTGGTGGCGAGCGCGCTGCGTGCGGTGGCGGCACACACCCCCATCTCGGGAACCGTGGAGACCAGCGTGGACCTCGGCCTGCCGGCGCTGCCGGCGGGGACGGGTGGCCCGCTCGACGCGTTGCTCTCGGACCAGACGTTCCGCACATGGAGCTCGCCCGACGGCGTCCGCGTCGCGCAGATCCTGCCCATGGCCGAGCGTGTCCTCGTCGTGAACCGCACGGACCTGTGGGCCTGGGACTCGGACCGGTACACCGCGTGGCACGCGCCGGTACCGGCGCCGCCGACCACCGAACCGAAGCGGCTCCCCTCGCTCGGCGACCTCACGGCGCTCGTCGGGATGGTGCTCGGGGAGGTAGCGGCGTACGCGGACGTCGGGATCGGCGAGCCGGTCTCGGTGGCCGGACGCGATGCGTACACGCTGGAGCTGACGCCGACCGACGGAACGGCGCTCGTTGGCCGGATCCAGATCGCGATCGACGCGCAGACGCGGATCCCGCTTCGCTTGCGCGTGATCCCGCAGGGAACCCTCGACCCGGCGATCGAGACGGGGTTCACGTCGGTCGACTTCGGACCGATCGATGCCGCGATGTTCACCTTCGAGCCGCCGCCGGGCGCCACGGTCGTGCAGCTGGACCGGGCGGACCACCCGACGGATCCCGGCGGCACGCCACCGCCGATGCCCGAGGTCCGGACCTTCGGCGAGGGCTTCGGCCTCATCCTCGCGGTCCGGGTCGACCAGGTGCCGAAGGAGGTGCGCTCGCTGCTCCCGTACGCGGGGCCGCTCGCCTCCGCCGACGTCGTGGAACGTGCGGACCACGCATGGATCGTGGTCGGCGCGGTGCCCCCCGACGCCCTCGCGGGTGTCGAGCCGAAGCTGCCGTGACGGCGCTCGTCACCCGGGGGCTCACGAAGCGCTACGACGACGTCAACGTGGTCGACGGGCTCGACCTCTCCATCGAGCGCGGTAAGCTGTATGGGTTCCTCGGACCGAACGGGGCCGGCAAGACCACGACCATCCGGATGGCCCTCGGCCTGATCCTGCCGACCGGCGGCGAGGTGGAGCTGCTCGGTACCTCGGTGTTCGGCGACCACCGGAGCACGGTGCTCGCGCGCACGGGAGCGCTCGTCGAGGAGCCGGGCTTCTACCGGTTCCTGTCCGGACGCCGCAACCTCGAGGTGTTCGCGCGCGCCGGTGCCGCTCGCGACGACGTCCGGCGACGCTTGTCGCGGATCGACGAGGTGCTCGAGCTGGTGGGGCTCGCGCAGGCGGCGAAGAAGCGCGTGAAGGCCTACAGCCAGGGCATGCGGCAGCGGCTCGGGATCGCGCTCGCGCTCCTGGGGGAGCCGGAGATGCTCATGCTGGACGAGCCGACCAACGGCCTGGACCCGGCCGGGATGCGCGAGATCCGGCAGCTCCTGCGACGCCTGGCCGACGACGGCACCACGGTGTTCGTCTCGAGCCACCTGCTCGCCGAGGTCGAGGCGATGTGCGATCGGGTGGGCGTGCTCTCGCGTGGACGGCTCGTCGCCGAGGGATCGCCGGGGGAGCTCCGCGGCGCGGCCGAGCGGTTCCGCATCGAGGTCGACGATCCCGCCCGTGCCCAACAGGTGCTGGCCGGGATGGCGGACGTGGAGGCGTCGGCCGGTGAAGAGGGCTCGGTCTTCGTCCGGCTCTCGGGCGAGGCCACCCCCGCGGGCGTCAACGCGGCCCTCGTGAACGCGGGGGTCGCCGTGAGCGCCCTCGTCCCCGAGCGCGAGAGCCTGGAGGACATGTTCCTGGAGCTGGTCGGGGACGGCGATGTTCAGGGTTGAGTGGATGAAGGCGCTGCGCCGCTGGCGCACCTACCTGATCGCCGCGGCGCTCGGCGGCGTCCCGTTCCTGATCGTCATCGCGTTGAAGCTCTCGCCGCCGACCGAGGCCGCCGGTCCGGACGCGCCGCCGTTCCTCATCCAGATCGTTCGGAACGGCCTGTTCGCGCCGCTCACGGGGCTCGCGGTCGTGCAGCCCTTCTTCCTCTCGCTGGCGATCGGGTTGTTCGGCGGCGACGCGATCGCCGGCGAGGCGCAGGGCGGGACGCTGCGGTACCTCCTGGTCCGGCCCGTGGGGCGGGCGAGGTTGATACTCGCCAAGTACGCCGCAGCGATGTCGATCCTGGGCGTGCTCCTGATCGGGGTCATCGCCTCCGGGATGCTCTTCGGCGGCATCGTGTTCGGGTTCGGGCCGTTGCCGACCCTGTCGGGCACGACGCTACCGGTCGGCGCCGCGGTGCTGCGGATCGTGGGCGCCGGTCTGTACATCCTGCTGGCCGCTGCGGGGATCACGGGCGTCGGGCTGTTCGTCAGCACGCTCACCGACTCCGGCCCGGGCGCGACCGTGGCCACGGTGATCCTGGCGATCGCCAGCCAGATCCTCGATCGGATCCCGAGCCTGCACGTGATCCACCCGTACCTGCCGACGCACGGGTGGCTCGCGTTCACCGATCTGTTCCGCTTCCCGGTGGCGTGGGGCGGGATGCGGAGCGGCCTGACCGTGAGCGCGGCCTACGCGGTGGTGTTCCTCACGCTCGCGCTCTGGCGGTTCGCGCGCAAGGACGTCACGACCTGACCGTGGCCGAAGTCCGAGGTTGGGACGCGGGACCTCGGTTCACCGTGACTTCGTCGGAGCACTCCGGCGTCACCCAAGCCCTCTGCGTGAGCGGCCACGCGCTTCCGTCGGCCGCGAGCCCTCAGGGACGAGCGTTCCCCCGGTCGCGATCTGGTAGTCCCAACGGGGTTCGAACCCGTGTCTCCACCTTGAGAGGGTGGTGTCCTAGGCCACTAGACGATGGGACCGGACTGCCTCGTCGAGGCCGGCCGAAGTGTAGCAGCCGGCCCTCGCAGGCCTTGCGACCTGCTAGTTCTCGCCCTGCGACCGCGTGTAGCCGGGCTCGCCGTCGAACTCCTGGAGCTTCTCGATGTGGCCCCAGCGGTGCCTCGTGGAGACGCGCCGCAGGAGCTCCGTCACGGCCTCGTCGGAGACGTCCTCGGCTGGTTCCTTCAGCATCAGGCGGCAGTACGAGGCGTCCACGATGTCCGTGATCGCACCGGTCAAGGGGTACACCTGCGTGCCCCGGCACGAGACCATCTTCAGCGTGAAGGCGGTGTCCCTCACGAGCTCCTCCATGCTGCGGCCGAGCTCCTCGGCCGAGAGCGGCGACTCGACGAACAGGTCGATGCCGACCACACGGCGCGAGGCGGGGCGGACGAAGTCGGGACGCGGGTCCACCACGGGGAGGACCTGCGGCTTGTACTCGCGCACCTGCCAGCTCTCGGAGCGCTTCCCGAGGTTGCCGATGATCGCGTCGGTGTAGGCGCTCGTCGGCGTCCCCTTGTCGTAGCCGACGATGTCGCCGGTCCGCACGCCGGACTCGAGCGTGACGAGCACGGCGTGCTCGATCGACGCCGCCGCCTCGAACTCGCCGAGGTGCCGCAGCATCATCACGGAGGTCAGGATCAGCGCGGTCGGGTTGATCACGTCCTTGCCCGCGTACTTCGGCGCGGAGCCGTGGACGGCCTCGAAGATCGCGACGTCGTTGCCGATGTTCGCGCTCGGCGCGAAGCCGAGCCCACCGACGAGCGCGCTCGACTCGTCCGACAGGATGTCGCCGTTCATGTTGGTCGTGACGATCACGTCGAACTGCTCGGGCCTCTTCACGAGCTGGTGCGCGGTGTTGTCGACGATGAGGTGCCACGCCTCGATGTCGGGGTACTCGGGGGCGACCTCCTCGAACGTGTCCTTCAGCATGCCCTCGGAGAACTTCATGATGTTCGCCTTCGTCGCGCACGTGACCGTGTGGCGGCCCTCGGCGCGTGCGAGCTCGAACGCGAAGCGCACGATCTTCTCGCAGCCCTTGCGCGAGATGAGCTTCAGCGTCTGCGCCACGCCGGGCGTCTGCATGTGCTCGATGCCGGCGTACAGGTCCTCGACGTTCTCTCGGACGATCACGAGGTCGATGCCGCGGCCGCTGTAGGGGGTCGTGACGCCGGGGAGCTCGCGCGCGGGACGGACGTTCGAGTAGGTCTCGAAGAGCTTGCGGAGCGTGACGTTGGCGCTCTTCTCGCCGAAGCCGACGGGCGTCATGAGGGGTCCTTTGAGCACGACGCGCGTCTTGCGGATCGACTCGATCGTCTCGGGTGGTACGCCCGAGGGCAGACCCTTGTTGAAGACCTCGGCGCCGGCCTCGCGCTCCTCCCACTCGATCTTGGCGTCGGTGGCCTCGATGATGCGCTGGGCGCTGCGGACGACCTCGGGGCCGATGCCGTCGCCGGGGATCAGGGTGACCAGGGTGTTGCCGGACGGGGTCGTGTACGTCTGCACGGTGGCTCCTCGGTCGCGTGGGCTTCCTCATCCTACGGGCCGCGGCGCCCGCCCCACGGGGGCGCTGGTAGGCTCGCCGGGTCCGATGGAGGACCTCCGTAGCGCCCGTCCCCGACCCCTCGTGCTCGCCACCGCGTTGGCGGCCGCGGTCGCGCTGCTCGCGACCGCCTGCACGCAGACCCGTGCCGAGCCGAGCGTCACCTCGGCAGTCGCGTCGGCCTCGGACTCGGCGACGCCCGCCGAGCCCGCGACGCCCGCAGAGCCTCCGACCGAGCTCGAGGGATTCGAGAACATCCAGCACGTCGTCTTCGTCGTACAGGAGAACCGGTCGTTCGACCACTACTTCGGGACGTTCCCCGGGGCCGAGGGCATCCCGATGAACAAGAGTGGCGAACCGAAGGTCTGCGTCCCCGACCCGGTGCTCGGCCGGTGCGCCCGGCCCTACCACGACTCCACCCTCGTGCAGCGGGGCGGTCCGCACGGGCACCCGCACTCGCTCCGGGATGTGAACGGCGGGCGGATGGACGGGTTCGTCGAGACGCTCGTCTCGGGTCCGAACATCTGCGGCGACGACCGCACGTCGCGCTCATGCCGGGGCGACGTCGGACCCGACCTGCAGCCGGACGTGATGGGCTGGCACGATGCGCGCGAGATCCCGAACTACTGGGCCTACGCGGAGCGCTTCGTCCTGCAGGACCGTATGTTCGCCCCGGCGGACTCGTGGACCCTCCCGGCGCACCTGTTCCTGGTCTCGGCGTGGTCGGCGAGCTGCACCGATCCCCGAGACCCGATGAGCTGCCGCTCGGACCTCGGGCTCGAGGGCGTCATCGACCGGCAACGGCACGGCGAGCATCCCGAGATCTACGCCTGGACCCCGATCACCTACCTGCTCACCGAGGCCGGCGTTTCGTGGGGCTACTACGTTGGGAACGACACCTGCCGGTCCCCCGAGGACGCGTGCCCGCGCGTCGGGCCCGGGCGCAAGGGCACGCCGCCGGCGCAGAATCCGCTGCCGTCGTTCACCACGACGCACGAACAGAACGACTTCGGCAACATCCGTTTGCACGCCGACCTGTTCGACCAGCTCCGGGACGACACGCTGCCGACCGTCACCTGGGTGATGCCGGCGGGGCGCAACAGCGAGCACCCCGGCAACGGGGCACCCCTCACGAAGGGCCAGGCGCACGTCACGCGGGTCGTGAACGCGATCATGCGGAGTGAGCTGTGGGAGACGACCGCGATCTTCCTCACCTGGGACGACTGGGGCGGCTTCTACGACCACGTGCCCCCGCCGAGGGTGGACGAAAACGGCTACGGGATCCGGGTCCCGGGTATCCTCATCAGCCCGTGGGCCAAGGGCGGGACGATCGACTCCCAGGTGCACACGTTCGACTCGTACCTGAAGTTCATCGAGGACCTGTTCCTGGGCGGGGCTCGGCTCGACCCCGGGACGATGAGCAGGCCCGACTCGCGTCCTACGGTGCGCGAGGAGGTCGATATCCTGGGGGACCTGCGTAGGGAGTTCGACTTCCGCCAGGACCCGATCCCGCCCCTGATCTTGGACCCGACCCCACCGACGGAGGCCACGAAGTGAGGACCGGCTGGCTCGTCGACCCTCGCCCTCGTGGGCGCGCTCGCCCTGCTCGGCGCGGCCTGCAGCGAGCCGACCGCGAGTGGTCGAGGCACTCCGGTCGCGGGCACGCCCTCGGGTCCGGAGCCCTCCCCGGTCGCGCCGCTCACGAAGCTCGAGCTGGCGCAGCAGCACATCGAGCACGTGATCTTCATCGTGCAGGAGAACCGGTCGTTCGATCACTACTTCGGCACCTACCCGGGCGCCGAGGGCATCCCGATGACCCGCCGTGGCGTCCCGAAGGTGTGCGTGCCCGACCCGATCACCGGCATCTGCGCGAGGCCCTACCGATCGCGCAACCAGTTGGCGCTGGGCGGCCCCCACGCGCAGCGCCACTCGATCACGGACGTGAACGGCGGCCGGATGGACGGGTTCATCCGCGCGGTCGTCGACAGCCCGATCCACTGCGCCGACCACCGCTCCGACCCCGCCTGCAAGCGGTACCTGGGGCCGCAGGGGCAGCCGGACGTCATGAGCTACCACACTCGCAAGGACATCCCGAACTACTGGACGTACGCGGATCGTTTCGTCCTTCAGGACCGGATGTTCGCTCCGGCCGACTCGTGGACGCTGCCGGCCCACCTGTTCCTCGTCTCGGCGTGGGCCGCGCGCTGCGAGGACCCGCGAGACCCGATGAGCTGCACCTCGAACCTCGAGCTCGCGGATGAAGCGAACATCCAGCGGGGGCACGAGGACCGGCCGATCTGGGCCTGGACCGACATCACGTACCTGCTGCACGAGAACGACGTGAGCTGGTCCTACTACGTGGGCGACGACACATGCCTGTTCGACCCGTGCCCGAGGGACAAGTCCCTGGAGCGGACGGTGGCGCAGCAGAACCCGCTTCCCTGGTTCACGACCGTGCGGCAGAACGGGCAGATCGAGAACATCCGGGGGCACAGCGAGTACTACGCAGCGGCGGCCGACGGGACGCTGCCCTCGGTGTCATGGGTGATGCCGTACTCGGGCGCGGGGGAGCATCCGGGCAGCGACGAGCCCATCTGGAAGGGCATGCGGCACGTGACCCGCGTGATCAACGCGGCGATGAGGGGCCCGGACTGGGAGTCCACCGCGATCTTCCTCACGTGGGATGACTGGGGTGGGTTCTACGACCACCTCGAGCCGCCCCGCGTGGATCTCAACGGGTACGGGATCCGCGTGCCGGGACTCATGATCAGCCCCTGGGCGAAGGCCGGCACCATCGATCACCAGGTGCTGTCCTTCGACGCCTACCTCGGGTTCATCGAGGACCTGTTCTTGGAGAGTGAGCGGCTCGACCCGCAGACCCTCAGCAGGCCGGACTCGCGCCCCACCGTGCGCGAGGAGGTCGACATCCTTGGCAACCTCCTGCGCGAGTTCGACTTCTCGCAGGAGCCGCTCCCGCCCGTCATCCTGGACCCGACGCCGCTGAAGTAGGCGCCGGCTGCGAGCGCCTCCGCGGATCGGCTACCCGCTTCCCCGAAGCTCCCGGAGGCAGGCTTCCGGATGTAGCGGACCCCCCGCGCACGCGGACCGTGCCGTTCGTGGCGCGGGGGGCCCGTTTGCGGAGCAGGGGGTCCTACTCGGACCGCTCCTCCGGGGTCTTCTGCTGACCCCGGCTGAACCGGCCGTGGTACTCCTCCTCAGGGTGGTGGAGTCGCTTCTCCTGGCCGGCGGCGAACTCGCCCTCGTGCTTGCTCGGGGGCTCCTTCTCCTGACCTCGTGCGAAGTCCGGGCGAGCCTCCTTCACGGGGGCATCCCCTTCCCGCTCCTGTCCGCGGCTGAAACGCGGACGCCGGTGGGGTCTCTTCTCGGTCATCGCTGCCCTCCTTTCCATCGGAGGCCGGGGCAGTCGATGTATCGTGATGCGATATGATATTAGCATGTCGGAGGCTGTGACGGACGAGGAGTACCGGGAGCTCCTCCGGTCCCGAGACGCCCTGCGGCGATTCTTGCGCTGGAGCGGGGAGGGTGCCCGAGCAGCCGGGTTGACCCCCTCGCAGCACCAGCTGCTCCTCGCGATCCGTGGGAACGGGAACCCCTCCGGCCCGACGATCGCCCAGGCGGCGGCGCACCTGCTGCTTCGTCACCACAGCGCCGTGGAGCTCGTCGACCGAGCCGTAGGGGCCGGGGTGATCATCCGCCGTCGAGACTCCGGAGACGGACGCGCGGTTCGCCTCGCGCTCACACCGCTCGGCGAGGCGAGGCTCGAGGCGCTCACGCAACCGCACCTCGACGAGCTGCGGTGGTTCGCCGCCCTGCTCGGCCCCATCTGGCACGAGCCCGGTGCTCCCGCGGACGCCGTTCTTGCGCGCGCAACCGAGTGAGCGTGGTGTCCCGCCATCCCCGAGGGGAGGAAGGTCGGATGCGCGGATCTTGCTGGCCCGCCTGGATTCGAACCAGGACTAACTGATCCAGAGTCAGCCGGGCTACCGTTACCCCACGGGCCAGAGGCAGCCCATGCTAGCAGCGGGCCCCGGATCGACCCGGGAACGGCGGTACGCGCCGCGAGGTGCTCCTTCGACCAGGCTCGGTTCGAGGAGCCCTTGCTCGTGTGGAGCGATGAGAAACCCTCCCCGGGCGGCATCGAACCCTCGGTGGGCCGGTCGTTCCCCGCTCGGTCCACCGATCCGGTGCCGCTTCTCGTCGCTCCTGTCGGCCTGCCCCGTCGCCGTGCCCAAGGCGTCGTATCGAGCCACTACGCGTATCGGGGGAGGTCGTTCGGCGAGCCCCCGCATCGGCTCTTCGCCGCTGCGGCGAAAGGGATTGACCATCCCCCTCGTGCATGAGTAGCGTTGGGCACGGCAGAGGGGGGAGCGAAGCCGATGAACAAGAACGGGCTCGTCGCCGAGATCTCGAAACGGACCGGCGTCAGCAAGGCGGAGATCGGCCGTACGGTCGACACCGCGATGGACGTCATCCGCGAGGCGGTCGCCAAGGGCGAACGGGTGTCACTGGTGGGCTTCGGGACCTTCGAGCGGAAGCGCCGCAACAAGCGGATCGCCCGGAACCCGCGCAAGCCCGAGACCCCGATCGTCGTCCCCGCCCGCGACCTGCCGTGGTTCCTCGCGGGGAAGGGATTCAAGGACATGGTGGCGGCCAAGCGCCGTCGCGTCCCGGCGAAGCCGGCTCGCGCCCGCTGACCGCGCTACAACGTCACGATCCGCAGGGAGCGGGCGAGCTTGCGACCGCTCTCTTCTACCAGGTCGAACCTGACGCGCTGCCCGAGGCGCAGGGAGCGTAGGCCGGAGCCCTCCATCGACGTGGGGTCGATGAGGACCTCGGTCCGGTCCTCCATGAGCAGCGAGCCCGTGCGGCCCTCGATGTCGAAGTCCTTGATCGTCCCCTGCGGCATCCGGTCCTCCTCGCGGCGCGGAACAGGCTACCCGTGAGCGGCCAGCCGATCGCCGAGGTCCATCCCCAGGCAGACCTCGCGGGTCCGCCCCCGCCGACCGTCCTCGAGCAGGGTGAGGATATCGCTCGGTAGGTCGAGGTCGAAGGACAGCTCGGGGCGGTCGACGACTGCGACCGGCAGATCCTTGGCCTCGGCGAGCTCGAGGTGCTTGCGGAACGAGCCCGACCCGAAGCGTGACGCGATGGCGCGAGGCGGTCGCCGCAGGAGCAGGCTCGTGCCATCGCGGATCGAGCTCGCGATCACGACCGGCCCGAGGGTCCGCACGGCGCCCATGAGGGCCTCGGCGGTGAGCAACGGCAGGTCGCCTGGCAGGACGGCGAGCGCCGCCGCGCGCTCGGCGATCGCCGCACCCTCGGCCTGGCGGAGCGCGGCGGACAGGCCCGGGCGATCCTCGGCCAACGCCCGGACCCCGCGACGCACGGCGACCTCGAGCACGACCTCGTCGGGAGAGACCACCCACGTGTCCCACCCGGCGAGCGCGAGCGTGACGTCGAGCACGTCCTCCAGCATCGCGAGCGTGAGCGCGCCGCGCTCGAGCGGGGTGAGCACGCTCGAGAGCCGCGACTTCGAGCGGTCGAGGGCCTTCACGGGGATCACGACGACCCGCACCGGGTCAGGCTACCCGGTCTCGCAGCTACCGAGGGCCGCAGCGGACGAGCCTCGGAGGACCAGGGGTGCGACGCGGTAGCATCGCCGGGCCGGGGATCGTTCGGTTCGGAGGAGGCAACCCTGGAGCCCTGGTTCCACATCTGCAAGGTGGTCCTGCTGCCGCCCTTCAAGCTGTGGTTCAACTGGCGGTTCGACGGGCTCGACCGCATCCCGAGGCAAGGGCCGGCGATCGTCGTGGGCAATCACCTCTCCTACATCGACCCGTTCGCCCACGCGTACTTCGTCCTCCGCGCCGGGAGGCGTCCGAGGTTCCTGGCGAAGGCCGAGCTGTTCGAGAACCCGTTCCTGCGGATGGCGCTCGGCGGCGCCGGGCAGATCCCCGTCCGCCGTGGCACGGGCGATCAGGCTCCGCTCGAGGCGGCCGCTCGGGCGCTCGAAACGGGTGAGGTGGTCTTCGTCTACCCCGAGGGCACGAGCGAGACCACGAACCCGGACCTGTCGCCGTCCCGAGGCAAGACCGGCGCGGTGCGGCTCTCGCTCGCGACGGGTGCGCCCATCGTTCCGGTGGCGACCTGGGGAGGCCAGTACGTCTGGCAACGCTCGGGCAAGCGCCGCATCGAGTTCGGGCGCCCGATCTGGCTCCGGGCAGGGGAGCCGATCCTCCTGCCGCAGGACTCGACCGACGCCTCGACCGTGCGCCGGCTCACGGACGACGTCATGGCGGAGCTGGGTCTGCTGGTCGACGGCCTGCGCACCGAGTACCCGACGCGCTGGGCGCAGGCGGTAGGGTGAGCCGGTGAGCGACGAGCGCCGCGTGGGCTTCACGACGCGAGCCGTGCACGGCGCCCGGACGCCCCCGGTCGACCAGGAAACGCCGAGCGTTCCCATCTTCCAGACCTCGACGTTCCGATTCGAGACCTCCGACGACTACGCCGAGACGATCAGCTTCCGTCAACCGGGCTACACGTACACCCGCGGCTACGGCAACCCGACGCTCGGCGCGTTCGAGCACCTCATGGGCGAGCTCGAGGGCACCGAGAGCGCCTTCTCGTTCGCATCGGGCATGGCGGCGATCCACACCTCGGTGACGGCGTTCGCGTCGGCCGGCCAACGCGTCGTGACGAGCTCGGAGCTCTACGGGGGGACGTACTCGCTGATGTCGAAGGTGCTGCCTCGGTACGGGATCGAGGCCACCTTCGTCAACCCGCACGACGTCGAAGAGGTGAAGGCGGCGCTGCCGGACGCGGCCCTGTTCTACGTGGAGACCATCGCGAACCCGAACGTCACGGTCGCGGACCTCGAGGCGCTCGGCGAAGCGTGCCGGGAGGCCGGCGTCGTCGCGATAGTGGACAACACGTTCGCCTCGCCGTACCTGTGCAACCCCGTCCGGTACGGGTTCGACCTCGTGCTGCACTCGGCGACGAAGTACATCGGCGGTCACCACGACCTCATCGGCGGCGTCGTCTGCGCGAGCGGCGAGCACATCGCCCGCCTGCGGGACACCGTCATCGAGACCGGAGGCACGATGGCGCCGTTCGAGGCGTGGCTCTGCCTGCGGGGTCTCATGACGCTCGAGTTGAGGGTCCAGCGGCACTCGGCGACCGCGCAGGCGCTCGCCGAGCGCCTCGAGTCCCATCCCAAGGTCGAGCGCGTGCACTACCCCGGGCTGATATCGCATCCGCAGCATGCCGTGGCGGAACGCGTGCTGCCCAAGGGATACGGCGGCATGCTCGCGTTCGAGGTCGCCGGCGGCGTCGATGGCGGCATGCGCCTGTGCGACGCGCTCCAGATGGCCTGGGTCGCATCGAGCCTCGGCGGGACCCACACGCTGGTCGGGCACGCGGCCTCGACGACCCACCGGCAGATGGACGCCGAGGCGCGCCGCGCCGCCGGGATCGCCGATGGGCTCGTGCGCGTCTCGGTCGGGCTCGAGAACGAGGACGACGTGATCGCGGACTTCGAGCGCGCGCTGGAGAAGGCGTGAGGACCAGGGTCGTCATCCTGTTCGGTGGTCGCTCGGCCGAACACGAGATCTCGTGCATCTCGGCGCGATCGGTCATCGATGCCCTCGACCCTGAGCGGTACGAGGTCGTCCCGATCGGCGTGACGAAGGAAGGTCGGTGGGAGCTCCTGCCGGACGGTCCCCCCGCGCTCCCCGCGAGCCATGACGGCCCGCTGCCCGAGGTCACCCAGGCGACCGGCCCGGAGGTCGCGCTCGACCAGGAGCCGGGGGCGCGTGCGCTGGTGGGGCAGGATGGCTCGCGCACGACGATCGACGTCGTGTTCCCTGTGATGCACGGACCCTTCGGCGAGGATGGCTCGATCCAGGGCTTCCTCGAGATGGCGGGTGTCCCGTACGTGGGCGCCGGGGTCCTGGGCTCGGCGGTCGGGATGGACAAGGCCGTGCAGAAGGTGCTGTTCGCGGCGGCCGGCATCCCGGTCGTCGAGCATGAGGTCGTGCACGAGCCCGACTGGAGGGATGACCCCGCCGGTGTCGAAGAGCGCGCGGGACACCTCGGGTACCCGCGCTTCGCCAAGCCCGCGGGGCTCGGCTCCTCGGTCGGCATCACGAAGGTGCACGGCCCGGACGAGCTACGCTCGGCGATCGAGGAGGCGTTCCGCTTCGGGCGCAAGGTGCTGCTCGAGCGCGCCGTCGAGGGCGCCCGCGAGATCGAGTGCGCGGTGCTCGGCAACGACGACCCCATCGCGTCGGTCGCCGGCGAGATCGTGCCGACGGGGCACGAGTTCTACTCGTACGAGGCGAAGTACCTCGACGAGCACGGGAGCGAGTTGCTCATCCCCGCACCGATCCCAACGGAGATCCTCGAGGAGGTGCAGCGTGCTGCCGTCGCTGCGTTCCGCGCGATCGACGGGGCCGGGATGGCGCGCGTGGACTTCTTCCTCGCGCCGGGCGATCGACTGTTCGTGAACGAGGTCAACACCATCCCGGGATTCACGAGCATCTCGATGTACCCGAAGCTGTGGGAGGCGTCGGGGCTGTCCTACCCTGAGCTCGTCGACCGGCTCATCGAACTGGCGATCGAGCGCTACGAGGTCGAACGCAAGCGCGGCACCACGGCCTGAGAGGGTCCGACCGCCGAGCGGAGCCGGCCGTGACTACAGGTGGACGACGGGGCAGGTGAGCGTGCGGGTGATGCCCTCGACGCCCTGGATCCGCGCGACGACGAGCTTGCCGAGCTCGTCCACGTTCTTGGCCTCGGCGCGCACGATGACGTCGTAGGGACCAGTGACGTCCTCGGCCTCGGTGACGCCCTTGATCTCGCGGACCTCGTTGGCGACGGCCGCGGCCTTGCCGACCTCGGTCTGGATGAGGATGTAGGCCTGAACCACGAGACGACCTCCTGCGTTCGGGGTTCCATGCTAGGCGGGTGGTTGCCGGGGCGGCAAACCACGGCTGCGTAGGATGATGGTGTCGTGGTATCGGGGAAGAGGCGCTCGAGGACCGACGACCCGCCCGACCGCGAGGCGACCCCATGACGATCTTCGAGGACCGTGTCGACGCGGGGGAGCAGCTGGCCGAGAGGCTGAAGGAGCACGCCGGCCTGGGGACGGTGGTCCTCGGCATCCCCCGGGGTGGGGTGATCGTGGGCGAGATCCTCGCGGGTACGCTCGGGGTGCCGCTGGACGTGGTCGTGCCTCGCAAGGTCGGGGCGCCGGGCAACCCGGAGCTCGGGCTCGGCGCGGTCGCACCGGGGGTCCGCGTGCTCGATCCCTGGCTGATCGAGCGGCTCGGCGTGTCCGAGGCGTACCTCGAGCGTGAGATCGCGGCCCAAGAGGCCGAGACGATCCGTCGCCTCCACGCGTACCGAGCCGGGCGCCCGCCCGTCGATCTGCGCGGCCGGACGGTCATCGTCGTTGACGACGGGGTCGCGACCGGCGGGACGGCCGTCGCTGCGCTCCGGTGGGCTCGGGCCCAGGGGGCGGACCGGGTGGTGCTGGCGGTCCCCGTGGCGCCGCCACAGACGATGGAGCGTCTGCGTCACGAGGCCGACGAGGTGGTCGCGCTCGCCACCCCTGAGCCGTTCTTCGCCGTCGGGGAGTGGTACCGGACGTTCGGCCAGACCTCGGACGAGGAGGTCGTGGGCGCGCTCGCCCGGGCGGCGGGGAACCCCGCGTGAGGATCGTCGAGGTGGTCCTGGCCGGGCTGTTCGCGCTCGGCGGGATCCGCTCGCTCGTCGTGTGGACGCGGCGGCCGCTCGAGGGCGCGGACGTCAGCGACCACGCCCTCTACGCGCTGTTCATCACCGGACGTGCGGGTCTGTGGCTCGCGTTCGCCGGCCTGTTCGCGATCTACGCCTCGAGCGAGGCACGGGGGCGGGCGGCGGTCGACGAGCTCACCGAGCTCCGGTGGTACTTCCTCGTTCCGCTGGTGCTCGCGGCCGTCCAGGTCATGACCGGGTACCTCCTCGGCCGGCGACGTCCCTAAGCCCCCAGGTGGGTGCTAGCCGACGGCCTCGGCGATCGACCCGTCGAGGTCGGGGAACTCGCCCAGGCGCTCGACGCGCTCGGCCTTCAAACGCTCGACCATGTCGACGTACTCCTGGAGCCGGTCCTGGCGCTCGTACAAGCGGCGCGGCTGGAGCAGCTCGATGTCGTCGAAGTCGGGCACGTCCTCGGCGACCTGGTAGCCGAAGTCCTCGTCCTCGCCCCACGAGATCTTGCCCTCGGCGATGCCCTTCACGCACGCCGAGGTGTGCGGGATCTTCACCTTCTTCGAGCGTTCGTCGTCGTCCCTGCCGCCGACACGGCCCGTGTTCAGCAGGAAGGTCTCGATCGGGTGGGTCGCGAGGAGCTCGAGGAGGCGGTTGCCCTGTAGGTCGTGCGGCATCGGGAAGAACGGGTTCGTCCCCGGAACGCGCAGGAACCTGCCCGCCTCGGCCGCGCCCCCGGCCGAGGTGCCGGTCGTCTCGCCCAACATGAAGTAGGCGGCCGCCTGCTCCTGGTTCAGCCGGGCCACCGACGGGATGATGTTCTCGTTCCGATTGAGGATCAGCAGGTAGTCGACCGTGCCGACCTCGGTGGCGTCTCGGTACCGGGCGAGGTCGCTCATCCCGAACACCGCGCGGCCGTTCTGCGTGTAGGACTCCTCGAAGAAGTTCACCTTCCCGGCCTCGTTCTGATAGACGTTCTCGAGGTAGGCGGTGGGTCTCACGACGGCACCGTAGATGTTGGGCTCGAAGTCGGGATCGAGGCTGAACGTCTTCGCGAAGCACCCGTTCTCCGTGCCGTAGGCGTGCCCACCGGGCAAGAGCGCGACGAAGTCGTCCTGCACCGGCAGCGACTCGTTCTGCGTGGTGAAGGTCGTCGTGGTCTTGCCCGTGCCCGAGAGCCCGATGATCATGAAGACCTTCTCGCCGTCGACCGTCGGGATGACCTTCAGCCCCGCGTGCAAGGAGAGCCCTCCCAGCTCGAACACCTTCTTGTTCCACATCCGAAGGCCGCCCTTCTTCGACTCGCCGAAGTAGTCGGAGTTGAGCACCCGCGTGACCCCGTTGTCGAGATCGACCGCGATGATCCGGTCGTCGGGGTATCCCGGAGCCCGGAGGTTCGGCGTGTAGATGACCTGGACCTCGGGCTCGTCCTGATCGTCGCTCGGGAAGTACAGCTTCTGCTGCATCCCGGCGATGTTCGCGTTCGCCTTCTCGATCGTGAGCCGGGCCTTCGTGCGGAAGCTGGGGTCGTTGCCGATGTAGCCGTCGATGACGACGACCTCGTTCTCCCGGAGGTACTCGTCCTGCATCCGGGCGACCTCGTCGAACTGCTCCCGGGTCATCGTCTTGCCGGAGGAGCGCTCGGCGACCACGTACGTGCTGCCGGCCGAACGTGAGACGACGCGGGTCTGCACGTTGACGTTGTCGTACTCGGTGACCCGGCACTGCGGCATCTCCTCCGTGAAGCGCCGGAGGTCCTCCGGGGAGGGGTTGTCGTGCACGACCTTGGCGTCGACGGTCATCCTCGAGACTCTCCTTGTCCGGGCCAGGAAGGGTGGCCGAAACCGGCATCGTGGCTGGTGGCCGCCTAGTCTACAGAAGCGGGCTGGGCCTTCCCCCGGCCGCGTAGGTGCCCAGCTGCTCGACGTGGACGGAACGACATGGAGCTGACCGAGGACCAACTCATCGAGGCGATCCGCCGGGTGCTCTCGGGCGAGCAACCAGGGGTCGTCCTCGGTCTCGGCGACGACGCCGCGATCGTCGAGCCCGGGTCCGGCGGGTCCGTGCTCACGACGGACATGCTCATCGAGGACGTGCACTTCGAGTTGGGCTCGATCTCGCCCAGGGACCTGGGCGCGAAGGCGATCGTCGTCAACGTCTCGGATATGGCGGCCATGGCTGCCAGTCCCCGATATGCCCTGGTGTCGATCGGTCTTCCCCCGGACATCGAGCCCGCCTGGGTCGTCGAGCTGTACGGCGGGATGCGCGCAGCGTGCGACGAGTACGCGCTCTCGCTCGTCGGCGGCGACACGAACCGCTCGCGGATGGTCGTCGTGTCGGTGACCGTGATCGGTGAGGTCGCACCGGGACGAGCCGTGGCCCGCTCGGGCGCGCACCCGGGTGACGTCGTGGTCGTGACGGGGGAACTGGGGGCGGCGGCAGGCGGCTTCGCGCTGTCCCGCGCCCACCCGAGCCGTGCCGCCGCCGCGCTGTCGCAACCTTGGGGCCGCGAGCTCGCCGACGCGCTGGCGCGCCCGGTCGCTCGGGTGGGGGAGGGGCAGACGCTCGCGCAGGCGGGGGCGACCGCGATGATGGACCTCTCGGACGGCCTTGCGAAGGATCTCGGCAGGCTGTGCCTCGCGAGCGGGGTGGGCGCCCGGGTCGAGCTCGACCGGATCCCGGTCGCCGAACCGCTCCGCAGGGGGGCCGAGGTACTTGGGGTGGACGCGCTCGAGCTTGCGATCGGCGGGGGCGAGGACTACGAGCTCCTCGCGACCCTCGACGCGACCGGCGTCGAGCGTGCGCGCTCCGAGCTCGACGAGCGCTTCGGGGTGCCGCTCACAGAGGTGGGGACCGTCACCGAGCAGACGGACCTCCTCGCGGTGGACGGCAGAGGACGCGTCGCGCCGCTCGAGCCCAAGGGATGGGACCATTTCGCTCGCGGAGGGTGATGTGCCGAGACCTCGCGCCCTCACGATCGCCGGATCGGACTCGGGGGGTGGCGCCGGCATCCAGGCCGATCTGAAGACCTTCGGCGCCCTTGGCGTGTACGGACTGACCGCCATCACCGCGGTGACCGTGCAGAACACGCTCGGCGTCAGCGGCTACGAGGCGCTCTCGCCGGATACGGTGGCCGAGCAGATCCGCGCCGTCGTCACCGACATCGGGGTGGACGCGGCGAAGACGGGCATGCTGGCCTCGCGCGAGATCGTCGAGGCCGTGGCCGACGCGGTGGCCGAGACCGCGGTACCGAACCTGGTCGTGGATCCCGTGTTCCTGTCCAAGCACGGGCACCCGCTCCTCGCCGAGGATGCCGTGGACGCCCTGCGCACGCGCATCGTGCCGCTCGCGACGATCGTGACGCCGAACCTGCCCGAGGCCGCCGGCCTCTCCAGGTTCCCCGTGCGGACGACCGAGGACATGGAGGAGGCTGCCGAGGCGATGCTCGCGCTGGGTGCGCGTGCCGCGCTCGTCAAAGGTGGCCACCTCGCGGGCTCGCCGCGCGCCGATGACCTGTTCTTCGACGGGCGGCGGATGGTGTGGATCGAAGGCGTCCGCCTGGAGACCCCGCATACCCACGGGACGGGATGCGTCCTATCCTCGGCGATCGCCGCGCATCTCGCGCTCGGGCGGGAACCGCTCGAGGCGGTCCGACTCGGCAAGTCCTTCGTGACCGAGGCCATCCGGCACGCGCTCGCGATCGGACATGGGATCGGGCCGGTGGACCCCCTGTGGTCGACCCCGCCCGCCTAGGCCTGGGGTCAGACGGCTCGCTGGACCTTGCCGGCCTTGATGCAGCTCGTGCAGGCGTTGACGCGCTTCGGGGTGCCGTTCACGACGGCGCGCACCCGCTGCACGTTGGGGTTCCACCGGCGTGGGCTCCGGCGGTGGGAGTGGGAGACACGCATGCCGAAGAACGGCTTCTTCCCACAGATGTCGCACACGGCTGCCATGGCCGGACCAGGGTAGCAGACCGCCGGAGCGAGCCAGGCGAGAGTTCCCTTCCCACGGCGACCCGTCCATAATGGCTGGTCCTGGGCTGAGGGGGAGCGGGTGGACACGAGCGCACCGCGTCGCGAAGACCGAGGCCCGGCCCCACCGCCGGCGGGTGGCGTCGTGTTCAGCGGGGAAGGATTCGAGGCGTTCCTCGAGTCCGCTCCGAACGGCGTCGTCCTGTGCGATCGCGACGGGCACATCACGCTGGTCAACGCCCGCCTCGAGATGGACTTCGGCTACCGTGCCGAGGAGCTCGTCGGCATGTCGATCGAGGTGCTCCTGCCCGACCGGTTCCGCCAGCTCCATGCCGGGCACCGAGCCCGCTTCGTGGCCGACCCCCAGACACGGCCGGTCGCCGGTCGGGAGCTGACGGGTCGCCGCAAGGACGGGAGCGAGTTCCCCGTCGAGGTCGGCCTCTCGTACTTCGGCGAGGGCGACGACGCGGTGTTATCGGCCGTCGTCGTCGACATCTCCGAGCGCAAGGCGGCCGAGGCGGAGGTGCGCCGCTCGGCCGAGCGGCTCGAGGCGCTCCACGAGATCGACCGTGAGATCCTCGGGAGCGCGTCGATCGAGGGGCTCGCGGGGTCCGCGCTGGGTCGGATCCGCGACTTCCTCGGAGCCGAGCGGGCAGCCTTCGTGTGGTTCGACCACGACGAGGGAGTCGGCGTGTACGTCGGCGCGGTCCAGGAGCCTGTTCTGGGACCACCCGCGGGGGCCAGGATCCCGCTCGAGGACTTCCCCCCCTTCGCGCTGGATCCCCAGGGGCCCCCCACCTACCTCTTCGACCTCCAGGAGTGGCCCGAACGCTCGCCCCTGCTGGACCGGCTCCGCGCGGCCGGGGTGCGGAGCGTCGTTGCGGCCACGCTCGTCCCGGATGACAGCGTCGTCGGTGCTCTCTTCGTGTCTTCCTCGCGGCCCGGGGCGTTCGCGGAGCCGGACCGGAAGGTCCTGGAGGAAGTGGTACCGCAGCTCGCGGTGGCCATGCAACACGTGAGGCTCCGCGATGAGCTCGGGCGCAAGGCGGCAACACTCGAGGCTCGCGCGCGCCAGCAAGCCGCGGTCGCGCGGCTCGGCCTGGTCGCCCTCGAGCAGTCCTCTCTCGACGTCGTGCTCCACGAGGCGGCGCGAACCCTCGCAGAGACACTGGAGGTCCCGCTCGCCAAGGTGATGGAGCTGTTGCCGTCCGGCGACGCGTTCCACCTTCGAGCCGGGGTGGGGTGGTCCGAGGGCGAGGTGGGGAGGGTGACCGTGCCCGCCGGCGCCGACTCGCAGGCGGGCTACACCGTGATGAGCGGCTGGCCCGTGGTGGTCGAGGACCTCGCGACCGAGACCCGGTTCCGCGGGCCTCGCCTCCTCACGGACCACGGCGTGGTGAGCGGGCTGTCCGCCATCATCGGCACCCCGGCCGCACCGTGGGGGGTCCTCGCTGCGCACAGCCGCGAGCGGCGCGAGTTCACTCCCGAGGATGTGGACTTCCTCATGGGGATCACCGGGGTCCTTGGGGCCGCGGTGGACCGGACCCGCGCGCACGAGGAGGTCTACGTGCGGACCCGGCGCCTCGAGGGCTTACGTGAGATCGACGGCCACCTCCTCTCCGCATCGTCCCCCGGCGTCATCGCCGAGGCGGTGCTGGACACGATCAGCCGCCAGGTCCCATGCGACCACGCGTCGGTCTGGACCCGGGAGCCCGGCGAGCGGGTCACCTTCCTGGCCGTGTGGGATCGGGAAGAGGGGCGAGGCGGCCCCGAGCCGGGGGCCTCACTACCGCACGCAGACGTCGTTCCGGTCGGACTCGATGCCACCGACACGTACGAACCCGACATCCGGGGGATGGACGCGAACACCCCCATCTTGGAGTGGGCGCGGGCATCGGGCCTGCGGAGCCTCCTGGTCCTCAACCTCGTGGCGGGCGGTCAGCACCTGGGCGGGATCACCGTGACGTCCAAGGAGATCGACGCGTTCGACCCTGAGCAGTGCGAGACGGTACGCGAGGCGGCAGACCACCTCGCGATCGCGCTGCGGAAGACCCGACTCGACGCGGAGCTGGCCGAGAGGGTAAGGGACCTGCGGCGGCTCGCGGACGAGCGTCGCGCGCTGGTCGGGAAGGTCATCCGTGCGCAGGAGCAGGAGCGCACGCGCGTGGCTCATGAGCTGCACGACGGGCTCGGGCAGGTGCTGACATCGATCTCCCTGTTCGCGGGGGACCTGGAGGAGCGGGTCCCCGAGGATCTCCGGCCGCGGGCAACGCGACTTCGGAGCCTGATCGGCCGAGCCATCACCGATAGCCGGACGCTCGTGTGGAGCCTGCATCCGCCCGAGCTCGAGCGGCTCGGCCTCGTCCCGGCGCTCGAGCGCCTCGTGCAGAGCATGGGGGAGACCGGGCCGGCGGTCGTCGAGCTCCACGGAGATGCGCGAGGGATGCGACTCGCCGCCGACGCCGAGTCGGTCGTCTACCGCATCGTGCAGGAGGCGCTGAACAACGCCCAGAAGCACTCGGGGGCAACCTCGATCTCCGTCACGCTCGACGGGGACGCCGAGAAGCTGGTCGTGGTCGTGGCGGACGACGGGCGAGGCCTCGATCCGGAGCTGGCATTCGGGCTCGGCGCGGGGTTGCCGGGGATGCGCGAGCGGGCCCTGCTGGCCGGGGCGACGTTGGCCGTCGAGTCGGCCGAGGGGGCAGGGACCACCATCCGTCTCGAGGTGCCCGCCGGGATGGCCTGAGCCTCGGCCGCGGTCATACGGACGAGAGCAGGGCCTGGATCAGCGGGGCGAGACCTCGGCTGATGTGCGTGACCCGCATGGTAGAACCCACGCATGCGTCCCCGTGTTCCTCGAGGCATCGCATGCCGCTGACGCTCGCCTCACCCGTCCAGGCGATCGACCAGCAGCTCGCGAGCCGACGCACGGGCTTCCGAACCAAGGGCGACCCGGCGCACGAGGTCCTGTCGGCCTCCCTCGGCATCCAGACCGTGGGCCAGCTCCTGCACCACTATCCGCGCCGGTACATCGACCGGTCACAGGTGGCCAGGATCCGCGACCTCAAGATCGGGCAGCACGCGACCGTGATCGCGAGGGTCAAGCGCACGGTCAAGCGCCAGACCCGGCGCCACCAGACGATGGTGACGGTGACGCTCTACGACGGCTCGGGGTACCTGGACCTGACGTTCTTCAACCAGCCGTGGACGGCATCGATGTACAAGGAAGGCCACGAGGTCGCGGTCTCGGGCGTCGCACAGCTCTACAGGGGCCGACTCCAGCTCGCGAACCCGGAGGTCGAGCTCCTCAAGGGCGACGAGGCCGACCTCGTCCACACCGGCCGGATCACGCCGGTCCACCGCGCGACCGAAGGCATCACCACGCGCACGATCCGAGAGCTGGTGCATCGGGCGATCGAGCAGCTCCGCGCGATCCCGGATCCGATGCCGCCCGACCTCGTCGAGACCGAAGGGCTCTCCTCGTTCGACGATGCGATCCGTCAGATCCACTTCCCAGCCTCGCGGGAGGAGCTCCACGCGGCGGAGGAGCGATTGAAGTTCGACGAGCTGTTCACGCTCGAGCTCGGCGTGGCGTTCCGCAAGCACCGCGTCGAGGCCGCCCAGACCGGCGTGCGACACGAGCCCGACGGGGCCCTCGTCCGACGCCTGCTCGCGACACTCCCGTTCGAGCCGACCGGTGCGCAGACGCGCGCGCTGGGCCAACTCGACACGGCGATGGCGCGCCCGCGCCCGATGAACCTGCTGCTGCAGGGCGACGTCGGTTCCGGCAAGACGCTGGTCGCGCTCCACGCGGCACTCGTGGCGATCCAGTCCGGACACCAGGCCGCGATCATGGCTCCGACCGAGGTCCTCGCCGGGCAGCACTTCCGCTCGATGGCTGCCTTGCTCGGCCCGTTCGGCGCGATCCCGTACCTCGAGCTCACGGGCGCTCGCGGCGGCGGGCCACAGAGCTCGCTGTTCGAGGGATCCGAGGACGCACCCGCCGAGGCCGAGGTCACCTATGCGCTCCTCACGGCGGGGATCACCGGCAAGGACCGGACGAGGATCCTCGAGGGCATCACGAGCGGCGACGTCGACCTGGTCGTCGGGACGCACGCGCTCGTCCAGGAAGGGGTCGCGTTCGCCGACCTCTCGCTCGCGGTCATCGACGAGCAGCACCGCTTCGGCGTTCACCAGCGGATGGCGCTGAAGGGCAAGGGCGGCTCGCCGGACGTCCTCATCATGACGGCGACGCCGATCCCGAGGACGCTCGCGCTCACGTACTACGGCGATCTCGACGTCGTCGTCCTGGACGAGATGCCGAAGGGCCGGCGGCCGGTCGAGACCAAGATCGCGCGCACGAAGCAGGAGCGCGACGCCGCCTATGCCCTCATCCGCCGCGAGGTCGAGGCCGGTCGGCAGGCGTTCGTGGTCTGCGCCGCGATCGACGAGGCGAACAAGACCGAGGTCCGCGCCGCCGAGGCCGAGGCCAAACGCCTCGCCACCGACGTCTTCCCCGACCTGTCGCTCCACGTCCTGCACGGGCGCATGCGCCCGGCGGAGAAGGAGCGCGTGATGGAGGCCTTCCGCTCCGGCGAGCACCACCTGTTGATCTCGACGACGGTGATCGAGGTCGGGGTCGACGTACCGAACGCCACGGTCATGCTCGTCGAGAACGCCGAGCGCTTCGGCCTCGCGCAGCTCCACCAGCTCCGAGGCCGGATCGGCCGTGGGGAGCACGCCTCGGCGTGCGTCCTGTTCGACGAGTCGAAGGAGGACAACGAGGAGGCTCGGGCCCGCGTGGACGCGATGGTCCGCACGACCGACGGCTTCGAGCTCGCGGACGAGGACCTGCGGTTGCGCGGCGAGGGGACGCTGTTCGACGTGCGCCAGTCCGGGATGCCGGACCTGAAGCTCGCGCGCCTGGCCGAGGACCTGGACATCGTGAAGCGCGCTCGCGATCGGGCCTTCGGCCTCATCGAGCGGGACCCCGACCTGGATGGCCATCCGATGCTCCTGGGCGAGCTCCGAGCCAGGTTCGAACGCTCCATCGATTGGCTGTTCAACACGTGAGGATCGACCCCGGCGTACCGGGGGGAAGCGACCTGTGGGTGATAATGACCGTTCGGGAGGGTCTGCCAGGGAGTTCCCGTTGAGGGACGCAGAGGCGTATCGGTCTCGGGGCCCCCTTCGGCGTGTCGTCGGTTCCCATGGTCGTGCCCTCCGAGCGGCCGTCACCTACGGGATCTTGGGCGGCCTCTGGGTGCTGTTCTCCGACCGACTGCTCTCGTGGTTGGTCAACGACCCGGAGACACGCGACGCGCTTCAGACCGCGAAGGGATTGCTGTTCGTCTTGGTTTCCGCCGCGTTCGTGTACGGGTTCGTCCGGCTGGCCGAACGTGCCGAGCGCCGGACAGCGCAGGCCGAGGACTCCCTCCAGGCGAACCAGGGATTGCTGCGGAGCATCGCGGAGAACGCGACCGACCTCATCTACCGATACCGGCTCCTCGAGCCGCAGGGCTTCGAGTACATCAGCCCGTCCGCCACGGACATCACCGGCTACACACCGGAGGAGCACTACGCGGACCCGGACCTCGGCCGCAAGCTCGTGCACCCGGACGACCTCCCGCTGCTCGATGCGATAGCGCGGGGCGAGTCGGTTCCCCACGCCCGGATCCGGTGGGTCCGCAAGGACGGTCGTTCGATCTGGACCGAGTCGCGCATCCGCACCCTGACGGATGAGGCCGGCACGCCGGTCGCGCTCGAAGGCATCGCACGCGACGTCACCGAGCTCGTCTTGGCGGAGCAGGACCTCGAGGCCGACGCGCGTGAGCTCGGCCGCCTGGCCGAGGAGCGGCTGGCGCTCATGCGCAAGCTCGTGCACGCTCAGGAGGAAGAGCGCCGGCGGGTCGCGCTCGAGATCCACGACGGCATCGGCCAGGTGCTCACGTCGATCTCTCTGTTCGCCTCGGACCTCCCGGACGTGGTCCCCGAAGAGCACCGCCCGCGGGCAGAGCGGGTCAGGGACCTGATCCAACGCGCGATCGCCGACAGCCGGATGCTGGTGTGGAGCCTGCGGCCGCCGGACCTCGAGCGCCTGGGCCTCGTCCCTGCGATCCAGCATCTCGTCGAGAACCTTCGGGACCGGGGGAGTGAGCAGATCGACGTCCTCGACGAGACCACCGGGCGGCGGCTCACGCCCGAGATCGAGACCGTGGTCTTCCGGATCGTGCAGGAGGCGCTCAACAACGCGACGAAGTACGCGCACGCGTCGTCGATCTCGGTCGTGGTGGCGCTCCGCGACGGTGTCTTGTCCGCGGTGATCGAGGACGACGGACGGGGCTTCGACACGGAGACGATGGAGCCCGCCGAGGGCGTGGGGCTGGGCGGGATGCGCGAGCGCGCCGAATTCGTGAGCGGTAGGTTGGTGCTGGAGTCGGCGAAGGACGTCGGCACAGTGGTCCGCCTGGAGGTTCCGGTCCCGTGAACGAGCAGCCGATCCGGGTGATGTTGATGGACGACCACAACGTCGTGCGCGAAGGCCTTCGGGTGCTGCTCGAACGCCAGAGCGACTTCCGCGTCGTCGCGGAGGCCGGCACCGTGGCCGAGGCCGAGGCGGTCCAGGCCGACCTCGACGTGGTCGTCGCCGACCTCGTGCTGCCCGACGAGCGGGGCGCGGATGTCGTCCGACGTCTGCGCGAGCGGTTCCCGCGCGCGGCCATCCTGGTCCTGACCATGGTGGACAACCCCACCGACGTGCAGCTCTGCCTGGCGGCGGGGGCGAAGGGCTACCTCATGAAGGAGGCGGCCGGCGCCGAGCTGACCGACGCCGTGCGCGCGGTGGCGCAAGGGCGCGAGTACCTGCAGCCGGCGCTCGGAGCCATGCTCGCGCGGTGGCGTGAGGTGCCTGGGAGGGTTCGAGCTAGGGCCTCTGTCGACCTCAGCGAGCGTGAGCGCGAGGTGCTGCGCCTCATCGCGCTCGGTCACACGAACGTGGAGATCGCCGGCCTCCTCGTCCTGTCGGTGCGAACCGTCGAGAACCACCGCGCGAGCCTGATGCGCAAGCTCGGCGTCAAGACGCGCGCGGACCTCGTCCGGCACGCGAACCGGTCCGGGCTCGGCTGACGGCGCCGGGTTCCCGCGAGCTCACCTCCGGACGGAGCCACGTAGAGTGACGCGGTGCGGGTCGTCGCTGGGAGCGCGAAGGGGGTCCGCCTCGGCCCGGTTCCGAAGGGCGTGAGGCCGGTCTCGGACATGGCCCGGGAGGGTCTGTTCTCCAGCCTCGGACCACGGGTGGTCGGGGGCCGGGTACTCGACCTGTTCGCCGGCACGGGAGCGCTCGGCATCGAGGCCCTGTCGCGGGGAGCCGCGGAGGCGGTGTTCGTCGACCGCAGTCGAGCCTCGACCGCCGCGATCCGCGAGAACCTCGAGCGGACCGCCTTGTCGGGGCACGCGGTCGTCGTCACGGTCGATGCGCGAGTGTTTCTCACGCGAAATGACAAGAAGGGCGCACCCTTCGACCTCGTCCTCGCGGACCCTCCGTACGAGCTCGGGGGCGAGGAGCTGGACGACGCCCTTGCCGAGCTGGCCGAGGGGTGGCTTGCGCCCTCGGGCTGGACCGTCGCCCTGACCCGCAGGAAGGGGAGTTCCACGCCTGTCATTCCGGTACACTGGCTCGCTGCCAGGCGCCTGGAGTACGGCGACACCCTGGTACTGCTCTTGCGGGAGGCATAAGCGATGGGCCTGACCGCCCTGTGTCCCGGGACGTTCGATCCTGTGACGAACGGCCACCTCGACATCATCGAACGTGCAGGTCAGCGCTTCGACGCGGTCGTCGTCGGGGTGCTCGGCAATCCTGCCAAGCAGCCGCTGTTCAGCGTCGAGGAGCGCGTGCAGATGTTGAAGGAGGTCACGGCCTCGCTGCCGAACGTATCCGTCGTCTCCTTCGGCGGATTGCTCGTGGAATCGGTAACGACGCTGGGCGCCGACGTCGTGGTCAAGGGCCTTCGGGCGCTCACCGACTTCGAGTTCGAGATCCAGATGGCGCAGATGAACCATGCGCTCGCGGGGGTGGAGACCCTGTTCATGACGACCAGCCCTGCCTGGTCCTTCCTGTCCTCGTCGCTGGTGAAGGAGGTCGCGCGCTTCGGTGGCGACGTGAGCGGGCTCGTCCCTCCGCTCGTGGCCGAGCGCCTGCGCGAACGGTTCTCGGGGAGCGACTAGATGGATCTCGCAGCCCGACTGCAGCAGTTGGATGATCTCGTCCGCGAAGCGAAGTCGATGCCGCTATCCTCGAGCGCCCTCGTGAACCGCGAGGAGATGCTCGAGCTGATCGACGAGATGAAGCTCGCCGTGCCCGAGGAGATCCGGCAGGCCCGCTGGGTCGTGAAGGACCGCGAGGAGCTCCTCGCGAAGGCCCGCCGCGACGCGGAGATGATCGTCGAGGAGGCCCGGCAGGACCAGCTTCGGATGGCCGAGCGCGAGGCCATCGTCCAGCGCGCGATCGCGGAGGCCGAGCGCATCCGGGGCGAGGCCGCCGACGAGGCGAGGCGCATGAAGCTCGAGTCCGAGGACTACGTGGACGCGAAGCTCGCGCAGTTCGAGATCGCGCTGCAGAAGATCACCGAGGAGCTGTTGGCCGCCGACGAGCAGGTCACCCGCACGATCGACCAGGTCCAGGCCGGCCGCGAGAAGCTCCGCGGGCCCGCTCCCGCCACGAACCAGCGGATCGGTCCCGACGTCGCGTTCCCGGAGGTCGAGGAGGAGTGATGCGAGCGATCGACGTCCGAGACCTGCTCGAGCACCCGGGATCCTCGAAGACCGTCCGCGTGGACGAGCCCGTGCCCGGTCTGTCCACGGAGCTCGTCGAGGTCTCGCAGGAGGAGCCCCTCGAGGGCGACCTGACGCTCGAGAGTGTCGTCGAGGGGGTCTACGTGACGGGCTCGGTCGCCGGCCGGATGTCGTTCCGGTGCGCGCGCTGCCTGAAGCCCTTCGAGCGCGACTTCGAGATCGCGATGCAGGAGATGTACGTCCGCGAGCCCGGCCCCGACGACGACTACGTGCTCGAGGCCGACCTGCGCCTCGACCCCGAGCCGATGGTGCGCGACGCCGTCCTGCTCGCGATGCCATTCTCGCCGCTCTGCAAGCCCGACTGCCTCGGTCTGTGCGAGCGGTGCGGCGGTGACCGCAACCTCGGCGAGTGCTCCTGCACGGAGCAGGTCGACCCGCGGTGGGCCGCGCTCGAGCGGTTCAGCGAGGGGTCCGTAGTCCACCAACCGAAAGGAACCTACGATGCCGGTCCCCAAGAGAAGGCAGAGCCACACCCGTACCGCCAAGCGCAAGGCGAACTGGAAGGCCGAGGTGCCGACGTACTCGGAGTGCCCACAGTGCCATCAGCCGAAGCTGCCTCACCGCGTGTGCGCGAACTGCGGGTACTACGCGGGTCGCCAGGCGATCGAGGTCGAGTAGCCGCGTGGCGCCGCGAGCGGCTGGCGCAAGCTCGAAGGCCCTTGACCGCGCCCTCGGCGTGCGGTTCCGAGACGCCGCGATGCGCGAGGCCGCTCTGGTCGCACCGCTCCTACGCGTTCGAGCAGGAGCTCCCGGTCAACAACGAACGCCTGGAGTTCCTCGGGGACGCGGTCCTCGGGCTCATCGTGACCGACATGGCCTACCGGGAGTTCCCCGAGCTGCCCGAGGGCGAGCTCGCGAAGCTCCGTGCGGCGATCGTGAACATGGCCGCGCTCGCGGACGTGGCACGCGACCTGGGTCTGGGGGAGTTCCTGCTCCTCGGCAAGGGCGAGGAGATGAGCGGCGGCCGCGACAAGGCGAGCATCCTCGCCGACGCTGCTCGAGGCGGTCCTCGGCGCCGTGTACCTGGACCGGGGGCCCGACGTCGCCCGCAAGCTGATCGAGCGCCTGTTCCGCCCGAGGATGGTCGCGTACGTCCGCGGGGAGGGCGAGCGCGACTACAAGACGATCCTGCAGGAGCTCGCGTCGTCGGAGCTCCGCGCACTGCCCGAGTACCGGATCGCCGAGCGGGGGCCCGACCACGAGAAGGAGTTCACGGCGACGGTCTACCTCGCCGGACGATCGTGGGGGAACGGGACCGGGCGCTCGAAGAAAGAGGCGGAGCAGCAGGCCGCACACGAGGCGTACCTGCGCCTGTCCGAGCAGACCGTCGAGGCCGAGGCGTAGCGAGGGGGGACCGAGTGGAGCTTCCCGAAGTCGAGGTCATGCGCCGTGACCTCGAGAAGGACGTCGTGGGGCGCAAGGTCGTGAAGGCTGAGGTGCGCGCGTCGAAGAACGCGATGCGTGCGATCCGTCGCCACGCGAAGCGTAAGGAGTTCACCGACCGGGTCGTCGGCCGCAAGTTCACGAAGGCCGAGCGTCGCGGTAAGTACGTCTTGCTCTCGTTGGACAACGGCGACGTGCTCGTCGTGCACTTCGGCATGAGCGGGCAGTTCATCCGGGGGAACAAGCGCCAGGCGCTCCCGCCGCACACGCATGTCGTCATGGACTTCCAGCAGGGTGGGGACCTTCGCTACGTCGACCCGCGCACCTTCGGCGAGATGTTCGTCGCGACGCCGGACGAGCTCGGCAAGGTCAAGGAGCTCCAGCACATCGGGATCGACCCGCTCGACCACGTCTTCACGTGGCACGCGTTCGGTGCGGCGCTCGCCGAGCGCGCCTCGAAGATGAAGCAGCTCCTGATGGACCAGAAGTTCATGAGCGGGATCGGCAACATCTACTCGGACGAGGTCCTGTTCGCCGCCGGGCTCCGGCACGATCGCATGTCAGACACGCTCTCGTCGCAAGAGGTCCGGCGATTGTACCGAGCACTGCAAGAGGTCCTTCAGGAGGCGATCCGCTTCCGCGGCACGACCCTGGACGACGAGGCATACCTCGACCTGTTCGGCAAATCGGGCGAGTTCCAGAACGAGCTCAAGGTCTACGGTCGCGCCGGCCAACCATGCCGTCGCTGTCGCACGCCGGTCGAGGCCGTCAAGATCTCCGGGCGGAACGCGTACTTCTGCCCCCAGTGCCAGTCCTGAGGAGGGCACCGGAGCCAAGAGGCCCTGGAGATAAGGGCACGAGGAGAGTGGTCCTCAGTCCAGGACGACGCCGGCCCCCCGCATGCGCCTGAGCGCCCGCTCGCCGTCGCCCGGCTGCAGATCTACCGCCCGGATGCCCGCGAGCAGCACGATGGTCGCGAATCCGAGGCGCCGGGCATCGAGCGCGGTTTGGGCGACGCAGTAGTCGGTGGCCAGGCCGCAGATCACGACTCGCTCGATGCCGCGCCCGCGCAGGAGCGTCTCGAGCCGGGTCGCCTCGACGTCGCCGCTCGATGGATCTCGCACGCTGAAGCCTGAGTAGCCGTCCCGGCCGTCGGCACCCTTGCGCACGATCGGGCCCTCGACGCGTAGGTCCGGGTGGAAGGCCGCACCCCAGGTCTCCTGAACGCAGTGCACCGGCCAGACCCCACCGTCCTTCTGGAAGTGAGGGTCGTCTCCGGATGCCAGTCCTGTGTGAACGCGACCAGGGCTCCGGCCGCGACCGCCTCCTCGATCTGCGCGTTCACGAACGGGAGGACCGTCTCGCCACCACCGACGTACAGGCTGCCGGCGGGGTCGGCGAAGTCGTTCTGCACGTCGACGACGACGAGCGCGGTCGAGGGGTCGTACCCGATCACGTCGGGATGGTACCGCCGCCCGCCCCGGGGCCCGCGCCGTACCATCCGATCGTGAGGCGGGTGCGCGTCGTCGTGACCGGCCGGGTCCAAGGCGTGTTCTACCGCGCGAGCTGTGCGGCGGCCGCGCGTCGTCTCGGACTCGGGGGCTGGGTGCGGAACGCGCCCGACGGACGCGTCGAGGCCACCTTCGAAGGGCCCGACCGCGACGTCGAGGCGATGGTGCGACTGGTGCCGCCACGGCCCCGAACTGGCCCATGTGGACGCCATCGAGGTGACCTCGGAACCCCTTGCCGGGGAAGGGGAGTTCCGGGTCAGGGGCTGAGTCACAAGTTCTGAGCCGTTTCGCGGAATCCGTGCCTGGGCACTGCTAGCATCGCGCGGAATGTTCCTGCGCTCGCTGCAGATCCGAGGCTTCAAGAGCTTCGCGGACAAGACCGTCCTCGAATTCGCTCCGGGTGTGAGCGTCATCGTCGGCCCGAACGGCAGCGGCAAGTCGAACCTGGTCGACGCCATCAGCTGGGTGCTCGGCGAGCAAGGGCCTCGCGCCCTGCGGGGCGGTCAGATGGCCGACGTCATCTTCGCCGGGAGCCCGGCGCGTCCGCAGCTCGGGATGGCCGAGGTGAAGCTGGTCATCGACAACTCGGCAGGGCTCATCCCCGTGCCGATGTCCGAGATCGAGATCAGCCGAGCGATCTTCCGCTCGGGCGAGTCCGAATACCGGATCGGCGGGCAGGTCGTGCGCCTCCTGGACGTCCAGGAGCTCCTCGCCGAGAGCGGCATCGGCCGAGCGCTCCACACCATCGTCTCGCAGGGCGAGCTCGACACGATCTTGTCGAACCGCCCGGAGGAGCGCCGCCAGTACGTCGAGGAGGCGGCCGGCATCGCGAAGCACCGCAAGCGCAAGGAGCGCGCCGAGCGCAAGCTCGCGGGCCTGGACCAGGACCTCCTTCGGCTCCAGGACGTGCTCGCGGAGCTGAAGCGGCAGCTGCGACCGCTGAGGCAACAGGCCGAGATGGCCAAGCGCCACGAGGAGCTCAGCACCGAGGCTGACGCCATCAGCGTCCGTCTGGCGGCCGCTCGCCTGCGGAGCCTGCTCACCGAGCGCGACCGCCGCACGGGCGGCTGGGAGGAGGGGCTCGGGCGCCGGAAGGATGCACGAGATCGCCTGGAGGCGCTGGACGAGAACGTGCAGGGTGCCGCCGACGAGCGGGCGCGCGCTGTCTGGGCGCTGCAGGAGGCGGAAGGCGGGCTCCGCGAGGCCCAGGCCGCGAAGTCCGACGCCGAGACCACCCTGCGCCACGCGGTGGAGCGGGAGTCCGTCGCCCGCCAGGCGCTCGCCGCCGAGGCGACCCGGGGCGTCCGGCTGTCGGCGCTCGAGGACGACGCCCGTCGCATCGAGGCCCGCCTGAGGGAGGTCGCCGGCGAGCTCACCCAGCGCGAGGTCGAGCTCGAGCAGGCCGAGATCGCGTTCCGGGAGGAGCAAGAGCGGCGCCGCCAGGTCGATGACGAACGCCGCCGGATCTCGGAGGAGGCGGCCGCGCACCGCGCCGAGGTGGAGACCCTGCGCCGGTCGCTCGCCGGCCACGATCGCGACCGGGGACGTCTGGACGAGCAGCTCGCCGCGGTCACGCGCAAGCGCGTCGCCGCCGACGTCGAGCGCGATCGCCTCACCGACGAGATCGAGCGCCTGGACGCCGAGACCGCCCCGCTCTCGGAGCGCCGTTCCGAGCTGGAGCGCGAGCGCCACGGGTTGGCCGACAAGGTCGCCGAGCTCGAGGAGGCCGTTCGCCGCCACGAGCATCGCCGCGACGTGCTCACGGCTCGGCTGACCGACATCGAGGAGACGCCAGGCTCGCGGTTCCTCGAGGGGCACCACGGGCGGGCGATCGGTCTCCTCGGCGAGCTCGTGCGGGCCGAGGGAGGATGGGAGGCAGCGCTCGCGGCAGGGCTCGGGCCGCTCTCGGACGCCGTCGTCTACCTGCACGGCGACGACGCGGTGGCCGACGCGCCGCAGGGCGACGGCGCGATCCTCGCGATCGCCGGCGGGGGCCCGGCGTCGTTCGTGATCCAGGGCGAGCGCACGCTGCTCTCGGTCATCGCCGCCGACCCGTCGGCACGTGGGTTGGTCTGCACGGTCCTCAAGGACATCTACCTCGCGGATACCGTCGAGGAGGCCGCCGACAAGCACGCCCGGAACCCGAAGGCCGCCTTCGTGACGCGGGAGGGCGTGCTCGTCGGGCCGGCGCTCATCCGCACCACTCGGCGGGGGGACTCTCGGGCGGCGGAGATCCGTCGCGAGCTCGCGGTCGTGGACCACGACCTCGCGCAGTCGCGCGCGACCTTGCGACCGAAGCAGGAGCGCGTGGAGCAGATCCACCGCGAGCTCGCGGAGCTCACCGAGCGCATCGAGGAGGCCGACGCCGCCATCACGAGCGCGGCCGAGCGGCTCTCGCGCCTCGGAGCCGAACTGGCTTCCCTGGGCAAGGAGGAGGAGATCCTCGCGCAGCGCCTCGGCGGCATGGACGACGCCGCGGCCGCGTGGCGCGACCGGCTGGCGCAGGCGGAGCCGGTCACGCACGAGCTGCCCGAGCTGCCACGCCTGGCCGAGCCGCCGATCCAGGCGCGCGTCGCGTTCGAGACGCTCCGCCGCGACCGCTCATCGCTGGAGACCCGCCTCTCATCGGTGCGGGCCGAGCGCGAGAGCCTTGCGGCGCAGGACCCCGCGGCCCTTCAGGCTGCGGTGGACGCGGCAGGGAACACGCGCGTCGCCGCGGAGGAAGCGCTCGCCGCGGCCGAGGCCGCCCTCGAGGAGGCCACGGTGATGCGCAACGCCGCCGCCGCCTCCGAGCGCGCGGCGACCGAGGAGGAGGCGCAGATCAACCGCGCGTGGCGTGAGGCCTCGACCGAGCTCGACCGCCTCCGCGAGGCCTACGAGGACGAGGACCGGGTCCGGGGTGACCTCGAGCGCAGGATCCGTGACGCCGAGCGGCTGCTCCGCGAGGGCCACCAGCGCGAGCCGCTCGAGGCGGTCGCCGATCTGGCGGATGACGACACCGTGGAGTCGCTCGAGAAGCGGGCCGAGCTCGTCCAGCGGCGCCTCGGGCTCCTCGGCCGTGTGAACCTGCTCGCCGGCGGCGAGTTCGAAGCCCTCCAGGAGCGTCACGACTTCCTGGCGCGCGAGCTCGACGACGTCCGCAAGGCCAAGCGCGACCTCCTCGAGGTGATCCGCCGCATCGAGGACGAGATCACCATCACGTTCGAGTCGGCCTACCGCGACGTGGCGGCCGAGTTCGAGCGCCTCTTCAAGGAGCTGTTCCCCGGTGGCGAGGGACGTCTGGTCGCCACGGAGCCCGGGGACCTGCTGAACACCGGCATCGAGATCGAAGCCCGGCCGGGCCGCAAGCGCGTGAAGCGGATCAGCCTGCTCTCGGGCGGCGAGCGCGCGCTCACCGCGATGGCGTTCCTGTTCGCGATCTTCCGCGCTCGGCCGAGCCCCTTCTACCTGATGGACGAGGTCGAGCCGGCGCTCGACGACGTCAACCTGCACCGGTTCCTGAAGCTCCTCGAGGGCTTCGCGTCGGACTCGCAGGTCCTCATCGTCACGCACCAGAAGCGCACGATGGAGGTCGCCGAGATGATGTACGGCGTCTCGATGGGTAAGGATGGCACGTCGAAGGTCGTCGCCCAGCGCCTGGACGAGCCCGGCGCCCGGGCGGAGGTCGGCATGGAACGCCTGCCCGAGCCGGTCGTCGTGCCGGAGCCCGACGCCGTCCATTAGCCTGAGGGTGTCGTGCTGATCCCTATCGTCATCGCCTCGGTCGTCCTTCTCGTACTCGTGCTCCTCGTGCTACGCCACGCGCGGGGTCGTCGCTCGGCGGCCGGCACCGCAGCGACCTCGGATCGACCTGCACCGATCCAAGCACCGATGCGCGGTGATGGGATCGGGGCGAGGGTCCGGGCGCTCTTCGCGGACCGCGCTGCCGGCGACGAGGAATGGAGGGCGCTCGAGGAGCTGCTCATCAGGGCGGACGTGGGTCCGTCGACGGCAGCGCGGATCGTCGGCGACCTGCGCGAGCGCTACGAACCGGGGGCCGACCCGGCCGACATGCTTGCAGCCGAGGTCGTGGATGTGCTCTCCGGCGACGACACCGTGATGCACCTGCCGGAGGATCGGCTCGGCGTCGTCCTCATGGTCGGCGTGAACGGCTCAGGCAAGACGACCACGATCGGGAAACTCGCGGCGTGGCTCGGCCGGGAGGGGAAGAAGGTGAGCCTGGCCGGAAGCGACACCTTCCGCGCGGCCGCCTCCGAGCAGCTCGACGTGTGGGCCCAGCGGGCCGGTGCCCATCTCGTCAGCCAGGAGCGCGGTGCCGATCCGGGAGCGGTTGCCTTCGATGCGGTGAAGGCGGCCGAGGCGCGGGGCATGGACGTCCTCATCGTGGACACGGCCGGCCGGCTCCACACGAAGACCCCGCTGATGGATGAGCTCCAGAAGGTGCGGCGAGTGGTCGAGAAGGCGTCCGGTCGTGCCCCCGACGAGACGTTGCTCGTCCTGGACGCCACGACGGGGCAGAATGGCATCGCACAGGCCCGCGCGTTCACCGAAGCGGTGGAGGTCACCGGCGTGGCGCTCACGAAGCTGGATGGGACGGCGAAGGGGGGAGTCGTGCTGGCGGTCCGCGAGCAGCTCGGCGTCCCGGTCAAGCTCGTGGGCGTGGGCGAGGGTGTGGGCGACATCGAGCCGTTCGACGCGCGTGTGTTCGCAAACCGATTGCTAGCGGGGTAGGCATGGCGAAGGCCGACATCTTGATCGTCGAGGACCACCCAACGATGCGTGAGGCGATGCGCCTCGTGCTCGAGCACGAGGGGTTCGTGATCCGTGAGGCCGCCGACGGCGCAAGCGCGCTGCAGATGGTGCGCGACCAACAGCCCGACCTGATGTTCCTCGATCTCAACATCCCGGGCGCGAGCGGCGCCGACGTCCTCCAGGAGCTGAAGTCCGATCCTGTGACCGCCGGCGTGCCCGTGATCATCGTGACCGCAACCGGCGAGGAAGGACGCAACTACGTGCTCTCGCTCGGCGCTGACGAGTACTTCACGAAACCGTTCTCGCCGACCGCGCTGCTCCGCACCGTCGAGCGCGTGCTCGACCCCGGTGGGGCGTCTCCCTCGACGACGTGAGACCTTGGGGCCCACGTAGCGGGGCGGTAGCCCGAGGAGAGCACTGATGTTCGACACGCTCACCGGCCGCCTCGACGGGATCTTCAAGAAGCTCCGCTCGCGCGGGAAGCTGCACCCCAAGCAGATCGACAACGCGCTGACCGAGATGCGTACCGCCCTCCTCGAGGCCGACGTCGCGGCCGAGGTCGCCGACCAGCTGCTCGAGCGCGTCCGCGCTCGAGCGCTGTCCGAAGAGGTCATGAAGAGCCTCACGCCGGCCCAGCAGGTCGTGAAGGTCGTGCGCGACGAGCTCCAGGAGACGATGGGGGGCACGCAGTCGCCGTTCCAGCTCCCGAGCGCGAAGCCGGCGATCGTGATGATGGCCGGCGTGCAGGGCTCGGGGAAGACGACCGCGTGCGCGAAGCTCGCGGTTCAGCTGAAGTCCAAGGGCAAGCGTCCGCTCCTCGTTGCGGCGGACCTGTGGCGCCCGGCGGCGATCGAGCAGCTGGCGACCCTCGGCCGCGAGATCGGCGTCGAGGTGGTCTCGGACGGCAAGGACGCCGTGAAGGTCGCGAAGAACGCGCTGAAGCACGCCGACCGAGAGGGCTTCGACGTCGTGATCGTCGACACCGCCGGGCGGCTCCACGTGGACGAGGAGATGATGCGCGAGGCCCATCGCGTGAAGGACGCGATCAAGCCGCACCACGTTCTGATGGCGTGCGACGCGATGACCGGCCAGGACGCGGTGGTGCAGGCGAAGGCGTTCATGCGCGAGGTCGACACGACCGGGTTCGTGCTCACGAAGCTCGACGGCGATGCGCGCGGCGGCGCAGCGCTCTCGATGACGGCCGTGACGGGCCGGCCGGTGTTCTACGTCGGAACCGGGGAGAAGGCGCAGGACCTTGAGCCCTTCTACCCGGACCGGATGGCCTCGCGGATCATGGGCATGGGCGACGTCCTGACGCTCATCGACAAGGCGCAGGAGACGATGGACGCCGAGAAGGCGGCCGAGTCCGCCAAGCGGATGCTCGAGGTCACGGTTCACGCTCGAGGACTTCCTCGTCCAGATGCGCGAGATGAAGAAGCTCGGTCCCGCTCCAGGACCTCCTCGCGATGCTCCCGGGCGTGCCCGGAGGCAAGAACGCGCTCAAGGACCTGCAGGTGGACGAGGGGCAGATGGACCGGGCCGAAGCGATCATCTCGTCGATGACCGGGGAGGAGCGCCGCGAACCCCGCTATCATCGGTGGGTCCCGCCGCCTACGGATCGCTCGCGGCTCGGGGGCCACGACGGCCGACGTGAACTCATTGCTGAAGGAGTTCGAGGCCGCCAGGAAGATGATGAAGACGATGATGGGCGGCAAGCGGATGCCCCGGATCCCGGGGATGCCGACGATGCCCGGGCCAGGGATCTAAGCGAGAGCGTAGGAGAAGGCACATGGCGGTTCGGATCAGGTTGAAGCGGCTCGGCGCGAAGAAGCGCCCGTTCTACCGCGTGGTGGTGGCCGACCAGCGCAGCCCGCGCGACGGGCGGTTCATCGAGAACATCGGCAAGTACCACCCGCTCGAGGACCCCTCGCTCATCGACATCGACGAGGAGCGTGCCCTCTACTGGCTGGGCGTCGGCGCGCAGCCGAGCAACACCGTCCGCGTGCTCATGACGAAGGTCGGCATCTGGGAGAAGTTCCAGGCGGACCGGGCGGCGGCGAAGGCGGCCGCGAAGACCCCGTGAGAGACCTCCTCGAGTTCCTCGCCCGCGAGATCGTCGACGATCCCGACGCGGTCGAGGTCACCGAGAGTCACGACGATCGCGGCACCCTGCTCTCGCTCCGCGTCGCGCCCGACGACATGGGCAAGGTCATCGGGCGCGGCGGGCGAACGGCGCGGGCCCTCCGGGCCGTGATCCGCGCGGCCGGTACGCGCTCGGGCGTGCACGCGTCGGTGGAGATCGTCGACTGACCATGGAGCCCGAGCCGACCGTCGTGGTCGGCCGCCTCACCCGCGTCCACGGCGTCCAGGGCGAGCTCGCGGTGATGGTCCTGTCCGAGGTCCCCGGTCGCTTCGACGACGGGGCGGTGGTCTACCTCGAGGACGGCCGTGCGCTCACCGTCGAGACCTGTCGCCCGCACAAGGACCGTCTGCTCGTTCGGTTCCGCGAGGTGCGCCGATCGCACCGCCGCCGAGGCGCTCCGCGGTGCACTCCTCGTCGTGCCGGCCAGGCTGTCGCCTCAGCTGCCGGAGGGTTCCTGGTGGGACCACCAGCTCATCGGCTGCACGGTGAGCACGGAGGGGGAGCGGACCCTCGGGACGGTGACCGAGATCATCCACACGGGCGCGAACGACGTGTGGGTCGCCGTCGACGAGGCCGATGCCGAGACCCTCGTGCCCGCGCTCAAGGAGGTGCTCGTCTCGGTGGACGTCGTGGCGAAGCGGATCGTCGTGCGCGAGGTCCCCGGGCTCACGGTCCCCGAGGGGTGAGCGGGCGCGCGCGAGCGCAAGGTACGGATGCGGCTTCGCCGTCGAACGTGCGGCGGTTACGGCCCGCCGTGTTCGAGGCGCCGCTCGATGCTCGCGAGCTGCTTCTCGATCCGCTCGAGCCCCTCGAGGGCCGTGCGGTTGACCTGGTAGTCGTGCTCAGCCTCGTCTCGGTCCTTCGCAGCCTGGCGATTCTGGCTCATCATCACAACCGGACCCGTGTACGCCGCCTGGAACGACAAGACGAGGTTGAGTAGGATGAAGGGGTAAGGGTCGAAGGGTTCGCCCCCCATCCAATCCCGGATCAGGACGGCGTTCGCGAAGATCCAGAACCCGAGCAGCACGCTCTGCGTCGTGATGAACGGCCACGAGCCCACGGCGGCGGTGACGCCGTCTGCGAGCCGTTCACCGAGCGTCCGGCCCTCGCCGTGATGCCGGACGTTCACCGGGTTGTGGTGGGCCTTCCACTCCCTCGGGTACCGAAGTCGCATGTCTCGCTCCTTCCGTGCGCTCGGGGCCGCGGCCGAGCGGGAACGCCCGGACCGCTGCTCATCCACGTAGTGTGACCGACCTGACGCCGTGTCGAGCCGTAGGCTCACCCAGCGCTGCTAGCCTGCGCTGGTGCGGATCGACGTCCTGACGATCTTCCCCGGCATCTTCGAGAGCCCGCTGCGCCGAGAGCCTGCTCGGCAGGGCGATCGACGCGGGGGTGCTCGACGTGCGGGTGCACGACATCCGGGACTCGACCACCGACAAGCACCGGCAGGTCGACGACGAGTCCTACGGCGGCGGGCCCGGGATGGTCATGAAGCCCGAGCCGCTGTTCGCGGCTGTCGAGGCGCTCGGCGAGGGCCGAAGCGCGCGCTGCTGCTGTCGCCCGCGGGGCGGCGCCTCGACCAGGCTCTGGTCCGAGAGCTCGCATCCGAGCCATGGTTCGTGCTGATCTGCGGACGGTACGAGGGTGTCGACGAGCGGGTCGTCGAGGGTCTCCCCGCCGAGGAGGTCTCGATCGGCGACTACGTGCTCTCCGGCGGTGAGGTCCCGGCGCTCGTGCTGCTCGAGGCGGTCACGCGCCTCGTGCCGGGCGTCATCGGGCGCGAGGAGTCCGCACGAGCGGGACTCGTTCGGACGCGGACGGCCTGCTCGACCACCCGCACTACACGCGGCCCGCCGAGTTCCGGGGCCTGCGGGTGCCCGACGTCCTCCTGTCCGGCAACCACGCCGAGATCGAGCGCTGGCGCCGGCAGGCGCGCGCTCGAGAAGACCCGCCGGAACCGCCCCGACCTGCTCGAAGAGCGGCGCCCGAGACCGACTAGCGGCGCGGCGCGTCTGCTATCGTTCCTCGTCCCGCCATGAAGAACACCGACCTCATCGACAAGGCGTACCTGCGCGCCGACATCCCGGACTTCCGACCCGGCGACACCGTCAAGGTGCACGTCCGCGTGGTCGAGGCCGGCCGCGAGCGCGTCCAGGTCTTCCAGGGCGTCGTGATCCGCCGCCAGGGCGGCGGACTGCAGGAGACCTTCACGGTGCGGAAGATCTCGTTCGGCGTCGGGGTGGAGCGCACGTTCCCCGTGCACTCGCCCTCGATCGCGAAGCTCGAGATCGTCTCGCGCGGCAAGGTCCGCCGCGCCAAGCTCTACTACCTGCGCGAGCTGCGCGGCAAGAAGGCTCGCATCCGCGAGCGACGGATCGCCGGCGAGGACCTCGCGGCCGTCAACGCCGCCGCGCTGGCGGCGGGCCTCGAGGCCGAAGAGCCGGAGGACGCCCAGGAGCCCGACGTCGAGGGCGAGGAGTGAGCGACCTGACACCACGGACGAGGCCGCGGAGCCGGGGTCCGAGACCGCTCGCGAGCCGATCGCGGCCGAGGACGCCGGCGAGGCCGACGCCTCCACCGACGACGCGTAGGGACACGTCGGTGGAACGAACCGGCCGGCTCCGACGAGCCGGCGGACGCGACGCCCCCCGGGTCGGCCGTGCCGACCGAGGCTGCGATCGCACCTCCATCCCCCCCGAGCCCCGAGCGCCCCGGTCGCGGTCGCGCCCGACGCTCCCGCACCCGCGGCGCCGCGGAGCGGTGGATCGCGCCCGGCCCGATGGGTTCGTCGCGGGTCGCAAGGGCGGCGACCGGGAGGCCGAGCGCCACAGCCTGGGCGCCTTCCTCCGAGAGCTCCCGGTCCTCATCGTGATCGCATTCGCCCTCGCGATCGTGCTGAAGACGTTCATCGTCCAGGCCTTCTACATCCCCTCCGGCTCGATGGAGCCGACCCTGGAGCCCGGCGATCGGGTCCTCGTGGTCAAGGCGTTCGACACGCAGGAGCGCGGCGACATCATCGTCTTCGAGAACCCGAAGCCGGGCAGGCAGCCCGACCGTGGGATCGTCGGCGGGTTCCTGCACTGGCTCTCGGAGGGGCTCGGGTTCGCCCGGCCGGCCGACGAGGACTTCATCAAGCGCGTGATCGGGCTGCCGGGCGAGACGGTCGAGCTGCGGACGGCACCGTCTACGTGAACGGCCTGGCCGATCGAGGAGCCCTACCTGCAGGGCCCGCCCGACACCCGGGACTTCGGCCCCGTCAAGGTGCCGAAGGACAAGCTGTTCGTCATGGGCGACAACCGGCTGAACTCCAACGACTCCAGGTACGGGCTCGGGTTCGTGCCCAGGGATAAGGTGGTGGGGGAGGCGTTCGTCGTGATCTGGCCGCCGTCGCGGATCGGGTGGTTGAGCTAGCGGTCGACCTCGGGCGCTACGAGCGGGGGCTCCGGGAGCAGGGCTTCCGCCGTGTCGCCGGCGTCGACGAGGCCGGCAGGGGAGCGCTGGCGGGACCGCTGGTGGCGGCCGCGGTGATCCTGCCCGCGGACTTCGACCTCGAGGGCATCGCAGACTCGAAGGTCCTCACGGCGGCTGCGCGTGAGGAGGCCTACGCGCGGATCGCCCGAGACGCGGTCGCCTGGTCGGTGTGCCGCTGCATGTCGACGCGGATCGACCGCCGTGGTCTGCACAAGACGAACCTGTGGTTGCTCCGCCGCTGCGTCACGACGCTCGCCGTCGAGCCCGACTACGTCCTGACCGACGGGTTCGCGGTGCATCGCCTGCCGATGCCCCACCTGTCGATCAAGAAGGGGGACGCGGTGACGGCCTCGGTCGCGGCGGCCTCGATCGTCGCCAAGGTGACGCGCGACCGCATGATGGACCGGTACCATCGACGCTTCCCGGCGTACGGGTTCGACCGCAACCGCGGGTACGGGACGAAGGAGCATCGCGACGCCATCCGGACGCACGGACCGTCGCCGATCCATCGCTTCTCGTTCAAGGGTCTGAGCTCCGGGTTCTACGACGGCGAGGGGGACGGATGAACCACGAGGACGACATCGAGCGCTTCGAGGAGGAGCGGGAGCTGGAGCTCTACCGCGAGTACCGCGACGTCCTCCCGATGTTCGCCTACGTGGTCGAGACCGAGCGCCGCTTCTATCTGGCGAACGAGGTGCAGATCCACGAACGTGGTGGAGGGTGGGTCGAGGTCGAGCTCGGCGACGCGTGGGTGTGGGACATGTTCCGGCCCGCCAGGTTCGTGTCGAGCGTCCGGGTCATGACCCGCCGAGACGTCAACGTCGAGGAGCTCCGGCGCGAGGAGATGCAGGTCCCCGAGTAGTGTCGGAGGGTCGGGCTACCGTCACGAGCATGGGTCGACCGGCTCGGCGACCGGCTCGGACTGATGGGCGTCTCGCGCTCGGGGCCTCCGGTGAGGACGCGACGGCTGAGGCGTACCAGCGGCGGGGGTTCCGTGTGGTGGCTCGCAACTGGCGATGCTCGCTCGGCGAGCTCGACCTGGTGCTCGAGCGTCGAGGGCCTGCTGGTCTTCTGCGAGGTGAAGACGCGCATCGGCTCGGCGTTCGGCGGCGGGTACGAGGCCGTCACGTGGTCGAAGCGACGGACGCTCCGACAGCTCGCCGAGGTGTTCCTGGCGTCGAGCGCCCGACCGGATCAGGCGGCCGTCCGGTTCGACGTCGCGAGCGTGTGGCTCGGCCCGCGGGGCGCCGACGTCGAGATCTTCGAGGACGCGTTCTGAGGCGCAGGCCGGGACCGCCTATCATCGGCCGATGGGGGTCGCGGGGTGAGCGCCGCTTCGTGCTGGCCGTCGGCATGGCGCTGGCCTTCGCCCTCACGAACGGGTTCCACGACGCCGCGAACGCGATCGCCACGCTCGTCGCGACACGTGTCGCTCGTCCGCTCCCGGCGGTCGTCATGGCCGCCGTGTGCAACCTGCTCGGGCCGCTGCTCCTCGGGGCCGCGGTCGCCGACACGATCGCGACCATCGTCCAGCCGCTACCGGATGACGTCGTGCCGGTGGTCGGGGCGGGGCTGACCGGTGCCGTGGCGTGGAACCTCGTGACCTGGCGGCGCGGGCTGCCCTCGAGCTCGAGCCACGCGCTCGTCGGCGGGCTCGTGGGGGCGGCGCTCGTCGCCGCAGGCGCCGACGCCGTGAACTGGGGCGGTGTCGAGGTCTGGCGGCCGGTCGGCGTCCTCGGCGTCCTGCTCGTGCTCGCCCTCTCGCCGCTGCTCGGCTTCGGCGCCGCCGCGCTCCTCGAGGTCGGCGCTCGCCGCGGGGTGCGTCGCGCCTCGGCGGCCCTCGCGGTCCCGGTGGGCCGGGGGCAGTGGGTGACCTCGGCATGGCTCTCGCTCTCGCACGGGGCGAACGACGCCCAGAAGTCGATCGGGATCGTCGCGGCGCTGCTGCTCGCGAACGGGACCACCCGGAGCCTCCACGCGCCCCTGTGGGCGAAGCTCGCGTGTGCGGTCGCCCTCACCGCGGGTACCGCCCTCGGCGGGTGGACGATCGTGCGGACGATCGGGCGCCGGATCGTTCGGCTCCGTCCGCTCGACGGACTCGTGAGCCAGACGAGCTCCGCGGCGGTCATCCTCGGCGCCTCGTTGGTCGGCGCGCCGGTCAGCACGACGCAGGTCGTGTCATCCTCGGTCGTGGGGACGAGCGTCGGCCGTGGGAGAGCCCGCCGGGTCAGGTGGCAGGTGGTCCGCGGCATCGCGCTGGCGTGGGTGACGACGCTTCCGGCCGCGGGGCTGCTCGCGGCGGCGGTGCTCCCGGTCTGGAGGTGGCTCGCGTGAAGAGACGATCGTGGTTCTTGCCCGAGTCGGCGGACGTGCTCGGCATGCTGTCGCGAGCAGGCGCGCGTCACGATCGACGGCGTCGAGGCGCTCGTGGCGTGGGCGGCCGGCGACCCCGCCGGCGCCGACGCCGTACGTGCCTGCGAGCATCGCGCCGACGATCGCAAGCGCGAGCTGCGTCGAGCCCTCACCGAGGCCTACACCACGCCGATCGACGCCGAGGACATCTACACGATGTCGGTGCGCCTGGACGGTGTGATGAACGGCGTGAAGGACGCCGTGCGGGAGTCCGAGGTCATGGCGATCGCGGCGGACGAGCACGTGCTCGCGATGGCGTCGCTGCTCGCGGACGGCGTCCGGCATCTCGCCGACGCGTTCGCCGGGCTCGACGGGGACGACCATCCGAGCGGGTCCGGCAAGGCCGCGACCGATGCCGCCGACGCGGCCGTCCGCAGCCAGCGGCAGCTCGAGCGCGTGTACCGCAGCGCGATGTCGGCGCTGCTCGAGCTGGCCGATCTCCGCGAGGTCATGGGCCGGCGCGAGCTCTACCGGCGCTTCTCCCGCGTCAGCGAGGAGCTCGTCGAGGTCGCCGAGCGCGTGTGGTACGCGACGTTCAAGGAGGGGTGAGTGTCGGTACCTCGCGGTAGGTTCCGCCGATCGTGTACGGGAGGGTCATCGGCTTCACCGTCGTCGGCGTCCGCGGTCACCTGGTGGCCGTCGAGGCGTACATCGGGCGCGGCCTTCCCTCGCTCACGCTGACCGGGCTTCCCGGCGCGCCCGTGCAGGACGCGCGCGATCGCATCCGACCCGCCGTCGAGAGCGCGGGTCTCGAGTGGCCGCTTCGCCGTGTCGTCGTGAACCTGTCGCCGGGGAACCTCCGCAAGGAGGGCGCCGGCCTCGACCTGCCGGTCGCGATGGGGGTGCTGACGGCCTCGGCGCAGGTGCCGGCCGAGCGCCTGCTCGGGTACGCGTTCACCGGGGAGCTCTCGCTGAAGGGCACGCTCGTGCCGACGCCCGGCGTGCTCTCCGTGGCGATGGCCGCGGCTCGAGCGCACCTCGAGGGCCTCGTCGTGCCGGCCGGCAACGCGGCGGAGGCGGCGCTCGTCCAGGGCCTGCGGATCGTCCCCGCGTCCTCGCTCGCCGAGGTCGTGGGGTTCTTCCGCGGCACGTGGTCCCCGCCGGTCGCGGAGGCCGAGCGCCCGGCCGGGACCGACCGGGCCACACCGTGGATCTCTCCGAGGTCCGCGGGCAGGCGCAGGCGCGCCGCGCGCTCGAGGTCGCCGCGGCAGGCGGGCACAACGTCCTGCTCGTCGGCTCGCCCGGCGCGGGCAAGACGATGCTCGCGAGGCGCCTGGCCACGATCCTTCCTGCGATGACTCGGTCGGAGGCCCTCGAGGTCACCCAGCTCCACTCGGTCGCAGGCTTGCTCGAGGGCGGAGGGCTCCTTCCCGAGCGGCCGTTCCGTTCGCCGCATCACTCCGTCTCGCTCCCGGCGCTCCTCGGCGGAGGCTCGGCGTTCCTGCGACCCGGGGAGGTGTCGCTCGCGCATCACGGGGTGCTGTTCCTCGATGAGCTCATGGAGTTCCGGCGCGATGCGGTCGAGGGCCTGCGGCAGCCCCTCGAGGACGGCCGCGTGGTGGTCTCGCGGATGGCGGGCTCGGTCGAGTTCCCCGCGCGGTTCACCCTCGTCGCGGCCGCGAACCCGTGTCCGTGCGGGTTCCTCGGCGACCCGCGCCGTCGATGCGACTGCCCCGAGCATCGCCTCCAGTCGTACCGGCAGAAGCTCTCGGGTCCGCTCCTCGATCGCATCGACATCCAGCTCGTCGTCCCGCGCCTGTCGAAGCAGGAGCTGCTGGGCGAGGAGCCGGGCGAGTCCTCGGCCTCGATCCGCCAACGGGTCGAGCGGGCTCGGGCACGGCAGCGCCGGCGCTACTCCTCGCTCGGCTACCCGTGCAACGCGCAGCTTCCCGGACCGTTGGCGCGGCGGATCGCCGGCGTGAGCAAGCCGGCATGGGACCTGCTTGCTCAGGCCGTCGACGGGATGGCGCTCACGGGCCGAGGTTTCGACCGCGCGCTGAAGGTGGCTCGAACGATCGCCGACCTCGACGGTGCCGACCTGGTGGGCCCGGAGCACGTTTCCGAAGCGCTCGCCTACCGCATGAACCTCGCCGAGGAGACGCTCGCGCATGTCGGCTGAGCGGGCGCGCGACCCGTGGCCGACGTGGCCAGACGGCTTCACCGCCGGTCCGGAGGAGCGGCGGGCAGCGCTCGTGCTCTCTGCGCTCGCGGGACTCCGCCCCCGAACGCTCCTTCCCGTCGCGGCGGAGGCGGGGAGGGCGAGCGTCTGCGTCCGTCTCGTCGCTCAAGGCGGGCTCGGCAGCGAGGAGGACCGGCGGTTCGTCCACGTCCTTCGGTCCGATCGGATCGCCCTCGCGCTCGAGGCGTGCGGCGCGCGAACCATCGTCTGGGACGACCCCGAGTACCCTCCGCAGCTCCGGACGATCCACGACCCGCCGTTCGCGCTCTTCGTCGTGGGAGGAGCGCTCCCCGAGGTCCACCGCGCGATCGCGGTCGTCGGGTCGCGGCGATGCACGGATCTCGGGCGCGAGCTGGCGCGGGCGATCGGGCGAGGGCTCGCGGCGGCCGGCATCACGGTCGTGAGTGGGGCCGCCCGCGGGATCGACGCCGCGTCGCACGAAGGCGCGCTCGAGCGCGGGCTCACGGTCGCGGTGCTCGGGAGTGGGATCGACGCGTCCTACCCGCGGGGGAGCCGCGCGCTGCTCGAGCGGATCCGGCGTGTGGGCGCGATCGTGAGCGAGTACCCACCGGGCGTTCCTCCGCAGCCGTTCCGGTTCCCGGCGCGGAACAGGATCGTGGCGGGCCTTTGTCGGGCCGCCGTGGTCGTCGAGGGTGAGGATGACAGCGGCTCCCTCATCACCGGGTCCCACGCGCTCGAGTTCGGCCGCGACGTGTTCGCCGTTCCGGCCGCGCTGAACAACCCGCTCTGCAAAGCGCCTCTCAAGCTGATCCGCGACGGCGCCACGATGATCCGAGGGGCGCAGGATCTCCTCGAGGATCTCGGCCTCGACGCCGCGTCGAACGGACCGCCGCTCGACCTGACCCTCGCCGAGCTCGCGGCGCTCGAGGCCCTCACCGGGCCGACGCTCCCGGACCGCGTCGCCAGGCAGCTCCGGGTGAGTCTCGCCGATGCGCTCACGCTCCTCATGCAGCTCGAGATGCGAGGCCTCGTGCGGAACGTCGGTGGACGGTTCGAGGCGACGCTCGCGGCCGTCGGGGCGACCCGGTAGGGGTGGGTCAGCGCATGCGCCGCAGTGCGTCCGGCACGCCGCCGCTCGCCACCAGCCGGACCGCGCCACCCGCCGAGTGCAACAGGCTCGCGGCCATCGACGAGCGGTAGCCGCTCGCGCACGTCACGAGGATCGGGGCGGCGCCGACGAACTCGTCAAGGTGCGATGGCAGGTCGCCGACGAAGCGGTGGCTGCTCCCGGGCACGTGCCCCGCGTCCCACTCGGCGTGCTGGCGCACGTCGAGGACGCGACCCGGATCGTCGCGGGCCGCAGCTACGAGCTCGTCGACGCTCGCCACGGGATAGGACGACACGGGTCGACCCGATGCCCTCCAGGCGTCGACGTCACCGTCGAGGAACCCGAGGACCCGGTCGTAGCCGATCCGGAACAGTTGGGTCCTGGCCTCGATCCTGCCCGAGGCTCCCGGCACGACGAGGACCAGCGGCGCGTCGAAAGGCACGAGCCAGCCCACGTAGCTGGCGAACGACTCCTCGAGCGGCACGTTCAGCGAGCCCGGCACATGGGCCTGCGCGAACGCCGAACCTTCCCGCGCGTCCACGAGGCGAGCGCCGTGGGCCACGGCAGCCTCGACCTCGGAGGGGGAGAGAGGTGGGATCGGGGGGACGCCGCCGAGCACCTCGGGCCCGGCGCGGTTGATCGGAGCCATCTGAGCGTAATAGGTGGGGAACGCGAGGAGGCCGGTCAGCTGCTCGTCGATGAACATCGCCTCGTCGGGCGCGCGCAGGGCGGGGTTCGAGGCGCGCTCGCGCCCGATCGTCGAGGTCCGCTCGTCATGCGGCGGGCCGCTTGCACAGAACGAGCCGGCGCCGTGCGTCGGAAGCAGCAGCGTGTCATCCCCCATCGCGAGGAACCGACGCAGCGTCGCGAACTGCGCGCGTGCGAGCTGCTCGGCCTGTTGCGGCCCGAGGAGGTCCGTGCGACCCGCGCTCCCGACGATCAGGCTGCCGCCCGAGAAGACGGCGACGGGCGCCTCGACACCGGGAACGTGCACGGCGTACGAGGTGTGCTCGGGCGTGTGCCCGGGTGTCTCGAGCGCGACCAGGAGCAGGTCGCCGATCCGGATCTCGGCGCCCTCCACGAGCGGACGGAACCCGAAGGCGTAGCCGGCGTGTGCCGGTCCGCAGATCTCGGCCCCGGTGGCCGAGCGCACCTCGGCGGCGCCGGAGACGTAGTCGTTGTGGACATGCGTCTCGAGCACGGAGCGGACGCGTACGCCCCGGGTGTCGGCCGCGGCAAGCACCCGTCCCGCGTCGCGCTGGGGATCCACGACCACGGCCTCGTCGCCGGACGTGAGCAGGTAGCTGTTGTCGCCGAGGCCCGCCGTCACGACCAGGTCGAGGTTGGCCTCCAGGTCCATCGCGGCATCGTAGCGGCGGCGGGGCTGCCGGGGACCCGTTCGGCCGGACGCTTGCACCGCCCGCGTCCCGTTGGTACAAGAAGGCCGGCCCCCACGACACCCGAGGACGATGCCGGCCCGCGACGACCTTCCCCATCCCGACGACGAGGCGCTCGTCCGAGCGTTCGCCGATCACCTCGCGCTCGAGCGACGATTGTCCGAGCACACCGTCGCGGCCTATCGACGCGACCTCACGCAGCTCGCGGTGTTCCTCGCGCGCCAACACCGAACGCTCGCCTCGGTCACGTACCCGCAGCTCCGCAGGTTCCTCGCGCAGCAGGCCACGCTCGGCTACGCACGCTCGTCCATCGCGCGCCGTGTCGGGGCGATCCACACCTTCTACCGATGGGCCGTGGCCCGCGGTCGCGTCGAGCGCGACCCCTCGGCGCTCCTCGGGCGGCCGAAGGTCGCGAACCGCCTGCCGAGCGTCCTTCGCCCCAAAGAGGCGGCCGAGCTCGTCGAGACCCCGGCCACCCCACCGGAGGCCACGCCGCTCGAGCGCGCGATCGCGCAGCGCGATCGTGCGGTGCTCGAGCTGATGTACGGCTCCGGCCTGCGCGTCGCCGAGGTCGCAGGGCTGACGGTCGATCGGCTGGACCTGGTCCGCGGCCGGGTCACGGTGATGGGCAAGGGCTCGAAGGAGCGCGAGGTCCCGCTCTCGGATCCCGCGCGCGACGCGCTCGAGGTGTACCTCCGGCACGGGCGCAGGGAGCTGTCGGACGGCTCGACGTACGCGTTCTTCAACCGCAGGAGAAGACCGATCGGTACGCGCGACATCCGTCGCCTTGTGGGACGATACGGCGAGCTCACGCTGGGGGGTCGGAGCGTGACGCCGCATACCTTGCGACATTCGTTCGCGACCCATCTGCTCGAAGGAGGGGCGGATATCAGAGCGGTACAGGAGCTGCTCGGCCACGCCAGCGTGGCGACCACGCAGCGGTATACGCACGTGTCCCGCACGCGTCTGTTCGACGCCTACCGGCAGAGCCACCCGAGGGCCTGATGCCGAGGACGGCGAAGTCCCCCGCGCCCCCGAAGGCGACCAAGGCGACCGAGGCGTCCTCCAAGGCCGGGAAGGCTACGAAGGCGAGCGGCAAGCCCGCGAAGGCTCGCGGCAAGCCCGCGAAGGCTCCCGCGCCGCCGAAGCGCAAGCCGGCCCAGGCGGCCGCACCCGTGGTGGAGGCCGACGCAGCGGCCGAGGAGCTGCGAGCGCTCTGGGACGACTTCAAGTCCACGGACTCCGCCGCAGCTCGCGAACGGCTGATCCTGCACTACGCCCCGCTCGTGAAGTACGTGGCGAGCCGCGTCGCCAGCGGGCTCCCTGCGACCGTCGAGCAAGCCGACCTCGTCTCGTACGGCATGTTCGGGCTCATCGATGCCCTCCAGAAGTTCGAGCCGGCGCGCGGCAACAAGTTCGAGACCTATGCGATCCCCCGGATCAAGGGCGCGATCATCGATGAGCTCCGTGCGATGGATTGGGTTCCGCGCTCGGTCCGCTTCAAGGCCCGCGAGATCGAGAAGGCATACGCGGACCTCGAATCGATGCTGAAGCGAGCCCCCAGCGAGCGGGAGGTAGCCGAGCGCCTCGGCGTGACGCTCGGCGAGCTGCACGACGTCATCAACCAGATCTCTTTCGTATCGGTGCTCGCGCTCGACGAGCTGCTCGCCGTCGGCAGCGACCGTGGCGAACACGTTTCGCTCATGGACACGCTCGCCGACCGCACGGTCGACCCGACCACCGGGCTCGAGGGCCAGGAGACCCGGGGCCTGCTCGCCGCCGCGATCAACTCGCTATCCGAGCGCGAGAAGATCGTGGTCACCCTCTATTACTTCGAGGGCCTCACCCTCGCCGAGATCGGCGACGTCCTCGGTGTGACCGAGTCCCGCGTCTGCCAGATCCACACGAAGGCCGTCGGTCAGCTCAGGCTGCAGCTCGTCGAGACCGAGTGACGCCGCCCCCTCGTCGCGTGTGACCGATCTCACAGACCGGCTCCACCTGGGACGGTAGCGTCGGGCTCCTCGACGAACGGAGGTCCGATGGCTCCGATCCGATGCCTGGTGCTTCCCCTCGTGCTCGCCCTGCTGCCCGCGCAGGACTCGGCGCCCGCGAGCGTGTGGCATCGTGGGCCGGGGGCGTCGATGCCCGCGGTGGCTGCGGGTGCGCTTGCGGCACAGGGATGGGCATGGCCGGTCGTCGGTCCGGTGATCCAGGACTTCGACCCGCCGGAGGATCCGTACGGCGCCGGGCATCGCGGCATCGACATCGCCGCGTCGGTCGGCACACCGATCTTGGCACCGGAGGCGGGGACGGTGAGCTTCGCCGGCAAGGTGGGTGGCCAGCTGTTCATCACGCTCGATCACGGCGGAGGGCTGCAGAGCACGTGCTCGTGGGTCTCGGCGGCGCTCGTTCGCAAGGGGGACGTCGTCGCAGGGGGCGCGCGGATCGGGCTCACGGGGCAGGGGCATCCAGGAGCCGTCGTGCCCCACCTGCACTTCGGCGTGAGGCTCGACGGCGCATACCTCGACCCGCTCGAGGTCCTCGCTGCGCTTCCCCTCGCGGACCTCATCCACCTCGGCCCAGACCTGACGGCTCCGTAGGCAACCCTCCGGCGATCCGGCGAAGGGGAGGCCTGACCGACACCCCGAGCGCCGGTCGCCGCCCCGGGTCCGGCGCTAGGATGTGCGCCCGCGACCGAGGATGGCCCGCCTGCGCTCGAACCCCGTCCGATCCTCCCTCCGCGCCGCGCTGGCGGCGCTCGTGCTCACGTTCCTGGCCGTATGGCCGGCGCTCGCGAGTGAGGGTGGGGGCGTGCAGTGGTCGCAGTTCCAGGGTGGCCCCGGGCACCCGGGCACGGCCGCCGAGGCGCCCCTGCCTCCGTACCGTGAGGTGTGGCGGTTCACCCCGCCCGAGGGCGTCCTCTCGGGCGCGGTCATCTCGAGCGACACGGCGATCGCGGTCGGTGAGCGCGCGGTCTACGCGCTCGACCTTGGGACCGGCGATCTCGTGTGGCAGATCCCGCGGAGCGGTGGGCCACTGTCGATGCCGGCCCTTGGGGTGCTGGGGAAGCGCACCGTGCTCGTCTACCTCGACGGGCCACTCGAGGACAGCGACACCGGGGCGTCCGGCGACCCCCTCGGCATCCCCGACCCCTTCGACCTCGGCGGGCGCGACCGGTGGCGACGAGGCGGTGCAAGTGAGCGAGCTCGTCGCCGTCGACGTCGCAGGCCGCTCGGAGCTATGGCGGACACCACTCGAGGGCACGAGCCGCAGCGGCGTCACGATCGACCGCGACCGCGCGTTCGTGGGCGACGACGAGGGTAACGTCTCCGCGGTCGAACTCGCGACCGGCGCCGTCACCTGGACGGGCAAGGCGATCGGCCGTGTCGAGTCGCCGCCGGCGGTCGCGGACGGCAACGTGGTCGTCGTCGCGCGCGACGACGATGGGCGTCAGGCCCAGGTCCTCGCGCTCGACCTCGAGACCGGGCAGCGTCACTGGAGCTTCTCGCCCCAGGCCGGCGCGATCGCGATCTCGGCCGTCTCGGCGGGGAACGGGATGGTCGTGTTCGGCTCGGCAGACCGGCTCGTCCGGGGACTCGTCTCGACGGACGGCGCGGTCCGTTGGGACGCGCTCACCCTGACGCTCTTCTCGCCCGTGAGTGCACCGGCCCTCGGGTCGGGAGCCGTGTCCATCGCCGACGCCTCGGGCGGCATCTACCACCTCGATGCGAGGGACGGCAGCCGCGACTGGGAGCATCAGATGAACGACCTCATCGTCCGTAGCTCGCCGGTGGTCGTGGGGTCGTACGTGGTCGTCGGTCTGAACGACGGACGGCTCACGGCATTCGATGCCACGACGGGTGATCTGGTCTTCGAGAGCCCGGCGACGCAGGGACTCGTGGGTCAGATAGCGCTGTCATCCGAGGTCGTCGTGGTCGCCAAGGGCGGGAAGCAACCCGGTCTCATCGCGTTCGAGCACGACCCCGAGGGCGCGCTCGAACGCGTCGTCTCGCCGACCGTCCCCGATCCCGCACGGCTCCTCGGTGCGTTCGCCGTCGCCTTCCTCATCGCGGGGGCGGTCATCCTCGTCCCATTCCGTCTCCTGCGCTCGAGGTTCGCCCCGGCGTTCACCCGGGACGGGGAGATCGAGCCTGCCGATGACACCGAGGGGGAGGAGCCGTGAGCCGCAAGCGGAAGAAGCCCGCTGGCTACCGGACGCCACCCGCGACCACCGGTGCGACCACCGGCACCCGCGCGGTGCCCGCCCGGGCCGCGGCGGAGAAGACCGAGCGCCCGCCCGCGCCCGGTGTGCTCGGCTGGCTGTCCCGCCCGCCCGCAGACTCCGGATGGCCTTCGATCGGCCGGGCCGTCGGGCGCGGGTTCATCACGATCGGTTCCTCGGCGCTCGTGCTGCTGAGCTCGTTCGCGCTCCTGCTCGTGCTGTGGCTCGCGCTCGTCGCCCTCGGGCTCGAGGGGCCGACCGCCCGGCTGGTGAACCTGCTGGCGCTCCCACCGATCAGCACGTACTTCGACGCCCTGAATGGCGTGACGATCTACGGGTTCGGACCGATGGGCTTCATCGCGGCGACGGCGTTCCTGCTGGTGCGATCCGTGCTCCTCGCGCTCGTCACCGCTCTCATCGTGCGGATCTACGAGGGCGAAGGCTCGGTTGGCGAGACCCTGGGGCGCGGCGTCCGTGTGGTGCCGGTGGCCATCGCGGTGAATCTGCTCACGCTCGCGATGATGGTGAGCGGCAGCGTCATCCTGCCGATCCTTGGAGCCGGGCTGGGCTTCCTCGCCTCGGTCCTCACGCTGGTCGCGGCGCTGTTCCTGTTCGTCTTCGCCCCGGTCGTGGCGCTCCGGGAGCCCGGCCGGCCTCTCTACGACGTCGTTCGCAGGGGAGCGCGCGCCGCGCTCCTCCCCGGGAGCCGCCACCTGCTGATGTGCATGCTCTACATCTTCCTCACGTTGCCGATCTTGGTCGCGCTCGCGCCGGGCGGAGCCCTCCTCGGCGTCAACCCGACCCCGGCGGCATGGGTGTACGCGCTCGTGTGCACGTACGTGCACCTGTCGTTCCTGGCTGCCTTCGCCTTCCGGCTGATGTCGATCGAAGACGAGATACCCGAGCAGCGGGTGAGGGTCCGCCGCCGCTAGGTTGATACGCGCCTGCGGTCGTTCCGGAAGCATCTGCGCTGCTAGACTGCCCGCCGCCGGCGCGATGCGCGTCGAGCACACACGCTCGGGGACCGCTCACCGGGGTCCTGGTCGGAAGGCCAGGCCGGGGCGGGACGAGCCGAGCGGAGGGACAACCGGAAGGAGGAAGCACCGTGCCTGTCGTCACCAGGCGGGAGCTCCTCGAAGCAGGCGTCCACTTCGGGCACCAGACGAGGCGCTGGAACCCGAAGATGGGTCGGTTCCTGTACGGGGAGCGCTCCGGGATCTACATCATCGACCTCGAGAAGACCCTGACCGGCCTCGAGGCAGCCCACGCGTTCGCGAGGGATCTTGGCCGTCGCGGCGGGGTCGTGCTCTTCGTGGGCACGAAGAAGCAAGCGCAGGAGGTCATCTCCGACAACGCCGTCCGCGTCGGCATGCCGTACGTGACGACCCGGTGGCTCGGCGGGATGCTCACGAACTTCCAGACGGTGTCGCGGCGGCTGGTGCGTCTCCGCGAGCTCCGCGAGATGGAGCGCGACGGGAGCGTTCGACTTCCTCCCGAAGAAGGAGGCGATCCGTCTGCGGCACGAGGCCGACAAGCTCGAGCGCAACCTCGGCGGCATGCAGGCCCTCGACCGGCTCCCCGATGCGATCTTCGTGATCGACACGAAGAAGGAGCAGATCGCGGTGAACGAGGCGCGCAAGCTCGGCATGCCGGTCATCGCGATCGTGGACACGAACTGCGACCCGGACGAGGTCGACTACGTGATCCCCGGCAACGACGACGCGATCCGCTCGGTCTCGCTCGTGACCCGGATCATCGCCGACGCCCTCGCTGAGGGCCGTCAGGAGGGACGCGAGGCCATGGTCACGCGCGCCACCGGGCCCGAGATCGAGCCCGAGCCCGAGCCGGTCACCCCACCCGAGCCCGAGCCGGTCCCCACGCCGAGCCCGAGCCGCTCGCCGCCGCCGAGCCCAGCCGCGCTGAGGCCGCCCCTCGAGCGCCGCGCCCTGAGGCGCATCGAGCCCGCCGAGGCTCGCAGCGCCCGAGCCCGCCCCGGAGCCGGTGCCGAGCGGCGGGGAGACGGGGGCGAACGCCCCTGCGACCGAGGCCGATCCGATCCGGGAAGAGAGCTGACACGCCCGATGGTCGACATCAGCGCAGAGCAGGTGAAGGAGCTCCGGGAGATGACCGGGGCGGGGATGATGGACTGCAAGAAGGCCCTGCAGGAGTCCGACGGCGACATGGACGAGGCCGTCGAGCTCCTGCGGCGGAAGGATCTCGCCTCGGCGGCCAAGCGTGCCAGCCGGACGGCGAACCAGGGCCTCATCGACTCGTACATCCACTTCAACAACACCGTGGGTGTCCTCGTCGAGGTGAACTGCGAGACGGACTTCGTCGCGAATACGGACGGGTTCCGCCAGCTCGTGAAGGACGTCGCGCTCCACATCGCGAGCCCGTCCGCGCCGCGGTACGTGGCGCGCGAGGAGGTCCCGGCCGAGGTCGTGGCGCACGAACGCCACATCTTCGAAGCTCAGGCGAAGGAGATGGGCAAGCCCGACAACGTGGTCCCGAAGATCGTCGAGGGCAAGATGAAGGCCTTCTACGAGCAGACCGTCCTGCTCGACCAGAAGTACGTGAAGGACGACACGAGGACGATCCAGCAGCTCCTGGACGAGGTGGGCGCGAAGGTGGGCGAGAAGGTCGCGGTCCGGCGATTCGTCCGGTATCGGCTGGGCGAGGAACTGGACTAGGCTAGGACCGCGCATGGGTGACGGCGAGCAGGCGGCGGAGCAGACGACCCGGCCCCTGTACCACCGGGTCCTCCTGAAGCTCTCGGGAGATGCCTTCGCGCCGTTGGACACCGGATACGGCATCTCCACGGAGTCCACGGGCCTGCTCGCGCGAGAGCTCGCCGACGTCATCGACCTCGGCGTGCAGACCGCGGTGGTCGTGGGCGGCGGCAACATCTTCCGGGGCCGGCAGGCTCCGGGGATCGACCGGGCTCGGGCCGACTACATGGGCATGCTCGCCACGGTGATGAACGCCCTCGCTCTTCAGGACGCGCTCGAGAAGATCCACGTGCCGACCCGCGTGCAGACCTCGATCCACATGGCACAGGTGGCCGAGCCCTACATCCCGCTCCGCGCCATCCGGCATCTCGAGAAGGGCCGTATCGTCATCTTCGCGGCCGGGATCGGGGCGCCGTTCTTCTCGACCGACACGACGGCGGCGCAACGCGCCCTCGAGATCGGGGCGCAGGCGATCTTGAAGGGGACGAAGGTCGACGGCGTCTACACGGCAGACCCGCACGTGGATCCGACGGCCGAGCGGTTCGAGTCGATCGAGTACCTCGACGTGTTGCGCGAGGGGTACGCGGTCATGGACGCGACGGCGATCTCGCTGTGTATGGAGAACCAGCTTCCGATCATCGTGTTCGACTTCGGGCAAACGGGGAACATCCGACGCGCGGTCTCGGGCGAGCCGATCGGGACCCTCGTCCACGGAGGTGTGAGGTGACGATCGAGACGGCCCTCGCCGACGCGGCGGACAAGATGGACAAGGCTCTGTCCGTGCTGAAGGAGGAGCTGGCGGGGATCCGAACGGGTCGCGCCACACCGGCGCTGCTGTCGCGGCTGGTGGTGGACTACTACGGTACGCAGGTACCCATCCAGCAGCTCGCGTCGTTCTCGGTCCCTGAGCCTCGGACGCTCGTGATCCAGCCCTTCGACAAGAGCGCGATCTCGGCGATGGAGAAGGCGATCCAAGCGAGCGATATCGGGATCACGCCCTCGAACGACGGCCAGGTGATCCGCTTGAGCTTCCCGCCACTCACCGAGGAACGGCGCAAGGACCTCATCAAGCTCGTTCACCACCGGGGTGAGGAGGGGCGGGTCGCCGTTCGGAACATCCGTCGGCATTCGAAGGAAGGGCTCGAGAGGCTTGAGCGCGAGGGCGGCATCCCAGAAGATGACCTCGTCCGGTCGGAGAAGGAGCTGCAGAAGCTCACCGACAAGCACGTCGCACTGATCGACGAGGTCGTGGCGCACAAGGAGCAGGAGCTGAAGGAGATCTAGGTGGGCGAAGGCGAGGACCGCGAGGACCGGGAAGACCTGTTCGAGGATCTGGACAAGTTCTTCGCGCCCATCCAGGACGTCGACTGGCCGGAGAACGCCGAGCCGGATGCGGCGCCACCCGTGACCCCGGAGCCGCCAGCGGCCGTTCCTCCCGCGGGGGAGCCGCCTGCCCCCCTCGAGCCGACCGAGGCGGGTGCGTCGCCGGAGCCCGTGACGCAGGAACCCCCGGGGCCCGAGGAGCCGGCCGAACCTGAGGCGCTGTTCGCCCCGCCCGAGCCGGCTTCGCCCTCGTGGTCCGAAGAGGGGCAGGAGCAGGACCAGGAGGGGATCGAGGCCTTCTTGTTCGCGGAGCAGGACGAGGAGGAGGTCGATCTCGGCGACGCGATCTCCTCCGAGCGCGAGCAGGCCCCCGCGCCGTACCTCGACCTGCCGGGCGGTTCGCAGGAGGACGAAGGGTCGCTCGAGGGGGTCGCGGAACCCATCGAGGAGCCTATCGAGGAGCCCGAGACGGCGCCCTCGGCCGAAGACCTGGAGGCCGCGGCCGAGCACTTCGCCGAGTCGGTCCGAAGTGAGGTGGCCGAGACCGCCGAGCCCGGGGCGACCGGCTTCGACACCGAGCCGGACGCCGGGATCGAGGAGCTCCTCGCGCCGGTCGGCGACGAGGCGGGACCGTTGGAGGGCGAAGAGGCCGAGCCCTCGATGCGCACCGTGCGCGTCGGAGCCGAGGGCCTCGGCGGGCCGAGCTGGCAGGAGCCCACCACGGTCGAGGTCGGCCCGGACGCCGAGCGTCGAGCGCCCGGCCGCAACGTGCAGATCGCGTTCCTCACCGGGATCGTGCTCGCCGCGCTCGCGGTCGGCGCCATCGCGATCGGGCCCGGAGTTTTCGCGCTCGTCGCGGGCGTCGTGGTCCTCATCGCCCAGGGCGAGTTCTACTTCGCGCTCCAGAAGCGCCACTACCAGCCGGCGACCGCGCTCGGGCTCGTCTCGGGTGGCCTGGTCCTCGCGGCCGGGTACTACCGAGGCGAGTCGGCCATGCTCGCGGTCGCAGCCCTTGGGGTGATCGCGTCCTTCCTCTGGTACATGACCGTTCCTGCCCAGCACCGGCGCAACGTGGTGTCGAACATCGGACTCACCGTGCTCGGCGTCGTGTGGATCCCCATGTTCGCGGGGTACGTCCTCACGGTCCTGCCCTTCGGCGACGGCTCGAGCCTTGTGCTCGCCATCTTGGGCCTGACCGTCGCGTACGACGCGTCAGCGTTCGCCGTCGGCTACTTCTGGGGGAGCCGACCCCTCGCGCCGAGCGTGTCGCCCAAGAAGTCCTGGGAGGGGGCGATCGGGGCGACGCTCGTCGTCGTCGCGGTCGCCGTCGGCGTGGTCGCGCCGGCCGTGGACCTGCTCGACACGATCCCGCGGGCCGTCGGACTCGCGGTCGTGGTGGCGCTCTTCGCGCCGCTCGGCGACCTGGCAGAGTCCCTGGTGAAACGGGATCTCGGCATCAAGGACATGGGGAGCATCCTGCCCGGACACGGCGGTGTGCTCGACCGCATCGACGGGATGCTGTTCGTCGCACCGGCGGCGTTCCTGTACCTGCGGCTGATCCTGTCCTGACCGGGGCTCGCGCCCGCTGAGCGGCTTTGCGGGGACGCGGGGTACTCTTCCTTCGATGCGCACGCTCGTGATCCTCGGGTCGACCGGATCGGTCGGGACGCAGGCTCTGGACGTCGTGCGGCGGAATCCCGACCGATTCAAGGTCGTCGGGCTCTCCGCCGGCACGAACCAGGAGCTGCTGATCGGCCAGATCCGCGAGTTCCTGCCGCCCTACGTCGCGATCGCCGACGAGGAGGCAGCGCGCGACCTCAAGGAGAAGCTCGTCAACATCCGCGGGGTCGAGATGCTCGTCGGTCCCGAGGCGGCCGAGACCCTCGCCCGCGAGAGCGAGGCCGACATGGTGCTGAACGCGCTCGTCGGCTCGGCCGGCCTGACGCCGACGCTCGCCACGCTGCAGGCGGGCAAGACGCTCGCGCTCGCGAACAAGGAGAGCCTCGTGATCGGGGGCGAGCTGGTCCTGGACCTCATCAAGGGCGAGCCCGAGCGCCTCGTCCCCGTGGATTCGGAGCACGCGGCGCTCGCGCAATGCCTGCGCGGCGAGCGACGCGAGGACGTGAAGCGCGTGATCCTGACGGGCTCGGGCGGGCCGTTCCGCGGCTGGACGCACGACCGAGCTGGCGAAGGCATCGGTCAAGGAGGCCCTCGCGCACCCGGTGTGGGTGATGGGCCCGAAGATCACGATCGACTCGGCGACCTTGATGAACAAGGGCCTCGAGGTGATCGAGGCGCACTACCTGTTCGACCTCGACTACTCGCAGCTCCACGTCGTCGATCCACCCGGAGGGCATCGTCCACGCGATCGCCGAGTTCCGGGACGGATCGATGACGGCGCAGTTCGCGGTGCCGGACATGAAGCTGCCGATCCAGCTCGCGCTCGGCTGGCCGGAGCGGCTGCCGACCGGCGTCGAACCCGTGCCGCTCACCGACCGCAAGCTCACGTTCGAGCCGGTGGACCGCGAGGCCTTCCCGGCGATCGACCTGGCTTACCGCGTCGGCGAGCTCGGACTGACCTTCCCCGCGGTCATGAGCGCGGCGAACGAGGTCGCGGTCATGGCTTTCCTCGAGAGCAAGATCCCGCTCACGCGCATCGTGGAGGTCGTCACGGCCGTGGTCGACGAGCACGAGGTGCCCTCGTCGGTGGTCTCGGTCGTCAGCCTCGAGCGAGCTGACGCCTGGGCCCGCCACCGCGCGGCCGAGATCATCGAGACCCGTTGACCGGAGCGACACTGATGGCAGGCACGTTCGGCGCCGTCGGCTTCTTCGTCGCCCTCGTCCTGGTGATCGTCGTCCACGAGCTCGCGCACTTCGGTGTCGCGAAGCGGATTCGGCATCAAGGTGACCGAGTTCTTCGTGGGCTTCGGCCCGCGGATCTGGTCGACTCGACGCGGCGAGACCGAGTACGGCGTCAAATGGATCCCCGCCGGGGGCTACGTGAAGATCGCCGGCATGAACCCATACGAGACCGTGGCTCCCGAGGACGCCCCGCGAACGTTCGGGGCGAAACCGATCTGGCAGCGTGCGCTCGTGATCGTGGCGGGGCCGGCGACGCATTTCGTGCTCGCGTTCGTGCTCTTCGCGCTCTGGCTCGGGTTCGTCGGACGACCGGTCTCGAACAGCCCGCTGATCGACGCCGTGGCACCGACCCTCGACGGCATCGAAGTCACCAGCCTCCGCCGCGGGCCTGCAGCCCGGCGACCGGATCGTCGCGATCGGCGAGCATCCAAGATCCGACAGACGAGCAGCTCGTGGGGTACACGCGTGAGCACGTCGGGGAGCCGGTGCCGTTCGTCATCGAGCGGGACGGCAAGACGGTTCAGGGTCACGCTCGTGCCGGTGCTCGCGACGGTCGAGGGCAAGGCAGGTCGGCCGGATCGGCGTCATCCTCGGCTGGGCACGCGAGGGGACGGGCATCCTGGGCTCGTCATCGGCGGTGCGCGGCTCGTCGGGGACTCGCTCGGTGACACCGTCCATAACCTCGCGCGCATCTTCGGGCCCGAGGGCGTCGGTCGGGTGTTGCGGCTGGTGTTCACCGACGCGCCCCGCGAGACGACCGACCCAGCGAGCGTCGTGGGGATCGGTCAGCTCGCGAGTCAGACGGCATCCGGCGGGAACGCGGGCGACCTGCTGTTCCTGTTCGCCATCGTGAACGTCTTCATCGGCTTCTTGAACCTGCTGCCGTTGCCGCCCTTCGACGGCGGCCACCTCGCGGTGCTCGCGGTCGAGAAGGTGCGCGGCAGGGCTGTGGACATGCGCAAGGTGATCCCGATCTCGGTCGCCGTAGCCGCGTTCTTCATCGTCTTCACGGTCTCGATCATCTACCTGGACATCGTGAAGCCCATCTCGCTCGACCCGTAGGCGCACCGCCACAACTTCTCAACACCTCGCCCGGAGGACCGTCACGACCTGCGGATACGATGGGTCCGTGAGTCCGCACCGTGCTCGTCGTGGACGACGAAGAGGCGATCGCCGAGGCCGTCCGCGCCCGATTGCGAGAGCGAGGGGTACCAGGTCCTCGTCGCCGGTGACGGCCCGGAGGCGATCCGGGTCTGTGACGCGAGTCCCGCCCCGACCTCGTCGTGCTGGATCTCATGCTCCCCGGGATGGACGGGCTCGAGGTGTGCAGAGTGATCCAGCGCGAGCGGTGGGTGCCGGTGCTCATGCTCACCGCGCGGACCGAGGAGGCCGACAAGGTGGCCGGCTTCGCCGTCGGCGCCGACGACTACCTCACGAAGCCCTTCAGTCTGCGCGAGCTCGCGGTGCGGGTGCGTGCGATCCTCCGACGCGTGGAGCGGGCGGCGGCCCTCGAGGTCGCCCCGCCGGCTCGGCCGCTCGAGCGTGACGGGCTCGCGATCGATGCCGGCCGGCATGCGCGTGACCGTCGACGGGCAGGAGGTCGCCCTCACGCCGCTCGAGTTCGAGATCCTCTTCACGCTGGCGCGCGAGCCTGGGGTGGTCTTCACCCGTGAGCAGCTCATGGACCGCGTCTGGGGCTATCGCGACTACGCGGGCGGGCGGGTCGTCGACTCGCACGTCGCGCGCATCAGGCGGAAGCTCGGAACAGGACGGGGACGAACCCGGTTCATCCGCACGGTCCACGGCGTCGGCTATGCCTTCCGCGAGGAAGAGGCCGTCTGACGTGAAGCTCCTGCGAGCGGCTCCCGACGATCCGCGCGAAGCTCGGCTCGGTCATCGTGTTCGCGGTCGGGATGACCATCGTGCTCGTGTACCTGATCCTCGGCGCGGGGTTCCACGTGTTCGCGATCGAGGAGCATTGGTGGGAGTTGCTCCTCGCAGGCGCGCTTGGCGCGGGGATCGCGCTCGTCATCGCGCGCTGGGTCGCGCGAGGGATGACGCAGCCGCTCCGCGACATGGCGCAAGCGGCGCGCAGGATGGAGACCGGGGATTACGCGCAGCGCGTGTCGACGAGCTCACGCGACGAGGTCGGGCAGCTCGCACAGGCCTTCAACCGGATGAGCGCCGAGCTCGACCAGCTCGAGCGCCTGCGCCGCGACCTGGTCGCGAACGTCACCCACGAGCTGAAGACGCCGATCTCGGCGCTGCGCGCACACCTGGAGAACCTGCTCGACGGCGTCGAGCAGCCCGAGCCCGAAACGCTCCAGGTGATGCTCACGCAGTCCGAGCGGCTCGGTCGGCTCGTCGACCAGCTCCTCGATCTGTCGCGCCTCGAGTCCGGCGACGTGCCGCTCCAGCGTGAGCAGGTCGCGCTCGCGCCGCTCGTCACCGAGGTCCTGTCCGAGATCGAGGTCGCACGCGCTGACCGCGGGGTCGCGCTCGAGCGATCGGCTGGCCGAGGATCTGCCGGCGGTGTTCGCCGATCGCGAGCGGATCCACCAGGTCCTGTTCAACCTGCTCGACAACGCCGTGCGGTTCACGCCGGAAGGCGGTTGCGTCACGGTGTCGGCCGAGCGGCACAACGGTGCGGTCGACATCCACGTCGCCGACACCGGCCCTGGTATCGCCCCCGAGCACCTCCCGCGACTGTTCGAGCGCTTCTACCGCGTCGACCCCGCCCGCTCGCAGAAGGATGGCGGGACCGGTATCGGCCTGGCGATCGCCCGCTCGGTCGTCGAAGCGCACGGCGGCCGCATCTGGGCCGAGAGCAGCCGCCGGAGCGGGGAGCGTGTTCACGTTCGAGCTGCCGGTCGCGCCCGCGGCCGCAACGACAAGGAGGGCACCGTGAGATCGGTCACCACCACCGTCGAGGTCGCTGCGCCGCAGCGCTACGCCTACCTCGACCTCACCGATGATCTCCGCCGCGCGATCAAGGACTCGGGCGTCACCGAAGGCGCCGCGATCGTGTTCTGCGCGCACACGACGTGTGCCCTGCTCGTCAACGAGTGGGAGGACGGCGCGATGCAGGACTTCCGCAGCCGGATGCAGCACCTCGTGCCCGAGGACGTCTACTACGCCCACGACGACCTCGATCGCCGGACGCAGAACCTCGAGGAATCACACGAGCGGCGCAACGGCCACTCGCACGTGAAGTCGATGCTGCTCTCGGCGAGCTCACACGCGATCCCGGTCATGGCAGGCGAGCCGGCGCTCGGCCGCTGGCAGCGGCTGATCCTGTTCGAGATGGACGAGCCGAAGGAGCGCCAGGTCCTGTTCCACGTGTTCGGTGAGTGAGCCGGTAGCCTTGGTAGCCAGATGACCGTGCGGCGCAGGCAGACCCGGCAGATCCATCTCGGCGGCGTGCCGATCGGCGGCGACGCGCCAGTCAGCGTGCAGTCGATGACGACGACGAAGACAGCGGATATCGACGCGACGCTACAGCAGATCGCTTCGCTGGTGGCAGCCGGGGTCGACATCGTCCGGGTCGCCGTCCCGCACTGGGAGGATGCCGAGGCGCTGCGCGCGATCGCCGCGAAGTCAACGGTGCCGGTCGTGGCCGACATCCATTTCCAGTGGAAGTACGCGATGGCCGCGCTCGAGGCCGGGATCCAGGGTCTGCGGATCAACCCCGGCAACATCAAGTACCACGACAAGGTTCGGCTGATCGCGCGCGAGGCGAAGGCGCGCGGCGTACCGATCCGGATCGGCGTCAACGCCGGGTCGCTCGAGAAGGACGTGCTCGAGCGCTACGGGTCGCCCACGCCCGAGGCGCTCGTCGAGAGCGCCCTTGCCGAGGCGCGGATCCTCGAGGACGAGGACTTCTTCGAGATCAAGATCAGCGTGAAGCACTCGAAGCCCCACGTGATGATCGAGGCGTACCGGCAGCTGGCCGAGAAGTGCGACTACCCGCTCCACCTCGGCGTGACCGAGGCTGGCCCGATGCCGATGGGCGGTATCAAGAGCGCGGTCGGCATCGGCGCGCTGCTCGCTGAGGGGATCGGCGACACGATCCGCGTGAGCCTCACGGACGATCCGGTCGAAGAGGTGAAGGCCGGCACGTGGATCCTCCAGTCGCTCGGCCTGCGCAGGCGAGGGCTCGACCTGGTGGCCTGCCCGTCGTGCGGCCGGGCCGAGGTGAACGTGCTCGAGCTCACCCGGAAGGTCAACGAGGCGATCGAGCACGAGAAGTTCACGGTGCCGATGCGCGTCGCGGTGATGGGCTGCGTCGTGAACGGCCCGGGCGAGGCACGCGAGGCCGACGTCGGCATCGCGGCGGGCAACGGCCTTGGCTTCATCGTCCGCCGGGGCGAGGTCGTCGCGAAGGTCCCCGAGTCCGATCTCGTCGCCGCGCTCCTTGCGGAGGCCCGCAAGGTCGCCGCCGAGAAGGCCGCCGAACCCTCCGGGGCCTGATCAGCTTCGAGCCCGCGAAACGCGCCTCCGATGGCTCAGCGGTGCTTCCCACCGAGGAACGTGCAGGACACGTACGAGGGCTAGGCCGGGTTGCGGTAGAGGTAATGGGCCGCGGCCGTGCGCAGGTCCGCGTCCGAGGCATCGCGGGATGTCGATGCGAGGCGGTGGCGCTCGATGCCCGGCGCGCCGGCAAGCGCCTCGCGGTCGCCCTCCACGTACCGCCCCGAGGGGAGGATCATCCGCCGGACCGCGATCGGCTCGAACCCGGCCTCCTCGAACAGCGCCGCGACCTGCGTGGGCATGAGTCGGTTGTGGTACAGGAGGGAGTGGCCGAAGAGCAGGCGGTACGGACCTGGCGACAGCGCGAGGTGCGCGAGGAACGGCCACGTCGGGTCCGCGTGGTGCAGGTGATCACGATGGTCCACCACGTGGGACATGACCGCCCCTGGCCGAAGGATCCGCCGACACGCCAAGAGGAGCGAGCGGATCCCTTGCGGATGATGATGCTCGAGCGCGCCGCCGGAATGGCAGAGGTCGACCGAGGCGTCCGGTAGCGCGATCTGCCCGGCCGGGCCCTCCACGAGCCGACCGCCCAACGCCTCGATCGCCGCGAGCGCACTCGGCGCCCAGCGAAGGGGCTCGAGCGCCCGACGGCGGGCAGCCAGTCCCGGTGTCTCCGGGAGCTCGCAGCCGAGGGCACCGTTCACGGCCGGGATGAGGTAGCGGTCCAGGATCCGAGCCTCACCGTTCGTCACGATCCCCGGCTTGCCCGTGGCGAGGTGGTTCGCGAAGAAGGGGAACGGCGTCCAGCCCCCGCGGTGGATCCACACATCGGCACCGTCGAGCTCGAGGCCGGCGAGGGAGCACCATGCGTGCACGTATCCGGGCCAGACGCGCGCGAGCTTGTCCACGTGCGTCGCCTGTGTGCCCATCCAGTCGCGTGTCACCGTCCGATACGCGCGCGGGCCGCCAGGGATGCGGCCCGCCGCGGTCAGCAGGGCACCCTTGGCGAGCGCTCGCCACATGTCAGCTGTTCCGGCGTCGGCTCGTAGAGGACCCGGCCCACGTTGTGCGCGAGCTCCTCGTCGACGAGCACCGACCCATCCGAGCGCGTGATACGGCGCAGGAGTCGGTTCTCGCGCATCCAGGCGGTGCCCGCACGGAAGAACCGGTGATCGACCTCGCGCACCTCGACCCTGATGCCGGGGTCGTCGGCCGTTCGCAGCACGCACGTGAGGCTCCCGTCGTCGACGCGTGTGCGCAGGACCACCGGTACCGCGAAGGGATTCTGGAAGCGGAGGTCGGTGTGACACCAGACCACCGTCGCACCGCATCCGAACGGGACCGTTCGCTGATGGTCCGGGAACAGGTCGAGCCCGTGACGATGGCGCTCGACGATCCGCATGCCGGCCCGCACCGCCGTCCAGTAGAGACCGTTCGAGATCTGGCAGAGACCGCCGCCGACCCCACTGCTCACACTGACCGTCTCGCAGCTCGAGCCCTCGACGGAACCCGCGGCGACGGCTCGGACGACCCATCGCGTGGTGATAGGAGAACACCTGACCGGGCTCGACCACGATGCCGTCGAGGGTCGCTGCGCCAAGGCGAACGTTCGCTTCCTTCCCGCGCTGCAGCTCGCGCCGCACGGCTCCGGGGACCCGTTCCAGCGGCGAAGCATGGATCGCCAGCGTCCATGCGTACCCCGGAAGCGCCGCGGGGTCGATGGCGCTCCTCGCCATCGTTCCGCGCTCAGCGATCCACCGAGGAGCGAGGAGGAGGTTCACGATGGCCAGCCGGATCCGGAACGGCAGGATGCGCCGGGCGACCGGGCGTAGACGCGAGGGGCCGCCGGTCCCGGCGAGGCTCCGGGCGGCGCTCGGCGCGGTGGCGGGCGTCATCACATAGGGAACGCGCGTGACGGGGGAAGGTTCCGCGGTTCAGCCGCGTGCGAGCGCGAGGAAGCTGCGCACGATCTTCGGCCCGTCGGGCGTGAGGATCGACTCGGGGTGGAACTGCACGCCGAACCGCGGCAGCGCCCGGTGCTGGGTCGCCATCACGAGCCCGTCCTCGCTCCACGCGGTGAGCTCGAGCTCCTCGGGCAGGCCTTCGCGCAAGACGACGAGCGAGTGGTAGCGCCCCGCCTCGAACGGGTTCGGCAGTCCGTCGAGGATCCCGCTTGCCCTCGTGGAACACGAGGCTCGACTTGCCGTGGACGGGCGCCGCGCGCTCGACGCGGCCGCCGGCGACCAGCCCCATCGCCTGGTGGCCGAGGCACACGCCGAGCATCGGCGTCTCGGCCGGGCAGGAGTCCGAGGAGGTCCATGAACACGCCGGCGTCCTCGGGGCGGCCGGGGCCGGGGGACAGGATGACGGCGGCCGGGTTCCGAGCGACGAGCGCGTCCGCCGGCTCGGCGTCGCTCTTCACGACCTGCGTCTCGTGCCCGAGGCTCTCGACGAGCTGCACGAGGTTGTAGGTGAAGAGTCGTAGTGGTCGACGACGAGGATCATCGTCGACGCCTCCTTCGAGCACCGCGGGCAGGAGGGCTGCGGCCTTGCTCTTCGTCTCCTGAAGCTCGGCCTCCGGGTCGGAGTCGGCGACGACCCCGGCACCGGTCTGGACGTGAGCCATGCGTCGTCGTCGACGACCGCCGTGCGGATCGTGATGCAGAAGTCGAGGTCGCCGGCGAACGTGCAGTAGCCGACCGCCCCGGCGTACGGGCCTCGAGCCGTCGGCTCGTGCTCGGCGATGATCTCCATCGCCCGGCGCTTCGGCGCGCCCGGTGACGGTGCCGGCCGGGAACGTGACCGCGAGCGCGTCGAGCGGGTGCATGTCCTCGGCGAGCTCGCCCTCGACGGTGCTCACGATGTGCATGACCTTCGAGAAGCGCTCGACGACCATGAGCTCGGTCGGGCGGACGCTGCCCGGCGTGCACACCCGCCCGAGGTCGTTGCGAGCGAGGTCGACGAGCATCGCGTGCTCGGCCCGCTCCTTCGGGTCGGCGAGCAGCTCGTGCTCGAGCAGGCGGTCGCGCAGCTCGGTCTCGCCGCGCGGGCGCGTGCCGGCGATCGGTCGGGTCGTGACGGTGCGGCCCTCGACGCGGACGAGCGGCTCCGGCGAGGAGCCGGCCAGCTCGAGGCCGAGCATCCGGACGAAGAACATGTACGGCGCCGGGTTCGAGACGCGCAGGCGCCGGTAGATCGGGAACCCGCCTCGACGTCGCGGGGAAGGACACGCCGGCGCGACGGGACGCCCTGGAAGATGTCGCCGGCGAGGATGTGCTCCTTCATCGCGCGCACGATCTCCGCGGTAGCGCTCGTCCGTCATGTTCGGCTCGCCGGCGGTGTCGAGGTAGGCGGGCTCCGCCGTCGAGCGGCTCGGGCGCGGGGCGGCAGGCGTGGCGAGGCGCGCGGCCAGGTCCTCGAGCGCGGCGACGCCCTCGTCGTAAGCCGCCGCTCGGCACGTGGGCGACGAGGAGCAAGCCGCTGTCGCCAGTGGTCGAACACGACGGCGCGGTCCACGACGAGCAGACCGATCGGCGGGCCCGGGCGTCGCCCCTGCGGCGCCGGATGGCCGTCGAGCAGCCCCGCGGCCTCGTACGAGAGGTAGCCCATCAGTCCTCCGGTGAGCGAGGGGAGTCCCTCGAGGCGAGGTGCGCGCAGGCGCTCGGCGAGGGCTCGGAGGTCGGCGCGCGGATCGCCCGTCGTGCGGGCTCGGTCGGCATGGGTCGGGCGACGTCCTGCACGCGGAGGCCGTCCTGGTCGACGATCACGACGGCGGCAGGGTCGCCGGCGACGAACGAGTACCGGCCCCAGCGCTCGGAGCGCTCCACGCTCTCGAGCAGGATCCCAGGGCCGTCGCCGGCGAGGCGTGGGAACACGCCCACCGGGGTCGAGACGTCCGCGAGCAGCTCGGTCCACACCGGGACGAGCGGCCACGACGAAGCGAGCGACCTCGAAGCTCGAACGATCCGGCCGTACCCGCATGACGACTCCTCGCTGGACGCGGACCGAGGCTGCGGCCCGGGTCTCGCTCCCACCCCGGCTGGATCATTCGAGGGTACCGTCCGGCGGCTCGGGTGACGCGTCGCGGCAACCCGGGCGACGTGGCCCAGGGCCTGACGGCGGCCCCGCGGCCGCGGGTATCCTTCCAGGCCCATGCGACTCACCGATCTCTACGCGCCCACGCTCCGTGAGGATCCGGCAGACGCCGAGGTCGCGAGCCACAAGCTGTTGGTCCGGGGCGGGTTCATCCGGCAGGTCGCTGCGGGCATCTACACGACGCTCCCGCTCGGAGTTCGCACGATGCGCCGGATCGAAACCATCGTCCGCGAGGAGATGGACGCTTCGGGCGCTCAGGAGATCCGGATGCCGATCACCCTGCCGGCCGAGTCGTGGAAGACATCGGGCCGATGGATCTCTACGGAGACCTCCTGTTCCGCTTCACCGACCGGCACGGCCGCGAGATGCTCCTCGGTCCGACGCAGGAGGAGATCGTCGCGCCGCTCGTCGCGGGCGACGCACCCTCGTACCGCGACCTGCCCGTGAACCTGTACCAGGTCGAGTGGAAGTACCGGGACGAGTTCCGCCCGCGATTCGGCCTGCTCCGCGTCCGCGAGTTCCTCATGAAGGACGCGTACTCGTTCGACCGCGATGAGGCGGGGATGGCCCGGTCCTACGACGTGATGTATGACGCGTACGAGCGCATCTTCACCGGTGCGGTCTCCGCTACGTGGTCGTCGAGGCCGACCCCGGCCAGATCGGCGGCGGGATCAACCACGAGTTCATGGCTCGCGCCGAGATCGGCGAAGACCTCTTCGTCGAGTGCGAGAACGGCGACTACCTCGCGGACACGGAGGCGGCGCGCCCACAGGCCCCGGGCCCCGGCGACCAGACCGATCTCGCGCCGCTGGAGGTGCTCGAGACCCCGGACACCCCGACGATCGACGCGCTCGCGTCGCTCCTCCACGTCGACGCCCGGCAGACGCTGAAGTGCATCCTGTTCGACGCGGGAGGCCAGACGCTGGCGGTGCTGGTCCCCGGCGACCGCGAGGTCGCGGAGGCCAAGCTCGAGCGGCTGTTCTTCCCGACGCCCGTGCACCGCTTCGAGGAGGCCGACTTCACCGACCGCGGGTTCGTGAAGGGCTACGTTGGCCCGCAGGCGATCCCCGGGGACGCGGTCATCGTCGCCGACCACACGGTGCGCGCTGGCCGGGACTGGATCACGGGCGCGAACGAGGTCGATCGCCACGTCAGCGGCGCGAACACGCCGAGGGACTTCCGCGTGGATCGGTACGAGGATCTCGTCGAGATCCGCGAGGGAGACCGCTGTCCGATCGACGGCGGCGCACTGAGCATCGGGCGCTCGATCGTCGTCGGCCACATCTACCAGCTGCACGCGAAGTACTCCGAACCCCTGAAGGCGACCTTCATCGACGAGGACGGCATCGCGAAGCCGTTCCAGATGGGTTGCTACGGGATCGGGGTCTCACGGATCATGGCCGCAGCCGTCGAGCAGTACCACGACGATGACGGCATCAGCTGGCCCAAGGCGCTGGCACCGTTCCAGGTCGAGGTCGTGCTCGCCACCGGCGACGACGAGGCCTCGGTGCAAGAGGCGGAGCGGATCCACGACGAGCTCCGTGCGCGGGGCGTCGAGGTCCTGCTCGACGACCGCGATGCCGCCGCCGGGGTCAAGTTCGCCGACGCCGACCTCATCGGGTGCCCGGTCCAGGTCGTCGTCGGCAAGCGCGGGGTCCGGGGCGGCACCGCCGACCTCAAGCTGCGTGCGACGGGCGAGCGCTCCCAGGCACCCATCGCCGATGCCACGCAGGCCGCGATGGACCTCCTTGGGCGCGCGCCGTAGCGGCGTGCCAACGACGGGACCGCCCGGGCGGCTCGACCGCCGCCCCGGTACGCCCTAGGCTTCCGGGTCGTGGGCGGGGATCGTGCACCGGGGAGGCTGTGGGACTTCGTGAAGCTCCATCCCGAGGCCGAGGCCGTGCTGCAGCACGTCGGCAGGCGGACGTGGGATCTGCTCATCGTCGACCTCGACGGGACCTGGGTCCGCGACGAGTTCGACTCAGCGGAGGACGCCGAGACGGTCGCGGCGGAGCTCGGGGTGCGACTGCACCGCGGCTGGGACGACCCCAGGATGGCGCGGCGGATGAACGGGCGTGACCATTGGGGCACCCGAGGCGGCCAGCGCCGAGCGCTCTGAAACGTACGGCGACCTCTGCCGAGAGGACGAGCGCCCTGCCCCGGGTCGGGGCCGCTGACCTGCGAACTCGGGTATACTACTGGGTCAACGGAGAGGTTTCACCCCGGAAGTGGGCTCGCGCCCACTTTCTTTTTCGAGGGGCGGAAGATGGACGTCGAAGCGCTGGTCAGGCCGGTGGTCGAATCGGCCGGGCTGGAGGTTTGGGACGTCTCGTTCCATGGGCAGGGCGGACGGAGCGTCCTGCGCGTGGCCGTCGACCGTGAGGGCGGAGTGGATCTCGACGCGATCGCCGAGGTCTCCGAGCGCCTCTCGAGGCGCCTGGACCTCGAGGACTTCGGCCCGAAGGGGTACGCGCTCGAGGTCAGCTCCCCAGGGCTCGAGCGGGTGCTCCGCACGCCGCGTCACTTCGAGCGCAGCGTAGGGGAGCGGGTGAGGGTGAAGATGGTGGAGCCGATCGACGGCTCCAAGGTGCACGAGGGCGCACTGGTCTCGGCCGACGCGGAGGCGATCGTGATCGCTTCCGAGGGCGGAGAGCGGCGCGTCCCCTACGCCGACGTCGAGTCGGCACGCACGATCTTCGAGTGGGGAACGGCGAGGAGCAAGGGATGAACGCAGAGATGATCGCGGCGCTCCGTGAGTTGGAGCGTGAGAAGGGCATCGCCTTCGAGACGATCCTCGCAGGCCTCGAGGAGGCGATGGCCTCCGCGTACAAGTCGTGGTGGAAGCAGCAGCACCCCGAGGCGGACGAGGAGGCGATCGGCGTGCGGGCGAAGATCGACGCCGAGTCCGGCGACCTCCGCGTGTGGCTCCAGCAGCTCGAGGAGATCGAGACCGTCGACGACGAGGGCGAGCCGACCACCGAGTGGAAGGTCGCCACCGAGGCGGAGGTCGAGGTCACCGACGAGTTCAAGGGCCGGATCGGCGCACAGACGGCCAAGCAGGTCATCTTCCAGAAGCTCCGCGACGCCGAGCGCGAGATGACGTACGAGGAGTTCGCCGGCCGCGAGGGCGACGTCGTGACCGGCATCGTCCAGCAGCAGGACCGCCGCTACATCCTGCTCGACCTCGGCAAGGTCGAGGCCCTCATGCCCGCCTCCGAGCAGGTCCCGGCCGAGTCGTACCGACACGGTGAGCGTGTGAAGGCCTACATCACCGAGGTCCGTCGGGGTACGAAAGGGCCGCAGATCGTGGTCTCGCGTACCCATCCTGGGCTGCTGAAGAAGCTGTTCGAGCTGGAGGTGCCTGAGATCGGCGAGGGCATCGTCGAGATCAGAGCCGTCGCCCGTGAGCCCGGCCACCGCTCGAAGATCGCGGTCGCCTCGCTCGAGCCGGCGGTCGATCCGGTCGGCGCGTGCGTCGGGCCGAAAGGCTCGCGCGTGCGGAACGTCGTCACCGAGCTGCGGGGAGAGAAGATCGACGTCGTGCCCTGGAGCGCCGATCCCGGCACCCTCGTCGCCAACGCCCTCCAGCCCGCGAAGGTGAAGGAGGCTCGTGTCGACCCCGACACGCAGACCGCGCTCGTGATCGTGCCTGACTACCAGCTGTCCCTGGCGATCGGCAAGGAGGGGCAGAACGCCAGGCTCGCGGCGCGCCTGACCGGCTGTCGGATCGACATCAAGAGCGAGACGCAGCAGGTGGAGGACGCTCGCGCCCAGCGATCGGTCGCCGAAGCGGCACCCGCCACCGTCGAGCCGGCTGAGGCCGAACCCGCCACCGCCGAGCAGGCCGAGGCCGAACCGGCCGCGGTCGAGCCGATCCCCGGTCCGGAGCCCGCGGTCGACGAGCCCGCGGTCGAGGCGGAGACGGCAAGCGAGACGGTCGAGGCCGAGGCGGAGGAGACGGCGCAGGCTTGAGCATGGGCACACACGCGCAGCCAGAGCGTTCCTGTGTCGGCTGCCGGAGCAGGGCGAGCAAGCGGGAGCTCCTGCGCATCGTGCGGACACCGGACGGTGACGTTCGGGTGGATCCGGCAGGTGCGGCCGCCGGGAGAGGAGCGTACGTGCATCGCGACGGTTCGTGTGCGCGGGCGGCGCTCGCGCGCGGGGCACTCGGCCGGGCGCTGCGTACCGGTCTGGCGCCGGAGGAAGCCGATAGGCTAATGCGGGACATCGGACGGGAGCTGCAGGGTTGAGGGTTCACGAGCTGGCCAAGGAACTGGGCGTCGCGAGCAAGGATCTGCTCGCGTCGCTGAGGGAGATGGGGGTCGACGGCCTCACGGCCTCGTCCTCCGTCCCGGACCAGGCGGTACCGCGCCTGCGCGCATCCGGCGGGAAGGCGGTCCCCGAGGCGAAGATCCGCGAGGCTGTCGAGGAGCCCGCCCCGAAGGCGCGCCCCAAGCCGAAGAAGGCGGAAGCACCCAAGCCCGCCGAACCGCCGCCGGCTCCCGAGGCGGCACCGAAGGAGGAGGTCCCACCGCCGGCGCCCGCACCCGCGTCTGAGCCCGCGCCGCCGAAGCCCGAGCCCCGCAGGTCCGGGCTCCCGACGCTGAGGCTCGTGCGCGGCGCGACCGCCCAAGACGTCGCCGACAAGACGGACCGCAGCCCGGCCGACGTCGTGAAGCTCCTGTTCACGATGGGCGAGATGGCCACCGCCACCCAGTCGCTCGCAGACGACGCCTTGAGCTCTCGTCGCGACGGAGCTCGGCTACGAGGTCGAGATCGTCGGGATCGAGGACGAGGAGGCGGACGAGGAGCCGGTCGATGAGGGCCGCCTGGTCGCGAGGGCCCCTGTCGTCACGATCATGGGCCACGTGGACCACGGCAAGACGAAGCTGCTCGACGCCATCCGCCAGACCGACGTGGTTTCCGGCGAGTTCGGCGGCATCACGCAGCACATCGGTGCCTACCAGACCCACGTGAACGATCGCGAGATCACCTTCATCGACACGCCGGGCCACGAGGCGTTCACGGCGATGCGCGCCCGCGGGGCCGAGGTGACGGACATCGCGGTGCTCGTGGTGGCCGCCGACGACGGCGTGAAGCCGCAGACCATCGAGGCCTTGGACCACGCGAAGGCGGCCGGGGTGCCGATCGTGGTCGCGGTCAACAAGATCGACAAGCCCGAGGCCGACCCGACGCGCGTGCGGCAGCAGATGGTCGAGCTCGGCGTGGTGCCCTCGGAGTGGGGCGGGAGCAACGAGTTCGTCGACGTGTCCGCCAAGGCGCGCACGAACCTCGAGACGCTGCTCGAGACGATCCTGCTCGTGGCGGACCTCGAGGAGCTGAAGGCCGACCCCGAAGGAAGGGCACGGGGGGCGGTGCTCGAGGCGAACCTGGACAAGGGTCGCGGCCCCGTCGCCACGGTGCTCGTGCAGAAGGGCACGCTCGACGTGGGCGACACGCTGGTCTCCGGCACGACGTGGGCGAAGATCCGCGCGATGCAGGACGAGCACGGCCGGTCGGTCAAGCAAGCCGGGCCGAGCAAGCCCGTGCAGCTCCTCGGATGGGCTCACGTCCCGAACGCCGGCGATGACTTCCGCGAGGTCGGGGACGAGCGCGAGGCCCGCCACCTGGCCCAGGAGCGCGAGGCCAAGTTCCGCGCCGCCGAGCTTGTGGCCACGCGGCCGCCGACCCTCGCCGAGCTCATGGCGCAGGCGAGCGCCGCCGAGATCCCCGACCTGAACCTCATCGTGAAGGCCGACGTCCAGGGCTCGATCGGCGCGCTCGTCGACGCGTTCATGAAGCTCCCGCAGGACGAGGTGCGCGTGAACGTCATCCGCAGTGCCGCCGGAGCCATCACGGAGAGCGACATCAAGCTCGCGATGGCCTCGCGCGCGATCGTCGTGGGCTTCAACGTGCGGCCCGACGTCACCGCTCGCGACCTCGCCGAGCGGGAGGGCGTCGACGTGCGCCTGTACCGCGTGATCTACGACGCCATCGACGACATCCGCGGCGCGCTGTCGGGCATGCTGAAGCCCGAGGAGCGTGAGACCGAGCTCGGCCGCGCCGAGGTGCGTGCGCTGTTCCGTGTGCCGAAGGTCGGCGTGGTCGCCGGCTGCTACGTCCTGCAGGGCACCATCGTGCGCAACGCCACGGGCCCGAGTGGTCCGCGACGGGGTCGTCGCCTACGAAAGTCGCATCGGCTCCCTCCGGCGCTTCAAGGAAGATGCGCGGGAAGTCGCCGAAGGCTTCGAGTGCGGCATCGGGATCGAGAACTTCAACGACGTCAAGGAGGGCGACATCATCGAGGCCTATGAGGTCCGTGAGGTCGCCCGAGAGCTGTAGCCCGGTCCACGGGGGCGCCCATGCTCGTCGCGGTGGAACGGTTCGATCTCCGCATCCCGGCATGCGGCTCGCTGAAGGAGAAGCGCCACGTCGTGAAGACGCTCTCGAGCGCGATCCGGCAGAAGTTCAACGTCTCGGTCGCCGAGGTGGACCATCACGACCTGTGGCAGCGCACGAGCCTCGGTGTCTCCGTGGTGTCGAGGGACGGGTACCACGCGAAGCGGGTGCTGCACGAGGTCGAGAAGCTCGTGGAGCGCTGGGGCGAGGTCGAGATCATCGCGGCGGAGCTCTCGCTCCATTACTCCGGACGACTGAGATGACCGAGGGCACCCGACCGAGCCGCGTGCAGGAGGAGTTCCGCGAGATCCTGGCGGAGGAGATCCCGAGGCTGAAGGACCCGCGGGTCGGGTTCGTGACGGTCACGGGGGTGAAGGTCACTCCAGACCTCCGCCACGCGATCGTGTTCTACACGGCGATGGGGGACGACACCGATCGCCGGGCGACGGCGGCGGGCCTGCGCTCGGCGACCGCGCACCTACGACAGGTCATCGGGCGGCAGGTCCGCATGAAGACGCTCCCGGACCTCGAGTTCGAGGAGGACGCGGTGGTCGAGACCGCCGACCGGATCGAGCACCTGATCCAACGGCTCCACCAGGAGGAAGGGTGAGCTACGACCTCGAGGGCGCAGCGGCCGTGCTCTCGGAAGCGACCGAGGTCGCGATCGCCTGCCACGTGAACCCCGACGCGGACGCGCTCGGCGCGACGCTCGGGCTCTCCGTGTTCCTGCGCTCCCGCGGCGTGCGCACGGTGTGCTCGTTCCCGAACGATCCGTTCGAACCGCCCCGGTGGGTCCAGGAGCTGCCCGGGCGCGAGGCGCTCGTCGAGCCCGGCCGCCTTCCCGAAGGAGCCCTCCGTGATGGTGACGTGTGACGTCGCCTCGATGGATCGGCTCGGGATGCTCATCCCCTCGGCGAACCGAGCCGGCGAGCTGATCTGGATCGACCACCACCGGAGCAACGACGGCCTGGGGACCGTGCCGCTCGTCGACGCCCGACGCCTCCTCGACGTGCGAGATCGTGTTCCGCCTCGCGGGTGCGATCGGCGGCGACGCTGCCCGACGAGGCCGCGACCTGTCTCTACGCAGGTCTCATCACGGACACGGGGCGCTTCCAGTACCAGGCGGTCCGTCCCGAGACGCTGCGCGTTGCGGCCGAGCTCCGCGAGCACCCCTTCGACCATGCGCATCTGGCGCGCGTGCTGTACGAGGACAACCGGGCGGCCTACCTGCGGTTGCTCGGCCTCGCGCTCGGCAGGGTCGAGCTCGACGCCGAGGCCGACCTCGTGTGGACGTACCTGGTGCAGGAGGATCTCACGGCCGAGGACGTGCGCTCCGCCGAGGCCGACGACCTCATCGACGTCGTGCGCACGGCGCGCGAGGCCGACGTCGCCGCGGTGATCAAGCAGCAGCGCGACGGTCGGTTCAAGGTCAGCATGCGCTCGCGAGGCGGGCACGACGTCGCGGCGGTCGCGCTGGCGTTCGGCGGGGGCGGACATCGGCTCGCGGCCGGCTACACATCGAACCACGGACTCGTCGGAACGGTCGACCGGCTGAAAGCGTCCCTCCGCGGGGAGCGGGTGCAGCCCTAGCGCGGCTCGTGGGGTCGAGCGAGGACGCCGTGGGGTAGCCTCGGCGTGTGCCACCCGAGGGGCTCCTACTGGTCGACAAGCCGAAGGGCATGACCTCCCACGACGTGGTTGATGCGGTCCGCCGTGCGCTCGGCACCCGCAAGGTCGGGCACGCGGGGACCCTCGATCCGATGGCGACCGGGCTGCTCCTCGTGGGCGTGGGGCGGGCCACGCGCCTCCTGCGCTACCTCGGAGACCTGCCGAAGACCTATGAGGGGACCGGCGTGCTCGGCGTCGAGACCACGACGCTCGACGCGGACGGCGAGGTGACGCGCACCGGCGACGTCGCGGTGACGCGCGAGGAGCTCGACCGCGCGGCGTCGGAGCTCCTGGGGAACTCGATGCAGCGGCCACCCGCCTTCTCGGCCGTGAAGGTGGGCGGGCGCAAGCTCTACGAGGCCGCACGCAAGGGAGAGACGCTCGAGGCGGCGCCCAGGCCGATCCGGGTCGATGCGTTCGAGATCCTCACGCTCGAGCCCGCGGCGTTCGGGTTCCGCGTCACGTGCTCGGGCGGCACGTACGTGCGGGTGCTCGTCGCCGATGTGGGCTCCAGACTCGGGTGCGGCGCGCACCTTGGGCGTCTGCGTCGCATCGCGATCGGGCCGTTCGAGGTGCGGGCTGCCGCGCCGCCGGAGGACCTGGGTCCTCCGTTGCCGATCGAGGACACCGTCGCGCACCTTCCGCGGGTCGACCTCGAGGAAGCCGAGGAGGCCCGGGCCGCGGGGAACGGCAGCATCCTCGCGCCCGCGGGACTCGAAGGCCCGTACGCGGTGTTCGCGCCCGACGGACACCTCGTGGGTGTATGGCGCGACGAGGGTGCGAAGGCCAGACCCGAGATGGTGCTGGGCCCCGCATGAGCGGTTCCGGGCACCGTGCGAAGATGCTGCAGAGGACGCGATAGGAGGCCGTCGTGAAGACGGAGCACGAGCACGACGCCAGGAAGCATCGGAAGCACTCGGACCCCCAGGATCATCGGACGCGACTGCCGAAGAAGGCCTACGAGAAAGAGCTCCGCCGCCTGCAGGAGGAGCTCGTGAAGATGGAGCAGTGGGTCGCCGACACGGGAGCTCGCCTGGTGGTCGTGTTCGAGGGCCGCGACGCCGCCGGCAAGGGCGGCACGATCAAGCGCATCACCCAGTACATGAACCCGCGCATCACGCGGATCGCCGCGCTCCCGGTCCCGACCGAGCGCGAGCGCACGCAGTGGTACTTCCAGCGGTACATCGAGCATCTGCCGGCGGCCGGCCAGATCGTCCTGTTCGACCGATCCTGGTACAACCGCGCGGGCGTCGAGAAGGTCCTCGGCTTCTGCACGCCCGAGGAGCACCGCCGGTTCCTACGGCAGTGCCCGATCTTCGAGCGCCTGCTCGTCGAGGACGGGATCATCCTCATCAAGTACTGGTTCTCGGTGAGCGACGAGGAGCAGGAGCGGCGCTTCCAGTCGCGGATCCACGACCCGATGCGCCGGTGGAAGCTCTCGCCGACCGATCTCCACTCGAGGACCAACTGGGTCGACTACTCGCGTGCGAAGGACGAGATGTTCGTGCACACCGATACCCCCGAGGCCCCCTGGTACATGGTCGAGGCCGACGACAAGCCGAGCGCGCGACTGAACTGCATCGCCCACCTGCTCTCGCGGATCCCCTACGAGGCCCGCCCGGTGTCCGAGATCGAGATCCCACCGCGCCAGAGCGACGAAGGGTACGTCCGCCCGCCGCGCGAGGCGTCCACCTACGTGCCGGACCACGCGGGAGCCCTGCTCGACTGAGGCTTACCCCAGAGCCGCGCATCCGCCACCCGTCGCTCCGCGCGTTCGGGCGATACCCTCGGTCCCCATGGACCCGATCCGCGGCCTCGAGGCGCTGCCGCCGCCCGACGGCCCTACCGTCGTCACGGTGGGTTCCTTCGACGGCGTCCACGTCGGGCACCGAGTCGTGCTCGGCCGCGCGGTCGAGGAGGCCCGTGCGCGCGGGATCCGCTCGGTGGCGGTCACCTTCGATCGGCACCCGCGCGAGATCCTCACGCCGGGTCGGGAGCCCAGACTGCTGACGACCGTGGAGCGCAAGGCAGATCTCATCGCGGCCGCGGGGATCGACGCGGTGGTCGTGCTCGAGTTCACCGAGGCGTTCTCGCGCTGGTCGGCCGAGGAGTTCATCGCGAAGGTGCTCGTCGCGGGCCTCCGCGTGCAGCACGCGGTGGTCGGTGCAGACTTCACGTTCGGGTTCAAGGCGCTCGGCACGCCCGAGATGCTGATCGAGGCCGGGCCCGCGCACGGCTTCACGGCCGAGCGCGTCGAGCTCCTACACCTCGGCGAGCGGCGCGTCTCCTCTTCGTCGATCCGGGCCGCGCTCGTCGAGGGCGACCTCGGGTGGCCCGAGCAGGCGCTCGGCCGGCGCTTCGTGCTCGACGGTGCCGTCGTGCGTGGCGCGGGGCGGGGGACCGGCCTCGGTTGGCCGACGGCGAACCTCCAGACGCTGCCACGCCTGCTCCTGCCAGGCAGCGGGGTGTACGCCGGTCGCGTGCGGGTGCCGGCGGGGGAGTTCGTCGCCGCGATCAACGTGGGTACGAACCCGACGTTCGGCGTCGAGCCTCTCCATGTCGAGTCCTTCTTGCTCGACTTCGACGGGGACCTCCTCGGCACGCCCATGGCGATCGAGTTCTGGACCCGACTGCGCGACGAACTCGGGTTCGAGACCGCCGGGGACCTCTCGGACGCGATCGCGGACGACGTGCGGCGGACGCGCCAGCTCGTTCCACCCCCGTGAGAGACTCCCTGCGATGACCGCCCGTCACGCTCGTCGGTCCCGGGTTCCCTTCGGCGCCGTGCTCGTCCTGCTCGTGCTCGTGATCGGCGGGATCGCGGTGGCGGCCAACCACAGCGGCGACGATGCCGCCGACGAGCTGTCCGCAGGACGTTCGGGCGATCCCGGACCCGGCAGCTCGCCCACGGTGGCGGCGAGCCCGCAGGCGGTGGTGACGCCTTCGGCGTCCACCGCTCCGAGCCCGACGCCCGAGCCGAAGCGGACGATCGTGATCCACGGCACCGGGGATGTCAGCCTCGACCCCTCGTACATCCCCGCGTTCCGCTCGAACGGGTACGGGTGGGCGTGGAGCGGGCTCGACGGCCTCTTCAAGCAGGACGATCTCACCGTCATCAACCACGAGTGCCCCTCGACGGACATCGTCGCGCCGATCCCGAAGACGTTCAGCTTCCGCTGCGACCCCGAGGCGCTCGACGAGGCCCGCAAGGCCGGGATCGACGTCGCGAACCTCGCGAACAACCACGGCTTCGATCAGGGTCCCGAGGCGCTCCTCGATTCGATCAAGAACCTGCGGCGGGCAGGCATCGTGCCGCTCGGCGCCGGCGCGAGCGCTCGGGCGGCCGACGCCCCGCGCTACGTCGAGGTGAAGGGGTGGCGGATCGGACTCGTCGGTGTCGGTGAGGTGACGGACCCCGACTACCAGGTCGCCGTCGGGGACGAGATCGGGACAGCCGTCGGCCACGACTTCCCCCGCGCGCTCCGCGCGATCCGCGAGGCGAAGGCGCACGCCGACCTCGTGATCGTCGTGATCCACTGGGGCGTCGAGCTCGACACCCAGCCCCGCGAGTACCAGGTGGTCGAGGCCCACCGCATGATCGACGCGGGCGCGGACATCATCTTCGGCCACCACGCGCATCGCCTCCAGCCGATGGAGGTCTACGAGGGCAAGCCGATCTTCTACGGCCTGGGCAACTTCGTGTGGCCGCACTTCTCGGCTGACGGCTCGACGACCGCGGTGGCGGAGGCAGTGGTGCGACCCGACGGCACGATCAAGGGCCGCCTGCTACCCGCGTACATCGTCTCGGACGGTCACCCGGTCCTGCGATAGGACGATGCAGGACCTTTCGACGGTGGCCCTGGTCGGCCTGCTCGTCGCGTGCGCCGTCGGCGGGACCATCCAGGGCGCGATCGGGTTCGGGTTCGCGCTCGTGGCGGTGCCGACGATCGCGCTCGTCGAGCCCGACGCGATCCCGGTCACCGTGATGCTCATGGCCGTCCCGATGACCATCGTCATGGCCCTGCGCGAGCGCGCGCACATCGACGTCGGCGGCTTCGCGACGATCATGGTCGGGCGGGTGATCGGCATCGCGGGCGGCATCCTGCTCCTCGAGCTGGTGCCGGAGTCCGGGCTCTCGGTGCTCGTCGGCGTGATGATCCTGCTCGGCGTGGCGCTGAGCGTCGGCGGCCTGGACATCGAGCCGCAGCGGTGGGTGAACGTCGGGGCCGGCGTGCTCTCGGGCGTGATGGGCACGACCTCGGCGATCGGCGGGCCCGCGCTCGCGGTCGTGTACCACCGTCGGCCGGGACCGGAGCTGCGCTCCACGCTCGCGCTGTCGTACCTCGCGGGGATCGTGCTGGCGATCGGCGCGCTCGCCGCGGTCGGGCGCGTGCACGGCTGGCACATCGTGCTCGCCCTCGAGCTCGTGCCTGGTCTCCTGCTCGGGCTCTACGTGTCGTTCCGGGTCGCTGGCTTGCTCGACCGGGGGTGGCTGCGACCCGCCGTCCTCACCTTCGCCGCCATCTCTGGGGTCGTGATCGTGATCCGCGGCCTGCTCTAAGCAGGGCGACCCGGGACGCATCTGCATCCCGGCTGGTAGCCTTGGCCACTGCGTATGGCACTTACCACTGAACAGAAGGCGACGATCATCGCCGAGCACCGGCGAGGCGACTCGGACACCGGTTCTGCCGAGGTCCAGATCGCCGTGCTCAGCAAGCGGATCTCCGACCTGACCGAGCACCTCAAGCTCCACAAGGAGGACCATGCCTCCCGACGTGGGCTGCTCATGCTGGTCGGCCGCCGCCGCCGGATGCTCGAGTACCTGAAGCGCGAGGACATCAACCGCTACCGAGAGCTGGTCGCCCGCCTCGGCCTGCGGCGATAGTGAACGTGGAGGCGCCCTGGGGGGTGCCTCCTCCCTAGGAGGGATGCGAACGACCCACTGACCGGACCGGAGGTGGGGCAGCCCGCGGTCGGTTCTCAGTCGCGAGCCTCCGAGCACGTTTCGGCGGTTCACCACTGACAACCGGCCGGGTCCCACCTCCATCACCCGCGCGGCGCGACCGCGCCGCGCACGGCACGCAAGGAGGAACAAGGCCGATGGCCACCACCCTTTCCCGCAAGATCGGGAACCAGACCATGACGCTCGAGTCGGGCAAGCTCGCCCGACAGGCGGAGGGATCCGTCGTCGTCACCTACGGCGAGACCCAGGTGCTCGGCACCTGCACGACCGCCGCCCCCCGCGAGGGGATCGACTTCTTCCCACTCACGATCGATGTCGAGGAGCGGATGTACGCGGCCGGGAAGATCCCCGGCGGATTCTTCCGCCGCGAGGGTCGTCCGTCCGAGACGGCGATCCTCACGGCTCGGCTGACCGACCGTCCGATGCGCCCGTCCTTCAAGGACGGCTACCGCGACGAGGTCCAGGTCGTCATCACGGTCCTGTCGGCCGACATGGCCAACCCCTACGACATCCCCGGCATGAACGCCGCGAGCCTCGCGACGTGCATCGCCGGCCTGCCCTTCGAGGGCCCGGTCGGCTCGGTCCGCATGGGCCTGATCGGCGGCGAGTGGGTGATCAACCCCACGTTCCAGGATGTCGAGGACGCGACGTTCGACATCGTGGTCGCCGGCCGCCGGAACGACGAAGGTGGCATCGACATCCTCATGATCGAGGGCGAGGCGCCGGACAACACCTGGCAGCTGCTCCAGGCCGCCGAGGGCGCCGTCGGGCCGACCGAGGAGGTCGTCGCCGAGGGCCTCGAGGCCGCCAAGCGCGCGATCGCCGAGATGATCGACTTCCAGAACGAGCTCATCACGCAGCTCGGCGTGAAGGAGAAGGAGTGGACACCGCGCCCGCTCTACTCGGCCGAGACCTTCGACGCCGTCTCCCTGTTCGCGAAGTCCCGCCTCGAGGGCGCGATCGTGCCCGACAAGGCCGAGCGCGAGGCCAAGCTCGACGCCATCAAGGACGAGCTGAAGGCGCACCTGCTGCAGACCTGGGGAGAAGAGACGTTCGCCGCACGCGCACCCGAGGTCTCGCCGGCCTGGAAGGACCTGCAGAAGAAGGTCATGCGCAAGCGCGTGATCGATGAGGGCATCCGGCTGGACGGTCGCGGGCCTCGTGACCTGCGGCAGCTCTCGGCCGAGGTCGGGCTCGTGCCCCGCGCGCACGGCAGCAGCCTGTTCCAGCGCGGCGACACGCAGGTCCTGAACGTGACGACACTCGGCATGCTCCGCATGACGCAGATGATCGACACGCTCGACCCCGAGGACACGAAGCGCTACATCCACCACTACAACTTCCCGCCGTTCTCGACGGGGGAGGTGGGTCGCATCGGCAGCCCCCGCCGCCGCGAGATCGGCCACGGCGCGCTCGCCGAGCGGGCGCTCGTGCCGGTGATCCCGGCCGAGGAGGAGTTCCCCTACGCGCTCCGGCTGGTGTCGGACGTGCTCGGGTCCAACGGCTCCACCTCGATGGCAAGCGTGTGCTCCTCGACGCTGTCCCTGATGGACGCCGGCGTGCCGATCAAAGCGCCGGTGGCCGGGATCGCGATGGGCATGATCGCGGACGAGGGCAAGTTCGTGACCCTGACCGACATCCTGGGCGCCGAGGACGCCCTCGGCGACATGGACTTCAAGGTCGCCGGGACGCGGGACTTCGTCACCGCGATCCAGCTCGACATGAAGGTCACCGGCCTGCCGGGCGACGTGCTCGCCCAGGCGCTCCAGCAGGCGCGCGAGGCTCGCTTCAAGATCCTCGACGTCATGCTGGCCGAGATCCCGGCGCCGCGCTCCGAGGTCAACCCGAAGGCGCCGCGGATCCTCACGATCCAGATCCCCGTGGACAAGATCGGCGAGGTGATCGGGCCCAAGGGCAAGCGGATCAACGAGATCATCGCAGTGACCGGTGCCGACATCGACATCCAGGACGACGGCACGGTGTTCATCGGCTCGCGCGAGGGCGCCGGCGCCGACGAGGCCGCGCGCATGATCGACGAGATCGCGAACCCGCGTCCGCTCTCGGTGGGCGAGACCTTCAACGGCAAGGTCGTCAAGATCGCGACGTTCGGGGCCTTCGTGAACCTGGTGCCCGGTCGCGACGGCCTCGTGCACATCTCGAAGCTCGGCAAGGGCAAGCGCCTGTCCAGCGTGGAGGAGTCCGGCCTCAAGGAAGGCGACATGCTCGAGGTCGAGATCCAGGACATCGACGCGATGGGCAAGATCAGCCTGAAGCCGCTGGGTGAGGAGTGGGCGATCCCCGAAGGCATGGAGGTCGAATCGCAGCAGCGCGAGCGCCGTCCCCGCGAGGGCGGAGACCGCGACCGTCGCGAGCGCCGTCCCCGCCGCGACCGCGGCGAGCGCCGGGACCCCTAGCCCTCGATGGCGATCCGCCGAACCGGGTTCGGCTCCGGCCTGCGGCTGGTCACCGAGCGGATGCCTGGCGTCCGCTCGGTGGCGCTCGGCCTGTGGGTGCTCGCGGGATCGCGCGACGAGCCGCCCCCGATCAGCGGCTCCAGCCACTTCCTCGAGCACCTGCTGTTCAAGGGCACCAAGACGAGGAGCGCGCGGGATATCGCGGAGGCCTTCGACGCCGTCGGCGGTGAGGTGAACGCGTTCACGGCGAAGGAGTACACGGCGTACTACGCCCGTGTGCTCGACCGTGACCTGCCGATGGCCCTCGACCACCTCACCGACATGCTCCAGAACTCGGTGATCCGGCAGGCCGATTTCGACGGCGAGCGGCAGGTGATCCTCGAGGAGATCAACGTGCACGAGGACACCCCGGACGACCTCGTACACGACCTGTTCACCGAGACCCTGTGGCCGGGGCACCCACTCGGACGCCCCGTCCTCGGCACGCCCGAGAGCATCCGGGCCGCGACCCGGGACCAGGTTCGCCGCTTCTACCGGAGGCACTACGTGCCGGGCAACGTCGTCGTGGTCGCTGCCGGGAACGTCGACCACGACGACCTCGCAGCCCGTGCTCGGCAGGCTGATGGAGGCGGGGCCGGTGCGATCGGATGGGTCGACCACGGGGAGCTGCGTGCGGCGGGCAGCCCACCCGCCGCCTCCGGGCGCTCGACGGTGAAGCGTCGCAAGACCGAGCAGGCGCACATCTGTCTCGGGACCTCCGGCGTGTCCCGGCACGATCCCGATCGGTTCGCGTTCGGCGTCGTGAACAACGCGCTCGGGGGCGGCATGTCATCCCGGCTGTTCCAGGAGATCCGGGAGCAGCGAGGCCTCGCGTACTCCGTCTACAGCTACCACTCGATGTACGCGGAGGCCGGCGTGTTCTGCGCCTACGCGGGTACGACGCCCGTCCGAGCACAGGAGGTCGTCGATCTCATCCGGCACGAGCTGCGCGGACCTCGCCGAGCACGGGCCCACCCAGGCCGAGTTCGACCGCGCGAAGGGCCACATGAAGGGAGGCCTCGTGCTCTCGCAGGAAGACCCGGGCGGAAGGATGTCGCGCCTCGGCAAGTCCGAGATCGGGCACGGCGAGATCCTCACGCTCAGCCAGATGATCCGCCGGATCGACGGCGTGACCATCGAGGATGCACGCCGTGTGGCCGAGCGCGTACTCTCGCAACCGATGTCCCTCACGGTGCTCGGACCGTTCCGCAAGGGCGAGATCGCGTGATCCGCGTCGGCGTCATCGGCGCGTGCGGGCGGACGGGCCAGATGGTCTGCCGGTCGGTCGCCGAGGCCGACGACGTCGCGCTCGTGGCGGCGATCGACCGCTCGCGTATCGGGCAGTCGATCGGCCCGCTCATCGGCCACCCGAAGATCGACGTGCCCATCTCGGAGGAGCTGGACCGGCTCCTCGAGGCCGAGGTCGAGGTGGCCGTCGACTTCACCCACCCTGAGGTCGTCATGGACAACGTCCGCTGGTGCGTCATGCACGCGGTGCACCTCGTGGTCGGCACGACCGGTCTCTCGCCGGAGGACCTGCTCGACATCGAGGCGCTCATCGAGGCCGAGGGCGGGGAGTCGAACGTGATCGTCGCGCCCAACTTCGCGCTCGGGGCGGTGCTGATGCAGCGCTTCGCCGCCCAGGCTGCTCGCTACTTCCCGGCCGTCGAGGTGATCGAGCTGCACCACGACGCGAAGGCCGATGCTCCCTCCGGCACGTCGATCGCGACCGTGCGCAGGTTGATCGAGGAGCGCACCGAGGCGTACCGGGGCCCGCTGGAGGAGACGCTGGAAGGGGTGCGCGGAGGTGACGTCGAGGGCGTCCGCGTCCATTCGGTGCGACTGCCCGGGCTGCTCGCCCATCAGGAGGTCATCTTCGGCGGGCAGGGCCAGACGCTCACGATCCGTCACGACTCGACCGACCGATCCTCGTTCATGCCGGGGGTGTTGATGGCGGTACACGCCGTGATGACCCGGCCCGGGCTCACGGTCGGGCTCGAGCCGCTGCTCGACCTCCCACCGCTGCCGTGACCCAGCGGATCGCGTGCGCCTTCGCGCATCCGGACGACGACACGTACGGTGTGGGCGGCACGCTCGCGCTGCACGCCGGTTCTGACCTCGAGGTCACCGTGATCCTCGCGACCAGCGGTGAGACGGGCCAGATCGCAGACCCCAGCCTGGCGACGCGAACGACGCTCGGCGCGGTCCGCGAAGCGGAGGATCGCAGGTCGTGGGAGGCGCTCGGTTTGGATCCCGACCTTCACTTCCTGCGGTACCCCGACGGCGGCGTGGCGAACGTGCCCCGGGAGGACCTCGTTGCCGCGTACGTGGACATCCTGCTCGGAGCTCGACCCGACGTCGTCGTGACGTTCGGCCCTGACGGCATCACCGGTCATCCGGACCACGTCGCGGTGGGGGAGGCCGCGACCGAGGCGTTCCACGTCGCTCGAGCTCAGGCGGACGGAGGCTTCTTGCGCCTCCTCTACAACGCCTTGTCTCAGCCGCGCCTGGACGCCCTGAACGAGATGCTCCGGGTTCGAGGGCTCGAGATCATGGATCCGGCGCAGCCGTTCACCCCTCACGGCGTCCCGGTGGACGCGATCGACGTGAGCGTCGACTGCTCGGCAGCCTTCGAGCGCAAGGTCGAGGCCCTCCGCTGCCATCGGACCCAGGGCGAGATGGAGGGCTTGCCGTACGAGCTGTGGCCGACCGTCCTCGGCCGGGAGGAGTTCGCCATCGCCTGGCACGAGCCGGCAGCGGCCCGACAGCCACTCCTGCTCCGTGACGTGTTCGAAGCGCTTGCCGGTGGCTAGGCTGGGCTGATGGAGATGGAGATCCGCCGGATCCGGACGGACGAGTTCGAGATCTGGCTGCAGGCCATCGAGACCGCGTTCAGCGGGGTCCCGACGCCCGAGGATGTGGAGAACGAGCGTCGGGTCGCGTCGATGGACCGTTGCGTCGCTGCCTTCGACGGCGTCGAGATCGTCGGCGGCGCCGCCGCGTATCCCTTGCGCATGCAGGTTCCCGGTGGGGAGGTGGATGTCGCCGGCATCACGAGCGTCGGCGTGAAGCCAACGCACCGCCGCCGCGGCATCAACACCGCCCTCATCCGGTGGCAGCTCGACGACGCCCGCCGCCGGGGTACTTCGGTGGCTGCCCTGTTCGCGTCCGAGGGCGGGATCTATGGACGCTTCGGTTTCGGGCTCGGCACGTTCCTGGCCTCGATCGACATCGCGACCGACCATGCCTCGTTCGTCCGGGGGTACCAGCCGGGCGGCCGGGTGCGTCTTCGGTCCCCGGACGAGGCGCTGGCAGACATGCTCCGCGTCTACGAGACCGAGCGCGCCGGGCGACCGGGCATGACGGCGGTGGACGAGGCCTGGATGCGCTGGCGCCTGCACGACCACGACTGGGAGCGTAAGGACCCCACCTTCATCGCGGTTCACGAGGGCGACGCGGGAGCCGACGCGTACGCCGTGTACAAGGTGAAGCACGAATGGCCGGGCTCGATCCCGCAGCTCGAGCTGACGCTCCACCAGCTCCACGCCACGACCCCGCAGGCGTACGCGGACATGTGGCGCTACCTGTTCGACATGGATCTCATCCGGCGTGTCACGGCCTGGGGTCGCCCTGCGGATGAGGCCCTCCTGCATCTGCTCGCCGAGCCCCGCCGCCTGCAGCTGACGCTGAAGGACGGGCTGTGGGTCCGCCTCGTGGACCTCCCCCGTGCGCTGGAAGCGCGCGGGTACGCGACGCAGGGGCGGATCGTCGTCGAGGTGCGTGATCGGTTCTGTCCGTGGAACGAGGGCCGATATGCGCTGGAGGTCTCGGCCGAGGGGGTCGGTTGCACCCGAACGGACGAGGAGCCCGACATCTCGGGCACCGTGAACGCGCTCGGCGCGGTCTACCTCGGCGGCACGAGCTTCCGGCAGCTGTGGCGCGCCGGACAGGTCGAGGAGCGGACCCCCGGTGCACTCGCCCGAGCCGACGTCATCTTCGCCTGGGACCCGCTGCCCTGGTGCGCGTTCGTGTTCTGATCGGCCGAGGGATCCCCTAGCCGACGACCCCCTGCACGAGCAGCCACATCCCGAGCGCCCCGAGCCCGACCGCGAGCACGTCCCCAACGATCCGCAGGAGCCGCTCGCTCACGCGATGCGCGCCGGCGCCCAGCAGGACCATCCCCGAGTCCATCACCGAGACGCCCACGAGGAGACAGAGCGCCGTCGCCACTGCGAGGGCCCGCCCGCCCGCATCGGCGGCGTTCGCCGCGATCGCCGTTCCCGTCGTCGCGAGGAACACGTACACGCCGGGGTTCAGCAGCACGGCCACGATGCCCCGCGTCGTCGGGTGCAGGCTGGTGTGGGGAGCGTCCGTCACCTCGGGCCGCCGGTTCTCCTTCAGGGCGTCGATCGCGAGGAACACCAAGAACCCGCCCCCCACGATCCGCACGATCCGCAAGAAGGTTTCGCCCGGCTCGAGCGACGAGAGCCCGGCGGCGAGCAGGATCATCATCACTCCGAACATCGCGTTCGCTCCCGCCATCGCTCGCAACCCTCGACCCACGCCGCCCCTCGAGGCCTCGGAGAAGAGCAGGAGCTGCACCGGGCCCGGCGAGCTGCCGAGCGCGATGCCGAGACCGAAGGCCGAGAGCGGGATCGAGACGTCCATCGGATCGCCTAGAGACGGATCTCCTCGACGCGGATCGGAGCCTCGTCGTGCTCCTTGGTCAGGAGGACGCCCTCGCACTCGCGAAGGGGCTCGATCTCCTCGGCGACCATGCCCAGCACGGCGCGCTCGATGAGCGGGGTATGGCTCGACGGCGAGGCCGCGCGCCCCATCGGGCACCGCGTCAAGGAGCGCCGCGAGAACGCCGGCCATCGCGAGCGGCGAATGGTCGGTCCCCTCGCCGGCCAAGCCGGGGATCACGGCGTGCGTCGGCAACCGCGCGCCGAGCCCGTGGAGGAACCAGGCGGCGGTCTCGGCGGCTCGCTGGGCGGGGGAGACGAACAGCACCGAGTACCCGCCGCCGAGCGTGCGCCCGACGTCTTCTGCCTGGGCGCAGCCTTCCGGCGAGAGCTGGTCGGCGTCCGGGTCGCGCTTCGCGTGTCGCCGCACTTCCAATGTACGCATGGGGCAGGGTCCTCCGGTGCTGGGTTCGTGTAGCATGCCGCGCGCCCATGAAGACTACCGGCAGGCTCGGCGCGCTCACGCTCATCCTGGTCCTGCTGCTCTCCGCCTGCACGAGCGACGGCGCAGATGGCGGAGACGGCGGCGGGGCCACGGGGGAGACGGGCGGGAGCGGTGCCACCGGGGTGACCGGCACGATCAGCGTGCCCCCGGGTTCGAGCGTGTACCGGTACGCGAACGCGGGGCTCGTCGCGATCTTGGACCTGGACACCCACACGCTCGAGGTCCAGAACGGCACGGGGCGCGAGCTGGCCAGGCCCGCCTTCTACGTCCTCGACGCGCGAGACGGCAAGCAGATCGACGGCGAGGTCCAGGCCTCGGCAGTGGTGCCCGACGGCCGGACGGCGACCTTCGACGTCGTGCTCACGGGCATCGAGCCCAGGGACATCGGGCTCGTCGTCTTGCTCATGGGGAAGGACAACTACGGGGCCTTCGTCCAGCAGTGACCTCCGCGGGCAGGCTCACGCCAGCCGCGTGCCGGGCTCGGACTCGCCCGCCTCGACCCTCGCGAGTACGAACAACAGGTCCGAGAGCCGGTTGAGGTAGCGGAGCGCGACCTCGTTCACAACATCGCCGCCGTCGCGGAGCTCGACGACCCGACGTTCGGCTCGTCGCGCGAGGCTCCGTGCCACGTCGAGGGCAGAAGAGACCGGGTTCGCACCGGGCACGACGAACGCGTCCGGCAGGGGATGCGCGAGCACGAGCTCATCGATCCATGTCTCGAGCCGCTCGACCATCGCCTCGGTCACGAGCGAGACGCCCGGCTCGAGCCTGTCCCGCTGGGCGGGGTTCGTCGCGAGATCGGCACCGACCACGAACAGCTCGCGCTGCAGCTCGAGGACTCCCTCGCGGACCGCGTCGTCGCCCGAGAGGGCCCGGGCGAGACCGAGCGCCGCAACGGTCTCGTCGACCGCTCCGTAGGACTCGGCGGCGGGGTCGGCCTTGGAGATCCGGCCCCCGTACAAGCGACCGGTCGTCCCGTCATCCCCGGTCTTGGTGTAGATGCGAGGCATGCTGGCTATCCTAGCCATACGGGCGCTCTTCGCGTGGAACTGCACAGGATGCGCAAGCCGACGGTCGAGCTCGCTCGGAGCGCAGGAGCCGATGATGGCTCAGGAAGCAACCGAGCCACGCAGACGACGTGTTGAACTTGTGACGCATGTGAACTCTTGTGCGAGGTGATCGACGGTGCTAGCATCTCGCTTCGAACGTAGGGCCGAGCGACCGAGGCAAGCCAGGACGCCTGAGCGGGGCCCGACCGCCCGGCCCGACGTCGCGGGCACGCCACGCACCGCCGCGCCGAGCTCGGAGCAAGGAGGCAACATGGCCGGTAGGTTCGGGGCGGTCGTCACCGCCATGGTCACCCCCTTCCGCGAGGACCACTCGCTCGATCTCGACGTCGCCCAGGAGCTCGCGGCTCGACTGCTCGAACAAGGATCGGACTCGCTCGTGGTGGCGGGCTCGACCGGCGAGGCGCCGACCCTCGCCCACAGGGAGAAGGTCGACCTGTTCAGGGCCGTGCTCGAGGTCGTTCGGGGTCGCGGCAAGGTCCTGTGTGGGACCGGCACGTACAGCACGGCCGAGACCGTGGAGCTGTCGCGGGAGGCGGAGGAGGCCGGCGCCGACGGCCTGCTGCTCGTCACGCCGTACTACAACAAGCCGCCACAGCGCGGGCTCCTGGAGCACTTCAGCCTGGTCGCAGGCGCGGTCAGCCTCCCGATCATCGCGTACAACATCCCGGGCCGGACCGGCACCCGGATCGAGCACGACACGCTGCTCTCGATGGCCGAGGTCTCGAACATCGTCGGCGTCAAGGACTCGACCGGCGACTTCCAGGCGATCAGTCGACTGATCAGCGAGGCTCCGCCCGACTTCGAGGTCTACTCCGGTGACGACTGGGCGACGTTCGGCTACGTGTGCCTCGGCGCCGTCGGTGTGATCTCGGTGGCCGGCCATCTCGTCGGGGACCGCATCAGGCAGATGATCGACCTCATCGCGGCCGGGGACATCCCCGCGGCACGCAAGATCCACGAGGAGCTCACACCCCTGTTCAACGCGCTGTTCATCACGAGCAACCCGATCCCGGTGAAGACGGCGCTCGAGCTCATCGGACGGCCGGTCGGGCCGCCGCGACTCCCGCTCGTGCCGGCGACCGCCGAGGAGCGCACCCGCATCGAGAAAGCCCTCGGGGATGCCGGACTCCTCTAGCCGGCGGGCCGAGTCGCCTGCGCGCGTCGTCTTCCTCGGCGGGCGTGGGCGAGGTCGGTCGCAACATGGCCTGCGTCGAGCTCGAGGGACGGACCTTGATCGTGGACGTCGGCCTTTCCTTCCCGAACGACGACCAGCCGGGGGTCGATCTCGTGCTCCCCGACTTCGAGTACGTGCGGACAGCGGATCGACGACGTCGAGGCGGTCGTGCTCACCCACGGGCACGAGGATCATATCGGCGCGCTCGCGTACCTGCTGCGCGAGTTCGACGGCCGGGTACTGCCCGTCTACGGCACCGCGTTCACGCTGGCGTTGCTGGAGGGCAAGCTCGAGGAGCACGGCGTCCGCGACCGGGCCGAGCTCCGCATCGTCGTCCCGGGCGAGGATGCGACCATCGGGCCGTTCTCGATGCGCTTCATGCGAGTGACCCACTCGATCCCCGACGGCATGGCGGTCGCGATCGACACGCCGTTCGGGGCGATCCTGCACACCGGCGACTTCAAGATCGACCAGACGCCGCTCGACGGGCGTCCGACCGACCTGCACGCGCTCGCCGAGGAGGCCGGGCGTGGCGTGCACCTGCTGCTGTCGGACTCGACGAACGCCGAGGAAACCGGGTACACGGCGAGCGAGCGGAGCGTCGGACCCGTGCTCGCGGACATCGTCGCTCGAGCGCCGCAGGTCGGTGGTCGTCGCCTGCTTCTCGAGCCACATCCATCGGATCCAGCAGGTCGGTGAACGCCGCCCGGGCCAGCGAGCGCGTGGTCGCGTTCCTCGGTCGCTCGATGCACCAGAGCGTCGACGCCGCTCGCCGACTCGGGCATCCTCATGGTTCCGGACGCAAGACATCGTGCCGATCGAGGCCGTGGACTCGCTCGACCCTCGCGGGTCGTGGTCATCTGCACGGGCTCGCAGGGGGAGCCGCTCTCGGCCTTGTCACTGATGGCCGCCCGCGAGCACAAGTGGGTCAAGCTCCGCGAAGGGCGACACCGTCGTGCTCTCGAGCAGCCTGATCCCGGGCAACGAGCCGGCGATCCATCGGGTGGTGGACGGCCTGTACCGGACGGGCGCCGACGTCTTCCACCTGCCGGCGTACCCGATCCACGCGAGCGGCCACGCGGCAGCCGAGGAGCTCCGCCTCATGCTGTCGCTGGTGCGGCCACGCTGGTTCGTACCCGATCCACGGCGAGCGTCGGCAGCTCGCCCACCACGCGAAGATCGCGACCGAGGTCGGCATCCGGCCGGACCACGTCCTGGTCTGCGAGGACGGCGACGTGCTCGAGGTGGGGGAGAAGGTCGAGATCGTGGGGCGCGTCCCGGCCGGGATGACCTTCGTCGACGGCCTCGGGATCGGCGACGTGGGCGAGGTCGTCCTGCGAGATCGCCGGAAGCTCTCGGGCGATGGCGTGGTCGTGGTGGTGCTCGCCATCGACGCGCACCACGGGCAGTTCGTATCCGGTCCGGACATCGTCAACCGCGGCTTCGTGTTCGAGGAGACCTCGGGCGACATCCTTGAAGCGGCCCGGGAACGCGTCATGCTTTCGCTGCAGGAGAGCGCCGAGGCCGAGGTGACGGACCGCGGGGTGCTCGAGCAGAACATCCGGCGCGTGCTGGGTCGGTATTTCTACGAGGCTACCCAGCGCAAGCCGGTCATCTTGCCCGTGATCATGGAGGTCTAGGTGGCCAGAAGATCGAAGGGGCGGGCCTCGCGGAAGTCCACGCGTCGCACCCGTGTGCGCCAGCACCTCCAGCCCTGGGCCCGCGACGCGCTCGGCATCGGGCTGGTCGTGTTCGCGCTCATCTCGGTGCTCGCCCTGTGGTTCGAGGCCGCCGGTGTCGTCGGACGCGGGATCGACTGGACCCTCCACGGCGCGGTAGGTGCCGCCACAGTGGTCTTCCCGGTGCTCGCGCTGTACTGGGGCATCCTGTTGCTCCGGGAACCGCGGAGGACGACCGCACGAGGATGTTCATCGGCTTCGTGATCGCGCTCGTGGGGGTGCTCGGCCTGCTCTCGCTGTCTCGGGGCAACCCGCGGCCCTGTCGGCGGATGGGCCAAGGTGCAGGACGCCGCGGGCGTGGTCGGCGCCCTCACGGCGTGGCCGCTCGGCAAGCTCATCTCCAAGGTCGGAGTGGCGATCGTCCTCGCAGGGGCATCCATCCTCGGACTGCTCATCTTCACCGGGAACGCCGCTCGCCGCCGTCGGACGGCGGATCCGCGACCGTCTCAAGCGCGAGCGGGAGGAAGATGACGAGGACGAGGGACTCCTCCTCCTCGAAGAGGAGCCGAGACGTCGCGGTCATCGGGCGATGCACCCCGAGGAGGACCTCCCGGCGGTCGAGCTGCCCGAGGAAGGTCCGGCCGAGCCCGAGCTCGAGCCGATCGAGGTGCCCGAGATCGTCCGCCCCGTTCCCAGGGCGGGGCGCTACGAGCTCCCGCCCGATCGACCTGCTCCGCACGTCACCGCCCTCGGCGGGCAGCGAGCGCGACGAGGAGCACACGATGGAGGCGCTCGAGCGCACCTTCCATACGTTCGGGGTGCCGGCGCACGTGACGACCGCACACCGCGGGCCGACCGTCACCCTGTACGAGGTCGAGGTCGAGGCCGGCACGAAGGTGAACAAGGTGCTCAGCCTGCCGGACGACATCGCCTACGCCCTCGCGACCCCCGACGTGCGGATCGTCGCGCCGATCCCCGGGCGAAGTCGGCGATCGGCGTCGAGGTGCCGAACAAGGTTCGCGACTTCGTGATGCTCGGCGACATCCTTCGGTCGCAAGCCGCGCGGGACGACCGACACCCGCTCTCGGTCGCGCTCGGCAAGGACGTCCACGGGCGGGCGCAGCTGGTGAACCTGGCCAAGATGCCCCACCTGCTCATCGCGGGGGCGACCGGCGCCGGCAAGTCGAGCCTCATCAACTCGTTCGTCACATCGATCCTGATGCGTACCACGCCCGACGAGGTGAAGCTCGTGCTCGTCGACCCCAAGCGCGTCGAGCTCACGCACTTCGCCGACCTGCCCCACCTGCTCCTGCCGGTCATCGTGCATCCGAAGCGCGCGGCCGAGGCGCTGGCGTGGGTCGTGCGCGAGATGGAGCAGCGGTACGAGCTCCTCGCGATGGTGGGCGTTCGCGACATCGACGGCTACCGCCAAGGTCTGCCCGACGGAACCTTGCGCGATCCCGCCGGGACAGGAGGACGCGTGTCGTCGAGTTCCCGTACCTCGTCGTCGTGATCGACGAGCTCGCCGACCTGATGATGATCGCTCCTCGCGACGTCGAGGATGCGATCTGCCGGATCGCGCAGATGGCGCGGGCCGTCGGTATCCATCTCGTCGTGGCGACGCAGCGACCGAGCGTCGATGTCGTCACCGGGCTCATCAAGGCCAACATCCCGAGCCGGATCGCGCTGATGACCTCGAGCCAGGCCGACTCGCGCGTGATCCTCGACATGAACGGTGCCGAGAAGCTCGTCGGCCACGGCGACATGCTCTACGCGCCGTCGAGCGCATCGAAGCCCACGCGCCTGCAGGCGGCGTGGGTGACCGAGAAGGAGATCCAGCCGTCGGCCGACTGGGTCCGCGCCCAGCGCGAGCCCGACTACCAGGCAGCACGTCGAGGGGCTGGGCCGCCCGCCGGTGGAGGGCGACGACGAGGTCGGCCTCGGACGGCGACGACGAGCTGCTCCGAGCAGGCCGCCGAGCTGGTGATCCGCTCGCAGCTCGGCTCGACCAGCATGCTGCAGCGCAAGCTGAAGGTCGGCTTCGCACGCGCCGGTCGGATCGATGGATCTGCTGGAGGAGCGGGGCATCGTCGGCCCGTCCATCGGCTCGAAGGCACGGGACGTACTCGTCACGCCGGAGGAGTGGGAGGAATCCCGTTCGGCGCACGCCGGCTGAGACGCAGCGCGATCAGATCAAGACGGGTCGGCTGTGGTTGAACGTCGGCCGGTTGTACCTGCCCCCAGGTTCGGGTCCCGGGAAACCCGCCCCGGCGCTAGAGCGCGGCCACGAGCTCGTTCAGTAGGAACAGGGACCCGGCCTCGCGCTCCTCGTCCACGGTGTAGGCGCGGGGCCAGACCTCTCGCTGCCAGTACGCGTAGATCTGCTCCGGGGTCCAGGCTCGGTCGAGGGCGCTGCGATAGCCTCGGACGATCTCGCTCCCCTCCCAGAGCGCCCAGGGGTTCACGAGGAACGCGCCGCGGGCGCCGTCGTTCGAGAGCCAGACCGCGCCGAGCGGCCCCCACAACCCGTCGTCCTGCTTGCCGGACACGAGCAGGAAGCGGACGGGTCCCTCGGTCTCGAGCTCGGCGGTCGTGGGCGCCTCGACGACCGAGAACGCGGAACGGCCGTCCAGGTTGATCAGCGCGCCCAACTCGCGTCTCCTCGCGTCGCGGCGGAGTCCGAACGACCTCAACGGTATCCCCCTGTTCCCAGCGTTGCATCGGACTTCGGGCCTAGGCCCTTGAGCGCTGCGACCCAGTCCGTGGAGAGCTGGCGACGGATGGCCCTAGGCCCTTCGGCCGCGTCGGGCCCGGCGCTGAGCTGCGGTGTCGCCCGGGTGATGAGCGGCTCCCGGGGGGCGACGGCCGCGATGCGCCAGGACCACTTCGACGCTAGGCGCAGGCTGCAGGGGAGCGTAGCAGGGGTTCGGCTAGCATACGGGGGACCCCGTGGCCGGGAGGTTCACCGTGCAGCGATCGGGCATCGGGCTCGGTCCGGCGCTCAAGAAGGTTCGAGAACGACGCGGCGTCTCCCTGATCGAGGCGTCGCGCGACACCCGCATCCGAGCCGAGTTCCTCCAGGCGCTCGAGGAGGAGGACTTCGACCGGCTCCTCGGCGACGTGCACGTACGTGGATGCCTGCGCTCCTATGCGACCTACCTCGGCGTGCCGGCCGACCGGGTGCTCGAGGTCTACGGCCGGAGCGTCGGCTCGAGCTCGGAGCCGCCACGGAGGCCGACCGCCGATGCCGAGCTCTCGCTCCCGCGCCGGCGGGACAACGCCCGGCTCGTCATCATGGGTGCGGCCGCGATCTTGGTGCTGGCGGCGGCATTCGGCATCCTGTCGGCGCGCGACCCGGCGCCCGAGCCGGCCGACCTGTCCTCCGCGGCGCCGGTCGAGAAGACCGTCCTGCCGCCGGGGATCGTGTTGACCGTCCTCTCGCGCGAGAGGGTTGACGTGACCATCACCGTCGACGGTACGGCCTCACATACCTACGCGCTGGAGTTCGGGGAAGGCCGCTCCTTCGAGGCGGATCTCTCGCTGGAGGTCCGTCTTTCGAGCGGCTCGACCGCCCACATCACGGTGAATGGCAAGGACCTCGGGTTCCCCGGCAAGGAGGGCAAGCCGTGGCACGGGACGTTCACGTACGAGGCGAGTCCAACCCCAGGATGAGCGCGTGAGAGCGGAGATCCTCGGCGTGGGCACCGAGATCCTGCTCGGGCAGATCGCGAACACGAACGCGCAGTGGATCAGCGAGCACCTCGCGGAGATCGGGATCGACGTCCTGCGTCACGGCGTCGTGGGCGACAACTTCGATCGGATCGTGGAGGCTATCCACCTCGGGGTGTCGCGGGCCGATGTGGTCATCGCAACGGGCGGGCTCGGGCCGACGCAGGACGACATCACGCGCCCGGCGCTGGCGGCGGCGGCGGGTGTCGCGCTCGTGCGCATCCCGGTCATCGAGGAGCGTCTCCGCGAGCGCTGGGCCGCAACCGGCCGCGAGATGCCGGCCTCGAACCTCGTGCAAGCCGAGGTGCCCGAGGGTGGTCGCGAGATCGCACCGGTGCGCGGGACCGCGCCGGGATTGGTCCTCGATGTCGAGGGTGTGCGGGTGTATGCGCTCCCGGGTGTGCCGGCGGAGATGCAGGAGATGATGGAGGGGACCGTGCTGCCCGAGCTCGCCGCGCTCGCGGGACCATCGACCCTCGTCTCCCGCACGCTCCGGTGCGTCGGGATGGCCGAATCGAAGATCGCGGAGTCCCTCGACGATCTGTTCCGTGGCTCGACGAACCCGACCGTGGCGTATCTGGCCGGGGGTGGCGAGGTGAAGGTGCGACTGACGGCGAAGGCCACGACACGCGAACGGGCCGAGGCGCTGATCGCTCCGGTAGCCGCGGAAGCGGCGAGCCGGCTGGGCGACGTGGTGTTCAGCGGCGCCGACGAGTCGCTCGAAGAGGTGGTCGGCAGGCTCTTGCGGGATGCGCGACTGACGCTCGGCTGCGCGGAGTCCCTCACGGGTGGTGAGCTCGGCGCGAGGATCACGAGCGTGCCCGGCGCCTCGGCGTATTTCCTCGGATCGGCGGTCACCTACGCCCCGCAGGTGAAGCACGCGGTCCTCGGCGTCTCGCTCGAGACGCTCGAGGGAGCGGGGTCGGTGAGCCGGGGGTGCGCCGCGGAGATGGCGGCGGGCGCGCGGCGTCTGTTCGGGGCAGACCTCGGCCTTGCCCTGACGGGGGCGGCCGGGCCGGAGCCCCACGGAGGGGCGCACGTCGGCGAGGTCTGGATCGCGCTCGAGGCGGATGGGCTCGCGCACCAGCGGAGCCTGCGCTGGCCCGGCGACCGCGGGTTCATCCGGCGTCTCGCCGAGCAGGCGGCGCTCGACCTGGTACGGCGGCACCTGTCCGGCCTGCCGCTGCCGGCGTGATGGCGCGCGATCGAGCCTCGAGGCCCGAGGCGAAGCCGCTCAGGCTCTTCATCGCGATCGACCTCCCCGAGGACGTCCGGACGCTCGTCGAAGGAGGGGTCGCACCGGTCCGAGAGCGGTTCCCCCGAGCGCGATGGGTTCCGACCAGCAACCAGCACGTCACCCTGAAGTTCCTCGGCACGACGTGGCCCCGCCTCGTTGACGCGGTGATCCAAGGGGTGGGGGAGGTCGCCGCGGCGCACGTTGCCTTCGAGACGCGGGTCGCCGAGCTCGGAGCCTTCCCGTCGGCGCGGCGCGCCCGGGTGCTGTGGATCGGTCTCGAGGATCCTGCGGGACGCCTCGCAGCCGTCGCGGCCGACCTCGACGAGCGGCTCGCGAAGGACTTCGAGCCGGAGAAGCGATCGTTCACGCCGCACCTCACGGTCGCGCGGTTCGATCCCCCGGTGCGTCTGGAGGACGACCTCGCCGAGATCGGGGTCGAGAGCCGCCCGTTCGGCGTGGAGTGGCTCGTCGTGTACCGGAGCCACCTGCAGCGGCCTGCTCCCGTGTATGAGGCGATCGCCACCTTCCCGCTCGGCGAGCGGCCGCAAGGCAACCTCGGCACCCCCGGTGCTTGACCCCGAACACGTGTTCGAGTAGCGTGCCGCTTGCCAGTTGGGGCTTACAGGACTGTAATCACAGGGGTGTGAGTCGTGTCAGACCCTCGCGGTAGCGTTCGCCCCGTGATCGGGGAGGGACTCGCCGGGATCGCTGCTCGGCGGGCGAGGGACCAGAAGGGAGATCAGCGGATGGACCGGGACAAGATGCTCGACGTCGCGCTCTCGCAGATCGAGAAGCAGTTCGGCAAGGGAGCGGTGATGAAGCTCGGCGAGCATCCGATGGGGGCCGGCATCTCGGTCATCCCATCGGGGTCGCTCGCGCTCGACATCGCGCTCGGCGTGGGCGGGATACCGCGCGGCCGGATCATCGAGGTCTTCGGGCCCGAGGGCTCGGGGAAGACCACGGTCTGTCTCCACATGATCGCGGAGGCCCAGCGGCACGGCGGCATCGCAGCGTTCGTGGACGCCGAGCACGCGCTCGACCCCACCTACGCGCAACGGCTTGGGGTGAACATCGACGAGCTGCTCGTCTCACAGCCGGACTCGGGGGAGCAGGCGCTCGAGATCTCGGACCTGCTCGTGCGCTCGGGCGCGCTCGACATCGTCGTCATCGACTCGGTCGCCGCCCTCGTCCCACGTGCCGAGATCGAGGGCGAGATGGGCGACACCCACGTCGGCCTTCAGGCCCGCCTGATGTCGCAGGCGATGCGCAAGCTGAACGGCTCACTGTCTCGCTTCGAGACCACCGCGGTCTTCATCAACCAGCTGCGCGAGAAGATCGGCGTGATGTTCGGCAACCCGGAGACGACACCGGGCGGGCGCGCGCTCAAGTTCTACTCGTCGGTCCGGCTCGACGTCCGCAAGGTCGAGAACCTGAAGGACGGCACCGACGTCGTCGGCTCGCGGACGCGGGTGAAGGTCGTGAAGAACAAGGTCGCGCCCCCCTTCCGTCAGTGCGAGTTCGACATCATGTACGGCGTCGGGATCTCGAAGGAGGGCAGCCTCCTCGACGTCGGCGTCGACATGGAGATCGTCCGCAAGAGCGGAGCCTGGTTCACCTACGAGGGCGATCAGCTCGGCCAGGGGCGGGAGAACGCGCGGCAGTTCCTGGCCGAGCATCAGGACATCGCCGGTGAGATCGAGCGGAAGGTTCGAGAGGCCGTGGGGCTCACCGCCTTCGGCCCCGAGGACGACGAGACGCCGATCGAGGTCATCCCCGACGTCGTCCTCGCCGAGGAGGAGGCTCCGCCGAAGCGCGACTCGAAGGAACGTGAGACGACCGGGGTGCCGGCCGGCTGACGGGGAAGGCAGCGTGGCCGGCCCCCGGCGTCCTCGCGAACCGAAGCACCCGCTCGATTGCCACGAGCGCGCGCTGCGCCTCCTCTCGGTGCGGCCGCGTTCGCGGCGCGAGGTGGAGGTGCGGCTGCTGCGCGCGGGGTTCGCAACGCCGGAGGTGTCGGAGGAGCTCGAGCGGCTCGAAGCTGTGGGCTTGATCGACGACGAGGGGTTCGCGCGCGAGTTCGCGCAGCACCAGGTGGGTGTCCGGGGCGCGGGGCGTCGAGCTGTGGCTTCCGGACTCGCGGCGAAGGGCATCGCCCGCTCGACGATCGAGCGCACGTTGGCCGAGGTGCCCGGCGACGACGCTGAGCGAGCCGGCGACCTCGCCCGGGTGCGCGCCCAACGTCTGCAGGGCCTGCCGCCCGAGAAGGCCTACGCTCGGCTGTTCGCCTTCCTCGTGCGGCGCGGTCATGATGCGGAGACGGCTCGAAGCGCTGCTCGCCGCGCGCTGGGCGTGGACGGCGCGGACGCCTGAGCTCTTGCCTCACCTCCGGGGAAGCCGTACGCTGGCGGTCACGCAAGGTCTCAGCGAAGAGCAACTGTTCGACGTGTGCCTGACACCGTGAAGAACCCCAAGTCGCAGGTAGAAGACACGATCGGAGGGCGCGAGCCGCCGCGGGGCGCGTCGCGCTGATCCCGTATCCGAACGCACGGCCGAACAGGGCCTCGGTGAGGCCTTGGTTCGGCTTTCGCGTATCGGAGGCACGTCCATGGAAACGGTACTGGTGGGGGTCGGAGCCCTGGCGCTCGGTGTGGGGGTTGGCTTCCTGGTCCGCAAGACGATCGCGCAATCGCGGGCGCAGAGCGCAGAGGCACGGTCCCAGAAGCTTGTCCTCGAGGCCGAGCGGGAGGCCGAGCGGCTCACCCGCGAGGCGCTCGTCGAGGCCAAGGAGGAGATCGGAGCCTTGCGGCGCGAGGCGGAGGAGAACCTCCGCTCCCGCCGCGAGGAGACCGAACGGCAGGAGCAGCGCCAGGCGCAGAAGGAGGCATCCCTCGACCGGAAGAGCCTCGAGCTCGAAGGGAGGGCCGAGGAGCTCTCGGACCGCGACAAGAAGCTCCAGATGGTGCGGCAGCAGTTGGAGCAAGCGGCCGAGCAGCATCGCACCCAGCTCGAGAGGATCGCGCGGATGACGCAGCAGGAAGCGCGGGACTCGCTCATGACGCAGATGGTGGGCGAGGCGAAGCGCTCGGCGATGCAGCAGGTCCGCGAGATCGAGCAGCGTGCGCGCGAGGATGGTGAAGAGCGAGCCCGCAAGATCGTCACGATCGCGATCCAGCGGGTCGCTTCGGAGCAGACGAGCGAGTCGACCGTCTCCGTGTTCTCGCTCCCGAGCGAAGACATGAAGGGCCGGATCATCGGCCGGGAAGGCCGGAACATCCGCGCGTTCGAGGCAGCCACGGGTGTGAACCTCATCATCGACGACACGCCCGAGGCCGTCGTCCTCTCGTGCTTCGACCCGGTCCGCCGGGAGACGGCCAGGATGACGCTCGAGAAGCTCGTGGCCGACGGGCGGATCCATCCCGCCCGCATCGAGGAGATGCACGAGCGCTCCCAGCGCGATATCGAGGAGCAGATCCGGCGCGCTGGCGAGGAGGCCGCGATGGAGGTCGGCATCACGGATATCCATCCGGAGATGGTGAAGCTGCTCGGTCGCCTGCAGTTCCGAACCTCGTACGGCCAGAACGTCCTGAAGCACCTCGTCGAGTCGGCCCACATCGCCGCTGGGATCTCGGCGGAGCTCGGGGTCGACCCGACCGTGGCCAAGCGTGGGGCGTTCCTCCACGACATCGGCAAGGCCGTGACCCATGAGGTCGAGGGCAGCCACGCGATCATCGGCGCCGAGATCGCGCGCAGGCTGAAGGAGGCGCCCGAGGTCGTGCACTGCATCGAGTCGCACCATGGCGAGGTCGAGCAGCGGACCATCGACGCGGTGCTCGCCCAGATCGCCGATGGGATCTCGGGTGGTCGTCCCGGTGCTCGTCGCGAGAGCCTGGAGACCTACGTCAAGCGACTCGAGCGACTCGAGGAGATCTGCACCTCGTACCCGGGGGTCGAGAAGACCTACGCGATGCAAGCCGGCCGGGAGGTGCGGGTCATGGTCAAGCCGCAGGAGATCGACGACCTCCAGGCGCAGGTCATGGCCCGCGACATCGCAACGCAGGTCGAGGAGGAGCTGCAGTACCCCGGCCAGATCAAGATCACCGTGGTGCGCGAGACCCGGTCGGTGGAGTACGCGAAGTAACGTGGAGCCGGTGAGCGGGCCGCGGTACCTGCTGCGCACCTTCGGGTGCCAGATGAACGAGCACGACTCCGAGCGGATCGCCGGCTTGCTCTCGGCGGACGGATACGTGCCGACCGAGGAGGCCGAGCAGGCGCAGGTCATCGTGTTCAACACCTGCGCGATCCGTGAGAACGCGGACAACCGGCTCTACGGCAACCTCGGGCACCTGCGGCCGCTGAAGGAGCGCAACCCCTCGCTGCGGATCGTCGTCGCTGGCTGCCTGGCGCAGAAGGACGGGGACGCGATCCAGGCGCGGGCCCCGTGGGTGGACGTCGTCATCGGCACGCACGCCCTCCCCGAGCTCCTCGAGCTGTTACGAGCATCCGAGTCCGATGGACCGAAGATGGATGTGCGCGAGCACACGGAGGTCTTCCCGAGCGCCCTCCCGGCTCGGCGCCAGGTCGCGCATCACGCCTGGGTCTCGGTGTCAGTGGGGTGCGACAACGCGTGCACGTTCTGCATCGTGCCGCTGGTGCGGGGACCGCAGCGCTCGCGCGCGATCGGCGATGTCCTCGCCGAGGTCCAGGGCCTCGCGCGGCAGGGCGTCGTCGAGGTCACGCTCCTCGGCCAGAACGTGAACACGTACGGCCGCGACGTCACGGTGCCTGGGTCGTCGGAGCGGCCGCTGTTCGCGGACCTGCTGCGCGCCGTCGCCGAGGTCGAGGGCATCCGGCGGATCCGGTTCACGAGCCCGCACCCGCACGACTTCACGCCCGACGTGATCGAAGCGATGGCCGAGAACGACAAGATCTGCGAGCACATCCACTTCCCGCTGCAGTCGGGCTCGGATGCGGTGCTCAAGGCGATGCGCCGCTCGTACCGGCGCGAGCGCTATCTCGGATGGCTAGCAGCGATCCGGTCGGCGATCCCGGGCATCGCCGTTACGACCGACCTCATCGTCGGGTTCCCGGGCGAATCCGAGCGCGACTTCGAGGACACGCTCGACGCGGTCCGTCGTGCCCGCTTCGACCAGGCGTACATGTTCCAGTACTCGCCCCGCCCGGGGACGCGTGCGGCCCAGATGCCCGAGCGGTTGCCGAAGGAGGTCGTGCAGGCTCGCTTCGAGCGGCTCGTCGAGGTCCAGGAGTCGATCTCGCTCGAGGTCATGCGGGGACACGTCGGCCGGGTGGTCGAGGTGCTCGTCGAGGGCACCGGCCGCAAGGGCAACGTTCAGGGTCGCACGCGGACGAACAAGGTCGTGCACCTCCTCGGCTCGATCGAGCCTGGGAGGTTCCTCGGGGCGAGGGTCGTCTCGGCACATCCGCATCACCTGGTCGGCGAGCCTGTGGTGCGGGAGCCCGCGGCCGTCGGTTGATGCCGAGCGAGCCCTTCCTCGCGCTCGTCGGCCCCACCGCTTCAGGCAAGAGCGAGGCGGCACTCAGGATCGCGGAGGTGCTCGGCGCCGAGATCCTGAGCGTGGACTCGATGCTCGTGTACCAGGGCATGGACGTCGGCACCGCGAAGCCCAGTGTCACAGAGCGGGCCCGGATCCCTCACCACCTGATCGACGTCGCCCGACCCTCGGAGCCATTCAGCGTCGCGCTGTACCAGCGGCTGGCACTGGAAGCCGCAGGTTCCATCCGAGCGAGGGGCCGCCGAGTGCTCCTCGCGGGTGGTTCCGGGCTCTACTTCCGGGCGGTGGTGGACGAGCTGGAGTTCCCTGGCACCGATCCGGCTGCTCGTGCGGCGCTCGAGGCCGAGGCGTCCGAGCTCGGCGGGCCCGGGCTGCATGAGCGCTTGGCCGAGCTCGACCCGGCGGCGGCCGAGAAGATCGAGCCCGCGAACGTCCGACGCACGGTACGGGCGCTCGAGGTCGCGACGGTGACCGGTCGGGCGTTCTCCAGCTTCGCCGCGGCCTGGGGACGCTTCGACCGAGCGCGCGTGCGAGCGGTCGGGGTCGAGATCGGCCGAGAGGTACTCCTGCGACGGATCGAGGCTCGCGTGCGCACGATGCTCGACCAGGGTCTGCTCGACGAGGTCGGCGCGCTCGTGGATCGCGGCTTCGGCAGATGGTTCACCGCGACTCAGGCCATCGGGTACGCTGAGTTCGCTCGGCATCTGGCCGGCGAGCTCACGCTCGAGGAGGCGGTGACGGGCACGGTGAGACGAACGAAGGAGCTCGCCCGCCGCCAGATGGTGTGGTTCCGGCGGGACCCTCGGATCCGCTGGTTCCCCGCCGGGGAGGGTGGCGCCGGCGACCTCGTGGACGAGCTCGTGGAGTACCTACTTGACTGAGGCCGTGCGCATCTGGAAGTACCACGGGACCGGGAACGACTTCGTCATGCTCGAGGACCTCGGCGATGAGCGGCCGCTCACGGCCGAGCTGGTTGCGGCGCTCTGCGATCGGCACCTGGGTGTAGGGGCCGACGGTGTGATCCGCGTGACGCACAGCCGCGCACCCGGCGAGGACTTCTTCATGGACTACCGCAACGCCGACGGCTCGCTCGCCGAGATGTGCGGCAACGGGATCCGCTGTCTCGGCAAGCTCGTGTACGAGCACGGTCACACCTCGGCGACGGAGCTCAGCGTCGGCTCGCGCGGCGGGACGAAGGAGCTGACCCTCGAGGTACATGGGGGCGTGGTGCGCTCCATCACGGTGGGGATGGGGGAGCCCGTGTTCGAGCGCTCACGGATCCCGATGGAGGGCCCTGCGAACGAACCGTTCCGCACGGAGCCGTTCGAGATCGACGGTCGGAGCTTCAAGGCCACCGCAGTCTCGATGGGCAACCCGCACCTGGTCCTGTTCGTCGATGAGGACCCGGCAGGGATCGACGTTGGGACGATCGGCCCGCGCATCGAGCACGATCGGCGGTTCCCCGAGAAGACGAACGTGGAGTTCCTCGCGCTCGAGGGGGAGGCCTTGCGGGCGCGGGTCTGGGAGCGTGGCTCGGGCGAAACGATGGCCTGCGGGACCGGCGCGTGCGCCGTGCTCGTGGCCGCGAACGAGGCGGGCCTCGTCCCCGCCCGCGCGACGGTGCGCTTCCCGGGAGGAGAGCTCGGTGTCGAGCGTACCGCCAACGGCGTGTTGCTGACCGGCCCCGCCGAGTGCGTCTTCGAAGCGACCGTGGCCGCGGCATGGCTAGAGGCGAGAGGGATCGCATGAAGGTCGCGAAGAGGATCAGGACGCTGCCGCCGTACCTGTTCGCCCACCTGGATGAGAAGCTCGCCGCGAAGCGAGCGGAGGGCGTGGACGTGATCTCCCTCGGCGTTGGCGACCCGGATCTGCCGACGCCGGAGCACATCGTCGAGGCCATGCGCGAGGCCGTTCGGGACCCCTCGACCCACCGGTACCCGAGCTACTTCGGCAACCTCGCCTTCCGCACCGCCGTGGCGGGCTGGTACGCGCGACGCTTCGGGATCGAGCTCGATCCGGAGACCGAGGTGATGGCACTCATCGGTTCGAAGGAGGGGATCGGGCACGTTGCGCTCGCGTACCTGGACCCCGGCGACGAGGCCCTGATCCCCGATCCCAGCTACCCCGTGTACGGGGTCTCGACGCGGCTCGCGGGAGCGACCCCCGTCCCGCTCCCGATGCCGGCCGAGCGCGGATTCCTTCCCGACCTCTCCGCCGCAAGGGTGTCCGAGCGGACCAAGATGCTCTGGCTGAGCTTCCCAACGAACCCGACGGCGGCGGTCGCCGACCTCACGACGTTCGAGGAGGCCGTCGCCTTCGCCCGTGAGCACGAGCTGCTCCTGCTCCACGACGCCGCCTACTCGGAGATCACCTACGACGGGTACGTCGCGCCATCGGCGCTCCAGGTTTCCGGCGCGAAGGAGGTCGCGCTCGAGTTCGGATCGACGTCGAAGTCGTTCAACATGACCGGCTGGCGGATCGGGTGGGTGGCCGGCTCGGCCGAGGCGATCCGCGCGCTCGCGGTGGTGAAGACGAATCTGGATTCGGGACAGTTCACGGCGATCCAGCGCGCCGCGATCGCCGCGCTCGAGGGGCCGAGCGGGCACCTCGACGAGCTCCGGGCGACATACCAGCGGCGGCGAGATCTCGTCATCGAGACGCTGAACGGGCTCGGCTGGTCGCTCGAGCCACCGCTGGGCTCCTGCTACGTGTGGGTGCCGGTGCCGGCGGGGGAGAGCTCGACCGGGTTCGCCGACCGGCTACTCGACGTGGCCGGGATCTTCGTCGCCCCCGGGAACGGGTACGGGGCAAGGGGCGAGGGCTACGTTCGCTTCAGTCTGACGGTGCCGGATGATCGGCTCGCCGAGGCGATGGACAGGCTCCGCCGGACGCTCGCCGGATGAGCGAGGGGCACGGCACCCGTCGCGGGGTCCACGAGACCTCGACGCTCGAGTCGCCGCTCGCGGCGACATGGCGACCGCGTGTGCCCGAGAAGGCCGTGCTCATCGGCGTCGGCCGGGGGATGCAGGACTCCGACCTCGACGAGCTCGCCGCGCTCGCAGACTCGGCCGGGGCCGAAGCGGTGGCGCGGATCGTGCAGACTCGCCAGGACCCCGATCCATCGACCTACGTCGGCAAAGGGAAGCTCGATGAGATCCATCGGGCGGTGCACGCTTCCGGCGCCGAAGCGGTCATCTTGGATCGCGAGCTCTCGCCGGGGCAGCTGCGGAACCTGGAGGAGCGCCTCAAGGTCAAGGTCATCGACCGGACGGCGCTGATCCTGGACATCTTCGCGCTCCACGCGCGGAGCCGAGAGGGCAAGGCGCAGGTCGAGCTGGCTCAGCTGAACTACCTCATGCCGCGCCTGCGGGGCTGGGGTGAAGCGATGAGCCGGATGGGCGGCGGTATCGGAACGCGTCGTGGCCCGGGCGAGACCAAGATGGAGATCGACCGTCAGCACATCCGCCGGCGGATCACGAAGCTGAAGCGCGACATCAAGGATCTGGCTCGCACGCGCGACGTGAAGCGTGCCGGCCGCGAGCGCTCGGGTGTCCCGCAGATCGCGATCGCCGGCTACACGAACTCGGGCAAGTCAACGCTGATGCGGGCGCTCACGCACGCCGACGTCGTCGTGGCGAACCAGCTCTTCGCGACCCTGGACCCGACGACCCGGCGCCTGCAGCTCCCGACCGGGCGTGATGCCACGGTCTCGGACACGGTGGGGTTCGTGAGCAAGCTCCCGCACGACCTCGTCGAGGCCTTCCGCTCGACGCTCGAGGAGGTGACCCGAGCCGACCTCATCCTGCACGTCGCCGATGCATCGAGCCCCCAGATGGAGCAGCAGATCGAGGCCGTGCACGCGGTGCTCGCCGAGATCGGAGCCGACGGCATCGGCGAGGTCCTTGCACTCAACAAGGTTGATCTGATCGACGACGACGAGCGGGGACGTGCGCGGGCGCGTCACCCCGATGCGGTGGCCATCTCCGCGCTGACGGGGGAGGGTATCGACGCGCTGCTCAGACTCCTCGCCGCCGCGATCCCCCGGTTCCCAGTGGCGGTGACGGTGCTCCTTCCGCACGATCGAGGAGACCTCGTGGCGATGCTCCACCGGGACGCCGAGGTGCTGTCAGAGGATCCTCGCGAGACTGGCGTCCTCGTGCGCGCGCGCGTCGGTGCACGGGCGTTCGCCGCGGTGCGTGCGTTCGGCCTCGACCCGGAACGCCCCGCACGGGTGCCGGCTGGCCCTCCCGGGAGCTAGGACTCCCGTCTCGAGACGCCCGGGCTCCCGATCGACCAGAGCGACTCGGCGGCCCAGGCCCCCTCGATCGCGAGGTCGGGATCCATCCCGCGCTCGAGCGCGAGCCGCAAGGCGAGCATCTGCAGCCGCACGGTGAGCGGTATCTGCGCGAGCAGGGGCGGCACGTCCGCGGGCTCGATCACGGTGGTGAGGGCGATGCCCTGGGCCTCGGCCGCCCCGGCGACGGCCGCCATGAGGCCATCGGTGTCGGGCGGTGCGAGCGCGACGAGATGATCGCGTGCGTCGAGGGGCACGGCGGAGCCGTGGAGCAGGAACTCGACGTCGTACCCCTCGGCGAGGACCCGGGCGGCTTCGCGGACCTTGAGTGCCCCCTCACGGGCCGTGACGCTCGCGGGCCCTTCGCCGAACAGGACGAGGGCCCGCTCAGGCGGCGGGATCGACGCGGTCCCCGGGTCTTCGATCGCCGCGCGTACGGCGTCCGGCACCCTTGCCAGCACGTCGGGTGCATACGCCTCGGCGCCGAGGGCGTGGGCCAGACGCGCGAGGAGCAGCAGTACGGAGGTGTAGCTGACCGTATACGTGTGCGAACGTTCCTTCTCGACGGTCTCGAGCGCCTCGACGAGTCCTCCCCCTCGGCGTGTGATGGCGATGACGCGCAGGCCGGCGCTCATGCCCATGGTGTAGGCAGCGGATGCGTAGGAGGTCTCGGCGCCGGCGTTGTGGCTGATGATGATGACCGCGTCCGCGGCGTCGACCGGCGGCGCCCAGTTCACGAACCGCATCGACGACATGGCCTGGGCGGCCCGACCAGTTTCGTGGAACATCGCGGCCCCGAGCTCGGCAGCGTGCTGGCTGGTGCCGGTGCCGATCAGCCAGATCCGGTGGGCCTGGCGCAGGCGTTCGATGGTGTCGTGCGGGATCGGCAGGCCGAGCAGTCGCCCGAGCTCTCCGGGCTGCGAGGCGATCGCGCGCTCGAGCTCGGTCGGTGCGGCTGCGTGGTCGGACATAGCAGGGTGACCTCCTGGGACGGGCGCTCGGGCTCCTTGCGCGGAGCCTAGAGCTTCCGCAGGACCGCCACCACCTTGCCGAGGATCCGGCCTCGAGGATCCATCTCGAACGGCTCCAGGGCCGGGTTCTCGGGGACGAGCATCACCTTGCCGCGGGTGCGACGGAGCCGCTTGACGGTGGCCTCGTCCTCGGCGGGACCGGGCAGGAGGGCGGCCACCACGTCGCCGTCATCGGCGTCGTCTTGGCCCCGAACGACCACCACGTCACCGTCCAAGATCCCGGCGCCGAGCATCGAGTCGCCCACGACCCGAAGCGCGAAGTGCTCGCCACCGTCCGCGAAACCCATCGGTACTGTGAGGTAGTCCTCGATGTGCTGCTCGGCCAGGACGGGGGCGCCCGCTGCGATCCGCCCGAGCACGGGAACCGCGACGCCCGAGACCCGCGGCTCCTCGAGGGCCATCGCCCGCGGTTTCGTCGGGTCCTTGTGGAGTAGCCCACGCCGCTCGAGGTTCGCCAGCTGGGCGTGGACGCTCGAAGAGGAGGTGAGCCCGACCGCCTCGCCGATCTCGCGCACGGTGGGGGGGTAGCCGCGCTCCCGCACCGTGCGGGCGATGAACTCGACGATCCGCTGCTGTCGGGTCGTGAGCCCGCCCTTGTTGATCGCGCCTCTCGTCGTCTCGGCTGCTTCCATGTCAGACCCTCCTCCTACGCTCGGGGACGCTAGCACGGCCCGTGGAGGTGTTCAAACATATGTTCGGTTCCGAGCCTTGACTCCGAACACCCGTTCGATACGATACCTGCATGAGTCGAACGGGTGTTCGCCGCCATCGCTTGGCGGTCTTGGGCACGGCCGCCGTGGTGGTCGGCTTCTGGGCGGGGCCGGTCGCGCACGCGCTCGGCGGGTCGCCGGGGCCGATACCGGTCTCGAGCCGCAGCTACGTGGTTCGCAGCGGCGACACCCTGTGGTCGATCGCGGGCCGGCTCGCCCCCGAGCGAGACCCGCGTGCGGTCGTCGACGCCATCGCTGCCGCGAACCGCGTCGCGCCGGGCTCGATCGTCCCGGGGCAGACCCTGCTCATCCCGCCCGTCGGGTGAGGGCCTTCATCTCGTGGTACCGTGCGCCCGGCCACCACATGTTGTGGTGAGAGCGAGGGCAGATGCGCTGTCCGTGGTGCGGCCACGAGGACGACAAGGTGGTGGACTCTCGCCCCGCCGAGCAGGGGGTGGCGATCCGTCGCCGCCGCCAGTGCCGGTCGTGCGGGCGTCGGTATACGACGTTCGAGCGGATCGAGGAGCTCGGGCTCATGGTCCACAAGCGCGATGGGACGAAGGAGCCCTGGGATCGGCAGAAGATGGTCGCAGGGATCCGCAAGGCCATCGTGAACCGGCCTGTGAGCGCCGAGCAGGTCGCGCAGATCGCCGACCGGATCGAGGGCCGCCTCCGGCGGAAGGGTCCCGAGGTCACGTCCCAGCAGGTCGGCCTGGAGGTCCTCCAGCACCTGCAGCGCCTCGACCAGGTCGCGTACATGCGGTTCGCGAGCGTCTACAAGGACTTCCAGGCGCTGACCGATTTCGAGCGTGAGCTCGGCGGCCTCGCCGCGAAGGGAGACTCCGCGAAACGTCGTAGGGGCTGACCAGCGCAAACGCGATTAGGTACAATATCTAGTGGTCCAGAGTGACGTGAACCACGATATCTAGCATCCGAGACCCTTGACGTGCCGGCCCGGCCGGAGCAGAATCACAGTCCTGTGATTCCCGAGCCGGAGGCTTCCCCGCTGGGCGTGGCAGAGAGGGGGCATCGCACGTGGCGACCAAGGAGAACGACGTCCGGTGATCCGGAAGGGTCTCGAGTTCAAGCGGTACTTCACGACCGAAGGCGTTCATCCCTACGAGGAGACCGAGTGGGAGCGCCGAGACGCCGTCATCCCGAACTACAAGGAGGGCGGCAACGCGTTCGAGCAGCGCGACGTCGAATTCCCCGCCTCCTGGTCGCAGAACGCGACGAACATCGTCGCGCAGAAGTACTTCCGCGGGACCCTCGGCACCCCGGAGCGGGAGTCGTCGGTTCGGCAGCTGATCGGCCGTGTCGTCGATACCATCACGGGCTGGGGACGCGAGGGCGGCTACTTCGCCACCGACCACGACGCTCAGGTCTTCGCTGAGGAGCTGACCCACCTCCTCGTGAATCAGAGGGCGGCATTCAACTCACCCGTGTGGTTCAACGTCGGCTTCCCCGACGTCCCGGCACAGTGCAGCGCCTGCTTCATCCTCGCCGTCGACGACCACATGTCGTCGATCCTCAACTGGTACGTCGAAGAGGGGACGATCTTCAAGGGCGGCTCGGGCTCCGGCATCAACCTGTCCGGCCTGCGTTCCTCGAAGGAGCGCGTCGCCGGCGGCGGCACCGCGAGCGGTCCGGTGTCGTTCATGCGGGGCGCAGACGCCAGCGCCGGGACCATCAAGTCGGGAGGCAAGACCCGTCGCGCGGCGAAGATGGTCATCCTCAACGCCGACCACCCGGACATCCATGACTTCATCTGGTGTAAGGCGAACGAGGAGCACAAGGCCCGGGCGCTTCGCGACGCTGGCTTCGACATGGACCTCGACGGGAAGGACAGCTACTCGATCCAGTACCAGAACGCGAACAACTCGGTCCGTGTGACCGATGAGTTCATGAAGGCCTATCAGAACGACCAGGACTGGAAGCTCAAGTCCGTGACGACGGATGAGACGTTGGACACCGTTCGCGCGCGGGGGCTGATGCGGCAGATCGCGCTGGCGGCCTGGGAGTGTGCCGATCCGGGGATGCAGTACGACACCACCATCAACGAGTGGCACACGTGCCCCGCGAGCGGCAGGATCAATGCGTCGAACCCCTGCAGCGAGTACATGCACCTGGACAACAGCGCGTGCAACCTGGCCTCGCTTAACCTCATGAGGTTCGTGGGCGCCGAGGGCAACTTCGACGTGGCCTCATTCAAGCACGCGGTCGAGATCGTCTTGACCGCGCAGGAGATGATCGTGGGGCCCTCGGACTACCCGACCGAGAAGATCGCGCAGAACGCGCGGGACTACCGGCAGCTCGGCCTCGGGTACGCGAACCTCGGGGCGCTGCTCATGTCGCGCGGTCTGCCGTACGACTCGGAGGGTGGGCGCGCGTGGGCGGGGGCCATCACCGCGCTCATGACCGGCCACGCCTACCGCACGAGTGCTCGGATCGCGGAGGTCATGGGCCCGTTCGAGGGCTATCCACCGAACGCCGACGCCATGCTGCGCGTCATGCGCAAGCACCGGGAGGCCGTCGACCACATCGACGGCGAACTGGTGCCGGAGGCGCTCCTGTCGGCCGCGAAGAACGCATGGGACGAGGCCGTGTCGCTCGGCGAGACTCACGGTTTCCGCAACGCACAGGCAACGGTACTCGCACCCACGGGAACGATCGGACTGATGATGGACTGTGACACGACGGGCATCGAGCCCGAGCTCGCGCTCGTGAAGACCAAGAAGCTGGTCGGCGGGGGCACGATGCAGTTCGTGAACCAGACGGTTCCCCGGGCGCTCGAGCGTCTCGGCTACGACTCGGATGAGATCGCCGACATCGTCGCGTACATCGCCGAGCAGAACTCTGTCGTCGACGCCCCGCATCTGAGGCCTGAGCACTACGCCGTGTTCGACACGGCGATGGGCGCGCAGCCGATCCACTACATGGGGCACGTACGCATGATGGCCGCGGCGCAGCCCTTCATCTCTGGCGCGATCAGCAAGACCGTGAACATGCCCGAGCATGTCACGGTCGAGGAGGTCGAGGAGCTGTTCCTCGAGTCGTGGCAGCTCGGGCTGAAGGCCGTCGCGATCTACCGCGACAACTGCAAGGTGGCGCAGCCGCTCTCAGCGGACAAGAAGAAGGGCCCCAAGCCCGAGGCGCAGCCGGGCGAGCTCGCGCAGCCCGTCCGCAAGCGCCTCCCGCGCTCGCGTCCCTCGATCACGACGAAGTTCGAGGTCGCCGACGCCGAGGGCTACATCACGGCCAGCTCGTACCCGGACGACGGCCTCGGTGAGATCTTCCTGAAGACCTCCAAGCAGGGCTCGACGCTCGCCGGGATCATGGACGCGTTCTCGATCGCGATCTCGATCGGGCTGCAGTACGGCGTGCCGCTCGAGGCCTACGTCGCGAAGTTCATCAACATGAAGTTCGAGCCATCCGGCATGACGAACGACCCGGACATCCGCTTCGCGACCTCGCTCGTCGACTACGTGTTCCGGCGCCTCGCGCTCGATCATCTGCCTGAGGACAAGCGCGAAGCTCTCGGCATCCGGTCGATCGAGGAACGCAAGCAGGTCGCAGCCGCGGAGGTCTCCGAGAAGACCGAACCGCTGCCGGTCCCCGTGGCCCAGGATCCGATCGAGATCGCCGAGCGGTCGCAGTCGCAGGCGGCCGACGCGCCGCTCTGCTACGCATGCGGCTCGAAGATGCAGCCGGCCGGCTCGTGCTACGTCTGCCCCAGCTGCGGCAGCACGAGCGGCTGCTCGTAGTCGTCGTTCTGCGAGACTCCCGGCGATGGACCTTCAGTTCCAGCGGCTCGATCCCGAGACCACGCTGCCCGAGCAGGCTCATCCCGGCGACGCGGGCCTCGACCTTCGCTCGGCGGTGGATGTCGAGGTCGGGCCCGGCCAGCGCGCGATGGTGCCGACCGGCCTTGCGGTCGCGATCCCCGACGGGTACGCAGGGCTCGTGCTTCCCCGATCAGGACTCGCGTCGCGCCACGGGCTCACGATGGCGAATGCGCCGGGGCTCATCGATGCCGGGTATCGCGGCGAGGTGATCTGCGCGGTCGTGAACCTGGATCGTCGTGAGCCGGTGAGGATCGCGAGAGGGGACCGGATCGCTCAGCTGATCATCGTCGCGGTGGCCGAGATCGCGCCTACCTTCGTGGACGAGCTCCCTCCCTCGACCCGTGGGGAGGGCGGGTTCGGCTCGACCGGCACTCGATGAGCGTCGCTGTACGGCTCGCGGAGTGGCGGGACCGCGACGCCGGCCTCGAGATCGAGCGGCGCGCCTTCGGCTCGGACGAAGAGCCAGCCATCGTATGAGGTGGTGCAGGATGCGGAGGGCTCGTTCGCCCTGGTAGCCGAGGAGGAGGGGCCTGTGGTCGGGCACGTCCAGTTCAGGCGGGGTGGGTTGGACGTGCTGCCGTCTCAGCGCTCGGGCCGATCGGTGTCCTCCCGGAGCGCCAAGGCGCCGGGATCGGCTCGGCGCTCGTGCGGCGCGGACTCGGAGAGGCTGCGCATCGAGGCGAGATCGCGGTGATCGTGCTCGGGAGTCCTGGCTACTACTCGAGGTTCGGGTTCGAGCCCGCTTCCGCGTTCGGCCTCTGCAACCCGTTCACGGGCGTCGGCGAAGGCGAGCTCGTGATCGCTGAGGAGGACTTCATGCTGGCGCCGCTCGACGAGCGTGCTCGCCTGCTGGCCGGTTCCGTCCGGTGGCATGCCGCGTTCGGTCAGCCCGGTTGAAGCTCCGCGCGGCGGAGCCTAGACTCCCTATGCACGCGGACGTAGCTCAGTTGGTAGAGCGTCACCTTGCCAAGGTGAAGGTCGCCGGTTCGAGACCGGTCGTCCGCTCGGCGGGGCGGCCTCGATGGGTCGCCTCTCGTCGTTCCTCGTACACTGCCGGCGCCTCGGCGGCGTGGCCGAGTGGTTCAGGCAAGGGTCTGCAAAACCCTTTACCCCGGTTCAATTCCGGGCGCCGCCTCGACGGAACCCGGCGACGCTCCGCACGATCGCATAGCTCGGGCGCTTAGCTCAGGGGGAGAGCGCTTCCTTGACACGGAAGAGGTCAGAGGTTCAAATCCTCTAGCGCCCACCATGTGATGTGTCGGGGCATCGTGGCCGGATGTGTCGGGGCATCGTAGACGAGGCTCACGATCCCTGCGGTTGGTAGTCCCTCGTCGGGTCCAGCATCAGGTGCCGTAGCAGCTCGCCGTCCTCGGAGATCACCCGCACGTCCAGCCCGTCCACCAGCAGGGTCACGCGCTTGCCGATGTGGGCGTGACCCACCCCGATGTGGTGCAGACGGGTCCCGTGACGGAGCGTCACGTTCCCGGCCTTGTTGATGCGATCACGGCGCACGCGCACGCCGGCTCCGACCCGGATCTTGGGCCCCGAAGGCCGAGCCTTGTCCCTGTCCTCGAACGCCGCCTTCGGCGGCCTGCGTCCGGTCGCTCGATGAGGCCGGACGTCGTTGTAGTAGGCGACGAACCGATCGACCTGGGCCTGCAGCTCGTCGATCGAGCGCGCCCTCGGCTGCTTGGCCAGGAACGCCTTCATCGTCTGGTGGAACCGCTCCACCTTGCCGCAGGTCTGCGGGTGGTAGGGACGGGAGTGGCGGTAGTCGATCCCGAGGGCCAGCAGCTCGGTCTGCATCACGTTGGGCCCGCCCCGGTGCCACGTCGTGTAGACACAGCCGTTGTCGGTGAGCAGTGCCGCCGGGAACCCCCAGCGTGCCCCGGCGTCCCGGAAGACGTCCAGGACCTTGGGCGCCGTCGCCAGCCGGAGCACGCGGGAGGCGACCGCCACCCGGGAGTGGTCGTCGATGAAGTTCACGATCTCGACCCCGGTGCCGTCCCGCAGGCGCCAATGGGTGACGTCGGACTGCCAGCGCTCGTTCGGGAGCTGCGCCTCGAAGCGCACCCAGGAGCTGCGTGGTCGCTTGTGCGGCTGCGGGGTCACGAAGCCACGCCGGCGGAGCACGCGCCAGATCGTCGAGACCGAGGGAGCGTGCCGGTGGCGGAGCGACAGGTGGTAGGAGATCGTGGCCGCACCCGCATCGACCCCGAGCTCGGTCAGCTCCTTGCGCAGGGCGATGATCTCGTCCTCGATCGCCTCGGGGGTGCGGTGGGGGATCCGCATGGCCGCCCTCGAGCGCGGCGAGATGGCGTCGTAGCCGCCCTCACGGAACCGCCCGACCAGCTTGCCGACGTAGCTCTTGGACACCCCGTGGGCTCGGGCGACCTCCCGATAGCTGCGGCCCTCCAGCACCACCGCGTCCACCACGTAGCGCGCCAGATCCATCGCAGACCCCCGTCGTCGGTGTCCACGATGCTCCGACACATCTGTCCACTATCCGGTGAACTCGCAGACTCTAGCGCCCACCAGACGAACCAGATCGCGACGGCGTCATCCGTCCATGTCCACGCGGTCTCGACGACCGCGGGTCCTGGTCCGAAGGGGTCCTTCGGCACTGCGGTGTTTCGGGGCCGGGGATCGAAGCGGAAGAAGACGGATGACGGATCCCGTCCTGCACTTACCACCCCAATCACGCCCGGATCATCCGGGTCGTTGTTGCGTCTCGATGCAATCTTGCGCCCTCGGGTCGCAGGTGCGACACTGGCCAACGTCCGAGCTGGAAAGCTCGGCCAAGACGGCGGCGCGACGCGGGCACGCGCCGCCGTCGCCTATCCGAGGGCTTCTCGTGGGGTGCTACGCTCATGGCCGCGGGCGCGTAGCTCAGCGGGAGAGCGCTTGCTTCACACGCAAGAGGTCGCAGGTTCAAAACCTGCCGCGCCCACTAGGGAAACCGCAGGTCAGAGGCCAGCCGCTGGCCGCAGCCGACCGGACGGGACCGCTCCCTGATCTGCCGGTGTTCTCAGAGGTCACGGTCAGGACGGGCAAGGAGCGCCCCATCGTCCGGCTTGACTCCCTGCAGGAACCGGGCGAGGTAACCGTGGTCGAGGTGGGAGATCGAGACCACCGAGAACCCCGCATCCTCGACCATCTTGCGGGCCTCCGCCTCCGGCGGGTGGGGCCACCCCCACCATTCGCACTCCTTCACGCAGGCCTCATCGTTCTCGTCGACGCCGAAGGTGACGACCATCCGTCCACCGGGACGCAGAACACGCTCCATCTCCCGCAAGGCCGCCTGCGGGTCGGAGAACCACTCCAGACCTTCCAGGCACGTGACCGCGGTGAAGCTGTCGTCGTCCCAGGGGAGGGCGGCGGCGTCGCCGTGGGCGATCTCGGCAGTCCCCGCTGAGATCCGATCCCGGAGTCGCCGACGCGCCAGACTCACCTGGATGTCGGACAGGTCCAGCCCCGCCACGCGCCTTGCCTGCCTGGCGTGTCTCTTCAGGAAGGTACCCGACCCGCAGGCCACCTCGAGGAGATCGTCATCGGGGCGCAACTGCAGGTACCCCGCGGCGGGCCCGTAGATGACCTTGTTGACCATCGGCATGGTCACGGCGAAGAGCCAACCGCCAGGGCTCCTGGGGGCCGCCCAGTGGGACAGCGCCCACTTCTTGATGTCCTTCGTCAGCGCGAGTCCCACCAACACGGACCCGGCAGCAGCGCCAACAGCCAGAACCATCCGGGAACGCTTCATGAAGATCCCTCCGTCGAGTCTCACGCTCAGTGGGTGAGAGCGCCGAGAGCCGTTGGGCCCTTCGGGGGTGGGACCGGGTTCCGCCACCACCCTCTCTCGGCGTCCGTGACCCTCCCGGCCGAGGGCGGTGGGCGGGGGCGTCTTCGGCCACCTGCCCACGCGTCGCGTAGCATCACGACGATCCACCGCGCCCCCGGAGGGAGAACGGATGACGACGCAGATCCAGACGACGGCCGCTGCCGCTCGAGCAGACGCGCTCACGAAGGTCTACGGGGAGGGCGACGCCGAGGTCCGCGCGCTCGACGGCGTGTCGGTCGCCTTCGACGCGGGCCACTTCACCGCGATCATGGGGCCGTCGGGCTCCGGCAAGTCCACGCTGCTCCACTGCATGGCCGGGCTCGACACGCCCTCGAGCGGCCGCGTGTTCATCGGCGACGTCGACCTGACGACGCTGTCCGAGAAGGAGCTCACGCTCCTTCGTCGCGACAAGGTGGGGTTCGTCTTCCAGGCGTTCAACCTCATCCCGACGCTGAACGCCGCCGAGAACATCACGTTGCCGCTCGACATCGCCGGCCGCAAGGCGGACGCGAACTGGTTCGACGCCGTGGTGGACACGATCGGGCTGCGAGACCGCCTCTCGCACCGTCCGACGGAGCTGTCGGGCGGCCAGCAGCAGCGCGTGGCGAGCGCCCGAGCGCTCGTCAGCCGCCCCGAGATCGTGTACGCGGACGAGCCGACCGGGAACCTCGACTCGCGGTCCGGGGCCGAGCTCCTCGCCTTCCTGCGGAGCGCGGTGAAGGACCACGGTCAGACCATCGTGATGGTCACCCACGACGCGAGCGCCGCGAGCCACGCCGACCGGATCGTGTTCCTGGCCGACGGCCGGGTCGTGGACGAGATGCTCGAGCCCACGGCCGAGCACGTGCTCGACCGACTCAAGTCGCTGGAGGCGTAGGGCGGTGTGGCGCGCGACCCTGAAGAGCCTGCTGGCGAAGAAGGTCCGTCTCGCACTTACCGCGGTCTCTGTCGTGCTTGGCGTGGGCTTCATGGCCGGCACCTACGTGCTGACCGACACGATGAGCAAGGCGTTCAACGAGCTGTTCGACACGGTCGCCACGGATGCCGACGTGATCGTGCGCGCCGAGTCGGCCTTCTCGGCGACGGTGGGAGGTGCGGGCGGCGGGGGCGGCTCCGAGGGTCGGCAGCCGGTCCAGGCGGCCGTTCTCGGAGACATCCTGGCCGTCGACGGCGTCAAGACGGCCCACGGCGACGTCCAGGGCTACGCGCAGTTCGTGGACCCGAAGACGAACGAGGCCATCGGGGGAGCCGGCCCGCCCACGATGGGACTCTCGTGGGACCCGGACTCGTCGCTGGTCGAGATCCGCGACGGGCGTGCTCCGCAGGGACCTGACGAGGTCGCGGTCGACGCCGGCACGGCGCGCGGCCATGACCTAGTCGTGGGAGAGCAGGTGGAGGTACTGCTCACCGGACCGCCCCGGACGTTCAGGATCGCGGCCATCGTCGGACTCCGCGACGCGGACAATCTGATGGGCGCCACGCTCGCCCTCTTCGAGCTGGATACCGCCCAGGGTCTCTTCGACAAGGTCGGCGTCTACGACTCGATCAGCATCGTCGCCGAGGACGGTGTGTCGCCCTCGGAGCTCCGGACGCGCGTGCAGGCGGTCCTGCCCGACGGCGTCGAGGCGGTGGCCAGCACGACCGTCGCCGACGAGAACTCACAGGCGCTGAACGACGGGCTGGGCTTCTTCAAGATCGCGCTGCTGGTCTTCGCGTTCATCGCGCTGTTCGTCGGCGCGTTCATCATCTTCAACACGTTCTCGATCATCACGGCCCAACGGACCCGTGAGCTGGCGCTGCTCCGGGCGCTCGGGGCGAGCCGCGGTCAGGTGCTCGTGTCGGTGCTCGTCGAGGCCATCGTGGTGGGCCTGATCGCCTCGGTGGTGGGGATCGCGGTGGGTGTCCTGATCGCGATCGGCCTCAAGGGCCTGCTGGCGCTCTTCGGGATCGACATCCCGAGCACGGGGCTCCAGCTCCTGCCGCGGACGATCATCGTGTCGCTCCTCGTCGGGACGATCGTGACCCTCGTCGCGTCGATCATCCCGGCTCGCAAGGCCGCCCGCGTCGCACCGATCGAGGCGATGCGGGACGGGAGCGGGGTGGTAAGCGGGGCGTCCCTGCGTCGGCGCATCGTCGTCGGCGTCGGAGTCACCGCGCTCGGCGTCATCCCGCTCATGTACGGACTGTTCGGCACGCCACCGTCGGTCGGTCAGATCATCGGCTTCGGCACCGCGGTGACGTTCGTCGGCATCGCGCTGCTGTCACCGCTCGTCGCCCGCCCGGTGGCGCGGCTGATCGGCGCCCCGATCCGACGACTCGGCATGCAGGGGCGGCTGGGGCAGGAGAACGCCATGCGCAACCCCCGGCGCACCGCCTCGACCGCCTCGGCGCTGATGATCGGCCTGGCGCTCGTGTCGATGGTCACGATCCTCAGCTCCTCGCTGAAGGCGTCCTTCAACGCGGCGCTCGAGGACACCCTCCGCGCGGATCTCACCGTCTCGACGTCCTCGTTCACCGCCTTCAGCCCCGACGTGGCCACGAGGATCCGAGAAGCCCCGGAGGTCGCTGCCGTGTCCGAGTTCCGCCAGAACGTCTTCCGGTACGAGGGGAGCGACAGCTTCGTGACCGCGGTCGACCCCGAGACGATCGAGCAGGTGGCGACCCTCGACATGGTGGTCGGCACGACCGCGGCGCTCTCGCAGGGCAGCATCCTCGTCTACCAGGACGTCGCCGAGGAGAACGGCTTCAAGCAGGGCGACACCATCACCCTCGAGTTCCCGAGCACGGGCGAGCGGCAGTTCGTCGTGGGTGCGATCTACGGAGAGAACCGGCTCGTGGGCGACTGGGTGGTCTCGATCGGGACGTACGAGCAGAACTACACGGAGCAGCTGGATTCCTTCGTCCTGGTGAAGGGCGCGGCGGGCGTGAGCCCCGCCGGACTGCAGCGCGCGGTCGAGGCGAAGGTCGGGGACTTCCCGAACATCGAGGTGCAGGACCAGGCGGCGTTCCGCGAGAAGCAGGCCGGCTTCATCGATCAGATCCTCGGGCTGGTCACGGCGCTGCTGCTGCTCGCGGTGATCATCGCGCTGTTCGGCATCGTGAACACGCTCAGCCTCTCGATCTTCGAGCGCACGCGCGAGATAGGTCTGCTCCGTGCGGTGGGGATGTCGCGCCGGCAGCTGCGCACGATGATCCGATGGGAGTCGGTCATCATCGCGGTGTTCGGCGCGCTGCTCGGCCTGGCGCTCGGCGTGTTCTTCGGCTTCGCGCTGCAACAGGCGTTGCGGCAGGAGGGGCTGTCCGAGCTGGAGATCCCCGGTGCGCAGCTGTTGGTCTACGTTGTGCTCGCCGGCTTCGCGGGCGTGCTGGCCGCGGTCATGCCCGCCCGGAAGGCGGCGAGGCTGAACGTCCTCGAGGCGATCAGCTACGAGTAGCCTGGGCTGGCCGGATATCATGGCGGCCCATGCCGCGCATCCGACTCGCCGAGGGCCATGACGTCGAGCTCCCCGAGGGGGAGCCGATCGGTTCGGCGCTGCCTTCGGATGCGATCGCGGCACGCGTCGATGACACCCTCGTCGACCTGTCGTTCGTCCCTGCCGGCGACCTTGAGGTCCAAGTCATCACGCCGCCCGAGCACGACGGCCTGCACGTGCTCCGGCACTCGACGGCACACGTCATGGCGCAGGCCGTGTGCGACCTGTACCCGGGCACCCGCTACGCGATCGGACCGCCCATCGAGGACGGTTTCTACTACGACTTCGAGCTCCCGACATCGGTCGGGCCGGAGGACCTCCAGCGCATCGAGGCCCGGATGGCCGAGATCGTGGCCGCCGACCACCCGTTCGTGCGCGAGGAGGTCTCGCGCGCGGAGGCGCTCGAGCGCTTCGCCGACCAGCCCTTCAAGCGCGAGATCATCGAGGCACTCGGTGCGGAGGAGGGCGAGGTCGGGCCGGGCGAGACCGTGACCGTCTACCGCAACGGCGCCTGGATGGACCTCTGCCTCGGTCCGCACGTGCCCTCGACCGGGCGGTTGGGCACGTTCAAGCTCATGAAGCTCGCCGGCGCGTACTGGCGCGGCGACGAGGCCCGCCCGATGCTCCAGCGGATCTACGGGACGGCGTGGGCGACGGAGGATGACCTCGAGGGGTACCTGCACCGACTCGAGGAGGCCGAGCGTCGGGACCACCGCAGGCTCGGTCGCGACCTCGACCTGTTCTCCTCGCCCGAGGAGCTCGGTCCCGGGCTCTGGGTCTGGCACCCGCGGGGGGGCGTGTTCCGCAAGCAGCTCGAAGACTACGTTCGTGACCTCCATCTCGAGCGTGACTACGACCTCGTCGTGACCCCGCACATCGCGCGCTCGGTGCTGTGGGAGACCTCCGGCCACCTCGCGAAGTTCTCCGAGAACATGTACCCACCGATGCGCGACGAGCAGGGCGACTACTACGTGAAGCCGATGAACTGCCCGTTCCACGTCCTGATCTACAAGTCGAAGACGCGCTCCTACCGCGAGTTGCCGATGCGGCTGTCCGAGCTCGGCACCATCTACCGGCACGAGAAGATCGGAGCGTTGCACGGCCTGCTGCGGATCCGCGGGGGCACGCAGGACGACTCGCACATCATCTGCACCCCCGACCAGCTGGTCGAGGAGGTGCTCGGCGTGTTCGACCTCACGCTCGAGATCCACCGGACGTTCGGGTTCTCCGAGCCGATCGTGAACCTGTCGACGCTCCCGGGGCAGTCGATCGTGGAAACGGACATGGCCGAGCGGGCGACCGAAGCGCTGCGCAAGGCGCTCGACAAGAGCGGCCTGGAGTACACGGTCGCCGAAGGGGAGGGCGCCTTCTACGGCCCGAAGGTCGACTTCCACTTCCGGGACGCGATCGGTCGCCCGTGGCAGCTCACGACCGTGCAGTGCGACTTCGCCTTACCTGAGCGCTTCGACATGGAGTACGTCGGCGAGGACAACCAACGTCACCGGCCGGTGATGATCCACCGCGCCATCCTCGGCACGCTCGAGCGGTTCAGCGCGGTGCTGATCGAGCACTACGCGGGCGCTTTCCCGCTGTGGCTCGCGCCAGAGCAGGTGCGCTTGGCGCCGGTCGCGGACCGGCACCTCGCCCACGCGCAGGACCTGGCCTCCAAGCTGCGCGCGATGGGACTCCGGCCGCACGTCGACGAGAGCGCCGAGACCGTCGGCAAGAAGGTGCGTGCCTCCCAGCTCATGAAGGTGCCGTATACGCTCGTGATCGGGGACAAGGAGATCGACTCGGGGGCGCTCACCGTTCGGCGTCGAGACGGCCTCGAGACCAAGGGCGTCGCGCTCGAGACCTTCACCGCCGCGCTGGCTCAGGAGGCCGAGACGCGGTCGCTCGAGCCGTCGGTCTTCGAGGGGTAGCCCGTGGAGCGGCTCTGGTCGCCGTGGCGGATGGAGTACATCGAGTCCGCGAAGGATGGTGTTCCCGAGGGGTGCGTGTTCTGCGAACTCCTGGAGGGGATGGGCGATCCGGCCGAGCACCGGATCCTGTACCGGGACGAGCTCGCATGGGTGACGCTCGCCAAGTACCCGTACAACCCGGGGCACCTACTCGTGCTGCCGGTCCGTCACACGGGCGAGCTCGAGGACCTGACGCCGGAGGAGAATGCCTCGCTCTCAACGCTCCTGCAGCGGAGCATCCGGGCACTCCGCGAGCAGGCCGAGCCGCATGGGTTCAACGTCGGGCTGAACCTCGGCCGTATCGCCGGCGCGGGGATCCCGGAGCACCTGCACTGGCACGTCGTCCCGAGATGGAGCGGCGACACGAACTTCATGCCGGTCATCGGCCAGACACGCGTGCTCCCGGAGCTGCTCGAGGAGACGTTCGAGAAGCTCGCCCCGCGTTTCCACGAGTGATGGACATCCGGACCGGACACGTGTCGATCGAAGGCGGGCGCATCGCGTACGAACGCACCGGCGAAGGGTTCCCGGTCGTCTTCATCCACCCGGGGCTGTGGGACCGCCGGATCTGGGACGACCAGTTCGAGGTGTTCGCCGAGCATCATGACGTCGTGCGGTACGACGTCCGAGGGTATGGGCGCTCAGATGTCCCGACGCTTCCGTACTCGGACGTCCGTGACCTGCGGTACCTCCTCGGTGAGCTCGGGATCGAACGGTGCGCGTTCGTCGGCTGCTCGATGGGCGGCCAGATCGCGATCGACCTCGCGCTCGAGCATCCGGAGGTGGCGGACGCGCTCGTGCTGGTCGCGCCGGGACTCTCCGGCTACCGGTGGGAGGATCCCGCCCTCGACGTGCTGTTCGCGGAGGTACAGCAGGCGGTCGCCGAGGGCGACCTCGAGCGCGCGATGGACATCGAGGTCGCTCTGTGGGCGCCGCTCGACTCCGGACGAGAGACGAACGCGCGGATCCGAGCGATCGCGATGGACAACATGCACATCTTCCGCGTCCCTGACACGCTGGCCGAGGTCGCCCCCTCAGCCGTCTCTCGCCTGTCCGAGATCCGGGCCGCGACCCTCGTGGTGGTGGGGGACCGCGACGTCAGCGAGATCCATTCCATCGCGGACCTGCTCGTCGAGCGCGTCCCCGGCGCTCACAAGCGCGAGATCCACGACGCCGACCACCTCGTCATGGTCCGCCAGCCCGAGGTCTTCAACCGGGTCGTGCTCGACTTCCTGTCGTTCCGGATGTGAGGAGGCGCCGACGGAGCGCGCGTTCCTGGTGATCGGTGCGGTGTCTGGCCTGCTTGCCGTCGCGGCGGGTGCGTTCGGCTCGCACGCACTCCGTGCGAAGCTGCCACCCGAGCGCCTCGGCCAGTTCGAGATCGCGGTCCGGTACCAGCTGTGGCACGCGCTCGCGATGTTCGCGGTCGTCATGGTGGGGTCGCTCCGGCTCTGCCGACCCGGCGTCGACGCATCCGTTCGTGGTGCTCGAGGGCGCGATGGGCTGGCCGGCCGCGCTCGCGGGGTGGCTCTTCGTCGCCGGAACGGTGCTGTTCTCCGGGAGCCTGTACGCGCTCGCGCTCACCGGCGAACGCCGCTGGGCCGCGGTCGCGCCCATCGGCGGGACCTGCTTGATCCTCGGGCTGGGCGTTGCTCATCGTGGCCGCTGCGACGGCGTGACGTCCGCGCGTTACTTCTTCTGCGCTTCTTCCTTGGCCTTGTTCGCCTCGGTGATGATCTTGTCGGCGAGGTGCGACGGCACCTCCTCGTAGTGCGAGAAGCGCATCGCGAACGCCCCACGACCGCCGGTCATCGAGCGCAGGTCGATCGAGTACCGCGCGACCTCGGCCTGCGGCACGAGCGCCTTCACGCGCTGCTTGCCGGCGCCCGCGGACTCCATGCCGGCGATCTTGGCCCGCTTGGAGTTGAGGTCGCCCATGATGTCGCCGGTGTAGGTCTCGGGAACGATCGACCTCGACCTCGACGATCGGCTCGAGCAGCACGACGCCCGTCTGGTCGATCGGCCTCCTTCAGCGCGAGAGAGCCGGCGATCTGGAAGGCCATGTCCGAGGAGTCGACGGGGTGGAACTTCCCGTCGACGAGCGTGCACCGGACGTCGACCATCGGGTACCCGCTGAGACGCGCCCTGCTGCATCGTCTTCACGATGCCCTTCTCGACGGAGGCGATGAACTGGTTCGGGATCGCGCCGCCGAAGATCTTGTCGACGAACTCGAAGCCGCCGCCGCGCGGCAGCGGCTCGATCTCGATGTTGCAGACGGCGTACTGGCCGTGACCGCCGGTCTGCTTCACGTGCCGGCCGAGGCCCTTGCCGGACGTGCGGATCGTCTCGCGGTAGGCGATCTTCGCCGGGCTCGTGGACACCTCGACCCCGAACTTGCGCTTCATCCGCTCGGTCATCACGTCCAGGTGCGCCTCACCCATGCCGTACATCACGGTCTCGTGCGTCTCGTCGGAGCGCTCCACGCGGAACGTCGGGTCTTCCTCCCGCAGGCGAGCGAGGGCGGTGGAGAGCTTGTCCTCGTCGCCCTTGGTCTTCGGCACGATCGCGAACGCGAGCAGCGGCTCGGGCACCTCGAGCGGCGGGAGCTGGACGGGGTCGTCCTTGGTGGAGAAGGTGTCGCCGGTCGTCGTGTGGCTGAGCTTGGCGACGGCGCCGATGTCGCCGGCCGGGACCTCGGCGATCGTCTCGTGCTCCTTGCCGACGCAGGGTGAAGAGCTGTCCGACACGCTCCTCGGTGCCCTTGGTCGCGTTGTAGACGCGTCGAGTCGGGGCGAAGCTTGCCCGAGAAGACACGGAACATCGTGATGTGCCCGACGTACGGGTCCGAGACGGTCTTGAAGACGAAGGCGGTGAGCGGCTGATCGTCGTCGGTGGCGCGCTGCTTGCTCCTCGCCACCCTTGGCGGTCGACGGTGATCGCGCGTGCGCTCCGGAGGGGGCCGGGAACTCCTCCACGATGAACTGGAGCAGGCGGTCCACGCCGATCGGCTTCGTCGCGGCACCGCACAGCACCGGCGCGATGCGCGCGGCCGCGAAGCCCTCCTTGACGCCGTGGACGATCTCCTTCTCGTCGAGCTCGCCCTGCTCGAGGTACTTCTCGATCAGCGCGTCGTCGGACTCGGCGACGGCCTCCATCAGCTTTTCCCGGAAGGGGTCGGCACGCGAGGCGAGATCGTCCGGCCACTCACCCTCGGAGGCCATGACGCCGCCCGCGTAGGTGTACGACGTCCGCGCGAGGAGGTCCGCGACGCCCGGAATCCGTGCTCCTCACCGATCGGCAGCTCGAGCGGCGCCACCTGGGTGCCGAACGATCGGCCACGAGCTCGTTCAGGGTGCGCTCGAACGAGGCACGCTCGCGATCGAGCTTGTTGACCAGCGATCGCCCGCGGCAGCCCGGCCTCGACGGCGAGCTCCCAGGCGACCTCGGTCTGCACCTCGACACCGTCGACCGCCGAGACCACGAGGATGACCGCGTCCGCCGCGCGGATCGCCGAGCGCGACGTCGCCGATGAAGTCGGCGTAGCCCGGGAGCGTCGAGGACGTTGATCTTCACGCCGTTCCACTCGATCGGCGCCATCGCGAGCGACGACGGAGATCTGCTTCTTGACCTCCTCGGGCTCGAAGTCGCTGACGGTGTTGCCATCCTCGACCCTGCCCATCCGGGTGATCGCTCCGGAGGTGAACAGCATGGCCTCGAGGAGCGTCGTCTTGCCGGCGCCGCCGTGGCCGACGAGCAGGACGTTGCGGATGTCGTTCGCGTCGTAGGTCTTCACCAGGTCTCCGATCGTGGGGAACGGTGAAGGGATTCTAGCGCGGCGCTCGAGACCGGCCGGGGCCGGGTGGGGCCGGTGATACGCTCCGCGCCGGTGGTCGAGGCGCGGGGAGCAGCGACGTCGAGCGGTCGCCCTGGCGCCTGTGCATCGCCGCGGCTGGAGCGATCGGGGTCGCGACCTGGCAGATCCTGGATCGTCGGCTCGTGGTCGGCGGCGCGTGGGCGCTGGCGGCGGCCGTCCTGCTGGTCGTGGCCGGTCTGCTCGTAACGAGGCGGGACACGCGAGCTCGGATGGTGCTCTCCTTCACGGACCGGGCCTTCGATGGCGCCATCTTCGCCGCGGTCGCGTGGGTCGCGGGACCGAGGACCCGGTCGCCGCCGCGGGGGCGCTGGTCGCCCTCGCCGCCGGGCTTCCTGGCCGCGTACATCCGGGCGCGCGGGGCCGCGCTCGGGTACCTGGTCGAGGAGAGCGCGGGCACCCGAGCGATCCGGACCGGGCTGATCTCCACGGCGCTGCTCGCCGGGTGGACGGATGGGCGTTGTTCGGGGTAGCGACGTGGATGCTGCTCGTGACGCTCGTCGGGCGAGCCAGGTCGCGAAGGAGGAGCGGGTGTGACCCTACGGGAGGACGGGGCTCGACTCACCGCCGTCTACTGGGCGTACCGGACAGCTCGAGCGCGTTCGGCGATGACCCTGCCGAAGCCGCCGGGGGACGCATCTTCGACGGGCTCGGCGGCTGGCGCACGGCGTGCTTCACGGCGTTCGAGCGACGGTCGCGTCGAACCAGGCGCGCGTGCTCGGTCTCTCACCCAGCCTCCCGAGTGGTCCGCGCCGCGACCCGTGAGGCGTTCGGCTGTACGCGCGCTACTGGTACGACACGTTCCGCATCCGGGCGCTCTCCCGCGAGGAGTTCGACCGCCGGACCCGCATCGAGGGCGTGGAACACATCGATGAGGCGCGTCCGGCGGGAAGGGCTGCGTCGCGACGATCCCGCATATGGGCAATTGGGACGTCGCCGGCTCCTGGCTCACGTCGAATGGGTATCCGCTCGCGGCCGTCGCCGAGGTGCTGAAGCCGGCGCGTCTGGCCGAGCTCTTCGTCCGGCACCGCGAGGAGCTCGGGATGCGCATCGTGCCGCTCGCCGGGGGGACGCACGTCGGGTCAGCAACTGGCGGGGCTGCTCGCCGAGAACTGGATGGTGGCTCTGGTGGCGGACCGGGACCTGTCCGGTCGGGGGGTCGAGGTCGAGATGTTCGGCGCGACGCGTCGGATCCCGGCCGGGCCGGGGCTGCTGTCGATCACCACCGGGGCGCCGATCCTCGTGTGCTCGTCGTACACGACCGACGATGGATGGCTCGTGCGGATCGGGCGGCCGCTCGAGGCTCCACGCACGGGGAACACGCGGGCGGACGTGGCCGCGCTCTCGCGTTCGATGGCGGCCGAGTTCGAACGGGCGATCTCCGCTCGCCCGCCCGACTGGCACATGTTCCAGCAAGCCTGGCCCTCGTGAGGACGGCGTGAGGATCGCCCTGGTCTGCCCGTACGCGTGGGACGACCCCGGGGGCGTCCAGACCCACGTCCGCGAGCTCGGCGAGCGCCTCATCGAGCGTGGGCACGACGTGCTCGGGATCGCGCCGGTGCGAGGCTCGGCGGCAGAGCCCTGGGTGCGGGCGATCGGAACGCCGGTGAGCCTCACGTACAACCGGTCCAACGTCCCGATCGACCCCCGGCCCTGGTCGGCTCGGCAGATCGCGGGAACGCTGCGGGCCTTCGTGCCCGACGTCGTGCACGTGCACGAGCCTTTCGCTCCGAGCACCACGCTGTGGACCATCTTCGCCACGAGGGCTCCGCTGGTGGGCACGTTCCACTCGGGTGCCGAGCCCGCCCGTCTCTACGACGTGTTGGGTCCAGTGTTCCGGCGCCTCGCACGACGCCTCGCGGCCCGGATCGCCGTATCGGAGGCGGCGGCCGAGGTCGCCCGTCGGCGGTTGGGAGGGAGGTTCGAGGTCATCCCGAACGCGGTCGACGTGGAGCGCTTCGAGGTGGCGACGGCGGCAGACCTCGGCCCGGGGACGAAGATCCTATTCGTCGGGCGGCTCGACGAGCGGAAAGGGTTCGCGATCGCAGTCAGGGCCTTCGCGGAGCTCGCGCCCGCGCGCCCGGATCTGAGACTCGTCGCCGCGGGCGACGGGCCCGAACGGGTCGAGATCGAACGCCTGCCATCCGAGTCCCGCGAGCGCGTGACGCTCCTGGGCGCCGTGCCGAATCGTGATCTCCCCCCGATCCACGCCGGCTGCGACGTGTTCGTCGCACCGAACGTAGGCGGTGAGAGCTTCGGGATCGTCCTGGTCGAAGCGATGGCGGCAGGCCTGCCGGTGGTCGCCTCGGAGATCCCCGGGTTCACCGAGGTGATCCGCGACGACGTCGATGGGGTGCTCGTGCCTCCTCGGGATCCCCAGGCAACGGCCGACGGGCTCGCTCGGGTGCTCGACGACCCGACGCTCGCTGCACGGCTCTCCGCGGCTGCCCGGGAACGCGCGAGGGCGTTCTCCTGGACCAGGATCCTTCCACGGATCGAGGCCGTCTACGCGCGCGCGACCGCCGAACGGCGGTGAGCCGCTAGGATGGCCTCTAGATGTGGGTCTGGATCACCATCGGCGCCGTGGTCGTGTTCCTGGCGGCCGTCGTCCTGGTGTTCAACCGACTGGTCGCGCTGCGCAACCGCGTCGACAACGGGTGGTCACAGATCGATGTTCAGCTCCGACGGCGGTACGACCTGATCCCGAACCTCGTCGAGACCGTGGAGGGGTACGCGGCACACGAGCGCCAGCTGTTCGAGACGGTGACCAAGGCCCGCGCCCAGGCGATCGACGCCTCCTCGGTCCCGGAGCAGGCGCAGGCCGAGAACCAGATCACGCGAGGGCTCCGACAGCTCTTCGCCGTCGTCGAGAACTACCCGGAGCTGAAGGCGAACGAGAACTTCCTCGCGCTCCAGGAGGAGCTGACGGGCACCGAGTCGAAGATCGCGTACGCGCGGCAGTTCTACAACGACCAGGTCATGCGGCTGAACACGCTGATCCAGTCGTTCCCGTCGGTGCTGATCGCCAGGGCCTTCGGCTTCAAGGAGCGCGAGTTCTTCGAGATCGAGGACCCTGCGCGCGGTCCCGCGCACGTGGACTTCGCCGGCTGACGTGTACGAGCAGATCGCCTCGAACAAGCGCCGCACCGCCCTGCTGGTCCTGGGCGCCATCGTCTTCCTCGGCCTCATCGGATACGCGATCGGCCTGTTGACCTCGAGTGGGCCGGTCGGGCTGGTCGCCGCGCTCATCGTGGCGGTGGTGATGGCGCTCGGCTCGTACTTCGCCGGCGATCGGATCGTGCTCGCCTCGACCCGGGCGCGCGAGGCGGGCTCCGGGGACGAGCCTCGGCTCCACAACGTCGTCGAGGGGCTCGCGATCGCCGCCGGGATCCCGAAGCCACGGATCTACGTGGTGCCGGAACAGGCACTCAATGCCTTCGCGACCGGCCGGGACCCCGAGCACTCATCGATCGCGGTGACGCGGGGGCTGCTCGATGCGATGAGCCGCGTGGAGCTGGAGGGCGTGGTCGGCCACGAGCTCGCGCACGTGCAGGACCGAGACATCCTCGTCGGCACGATGGTCGCAACGCTCGTCGGCGCCGCCGTCCTGCTCTCCGAGTTCTTCATGCGGGCTTGGTTCTGGGGCGGGCTCGGCGGGCGGCGGGGCAACGACCGGGGGGGTGGCCCGGTAGCGCTCGTGCTCTTCGCCGGGGGCCTCGTGATGCTGATCCTGGCGCCGATCGTCGGCCAGATCATCAAGCTGGCGGTCTCTCGGAACCGCGAGTACCTGGCCGACGCCCAGGGAGCGCTCCTCACGCGGTACCCGCCGGGTTTGGCCGGCGCGCTCCGCAAGATCGCGGCAGGGGCCACGATCCCGATGTCCTCAGCGAACAACGCGACCGCCCATCTGTGGCTGAATCAACCCTCGAGGATCCAGGGCGAGGGTATGGGCCCGCTCGAGCGCCTCTTCCAGACACACCCGCCGATCGAGGAGCGGATCCGGCGTCTCGAGGAGATGTGAACGGGGTGGTTGAGGCCCGCGGCGTCGGCCGGTAGCATCGCGGGTCCCGGCTCTCGCCGGTGGCGCGACCCTCACATACCTTCCCCGAGCCCTTTGGAGGTACGCCCGCATGTCGCTCACCCGTCGCGGTAGGGCCACGTTCGTCCTGCTGACGTCGCTGGTGGTTGTCCTTGCCGGAACGCTCGGCTACTTCGTCCTGTTCCCGGACAAGGCGCCGGCCATCGTGCGGACGACGCTCACGACCGTCGGGCTCGTCCAGGATCCACCGCCACCCCCGCCCGTCTGTCCGCTCACGGGCGAGCCCGCGCCCCATGGCGCCACCCCCGCCCGGCCCGCCCTGGCGGTCAAGATCGAGAACTACCCCGACGCCCGTCCGCAAGCCGGCCTGCAGTCTGCGGACGTGATCTACGAGGAGCCCGTCGAGGGCGGCATCACACGCTTCATCGTCATCTACCAGTGTGACGACGAGGTGCGGGTCGGTCCCGTGCGCAGCGCTCGCACCGCGGATCCGGACGTCCTCGCGCAGTTCGGCGTCCCTATCCTCGCGTACTCGGGCGGCGCGCCGAACGTGGTGCGCGTGATCCGGGACGCGAACCTGGTCGCACTCGATGAGACGAGCGGAGGTTCGGCGTTCACGCGGGATGCGGGTCGCCTCGCGCCGCACAACCTGTACGCAAGCACGAAGGCGCTCTACGAGGTCGCGAGCTCGACCGAGGGAGCCCCGGCCCCCGTGTTCACCTTCGCCGAGGAGCTCGACCTCGCATCACGGAAGGTGTCGAGCATCCATCTGCCGTTCTCCGCCACCTACGCCGACGTCTGGTGGTCGTGGAACCGCAAGAGCGGCCAGTGGCTGCGCGCCCACGGTGAGGAGCCGCACCTCGTGGAGTCCGGCGAACAGGTGTCTGCGGACAACGTGGTGGTGCAGGTCGTCAACGTGGTCGTCGGCCCACGCGGCGGGATCACCCCCCATCTCGAGCTGACCGGCTCGGGCAAGGCCTATGTGTTCCGCGACGGCCGGATGGTCGTCGGACGCTGGGAGCGGTCGAGCCTGCGCGAGGTGACGCGGTTCGTGACGAAGGACGGGACCCAGATCCCGCTCGCGCCCGGGCGTACCTGGGTCGAGTTCCTCCCGAGCACCGCGCTCGTCGGAACCTCTCGCTGAGACCCGGCGTCAGCGTTCGGACCGGAGCGTCTCGAACGCGGCCTCGGCGCGGCGCCGGAGCCCGGGTGGGATGGCTCCGTACCGGGCGCGCAGTCTCTCCTTGACCTCGCGACGGCGCTCCGACGGGAGCGGAACGATGCGCTCGAGCTCCTCCCGCGAGCGCGCCCGCGAGCGGTAGTCCTCCTCGATCTCCCGATCGATCCGCTCCAGGTGCTCGGGGCGATGCTCGAACGGGCGGAAGCTCGTGCCGGATCGCGCGTTCACGCGCTCGATCACCGAGCCGAAGTCGCCGACGACCTCCTCGAAGGTGGCCACGATGAAGCCCTCCCGATGTCGCAGGAGAGGCTCGTGGAACCGCACGTACCCACGGAGGGAGACCTCCGGCGTCAACGAGGGGGTGTGGATCACGTGCGAGAGCACGGCGTCCTCGGGAGCGCGGACCAGGACGAGCGCCGGAACGTGGCGACGCACGGCCCGGATCACCTGTGCGGGCGTGTGGGTGTGGTGGGCGATCACGCTCGCGTGCGGCTCCTGCGCCAGGCGGAAGGCGGCTACCGCGAAGGAGGAGGCGCACCGCGGGAACGACTCGATGACGATCTCGGTGTCCGGGCCGATGACCTCGCCACGCCCGCGCAGGCGTTGGATCGGCAACGCCAGTGCCGGGTACCTCGCGACCATGGTCTTCAACCCGTAGGACGAGGCTCGCGGCGGTGCTCACGATCGAGCTCGAAGCGGCAGCACGCGCCGAGCTTAGCGGCGTCCCGGCCACGGTGGGTCCCGGGTGCACCCTGCCGGCGGTACACTCGATATGCAGGCGAGCCTGCCTGCCCAAGGGCACAACGGCTTCAGGAGGGGGTACCCGTGGAGCGCGAGACCGGCACCTTCCGTGTGAAGTCCGGCCTGGCCGAGATGCTCAAGGGCGGCGTCATCATGGACGTCACCAACGCCGAGCAGGCGAAGATCGCCGAGGACGCCGGCGCATGCGCGGTCATGGCCCTCGAGCGGGTGCCCGCCGACATCCGCAAGCGAGGGCGGCGTCGCCCGGATGGCCGACGCCACGAAGGTCGAGGAGATCATGGCAGATCGTCTCGATCCCCGTGATGGCCAAGGCCCGGATCGGTCACTTCGTCGAGGCGCAGATCCTGCAAGCGCTCGGCGTGGACTACGTCGACGAGTCCGAGGTCCTCACGCCGGCGGACGAGGAGCACCACATCGACAAGTGGGCCTTCACCGTCCCGTTCGTGTGCGGCGCGCGGAACCTCGGGCGAGGCTCTCCGGCGTATCGGTGAGGGCGCGGCGATGATCCGCACGAAGGGCGAGGCCGGCACCGGCAACGTGGTCGAGGCCGTCCGCCACCAGCGCACGATCCTGCGCGAGACCGGCTGGCTGCAGAGCCTGCGTCCGGAGCAGCACATGAGCGCGGCGAAGGAGCTGGGCGCGCCGGTCGAGCTCGTTCGGATGGTCGCCGAGCAGGGCAGGCTCCCCGTCGTGAACTTCGCGGCGGGTGGCATCGCCACCCCTGCCGACGCCGCCCTCATGATGCAGCTCGGCGTGGACGGCGTGTTCGTGGGCTCGGGCATCTTCAAGTCCGAGGACCCGGCGCCGCGTGCTCGCGCGATCGTGGAGGCCACCACGCACTTCCAAGACCCCGATGTCCTCGCGAAGGTCTCGCACGGCCTGGGCGAGCCGATGCACGGGCTCGACATCAAGGAGCTCGGCGAGGAGGGTCTGCTCCAGACCCGAGGTTGGTAAGCGAGGCCCATGAAGGCCGGTGTCCTCGCGCTGCAGGGTGACTTCCGCGAGCACGCCGCGGTGCTGGCCTCACTCGGCGCCGCCGCGATCGAGGTCCGCACGTCCGAGGACCTGTCGCGCGTCGACTGCCTCGTGATCCCTGGCGGCGAGTCCACGACGATCAGCAAGCTGGCACGGAGCGCCGAGCTCGTCGAGCCGATCCGCGAGCGCGCGCTGGCCGGGATGCCGATGCTCGGGACGTGCGCCGGGATGATCGTGATGGCCGCGCGGGTCGCCGGCCACGGGCCGCTCCTGGGGTTGGTGGACGTGACGGTGCGACGCAACGCGTACGGGCGGCAGGTGGATTCGTTCGAGGCGGACGTGGAGGTCGAGGGTGTCGACCACCCGGTGCGCGCCGTGTTCATCCGAGCGCCGATGGTCGAGGAGATCGGCCCGCAGGTGCGCGTGCTCGCCGAGCACGAGGGGCACCCGGTCGTCCTCGAGCAGGGGAACCTCGTCGTGGCATCCTTCCATCCAGAGCTCGTCGGCGAGACGCGGCTCCACGACTACGTCCTGAGGAAGGTGTGAGATGTCCGGTCACTCCAAGTGGGCGACGATCAAGCGGAAGAAGGGCGCGATCGACGCCAAGCGCAGTAACGAGTTCGCGAAGCTCCTGCGGTTCGTCGAGGTAGCAGCGCGCGAGGGTGGCAGCGCCGACCCCAAGGCGAACATGACGCTCGCGACCGCGATCGAGAAGGCGCGCGCGGCTTCCGTCCCGAGCGACAACATCGACCGCGCCGTCAAGCGCGGCACGGGCGAGCTCGAAGGCGGCGCGCGGTACGAGGAGGTCGTCTACGAGGGCTACGGTCCCGGCGGGGTCGCGATGTTCGTGGAGACGCTCACCGACAACCGCAACCGCACCGCGCAGGAGGTCCGTCACGCGTTCACCCGCAACAATGGGAACCTCGGCGAGACCGGGAGTGTGGCGTGGATGTTCCACCGCAAGGGCGTCATCCAGATCGAGAAGTCCGCTGCTCCCGACGAGGAGCGCCTGCTCGAGATCGCCCTCGAGGCCGGCGCCGAGGACCTGAGCGACTCGGAGAGCACATGGGAGATCACGACGGATCCCGCCGCCTTCGCAGTCGTCCGCGATGCGATCGAGGCCGCCGCGATCGCGATGCTCTCGGCGGAGCTCGCCATGGTGCCCCAGGGCACCGTGCCCGTCGAGGGGGGCCAGGCGAAGCAGGTGCTGGCGCTGCTCGAATCACTCGAGGAGCTCGATGACGTCCAGGGGGTTTCGGCGAACTTCGACATCCCCGAGGCCGTCATGGCCGAGCTCGGCTGAACCCGGGGGGCTCAGAGCAGCGCCGCTTCGTCGAGGAGGCGTCCGTCCGGTCGGGTGAACACAGGTGTCCCATCCCGGATCTGAACCCCGAACCCTCGATGGATCGCTCGATGGTGCGGCCGGCAGAGCAGCACCAGGTTGTCGAGCGCGGTCTCGCCCCCATCGGCCCAGTGGCGCACGTGGTGCGCATCGCACCAGCTGGGCGGCCGTCCACAACCGGGGAAACGGCAGCCTCGATCGCGCACGGTGACCGCGCGCCGGAGCGCAGGCGGTACGACCTTGGTCGAGCGCCCGACGTCGAGGGGCCGGGACGCGCCGTCGGTGATCACGCGGCTCACCTTCGCGTCGCACGCGAGGCGCCGGGCGGCTTCCGGCGTGACCGCCCCCCGATCCTGCAGCTCCGAGCGGCCGGCGCGACCCTCGAGCGCGTCAAGATCGAGGGTGACGACGACATGCGGGCGCTCGCCGAGGATCGCCGGTCGCTCGGTCGAGTCCAGCCAGGTGCGACAGATCTCGCCAAGCGCGTCGGCGCGACGCTGCCCCGGACTCCTGAGGTCGGCTCCGCGTCGCGTCCTCGTATCCGCGTCCATCACGGCCTGGAGCGCTGACAGAAGCATCTGACCGGCCTCGGGATCCAGGTCCCCGTCAACGCGGACCATCGCGCCGATCGTGGGGGAGGCGTGGAGCCGGCGACGCGCGAACCGATAGTCCTCCTCCCGCTCGGCCTGCGCCAGGTCTTGTGCCTGCTGCCAGTGGGCGATCACGCTCCGCAGCCCCGAGACCGGCAGGGTGCGGGCGGCCTGTAGCAGCGCCTCTTCGCACCGGGCGAAGTCCTCGGGGTGCGACTCCCGAGCGGAGGCCAGCAGCGACACCGCGGCATCGGAGAGCTCCCCCTCGGCGCAGGCCTCGGCCGCCTGTGGCATCGCCCGCAACGCCCGTGCCACCCGGACCCGCCTGGTCGCCGTGCTCGAGGCCAGGCGGTGCCGTGCGACGAGCCAGGCCGAGAGCGAGAGGAACCCGTCGTCCGCGTGCGCGCCTCGGCGCTCGAACTCAGCCAGCCTGCGCGAGCGCTCGGCCTCGAGGACCCGCACGGCGCGCTCGATCTCGTCGAGATCCGACGCGAGATCCTCGTTCCCCAGGAGCCGCAGGTCCTGCCCGACGAGATCGTCCGTTGCCGATCGGAGCGTGCTCACACATGGAACCTACCGAACGTACGTTCGGCCGTCTGTGAGATCGGTCACACCGGTGATTGCTGGGACCCCTGGTCGACCCTAGACTGAACACGTGTTCGAGCCTTGCGTGCTCGGCGTGGATCCGGGCGTCGCCTCGACGGGCATCGCCGCCGTCGGCCGGCGCGAGCGACGGGCCGAGCTGCTCTGGGCGGACACGATCCGCACGCCGTCGGACCTGGCCGAGGCCGTGCGCCTGCGCTTCATCCACGACCACATCCGGCAGGCGATCGCCGCACACCGGCCGGCGTCGGTCGCGATCGAGCGCGTTGCCTGGAACAAGAACCACGCGAGCGCGCTCCGGGTTGCCCGCGCCACCGGCGCGATCATGCTGGCCGCCGCCGAGGCCGGGCTGGCGGTCGAGGAGTACGGCCCGCTCGAGGTGAAGATGGCGGTCACCGGCTCGGGGAGCGCGGACAAGGCGCAGGTCCGCGAGGCCCTGACCCGTCTCCACGGGCTCGTCGAGGTGCCCTCCCAGCCCGACGCGGCCGACGCCGTCGCGATCGCGCTCTGCCACCTCACGCAGGACCGCATCCGCCGGGCGGCGCGCGCGGTGGCGCTTCGGTGATCTCGTTCCTCGAGGGCGAGCTCGCGGAGAAGGGCGCCGGGCGGATCGTCGTCTCGGTCCAGGGGGTCGGTTACGAGGTCCTCGCGCCCGCCTCCACCATCGGGAAGCTGCCGTCCGTAGGCAAGAAGGCGAAGGTGTTCACCCGGCTCCACGTGCGCGACGACGCGATGGTCCTCTACGGCTTCGCATCCGTCGACGAGCGCGGGTTGTTCGACCTGCTGGTGACCGTGAGCGGAGTGGGACCGAAGGTGGCCTTGTCGTTCCTATCGGTGCTCTCTCCCGATGCCTTCCGCCGGGCGGTGGCTGCCGGCGATGTCGCGGCCCTGACCGTTGTGCCGGGAGTCGGCAAGAAGGTCGCGCAGCGTGTCGTGCTCGACCTGAAGGACCGTCTCGGCGGCGAGGGGATACCGCTCGGCGGCCCGCTCGCGGACGTCCGCGAGGCGCTCCTGTCGCTCGGGCTCAGCCCGCAGGAGGCGAGCGAGGCCCTGGGAACGCTGCCGCCCGAGGGCGACCGTCCCGTCGAGGACCTCCTGCGCCAGGCCCTCCGTCAAGTCGGGCGGGGATAGGGTAGGCGCGTGGACGAGGACCGGATCGTCGCCCCCGAGCTTCCCGAGGAGGAGCGTGCCTTCGACGTCGCGCTCCGTCCGAAGGTGTTGGCGGAGTTCGTGGGGCAGGACCGGATCAAGGAGCAACTCGGCCTGCTGATCGAAGGCGCCCGGGCTCGCGACGAGACGGTCGACCACCTGCTGTTCTCCGGCCCGCCGGGACTCGGCAAGACGACGCTCGCCGGGATCGTTGCGAACGAGGTCGGCGTCGGGTTCCAGCCGACGTCCGGCCCGGCGCTCGACCGGCCGGGAGACCTGGCCGCGATCCTCACGAACCTCGAGGAGGGCGACGTCTTGTTCGTGGACGAGATCCACCGGATGCCCCGACCGGTCGAGGAGGTCCTGTATCCGGCGCTCGAGGACTTCAAGCTCGATGTCGTGCTGGGCAAGGGGCCGAGCGCGCGCTCGATCCGCCTGGACCTGCCCCGTTTCACGCTCGTCGGCGCGACGACGAGGCCGGGACGCATCACGCTCGCGCTGCGCGAGCGATTCGGGTTCTCACCGCGCCTGGACTACTACTCGGTGGAGGACCTGGCGACGGATCGTCCGTCGTTCGGCGGGGATCCTGGAGGTCGTGATCGACGACGAGGGAGCCCAGGAGATCGCCCGGCGCTCGCGCGGGACCCCCAGGGTGGCGAACCGCCTGCTCCGCCGGGTCCGCGATGTCGCCGAGGTCCGGCACGACGGCCAGGTCACCGGCCAGATCGCCCGGGCCGGCCTCGAGCTGTTCGAGGTCGACCAGGAGGGTTTGGACAAGCTCGACCTCGCGGTGCTCACGACGATCGTCCGGAAGTTCGGCGGGGGACCGGTCGGCCTGTCGACGATCGCGGCAGCCGTGGGCGAGGAGACCGACACGATCGAGGACGTCATCGAGCCGTACCTGATGCAGCTCGGCTTCCTCAAACGCACTCCACGGGGCAGGGTCTCGACCGACCGCGCCCTGCGGCATCTGGGCCTGACGCTCGACGGCGCCCTCCCGCTCACCTGATCGGGCGGACGACCCGCGCCCAAGCGCGTCGAGCCAGGTCAGGCCGGCCGGACCGGTCGCGGTAGCCTGTATGCTGCCTCGCCGACCCAAGGAGGCGACCACCCAGTGCTCTGGATCTTGGCCCAGGAGTCGAACCAACAGACCGGCGGCTCCCTGCTCACGCTGCTGCTGCCCGTCGCGATGATCGTCGGGCTCTACTTCATCATGATCCGCCCTCAGCGGAACCGGCAGCGCCAGCAGCAGGCGATGCAGGGTTCTCTCGAGCTGGGCGACGAAGTGATGATCGCTGGTGGCATCTTCGGCGTGCTCACCGAGATCGACGACGAGACCGGCATGGTTCGGGTCGAGATCTCCCCGGGGACCGAGGTCCGGCTCCTGCGCCAGGGCATCCTCCAGCGGGTCACCGAGGACGAGCCCGTCGACGAGAGCTACGACGACGAGGAGGACGAGCCGGTAGACGAGGAGACCGACGACCGGCCGTGAACGTGCCCGCTGAACCGGCCCCCCCCATGCCACAGGGCGGCTCGCCGTCGGTGGGTGCTCCCGAGACCCTGCCGTTCGAGCAGATCCAAACGGACCCGGAGCTGTCGGCGCTGATCTCGGCCGCCGATCACGTGATGGAGGGCATGGGCTACACCGAGCACGGCTTCCGGCACGCGAACCTCACGGCGCGCATCGCGTACAACGTCCTGTTGCGAGCCGGATTCGACGAGCACACCGCGGACCTCGGGTGCGTCGCGGGCTACCTGCACGATGTCGGGAACATGCTCACACGCGATGCCCACGGCCAGACCGGTGGACTCCTCGTCTACCACTCGCTGCGAGACCGGATGCCCACCGCCGACCTCGCGACGATCGTTTCCGCGATCGCGAACCACGAGGAGGAGCAGGGATACTCGGTGTCCGAGGTCTCGGCGGCGGTCATCCTGGCGGACAAGTCCGACGTGCATCGGAGCCGCGTCCGCAAGACCGGCCGGCCCGAGTTCGACATCCACGACCGCGTGAACTTCGCCGCAGAGCAGTCGTTCCTCCGGGTAGACTCGATCGCCAAGACGATCACGCTTGAGCTCACGATCGACCCGCAGATCAGCCAGGTCATGGAGTACTTCGAGATCTTCCTCGGCCGGATGCAATTGTGCCGCAAGGCAGCGGACGAGCTCGGCTGTCGCTTCAAGCTCGTCATCAACGGAGCGGAGCTGGCGTGAAGCAGGTCCGCAGTCTCTGGGTCTCCGTCATCTTCGTCCTCGTGCTCGTCGCGGGCTCGGTAGCGCTGTTCGTGACCGGGACACACCCCGTCCTGGGACTGGACCTCGAGGGCGGGGTCTCGGTGATCCTGTCGGCACCCGACGGAACCGCCACATCGGTCATGGATCGTGCGGTCGAGAACATCCGCCGACGGGTCGACGCGTTCGGCACGTCCGAGCCCACGATCTTCGTGACCGGCACGACGATCGAGGTTCAGATCCCCGGCCTGGCCCGCGGGAACGTGGAGCAGCGCGCCAAGCGCCAGTTCTGCCTGGTCGGCCAGGACGACGCCAGCTACCAGTGCTTCGAGACGCAGACCGCGGCCGACGATGCTCTCGCCAAGGTCACCGTCCAGACCTTCACCCAGTCGGTCTGCCTCACGGGGCTCGGCGACGGCTCGGGACCCTGCTTCGGGACCCGCAAGGGGGCGGATGACGCGATCGCGGCGCTCCAGGCGGTGCCCGCCACCCAGGTCAGTCCGCCGCCCTCGCCCGCACCCTCGGCCGGTGAGTACTGCATCAGCGGTCCAGATCTCGGCGCGCCCATGTGCGGGTTCGCGACCGAGGCCGACGCGAAAGCCGCGATCGACGGGGTCGGCACGGTCACGAACGTGACCTACTGCCTCCAGGGCGGCGACAACGCGACGCTCTCGAGCGACAAGGGCTCGGCGTGTTTCACGACCGAGCAGGAGGCCAACGACGCCCTCGCGGCCACCCAGATCCGCGAGAGCACCACCCAGTACTGCGTGGTGTCCTCCTCGGGTCAGAGCCTCGGCTGCTACCTCACGCGCGCGCAGGCCGAGGCGAGGCGCCAGGAGACCGGGCAGGAGCGCCTGCTCCAGGTCATCGGCACGACCGCCCGGCTCGAGGAGCGCGAGGTCCTCGAGACGCTGACCCCGTCCTCGCCCGACTATGGCGCCACACCGGTCACCTGCGGGACGGCGGTCGAGCGGGAATCGGCGGGTTGCTCCTTCGCGGCTCTTCGGAACAAGGACGTGGTGTTCCTGGGTCAGGACGGCGAAACGAAATACAAGCTCGGGCCCGTGAAGATCACGGGCGACGCCATACGCCGGGCGACCGCCCTCTACCGCACGGGCAGCGAGACGGGTGGCGCCATCGGGTGGCAGGTCGACTTCGAGCTGACGAGCCAGGGCTCGGCCCTGTTCGGGCAGGTGACCTCCGAGCTCGTAGGCCGCCAGCTCGCGATCGTGCTCGACCGCGAGGTCATCTCGGCGCCGACGGTTCAGGATGCCATCACCGGCGGGAGTGGGGTGATCACGGGCTCGTTCACGAAGCAGCGGGCGACGGACCTCGCGACCGTGCTGAACGCCGGAGCACTGCCGGTCAACCTCACGACCGAGCAGGTGGTGGCCGTGAGTCCCACGCTCGGCGAGGAGTCGCTGCACGAGGGCCTGATCGCCGGGATCGCCGGCCTCATCCTGCTCGCGCTGTACCTGCTCTTCTACTACCGGCTGCTCGCGATCGTGGCTTGGCTCGGCATGTCGATCTGGGCGGTGCTCGCGATCGCACTCATCGCGGTGGCGGGCAAGACGATCGGCTACACGCTCACACTGGCCGGTGTCGCGGGTCTCGTGATCTCGCTCGGTGTGACCGCCGACTCCTACATCGTGTTCTTCGAACGCCTGAAGGACGAGGTCGCGGCACGGTCGGACGCCACGAGCCGCGGTGCAGCCCGCCTTCAAGCGCGCGTACAAGACCATCATCGCGGCCGATACCGTGACCGCCCTGGCGGCCGTGATCCTGTACCTGACGGCCATCAGCTCTGTGCGCGGGTTCGCCCTGACGCTGGGGGTCGCGACCGCCCTCGACCTGTTCGTCGTGTACTTCTTCAAGCGTCCCGCCGTCTTCCTCATCGCCCGCAACGAGCGTCTGGTACAGATGCGTGGCTTCGGACTCACGAGCGGCGTCTCCGCCGACCACGCGGCGGCAGCGTCGGTAGCGGGAGGGTCGGAGTGAACGTTCGCACCGCGCTCGACACGTTCCGCGGGTACCGGATCCCGCACCTCCGAATCATCGAGCACAAGCGGTGGTGGGCGCTGCTCTCGGCTCGCTCATCGCGGTCTCGCTCCTCGGGCTGTTGCTCGGGAGGTTGAACTTCTCGATCGACTTCACGGGCGGCTCGCTCCTCCAGATACCGGAACGCGTCGGGTGTGAGCGCCGAGGACGTTCGAGGCGTCCTGGCCGACTACGGCCGCGAGGATGCCGAGATCCAGATCGTCGGCGGCGACCAGGTCTCGATCCGGACCACCGCGCTCACCGACGACCTCACGGCCGAGGAGCGGACGCAGCTCGTCGACGACCTCGCGACCCAGGCGAAGGTCGATGCATCGGACGTGAGCGTTCAGGTCGTGGGACCGACGTGGGGATCGCAGATCTCGCGGCAGGCGGTCATCGGCTCTGATCGTCGTGCTTCTCGCGATCACGCTCTACATCACCTTCCGGTTCGAGTGGAAGATGGCCGTCGGCGCCCAGGTCGCGATGCTGCACGACGTCGTGATCACCGCTGGCGTGTATGCGCTCACGGGGCGCGAGGTCTCGCCGGCGACGGTGATCGCGATCCTGACGATCCTCGGGTTCTCGCTCTACGACACGGTCGTCATCTACGACAAGGTCAAGGAGAACACCGAGTCCGCAGCGATGCTCTCGAAGGACACGTACTCGGGCGTCGTGAACACGTCGCTGAACACGGTGTTCATGCGGTCGGTGAACACATCACTCGTGGTGATCCTGCCGATCTTCTCCCTCCTGCTCTTCGGCGGAGAGACCCTGAAGGACTTCGCGTTCGCCATGCTGATCGGCGTGCTGACCGGCGCCTACTCGTCCATCTTCGTCGCCGCACCGATCCTGGCCGTGCTTAAGGAGCGCGAGCCTCGCTTCCAGCAGCTCGCGTGCGCGCGCTGGAGGCCAAGCCCGGGTCCGAGCGCCGACTCCGAGCGCTGCAGCGGCGGGTCGAGCCGCAGCGCCGTCGGCGCTGCTCCGGCGGCAGCGTCGGCGGCGGCCGCGGCGACGCGTGCCACGGCACATGCGTCACGGGGTCGCGGCCCGACCGAGAGCCGTGCGCAAGCCGCCGGCGAAGCGCAGGCGGAGGTAACCACGTGGACATCGAGCAGCTGAAGGCGCTCGTCCGCGACGTCCCCGACTTCCCGCAGGACGGCGTCGTCTTCAAGGACATCACGCCGCTGCTCGCCGACGAGATCGCGTTCTCGACGGTCATCGATCTGATCGTCGTGCACTTCGGCCGCGGCAACGTCGACAAGGTGGTCGGGATCGAGGCGCGCGGGTTCATCATCGCCTCGCCGGTCGCGTACCACGTCGGCGCGGGGTTCGTGCCCGGTGCGCAAGAAGGACAAGCTTCCGTGGCACACCGAGGCCGCCGAGTACACGCTCGAGTACGGGACGGCGACGCTCGAGATCCACAAGGACGCGGTCGACCCCGGCGAGCGCGTGCTGATCGTCGACGACGTCCTCGCGACCGGCGGCACCGCCGCGCGCGACCGCGGATCTGGTCGAGCGCATCGGCGGCAAGGTCATCGGCGTGGCCTGCCTCATCGAGCTCGACTTCCTGAAGGGCCGTTCGAAGCTCGACGGCTACGACCTGTTCACGCTCCTGAACGTACTGAACCACCGCTGGAGCGGCCGGCCCCGGCGTACACTTGGTTCCCGCGGAGAGGAGCCGTCGTGGACAGCCGTGAGCAGGTCAAACGGAGCGACGCGGCGGCCTCCTGTCTCGCCTGCGGCCGGGCCGGGCGAGGCCGAAGCCCCCGGGACGGGCTCGAGATGCTTCTCCGCACGGTCCGCGGCTACAACGCGAAAGCCGATCTGAAGGAGATCGAGCACGCGTACCGCTTCGCCGAGGAGCGGCACGAGGGTCAGAAGCGGATCTCGGGTGAGGACTTCATCAGCCATCCGCTCGCGGTCGCGCAGATCCTCGCGGACCTCGGACTGGACACGACGACGCTCGTCGCGGCGCTGCTGCACGACACGGTCGAGGACACCGAGGTCACGCTCGAGGAGCTCGAAGAGGGGTTCGGGCAGTGAGGTCGCACGCATCGTGGACGGGCTCACCAAGCTCGAGCGCTCTGAGTTCCGCAGCCGGGAGCAGGAGCAGGCCGAGAACGTCCGCAAGATGATCGTGGCGATGGCAGGCGACATCCGGGTGCTGCTGATCAAGCTCGCCGACCGCCTCCACAACATGCGGACGCTGCGCCGCTGCGCGCCGGAGCCGAAGCAGCAGCGGATCGCGACCGAGACGCTCGAGATCTACGCGCCGCTGGCGCACCGGCTCGGCGTCGCAGCAGATCAAGTGGGAGCTCGAGGACCTCTCGTTCAAGACGCTGCACCCGGGCCCGTACCGCGAGATCGCCAACCTCGTCGAGCGGCGCCGCGGCGAGCGCCAGGAGTACGTCGAGGGGCTGCTCGAGGCGGCCAACGCCCGACTGCGCGAGGCCGGCCTGCGGGCCGAGGTCACCGGCCGGCCGAAGCACCTCTACTCGATCTACGAGAAGATGGTCGTCGGCGGCAAGGAGTTCGACGAGATCTACGACCTCGCCGGCATCCGGATCCTCGTCGACTCGGTGCGCGACTGCTACGGGGCCCTCGGGGCGATCCACTCGCTCTGGAAGCCGGTGCCCGGCCGGTTCAAGGACTACATCGCGATGCCCAAGTCGAACATGTACCAGTCGCTGCACACCACGGTGGTCGGGCCGCGGCGGACGGCCGATCGAGGTCCAGATCCGCACCCACGAGATGCACCGCATGGCCGAGTTCGGCATCGCCGCGCACTGGCGCTACAAGGAAGGCGGACGGCAAGAAGGCCAAGGAAGCCGCCGACCTCGCATGGCTCGGGCAGATGCTCGAGTGGCTGAAGGACATGGCCGACCCGCGCGAGTTCATGGAGGGCCTGAAGATCGACCTCTACGGGGGTCAGGTCTTCGTGTTCACGCCGAAGGGCGACGTGATGAACCTGCCGGCGGGCGCGACGCCGGTGGACTTCGCCTACGCGATCCACACGGAGGTCGGGCACCGGACGATCGGCGCGAAGGTCGAGCGGCCGGCTCGTCCCGCTCGACTACGAGCTGCGCACCGGGGACACGGTCGAGATCCTGACCTCGAAGGCGCAGGGGGAGGGACCTTCGCAGGACTGGCTGCAGTTCGTCGAGACGCCGCGGGCACGCAACAAGATCCGGCAGTGGTTCAGCGCGGGAGCGCCGCGAGGACGCGATCGACGAGGGGCGTGATGCGCTCCAGCAGGCTGATGCGCGAGCAGAACGTGCCGTTCAAGCGCCTGGCGACGGAGGAGGCGACTCCGACAGGTCGCGCGACGACATGAAGTTCCCCGACCTCGATTCGCTCTACGCGGCGGTCGGAGAGGGCCACGTGTCGCCGCAGTCGGTCGTCGCACGCCTGTCGCGGGTCGTCACCGGCACGACCGAGCAGAGGACGTGACGGCGGTGCCGCTCGCCCGCCCGGTCCGGATCGAGAAGCAGGACGTGACCTCCGGCGTCGTCGTCCCGGGCTCGGTCGGACGTGTGGGTGAAGCTCGCGCGGTGCTGCACGCCGGTGCCGGGCGACGAGATCATGGGATTCGTCACTCGGGGCCAGGGTGTCTCGGTGCACCGGATTGGACTGCCCGAACGCGAAGGCGCTGATGCGCGAGCCCGAGCGGCTCATCGACGTCACGTGGCGGGCGGGCAAGCCGACGAGCGTTCGTCGTCGTCGGTACAGGTCGAGGCGCTCGACCGGACGCGTCTGCTCTCCGACGTCGCCACCGTGCTCTCGGACCAGCCATGTCGAACATCCTGACGGCGACCTCGACCGTGGGGCGCGATCGGACCGTGACGCTCCGATTCACGTTCGAGCTCGCAGACATCACGCATCTCGGTGGGGATCCTCGCGGACGTGAAGAAGGTCGAGAACGTCTACGACGCGTTCCGTGCCGTCCCGCGCTGAAGCGGGTCAGGGCTGGGCGGTAGAGCTGCGCGAGGGATCGTCGATCTCATTCGCGATGGAGCCCTGCCGGAGGACCTTGTACCAATGGTCCTCGTAGGCCTCCTCTTCCTCCGCGCTCCTGTCGGGATCGGTGCTGGGTGGCGTGGCGTGCTTCCCGTTCCTCGAGGGCGCCGCCGGCGCTTCGTCCGTGCGCGCTGGCGCCTCGGGCTCGTCCTTCTTGCTCGGGACTTCGTCCACCTGGATGGGCGCCTCGGGCTCGTCCTTCTTGCTCGGGACTTCGTCCACCTGGATGGGCGCCTCGGGCTCGTCCTTCTTGCTCGGGACTTCGTCCGGGTGCTCCGGCGCCTCTGGGGCGACGGGTGCGTCGAGCGCCCTCAGAGCCGCGTCCGGCGCTCCGCCCGTGTGGGTTCCCCGGGCCTGCCCGAGATCGGACGCACGCGTCTGGATGAGTGCCAGCTCGTGCTTGAGCCGGGCGCGTTCACGCTCGTAGGACTCGGAGAGCTGGGTCATCAGGAGCTCGGTTTCCGAGAGACGGTGGGCGAGCTCCCCCTGGAGACGGTCGAGGACCTCCTGCGCGGCGCGGAGCTGCTCCTCGGTCTTGCGGACCTCCACGAGGGCGAGACGGAGGGTCTCTTCGGCGGCGTGGACGTCCTTCCCCACGCCTGGCAGGTCGGGGTGGAGCGGCGTGGGGTCGCCGATCGACCCCAGGGTCGGCTTCACACCCTCCATCCGTGAGCGCTCCACCGTGTATCCTCCTGTGCTCATGCGGAAGTCCGGTCATTGCTTGCATCGGACCGCATGGTGGCCGGCTTGAGTGCGGGGGTCGGAGTATCCGGATCACACTGCAGCGAGTGACGCGTGCGAGCGTGCGCGTAGGCGGGCAGACCATCGCCGAGATCGAGCGTGGTTCCTCCTGCTCGTGGTCGGCGTCGGGCAACGACGGACCGCCTCGGCGAGTACGATCGGCTGGCCGAGAAGGTCTTCAATCTCCGCGTGTTCCAGGACGAGGACGGCAAGATGAACCGCTCGCTGTCGGACGTCGGGCGGCCAGGTCCTGGTGGTGCCGCAGTTCACGCTGTACGGGAGCGTGCGGCAGGGGCGGCGTCCGTCGTGGGACGGCGCCGCGCCGCCGAGATCGCCGCCGACCGGGTCGAGGCGTTCGCTCGGGCGCTCGAGGCCCGAGGCGTGACGGTCCGCAGGGGCGCGTTCCGCGAGCACATGGAGGTCGAGCTCGTGAACGACGGGCCCGGTGACCCTCTGGATCGACGCCGCCGAGCTCTGAGCGGCCACGGCGGCCGGCGGCGCGGTCTAGGGTCCGGGTCCGCGCGGTCCGATAGATGACCGCCCGATGTACCTCGACGTGTTCTCCGACAACTCGTTCGAGACCAACTGCTGGCTGATCGGTGCGAACGGCACCGATGACGCCGTCGTCGTCGACCCGGGGTTCTCGCCGACAGCGCGTCCACGCGATGCTCGAGGCCGAGGGCAAGCGCCCGGTCGCGGTGCTCGCGACCCACGGGCACTTCGACCACGTCGGCTCGGCGGCGGCGTTCTGCGGCGACGACCTGCCGTTCTACATCCACGAGGGCGACGTGCGGGCCCTCACGCGACACCGATCGGCCTGGGGCGCCGGGCTACGAGACCCCGCCGGTCTCGGTGAAGGACGTGCGGACGGTCGTCGACGGCGACGTGCTCAGGTTCGCCGGGTTCCGGATCGAGGTGCTCCACACGCCCGGCCACACGCCGGGAAGCGTCTGCTTCCGCACCGACGGATGGGTGCTCTCGGGCGACCTCGTGTTCGCCGGCGCGATCGGCCGGCAGCGACTTCCCGAACTCCGACCCGGCCGCGATGCAGCGGAGCCTCCGCCGGTTCCTCGAGCTGCCCGGATGAGCTGCCGGTCCTGCCGGGCCACGGGCCTCGGACGACCGTCGGGCGCGAGCGCGTCCGCAACCCGTTCCTCGTGGAGCTCTGAGGTGTGGACCTGGCAGCCGCCGCGAGGCACGCTCGACCTGCTCCCGCCGGAGGGCGGGCGGATGCGCGCCGTCTACGACCGGGCCGCGGAGCTCGCGCGACGATACGGCTACCGCTACGTCGAGACCCCGGCGTTCGAGCACACGGAGGTGTTCGTCGCGCACGTCGGGGGACACGAGCGACGTCGTCTCCAAGGAGATGTACACGTTCGAGGACCGTGGCGGCCGGTCGTTGACGCTTCGCCCCGAGGGCACCGCGCCCGTCGTGCGCGCGTACCTCGCGCACCGCGCGACGCTGCCGAGCCCGTTCAAGGCCTACTACCTGACCCGGATGTACCGGTACGGGCGTCCGCAGGCCGGCCGCTATCGCGAGCATCGCCAGTTCGGGGTGGAGGTCATCGGCATCGCCGAGCCAGGTGCGGATGTCGAGGTGATCCTCGTGGGCAACGACCTGCTGCGAAGCCTCGGCTTGCGCAGGTACGACCTCCAGGTCAACTCCATCGGGGACGACGTGTGCCGCCCTGCCTACCGGGAGGAGCTCGTGGCGTTCTTCGCCGCGAACGCCGGGCGCCTGCGCGACGAGCACAAGGACCGCTTCCGCGACAATCCGCTCCGGGCCCTTGACTGCAAGGACCCGGGCTGTCGCGCGGTCGCGGCCGCGGCCCCACGGATCACGGACCACCTGTGCGAAGCGTGCCGAGCGCACCTCGACGCCGTGCTCGAGGGGCTGCGCGCCGAGGGTCTCGACCCGGTGGTCACGCCCACGCTCGTGCGTGGTCTCGACTACTACACGCGGACCGCGTTCGAGTTCGTGAGCCAGGTGCTGTCGCAGGCGCAGGCCACGCTCTTCGGTGGCGGGCGCTACGACGGGCTCGCCGAGGCGCTCGGAGGCCCGCACGTCCCGGGGGTCGGCTTCGGGATGGGGCTCGAGCGGGTCCTGCTCGCGGTCGAGGACGAGGGGCTCGAGCTGCCCGACGAACCCGGACTCCAGGCGTTCGTGGTCGGGCTCGGCGAGGCCGGGCGGGTGAAGGCATCGGCCTTGCTCCGCGAGCTGCGCGCCGCCGGGGTCCGCGCGGACTCGGCGTACGAGGAACGCCCGTTGAAGGCGCAGCTCCGGATGGCCGACCGCGCAGGGGCGTCGTTCCTGGCGATCGTCGGGGAGCGCGAGGCGGCCGCCGGACGATCGTCACCCTGCGGCGCCTCGTGGACGGCGCCCAGAAGGAGGTCCCCGCGACGGATGTGGTGAACTGGCTCACCCGACCCGACCCGTGGACGGGTGACGATGGGTGACCTGCGAACCACCATGCGGACGCACGCGTGTGGCGAGCTCCGGACCGAGCACGTCGGACAGCTGGTCACGCTCTGCGGATGGATCGTGGCGCCAGCGCGATCACGGCGGCGTGACGTTCGTCGACCTGCGCGATCGGGAGGGTCTCGTTCAGCTCGTGTTCCACCCGGAGGATGCGCCCGAGGCACACGCCGTCGCGCAGTCCTTCAAGGGCGAGTCGGTCGTCCGGGTCGTGGGCGAGGTCCGGGCTCGACCCGAGGGCACGGTGAACCCGAACCTGCCGACCGGGCAGATCGAGATCGCGGTTCGGACCGCCGAGGTGCTCTCCGCCGCGGACACCCCGCCGTTCCCGATCGAGGATCGGATCGAGGCATCGGAGGAGCTGCGACTGCGGTACCGCTACCTCGACCTGCGCCGGCCCGAGATGACGGGGATCCTCCGTCTGCGGCACCAGGTCAACCAGATCGTCCGCGACCATATGGAGTCCCAGGGCTTCCTCGAGGTCGAGACGCCGATACCTGACGCGGAGCACGCCGGAGGGCGCTCGCGACTTCCTCGTGCCCTCGCGGCTGTGGCAGGGGACGTTCTACGCGCTCCCACAGTCGCCGCAGCAGCTGAAGCAGCTCCTGATGGTTGCCGGGCAGGACCGCTACTACCAGATCGTGCGGTGCTTCCGCGACGAGAACCCGCGCGCGGACCGCGGCTTCGAGTTCACCCAGCTCGACATCGAGATGTCGTTCATCACCGAGGAGGACATCTTCGCCCTCATCGAGCCGCTGATAGCTCGGATCGTGCGCGAGACGCACGGCGTCGAGGTCCCCACGCCGTTCCCGCGGTTGACGTATCGGGAGATGCGGGACCGGTACGGCTCGGACAAGCCGGACCTGCGGTACGGGATGGAGCTCATCGACCTCGGAGGGGTGTTCGAGGGGACCGGGTTCCGTGCGTTCGCCTCGGTGCTCGAGGGCGGCGGCGTGGTGAAGGGCTTCGCCGCGCCGGGCGCGGGCCGGGCCTCGCGCAAGGAGCACGAGCAGCTGACCCAGATCGCGAAGGCGAACGGCGCCGTGGGCGTCGTGACCTTCGCCGTCCTGCCCGAGGGCGTGCGATCGCAGGTCGAGAAGCACGTCACGCCCGAGGAGGTGTCGGGCGTGCTCGAGGCCACCGGCGCGAACGAGGGCGACCTGGTGCTCATCGTCGCCGACAGGGTGGATCGCGCGAACGTCGCGCTCGACGCCCTCCGGCGCCAGATGGCCGCGCGCCTGGACCTGATCCCGGCGGACACGTGGGCGTTCTGCTGGATGATCGAGCCTCCGCTGTTCGAGTGGAGCGACGACGAGGGCAAGTGGGTGAGCGTGCACCACCCGTTCACGTCGCCGGCCGAGCCCGAGGACCTCGAGCCCGAGACGGCGAAGGCGCGCGCCTACGACCTCGTGCTCAACGGGTTCGAGCTCGGCGGCGGGAGCATCCGGATCCACGACCCACAGGTCCAGCGTCGCGTGTTCGAGCGCCTCGGCCTCACACGCCGAGCAGACCGAGGAGCAGTTCGGGCACTTGATCCGGGCGTTCCGCTACGGCGTGCCACCACACGGAGGGATCGCGTTCGGCATCGACCGCATCGTGATGCTCATGGCCGGCAAGGACGCGATCCGCGACGTGACGGCGTTCCCGAAGGCTCAGTCCGGCCAGGATCCCCTCACCGGGGCGCCGGCCCGGGTCTCTGAGGCGCAGCTGCGCGAGCTCGGGATCCGTGTCGTCGTCCCCCCGGCCATGCCGAAGGACGCGTGATGGCCGAGCTCACGCCCGCCGATATCGACCTGCTCACCGGGCAGAACTACGCCACGCTCGCGACGGTGAACGAGGACGGTTCACCGCACGCCTCGATCACCTGGATCGACGCTGCCGATGGCCTCGTGCTCGTCAACACGGCCGAGGGCAGGCTGAAAGCACGGAACCTGCATCGGGACACGCGAGCGGCGGTGCTCGTGACCCGCGGCAACGATCCGTACGACTGGATCTCGATCACCGGCACGGTCGTGGGCACGGTGGCCGAGCCGAAGGCGCTCGCGCACATCGACGCGCTCTCGCAGCGATACGACGGCGAGCCGTGGAAGCCGGTCCCGAGCCAGCAACGCGTGATCTTCCGGATCCGGCCCGACCGGATCGTCCGGTACGTCTGAGGCGATCGTGGCCGAGGCCCCCCTCGCCGCACGGATGCGCCCTCGGAGCTTCGAGGAGTTCGTCGGCCAGCGACACCTCGTCGGCTCCGGTCGAGCCCTGACGAAGCTGCTCGAGGGCGGCCACCTGCCCTCGATCGTGCTGTGGGGGCCGGCGGGGAGCGGGAAGACCACGCTTGCACACCTGCTCGCGGAGGCCGTGGGCGCGGACCTGATGCAGCTGTCGGCCGTGTCGTCCGGGGTCGCGGACGCGCGCAGGGTGATGGACGGCGCGCGGGGCGGCCTGTTCCGGACGGTCCTGTTCATCGACGAGGTGCACCGCTGGTCGAAGTCACAACAGGACGTCTTGTTGCCGGCCGTCGAGGAGGGGACGGTCACCCTCATCGGCGCGACCACCGAGAACCCCTACTTCTCCCTCGTGAGCCCGTTGCTCTCGCGGTGCCTGCTGCTGCGGCTCGAAGCGCTCGAGCCGCAGGATCTGCAGGCGCTCCTGCGTCGCGCGCTCGTGGACCCCGAGCGCGGGCTCGGCAAGCTCGGCGTGGAGATCGCGGTGGACGCGCTCGAGCATCTCGTCCAGGTCGCCGGAGGCGATGCGCGCGTGGCGCTGACCGGGCTCGAGGCCGCCGCCCTCGCCGCCACCAGCGCCGCGGAGGCCGAGATCACGCTCGAGCGTGCCGCCGACGCGATCCAGAAGAAGGCGATCGTCTACGACCGCCAGGGCGACGCGCACTACGACGTGATCTCGGCGTTCATCAAGAGCCTCCGCGGCTCGGACCCCGACGCAGCGCTGTTCTGGCTCGCGCGGATGCTCGAGGCGGGGGAGGACGCCCGCTTCCTCGCGCGCCGGATGGTGATCTTCGCCTCGGAGGACGTCGGACTCGCGGATCCGAGGGCGCTCCTCGTCGCCGTGGCCGCCGCGCAGGCCGTCGAGCACGTCGGTCTGCCGGAGGTCCAGCTGAACCTGGCCGAGGCCGCGATCTACCTCGGCGAAGGCGCCGAAGTCCAACAGCGTGGTCGCTTCGCTCGCCCGCGCGAAGGAGGACGCGCTCTCCAACGACCCGGTTCCGCGGCATCTGCGCGACGCCCACTACCCCGGCGCGAAACGTCTCGGGCACGGCGAGGGATACCTGTACCCGCACGACTACCCCGATCACGAGGTCGAGCAGGAGTACCGACCGCTGCGCTTCTCGGGCAAGCGCTACTACGAGCCCACGGGCCAGGGCGAGGACGTCTGACCCGCGTACGCTCCGCACTGCCGCTCGCGGACGCCGGGTATGATGCGGCCACCGGTCCACCGACCACGAGGAGTCCCGCCATGGCCGTCATCGGTGCGCTCGACGGGGGAGACGTCGCCCTCATCGTCCTGTCCGCGTTCTGGGGCCTGCTGGTCCTGTTCCTGTGCATCGTGCTCATCAACACGTTCCGCGTGCTCGAGAGCACGAAGATGATGATCGACACCATGCGTGAGGAGACGGTGCCCCTGCTGCGCGAGGTGAAGACCTCGGTCGAGCGTACGAACGTGATGCTCGAGCAGGCCGCCACCGTGACCGCGCGCGTCGAGAAGCTCTCGGGCCTCATCGAGCAGGCGGTCTCGAGCCCGCTCGTGAAGGTCATCTCTGTGGGCGCAGGGATCTCCAAGGCCGCGAAGAAGTTCAAGGGCGGGAAGAAGTCCCAGGGCGATCGGAGCTCGGCGCGGTGAGACGGCTGTTCTGGGTCGCCCTCGGCCTGGGGGCGGGCGCGGCCGGCGCCGTCATGACGATGCGCTTCGCGAGACGCCAGGCGCAGAAGGTGGCACCGTCGCATCTCGCACGCGAGGCGAGGGGTGGTCTCATGGACCTCGCGAAGCTCGTTTCAGAGTCGGTGGCCGAAGGCCAGCGCGCGATGCGCGAGCGAGAGGACGAGCTCCGCGGGGACCTCCGAGACGCCGGGTAGACTCCGGAACCATGCAGGGCCGGGAGATCCGTGAGACGTTCCTGCGCTTCTTCGAGGAGCGTGGCCACCGACGCGTCCCGTCTTCCAGCCTGATCCCGCCGCCCGAGTCCGGCCTCCTGCTCACGAACGCGGGGATGAATCAGTTCATCCCGTACTTCTTGGGTCACTCGGTCGCGCCGTACGATCGCGCGACCTCGGTCCAGAAGTGCTTCCGCGCGGTGGACATCGACAACGTCGGGCACACCGACCGCCATCTCACGATGTTCGAGATGCTCGGCAACTTCTCGTTCGGCGACTACTTCAAGCGCGAGTCCTGTGGCTGGGGCTTCGAGCTCGTGACCGAGGTGTTCGGCATCGACCCCGGCCGTATCTGGGTCACGGTCTACGAGACCGACGACGAGGCCATCGAGATCTGGCAAGAGGTCGGGATCCCGCGCGAACGCATCGTGCGCCGCGGCAAGGACGACAACTACTGGTGGACGCACGCCGCCGGGCCGGCCGGGCCGTGCTCGGAGATCTTCGTCGACCGCGGGGCGCGATACGGGACGGAAGGCGGTCCCGAGGTCGATGAAGACCGCTACATGGAGATCTGGAACCACGTCTTCATGCAGGAGGAGGTCGACGATCACGCGACGATCCTCGGCGACCTGCCGGCGAAGAACATCGACACGGGCTCCAGCGTCGAGCGGGTGGCGGTCGTGCTCCAAGACGTCTCGAACGTGTTCGAGACCGATCTGCTCGAGCCGCTCCTCGAGGTCGCCGAGTCGCTCTCGGGCAAGCGGCACGGGCACGACCCTCACACCGACGTGTCGCTCAAGGTGATCGCCGAGCACGGTCGTGCGACCACGTTCCTCGTCGCCGACGGCGTGCTGCCCTCGAACGAGGGGCGCGGGTACGTCTTGCGTCGGATGCTTCGCCGCGTCGTGAGCCACGCTCGACGGATCGGCATCGAGCGCGAGGTGATGCCGAGCCTCGTCGAGCGACGAGCGTCGAGCTCTTCGGGGACGCCTACCCCGAGCTCGTCGAGAACCGCGCGTACGTCGAGCAGGTCACGGCCTCGGAGGAGGAGCGCTTCGCCGCGCACCCTGCGCCAGGGGATGACGCTGCTCGAGACCGAGATCGAGGGGGCGAGGTCCGCGGGCACGCTCTCCGGCGAGGTGGTCTTCAAGCTGCACGACACGTTCGGTTTCCCGAAGGAGCTCACCCGCGAGCTCGTCGAGGACGCGGGACTGTCGGTCGACGAGGAGCGCTTCGATGCGCTCATGGCCGAGCAGCGTGACCGCGCGAAGAAGGCGGTGAAGAAGGAGCGGCTCGGCGAGGATCTCGCAGAGGTCGCGGCCTCCGCCGGCCCCTCCGAGTTCGTCGGGTACGGCACGCTCCAGGCCGAGGCTCGGGTGCTCGCGCTCCTCACGGACGCCGGCCGCACCGAGCTCGCGGGCGAGGGCGAGGACGTGCGGATCGTGCTCGACCGAACACCGTTCTACGCGGAGGCCGGAGGACAGATCGGCGACCACGGGTACCTGCGGACGCGAGACCGGCGTCGTGCGCGTGATGGACACGCAGCTCGGGCCAGGGGCGACGATCGTGCACACCGGGATCGTCCAGTCGGGCGAGGTGCGGCAGGGCGAGGAGGTCCACGCCGACGTCGACGCGGTCCGGCGCGAGGCCACCGCGCGGGCCCACACGGCCACCCACGTCGTGCATTGGACGCTGAAGCACGTGCTCGGCGAGCACGCGCGGCAGGCGGGGTCGCTCGTCGCGCCGGGGCGCCTGCGCTTCGACTTCCCGCACCACGCGGCGGTCCCTCGCGACGTGCTCGATCGAGCCGAGGAGCTCGCGAACCGCCGCCTCGCCGAGGACCAGCCGGTGAAGATCTACGAGACGACGTTCGACGAGGCCAAGAACCAGGGCGCGATCGGCCTCTTCGGCGAGAAGTACGGCGAGTTCGTCCGCGTGGTCGAGGTCGGCGACTACTCGATCGAGCTCTGCGGCGGCACCCACGTGGCGAGGACCGGCAACGTCGCGCTCGTGCGGATCCTCGGCGAGTCGAGCATCGGCGCGGGGATGCGCCGCGTCGAAGCGCTCGTCGGGCCCGACGCCCTGAGGGAGGTCAACCTCGAGCGGGACCTGCTGCATGCGGTGGTGCAGGCTCTCGGCGCAGGAGACCCGCAGGCCGCACCCGATCGCGCCCGGCAGCTCGTCGACCAGGTGAAGCGCCTCGAGGGCGAGCTCGCCAAGATCCGCAGGACCGATGTGAAGGCGCGCGAGGACGAGATCGTCGGACGGGCGGTCGCGGTGGAGGGCGCGCGCCTGGTTTCGGCGCTGACACCCCTTCCTGCCGACGAGCTCCGCGAGCTCGCCCAGGGCGCGGTCGGCAAGCTGGAGAACGAGCGCGGTGCGGCGGTCGTGCTCGGCAGCAACGCGGGAGGCAAGGCACTCGTCGTGGCGGCATGCAGCAAGAACCTGGTCGCACGCGGGGTGACAGCCCCGAAGCTGCTCGAGCCCGCCGCGCGGGCGATCGGCGGCGGCGCGGGCGGGAAGCCAACCCTGGGATTCGCCGGCGGGTCGAACGGCGCGGCCGTCGAAGGCGCGCTGGCGGCGACGTCGGTCCGGCTCGAGGAGCTCCTGACGGCCGGTGCCTGAGGTCGGCCGCGTCCTCGGGCTCGACCTCGGGGACGTCCGGATCGGCGTCGCGATCTCGGACGCGGACCGGCGCCTCGCGGTCCCGCTCGGCACGATCCACGCGGGGGCGCCTGCCGACCTGAAGGCCGTCGCGTCGCTCGTCCGCGAGCACGCGATCGAGCTCGTCGTGGTCGGACATCCCCTCCTGCTCTCCGGGCAGGCGGGGGCGCGAGCGCGTCACGCCGAAGCGTTCGCCGAGGCGCTCCGCGGTTCCCTGGAGATCCCGGTGGTGCTTCACGACGAGCGGCTGACGACCGTCGAGGCCGATCGCGCGCTCCGCGAGGCCGGTGCGAGCGGCCGTCGGCGTCCGGCGAGCCCTGGATCGCTCGGCCGCGACGATCCTGCTCCAGGCGTACCTGGATGGGTTGCCCAGAGCGTGAACGCCGGCCTCCTGGGGGACCGGTATGCTCATCCGCCCGGATGTCGGTGACTGCCCCCCAGGCCCCCACGGATCAGCTGCCCGGCCGCGATCGGCGGAGGCGGGTGCCGTGGGTCCTCGTGGTCGCCGTTTCGGTCATCGCGATCGTCGCGGGCGGTGCGATCGCGAGCCTGCGCTACTACTCGTGGTGCCAGCAGGCCGCTGGCCCTGGAGCGCCGGTCACGTTCATCGTGGCCCCGAGGGCGCGAGCGGTTCCCAGGTGGTGGACGACCTCCACGCGGCCGGGGTGATCCGCTGCGGCATGGTCTCGAAGTGGCTACTGCGGCGCAGCGGGCTCGAGGACCAGATCCTGGCCGGTACCTACGAGCTGACGACGAACATGGTGCCGGACGATGCCTTCCGGGCCCTCACGGTCGCCCCACCGCCGGTCCCGCACGGCACGCCTCACGATCCCGGAGGGCTTCCGGCTCACGCAGATCGCCGAGCGTGTACACGAGGTGCTCGGCATCCCCACGGACCGATTCCTCGCCGAGGCCGAGAGCGGGGACTGGTCGCTGCCGCCGTACCTGCCCGAAGGGCACGCCCACGACCGAGGGGTTGCTGTTCCCGGAGACGTATCAGCTCCGCGAAGGACGGGACGAGCGCCGAAGGACGTCATCGAGCGGTTGCTCGCACAGTTCGAGATCGAGGCCGACCGGCCTGCCGTGGGAGCAACGCGGAGGACCTCGGCGTCACGCCGTACGAGGTCGTGATCGTCGCCTCGATGATCGAGAAGGAGGCCAAGCTCCCGGAGGAGCGACCGCTGATCGCGGGCGTGATCTACAACCGGCTCCGCGAGGGCATGGTGCTCGGCATCGATGCCACGCTGCTGTACGACGACCCGACACCGGACGGTCAGCTGTCGTACTCCGATCTCGAGTACCGACAGCCCGTACAACACGCGCATCAACGTCGGGCTGCCGCCGACGCCGATCGCGAGCCCGGGCCTCGCATCGCTCGAGGCGGCGCTGAACCCTGCCGACACGGACTTCTTCTACTACGTGCTCTGCGGTGCGGACGGGCACCACGAGTTCGGCGAAGACCCTCGCCGAGCACGAGCAGAATCGGATCACGTGCGGTGAGTGACGGCGAGGGAGGCGACACTCGGGCGCTCCTGGACGGCACGGCCAAGGCCGTCGGTGTGATCGGCTGGCCGGTCGCCCACAGCCTGTCGCCGAGGATCCACAACGCCGCGTTCGCCGCCCTCGACCTGCCCTGGGTCTACGTGCCGCTCCCGGTCCCACCGGGGGAGGTGGGTCCGGCGCTCGAGGGTCTGCGGGCCATGGGGTTCGCCGGCGCGAACGTCACCATGCCACACAAGACCGAAGTGGCCGAGCGTCTCGCCGACCTCTCGGACGACGCTCGGCGACTCCGCGCGGTGAACACGATCGTGGCGAGTTCACGAGGCCTCTCCGGCCACAACACCGACGCGCCCGGGTTCGATCGCTTCCTGCGGCGCGACGCCGGTCTCGACCCGATCGGCCGGACCGGGCTGATCTTCGGTGCGGGAGGCGCGGCGCGGGCGTGCGCGCTCGCGCTCGCGCGCAGAGGGCTCGCACGACTCACCGTGGCCGTTCGCGACCCCGCTCGGGTGGACGTGGCTCCCACGCTCGAGGGTCTGGATACCGAGGTGACCCTGGTGCCGTTCTCTCGCGCCGGCGACGCGCCAGCCGATGTCGTCGTGAACGCCACCCCGCTCGGCTCGCTGGGGGAGTCGCTGCCCCTGCCGACGCTCGGGCCGGACGTCGTCGTGGTCGACCTGCTGTACTGGCCCGCCACGACGCCGCTCCTCGCCGCCGCCAAGGCCGCGGGTGCTCGGGCGTTCGGCGGCCTCGGCCTCTTGCTCGAGCAGGCCGCGCTCTCCTTCGAGCTGTGGACGGGCCAGGCGGCGCCGCTCGAGGCCATGTCCGCAGCAGCCGTCGCGGCGCTCGCCGAGAGGCCCCATAGTCGGGGAGGACCCCCGGCTACCGCGCTCGATCGGGACCGCTCTTGGATCCCGACATACCCAACCTTCCTCAAGCACGTTCGGACCGGCTCCGATGGTCTTGGTGGAGCAGTCTGGATGGAAGACTTCACCGCGCTCGCCGGGACGCTCTCGGGGAGCGTCGGCGACGCACGAGGTGTCCTGATCCTGTCGAGGGACGGGCTCGTCCTCGGCGCGCACCCCGCCGACGCCGAGAGCCAGCTGAAGCCTGCCTGGCTCCGATTCGCGTCCCTCGGGGAGCCCGAGCGCGGCTTCGTTCAGTTCGGCACCGAGATCTGGAGCTACCTGCGCCGCGGCGCGTATGCAGCGTTCATCGTGAGTGGCACGTCGGTGCGCCCAGGGCTCGTTCTCGACCAGATCGAGATGGTGTTGCTGACGGCCGAGGAGGTTCGGAACAAGCGTCAGGGCCCGCGCGTCGAGCCCTCCCCGACACCACCCGCCGCTGCCCCGAGCGGCAAGCCGCGCACCCCTCTGCATCCGGAGCCCCGTCCGGTCGCGCAGCCCCCGGTCGCGATCCGAGCCGAGATCGCCCCGGCCGTGTCCGCCGACGTCATCCCTCTACCCGCGCCAACCCACGCGACCGCTCCCTCCGAGCCCGCGGCCAGCGAGGTTCCCCCCGCTCCGCCCTCGCCCGTCCCCTCCGATGCTGCGGCGCAGGGCATCCCATCGATGCCCGAGCAGCCGGCCGCGACGGGTTCCGGGGCGACGCCGCCGGTGCCCGAGCCACCTGCGTCAGGGGGATCCCCGGCCTCCCGAGACGGTGCCGGCGGGGCCAACGTGTGGGGTGTGACCGGTGAGGAAGACAGCGAAGAAGTCGATCGTTTCTCGCTGGCCAGAGAGTTCTTCCGGTTGCTTCAGGAGGACTCCGACGGTGCCGATGGATAGCTCGACCTGGACCAAAGGACGTAGCACTGCATGGTGACTGCGAAGCGAAAGCCGAAGCAGCTGGGGCAGATCCTGCTCGAACAGGGGCTCCTCACGCAGGAGCAGCTCGACCACGCCCTCGGAGAGCATCGCAACACGCCGAAGTCGCTCGGGCGGGTCCTGATCGATCTCGGGTACATCCGTGAGCGGGACCTAGTGCGTGCGCTCGCCGAACAGGTCGGTCTGGAGTTCGTCGACCTGACCGAGTACCGCATCGATCCGGTCCTCACGTCCCTGCTCCCCGAGGCCCTGTGCCACCGCTACCGCGCGCTGCCGATCGGGGAGCGCGACGGCAAGCTGCTCGTCGCGATGTCGGACCCGGCGAACGTCTATGCGCTCGACGATATCCGGACGATGACCGGGCGCGACGTCCAACCGGTCGTGGCGACCGCGAACGACGTCGAGCAGGCGATCCAGAAGTACTCGTCGCTCGGGGACCAGGTCGAAGCCCTCGCTACCGAGGCGGCCGAGACCCTCGGGGACGACGCCGCCGACCTCACGGGTGTCGAGGCGGCACTCGAGGACGCGCCGATCGTCAAGCTCGTGACGGCGATCATGACGCAGGCGGTGGCCGAGCGAGCCTCCGACGTGCACATCGAACCGACCGAGAAGGACGTCCGCGTCCGATTCCGAGTGGACGGAGTGCTCCACGAGGTCATGCACTCGCCCAAGACCATCCAGAACGGCCTCATCAGCCGCCTGAAGGTCATGGCCGACCTGAACATCGCCGAGAAGCGGGTGCCGCAGGACGGTCGTGTCGGCATGCGGGTGAGCAACAAGGCGCTCGACCTTCGTCTCGCGACCCTCCCGACGGTCTACGGGGAGAAGATCGTCATCCGCATCCTGGACAGGAGCAACGCGTTGATGCAGCTGTCCGATCTCGGGTTCCACGAAGACGCGTTCAAGCGGTACGAGAAGTCGTTCCGTCGGCCGTACGGCGCGATCCTCGTCACGGGGCCGACGGGCTCGGGCAAGTCGACCACGCTGTACGCGACGTTGAACATCGTGAACCAGGTCGACAGGCACATCATCACCGTCGAGGACCCGGTCGAGTACCGGCTCGGCGGCGTCAACCAGATCCAGGTGAACCCGAAGGCGGGGCTCACGTTCGCCTCGGCCCTGCGGTCGATCCTGCGTGCCGACCCCGACATCATCCTGATCGGTGAGATCCGCGACCGCGAGACGGCCATGATCGCCGTCGAGTCTGCTCTCACCGGTCACCTCGTCCTGTCGTCGCTGCACACCAACGATGCTGCCGATCGCCGATCACGCGCCTCATCGAGATGGAGGTCGAGACGTTCCTCGTGGCGTCCGCGCTCGACTGCGTCGTGGCCCAGCGGCTCGCTCGCAAGCTCTGCGAGAAGTGCAAGCAGCCCTATACACCGGACCACGCCGAGCTGACCGAGGCCGGGTATCCAGGAATCGCAGATCGAGCGAGATCGACGCAGCTGTTCCGCCCGGTCGGGTGCCAGTACTGCGCGAGCACCGGCTACCGAGAGCGTATGGGCCTGTACGAGGTGATGCCGATGTCCGAGGAGATCGAGCGGCTCACGGTCGATCGCGCCTCGTCCGAGACGATCCGGAGCGTGGCCCTCGAGCAGGGGATGATCGAGCTCCGGGCCGACGGACTGATCAAGGCGGCGAAGGGTCTCACGTCCATCGAAGAGATCGCGAGGGTGGTGAAGTAGATGAGCATCGAAGCGTCCGAGGAGCAAGAGGTCGCGATCCCCGTTCCCGAGCTACTCGAGGTCGTCCTCGAGCGCGGGGCATCGGACCTCCATCTGACCGTGGGAGCACCGCCGACGATCCGTCTCCACGGCGACCTCGTGCGGCTGGAGGAGTACCCGAAGATGACCTCGCGTGGCGTCCAGGGCATGATCTACGCGATCTTGCCGCAGAGGATGCGGGAGCGGCTCGAGCAGGAGCTCGAGCTCGATATGTCCTACGCAGCTGCCCGGCAAGGCCCGGTTCCGGGTCAACGTCTACTTCCAGCGAGATTCGCTCGGAGCCGCCTTCCGGCTCATCCCGTACGAGATCAAGACCCTCGCCGACCTGGCGCTCCCGAGCGTCGTCGCCGATCTGGCGCGGTACCCGCGTGGGTTCGTGGTCGTCACCGGCCCGACGGGCTCGGGCAAGTCGACCACCCTGGCCGCCATGGTGGACATCGTGAACCACGAGCGGCAGGCGCACATCATGACGGTCGAGGATCCGATCGAGTTCCTCCACAGGCACCAGCAGCTGTATCGTGAACCAGCGCGAGATCGGGGCCGACACGCACAGCTTCTCGGCCGGCCCTGAAGCACGTGCTGCGGCAGGACCCCGACGTGATCCTCGTCGGCGAGATGCGGGACCTCGAGACGATCTCGACCGCGATCACAGCGGCTGAGACCGGACACCTGGTGTTCGCCACCCTGCACACGCAGGACGCGCCGCAGACGATCGACCGCATCATCGACGTGTTCCCGCCGCACCAGCAGCAGCAGGTCCGCGTCCAACTGGCGACCACCCTCCAGGGCGTCGTGACCCAGCAGCTCCTCCAGACGGCGGACGGCGCGGGCGCGATGCGTCGCGGTCGAGGTGCTCGTCGCAACCCCCGCGGTCCGGAACCTGATCCGCGAGGGCAAGACGCACCAGATCTACTCGATCATGCAGGCCGGCGGGCGGTTCGGGATGCAGACGATGGACCAGTCGCTCGCGAACCTCGTGAAGGCCGGCCAGGTCACCCAGCAGATCGCGTACGAGCGGTGCCACGACGCCGAGGAGCTCAACCGGCTGATCGGCGGCGGCAGCGCCGGCTTCAACGCGGGGGCCGGGGCAGCCGCGGCCGCCGGCCTTTCGGTCGGCGGGTACGAGTACTAGGAGCGGGACGGGAAGAGGCGAGCCCGATGCCCGACCACCTACGACTACAAGGTCCGCGACAAGGCCGGGAAGCTGGTCACGGGCCAGCTCGTCGGCGACAGCGAGACACCTCGTGGTCGCAGAGGCTGCGCGAGCAGGGCATGACGCCCCGTCGAGGTGAAGAAGGCCAACGCCGGGCATGAAGATGGAGATCAACCTCCGTCCGGGCCGGGTGAAGCTGAAGGAGCTCGGCGGTCTTCTGCCGGCAGTTCGCCACGATGGTGAACTCCGGGCTGCCGATCCTGCGGGCGCTGGCGATCCTTGTCCGAGCAGACCGCGAACAAGGAGCTCGCGAAGGTCCTGACACAGGTCCGGATCGACGTCGAGCAGGGCGCGTCGCTGTCGGGGGCGCTGCAGCAAGCACCCGAAGGCGTTCAACGACCTGTTCGTCTCGATGGTCCGGGCCGGTGAGACCGGTGGCGTGCTCGACGACGTCCTGCTGCGAGCTGGCCGACATGATCGAGACGGAGGTCGAGCTCCGTCGCAGGATCAAGTCCGCGATGACCTATCCGGTCGTCGTGCGTCATCCTGGTCGCTGGGCATCATGGCGGCGATGCTGCTGTTCATCGTCCCGCAGTTCGAGACGATCTACGCGAGCCTGGACAGCAAGCTCCCGCTGCCGACCCGGATCCTCCTCGGCGCGTCGAAGGCGCTGCGGACGTACTGGTGGATCGTCATCCTGAGCGGTCGGTCGGCGTCACGTGGGCGCTTCAAGCGCTACAAGAAGACACCGTCCGGGCGCTATCGGATCGACACGTTGAAGCTGCAAGGTGCCCGTGTTCGGGCCGTTGTTCCACAAGGTCGCGCTCGCTCGCTTCTCGAGCACGTTCGGCATGCTCCTGAAGTCCGGCGTGCCCGATCCTCCAGGCGATGGACATCGTGAAGGACACGGTGAACAACAAGGTCATCGCGAGCGCCGTCGACGACGTCAAGGGCAGCATCCGCGAGGGCGAGTCGATCGCGAAGCCGCTCGCGAAGCATGCGGTGTTCCCGCCCATGGTCGTGCAGATGCTGGCGGTGGGCGAGGAGACGGGCGCCGTCGACACGATGCTCGACAAGGTGGCCCAGTTCTACAACTACGGAGGTCCAGGCCACGGTCGACGCCCTGACGTCGCTGATCGAGCCGCTCCTGATCGCGGTCATCGGCGGGGCGGTGGGCGCGGCCGTCGTGGCCCTGTACATGCCGATGTTCAACATCATCAACCTGATCAAGTAGCCATCGCCCGCCCGGGGCCCCGGTATCGCGAGAGATCGACAGTGAGCGCCCGGTGCGCTGCATCCGCGGGTCCGTCATCCGGACTACTCAGTTCGGGTGGTTTTCGGTGGGATCCTACGCGAGGCATCAAGTTCGGCGCCGTCCGCTCCGAAGCAGATCGAGGACGCGCGTCGATGGAATGACGCGCGACGAGCAGTGGAAGGAGGAGGTGACTCCATGCTCCAGCGCTTCTGGCAGCGCCGGAAGGACGAGGAGGGCTTCACCCTCATCGAGCTGATGGTGGTCGTTCTGATCATCGGCATCCTGATCGCCATCGCTCTGCCGACGTTCCTCGGTGCCCGTGAGCGCGCCCAGGACCGCGCAGCTCAGTCGGACCTGCGCAACGCCATGGCCGCCGCGAAGACGTTCTACACCGATGGCGACACGTACACGGGGTTCAACGCAGCCGGCGTTGCGGCCGGGATCGAGCCCTCGTTGGCGTGGGTCTTGGCAGATGGTGCGGCCGTGCTGGGCAGCGTGACCCTCAACACCACGCTTGGCAACACGGTGGAGATGAGCACGCTCAGTGCGTCCGGTGACCCCTTCTGCATCCTGGATGACACCACGTCTGGGACCACGAACGGGAATGTCGACGCCACTGGCGCGGCTGTCTGCGCGGGTGGTTGGTAAGAAGTACGGATCGAACGGGAGAAGGGGCGGCCTTCGGGCCGCCCCTTCCGTTTCCCGCTCGGGCTTCTCGAGCTCGTCCCCGGGACCGACGCTCACGCTCCAGGTCGGTGCCCGAGGCGCCGATACCTCGCTCGACGGGTGAGGAGGGACATGGACGGGCGGTTCGGAAGGGCGCATCCGAGGGCGGAAGGTGGCTTCACCATCATCGAGCTCATGGTGGTGGTCCTCATCATCGGCGTCCTCATCGCCATCGCGCTGCCCACCTTCCTGGGGGCGCGAGACCGTGCCCGCGACCGGGCCGCGCAGGCGGACCTGCGCAACGGTCTCATGGCCGCCAAGGCGCATCACGCCGACCAGAGAACCTTCGATGCCTTCGATGCGACCCTCGCGGAGAGCGTCGAGCCCAGCCTGACCTGGATCGACGGAGGGGCGCCGACCGGCCGGGAGGTATCGATCGAGGTCCATTCCGGCCAGACGGTCCTGCTCGTCCGCTACTCGGAGAGTGGAGCGTACTTCTGCATGGCCGAAACCAACGTCAGCCCGATCACCTACACGGGCCGCGGCAGCGTCTTCACCGACGTGGACACCCTCGCGGAGTGCGCGGGCGGTTGGTAGCCACGCTCAAGCACACCCCCAGAACGACCGATTCAGTAATGAGATGGATCGAGTTCCGTCATGACCCTAGAACGCGGCACCTTCGTGCGGTTGCAGGCTCGCCTGCGGGCCGAGCGCGGATTCAGCCTGCTCGAGACGGTCATCGCGATCGGCGTCATCTTCTCCGCCCTCACGGTGCTGGCGTACGCGGCGACCGCGGGCTTCGGGTACCAGGCGCTCGCGCGCGAGCGGCAGGGCGCGAACTCCATCGCCGACAAGATCATGGAGGACGTCCGAGGCCTCGCCTACGCGAAGATCCAGGCGGGGATGGCCGCCTCAGAGCTGGCCGGCGATCCGAACCTCGTGACGAGCTGCGTGGGTGACCCGGCGGGCACGTACCGCTTCATGTCGTGCTCGGGGGAGATGGTGGTGAAGAACGGCCAGCCGAACACGCCGCCCCTGGTTCCCCACACCGGAACGCTCTCGGCCGGCTACCCGACCGCCTACGCCTACCAGACCTACGTCACACAGCAATGCCCCACGGCTACGAGTCCCGGATGCACGGCGGTGACGCCGTACCGGGTCTCGGTCATCGTGAGCTGGACCGGCGGAGCCGTCCAGGGGGTCTCGAGGTCCGTTAGGACTCAGTCGCTCTTCTGGTCGCCCGATGGATGCGTGAAGAACAGCACGCACCCCTACGCCGCACCGTGCCAGCCCTTCTTCTTCGGGCAGGCGCAGGTGCCGCGAGGAGCGATCACGATCTCGGGTCAGATCATGGATCTCGGCTTCGAGGAGGCCGAGCTGATGACGAGCGGGGCCGAGTCCGACGCCCAACAGGAGCAGTTCAGCGCCGCGCAGGCTTCCTTCAGCCAGTCGGGCGCGGTGCTCGCCGACGACTCGGGCGGCACCCAGACGCTGGGAGGGGTCCCGGCGGTCACGGCCGGATCCGACACGGACCCGAGCGGCACGGTCCCGGCCTACGGGACTCAGACGATGGGGAGCGGTCTCGGCGGGAGCGCGAGCCTCGCGCAGGGGCAAACCTCGTTCACGGTCACGGCTCCGAGCGGGGACGCCGCGACCGCGAATTCTGCGACGACCGCGAGTGCATCGCAGTCTTGCCCGCCGTGGGTGCCCAAGGAAGTCGACAACACCCTCTGTGCGGGGAGCCAGATCCAGCAGGGGTCGACCGGCAGCCTCACGGCAACCGGGGCCTTCGCGCACGTCTACAAGAACATCCAGATGGGGTCCGCGTCGATCGCGACCATCGGAACCGCCGCGAGCAACCCCAACAAGACGTTCGTCGACCGTCAGCTCGTAGCCGGGCAGGACGGGAAGCTCGTCTCCACCGTCACGCGGCGGTTCGGCACGGTCAACCTCGTGGGCCTCCCGTCGGGGCTGTCGCCGCTCGCGGTGCCGGCCGGGTGGACCGGGTACCTCGTCACGCTCTCGGACTACCAGGACACGGCAACCGCCACGGTCGGCACCGGGGCGACCGCGCCGACCGGCTCGGTGACGAGCGGGACCATCAGCTACTGGAACGGGACCGGGTACACGAGCGTGTCCGCGACGCAGACGGTGACCCCGTCGCCGATCACGATCCTCACGACCGTGAACGGACACCAGGTCGAGATCGACATCACCAGCACGCCCCTCGTTGGGGCCACCTTCACATCGACATCCACGGCGCTCGCGGGCTCGCCCGCCGCGATCGGCGACGCCGACGCGACGATAAGCGGGCCGCTCACCGGGACGATCACCTACGTCATCAAGGTCGATCCCGGGACAGCGGACGAGGAGACGCTCGTGCAGCTCGACGTTCGGGTCGCGCTCGGGTCGATGGCCGCCCGAGGCGTCTACCAGCGGGCGCCCACGGCGGGGTGATGGGGATGCGGGCGGGCGCGACGGTGCGGCTCCGAGCCCATCTCCGGCGCGAGACGGGCTTCACGCTCGTGGAGCTCATGGTCGCGATGATGATGATGAGCATCGTCGCCTCGGTCTTCCTCGGCGTGCTGTCCTCCGTCCAGCGGAGCGCCGTCAGGCTGGACCGTCTGAGCCGCGCGAACGATAACGCCCGTCTGGCGATCGAGGCGCTCGACCGCGAGATCCGCTCGGGCAACGTTCTGTACGACCCGGCGCAGGAGAACCCCACGTACTCGTCGCTGCCGAACGGCTACACGCTGCGGATCTACACCCAGACGAACGCCACGTCCCGGACGCCGAGCCCCGGGTACATGTGCGTGCTCTGGACGATCGACGCGAACCAGCAGCTCGTGTCGCGCATGTGGCCGCCCCTCCACCCAGAGCAGGCGACCGGCTGGCGCGTCGTCGCAGAGGCGATCGTGAACCGAGCGGTGACGCCCGCCGTGCCGGCCTTCGCGCTCGACCCGGACCCGAACAAGGGCGGGCGAACGGTCGACATCACGCTCCTCGTGAACCCGGATCTGGACGGCACGTCCGCGCAGACCGTCAAGATCGAGACCGCGAGCACGGGCCGGAATACCTCGTACGGCTTCCCGCAGAACGTCTGCAGCGACACGCCAACGTAGGGAGGAGAGGAACCGATGATGACCAGGCTGAAGGAGGAGCGGGGGGTGGCGATGGTGCTCGCCGTCCTCGTCGTCTTCGTGGTGCTCATCCTCGCGACGACCGTGATCGCACAGACGATCCACAACCAGACCCAGAGCGGGAAGAACCGCCAGCGCCTCCAGTCCGCCGACGCCGCGGAGGCCGGGCTGAACTACTTCTACAACTACCTCCAGACCACGAAAGCTACGGAACTGGTCGCGTACACGACCGCCGCGCCGAAGACCGTGGACGTGGAGACCGCGCCGGCGACCGCGCAGTTCAGCGCCACCATCACGTACTACGACGCCACCGGCGCCCCCTATCCCGCGAGCCAGGTCTTCACGAGCCAGACCTACCCTTCGTCTGCGTTCATCCGCTCGGTCGGCACGGTAAGCGGGCAGCAACCGCGCACGACGGAGAGCTACGTGGTGCTCACGCCCGTCTACGGGGGGTTCGGCGCCGCCATCATCACGAACTACGGCCTCAACCTCGGGAACAACCTCACGTTGAACGGCTTCACGACGAACGACGCCGATATCTACATCAACTGCCAGGCGCCCGCGGTGCCGCCCTGCAACCTGACCATCTCGAACCAGCCCGACATCTTCGGCAGCGTCTACGTCGTGAACGGCTCTGCGACGCTCGGCGGGAACTCGAACATCCGGCAGAACCTGTGGGCGAACGGGGCCGTCGTGGTCAACAACCCCTCGACCGTCACCGGCAACGCGATCTCCTCGACGTCGTCGATCTCGGGAAGCGGAACGATCAACGGGAACGCTACGGCCGGCACGACGATCAGCGGCGTGAGCGTCGCGGGCACCTCGACGCCGAACACCCTGCAGCCGCCGCCGCCGTCCCAACCCGTCCCGCAGATCCCGTGGGTGCAGACCGACTGGACGGATGCGGCGAAGACCTCCCCGGACCTGCCCTTCTCGGTTCAGACCTTCACCGACTGCACGAGCGCCATGAACTACATCAAGACCAACCCCACCCCTCCGGTCGGGACCGGCGGGGTCGTCGTGCGGATCGCCGCCGTGTGCAACCTGAGCTTCGCGAACAACACGAGCGTGACGCTGAACGGCAACCTGGCGATCGTCACCGACGGCTCGATCACGTTCGTCAACCGGAACACGTGGACGGGGTCCGGGAGCAAGAAGAAGCTCTACCTGATCGACGCCTACCGCTCCGGCCTGAACTGCGCGAGCGGCTCGTACAACATCTCGACCTCGAACAACACGAACTTCGTGAACGCGGACGTGTTCTTCTACTCGCCCTGTACCGTGAACATGAACAACCAGAACACGAACTTCGGCGGGCAGGTCATAGGCGGCACGGTGAACATCAACAACCAGTTCACCCTCAACTACGTGCCCGTGAAGGTGCCTGGGGCCGGCGAGGTCACCGGGTTCAACGAGGACATCGCGTACATCCGCGAGGTCACGTCGTAGGGCCGGCGAGGGGCCCGGGCCTCCGCCTGCGGTAGCGTTTGCCGCGACCATGACCGCCGTCGAGATCGCCTTCCGTGTCGTCGTGTTCGGAACCTTCGGGCTCGTGTTCGGAAGCTTCCTCACGGTCGTCATCCACCGGGTCCCCGTGGGGGAGTCGCTGGCGAGGTCCCGGAGTCGGTGTGCGGCATGTCGCCGCCCGCTCCGTGCGGTCGACAACGTCCCGGTCTTCTCCTGGGTCCTCCTGCGGGGCCGGTGCCACTGGTGCGGGGCACGGATCCCGATCATCTACCCACTCGTGGAGCTCGCGACCGGCGCGCTGTTCGCGGCGGTGGCGATCCGTCACGAGGACTGGTGGGTGGCGGTGCTCCTCGCCACGTTCCTCGGCGTGCTCGTGGCACTGGCGGTCATCGACATCCGAACGAGGAAGCTGCCGAACAAGATCGTCTACCCGAGCCTGCTGGTCTCGGCCGCCTTCCTCGTCGCTGCCCGGCTCGCGGGCGGGGCGGTGGACCTTCCCGAGGCGGGGATCGGGTTCGCGGCGTACGGGGGCGGCCCTCTTGATCGTCGCGCTCCTCACGCCCCGGGGGATGGGGATGGGCGACGTGAAGCTCGCAGCCCTCATCGGTCTGGTGCTCGGAGCCCTGGGACTCCGGTACGTGGCGGTAGCGGCCGGCCTCGGCATCCTGTTCGGGGGAGTGGGAGCGATCGTGGCGCTCCTCCTCGGCGCAGACCGGAAGCAGGCCCTGCCCTTCGGACCGTTCCTGGCCGCCGGGGCCGTCGTCGCGGCCTTCGTCGGCCCTCAGGTGGCGGATCTGTACCTCGGCCTGTTCACCTAGGCGCTTCCCCTGCCGACGCATAGGGCACGATGGACGCGATGTTGCACGTGTGACTCCTGGAACATTTTGCTAATTACATCTATGTAATTCGGTCTATCGTGCCGAATGTAGCTATGCGGGGCTATTGACGATGGATGTGGCTCTTGTTACGGTCGGAGGCCCTGGGGCGACCAGGGGAAGGAGAGCGGGATGTTGCAGGTGTGGAACATGAGGGATTTGCGCTCAGTGTTCCCGATGTGGGAGTTGTGACTGATGGGGAAGCGGAGGCCGTTCGTGGGTGACCGGCTCCTCACGGTGGGTGAGGTGGCGGCGACCATGCGCGTCTCGAACATGACGGTGTACCGACTCATCAAGAGCGGGCAGCTGGCGGCCATCCGCGTCGGCAAGAACTACCGGATCCGTGAGTCGGACGTGGACCGCTACCTGTCGGAGCGGTCGGTTTAGTCGGGAGCATGGGCATGCCGAAGAAGACCCGGAGCGTGTGGGAAGCCGGAGACCGGCTGCTCACCGTCGCGGAGGTGGCGGCGACGATGCGGGTTTCGAACATGACGGTCTACCGCCTGATCAAGGGCGGGGACCTCCCGGCGCTGCGGGTCGGCAAGAACTACCGGGTGCGTGAGTCCGAGGTGGATCGATACCTCGAGGCCCGCTCGGTCGAGGTGGAGGGCGCGTAGGTGGCGAGGACCAGGATCGGCGTGGACATCGGCTCCACCGCCGTCCGCGTGGCCGAGGTGGCTCCGGGCGAGGTGCCCGTCGTGCTGCGTGCCGCCCAGACGCCGCTCGCGCCCGGTGCGGTCGAGAACGGTGAGGTCCGCCAGCCCGAGCTCGTCGCCGAGGCGCTCCGGGAGCTGTGGGGCAAGGCGGGCGTCAAGGGTCGCCAGGTCTACCTGGGCGTTGGCAACCAGCGGGTGGTCGTCCGTGAGGTCGCATTGCCCTGGCTCCCCGAGAAGGAGCTCCGTAACTCGCTCGCCTTCCAGGTCCAGGAGTTGATCCCGATGGCGGCCGACGAGGCGGTCATCGACTTCGATCCGCTCGGCGAGGCCGACCAGGGCGGTCGCCGCATGCTCCGGATCCTGCTCGTCGCCGCCCACAAGCCGATGATCTCCACGCTCGTCGGGGCCGTGACCGCGGCGAAACTCGAGCCGATGGGGATCGACCTGACCCCGTTCGCGATCGCCCGCTCCGTCGGCACGTCCGACGAGGGCCTCGACCTGGAGGACACGGGGGACGAGGCGATCGTGGACGTCGGTGCCCATGTGACCGCCATCTGCGTGCACGAGCGCGGGGTCACGCGGTTCGTGCGCATCCTGCCGTCGGGCGGGCGCGATATCTCGCTCGCCATCGCGCGCGGTCTCGGGGTCGAGGACGACGTGGCCGAGCAGCTGAAGCGTGGGCAGGAGGTCGATGGTGGTCCCTCGATGGAGGACGTCCGGCGGATCGTGACGAACCGCGTGGGCTCCTTCGTGGACGAGGTTCGATCGTCCCTCGAGTTCTATGCCGCGCAGGTGCCCGGCGCTCGCATCGCCCGCGTGCTCGTCGTCGGTGGCGGGTCCAAGCTCGAGGGCTTCATGGACGTCATCGCGGACCGGATCCCGGTGCCGGTCGAGCGCGGGCGCCTGTTCGAGAAGGTCAAGTCCGAGCTCGATCTGTCGGAGGAGGCCGCCGCGGAGGCCGAGCCGGTGCTCGGCGTGGCCGTCGGGCTCGCCATCCCTGACCGGAGGCGATCGTGAGTCAGGTCAACCTCCTTCCCCCGGAGCTCCGCGAGAAGCAGGTATCGCGGCGCTTGACGACCCTCGCGGCCGGTCTGGGCGCGGTGGTCATCGCGCTGATCGTCGTCTTCTACTTCTTCCAGACGATGCGGCTCTCCGACGCGCAGGACGAACTCGCGCAGCAGAAGCAGGCGAACGACCAGCTCCAGAGCCAGATCGGTGAGCTGCAGCCCTTCGCCGACCTCCAGGCCGAGCTGGCGACCAAGCAGCAGCTGGTCGACACCTTGTACCTGAACGAGGTCTCGTGGGCCAGCGTGCTCCTCGACGTCTCGAGGGTGATCCCGGATCAGTCGTACCTCACGACCCTCACCGGGCAGATCACGGCGCCGACCGGCACCCAGGTCGGGGTAACCCCAGTCATCGGCGTCGTGCCGGACCTCATCGGCAACGTGAGCTTCTCCGGTGTCGCGCGCGAGACCGAGACGATCGCGAGCTGGCTGACGCGTCTCGAGCAGGTGCGCGGGTGGGTGAACCCGTGGGTGACCAACGCCTCGGAGAACGGGGAGCTCACCCGCATCTACACGTTCGACGGCGGCCTGGACCTGACCTTCGACGCGGCGACACCGCGCGGCCGTGGTGAAGGACGGCGGACATGAGGCAGCGCGGGCCACTCATCGCCGTCATCGCCTCTGGCGTGCTCGCCCTGCTCGTGATCCTGTTCCTCGTGTTGCCGAAGATGGGGCAGGTCCGCGAGGCGGAGGACGAGATGCAGGCCGCGCAGGACAGCGAGGTGACCCTCCAGGCGCAGTTGCGTTCGCTTCAGGACGCACAGGCGCAGGCGCCGCAGACCGAGGAGGAGATCCGGGCGCTCGAGGACGAGGTGCCCTCGACGGTCGACCTGCCGGGCCTGTTCCGCCTGCTCCAGTCGGCCGCCGACCGCGCCGCCGTCGACTTCTTCCAGTTCTCGCCCGGGAGCCCTACCCCGGACGCCTCGCTGGCCTTCTCCATCGTGTCGAGCCAGATCGTGATCACCGGGTCGTTCTTCACCCTGCAGGAGTTCCTCTACAGCCTCGAGACCCTTCCTCGGGCCGCCAAGATCATGAGCGTGTCGATCGCGCCGGTCGGCGCAGCGGAAGCGACCGGCACTGCCGTCCCGGCCTCGACCGGCCGCCTCCAGATGCAGATGACCGTCGAGTTCTACACGACCGACTCGAGCGCCGGCCCGGGCTCCCAGCCCGGGCCCACGCAGGGCGCGGCAGCCGCACCGGCAGCAGCTGTCGACACGACCACCACGACCACGACGACCGAGAGCGGAGCGTAGGCGATGGCCCTTACCGATCGCGACAAGAAGATGCTCATCGCCCTCGGCGTGATCGCCGCGCTCGCCGCCGTGTACCTGTTCCTGTTCGTGCTGCCCGGTGGTGGAGACGGAGGCGAGACCGCGGAGCCGTCGCCGACCCAGACGATGACGCCGACGGTGTCTCCCAGCCCCACCGAGACGCCCCGCCCGACCTCGCCGCCCATCGATCTCGTCGGTGACCGGGATCCCTTCTCGATCCCACCTGGTCTATCGCCGAGCCCGACGGGCGGCGGGGTCAGCCCCACCGAGACCACGAGCCCGACCACGACCACGACCACGAGCCCTCCGCCGACATCGCCGACGAGCGCCGCCGCCCACGAGCCCGCCGCCCACGAGCCCGCCGCCCACGAGCCCGCCGCCCACGAGCCCTCCGCCGCCGCCGGAGCAGCCCGACGACCACATCCTGATCGGCGGTCACGACGTGCGGCTGCTCGACGTGTTCAAGAACGGCAAGCGTGTCCAGGTCGAGGTGGACGGGCGTGTCTACACGGTCGAGGAGGGCGCGAGGTTCGACGACAACTTCAAGCTCGTGAAGATCTTCGACGGCAATTGCGCGCGCTTCCTGTTCGGAGACCAGAGCTTCGAGCTGTGCGCGAAACAGAAGAAGTAGCGCGCGGGTCGCCGGCGTCGCGCTCGGGGGGAGCGGTCGCCGGACGGTGAGGGCGGTCCCGCACCGCGGGGCCGCCCTCCTCCAAGCCCCGGGTCCTGTGAGGCCCGGACGCGGCCCCGGAGCCGGCCCAGCGCGGCCGGGCCGGCTCGGGGCTCACCTATGATGAGGGCCATGCTCCGCCAGCTCACCGCGGGCGAGTCGCACGGCAAGGCCCTCGTCGCGATCCTCGAGGGTCTCCCCGCGGATGTGCCGATCGCAGCGAAGGAGCTAGCCGGCGAGCTCGAGCGCCGACGGCATGGCTACGGCCGCAGCGGTCGGCAGCGGTTCGAGGCCGACACCGTCGAGATCCTGACCGGCGTCCGCCACGGCCGGACGCTCGGTAGCCCGATCTCGGTCACGATCGCCAACGCGGAGTGGGAGGACAAGTACCGCGAGCTGATGGGCGTCGAGGGTGAGACGGATCCCACCGACAAGCTCACCCGTCCGAGGCCCGGACATGCCGATCTGCCGGGCGTGCTGAAGTACGGGTTCGACGACGTGCGCAACGTCCTCGAGCGTGCGAGCGCCCGCGAGACGGCCGCGCGCGTCGCGCTCGGCTACTTCTGCAAGGCGTTCCTCGCGGAGCTGGGGATGCATGTCGTCTCGCACGTGGTACGGATCGGCCGCGTGAGCTCGCGCTCGAGCCGAGTGCCGACACCCAGAGACCTCGACGTCGTGGACGTCTCGCCGGTCCGCGCGTCTCGACCGGGAGACCGGCGCGCGGATGGTCGCCGAGATCGACGCCGTGCGGAGGTCGCGCGACACGCTCGGCGGCGTGTTCGAAGTGCTCGCGTACGGATGCCCGCCGGGCCTCGGCTCGCACGTCCAGGTCGATCGCAAGCTCGACGCGCGCCTCGCACTCGCGCTCATGGGCATCCCGTCGGTGAAAGGGGTCGAGGTCGGCGACGGCTTCAAGAGCGCGGCGCGACCCGGCTCGAAGGCGCACGACGCGATCGTCATGCGCGGTGGGCACCTCGCCCGCACGAGCGCCCGCGCCGGCGGCATCGAGGGAGGCATGAGCACGGGGCAGGCGATCCGGATCCGCGCCGCGATGAAGCCGTTCTCCACCGTCCCCAAGCCCCTCGCGACCGTCGACCTCGCGACAGGGAAGACCGCCGATAGCCATCAAGCAGCGGACGGATGTGTGCGCGGTGCCGGCCGGCGGGGTCGTCGGCGAGGCCGCCGTGGCACTCGTGCTCGCCGACGCCGTGCTCGAGAAGTTCGGTGGGGACTCGCTCCTCGAGACCCGCCGCAACCTGGAGGCGTACGTGGAGGGGCTGCCGTGATCGTCTACCTGGTCGGGATGCCGGGCTCGGGCAAGTCGACCGTCGGGCCTGAGCTGGCGCGACTGCTCGGCGTGCCGTTCGTCGAGCTCGACGCCCGGATCGAGGCCAAGACCGGGCTCCCCGTCCGCGAGATCTTCGCCCGTGAGGGCGAGGCACGCTTCCGCGAGCTCGAGGCGGCGACGTTGCAGGAGGCCGGGACCCAGGACCCGTCGGTGGTCTCCTGCGGCGGCGGGGTCGTGCTCGAGCCGGCGAACCGCGTGACCCTTCGGGCGACCGGTGAGGTCGTCTTCCTGTCCGTGCCGCTCGATGTGCTGCACGAGCGGGTCGAGCCCGCCGCGGACCGGCCGCTCATCCGTCAGCGTGAGGACCTCGAGCGACTGTTCGGCGAGCGCGAGCCGCTGTACCGGGAGTTCGCGGCCCACGTCGTCGACGGCACGGGCTCGCCGGAGGCGGTCGCCGAGCGCGTGCGGCAGGAGCTCTTCCGTTGGTCCGGGTGACCGTCCAGGTCCCCGGCCGCGCGTACGACGTCACGATCGGCGCGGGGGTGCTCGAGGAGGCCGCCGAGCATGTCCCTGCGCTCGCGAGGGCAGAGCGCGCGTTCGTGATCGCCGATCATCAGGTGGCCGGGCGGTACCTCGAGCGCCTCGCGGGCGGGCTCGCGCAAGCAGGGCTGCAGGCGGTCCACCTCGGCGTGCCCGAGGGAGAGGAGGCGAAATCGCTCTCGGTGATGACGGCGCTCCAACGCCAGATGGCGGTCCAGGAGGCGCATCGGGATGACCCGGTCGTCGCGCTCGGCGGTGGGGCGGTCGGCGACCTGGCCGGGTTCGTCGCGGCCACCTACATGCGGGGCGTGCCCTTCATCCAGGTCCCGACGACGCTCACCGCGCAGGTCGACGCCGCCATCGGTGGCAAGACCGCGGTGAACCTGCCCGAGGGCAAGAACCTGGTCGGGGCGTTCCACCAGCCGCGGGCCGTGCTCGCCGACGTGACGACGCTCGCCAGCCTTCCCGAGCGCGAGTTCCGCTCGGGCCTCGCGGAGGTCGCGAAGTACGCGCTCACGTTGGATGCCTCGCTGCTCGACCTGCTCGAGCGGGAGCTCGCCGAGGTGCTAGGCCGCGGGCCGAAGGTCCTCGAGGACCTGGTGGCCCGATGCGTGCGCGCGAAAGCTGCCGTCGTCGCGACCGACGAGCGCGACACGGGCGCGCGGCTGATCCTGAACTACGGCCACACGCTCGGCCATGCGCTCGAGCGGCTCGACGCGTTCGAGGGCCGTTCGCACGGCGAGGCGATCGCCGTCGGGATGCTCTTCGCCGCTCGGCTGGCGGAGGCCACGGGACTCGCGCCCGCGGGCCTGCTGGCGGGGCACACGCGGCTCCTGTCCTCGCTCGGGCTCGACCCGCGGGGGGGCCTGCCGGGTGTGGCCGAGATCTGGGACGCGATGCGCTTGGACAAGAAGTACGCGGGCGGAGTGCGCTTCGTGCTGCTTGAGGACGTCGGGCGGCCGACGGTCGTCGAGGACGTGCCGGAGGACCTCGTCGGATCGGTGCTCGTCGAGATGGGTGCCGGGCGGGAGGGGGGAGAACGCACATGAAGGTGCTGTACCTGTTCGGGCCGAACCTCGGCGCGCTCGGCGCGCGCGACCCCGAGCGCTACGGGGGTGAGACGCTCGCGGAGATCATGGATGAGGTGAGCGGGCGTGCGGTGCGGCTCGGCCACGAGATCGAGTGGCGGCAGTCGGATCACGAGGGAGACCTCGTCGGCTGGTTGCTCTCGGCCGCGGGCGAGGGCTCCGGCGTCGTCGTGATCAACCCCGGGGCGCTCACGCACTACTCCTACGCGCTCCGCGACGCCGTCGAGGCCTGCGGCGCACCGGTCATCGAGGTGCACATGACGAACATCTACGCCCGCGAGGAGTTCCGGCGGCACTCGGTCATCTCGCCGGTCTGCCGAGCGGTGATCGCCGGCGCCGGTGCCGGTGGCTACCACCTGGCCCTGGAGGTACTGCCGTGGATCACGCGCTGAGGCGCGAGCGTCTCGCCGTTCGCCTGACCGAGCTCCAGATCGACGCCCTCGTCGTCACACGCCTTCCGAACGTCCGATACCTCACCGGGTTCACGGGCTCGAACGCCCAGGCCGTCGTGGCGCGGGAGGGTGCCATCTTCCTCACCGACGGCCGGTACGACGCGCAGTCCTCGCACGAGGTCCCCGACCTCGAGCGGCGGATCTACCTGGACGAGCGGTCGGAGCACCTCGCGCGGGCGTGTCGGGACCTGGGGGTCGGGCGGACGGGGTTCGAGCGCGAGGGCCTCACGTACGGGGAGTGGCAGCGCTTGGCCGAGGCCGCAGCCCCGGTGGAGCTCGTCCCCACCGGGGACGCTGTCGAGACGCTGCGGTGCCTCAAGGACGCGGATGAGATCGCTTGGATCTCGCGCGCCCAGGAGTCGGCCGATGTCGCGTTCGAGCAGGTCGTGCTCGGTGGCGGTCTGCGCGAGGGCATGACCGAGCGCGAGCTGGCGCTCGACCTCGAGCTCGCCATGCGCGCGGCCGGGGCGGACGACCGGGGGTTCGACACGATCGTCGCGTTCGGGGAGCAGTCGGCCGAGCCGCACCACGACCCGAGCGAACGGGCGCTGCGGCGCGGCGACGTCGTGAAGGTCGACTTCGGCGCGCTCGCCGGCGGTTACCACTCCGACATGACCCGGACGGTGTCGTTCGGGGAACCGCCCGCCCGATTGCGCGAGATCCGCGACGTCGTTGCGGCCGCGCAGCAGGCGGGCATCGACACCGTGCGTGGGGGCGCCGCGCTCCGGGACGTCGATCGGGCCGCCCGGAGCGTCGTCGAGGAGGCGGGCCTCGGCGAGCGGTTCGCTCACGGGCTCGGGCACGGCGTTGGGCTCGAGATCCACGAGATCCCGTTCCTGCGATGGGACTCACCCCTGGGCGACGTGCTCGGTGAGGGCACTCTGGTGACGATCGAGCCCGGGGTCTACGTGCCGGGCCTCGGCGGCGTGCGGATCGAGGACATGGTGGAGGTCACGGCAGATGGCGGCCGCGTCCTCGCTCGCTCGGCCCGCGACCTGGTCGTCCTGTGATTCGCTCCGCCGCGACCCCTAGACTCTGAGGCTGCCGACCACATCCGAGGAGCTTCCATGAGCGTGTCCACCAACGACCTGAAGAACGGCATGACCCTCGACCTGGACGGCGTGTTGTTCCAGGTCGTCGAGTTCCAGCACGTGAAGCCCGGCAAGGGCGGCGCGTTCGTCAGGACGAAGCTGCGGAACGTCAAGACCGGCGCCGTGCTCGAGAAGACGTTCAACGCGGGGGTGAAGGTGGGTCTCGCGATCGTCGAGCGCAAGGACATGCAGTACCTGTACCGGGACGATGACAGCCTCGTCTTCATGGACATGGAGACCTACGAGCAGGTGCCGGTCGCGATCGGCATCGCCGGAGGTGCCGAGAAGTACCTCTCCGAGGGCTCGAGCGCGCAGGTCTCGATGCACCAGGGCAATCCGATCGCCGTCGACCTGCCGGCGTCGCTCGCGCTCGCGGTGACCGAGACGCAACCGGGGGTGAAGGGTGATACCCGAACGGCGGCGATGAAGCCCGCCACGCTCGAGACCGGCGTCGTCGTGCAGGTCCCGCTGTTCGTCGAGGTGGGCGAGCGCGTCAAGGTCGACACGCGGACGGGCGCGTACATCGAGCGGGTGAAGTAGCCGTGCCGAGGCGCCACGATGCCCGGCGCCAGGCGATCGACATCCTCTACCAGGCAGACGTGCTCGGCGAGCTCCCCCTCGACGTCGCCGAGGAATGGGCCGCCGCGGGCAGGAAGATCGCTCCGTTCGCGCGTCAGCTCGTCGAGGGCGTGGCCGACCACGTCGAGGAGATCGACCGGATCCTGGGCGACCACGCCAAGGACTGGACCGTGCCGCGGATGCCCTCGCTCGACCGCACGATCCTCCGCGTGGGGTGCTATGAGCTCCGGTTCCGGGAGGACATCCCGGCCGGGGCCGCGATCGACGAGGCCGTCGAGACCGCCAAGCGACTCTCGACCGAGGACTCCGGCCGATTCGTGAACGGCGTCCTCGGCAAGATCGCGCGCGAGGAGCGGTCCGGGTCCTAGAAGGCGACTACGTTGTGGCCGAGCCCTCGGGCTTCTGCTCGGTGGTCGGCTCGCTCGGCGGCGCGGCCGGCGGAGGTGCGACTGCCGGCGGAGGTGCAGCGGCCGGGGGAGAAGCAGCGGGAGGTGGGGAGGCCGCCGCCGGGGTCTCGTCGAGTTCGGCTTGGCCCTCCTTCAAGCCCTTCTTGAACTCGCTCTGGGCGCGCCCCATCGACCGTGCCATCTCGGGGATCTTCTTCGCGCCGAAGATCACGACGAGGGCGACGATCGCGACGATGACCCACTCACTCGGTCCAGGCATCGATGACCACCTTCCTGCTTCCTGACCCATCAGTGTAGGGCCTCCGGGACTCCGTCAGCCAGGAGTGCGGGGGCGGGCGGTGGTAGCGGGGGCGGTTCCGCGTAGGGACGAGTCGCGCGTCGGCCAGGGCGCCCGACCGCGCCGTGGTCACCGCCACGAGCATCAGCGGGATCCGGTCGACCTCAACGTGGATCTGCTGCCCCGACACCTGCGGCCAGGTCGTCATGGCGGTATCCTACGTAGCGACCTTCCCCTTTAAGCCGGTCCCGTGAGGCCGGGAAGGGAGTGTGAAGATGAGGCTCGACATCGACGCCCTGCCGCGCTCGCGGTCGGGCGTTCCGTTCCTGTGGCGTCACGAGCGGGGAGCGACCTGATGGGCGTCTCCCGCATCCTCGACGAGGCCGAGATCCGCAGGGCGGTCACCCGCATCGCCCACGAGGTGCTCGAGCGCAACCACGGCGCCTCGGGGGTGGTGCTCGTGGGCATCGCGAACCGTGGCGACGACCTCGCGCGGCGCCTGGCCGCCGAGATCGAGCGGATCGAAGGGACCACGCCTCCCGTCGGTGTGCTCGACATCACGTTCTACCGCGACGACATCGGCATGCGGGCCGAGGCTCCCGAGGTCCACGAGACCCGCATCGGATTCGACATCACGGGCAGGACCGTGGTGCTCGTGGACGACGTCCTCTACACGGGCCGGACGATCCGGGCGGCGCTCGACGCGCTCGTCGACTTCGGCCGGCCGACGGCGATCCAGCTCGCGGTCCTGGTCGATCGAGGCCACCGCGAGCTGCCGATCCGTGCCGACTACGTGGGCAAGAACGTGCCGACGCGCACCGACGAAGACGTGCGCGTCTGCTTGAAGGAGCTCGACGGCGAGGATGCCGTCGTCGTGGAGGAACCGGGGGGGGCCGCATGAACAAGCACCTGCTGTCGATCCACGACGTGACCGCCGAGGACATCGTGCGGGTCCTCGACACTGCGGAGTCCTTCCGCGAGGTCGGGACGCGCGTGATCAAGAAGGTCCCGGCGCTCCGCGGCCGAACCGTCGTGAACCTCTTCTACGAGAACTCGACGCGAACGAGGATCAGCTTCGAGCTCGCCGCCAAGCGCCTGTCGGCCGACGTGATCAACTTCACGACGAGCGGCACCTCGGTCGCGAAGGGCGAGAGCCTGAAGGACACGGCGCTGACGCTCCAGGCGATGGGAGCCGACGCGATCGTGATCCGGCACTCCTCGAGCGGCGCGCCGCTCACGCTCACGAAGTGGGTGCGGGGCAGCGTCCTGAACGCCGGCGACGGCACCCACGAGCATCCGACGCAGGCGCTCCTCGACCTGTACACGATGCGCGATCGGCTCGGACGGCTCGAGGGGCTGCGCGTCGGCATCGTCGGCGACGTGCTGCACTCGCGCGTGGCTCGATCGCTGTCGTTCGCCCTCGTGAAGATGGGTGCCGCCGTCACGCTCGTGGGGCCGCCGACGCTCATCCCGCCAGACGCGCCGGCGTGGGGCGTCGACGTGTCGTACGACGTCGACGACGTCTTGCCGAAGCTGGATGTCTGCTACATGCTCCGCGTCCAGCGCGAGCGCCAGCGGCAGCAGTACTTCCCGAGCGTCCGCGAGTACGCCCGCCTGTTCGGGCTCACGCGCGAACGGGTCGGGATGCTGCCCGAGGACAGCCTGATCATGCACCCCGGTCCGATGAACCGCGGCGTCGAGATCGACTCGGATGTGGCGGACCTGCCGCAGGCCGTGATGGAGGAGCAGGTGACGAACGGCATCGCGATCCGGATGTCGCTGCTGTACCTGTTGCTCGGCGGCCGAGCCGAGGAGATGAGCGCCGATGCGTGACGCCATCCGCTTCAAGAGCGCCCGCGTGATCGACCCGGCCTCGGGCCGCGACGAGATCGCCGACGTCCTGGTCGCGAAGGCGGGCGATCCAGCCCGCCGACGCCGCACCGAAGGGCGTCGACCGAGATCGACTGCTCGGGACTCGTGCTCGCGCCGGGACTCGTCGACCCGCACACGCACCTGCGCGAGCCCGGTCGCGAGGACAAGGAGACCGTCGAGACCGGGTGCCGCGCGGCCGCGCTCGGCGGGTTCACGGCGGTTTCGCCCATGGCCAACACGGACCCGGTCGCCGACAACGCGGCGGTGATCCACGAGGTGCTCGACCTTGGCGCGAAGGCGGGTCTATGCGACGTCTTCCCGGTCGGGAGCGATCACGAAGGCGATCGAAGGCGAGTCATGGCCGAGCTCGGCGAGATGGTCGATGCGGGCGTCCGCATGTTCAGCGACGACGGCCATGCCGTGCCCGCCGGGACGGGTGCTGCGCAACGCGCTCACGTACGTTCGAGCCTTCGAGGACGTCGTGCTCGCCGAGCACTGCGAGGACGACTCCCTCGCCGCTGACGGGCAGATGCACGAGGGCGAGCACTCGTATGCGCTCGGCCTGGCCGGCAAGCCTCGGGAGTCCGAGGAGGTGCTCGTGGCTCGCGACATCGCGATCGCCCGGCTCACCGGCGGGCGGCTCCACCTGCTGCACCTGTCGTCGGCCGGCTCGGTCGAGCTGGTCCGCCGCGCGAAGGCCGAGGGACTCCGCGTCACCGCCGAGGTCACCCCCCACCACCTCGTGTTCACGGACGCCGACCTCGTGACCTACGACACGAACTTCAAGGTGAACCCGCCGCTCCGCACGGCCGAGGATCGCGACGCGCTTCGCGCCGCGCTCGCCGACGGGACGATCGACGTCGTCGGGACCGACCACGCCCCCCATGCGGTCGAGGAGAAGGAGGTCGAGTTCGACCAGGCGCCGCCGGGGACGATCGGGCTCGAGACCGCGCTGGCGGCGGTGCTCACGCACCTCGTCGGAGCCGGGCATCATCGACGCTGCCCCGAGCGATCGAGGTGCTCTCGACCGCGCCGGCGCGGCTGCTCGGGGCGCGGAGCACGGCGGGCCGATCGAGCCGGGTCGACCCGGCGAACCTGGTCGTGTTCGATCCCGCTGCCGAGTGGGTGGTCGAACCGCCGTTCGCCTCCGGAGCCGCAACTCGGCGTTCATCGGGACGCACGCTGCGGGGGCGGGTCGTCCACACGGTCTACCGGGGCGAGCTCGTCGTCGCCGACGGCAAGGCGCAGCGATGAGCGGAGCGACGCGTCTGATGGCCAACGCCGTGCGGTGGGGCATCGACGTGCGTCCGCTCCTCGAGGACCGCACGTGACCCCGAAGGGCCGCGCGTGACCCGAGCCCGCGAGGCGCTCCTCGCGCTCGAGGACGGCACGTGTTCCGGGGCGCCGCGTTCGGGGCCGCGGGGGAGGCCTTCGGCGAGGCCGTCTTCAACACCGCGATGTCCGGCTACCAGGAGGTCCTCACCGACCCCTCCTACGCCGGCCAGATCGTGTGATGACCTCTCCGCACCAGGGTAACTACGGCACGAACCGCGAGGACCCCGAGTCGGCGCGGGTCCGGGTCGCGGGCTTCGCCGTCCGCGAGGCCTCCCGCCGAGCGTCTCAGCTGGCGCGCCGCCCGCACCCTCGCACGACGACCTCGCCGATGCCGGCGTCGTCGGCATCGAGGGCATCGACACGCGCGCGCTCACACTGCGCCTCCGCGAGCGAGGGCGCCATGCGATGCGGCGTCTCCACGGAGGACCTCGACCCCCGGTCGCTGGTGGCGCGTGTCCGCGAGTCGCCCGGCATGGCTGGGGCCGACCTCGCCACAGGGCGTGTCGACCGATGAGCCGTACGAGGCCCCGAGCTGGTCGTGGGCGCCGGCCATGCGACCGACGGCGCCGTGCTCCGGGTGGCCGCGTACGACTTCGGCATGAAGACGAACATCCTCCGGCGGCTCGCCACCACGGGCATCGAGACCACGGTCTTCCCCGCCGGAACCGCCGACGAACGTGATCCTCGGCGGCCGCTACGACGGCGTGTTCTTCTCGCAACGGCCCCGGCGACCCGGCCGCCACGACGCTACGGGATCGACGCGGCGAGCGAGCTGCTCGGACAGGTGCCGATCTTCGGCATCTGTCTCGGCCATCAGCTCCTCGCGCTGGCGCTCGGCGGCCGGACCTACAAGATGAAGTTCGGCCACCGAGGCGCCAACCAGCCCGTCAAGGACCTGCGCGACCGGCCGGGTCGAGATCACGAGCCACAACCACGGCTTCGCCGTGGACCCCAACGGTTTCGCCGGAGCGGCAGCGAAGTCGAAGCTGGTGGCGACGGATGGATCCGCTGCGGTCGCCCGACGGCTCAGCGCCGGCGGAGGATGTCGGATCCTTCGCGGCACCAGTGACTTCGGGAGCGGTGGAGCTGACCCACTGGAACCTCAACGACGGAACACTCGAGGGTCTGCGCTGCGACCGATGTGCCGGCCTTCAGCGTGCAGTACCACCCCGAGGCGGCGCCGGGGCCCCACGACTCGCGGTACCTCTTCGACGGTTCCGCGAGCTGATGGAGGGCGCTGATGCCGAAGCGCGAACGGACATCCGCAAGATCCTGGTGATCGGTTCGGGTCCGATCGTGATCGGCCAGGCGTGCGAGTTCGACTACTCGGGCACCCAGGCGTGCAGGGTGCTGCGGCGGCGAGGGGTACGAGGTCGCGCTGGTGAACTCGAACCCGGCGACGATCATGACCGACCCGGCGTTCGCCGACGCGACCTACGTCGAGCCGCTCACGCCCGACTCGGTCCTCGCGATCTCGGAGCGGGAGCGCCCCGACGCGCTGCTGCCGACGCTCGGGCGGACAGACCGCGCTGAACGTGGCGGTCGCTCTCGCCGAGTCCGGTGATCTCGACCGCCTCGGCATCAGGCTGATCGGCGCGAGCCTCGAGGCGATCCACCGCGCCGAGGACCGCAGCGGCCTTCAAGCGGCGATGCTCGAAGCCGGCCTCGAGGTCCCACGCGCCGGCGTGGCTCGCACGCTCGACGAGGCGCTCGCGGTCGGCCGAGCACATCGGCTACCCGCTCATCGTGCGACCGTCCTTCACGCTCGGTGGCGGCGGGAGCGGGTTCGCTGCGAATCGGGATGAGCTCACCGGCCTCGCCGCCCGCGGCCTCGAGCTCAGTCCCGGTTCGCGAGATCCTGATCGAGGAGTCGATCGCCGGGTGGAAGGAGTTCGAGCTCGAGGTGATGCGCGACGGCGACGACAACGCGTGTCGTCGTGTGCTCGATCGAGAACGTGGACCCGATGGGGGTGCACACGGGGGACTCGATCACCGTCGCGCCGGTGCAGACCCTGACCGACCGCGAGTACCAGGACATGCGCGACGCGGCGCTCGAGGTCCTGCGCGCGATCGGCGTCGAGACCGGCGGCTCGAACGTCCAGTTCGCCGTGGACCCGAAGACCGGGCGGCGGGTCCTGATCGAGATGAACCCGCGCGTGTCGCGCTCGTCGGCGCTCGCGTCGAAGGCGACGGGGTTCCCGATCGCGAAGATCGCGGCGCTGCTCGCGGTCGGCTACCGGCTCGACGAGATCGTGAACGACATCACCGGCGAGACGCCCGCCGCGTTCGAGCCGACCCTCGACTACGTCGTCGTGAAGATCCCGCGCTTCGCGTTCGAGAAGTTCCCGGAGGCCGACCCGCACCTCACCTCGACGATGAAGTCGGTCGGCGAGGTCATGGCGATCGGGCGGACCTTCAAGGAGGCGCTCGGCAAGGCCTGGCGCGGCCTCGAGAAGGTTGGCTTCGACCTGGGCGCCGCGCTCGTCGAGCCGGCGATCGATCTCCTCGCCCGGCTCGCCGCGCCGACCGAGGACCGCCTGCACCTGCTCGAGGCGGCCATCCTCGCCGATCACACGGTGGACGACATCGCGGCGGCCTGCGGCATCGACCCCTGGTTCGTCGATCAGATCGCTCAGGTGGTGGAGGAGACCCACGGGCTCCGCGGCGTTCCGCTGCATCGGCTCGGGGCTCGGGAGCTCCGCGACGTGAAGCGGCTGGGGATCTCGGATGTGCGCCTCGCGCGGATGACCGGCGCGACGGAGGCCGCCGTGCGCCGTCACCGGGAGGCGCTCGGCGTCCAGCCCGTGTTCAAGACGGTGGACACCTGCGGCGGCGAGTTCCCGGCGCTCACGCCATACCACTACTCGACGTACGAGGACGAGACCGAGGTACGTCCGGCCGAGCGCCCGCGCGTGGTGATCCTCGGCGCGGGGCCGAACCGGATCGGGCAGGGGATCGAGTTCGACTACGCGTGCGTTCACGCCGCGTTCGCACTCGAGGAGGCGGGGTTCGAGTCCGTGATGGTGAACTCGAACCCCGAGACGGTCTCGACCGACTACGACACGTCGAGCCGCCTGTACTTCGAGCCGCTCTCGGCCGAGGACGTCCTCGCCGTGTGCCACGCCGAGCGTCCCGAGGGCGTGATCGTGCAGTTCGGCGGGCAGACCCCGCTGAAGCTCGCACACACGCTGGAGGAGGAGGGGTTCCGTGTGCTCGGCACGCGGCCCGAGGCGATCGACCTCGCCGAGGACCGCGGCAAGTTCGCCGAGCTCCTGCGCGAGCTCGACATCCCCGCGCCACCGCACGGCGAGGCGCGGACGATCGACGAGGCGCGGCAGATCGCAGCGCGGATCGGGTTCCCGGTGATCGTGCGGCCGTCGTACGTGCTCGGCGGCCGGGCGATGGAGATCGTGTACGACGGCGGCGAGCTCGAGCGCTTCGTGCAGGCCGCGGCGGACGTCGCTCCCGAGCATCCCGTGCTGATCGACCGCTTCCTCGAGGGCGCCATCGAGATCGACGTCGACGCGGTGGCCGACGGGACCGGCGTCTTCATCGGCGCCGTGATGGAGCACATCGAAGAAGCCGGCGTGCACTCGGGCGATTCCTCGTGCCAGATCCCGCCGGCCACGCTCTCGGACGACGAGCTCGACCGCGTCGAGGAGATCACGCGAGCGCTCGCGCGGCGCCTGGATGTGCGCGGCATGCTGAACCTCCAGCTCGCGGTCAAGGACGAGCGGATCTGGGTGCTCGAGGCCAACCCGCGTGCCTCCCGCACGGTGCCCTTCGTCTCGAAGGCGACCGGCGTCTCGGTCGCCCGGCTGGCCACGCTGGTCCTGACCGGGCGCACCCTCGCGGACCTCCAGGACGAGGGCATCCTGCCCGCCGACCCGCACCACTACCGTCACCTCCCGTACACGGCCGTGAAGGCGGCGGTGCTTCCCTTCGGACGGTTCCCCGGCGTCGACACGATCCTCGGCCCCGAGATGAAGTCCACCGGCGAGGTGATGGGCATCGACGAGGACTCCGGCATGGCGCTCGCCAAGGCCTTGGTCGCCGGCGGTACCGGCCTGCCGACCTCGGGCACCGCGTTCATCTCGGTCGCGAACCGGGACAAGCGCTCGATCCTCCTGCCCGCCCAACGCCTAGCCGCCCTCGGCTTCCGACTCCTCGCCACGAAGGGAACCGCGACGGTCCTCGAGCGCGCCGGCGTCCCCGTCGAGCGCGTCAGCAAGGTCAGCGAATCGCCCGAGAACGTGGCAGAGCTCATCCGAGGTGGGAAAGTCGACCTCGTGATCAACACGCCCTTCGGCCGAGGCCCCCGCACCGACGGCTACTTCATCCGCACCGCCGCCGCCGCCGCCGGCGTCCCCTGCATCACGACGATGCCCGGCCTCTTCGCCGCCCTCCGGGGCATCGAGTCCCTGAGGACCGGAACGACGGAGCCGCGCACGCTGCAGGAGCACCACGCCCACGCGAGAGCAGCCGCGGCCCACCAGCAACGCCTCATGATCGGGTTCGCGCCGCGAGCGCAGGTGGACGTGGTGAGCGACGGGACGGCTCCGGGGCGCGCGGAGCGCCCGACGGCTCAGCCGCCAGCGGAGCGTGCCCCGGAGCCCACCCCGGCCACCAAGGAGATCTGAAGTGAAGCGAGTCAGAGCGGAGATCCTCAACGCGAGGAAGCTGGGGGCCTACCACTCGCTCACACTCGTCGCGCCGGAGGTCGCCGAGCGGGCCCGGCCCGGCCAGTTCATCTCGGTCGCGATGCCCCAGGATCGGGCCTTCCTGCTCCGCCGTCACTTCTCCATCCACCAGGCGTCTCGCCGAGGCGGCTGGGCCGGCACGCTCGAGTTCGTGTTCGACCCGCACGGTCTCGGCACGCAGTGGCTCGCCGACGCGAAAGCCCATCAGTTCCTCGACGTGATCGGCCCTCTCGGCAAGGCGTTCGCCTACCCGAACAAGCTCACCAACTGCCTCCTCATCGCCGAGGGGCACGGAGCCGCGACGATCTACTTCCTCGCGCAGGAGTTGCGCGCGCGCGGCAAGCGCGTCGACCTGCTCGCTCGGCGGTGAGGACCAGGAGCATGTCTTCAAGCCGATCGAGGGCAAGCGTCTGGCGCAGTCGATCGGCATCGCGACCGAGGACGGTTCGATGGGCGAGCCGGGATCGGTGCTCGACCTGCTCCCCGCGATGGTGGAGGCGAGCGGCGCCAAGGTGATCTACGCGGCGGGTCGTCGCTCGACGCTCCGGCGCATCGCCGAGTTCGCTCTCGAGCGGCAGATCCCTTCGCAGATGGCGATCGAGGAGCAGATGGCGTGCGGCATGGGGCAGTGCTACACGTGCGTGGTGCCGGTGATCCGCAAGGACGGCTCCGGGTACGACAACCTGCGTGCATGTACCGACGGGCCGGTGTTCAACCCGGCGCGGATCCTGTGGGACCGGTGGATGGAGGAGGAGCCGCAGCTCCTGCCGACCCCACCAGAGGGATTCCCGGTGGTGCGGTCGTGGCCGGGGTGAAGCAGCGGATGGCCGTCGACCTGAACGGAGTCGTGTTCCCGCTGCCCGTGCTGGCGGCGTCGGGGTGCCTCGGCTCGGGGGGCGACCCGGGGCTCGTGGACCTGCACCGACTCGGTGGCGTCGTCACGCGGAGCCTGACCCTCGGACCGAGGAAGGGGGCGCCGACGCCGCGGATGGCGGAGACCTCCTCGGGGCTCCTTGTCCTGGGTCGGCCTGCAGAACCCGGGGGTGGAAGGGTTCGTCGCCGAGGACCTGCCGCGGCTCCAGAGGGTCGGTGTTCCCGTGGTGGCGTCCATCGCGGGCACGAGCCTCGACGAGTACATCCGCGTGGCCGGCCGGCTGCAGGACCATCCGGGGATCGCCGCGCTCGAGGTCTACCTCGGCGCGCCGGACGAGGAACGCGGCCGCGGCGAGCCGTTCTCGGCCCGCCTGGATCGGATCTTCGAGGTCGTGGGCGCGGTCTCGCGGCTGTCGCGGATCCCCGTGTTCGCGAAGCTCCCCGCCCTGAACCCCGACCTCGTCGAAGCAGCGAGGACCTGCGTGCGAGCCGGGGTCCACGGCCTCACGCTCATCGACGGCGTCCCGGGACTCGCGGTCGACGCCGCCCGGTTGCGGCCGAGGCTCTCCGCACCGGTGGGAGCGCTCTCGGGGCCGGCGATCAAGCCCATCGCGCTCGCGTCGGTCTTCCTGGTGGCGCAGGCTCTGCCCGATCTCCCGATCATCGGTGTTGGCGGGATCTCGAACGGGGAGGACGCGGTGGAGTTCCTCCTCGCTGGCGCGTGGGCCGTACAGGTCGGCACGGCGATGCTGGTGGACCCCTCGGCGCCGGTCCGGGTCGCGCAGGGGATCTTGGCCTACCTGCGGGACAAGGGGATCGGCTCCCCGGCCGAGCTGCGCGGCCGGTTACGCCTGCACCGCGACAGGGCTGGGGAGAGTGGACCCGTGATCCCGCGGCCCGCGAACCCGATCGTGGCCGCCCTGGACGTCTCCGACCTGGACGCAGGCCGAGGCGCTCGTGCGGGCGCTCGAGGGCGAGGTCGGTCTCTTCAAGATCGGGCTCGAGCTGTTCACCGCCCACGGCCCTGCCGCGGTGCTGCGCCTGCGCGACTACGGGCCGATCTTCCTGGACCTGAAGCTCCACGACATCCCGAACACCGTCGAACGCGCGGCGCGCAACTGCGCTCGCATGGGGGTCACGATCCTCAGCGTCCACGCCCTGGGCGGCGAGGCGATGGTGGCTGCCGCGCTCCGGGGCGCGGCGCAGGGTGCGGAGGGTTCGGGTCATCCGCTGCCGACGATCGCGGCCATCACGGTGCTCTCGAGCCTCGGCGGCGAGTCGCTCGCGTCGCCGGCCTCGCTCGCGTTCGAGGCCATGTCGGCGGGCGCAACGGCAGCCGTCGTCTCCGGTGAGGACGTGTCGATCGTGCGCGAGGTCGTGGGTGAGGCCTTCTGCCTGATCGTCCCCGGCATCCGCCCCCCGGGGTCCAACGGTCACGACCAGGTCCGGATCCTCACGCCGGAAGAAGCCGTGGAGCGTGGCGCTGATCACCTCGTGATCGGGCGACCGATCACCGATTCTCACGATCCGGCGGGTGCGGCGCGCTCGATCCTCGCGACCATCCGCTGATCGACAGCGCCCGAAAACCGCAGGTGGCGCGCCTCGACCCGCGTTGCTGCCGCCGGGAACACGGCACTATACTCGCGTCGCTTCGACCCCCGACATGAGAAGGAGTGACGCATGCCGTTGCCGATCCTTAGCCCCGAGGACCGCGCCAAGGCGCTCGAGAAGGCCGCCGAGGCGCGTCGCAAGCGCGCGGAGATCAAGGGCGAGTTGAAGTCCGGCAAGCGCTCCCTGAAGGACCTGCTCGCGAAGACGGCCGACGACACCGTCGGGAAGATGAAGGTGTCGACGGTGCTCGAGTCGCTGCCCGGCGTGGGGAAGGTCCGGGCAACGAAGATCATGGAGAAGCTCGACATCTCCGCCAGCCGCCGCGTCCGCGGCCTCGGGGCGAAGCAGCGCGACGCGCTGCTCGCCGAGTTCGCCAAGAAGTAACGCCGATCGAACCTCCCGGCAGGCTCTTCGTCATCGCCGGCCCTTCGGGGGTCGGGCAAGGGGACCATCGTCCGGCACCTGCTGGATCGCCTCCCGCGGCTGCGCGTCTCGGTCTCCGCGACGACCCGTCCACCCCGTCCGAGCGAACAGGACGGGGTGGACTACTCCTTCGTCTCGGACGATGCGTTCTCCCAGATGGCGCGCGAGGGCGGGCTGCTCGAATGGGCGGAGGTGTTCGGCCATCGCTACGGAACGCCGGTACGGGCGGTGCAGGATGCCCTGGCCGACGGGCACGACGTCGTGCTCGAGATCGACGTCCAGGGCGCCTTCCAGGTCCGGGAGAAGATGCCCTCGGCCGTCCTCATCCTGCTCGAGCCCCCGTCGCTCGTCGAGCTCGAGCGGCGCCTGCGCGAGCGCGGGACCGAGGACGAGGAACGCCTCGCCGAGCGCATGGCGATGGCCGAGTGGGAGCTCGGTCAGCGGGCCTGGTTCGACCACGTGGTCGTGAACGACGACCTCGAGCGGGCGGTCGACCTGCTCGTTGCTATCATCCAGGGGTTCCCCACCTCGAGCGAAGGGCCGACGCACCCATGATCGAGCCGAAGATCGACGACCTCCTCGCGCAGGTCGACTCCAAGTACACGTTGGTGATCCTGGCGGCCAAGCGCGCCCGCGAGATCAACTCGTACTACAACCAGCTCGGTGAGGGCCGCGCGGAGTTCGTCCCGCCGCTCGTCGAGTCGGGCCTGCGCAACAAGCCGCTGTCGATCGCCCTCGAGGAGATCGGCGAGGGCAAGATCCTCGCCGAGCGCCCCGATGGCGCCGGCATCAAGTAGTCCGCTCGGGGGACGCCGGGTCTTGCTCGGCGTCACCGGCGGCATCGCCGCCTACAAGGCCTGTTCCCTCACGCGCCTGCTCACGCTGACGGGCGCCACCGTCCAGGTGGTCATGACGCGCTCGGCCACGCGCTTCGTCGGTCCGGACTCGTTCGCCGCACTCTCGGGACGTCGCGCGTACACCGACCTGTGGGAGGAGCCCGGCTCGGTACTCCACGTTCGGCTCGCGCACTGAGGCCGACGTTGCCGTCGTGGCACCGGTCACGGCGAACGTGCTCGCGAAGCTCGCCCACGGGGTGGCCGACGACCTCCTCACCTCGACGTTGCTCGAGGCCACCTGCCCGCTCGTGCTCGCGCCGGCGATGCACACCGGGATGTGGGAGCACGCCGCGACGCAGGCGAACGTCCGCACGATCGCCGAGCGCGGAGCGCGCATCGTCGGTCCGGCCGCCGGTTCCCTCGCACACGGGGACGAGGGTCTCGGTCGCCTGGCCGAGCCGGAGGACATCCTTGCCGCGATCGAGGAAGTCGTGGCGCGAGGCCGCGAACTCGCGGGCCGACGGATCGTCGTCACGGCCGGCCCGACGCATGAGCCGATCGACCCGGTGCGGTTCATCGGCAACCGCTCGAGCGGCAAGATGGGCGTTGCCGTCGCGAAGGAGGCGCTCGACCGCGGCGCCGACGTGACGCTCGTGTACGGCCCCGGCGCCGTCGAGCCGCCCGAGGGCCTCCGCGTCGTCCGCGTGCAGACCGCGGAGGAGATGCGGGGTGCGACCCTCGGAGCCGCGCGCGAGGCGGACGCGGTCGTGATGGCTGCCGCGGTCGCCGACTTCCGGCCGGAGACCGTCGCGGAAGCGAAGCTGAAGAAGGACGCCGGCCCACCCGAGCTCCACCTCGTACCGACCGTGGACATCCTCGCCGAGCTCGGAGCGTCGAAGGGCGACCGCGTGCTGGTCGGGTTCGCTGCCGAGACGGGCGACCTCGAGGCCGCCGGCAGGGCCAAGCTGCACGCTAAGGGGCTGGACCTCGTCGTCGTGAACGAGGTGGGGCGCCCGGGAACGGGGTTCGGATCAGATGCGGACCACGCGGCGATCCTGGCCGCGGACGGTGACGATCTTCCGCTCCGCGAGTGGACGAAGGCCGAGCTCGCGACCGCGCTCTGCGACCGGCTGGCGGTCCTCCTCGGGCCGGGCCGTCGGTGACGGCGGCTATACTCGCCCGAACATGAGCCACTCCTACCTGTTCTCCTCCGAGTCCGTTACGGAGGGCCACCCGGACAAGCTCGCCGACCAGATCTCCGACGCCATCCTGGACGCGATCTTGACCGCGGATCCCATCGGCCGGGTCGCGTGCGAGACGCTCGTGACGACCGGGATCGTGATGGTCGCGGGCGAGATCACAACCTCGGAGTACGTGGACATCCCCTCGGTCGTGCGCCAGACCGTGACCGAGATCGGGTACACGGATGCGAACTTCGGGATCGACGGCCACACCTGTGGCGTCATCACGTCGATCCAGGACCAGTCGGTCGACATCGCCCGCGGGGTGGATGACGCGCTCGAGCACCGCGAGGGGCACTCGGCCGACCTGCTCGACACGCTGGGCGCGGGAGACCAGGGCATGATGTTCGGCTTCGCCGTCCGCGAGACGGACGAGCTGATGCCGATCCCGATCGCGATGGCGCACGGCCTCACGAAGCGGCTCGCCGACGTCCGAAAGGCCGGTGTGATCCCGTACCTGCGCCCTGACGGGAAGAGCCAGGTGAGCATCCAGTACGAAGGCGGCAAGCCCGTTCGAGTGGACACGGTCCTCATCTCGGCCCAGCACCGTGAGGAGGTGGACGTCGAGACGCTCCTCGCGCCCGATGTCATCGCCGAGGTCATCGACCCCGTGCTGCGCGAGTTCGACCTTGATGCCGAGGGCGTGCGGATCCTGGTCAACCCCACCGGCCGGTTCGAGATCGGCGGCCCGAAGGCCGACACGGGACTCACCGGCCGCAAGATCGTGGTCGACACCTACGGCGGCATGGCGCCGCACGGCGGCGGCTGCTTCTCGGGCAAGGACGCGACGAAGGTGGACCGCTCGGCCGCGTACATGGCGCGGTACGTCGCGAAGAACCTCGTCGCCGCCGGGCTTGCCGACAAGCTCCAGATCCAGGTCGCCTACGCGATCGGCACGGCACACCCGGTCTCGCTCGCGGTCGACGCGTTCGGCACCGAGCAGGTCGACCCGACGAAGATCGTCGACCTCGTGTGGGAGGCCTTCGACTTCCGGCCGGCCGCGATCATCCGCGACCTCGACCTGCGCCGGCCGATCTTCGAGGAGACCGCTGCTTACGGGCACTTCGGCCGCAAGGGGTTCTCGTGGGAAGCGATCGACCGCGCGGATGAGCTCCGCCGCGCCTTCACGTAGCCCGAAGATCATCTCCGGGCCCGTCGCCGTCTGCGTCGACCGACCCGTCCTGTCGCTCGACCGCCCGTTCACGTACGAGCTCTCGGAGGATCTCGCCGCCGGCGTCGGCTCGCTCGTGCAGGTGCCCTTCCACGGCAGGGTCGTGCGCGGATGGGTGCTCGGGGCGACCGACGACCTGCCGAAGCGGATGCTCGGGGTCAAGGAGGTCGTCTCGCCGGTGCGGTTCTTCGACGAGCGCTTGCTCTTCGTCGCGCGCTGGGTCTCTGAACGGTACGTCGCCCCGCTCGCGGCGGTGCTCGGGGCGATGTCGCCGCCGCGCGTCGCTGGGGAAGAGGTTGCGGGGGTGGACGGCGGTGCCGACCTGCGCGGGGGGCGCTTCGCTCCTTCGGCTCGCTCCGCTCGCCTCAGAGCCCCCGCTCCGGTCGGCACCGCTGTCCAACCGCGGCTTGCCGGCGACTACACGGGCGGACCTCTCCTGCTGGACGCGCTCCGCGGCGGTTCGGGAGCGTTCGTGCTTCGGCCGGCGCCGGAGGACGAGGTCGGTCTCGCCGTCGAGTGCGTCTCGGTGGCGGTCGCCGCTCAGCGGTCGGCGATCGTGCTGGTGCCGGAGGCCGATCCCTTGCCGGCCACGGCTGCAGCCATCCGGGACGCGTTCGGGGACCTCGTCGTGATGTATGTGGGGGGGAGTAAGCGCGCTCGGTATCGGATGTGGTTGGACATCGCGGCGGGCATGTACCGCGGTCGTGGTGGGGACCCGGCCCGCCGTGTTCGCGCCGGTGCCGCGGCTCGGGCTCCTGTATGTGCTCCAGGGAGAGCCACGCGCTGCATCGGGAGGAGCGGGCGCCGTACTTCCATGTGCGGGATGTCGCGGTGGCCAGAGGGCGGATCGAGAGCGCGGTCGTCGTGATGTCCGCCCTGTATCCGTCGGCGGAGACCGCGGTGGTCGAGCACGTGGACGTGGAGCCGAAGGGGAGACGGTGGCCGCCGGTCGAGGTGGTGGCGCCGGGGCCGGAGGGGAGGGCGCCGAGGTTGGTATCGGCGCTCCGGCAGGCGAGGAGGGGGTTCTTGTACTCGCCGCTGCCGGGGTATGGGGTGGCGCGGGTGTGCCGGGCGTGCGGAGAGCCAGCGGCGTGCGCGGTGTGCGGCGGGATGCTGCGGTCCGAGGAGGGCACGGTCCGGTGCTCGCTGTGCGCGGTGGCCGGACGGTGCGCGGCGTGTGGGGAGAGCGACTTCGGGCTCGCGCGGGGTGGGGCCGAGCGGGTCGAGGAGTGGGCTCGGCGCGCGGCGACGGTGCCGGTCTCGAGGATCGGAGGTGAGGACCGGCCCAGGCCGCCCGGCGAGGCCGAGGTGCTCGTCGGCGGGGTCGAGGCGGTCAAGGACTTCGGGCCGGTGGGGCTCGACCTCGTGGGGATCTTGGACGCGGACCTGGCCGCGCGGCGGCCAGGGCTCTCGGCGGTCGAGCGTGCCCTCGCGTCCTGGTTCGAGGCGGCGGCGTGGGCAAGACCGAGCGGCCGGGTGATCCTGCAGACGCGGGCTCCGAACGCTGCGGCCGTCCAGGCGCTCGTCACGGGACGCCCGCAGCGCTACCACCGCGCCGAGATCCCGCGGCGCGCCCAGGCGGGGTTCCCGGTCGGGGCGGCGGTGTTCCGCGTGAGTGGGACCGCCGAGCTCGAGGACGAGCTTCGGGTGCTCGAGCCGACGACGCTGCTCGTCTCGGGGCTCGGGGAGCAGACGGTATGCTTGCTCGCGCTCGAGCCGGGTCGCGTCGCGGCCTTCGGGCGGGTGGCCCGAGGGCTCGCCGAGCGCGGCGTCGTGACCCGTGTCGAGGCGGAGCCGCACCTGTAGCTCCGCGGTCTCGAACCACGAGGTGTCCATGGCACTGCTTTCGATCCGCACGCTCGGCGACCCGGTGCTCCGCGAGGAGTGCAAGCCGGTGCAGCGCTTCGATGCGTGGCTGCGCCACATCGTGGACGACATGTTCGAGACGATGCACGACGCGCCCGGCGTCGGCCTTGCCGCGAACCAGGTCGGTATCGAGATGCGCTTCTTCGTGTACGACGACGGCGACGGGCGCTCGGGCTTCGTCGCGAACCCCGAGCTGTCGGATCTGGAGCAGGAGGACGCGATCGACGAGGGGTGCCTGTCGATCCCGGGCCCGTACTACGCGACGCCGAGAGCGACCACGGTGCGACTGCGCGGCCAGGACCTGGGGGGGAACCCGTTCGAGCTCCGCGCCGAGGGACTCCTCGCACGGATCTTCCAGCACGAGACGGACCACCTCCACGGCGCGCTCTACATCGACCGGCTCGACGACGAGGGCAGGCGCGACGTGATGCGCCAGCTCCGCGAGATCGAGCTGAAGCGCACACAGCAGCTCTGACGGACCGCCCGAGCGCGAGCCCGCGTATCCTGCCCTCGAGCCCTGCAGCTCCAGGTACCTCCGTGCCGATGTTCGTCCCGAGGGGGTGAGCGCCGATGACCCAGACCCGTCCGCTCCGCGTGGCGTTCCTCGGCAACGACGCGTGGTCGGTGCCGTCCCTGGCCGCGCTGGCCCGGTCGCCGCACCAGGTCGTCGCGGTGGTGACGGCCGAGCCGAAGCCCGCCGGCCGTGGCAACGAGCTCACGCCGACGCCGGTAGCCCTGGAGGCCGAGCGTCTCGGTCTGCCCCTCTTCCCGACCAGCACGGTGAAGACGGGGCAGGGGTTCAAGGACCTGTCGACGGCGGTTCCGGACGTGCTCGTGGTGGTCGCCTACGGCGAGCTCCTCACGCCGAACGTCCTGCACGTCCCGTCGATCGCGCCGGTGAACCTGCACTTCTCGCTCCTGCCGCAGCTCCGAGGGGCCGCGCCGGTGCAGACCGCGCTCCTCGCCGGGCTCCACAAGACGGGCGTCACGACGATGATCATGGACAAGGGCCTGGACACCGGGCCGGTGATCCTCCAGCGCGAGGAGCCGATCTCGCCAGAGGACGATGCCGGCTCACTCGGCGCGCGGCTGGCCGAGATCGGCGCCGAGCTGCTGGTCCAGACGGTCGACATGATGGCGGCGGGGCCCGTCGCGCCGCAGCCCCAGGATCCGAGCCTCGTGACCCTGGCCCCGAAGTTCGGGCCCGAGGATCGGGTGCTGGACTGGGCGAACCCGGCCACGCTCCTCGTGAACCTCGTCCGAGCGCTCTCGCCCGAGCCCGCAGCGACGACGACCTTCCGCAGCGAGGGCCTGAAGGTCTTCAAGGCCGAGACCGTCGATGCGTCCGGCGAGCCGGGCCGGATCGTCGAGGTCTCGAAGGACGGCTTCGTGGTCGCGACGGCAGACCGCGGGTTCCGGCCGCGGATCCTCGCGCCCGCCGGGCGTCGCGTGATGCCGGTCGAGGACTTCGTGAACGGTCATCGGCCCGAGGTCGGCGAGCGGCTCGGGTGAGCCCGCCGAAGCCTCCGCGCGCGACCCCGAGAAGGCCACCGCGCCGACCGCCGCGGGTCCCGGGACCGAGCACCCGGCCGACCGCCCGCTCGGTCGCGCTCGAGGTCGTCCGCCGGGTGACCGAGGGCGACGCCTACTCGAACCTAGCGCTCCACGCGGCGCTCGCGCGCGCCCGGCTGTCCTCGCGGGATGCCGCGCTCGCCTCCGAGCTGACGTACGGGACGCTGAGACGGCTGCTCACGCTCGACCACACGCTCGCGCGGCTCGTCGACCGCCCGCTCGGGTCGACCCCTCACCAGGCGCTCGCGACGCTGCGGCTCGGGGCGTACCAGATCCTCCACACACGGATCCCGGCGCACGCGGCCGTGGCCGAGACGGTCGCGCTCGCCCCCGAGCGCCAGCGCGGGTTCGTGAACGCGGTGCTGCGGCGCCTCGCCGTCGCGCCGCCGAGCGCGCCGCCCTCGGGGGCGAGCGACGAGGACCTCTCGATCCGCACGGGTCTGTCGGCCTGGGCCGTGCACGAGCTCGGCCGGGTCCTGCCGGCCACCGAGGTCGAGCTTGCCGCGGGCGCGCTCGCTGAGCGCGCCCGCGTGACGCTGCGCGTGAACACCTGCCGGACGAGCGTCGAGGACCTCGAGCGGCGCCTCACCGAGGCCCGGATCGGCACCGAGCGAGGCACGCTCCACCCGGGCTCGGTCCTGGTCGAGACCGGCGCCCCCGCCGAGCTCCCCGGCTTCGCCGAGGGCTGGTTCGCGGTCCAGGACCAGGCCTCGTCGTTCGTCGTGTCGGCGCTCGACCCCCTGCCGGGGGAGCGGGTGCTCGACCTCTGCGCCGGCCCCGGCGGCAAGTCGGGGCACGCCGCCTGCCTCGTCGAGCGCGGCGGCCTCGTCGTCGCGGCCGACCTCTCCGAGATGCGAGCGGGTCTCGTGCGCGCGACGGCGGAGCGCCTGGGCGTCCGCGAGCTCGTCATCGTGCAGGACGGCCGTCGGCCCGCGGTCGGCGGCGGGTTCGACCGGGTGCTCGTGGATGCGCCGTGCTCAGGCATCGGCTCCGCCCGCCGGAGACCCGAGCTGCTCTGGCGCGCGAAGAAGGCCGATGTGGCGGGACTCTCGCGGCTGCAGGTGGGCATCGCCAGCGCGGCGGCCGACCTCGTGCAGCCGGGTGGCCGGCTCGTCTACTCCGTCTGCACGTTCCCGCACGCCGAGACCGACGCGGTGTGCGATGCGCTCCTGCGCCGGTGCCCCGACCTCGAGCCCGAGCCCGTCGACGGCCCCGACGGTCCCGCCGAGCGGATCCGCCTGTGGCCCCACCGGCACGGATGCGACGCGATGTTCGTCGCCGCGTTCCGCAGGTCCGGGCGGGCGCGCCGGTAACATACGCGGCGATGGGCAAGCTCTCGGTCTCGATCCTGTCGGCCGACCTGGCGCACCTCGCGGACCAGGTCAAGCTGGTCGAGCCGCATGCCGACGCCATCCATATCGACATCATGGATGCTCACTTCGCTCCGCCGATCACGTTCGGCCCCGTGGTGGTCGCCTCGCTGCGGCCGGTCACCGGCCTCCGGCTGCACGGCCACCTCATGGTGGACGTGCCCGAGGGGCAGTTCGACGAGCTCGCGCAGGCGGGCATGGACATCGTCTCGTTCCACGTCGAGGCGGTGGACGACCCGGCCCCGGTGATCCGCAAGGCGCGCGGGGCGGGCATGGGCGTCGGCATGACCGTGAGCCCCGAGACCCCGGTCGAGGAGCTCTACCCGTACCTCGAGGACCTCGACGACGTGATGGTGATGAGCGTCCACCCGGGCTGGGCCGGCCAGCGGTTCATCCCCGAGGCGCTGCCGAAGCTCGAGTCCCTGCGCGCCGAGCTCGACCGCCGCGGCCTCGCGATCGACATCGAGATCGACGGCGGCGTGAAGTTCGACAACGCGAAGCGCTGCGTCGATGCGGGCGCGAACGTGCTCGTCGTCGCCTCGGGGATCTACCACGCGGACGACGTCGTGGGCGCCGCGCGCGAGATGAAGGCGATCGCCGAAAGGAGGGCGTGATGCCCGAGACGATCCTGGTCGTCGACGACGACCCGGACATCGCGCGGTTCGTCGAGGTGAACCTGCGCAGCGCCGGATACGACGTGAGCGTGGCGTCCGACGGCGAGGAAGCGCTCGACAAGGCCGGGCAGCTGCGTCCGGACCTCGTGCTGCTCGACGTGATGATGCCGCGCATCGACGGGTTCGAGGTCGCGCAGCGCCTGCGCCGGAACCCGCAGACCGCGAACACCTCGATCATCATGCTCACCGCGAAGGCGCTCTCGACGGACAAGGTGCTCGGGCTCACCGCCGGCGCCGACGACTACATCATCAAGCCGTTCGACCCGATCGAGCTCCTGGCGCGCGTGAAGGGGACGCTGCGCCGCGCGAAGGAGATGCGGAACCTCTCGCCGCTCACCGGCTTGCCCGGCAACATCCGGATCCAGGAAGAGATCGAGCGCAACGTGCGCGAGGCCCGGGAGTTCGCCGTCCTGTACTCGGACCTGGACAACTTCAAGGCGTACAACGACCAGAAGGGGTTCGTGCGCGGGGACCGCCTGATCCAGGCGACGGCGCGCATCATCCAGGACGCGGTCGTCGAGTTCGCCGGCGCCGATGGGTTCGTCGGCCACGTCGGCGGTGACGACTTCGTGGCCGTCACCCCGCCCGACGTCGCCGAGGCGATCGCGCAACGGATCGTCGAGCGCTTCGATGCCGGCATCCACGAGTTCTACGGGTCCGAGGACATCGAGCGCGGCTACGTCGAGGTCGAGGACCGCAAGGGTGTCCTCCAGCGCCTGCCCCTCGCGGGCGTCTCGGTCGGCATCGCGACGACGAGCGTCCGCAGGTTCGCCCACTACGGCGAGGCGGTCTCGGTCGCCACCGAGATGAAGCAGTTCGCCAAGCGCGACGCCGGCTCGAGCTACGCCGTCGACCGCCGCGCCACGACGTAGCAGAGGCCGCCGTGTGGGACACGTCGGACGACGTGGTCTACCGGCAAGGACGGATCTCGCGGATCGTAGGATCCGTAGTTGCTCTCAGCGCGTCGGTGTTTGGGATTCTCATCCTAGGAGCCACGGTTTGGGGAGCGGTGACTGAGGGATCCGAGGTCATCTGGGGCCTCATGTCAACGGCCCTCTTCGCGGCTGTCGCGTTCGTAACGTGGCGGATGGTCCTGGTTCGCTTGTCGGTCGGAGAGCCTGGAGTGACGATCGTGAATGTCCTCAGCACGCCCCAGCTCCCGTGGAAGAGCATCGCGGGCTTCGAAGCTAGGGGTGTCGGGATCGTCGCGATCCTCCATGACGGACGACGTGTGAGGATCGAAGCGGTCTGGAAGTCGGATGTCGCGCGCATCGCTCGCCGCTCGACCGATGCCGATTACGTCGTCCGAGAGCTCAACAGGACCCTGGACTCGGTTCAGCGTCAGCGAAACCTTCCGCGGGCCGATCCGACCGCATCCTGACCTCGGGCCAACCGCGGCTGCAACGCAGACGGCTCGACCGCCTATACTTGCTGGTCGAAAGCCTGTCTTCGGGGCGGGGTGCGAATCCCCACCGGCGGTGACAGTCCGCGACCCCTCGCGAGCCACGTGAGGGTGGACCCGGTGAAACTCCGGGACCGACCGTGAGAGTCGGGATGGGAGAGGACGGGCGGTGCCGGTCGCGGCGTGAGCCGCGCCGCCTCCTGCCCTTTCCCCGCACGACCGCCTCGGGAACGGAGATACGTGTCCGACGAGGCGTACATCGAGCGGGCCCTGGCGCTCGCGGAGCGGGGAAGGGGACTCGTGTCTCCGAACCCGATGGTGGGCGCCGTCGTCGTGGCCGAGGGCCGGATCGTCGGCGAGGGCCACCACGAGGGCCCGGGCCAGCCGCACGCCGAGGTCGTCGCCCTTCGCGAGGCCGGCGAGGCCGCCCGCGGGGCCACGCTCTACGTCACGCTCGAGCCTTGCGACCACCACGGCCGCACCGGCCCCTGCACCGAGGCCATCGTCGAGTCCGGCATCGCGCGCGTCGTGGCCGCGATGCGCGACCCGAACCCGATCGTTGATGGCCGCGGGCTCGCGACGCTCCGCTCGGCCGGCATCGAGGTCGTCGAGGGCGTCGACCGTGTGGAGGCCGAGCACCTGAACGAGGCGTTCGCGAAGCACGTCCGTACCGGTCTGCCGTTCGTCGTGTGGAAGATGGCTGCGAGCCTGGACGGCAAGGTCGCCTCGCGCGACGGGACCTCGCGATGGATCACCGGCGAGGCCGCTCGGGCCGACGTCCACCGCCTGCGCGCCGCGGCCGACGCGATCCTCGTCGGCGCCGGAACCGTGCTCGCCGACGACCCGAGCCTGACGGTGCGCATGCCCGGCTACCGAGGCGCGCCGCCGCTGCGTGTCCTCGCCGACGCCCGAGGCCGCGTCCCCGCGAAGGGCGACCTGTTCACCGACGAGGCCCCGACGCTCGTCGCGACGACCGACCTCGCGCCCGACGAGCGCCGTCGTGAGTGGATCGATGCCGGCGCCGAGGTCGTCGTCTACGAGCCCGAGGGGCAGGGCGTGCCGATCGGGCGGCTGATGGAGGACCTCGGCAAGCGCGACGTGCAGGGTGTGCTGCTGGAGGGCGGGCCCACGCTCGCGTGGGCCGCCGTCGAGGAGGGCGTCGTGGACAAGGTGGTCGTGTACCTCGCGCCGAAGCTGATCGGCGGGACCGACGCGCCGACCGTGCTCGGTGGGCGAGGGTTCGCGCCGATCTCGAGCGCGCTGAACCTGCGGGTACGTTCGTTCGACCACGTGGGGGAGGACCTGAAGGTGGAGGCGGATGTTCACCGGGATCGTTGAGGAGCGCGGCGCCGTGCGCGAGGCCGGCTCGACCCGCCTCGTCGTTGCCTGCGCCACGGTGAACGCCGACTCGGACGTGGGCGCCTCGGTCGCGGTGAACGGTGTCTGCCTCACCGTCGTCGAGCGCGGCCCCGAGCACCTCGCGTTCGATCTGTCGGAGGAGACCGTCCGCCGCACGAGCTTCTCGCGACTGGCGACCGGTGACCCGGTGAACCTCGAGCGTCCGCTCACGCTGTCGAGCCGCCTGGGCGGGCACCTCGTGCAGGGGCACGTCGACGGCGTCGGCACCGTGACGGGGTTCGAGACCGACGAGACCGGCGGCGCGTGGCTCACCGTCACAGCGCCGGAGGACCTGCACCGCTACCTCGTCGAGAAGGGCTCGGTGTGCGTGGACGGCGTGAGCCTCACGGTCGCGGCGCTGAAGGGCGGTGCGTTCTCGGTCGCCCTGATCCCGCACACGCTCGACGTGACGACGCTCGGCGCCACGCGCGTCGGGGATCCCGTGAACCTAGAGGTTGACGTGATCGCCAAGTACGTGGAATCGCTGATGGATGGGAGACGGGCATGAGCCAGATCAAGGAAGACCTCGATCGGTCGGTGTTCGCGACGATCGACGAGGCGCTCGACGAGATCCGCGCAGGGCCGGATGGTGATCGTCGTCGACGACGCCGATCGCGAGAACGAGGGCGACTTCATCATGGCCGCGGAGAAGGCGACGCCCGAGGCGATCAACTTCATGGTCACGCACGGTCGGGGCATCGTGTGCATGCCGGTAACGGGACAGCGCCTGGACGAGCTCGGCATCCCGCTGATGGTGAGCCGGAACAACGAGAGCCACGGCACCGCGTTCGCGGTCTCGATCGACGCCAAGGGCCGCACGACGACCGGGACGAGCGCGTACGACCGCGCCGCGACCGTCGCGCTCGATCACCGACCCTAGGCTCAGCCACGACGACATCCGGATGCCCGGCCACGTCTTCCCGCTCATGGCGCAGGAGGGCGGCGTGCTCCGAAGGGCCGGTCACACCGAGGCCGCGGTGGACCTCGCGAGGCTCGCCGGGCCTGTACCCGGCCGGCGTCCTCTGCGAGGTGCTCAACGAGGACGGCTCGATGGCGCGCCTGCCCGAGCTCGTCCGCGTCGCGCGCGAGCACGACCTGAAGCTCATCTCGATCGCCGACCTCATCGAGTACCGCCGCCGCCGCGAGATGCTCGTCCGCCGCGTCGCGGAGGCCGCATCCCGACCCGAGCACGGGCCGTTCCAGCGTTCGCCTACGAGAGCACCGTCGACGGGCTCACGCACGTCGCGCTCGTAGCGGGCGAGATCGGTGATGGCGAGGGCGATCCTCGTGCGCGTGCACTCGGAGTGCCTCACGGGCGACGTCTTCGGCTCGCTCCGCTGCGATTGCGGGATGCAGCTGGAGGCCGCGCTCGAGGCCGGTCGGCGAAGGATGGCCGCGGGGTCGTCCTGTACATGCGCGGCCACGAGGGACGCTCGATCGGCCTCACCCACAAGCTCCGGGCGTACCAACTCCAGGAGCAGGGGCTGGACACGGTCGAGGCGAACGAGGAGCTCGGCTTCCCGCCGGACCCGCGCGACTACGGGATCGGCGCGCAGATCCTTGCGGACCTCGGCGTGCGCTCGATGCGTCTGCTCACGAACAACCCGGCCAAGCGCGCCGGCCTCGAGGGCTACGGCCTGTCGATCTCGAGCGCGTGCCGCTCGAGATCGCACCCGACCGCCGAGAACATCGAGTACCTGCGGACCAAGCAGGAGAAGCTCGGGCACCTGCTCTCGTTCGAGACCACCGCAGCGGAGGAGAGCTCGTGACCGAGTACCGCGGGACCGAGCAGGCCGGTGGCCGCAGGTTCGCGGTCGTCGCGGCGCGGTTCAACGAGGTCGTCGTGCGCAAGCTCGTGGACGGGCGCGCTCGAGGGCCTCCGCGCGAAGGGAGCGGCCGAGGACGACGTCGATCTCGCCTGGGTCCCCGGCTCGTTCGAGCTCCCGCTGGCCGCGCGGCGCCTGGCCGCGAGCGGGCGCTACGCCGCGGTGATCTGCCTCGGAGCGGTGATCCGAGGAGAGACCCCGCACTTCGACCACGTCGCCGAGCAGGCCGTCGAGCGGGATCCGCCGAGCGGCAGAGGACACCGGCCTGCCGGTGATCTTCGGCGTCCTGACCACGGATACGTTCGCCCAGGCGATGGCGCGAGCCGGGGGCGAGCACGGGAACAAGGGATGGGACTCGGCGATGGCCGCGATGGAGATGGCGTCGCTGCTCGAGGAGCTGCCGGGGGGATGAGGCCGTGATCGTGGACAAGCCCTGGGGAACGGTCGTCACCTACGCGCTGAACCAGCCGAGCTCGGTCCGCGTGATCACCGTCGAACCGGGCCAGGAGACGAGCGTCCACTTCCACCAGCTGCGGGACGAGATGTGGGTGGTGCTCGACCCGGGGCTCACGATCATGATCGGGAACCGGGTCGTCGAGGCCCTTGCGGGCGACGAGTTCATGGTCGTCCTCGGAGACCGCGCACCGGATCACGAACCACGGCGAGGTCCGCGGCCGCGTACTCGAGATCGCCTACGGCTACACCACCGAGGACGACACGCAGCGGCTCCAGGACGACTACGGGCGTCCGCTCGAGGCGGACTGGTGAGTTCCGGGCCTTGTTCCCGTTGCCCGGCATCGGGCCTCGTGCTACGCTCCCGCGCGCTCAGGCACCAGGAGGGGTCCGTTGGCAGAGCAGGGCACCGTGAAGTGGTTCAGCAACGAGAAGGGCTACGGGTTCATCTCGCGCGAGGGTGGGGAGGACGTGTTCGTCCACTTCTCCGCCATCGAGGGCGAGGGCTACAAGTCGCTGAACGAGGGCCAGGCGGTCGAGTTCGAGATCGTCGACGGCCCGAAGGGCAAGCAGGCGGCCAACGTTCCCCGATCGGCTGACCTGAGCTCGGCGCGGCCGTGCCGGCGGCGTCGACACCGTCCCGGACCGGCTCCTATACTCTGCGGGGAGTGGTTCATCGTGTTCAGCTCACGCACCGGCGCACCGTCGGTGCGTTCTTGTCGATAGGAGGTGATGCGGGGTCTCGGCTGATCCGCGAATCAACGATCGGATCCGCTCGCCGCAGGTGCGGCTCGTGGGTCCGGATGGGTCGCAGGTCGGGATCGTCTCCACGCAGGAGGCGCTCCGGATGGCCCAAGATCTTGATCTCGATCTGGTGGAGGTGGCACCGCAGGCGACCCCTCCCGTCTGCCGGATCATGGACTACGGCAAGTACAAGTACGAGCGGGACATCCGGCAGAAGGAAGCCCGCAAGAAGCAGTCCAAGATCGAGGTCAAGGAGATCAAGTTCCGCCCGAAGATCGATCCGCACGACTACGCGCACGAAGAAGGGGCACGTCGAGCGGTTCCTGCCGGGCGGGAGCGCGGGTCAAGGTGACCATCATGTTCCGCGGCCGCGAGATGGCCCACACGGAGCTCGGTCGCAAGATCTTGGACCGGCTCGTCGAGGACCTGAAGGAGATCGCGGTCGTCGAAGCCGCACCGAAGCAGGACGGCCGGAACATGATCATGGTCATCGCGCCGACGAAGAAGCCGACGGTGAAGGGCGAGCGCGGAGCGCCCGCCTCGGAGGCCCCGCAGACGCAGGAAGCGCAGGGATAGACATGCCGAAGATGAAGACGCACCGGGCGACGGCCAAGCGGTTCCGCATCACGCGGACCGGCAAGGTCCTTCACCGCAAGGCCACCGGGAATCACATGCTGACGAAGAAGAGCGGGAGCCGCCGACGTCGCGTCGAGGGCATGGCCGAGGTCACGGCCGAGCGCACGACGATCCGTCGACTCCTGGGGAAGTAGGCGACGATGGCCGGGTCAAGCGTTCGGTTCACGCGCACAAGAAGCGCCGCGAGGTCCTCGAGAGGCCAAGGGGTACTACGGGAGCCGCTCACGCCGGTACAAGGTGGCGAAGGAGCAGCTCATCCACTCCGGGCGTGTACGCGTACCGTGACCGTCGGGACCGCAAGGGCCAGTTCCGCCGGCTGTGGATCGCTCGGATCGGCGCCGGCACCCGCCAGCATGGCCTTTCCTACTCGCGGTTCATCCACGGCCTGAGCAAGGCCGGCGTCGAGGTCGACCGCAAGATCCTCGCCGACCTGGCGGTGCGGGACCCGCAGGCGTTCGGCGAGCTGGTCGAGACCGCGAAGGGCGCGCTCGCCGCTTAGCTGCGCTCCGCCGCCCAGGTCCCTCCACGCACGCGGCCCCACGCATAGGATGAGCTCGACCGGCGACGTCCGCCGGCGGGAGGGCCCGTGCTCACCTCGGTCCGTAACCCGAAGGTCGCCGCCGCGATCCATCTGAAGAAGCACGCCTTCCGCGAACGCGACCACGCGTTCCTCGCCGAGGGAGCACAGGCGGTTGGGGAGGCCCTTGGGCACCCAGCGGGGCTCTCGGCGCTGTTCCACGCCGAGCCCGAGCACCCGTTGGTCGCGCGAGCCCGCTCGAGCGGCGCCGAGGTGCACCACGTGAGCGAGGACGTGATGCGCCGTCTCACCTCGACCGTGACTCCCCAAGGGCTCGTTGGGGTGGCGTCGTTCGTCGACGTGGGGCTCGATGCGCTCCCGACACCGTCCTGCGTCGCGGTGCTCCACTCGGTGCGCGACCCAGGCAACGCCGGCACCGTCCTGCGATCGGCGGACGCGGCGGGGGCCGACGGGGTCGTCTTCTCGGGATCCTCGGTCGACGTCTACAACCCGAAGACCGTCCGAGCTTCGGCCGGATCCCTGTTCCACCTGCCCCTCGTCCGAGGGGTTGGGACCGAGGAGGCCGTCACCGCGTTGAAGGCTCGCGGATGCCGGGTCTACGCGATGGCCGCCGACGGTGAGCGCCGACCTGTACCACCTCGACCTGACCGGCCCCACGGCATTCCTGTTCGGCAACGAGGCGTGGGGACTCCCGGGCGAGACGGCCGCCCTCGCCGACACCACCGTGCGCGTCCCCATCCCCGGCGGCGCCGAGTCGCTGAACCTGGCGGCCGCGGCGACGGTCTGCCTGTTCGAGTGGGCCCGCCAGCGGCGCGAGGGCCGGCGGGTCGCGCTCGAGACCGTGATCGCGGCCGCCGCGCACGACATCCGCTCACCGCTCACCGCGATGAAGGGGTTCGGGTACGCGCTGTCCACGCGCTGGGAGCAGATGACGCCGGAGCAGCGCGACCTGATGCTGCAGGGCATCGTCTACGACACCGACCGCTTGAACACCATCCTGCGGCAGCTCGTCGACGCCGCGCGGCTCACGGCGGGCACGCTCGACCTGTTCCCCGAGCGCGTGACCGTCGGCTCGGTGGTCGAGCAGATCGCGAAGACCGTCGCGCGCGATCCCGATCACCCACCGGTCGAGCTCGAGGGCGCCGATGTCGAGGCCTTCCTCGATCCCGACCGGCTGCGGCTCGTGCTCGAGGCCTTCGTCGAGGCGCTCGTGTGGTGGACGAACGACGGGCCCGTTGCGATCTCTGCCGAGCGCCGGGACGACCACCTGACGGTCCGGGCGTTCCGGCGGGGGACCACGCTCTCGCCCGAGGAGGCGCCACGCCTGTTCCAGCCTCGCGCGCCGGGCACGGGTTCGGGGAGCAAGATCGGCCTGTGGGTCGCCCTCGGCGTCGCTGAGGCGCAGGGAGGCACCGCGGCGATCGAGGTCGACGAGGGGGTGCGGTTCGTGCTCGAGGTGCCCGCGCCGGAGCCCGTCGTCTGAGGCTTCGTCCGACGGGAAGCCCGGCGAGCCGGACGCACGACGGTCCCCGGTCGGCGTGAGGGTGCTTGCTAGACTCGCGGCACCATGGACCCGGCCGACGCGCGACGCATCCTCGAGGGCGAGCGCGACCGCGGACTGGCGCTCGTTGCCGCGGCGTCCTCCCTCGAGGAGGTCGAGCAGGCCAAGGTGGCGCTCCTCGGCCGCAGGGCACCGTGGTCCGGGGTCCAGCGCTCGCTCGGAGGGCTCGAGCCCGAGCGCTCGGCGCGAGCTCGGCCGCCTCTCGAACGAGGTGAGGTCGGCGCTCGAGGCCGCGATCGGGGAGCGCCGGACCACGCTCGAGGGCTCGGCCGAAGACGATCTCCTCGAGGACGACCGCGTGGACGTCACGCTGCCGGGTCGCCGCCCACGACCGGGCTCGCTGCACCCGCTCACGATCGTCCGGTCGCAGATCGTGGACGTCTTCACGCGCATGGGCTACCGGGTCGCCGAGGGTCCCGAGATCGAGGACGACTGGCACAACTTCGAGGCCCTGAACATCCCGCCCGACCACCCGGCGCGCACGATGAAGGATTCGCTGTACATCGATGTGCCCGGCCTCTTGCTCCGCACCGAGACGAGCGCGGTGCAGATCCGCACGATGGAGGCTCAGGGCCCGCCCGTCTACGTGGTCGCGCCCGGCCGCGTGTACCGGCGCGAGGCCGTCGATGCCACCCACGGGTCCGTGTTCCACCAGGTCGAGGGGCTCGCCGTCGACGAGGGCATCTCGTTCTCGGACCTGAAAGGCACGCTGGAGGCGTTCGCGAGGTCGCTGTTCGGACCCGAGCGCCGCGTCCGTCTCAACCCCGACTACTTCCCGTTCGTCGAGCCCGGGTGCCAGGTGGCGCGTCTCGTGCTTCCGGTGCGACGGCGCCGGGTGCCGCGTGTGCGGCAACGGCTGGATCGAGCTGCTGGGCGCCGGGATGGTCCATCCGAAGGTGCTCGAGAACTGCGGGTATGACCCCGAGCGATACACGGGTTTCGCGTTCGGCTTGGGCATCGAGCGCGTCGCGATGGTCCGCTACGGCGTCGAACGATCTCCGGCTGTTCTTCGAGGGCGACGTGCGCTTCCTGGAGCAGTTCGAGGGAGCAGCGTGAAGGTCGTCCTTTCCTGGCTGCGCGAGCGCTGCCCGACCGAGCTCTCGGAGGACGAGCTCGCCGAGCTCCTGACGCACAAGGGCGCGGAGGTCGAGTCGATCGAGCGTCCGTGGGAGCGCCTCCGCGGTGTGATCGTCTGCCCGCGTGCTCGAGGTCCGCGACCACCCGAACAGCGAGAAGCTCTGCCTCGCGCGGGTGCACACGGGTTCGGGAGAGCAGGAAGTCGTCGTCGGCGTGCGGAACATGGCCGTGGGCGACATCGTGCCGCTCGCCGGGCCGGGCGCGACCGTGCCGCTCCTGCCCGAGCCGCTCGGCGCCCGCGAGATCCGCGGCGTGGTCTCCAACGGCATGCTGTGCGCCGCCGACGAGCTCGGCATCTCGCCCTCGCACGAGGGGATCCTCATCCTTCCCGAGGGCGTCGAGCCCGGTCGGGACGTGAAGCAGGCTCTCGGTCTCGACGACGCTGTCCTCGACATCGAGGTCACCCCGAACCGTCCCGACTTCCTGTCGGTGATCGGCATCGCGCGCGAGGTCGCCGCCGCGACCGGCACCCCGCTCTCGAACCCGGAGCCGGCGCTCGAGGAGGACCCCGAGAGGGCCGGCACGGTCGCGACGGTCCAGGTCCACGATCTCGAGCGCTGTCCTCGGTACCTCGCGCGGGTGATCCGTGACGTCCGGCACGTGGCGTCTCCGATCGAGGTGCAGGCGCGCCTGACCGCCGCCGGCATGCGACCGATCTCGGCCGCGGTGGACGCCACGAACTACGCGATGCTCGAGATCGGCCAGCCGCTCCATCCCTTCGACCTCGCGCTGCTCGAGGGGCCGGGCATCGTCGTCCGCCGAGCGACCGATGGAGAGGAGCTCGTCACGCTCGACGACGTGGAGCGCACGCTGACCTCCGATGATCTGCTGATCTGCGATCTCGAGCGCCCGGTCGCGGTGGCAGGCGTCATGGGTGGCCGGATCGCCGAGGTGTCCGAGGACACCGGGGACATCCTGCTCGAGAGCGCCTCCTTCGAGCGCGGCGGGATCCAGCGCACGCGCCGTCGGATCGGATTGTCGAGCGAGGCCTCGATGCGGTTCGAGCGCGGTGTGGACCCCGAGGCGGTGCCACGCGGGGCGGACCGCGCGGCTCAGCTCATGGCGGAGTGGTGCGGCGCCCGTGTGCTCACCGGCGTGGTGGTCGAGGGCGCCGGGCCCGAGCGTCGGCGCATCCCCCTCCGCGCCTCGCGCGCCTCGATGCTCATCGGCTACCCGGTCGCGCCCTCGGACGCGGTCGAGGTCTTCGATCGGCTCGGCATGGATAGCACCGTAGGTGGTGATGTCGTGACGGTCGAGATCCCCGGCTACCGCGTCGACATCGAGCGCGAGGTGGATCTCATCGAGGAGGTCGTGCGGGTCCAGGGATACGAGCACGTCGGCTCCACGCTCCCGCCCGTGCGCCAGGCCGGTGGCGTCCCACCGATGTACGCGTTCCTCGACCGCACGCGACGGTTGCTCGTCCGCGCGGGACTTCGCGAGGTCCTGCTCACCCCCTTCGCTTCGCAGGCCGACCTCGCGCTCACGGGCGACTCCGATGGCGTCCGCATCACGAACCCGCTCCAGGCAGACGAGGCCTGGCTGCGGACCCGTCTCACGCCGGGCCTGCTGAAGGCCGTCCGACGGAACCTGCACCGACAGGTGCGCAGCGTGGCCCTCTTCGAGGTGGGCACTGCGTTCCGGATGGTCGAGGGCAGGCCCGAGGAGCGACCCAAGGTCGCCCTGGCGATGACCGGCGTCGCCGACCCCGGCTGGACGGGGGCGAGCCGGCCGTACGACTTCTTCGACGCCAAGGGCGCACTCGAGGCACTGATGGCCGAGCTCGGCGTGCCGTGGTCCCTCGGCGGATCGCACGGCCGCCCGCTGCATCCCGGCCGATCGGCCATCGTGCTCGTGGGGGGTGAGCCGGCCGGCGTGGTGGGGGAGCTCCATCCGAGGGTGGCCGATGCGCTCGACCTCCCGGAGCGCGTCGTCGTCGCGGAGCTCGAGCTCGAGCCGCTGATGCGCGCCGCCGCCACGACCGTGGTCGCGGCCGAGGTGCCCAGGCACCCGCCGGTCCGCCGCGACCTGGCATTCGTCCTGGGGTCGGACGTCCCGGCGGCGGCCGTGCAACGGGCGCTCGAGGAGGCGGCCGGCGAGCTCCTCGGTGCCTGCCTGCTGTTCGACGTGTTCGAGGGCGGCTCACTCCCGTCCGGGATGAAGAGCCTGGGGTTCTCGATGGATCTCCGTGCACCCGATCGCACCCTCGAGAGTGAGGAGGCCGACGCGGCGGTGGCGGCGATCGCCGAGCGCCTCGGGCGCGACTTCGGCGCCGAGCTGCGTACGACCTAGGTGCGACCGCCTGCTCGGCAGCGTCCTGGAGGACGCGGGGATAGACTGGCCCCCATGGACCGCGACTACCTCTCCGTTGATGACCTCTCGGCCGACGAGCTCGCCTGGCTGCTCGACCTCTCGGCGAAGGTGAAGGCACAACCGGGCGACCACGCCGCCGCGCTTGCCGGGCGCGCGGTCGCGATGATCTTCGAGAAGCCCTCGACCCGGACCCGGGTCTCGTTCGAGGTTGCGATCTCCTCGGTGGGGGGGCACCCGGTCCCGCTGTCCTCAGCAGAGCTTCAGCTCGGCCGTGGCGAGACGATCGAGGACACCGGGCGCGTGCTCTCGCGATACGTCGACGCGATCGTGCTGCGAACCTTCGAGCAGGAGCGCCTCGAGGTGCTTGCCGGGGCGGCGACGATCCCCGTCGTGAACGCGCTCTCGGACTTCGAGCACCCGTGCCAAGCGCTCGCCGACCTGCTCACCATGCACGAGGTGAAGGGCGACCTGGCGGGACGGACCATGGTGTACCTGGGAGACGGCAACAACGTCACCCATTCGCTGCTGCTCGGCGGCGCGAAGATGGGGATGAACGTCCGCGCGGCGACGCCCCCGGGGTTCGAGCCGATCCCGCAGATCGTGCAGCGCGCGACCGAGATCGCCGAGGGTACCGGTGGCAGCGTTGCCCTGTTCCACGACCCGGTAGAGGCCTGTCGTGACGCCGATGTCCTCTACACCGACGTGTGGGCGAGCATGGGTCAGGAGGATGAGGCGGACGAGCGCGCTCTTGTGTTCCCGAACTTCGCGCTCGACGCTCGCAAGGTCGAGGTCGCGTTGGCCGACGTGACGGTCATGCACTGCCTGCCCGCCCACCGCGGCCAGGAGATCACCGACGATGTGATCGATGGTCCGCACTCGGTCGTGTGGGACCAGGCCGAGAACCGGATGCACACGCAGAAGGCGCTGTTGCTCTGGTTGCTCGGCGCGGCGTGACCTCGCGGAGCTGAGCCGTGCCGAGGACGAACGACGCCGTCGAGGCCGTGCTGCTCGAGTACGCCGACCTGCTCTCGATCCTTTCCGACGATCCGTTCAAGCCGCGCGCGTACGAGAAGGCGGCGCGGGCGGTCGGCGGGTTCCACGCCGACGTCGGCACGCTCGACCTCAAGGAGATCCTGGCGATCCCGAGCGTCGGCAAGTCGATCGGGGAGAAGATCCACGAGTTCCTGCTGTCGGGCACGATCGGCACGCTCGACGAGCTCCGGTCCCAGGTCCCCGAGGGGGTCCGCGGCATGATGGCGGTGCCCGGGCTCGGGCCGAAGAAGGCCATGACGCTCTACCGAGAGCTCGCGATCTCCAACGTGGAGGAGCTCGCACACGCGGTGGAGGCTCATCGACTGGCCGGTCTGAAGGGGTTCGGCGCCAAGACCGAGGAGAACATCCGCAGGGGCATCGAGCGGGCGCGGACCTCGGCCGACCGAGCGCTCGTCTCGGTCGCGATGGATCTCGCCGAGCACCTCCTCGAGCGGCTCGGCGACCGCAAGGACGTCCGGCGGATCGCCTACGCGGGGTCACTGCGCAGGATGGCCGAGACGATCGGCGACCTCGACCTGTTGATCGCCGCGCGCCAAGCCGATGTCCCCACGATCATGGACGAGTTCACCTCCCCGAGGATGGTGGAGAGCGTCCTCGCGAAGGGCGAGACGAAGTCGAGCGTGCTCACGCGTACGGGCCTCCAGGTGGACCTCCGCGTTGTCCCGCTCGAGGCCTGGGGCGCGGCGATGATCTACTTCACCGGCTCGAAGGCACACAACATCCGGATCCGCGAGATGGCCGTGCGCAAGGGCCTGAAGCTGAACGAGTACGGCCTGTTCGATGCGAAGAGCGGGAAGCTCATCGTCGCGAGCACCGAGGAGGAGGTCTACGGCAAGCTCGGGCTGCCCTGGATCCCACCCACACTGCGCGAGGACCGGGGCGAGATCGAGGCCGCGCTCGATGGATCGCTCCCGGACGTCCTCACCCAGAAGCAGCTCCGGGGCGACCTGCACACGCACACGAAGCTGACGGACGGGCTCGCGACGCTCGAGCAGATGCTCGACGCTGCCTCGTCGCTCGGCTACGCGTACTACGCGGTGACGGACCACGCGCCGAACCTGTTCATGCAGCGGATGACCGACGCGAAGATGCTCGCGCAGCGCCAGGAGCTCCGAGCGCTCCAAGATCACTACCCGAGGATGACGCTCCTGCACGGCTCCGAGCTCAACATCGATCCCGAGGGCGACGTGGATTGGGGCCCCGAGTTCCTCGAGGGCTTCGACATCTGCGTCGCGTCCGTCCATTCGCACTTCAACCAGTCGAAGGCCGAGATGACCCGCCGGCTGATCCGCGCGATGGAGAACCCGCACGTCCACGTGATCGGCCACCCGACCGCGCGCCTGATCAACAAGCGCGAGCCCGTCGAGTTCGACCTCGACGAGGTCTTCCGCGCGGCGGCGCGCACCGGCACCGCGCTCGAGATCAACGCCTACCCGGACCGACTCGACCTGAAGGACGAGCACATCTCGTGGGCGAGACGCCACGGGGTCAGGTTCGCGGTCGACACCGACTCGCACGCGACGACCCATCTCCAGGTGATGCGATACGGGGTCGCGACGGCGCAACGCGGGTGGCTGACGAAGGACGACGTGATCAACGCATGGCCACTCGCGAAGCTGCGCCGCTTCCTGCGCAAGGGCCCGTGAAGGTCGGCCGCCGTCTCCCGCGCAGCTTCTTCTCGCGGCCGTCGACGGAGGTCGCTCCGGATCTGCTCGGGCGCGTGCTCGTGCGGCTGCTCTCCGACGGGACGCGCCTGTCGGCCAGGATCGTCGAGGTCGAGGCCTACGGGCCCGGCGATCCGGCGAGTCACTCCTATCGCGGGAGGACGCCGCGCAACGGCGTGATGTTCGGGCCCCCCGGCCATCTGTACGTGTACTTCACCTACGGCATGCACTTCTGCATGAACGTCGTGACCGAGCCCGACGGGCAGGGGAGCGCGGTCCTGCTCCGCGCCGCCGAACCGCTCGAGGGTCTCGGCGTGATGGCCGACCGCCGGGGTACGAGCGAGCGCCGGCGCCTATGCTCGGGGCCAGCTCGGTGGACCCAGGCCTTCGGCATCACTCGGGAACAAGACGGTGCCGACCTGGTGCGCGGGCGCGAGGTCTTCCTGCTCGAGAGCGAGCCCGTGGCGCGCTCGTCGATCGCGACCACGACACGGGTCGGGGTGAACGTCGGCATCGAGCGCCCTTGGCGCTTCTTCGTGGTGGGAAGCCTGTTCGTCTCGCCGGGCCGACCGTCGTGCGTCAAGGGTTGACGACGATCGTGACGGTCGAGCCGACCTCGGCGATGCTCCCGCCACCGGGGGACTGTGCCCACACCACACCGGGCCCGTAGTCGCAGTCGGGGTCGCTCGGGTCACACGCCTCTTCGTACGCGACCGCGACCCGGAAGCCTGCGTCGTGCAGCTGCGCCGTGGCTGGATCCGGAGAGGCTCCGATCACGTCGGGGACGCTCGCGAGCTCCGGCGTCGGCGACGCCTCCTCCGCGACGGAGATCGTGACCGTGCTCGTCTGCTGTGCTTGCGTGCCGGCGTCCGGTTCCTGCGCAACGACCGTCCCCGAGGGCTGGTCCGAGGGCACGAGCTCGACCGCGACGTTGAACCCAGCGCCGCGGAGCACGCTCACGGCCTCGTTCTGCTTCATGCCGATCACCGAGGGCACCATCAGGTACTGGTAGGCGGTCGGTTCCCTGCAGATCTTCGTGGGCTCGGTGCCCGCGATGAACTGCAACGTCTGGATGTTGCCGGGCGGCGTGAACTGGTTCGCCACACAGCCTTGGGTGACGTCGATCTTCACCGTCACGTAGTCGACACCGCCCGAGGGCTGGGGGAAGTCCCGGATCGGCATGTTCTTGGTGGCGTTGTACATGAACGCGTGCCAGATCTGCGCAGGCCAGGTCCCTCCGAAGACCTTGATGCGGGTCGTGGGGTACTGCATCGGGATCTGTCCCTGTGGGAAGCCCACCCACACCGCGGCCACGAGCTGCGGGATCGCCCCGACGAACCACGCGTCGCGGTAGAGGTCCTCGGTGCCCGGTCTTGCCGAACTGCGGCCGGTCACAGGCGCGCCGCCGTGCCGGTTCCGTACTGCACGACCTTCTCGAGGATGTCGACCGCCACGGAGGCCACGGACGGGTCGACGACCTGCTCGGCCTTCGACGGAGCTTCGTACAGGACGACCGCCGTTGGCACGCTCGATCCGGATCACCGGCGTCGGCTGCACGTGGGCACCCCCGTAGGCGAGCGTGCCGTACCCCGAGGCCATCTCGAGCGTGCTGACCTCGTTCGCACCCAGCACCGCCGCCGGCACGGCCTTCAACGGAGTGCCGGGCTCGGTCGTGCGGGGGCAGCACCGGATCCCCATACGCTGGGCCACGTCGATGATCTTCTGAGCTCCGGCGAAAGCGTCGCCACCACCCAGCTGGACCTCGAGGTTGGCATACGCGATGTTCACCGAGTGCACCGTCGCGGTCTCGAGCGAGATCGTGCCGTAGCCACCGCCCTCGGCGTTGTGCGGCTCCCATGACGTCCCGTCGGCAAGCGGGATCGAACACCGAGGAGCCGTTCAGCGGCGACGAGGGCGAGAACCCGTTCTCGAGCGCCGCGACGAGCGCGAACGGCTTGAATGCAGAGCCGGTCTGCCGTCCCGTGCTCCCGCCGGTCGCGAGGTTGATCCGCGCGAACCGGTCCTTCTCGTCCCAGTAGTCTCGGCCACCGACCATCGCCCGCACGTAGCCCGTCCGTGGGTCCAGTACGGACATGGCGCCGCGAAGGGGTCGCGCTGGTAGGGCAGGACCTGGCGGCACGGCACGCTCGGCCTGGAGCTGTGTCTTCGGCACGAGGGTGGTCGTGATGCGAAGCCCTCCCTCGAACAGGAGGTGGTATCGATCGGAGACGGTCTCGCCGAACCTCGGGTTCGACAGGAACCACTCTTTGAAGTAGTCGACGAAGTACGGGGCGATGTACCGGCGCTCGTTGGCCCTGCCTAGGTTCAGCTCGACCGGGCTCGCGACCGCAACGTCGTGGGTGGTCTGGTCGATCCAGCCTTGGGCGAGCATGGCGTTCAGCACCCGGTTCCGACGTTGCCGGCCGTGCGTCGGGTGCGCGATGGGGTCGTAGTCCACCGGCGCCCGGATCAATCCCGCGAGGAGCGCAGCCTGCGCGAGCGTGAGGTCGGTCGCGTCGATGTCGAAGTACGTCTGCGCCGCCGCCTGGACCCCGTACGCGCCCTCCCCGAAGTACACCGTGTTGAGGTACTTGGTGAGGATCTGCTCCTTCGATCGGCGCTGCTCGAGCTGGTAGGCCAGGTACGCCTCCTTGATCTTGCGCGACAGGCTCTCCTCAGCCCCCACGTACAGGTTCTTGATCAGCTGCTGCGTGATCGTCGAGGCCCCCTGGACGACCCGGCCCTCGGTCGCGTTCACGTACGCGGCCCGCAGGAGCGCCCTGAGATCGATGCCGGAGTGCTCCCAGAACCGTTGGTCCTCGATGGCCACCACCGCATCGACCATGACCTTCGGGATGTTCTCCCACTTGACGACGACACGGTCCTCGCCCGCGTGCAGCAGGGTGATCAGGGTGCCGTCCGCGGCGTACAGGAACGAGGTCTGCGGGAGGGCCTCGGCCTTCTGCCGTTCCTCCTTCAGGCTAGGTAGGTCGCAGGCCTGTCCGAGGAGCGCGAGCGCGCACAGGACGGCCACGGGGATCAGGCGCCGCGTCATGGCCACCTCATCTTCGCACAGCCCCTCGCGTTCCCACGGCTGGTAGCATCGCGGCGCCCATGGGTCCCGCCGACCTCCCCCAGCTGCTCGCCGGCCCCGCCGAGGTCGTGCCCACGGATGGACTCGAGCAGAAGCTCTCGCTCGGGCGGCCCCTGCGCGTGAAGCTCGGTCTCGATCCGACCGCTCCGGCAGTGACCCTCGGGTGGGCCGTCGTGCTGCACAAGCTCCGGCAGTTCCAAGATCTCGGGCACGTAGCCGTTCTCATCGTTGGGGACTTCACCGCGCGGGTCGGAGATCCCTCGGGCAAGAGCGAGACCCGGCCGCGGCTGTCGAGAGGACGTCGTGCAGGGGTACGCGGACCGCTTGCTCGAGCCAGTTCTGGCACATCCTGGACCGAGAGCGCACCGAGGTCCGATACAACGCCGAGTGGCTCGAGCCGATGGACATGGAGGCGGTCCTGAGACTCACGGCCTCGACGACGGTCGCCCGCATGCTCGAGCGCGACGACTTCGCCAAGCGCTACGCCGATGGCCGACCGATCTCCGTGATGGAGTTCCTGTATCCCCTGCTGCAGGGGATGGACTCGGTCGCCGTGCAGGCCGATGTCGAGCTCGGAGGCAGCGACCAGAAGTTCAACCTGCTCGTCGGCCGTGATCTCCAGCGCGACCACGGCCAGGACCCGCAGGTCGCCCTGACGATGCCGCTGCTCGTCGGGACCGACGGCGTGCAGAAGATGAGCCAGTCGCTCGACAACTACGTCGCCATCACCGAGTCGACCCGACGAGATGTTCGGCAAGCTCGTCCGGGTGCCCGACGAGCTGATCGCGGAGTATCGCCGGCTCACCCTGGACTTCTTCGTGGACCCGGGCGAGACCGACCGCGTCGCGGCCGGTCTCGCCGATGGCACCCGCGATGCCTGGACCGAGAAGCGTCAGGCTGGCGAGCGAGGTCGTCGACCTCTACCACGGCCTGGGAGCCGGGCAACGGGCTGAGGCTCGCTTCGACACCGTCCATCGGGAGCACGAGATCCCCGACGACGTCCCCGAGGCCGACATCCCGGCACCCGCGATCCGGAACGGCGCGCGTGTGGCTCCCACGCCTGCTGACGGAGACCGGCCTCGCGAGCTCGAACGCGGAGGCTCGTCGGCTCATCGAGCAGGGGGGCGTTCGGCTTCAGGGTGAGCCGGTGCTCGAGCCGGATGCAGAGCTCACGCCCGAGCGGCTGCGCGGCCGTGTCTTGCAGGTCGGCAGACGCCGGTTCTTGCGCCTCCGGTAGCCGAACGCTCATTCGAGGCTTGCGCGCCCTGCTACGATAGGGCTCGTAGCTGAACAGCGATTCCCGGCAGCAGGCCGAGTCCCTGGCGGAGGGCGCGGTTGACGCGCCCCCGTTCCGTGCCTACCATAGGGGGTCGGCGCGACCCCTTCCTGGGATCACCTCCCGCTGGGTGTCGCTCGCACCTTGAGAACTGAACAGTGTGCCAAAAGCCAGTGCGTTTTCCCCGTCAGCTGAGACGGCGCGGCTCGCCGCGTCCGAACGGCAGACGGTCGTACATGCAACACGGGAGATCGTCGGGACGTGCCTGTCTCGGCGGTCGACTTTCCAACAAGAACGCGAAGCCGACCCTCGGGTCGGACGAAGCGGTCTCTACGGAGAGTTTGATCCTGGCTCAGGACGAACGCTGGCGGCGTGCTTAACACATGCAAGTCGAGCGGGAACCCAGGGAGGGGTAACCCTCCTTGGGGGAGAGCGGCGAACGGGTGAGTACCACGTGGGCAACCTGCCCCAGACACTGGGATAACCCCGGGAAACCGGGGCTAATACCGGATACTCCGACCGGACCGCATGATCTGGTCGGGAAAGCTCCGACGGTCTGGGATGGGCCCGCGGCCTATCAGCTTGTTGGTGGGGTAACGGCCCACCAAGGCGACGACGGGTAGCTGGTCTGAGAGGACGGCCAGCCACACTGGGACTGAGACACGGCCCAGACTCCTACGGGAGGCAGCAGTGGGGAATCTTGCGCCAATGCGCGAAAGCGTGACGCAGCGACGCCGCGTGGGGGATGAAGGCCCTCGGGTTGTAAACCCCTTTCGCCAGGGACGAAGCGAAAGTGACGGTACCTGGAGAAGAAGTCCCGGCTAACTACGTGCCAGCAGCCGCGGTAACACGTAGGGGACGAGCGTTGTCCGGATTTATTGGGCGTAAAGCGCGCGTAGGCGGTTGTGCAAGTCGGTTGTGAAATCCCGGGGCTCAACCCCGGGACTGCGTCCGATACTGCACGACTGGAGGCAGGTAGGGGAGATCGGAATTCCTGGTGTAGCGGTGAAATGCGCAGATATCAGGAGGAACACCGGTGGCGAAGGCGGATCTCTGGGCCTTGCCTGACGCTGAGGCGCGAAAGCTAGGGGAGCGAACAGGATTAGATACCCTGGTAGTCCTAGCCGTAAACGTTGGGTGCTAGGTGTGGGCGGACATCGACCCCGTCCGTGCCGAAGCTAACGCATTAAGCACCCCGCCTGGGGAGTACGGCCGCAAGGCTAAAACTCAAAGGAATTGACGGGGGCCCGCACAAGCGGCGGAGCATGCGGCTTAATTCGATGCGACGCGAAGAACCTTACCTGGGCTTGACATGCAGGGTGAAACCGTGGAAACACGGTGCTCTACGGAGCCTGCACAGGTGGTGCATGGCTGTCGTCAGCTCGTGCCGTGAGGTGTTGCCTTAAGTGGCGCAACGAGCGCAACCCTTGTCCTTAGTTGCCAGCGGGTAAAGCCGGGAACTCTAGGGAGACTGCCGGTGCCAAACCGGAGGAAGGTGGGGATGACGTCAAGTCATCATGCCCCTTATGTCCAGGGCTGCACGCATGCTACAATGCGCGGTACAAAGGGTTGCGATCCCGCAAGGGGGAGCGAATCCCAGAAAGCCGCGCTCAGTTCGGATCGGGGTCTGCAACCCGACCCCGTGAAGTTGGAGTCGCTAGTAATCGCAGATCAGCAATGCTGCGGTGAATACGTTCCCGGGCCTTGTACACACCGCCCGTCACACCACGAAAGTGGGCAACACCCGAAGCCGGTGGCCCAACCCTTTGGGAGGGAGCCGTCGAAGGTGGGGCTCGCGATTGGGGTGAAGTCGTAACAAGGTAGCCGTACCGGAAGGTGCGGCTGGATCACCTCCTTTCTAAGGAGCCACTTGGCACTCTGGAGACCGGCCACCCGCGCCGCGATCCGGATGACTCCAGGTCGGTGCACTGGCTACTCGGCAGGTGAGCTCGGATCGCTCGAGCCTAGTACCCCCCTCGGGGCGAACGATTCGAGCGGTGCGAGGGAGCCGGCCGGGCACACTGTTCAGCTCTGGGGGTGCGAGCCTCCGAGCACCTTGAGAACTCGATAGCGAGCGCGAGCATCTACAGTCAAGTTAGTAAGGGCTTACGGTGGATGCCTTGGCGCCAGGAGCCGATGAAGGACGCGTCTGGCTGCGAAAAGCTGCGGGGAGCCGCCGAGAAGGCCGAGATCCGCAGGTGTCCGAATGGGGAAACCCGGCCGGGGTCATGCCCGGTCACCCAGGTCTGAACACATAGGGCCTGAGGAGGGAACCGCCCGAAGTGAAACATCTCAGTAGGGCGAGGAGAAGAAAGCAACCGCGACTCCCCTAGTAGCGGCGAGCGAACGGGGAAGAGCCTAAACCGAGACGGTGTGACAGCCCGGTGGCGTTGCCGTTCCGGGGTCGTGGGACCCGCATGTACCCGCACCGGCGGGTACGAGGAGTTACAAAACCGGCACGTAGACGAAGGCCATGGAAAGGGCCGCCACAGAAGGTAAGAGCCCTGTAGTCGAAACGCGACCGGTCTTCTAGCGGGGATCCCGAGTAGCACGGAGCCCGTGGAATTCCGTGTGAATCTGGAGGGCCCACCCTCTAAGGCTAAGTACTCCCTGGCGACCGATAGTGAACTAGTACCGTGAGGGAAAGGTGAAAAGCACCCCGGGAGGGGAGTGAAATAGCACCTGAAACCGTGAGCCTACAAGCTGTCGGAGCCTTCGCTGGGTGACCAGCGGGGGTGACGGCGTGCCTTTTGAAGAATGAGCCTGCGAGTTAGCGGTGTGCGGCGAGGTTAACCGTCCTCGGGAAGCCGAAGCGAAAGCGAGTCCGAAATGGGCGCACAGTCGCACGCTCTAGACCCGAAGCCGGGTGATCTATCCATGGGCAGGCTGAAGCGAGGGTAAGACCTCGTGGAGGGCCGAACCCACCAGGGTTGAAAACCTGGGGGATGACCTGTGGTTAGGGGTGAAAGGCCAATCAAACCCGGTGATAGCTGGTTCTCCCCGAAATGCCTTTAGGGGCAGCCTCGGACGTTCAGCATCGGAGGTAGAGCACTGATTGGGCTAGGGGGCCTACAAGCTTACCGACCTCAGTCAAACTCCGAATGCCGATGCTCTAGAGTCCGGGAGTGAGGCTGCGGGGGCTAAGCTCCGTAGCCGAGAGGGAAACAACCCAGATCGCCAGCTAAGGTCCCGAAGTTCGTGCTAAGTGGGAAAGGATGTGGGATCGCACAGACAACCAGGAGGTTGGCTTAGAAGCAGCCACCCTTGAAAGAGTGCGTAACAGCTCACTGGTCAAGTGGTCCTGCGCCGATGATGTAACGGGGCTCAAGCACGACACCGAAGCTGCGGGATCCGTCGTATGGCTCGGCACATGGGGGAAGCCCCATGTGTCCAGGCCGGCGGATCGGTAGGGGAGCGTTCTGACGCGAGTGAAGCGGCGGGGTAACCCAGCGGTGGACGCGTCAGAAGTGAGAATGCAGGCATGAGTAGCGAAAGACGGGGGAGGAGCCCGTCCGCCGAATGCTCAAGGGTTCCTGGGGAAGGTTCATCCGCCCAGGGTTAGTCGGGACCTAAGCCGAGGCCGAGAGGCGTAGGCGATGGACGACTGGTTGATATTCCAGTACCACCTCATCCGCGCCCAGCCCGAATCCAGGGCACTAAGGGAACCCCTTCGGGGGCTACCGACCAACCTGGTACTAGGGCAGCGAAGGGGGGACGCAGGAGGGTAAGTCGACCCACGCGATGGTCGTCGTGGGGCAAGTGTGTAGGGGGGTCCCCCAGGCAAATCCGGGGGGCCATCAACCCTGAGGCACGACGCCGAGCCGTTTCAGGTGAAGCGACCGATCCCATGCTGCCGAGAAAAGCCTCTAGCGAGTGGATGAGGTGCCCGTACCCCAAACCGACACAGGTGAGCAGGTAGAGAATACCGAGGCGATCGAGAGAACCCTGGTTAAGGAACTCGGCAAATTGCCCCCGTAACTTCGGGAGAAGGGGGACCACGGTAGGGTGAAGGACCTCGCGTCCGGAGCTCGAAGTGGTGGCACAAACCAGGCCCAAGCGACTGTTTACTAAAAACACAGGTCCGTGCTAAGTCGTAAGACGACGTATACGGACTGACGCCTGCCCGGTGCCGGAACGTTAAGAGGAGGGGTCAGCTTCCTTCGGGAGGCGAAGCTCTGAATCTAAGCGCCGGTAAACGGCGGCCGTAACTATAACGGTCCTAAGGTAGCGAAATTCCTTGTCGGGTAAGTTCCGACCTGCACGAATGGCGTAACGACTTGGGCACTGTCTCAACCGGGGACTCGGCGAAATTGCAGTACGAGTAAAGATGCTCGTTACCCGCGACAGGACGGAAAGACCCCGGGACCTTTACTGCAGCTTGGTGTTGGGTTCTGGCAGGTGTTGCGTAGGATAGGCGGGAGGCTTCGAAGCCCGGGCTCCGGCTCGGGTGGAGCCACCCTTGAAATACCGCCCTTCATCTGTTGGGACTCTAACCTTGGCCCGTGATCCGGGTCGGGGACAGCGCCTGGTGGGCAGTTTAACTGGGGCGGTTGCCTCCTAAACGGTAACGGAGGCGCCCAAAGGTTCCCTCAGTCTGGTTGGCAATCAGACGTCGAGTGCAAGGGCACAAGGGAGCTTGACTGCGAGACCGACGGGTCGAGCAGGTGCGAAAGCAGGGCCTAGTGATCCGACGGCTCCTAGTGGTAGGGCCGTCGCTCAACGGATAAAAGGTACCCCGGGGATAACAGGCTGATCGCTCCCAAGAGTCCATATCGACGGAGCGGTTTGGCACCTCGATGTCGGCTCGTCTCATCCTGGGGCTGGAGCAGGTCCCAAGGGTCGGGCTGTTCGCCCGTTAAAGAGGCACGCGAGCTGGGTTTAGAACGTCGTGAGACAGTTCGGTCCCTATCCGTCGTGGGCGTAGGAGACTTGCGGGGAGCTGCCCCTAGTACGAGAGGACCGGGGCGGACGCACCTCTGGTGTGCCAGTTGTCGCGCCAGCGGCACGGCTGGTTAGCCACGTGCGGCAGAGATAAGCGCTGAAAGCATCTAAGTGCGAAACTCGCCCCTAGATGAGGTCTCCCACTGGGTCAACCAGGTAAGGCCCCTCGCAGACTACGAGGTTGATAGGCCGGAGGTGTACGCGTGGCAACACGTTGAGCCGACCGGTACTAATAGGCCGAGGACTTGGCTTCGCTCGCGCTCGCTATCGCAGTTCCCGAGCTCTGCTCGGGGGCCGCGCCCCCAACACCATCCCGAGCGATCGGGAGATGGCGTTTCGGTGGCCATAGCGGAGGGGAAACACCCGGTCCCATCCCGAACCCGGAAGTTAAGCCCTCCAGCGCCGATGGTACTGCCTGGGCAACTGGGTGGGAGAGTAGGTCGCCGCCGGGACATCTTGCAGGAGAGCCGCCTTCGGGCGGCTTTCCTGTTTCCCGGCTCGGGAGACGGTGCTGCGGGTAGGCTTTGCCCATGCCGAAGCCGCTCCAGCCTCGCACCGGCGCTCGGGGGAAGTCCCATCAGTCGCGCACGCGGAGCCTGCCCGGCGACATCGTGAGCGAGCTCCGCAGCACCGCCAGATCCGGCAAGGCCGAGCCGGCGATCTCGCGCCTCGAGCGCGCGGTCGAGCTCTTGGACCGGGGCGATGCCCGGGGTGCGGCGGCCGAAGCGACTCAAGGCCAAGGCACTTGCTCCGCGGTCGCCGGCGGTGCGCGAGGTGCTCGGTATGGCCCTGTATCACCTCGAGCGTTATCACGAGGCGCTCTCGGAGCTGCAGGCGTATCGGCGGATGTCCGGTCGACCGGACCAGAACCACTTGATCGCGGATTGCCTGCGGTACGCGGGCCGGCCCGAGCGGGCGGTCCCCCTGGCGGAGGAGACCCTGGCCTCGCGCTCGGTGCCGCTCGCGACGAAGGCCGAAGCCGTGATCGTCGCGGCGAGCGCGCTGGCGGACATGCGCAAGTTCGATCAGGCGCTCGGGCTGCTTCGCCGTGTGAAGACGAGCGACGACATCGCCGGCCCCGAGGTGCTCCGCGTCTGGTACGTGATGGGATCGATCCTGGAGCAGGCCGGCAGGCGGCAGGAGGCCGCTCGCGAGTTCGGGAAGATCGTGCGTCACGACCCGGCGGCCTTCGACGCCGCCGAGCGGCTCGCTCAGCTCTCCGGCTGAGGCTCCCCTCCCCCGCGGCTCCGCGCTCGGCGCGCTTCTTCCAGTACCGAACGATCCCCATGGCGTTCATGCGGATGCTCGACAGCGTGTCGAAACGCGCGAGGTCGATGTCGGCCTCGGCCCCGGTCTCGACGTCGCGCCGAGCCTCGTCCTCCAGGAGCGCCACGATCTCGTCGAGGTCGTCCGTGTGCTCGAGCGCGATCCGAACGGCCTCTGCCCAGCTCCGTGTTCGGCGGACCGCCAGATCGCAGATGCGCTGGACCTCGGTGACGGGGCCGAAATGGGAGAAGAGCACCATGCTCTCGCGGGCACGCTCGCGGATCCGCTCGATGCTGCTCACGGCGAGCTCGACGTCGAAGTCGGGTGGCGGCGTCGCCGGCCGTAGGGCTCGGACGTCCGGGACGTGGATCCCGAGCGCATCACCCGTGAACACGGCACCAGTGACGGAGTCGGTGAGGGCGACGTGGTGCGAGGCGTGCCCCGGCGTATCGATCACGTCGAGGAACCGGCCCCCGAGCCCGATCCGGTCGCCGTCGGCCAGCGGGCGGATCCGGTCACCAGGCACCGGCTCGACCGGACCGAAGAGCGAGGCCATCTGCATCTCGCCGTAGAGGCGGGTGGCGCTGGAGACGAGTCTCGTCGGGTCCTCCAGGTGCGGAGCGCCACGCTCGTGCACCCAGATGGTCGCTCGAGGGAAGACCCTCGCGAGACGCCCCACGCCCCCCGCATGGTCCAGGTGGATGTGGGTCACCACGATGTGTGCGAGATCCTCGGGCCCGATGCCGAGATGGTCGAGCCCCGTGACGACGTGCCCGGCCGAGGTCGTCGGTCCCGTCTCGACGATGGCCGGTTCATCGGCGGCGAGGAGGTAGGCGGCGGTGCAGCGCTCGCGCCCGCCGTAGAAGGTGTCGATCGCCGTGAGACCGGGTGCGACCTCGAAGATGACCGGCTCCATGGACCGAGTCTAGGGCGGGCACGCTCGTGCGACCGGCGCCAGGGCTCCCGCGCAGCATCGTCAGGACGCAAGGCTCCAGGCGTGTCGGTGGCGGGTGCTACCGTCTCCCTCTTCCCCCACGGGAGAGGGAGGGCCGAGATGGTGACGGTCAACGTGGTCGTGCTCGCGGGCACGGTCGCGGCAGACCCGGTCGAGCGCCGGATGCCGTCAGGCGACGAGGTCACCGAGCTCAGGCTCTCCGTTCCGGAGGCGGGGAAGCGCCTCCTCCCCCTCCCGGTCGCCGCGTGGCATCGGGACGTCGGCAAGCGAGCCCTGAAGGGCATCGCCAAGGGCGACGACGTCCTGGTTCACGGGCAGCTGGTCCGGCGGTTCTACCGGAGCGGAGCCGGGGCTCGCAGCCTGACGGAAGTGGTGGCGATGGGGATCAAGAAGCTGGAGGTACCGGCGACGGAGTAGGCGAGCTCGCGTCCTCACTTCCTCGGGTCAGGCGCCTCGGGGTCCAGCGGCCGTAGCACCATCCCGCTGCGTGGTTTCGGCCAGAAGAAGGTGGACTTCTGAGGGAGCCGCTCGCCGCGGTCGATGACGGCACGGATCCGCAGAGCGTTCGTCCTCGGCAAGATGTAGGCGGCCGCCGCCCCGCCATGCCGCACGGCCTCCTCCGCCTCGACCGCGTCGTGGGTGAAGCCGAGGGCATCGTCGCGGCGTGCGAGAGGCCCTTCGTGGAGCACGCAGACGGTTGGCGGTCTGCCCTCGAGCCGCACGACGTGGTGCGAGAGCACACCCTGGTCGAGGGTCACGACCCCGTAGGTGCAGTTGCTCGTCGTCGACCGCATCCAAGATCTCGTGCAGGTCCAGGACGTGGGTGCCCGTATCCCCGGGGTCACCGGTCGCGAGCACCCGGTGGTAGGGAAGCACGGGCGGATCCTCGATCTCCGAGTCGACGAGGAGCATCATCACGCGGTCCCAGGGGCCGGAACCGTAGCCTTCGCGCATCTCATCCCGATACCGGAGCGACATCGTGTATCGATGGTGTCCGTCGGCGATCATCATCGATTCGTCGGCGAGCCAGGCCTCGATGTCGGCCTCGGTCCGATCGAGGAGCCACATGCGATGCTCGACGCCCGACTCGTCGACCGTCCTCGCATCGGGGGGGCGTAGGCTCGCGCGTTCGAGCGTGTCGGCGAGCGGCTGAACCGGGCCACGGAAGACCGCTTGGATGCACGACAGGTTGGCCCTCACGGCGCGCACCAGACGGAGCCGGTCCTCGACGGGCCCTTCCATCGTGCGCTCGTGCGGCAGGATCGACCCGCCCCAGTCCTCCAGCTCGACGGCGCCGATCACCCCGCGCACGCGCCGCGGTCTTCCGTGGAGCAAGAAGCGCATCTCGTAGGCGTAGAAGACCGGACGCTCGGTGGAGCGGAGCACGCCTTCAGCACGCCACCGGCCGAGGTCCTCGGCGGCCCTCCTATACTTGTTGTCCGCCTCGTCGTCGCCCGGGAGATCCTCCCCGAGCTCGAGGCGGATGACGTTGTAGGGACTGAGGTCACGGAAACGGCGCTGCTCGAGCGGCGAGATCACGTCGTAGGGCGGTGTCGTCACGAGATCCAGTGAGCCGACGCGCGCTTGGTCGAACAGCAGTCCCACGAACGGAGAGACGTTGGACACGCGCCTTGTATAGCAGACCCCCCGACCTCGAGCGGGAGACCGCGTACGACCTCTACTCGCGTGGGACCGAGCTGCTGCGCGACGGACATCCACATCAGGCCGCCCTCCTCCTGGGGCGCGCGAAGCTCCTCGAGCCGGAGAAGGGCTCGATCCGTGAGGCGCTCGGGCGTGCGCTGTTCATGTCCGGCCGAACCGGTCGCGCGAGGCGCGAGTTCGCCAAGGCCGTCGCCCTGGATCCGGCGAACGACTACGCTCATTTCGCGCTCGGGCTCGCCTGCGAGCGCACGGGCGAGCGCCGTCGTGCGCTCGCGCACCTCAAGATGGCCGTGGCGATGCGCCCCGGCGCGGGCGACTACCGCACGGCACTCGCGCGGCTGGCCCACTGATGCGCCTCGCCGATCGCTACGACGTCGTGCTGCTCGATCTGGACGGCGTGCTGTTCCGAGGGAACGAGACGGTGCCGGGGGGCCCGAAGACCCTCGCGACGCTGCGAGCCGACGGGCACCGCATCGCGTTCGTCACCAACAACTCCGCGCGGACACCGGACCAGGTGGCCCACAAGCTCGTCGGTCACGGCTACGCGGCGCGAGCCGACGAGGTCGTGACCTCGGCGCTCGCCACCGCGGACCTGCTCGCGGCGGCGGGCGTCAGAGAGGCGTTCGTGGTGGGTGAGGACGGGATCCGCAGCGCTCTCGCCGAGGCCGGGATCCAGATCCTCGACGGGGAGCCCCAGACGGCCGAGTGCGTGGTGATCGGATGGGACCGCGAGGTGACCTACGACAAGCTGAAGGAGGCCTCGTTGCTCGTGCAGCGGGGTGCCCGGCTCGTCGCAACGAACGCGGATCGGTCGTACCCGGCTCCCGATGGGCTCTGGCCCGGCGCGGGCGCCATCCTGGCGGTCGTGACCACGACGACCGGTGTCGCGCCGGAGGTCGTCGGCAAGCCTCACCCACCGCTGTACCTCGCCGCCGTGCGGCGGGTGGGCGGCGAACGTCCGCTCGTGGTCGGGGACCGGCTCGAGACCGACATCGCCGGCGCGCGGGCGCTCGGGTGGGACTCCCTGCTCGTCCTCTCGGGCGCCACGACGAACGAGGAAGCCGAGGCGGCCGATCTGCGGCCGACCTACGTCGGCCGCGACGTCAGCGCCTTGCTGTTGGATCTCCACGGCTCACCGGTAGTCGGGCCGGGGAGGCAGGGACGGCCCCCGGAGGCGCCGACCCCGCAGGAACAGCCACGTGGTCCCCGCGCCGAACGCAAAGCCGCCGATGTGTGCCCAGTACGCGACCCCTCCGGTCAGCTCGGTGCCGAGCTGTCCCACCCCGCTGAAGACCTGGAGCACGAACCACCCGACCAGGACGACCGAGGCGGGAAGCTCGATCCAGGTGATGAAGAAGAAGATCACGAGCGTGGTGACGCGTGCCCGTGGGAAGAGGACGAGGTACGCGCCGAGCACCGCGGCGATGGCCCCCGAAGCGCCGACGGTCGGGAGCGTCGACCCCGCGTCGAAGGCCAGGTGGAGCAGCATCGCCGCAAGGCCCCCGACGCAGGTAGAAGCCGATGAACAGGATGCGCCCGAGGCGGTCCTCGACGTTGTTCCCGAAGACCCACAGGAAGAGCATGTTGCCGCCGATGTGCACCCACCCGCCGTGCAGGAACATCGCGACGAACACGGACGCGAGCCAGCTCTTGTCCGGGGCACTCGCGCTGCAGGAAGCGCTGGATCTCCCGCCCGGAGCCCTGGCCGAGCCCCGCGTCGAGCGCCCGTCGAGCGTCGGCCCCGCCGGACGCCAGGTTCGTCTGGTGGGAGACCTCCCACGGGATCTCGGCGTTGCAGTAGAAGAAGGCCTGCTGCTCGCCCGGCGTCCCGAACGTCGGCTGCCACACGAGGAAGACGAAGACGTTCGCGGCGATGAGTGCGAGCGTGACCCAAGGGGTCCGGCGGGTGGGGTTCGCATCTCGGATAGGGATCATGCGCCGGCCTCACGCGCTCGACTCGCCACCGGCGAAGGGTAGCAGTGCGCTCAGGCGCGGGAGGGGTACGACGCGACGACGTATCCTGGTGGGGGACCGGCTCCGAGGAGGATGGCGTGATGACCACCATCGGTGACGTCCGGAAGATCGTCGAGGCGGCGGTCGGCAAGCTGTCGCCCGCGAAGGCGCAAGAGCTCGCGAGGTCCGTCATGCGGGGCGAGGGCAAGGAGCAGATCTCGAAGACCGCACAGGACCTCCTCGAGTGGTCGAACAAGAACCGTCAGCGGATCGCGGACGTTGTCCGCAGCGAGGTCCGCTCGCAGCTGTCGGCCATGGGCGTGGCGAGCAAGGACGAGGTCGACGCGCTGAAGAAGCGCGTTCGCGAGCTGGAGCGCGGCGGCCCGAAGCGCTCGACGACCAAGAAGCGGTCCGCTGCGAAGAAGCCCGCGCCGAAGAAGCCTGCGGCCAAGCCGGCCGAGAGGCGCCGCAGGCGGTCGTCTCCACGCCCGCCCCGGCGGGCGAGGGCGCCTGAGCACCGACGTCGTGACCCGTCGTCGGCTGGACGCGGAGCTCGTCCGGCGAGGTCTCGCTGTGTCCCGGACCGAGGCGCAGACGGCCGTGCGGGATGGTCTGGTCCGCATCGGCGGCCGGGTCGCCGAGAAGCCCTCGACGCTGGTCCAGCCGGCGGAGCCCATCGAGCTCGTCGCGTCGCCCCGGCGCTTCGTTTCGCGGGGGGGACAGAAGCTCGATGCCGCATTGGACCGGTTCCAGGTGGACCCCTCGGGGCGCGAGTGCCTGGACGCCGGGGCCTCGACCGGGTGGGTTCACGGATTGCCTGCTGCGGCGCGGAGCCGCGCACGTCGTCGCGGTCGACGTCGGCTACGGGCAACTCGCCTGGACCTTGCGGAGCGACCCGAGGGTCACGGTGCTCGATCGTACGAATGCGCGGAACCTCGGCCCGCAGGACCTGCCGTTCGCGCCCGGCCTCATCGTCGGCGACCTGTCCTTCATCTCGCTCACGCTCGTCGTGCCGGCGCTCGCGCGCGTGGCGGCCCGAGACACCGATCTCGTCCTGCTCGTGAAGCCGCAGTTCGAGGCGGGTGCGCGAGACGTCGGGCGCGGCGGGGTGGTGCGCGATCCTGATGTCTGGCGCCGCGCGATCGACCATGTGATCGACGCCTGTCGGGCAACGGGTCTCGCGGTCGTCGGCGTGATGCCCTCTCCACTGCTGGGACCGGCCGGCAACGTCGAGTTCCCGCTCCACGCGGTCAACGGGCCGGCGAGCCCACGGCCCGACGTCGAAGCCGCGATCGCCGAAGCAGCCAGGATCGGAGGGGCGGCGTGAGGGGCGGAAGATCGAACGGAGGCGCGAGGTGAAACGTGTCGGCTTCATCGTGCACCCGGACCGAGAGGCGGCGCACTTCGCCGCCGACCGCCTCGTCGGCTGGCTCGAGGAGCGCGGGATCGACTGTCGCTGGTTCCGCGACGAGAACACCGGCGACGACGCCCGTGCCCGCGTCTTCGCCGACGGGCTCGATCTGATCGTCTCGGTTGGTGGCGACGGTACCTTCCTGCACGCCGCCCACGTCGCCTCGCGGGTCTCGTGCCCGATCCTTGGCGTGAAGGTCGGTCGGCTCGGGTTCCTGACGGAGGTCGAACCCGACGAGGCGCCGGCGCTGCTGCAACGCGCGCTCGACGGCACGATGCCGATCGAAGAGCGGATCGCGGTGGTCGCCGAGGCCGACGGCCCCACCTCGTTCGAGCCGCAGTGGGCGCTGAACGAGATCATCGTGGAGAAGAAGGCTCGCCATCGTCTGGTTCGCCTCGCCGTCTACGTGGACGATGCCTACGTGACCACCTTCTCGGCCGACGGGGTCATCGTCGCGACCCCGACGGGCTCGACGGCGTACTCGTTCTCGAGCGGCGGGCCGATCGTCACGCCGACACTTCCGTGCCTGTTGGTCACCCCGGTCGCGGCGCACATGGTGTTCGACCGCTCGCTCGTGCTCGATGCGGGCGAGCGCGTGACGCTCGAGGTGGTGGGAGAGCAGGACGGCCTCCTGTCCGCGGACGGGCGAGAGAGCCTCGAGCTGCCGGTCGGCGCTCGCGTGCGGATCGGGCGCTCGCCCAGCCCTGCCCTCATGGTCCGCCGCGAGGACGCGCCCGACTTCCACGCCCTCGTGCGTGAGAAGTTCGGTCTGCCGGGGGACGATCCCGGGCACGTCGGCCCGTCCGTGTGAGCCCCGCGGGATAGCATCGGGCCGTGCTCCGCGAGCTGCACATCAGTGGCCTCGGCGTCATCGAGGACCTCGATCTCGAGCTCGACCCCGGCCTGAACGTCCTCACGGGCGAGACAGGGGCCGGCAAGACGCTGGTCACGGTGGGGCTCGCGCTCGCACTCGGGCGACGGGCCACCGCGTCGCTCGTCCGTCCCGGAGCGCCGGCCGCTCAGGTGCAGGCACGCTTCGATGCCACGCCGGCAGCGTCCGAGGGGGGCTGGGCAGAGGATGGAGAGGTCCTCGTCGCGCGCCGCGTCGGAGCCGACGGTCGAAGCACCGCTCGCCTGGGAGGCCAGCTCGCGCCGGTCTCGGCTCTGACCGAGCTTGGCGGCGGACTCGTCGAGTTGCATGGGCAGCATCAAGGCCTGCGGCTCCTCACCGCCACCGCCCAGACCCTGTTCCTCGACCGGTTCGCGGGTGCGGAGCATCTCGCCACGCTCGAGCGGCTCGCGTCGGCCCACGCCCGACTGCGCCGGCTGCGGGGCGAGCTGGGGGACCTGGATCGCGGAACGCGCGAGCGAGAGCGCGAGCTCGACCTCCTCGCGTATCAGATCCGTGAGATCGAGACCGTTGGCCCCCAACCCGGTCGGCGCGCCCGGCTCGAGGCCGAGGAGTCGCGGCTCGCGTACGCGGAGCGCCTCGTCGATCTGGCGGCGGCGGCGGAAGCGGCCCTGTCGCGCGATGACGCCGGCACGGACGCCATCCATGTCTCGGCGGCCGCGCTGCAGGCGGCGCGAGAGATCGACCGTTCGGCCGCGGACCTCGCGGACCGTGCCTCCGCCCTCGCCGAGGAATCGGCGGAGCTCGCTCGGGACGTGCGTGGCTACGCGGAGCGGATCCTCCTCGATCCCGAGCGACTCGAGGAGGTCCGAGGAGCCCTCGCCGCCCTCCGGGATCTCGAGCGCAAGTACGGGAACGGGGAGGAGGAGGTGCTCGCCTTCCTGGAGCGCGCAAGGGTGCGCATGGGCGAGCTTTCGGGCGGGGGGTCTCGGCGCGACACGGTAGCCGCCGAGGTCGCGGTGGCCGAGCGCGAGGTCACCGGTCTCGCCGAGCAGGTGAGCCGGGGGCGGGGAGCCGCGACGCCGGCTCTCGCCGAGGCCGTGCGGGCAGAGCTCCACGAGCTCGGCATGGCGGGAGCCGAGGTCGAGGTCTTCCTCGAGCCACAGCCGGAGCTCACCGCAACGGGGAGCGAGCGCGCCGAGTTCCGCTTCTCGGGCGGCCCCGAGCAGCCGCTGCTGCCGCTGTCGAAGGTCGCCTCGGGAGGCGAGCTCTCCCGCACGATGCTGGCCTGCCGGAGCGTTCTGGTGGACCTGGACGACGTGCCGACGCTGGTGTTCGACGAGGTGGACCAGGGGATCGGTGGCCGCGCGGCCGTCGCGGTGGGCCGCCGGCTCGCCCGTCTCGCGGGGCGGCGGCAGGTCGTGGTCGTGACGCACCTGCCGCAGATCGCAGCGTTCGCCGATCGTCACGTCCGGGTCCGCAAGCAGGCGGGGAGGGCCTCGGTCGAGGTCCTGGACGACGGGGGTCGGATCGCTGAGCTGTCCCGGATGCTCTCCGGCCTGCCCGAGAGCGAGGTCGCCGCCACCCACGCCGAGGAACTCCTCGCCGAGGCGGCCAGGGTCAAGGCGTCCACGGGCATGAGGCGCCCGGGCCGCCGGCCGGCCTCCAAGCGCTGAGAGCGAGCCGCCGAGGCTCGAGGCAACCGCCCGGTCGTTTACGCTTGCCGTACGGAGCTCCGGCGGTCGGCAGCCCCGAGGGGAGGTCTCCCACGGCCACGTCCAAGACCCGAGGCTTCTTGCGGCGCCCGCCTCGGCGCGAGCGGGCCCGATCGGGGCTCGCCCGCGCCGACGCGCGAACGAAACGCCTGGTCCAGCGGTTGGGCCCCGGCGAGATCGCCGTGATCGACCACGAGGATCTGGACCGCGTCTCGGCGGAGGGCCTCGTCGCGGCCGGCGTGGCTGGCGTGGTGAACGCCGGGCACTCGATCGGCGGGCGGTATCCGAACCTCGGCCCCCTGATCCTGCTCGAGGCCGGGATCCCACTCGTCGACGCGGTCGGCCCGCTGCTGCTCCGCAAGGTCCGCGAGGGTGACGTACTCCGCCTCGAGGGCGACCGCGTCTACGTGGGCGACCGCCTGGTGGGCGTCGGGATCCGTCAGAGCGAGAGCTCGGTCCGCGAGGCGATGGCGGAGGCCCAGCTCGGCCTCGCGGACCGGTTCGAGAGCTTCGCGCGCAACACCATGGACTACATCCAGCGCGAGCGCGACCTCCTGTTCGGCGGGGCCGGGTTGCCGGCGCTCGAGCACGACGTGAGCGGACGCTCGGTCTTGGTGGTCGTGCGAGGCTACAACGACCGGGAGGACCTCGCCGTGCTCGGCCCATACATCCGCGACGTCCGGCCACTGCTCGTTGGGGTTGACGGTGGGGCCGATACCCTCGTAGAAGCCGGATACCGTCCGGATGTGATCGTCGGAGACATGGACAGCGTCTCCGACGCGGCGCTGCGGATCGCGCTGCGGCCGCGAGGACGGTTCCGACGCCGCATCCCGACGGAGGTCGTCCTCCACGCCTATCAGGACGGACACGCGCCGGGCCGGGCACGCCTCGACGCGCTCGGCGTGCCGTACAAGGTCGTGCAGGCGGCGGGCACGAGCGAGGACGTGGCCTTCCTGCTCGCGCACGAGAGGGGCGCCGAGACGATCGTGGCCGTGGGCAGCCATGGGAACCTCCGCGAGTTCCTGGACAAGGGCCGGGAGGGGATGTCGAGCACGTTCCTCGTGCGCCTGCGCGTCGGCGAGATCCTCATGGATGCCAAGGGGGTGTCCCGCGTGTACTCGCCGAGGATCCGAACGCGGGACGCCATGTTGCTGGTCGCGGGTGCGCTGCTCGCGATGGCGTTGGTGATCCTCGTGTCGCCCTCGCTCCGCCTGTACGTCACCCTGCTGCTGGACCAGGCGCGGCAGTGGTTCTTCGAGCTCCGGGGCCTCCTGTGATCTCGCTCCGCCAGCACGTGGTGACGATCGTGGCGATCTTCCTCGCACTGGCCCTCGGCATGCTCGCCGGGAGCGCCTTCATCCAACCCAAGCTCGTCGATCAGCTTCGCAAGGACGTCCAGGACCAGCGCAGGGCGATGGACGACCTGCGGGGTCAGGTGAGCGGGCTCCGTGACCAGCTCGCGGCCGAGCAGCTCTTCAACGACGCCGCGCTCCCACACCTGACCGAGGGTCGGCTCCTCGGGCAGCAGGTCGTGGTGATCGCCCAGGACGGCGTCGAGGATGCGGTCGTGACCGGGACGCGCCAAGCGCTCGAGGAGGCCGGGGCGACCGCGGTGGTGCTCTCGGCTCGGGAGACGCTGGCACCTCAAGACCCGGACGCCCAGACCGCGCTCGCGGAGCTCCTCTCGCTCCCCGGTGCCGCTCCGGAGGACCTGCCACGCCTGGCCGCCGAGGCCATCGCCGATCGCCTCGCGAGCGGCGACCGGCGTGGGGACCCATCGAACATCGACCTGCTGCACCTGCTCCTGGCCGAGGGCTATCTCGCGCCCGTGGACGCGAACGTCTCCGACGAGACGCTCGCGACGATCGGCGGGATCGACCAGATGGTGGTCGTGGTCGCGGGCGGGAGCCAGGAGGACCCGCTGATGCATCCGGAGGACTTCGCCATCCCGCTCGTCGAGCGCCTCGCCGACCTGGGTCTGGCGGTCGCCGCCGGTGAGTCGGTCGGAACGGTCGTCCCCTTCGTCCCGTTGCTGCGGGCCGGCGGTGTGGACGGCCTGGTGACCGTCGACGACCTCGACGAGAGCCGCGGAGGGGCCGCGCTCGTGCTCGGACTCCAGCGGCTGCATCTGACGGGCGACGGCGGCGACTACGGTGTGAAGGGCGACGCCACGCCCCTCCCGCCCCTGCCGTGAGCCCCCACGTCGTAGCCCTCGTGCCCGCGCGGGACGAGGCGGACCGGGTCGGCGCGACGGTGACCGCCCTGCGCGAGATCCCCGTCGTCGACGAGGTCGTGGTCGTGGACGACGGGTCGACCGACGCGACCGCATCCGAGGCGCTCGCGGCCGGGGCCGTCGTGCTGCAGATCCCCCGTGCCGCCGGCAAAGGCAGGGCGCTCGAGGGCGCGCTGCGCCGGCTGCCGAGCCCGGACGTGTGGCTCCTGGCGGATGCGGACCTCGGCGAGACGGCCGGCGCGCTCGCGTCCGTCCTCGGGCCGGTGCTCGCGGGAGATGCCGACCTGGCCGTCGCGACGTTCCCCCCGGGGCAGGGGGGAGGCTTCGGGGTCGTGAAGCGCCTGGCCGCGAGGGCCATCGGGATGCTCTGCGGCTTCGAGGCGACCGAGCCGCTCTCGGGCCAGCGCGCGATAAGCGCCGGTGCTCTGGCCACATGCCGGCCGGTCGCGCGCGGCTTCGGCGTCGAGACCGCCATGACCATCGACGCGGTTCGAGCCGGCCTACGCGTGGTCGAGGTGCCGGTCGCGCTCTCGCATCGGCCAACGGGGCGGGATCTGCGGGGCTTCGTGCACCGTGGTCGCCAGGGGCTCGACATCCTCCTCGCGGTCGCGCCGAGGGCCCTGGGTCTGCGATGAGGTGGGGGCGGCTCGCGGTCGAGAACCACCGAGGTGTTCCGCTTCCGCGGATCTTGTGGGCGGTGCTCGACGTGCTCGCCATCGGCTGGACCGCGGGGTGCGCGATCCTCCGCGGAGGTGGGGCGACAGCCTGGGGAGCCCTGGTGGGGCTGCTCCTGGTCTCGGCCGCGGGTCTCATCGACGACGTGGTGCCGATCGGGCCCCGGGGTCTTCGGGGCCACGTTCGGGCTCTGCTCGACGGCCACATGACGACGGGGATCCTGAAGCTGCTCGTCGCGCTCGGGGCGGCGGCCGTCGTCATCGCCCTCCAACCGGCCCGGCCGGGATGGGTGACGGCGAGCGGGGTGGTGCTCCTCGCGGCCGCGACGAACGTGTGGAACGGCCTCGACGTCCGTCCGGGACGGGCGCTGAAGGCGTTCCTCCCCGTGGCGCTGGTCTTCGTCCTCGCGGGGAGGCCCTCCGAGGCGCCGTCGGTCGTGGGCATGCTGGTGGCCGGAGCGCTCGTGCTCCCGCTCGATCTGCGAGAGCGGGCGATGCTCGGCGACGCGGGCTCGAACCCGCTCGGCTTCGCCGCCGGACTCGCCCTGTACGCGACGATGTCGGATCTTGGGGTGGTCGTGGCGGCTGGGTGTGCCGTCGCGCTCAACGTGCTCGCCGACACGGTGACGCTGTCGCGGGTGATCGACGGTGCGCCACCGCTCCGGTGGCTGGATCGACTCGGACGCGTGCGTACGGCGGGCTGAGCGACCGACTTTCTCGACCGACGGGACGGATTTCCGAGTGGAACGACCCGGCTCGTCGGGCCCCTCTGTTAGCATGCGGTCCCGAGGTGAAGAAGCAGCCGAAGTACATCTTCGTGACCGGCGGGGTCGCCTCGGGCCTCGGCAAGGGGATCACCACCGCCTCGCTCGGTCGCCTCTTCAAGTCCCGCGGCCTTCGGGTCGCCCTCCAGAAGCTCGACCCGTACGTCAACGTCGACCCCGGCACGATGAACCCGTTCGAGCACGGCGAGGTCTTCGTCCTCGACGACGGCGCCGAGACCGATCTCGATCTCGGGCACTACGAGCGGTTCACGGACGAGAACCTGCACCGCGGCTCGAACGTCACGACCGGCTCGATCTACTCGACCGTGATCCAGAAGGAGCGCCGGGGTGACTACCTCGGCAAGACCGTGCAGGTCATCCCGCACATCACGGACGAGATCAAGGAGCGGATCCGCTCGTACGCCGAGACCGAGGCCGCCGACCTGCTCATCGTCGAGATCGGCGGCACTGTCGGCGACATCGAGTCCCTGCCGTTCCTGGAGGCGATCCGCCAGCTCCGCAACGAGGTCGGCCGCGACAACTGCGCGTTCGTGCACGTGTCCCTCATGCCGTTCATCGGCCCCTCGGGAGAGCTGAAGACCAAGCCGACGCAGCACTCCGTGAAGGAGCTGCGATCGCTCGGTCTCCAGCCCGACGCGATCGTGTGCCGATCGGACCGGCCGATCGGGCGCCACCTGAAGGAGAAGATCTCGCTGCTGTGCGACGTGCCGATGTCGGGCGTGGTGAGCGCGCCCGACACGCCATCGATCTACAAGGTGCCGCTCGTCCTGCAGCGCGAGGGACTCGACGAGGTCCTCGCCGACCATCTGCGGATCGAGACGCCGCCGGACCTCTCGGAGTGGAAGAGCCTCGTCGAGCGGATCGACGCGGCCGCCGACCCCGTCCACATCGCGATCGTCGGCAAGTACGTGAACCTACGCGATGCCTACCTGTCGGTGATGGAGGCGCTGAAGCACGGGGGCTTCCATCACGGGGCGGCGGTCCAGATCAGCTGGGTCGCCTCCGACGACCTCGCCGAGAACGGCGGTACGGACGCCCTCTCGGAGGCCGACGGGATCCTCGTGCCGGGCGGGTTCGGCGTGCGAGGCGTCGAGGGCAAGGTCGACGCGATCCGGTACGCGCGCGAGCACGGTGTCCCGTTCCTCGGCATCTGCCTCGGGTTGCAGTGCGCGGTGATCGAGTTCGCCCGCAACGTCTGCGGCCTCGGGAGATGCCAACTCTTCCGAGTTCGACCCGGCCACACCGCATCCGGTCATCGATCTGCTGCCCGAGCAGAAGAACGTGACCGATCTCGGCGGCTCGATGCGCCTGGGCGCGCAGCCCTGCCATCTGACACCGGGGACGTTCGCGGCCGAGGCGTACGGGGAGCCGGTCGTGTACGAGCGACACCGTCATCGCTTCGAGGTGAACCCGGCCTACCACGACGTGCTCTCGGAGAACGGGCTCGTCTTCTCGGGCCTGTCGCCCGACGGTCGCCTCGTCGAGATCATCGAGCTGCCGGAGCACCCGTTCTTCGTCGCAGGTCAGTTCCACCCTGAGTTCCGTTCCCGACCGACGCGCCCACACCCGCTGTTCCGAGAGTTCGTCGGAGCCGCGCGCGCCCGGCGGAAGGCGCGCGCCGAGCAACCGCTGGTCGTCGGGTAGGCCCCGGCGTGGAGCCGGTCCGGACGCGCGAGGCCTACCGCGGCAGGATCATCCGTGTGGAGGTCCAGACGCGCTCCGAGGGCGAGTACGACGTCGTCCGACACCCGGGGGCGGCGGCGGTGCTTCCGCTCACGCCCGACGGTGAGGTCGTGCTCGTCCGCCAACCGCGTCCCGCGATCGGGCAGCCGCTCGTCGAGATCCCGGCGGGGCTCCTGGACCAGCGCGACGAGGACGCGCTGTCGTGTGCCGCCCGGGAGCTGCTCGAGGAGACGGGCTACCGGCACCGGACCATCGAGTTCCTCGGCGGCTACTTCTCGTCGGCCGGGTTCACCGACGAGTACGACCACCTGTTCGTCGCGACCGTCGGGAACGAGCCCGAGACCGAGCCCGAGGAGGGGATCGAGCTCATCCGCGTGCTCTTCCCCGAGGCTTTGGCGGCGGCCCGGGCCGGCCGCGTGCGAGACATGAAGACCGCGCTCGCCCTGCTCCTCGCGGACGCACGGGGCCTGGGGCGCTGACCTCGCCCCGTCGTGGGGGCGTCGCCTGGTTCGGTAGGCTTGGGTCGCACCGAGACTCGACACCGACCCGTGGACCGACGCCGAGGAGGATCGCCGTGATCGTCGGGATCCCGAAAGAGGTCAAGGACAACGAGTACCGGGTCGCGGCGACCCCCGAGGGCGTCCGCGAGCTGACCCGAGCGGGGCACGAGGTTGTGGTCGAGACGGGCGCCGGTCTCGGCTCGGCGCTGCCCGACGAGGCCTTCGCTTCGGCGGGCGCCCGCGTCCTGCCCGACGCCGACGCCGTCTTCGCGGCCGCGGACATGATCGTGAAGGTCAAGGAGCCACAGGCGGAGGAGTACGCGCGGTTCCGGGCGGGCCACCTGCTCTTCACCTTCCTGCATCTGGCCGCCGACAAGGCGCTCACGGAGTTCCTCGCGGAGCGGCAGGTCGCGTCGGTGGCGTACGAGACGGTGGAGCTCGGGGACGGCCGGCTGCCGCTGCTCGCTCCGATGAGCGAGATCGCCGGTCGGATGGCTCCCCAGGAGGGCGCCAAGTACCTCGAGCGGCCGTCGGGCGGCCGCGGCGTGCTGATGGGCGGCGCCTCTGGCGTGGAGCCGGCCAAGGTGGTCGTCATCGGTGCCGGGATGGCCGGCCTGAACGCGGCATGGATCGCGGCCGGCATGGAGGCGGAGGTCGTCGTGCTCGACAAGAACGTCGACCGCCTACGGTACGTGGACCAGATCCAGCGCGGGCGGATCCAGACCGTGATGAGCAGCGACCTCGCCATCGAGCGCCTGGTGCTCGAGGCCGATCTGGTGATCGGCGCCGTCCTGATCCCCGGCGCGAAGGCGCCGCACCTCGTCACCGAGGACATGGTACGGGCGATGCGCCCCGGCTCGGTCATCGTGGACATCTCGATCGATCAGGGCGGGTGCGTCGAGACGGCCCACGTCACGACGCACTCGAACCCGGTCTACGTCGAGCACGACGTCGTCCACTACTGCGTCGGCAACATGCCCGGCGCCGTGCCGCGGACCTCGACCTACGCCCTCACGAACGTGACGCTGCCTTACACGATCGAGATCGCATCGAGAGGGCTCGAGGCCGCGATCCGCGAGGACCCGGCGCTCGGGCTCGGCGTGAACGTCTATCGGGGGTACGTGACGAACCTCGGCGTCGCCGAGGCGCACGGTCTGACCTCCACGGAGCTTGGGTCGCTCGTCGACGGCCTGGCCTGACCTGCTCGCGTCTCTCATGACGGATGCTCTCGCGAACCAGATCCAGCGGTACCTCGACCATCTGACGGTCGAGCGAGGTCTGGCCGACAACACCCTCGGTGCGTACCGGCGCGACCTCTCCCGCTACGCGGTCTTCCTGCGCGGGCGTGGGGTCCGGGACGCTCGACGTGCCGACGAGCACGCGGTGGCCGCGTTCGTCGCCGGCCTGTCGGCCTCGACCCACGGCGACGGCCTGCCCTACCGCGCGAGCTCGGTCGTGCGGGCTCTCTCGGCGGTCAGATCCTTCCACCGGTTCCTCCTACGTGAAGGCAACGCGGAGCAGGATCCAACGGCGGCCGTCGTGCGGCCCCGGCTGCCCCGGTCGTTGCCGCGGCCCCTGCCGGTCGAGGACGTCCTGCGCCTGCTGGCCGCTCCCAACGAAGGCACGCCCGTGGGGCTCCGTGACCGGGCCGTGCTCGAAACGCTCTACGGCGCCGGCCTCCGCGTCTCCGAGCTCGTCGGCATGGACGTCGACGACGTGGACCTGGACGGCGGCAGCGTCCGCGTGCTCGGCAAGGGCTCGAAGGAGCGCGAGGTCCCCATCGGCAGGTACGCGATCGACGCGATCAACGCCTACCACCGCCGCGCGCGGCCGGAGTTCGCGTCGGCACGCTCACGGGCCGCCCTGTTCCTCAACCAGCGCGGAGGGCGGCTCACGCGGCAGGGCGTGGCCGGGATCCTGGCGAAGGCGGTGAAGGGGAGCGGGATCGAGCGTCGCGTGACGCCGCACACGCTTCGGCATTCGTTCGCGACCCACCTCCTCGAAGGTGGAGCCGACGTGCGGGTGGTGCAGGAGCTCCTCGGTCACGCCAGCGTGGCCACCACCCAGGTCTATACGCTGGTGACGAGGGAGCATCTTCGAGAGGTCTACTACACGGCACATCCGCGGGCACGACGGTCGCCCGCTCGGAGGAGGGATCCGGCGTGACCATCACCCAGGAGAAGCTGACCGAACTGCGCGCGGCGCTCGAGCTGCAGCGGGACAACCTGCGCAAGGAGATCGGGGATCAGGGCGGCGACCCCGACTCCGACGACGCCGAGATCGATGTCGAGCACGGGTTCGCGGACAGTGCACACGCCACGGCCGAGCGCGCGCGGACCCTCTCGGTGATGAAGGCACTCCGCGCCAACCTGCGCTGGGTGAGCCGCGCCATCACGAAGATGGATCTCGGCACCTATGGCCCGTGCGAACGATGCGGTGAGCCGATCGCGATCGAGCGGCTCGAGGCGCTGCCGTGGGCCATCCTGTGCATCGACTGCAAGCGCAGGGGTGAGGGCAGTTGAGTCGTGCTCGGGTGCCTCGGGTCCTGGTCCTCGTCTGCGACTCGTTCGGCGTTGGCGACGCACCCGATGCGGCCGCGTACGGAGACGAGGGCTCGGACACGATCGGCAACTGCGCGGCTGCGGTCGGTGGCATCGACGCGCCGAACCTCGGGGCGCTCGGCCTCGGGATGCTGACACGGATCGAGGGCGTCGAACCGCGTGCGGAGCCCGGCACGGCGCATGGCCGGCTGACGGAGCGTTCCGCGGGCAAGGACACGACGACGGGTCACTGGGAGATGGCCGGGATCGTCCTGGAGCACCCGTTCCCGCTGTACCCGAACGGGTTCCCCGCCGAGATCGTCGAGCCGTTCGAGCGGGCGATCGGCCGCGAGATCCTCGGCAACGTCGCGGCCTCGGGCACCGAGATCATCGCGGACCTTGGGGAGGAGCACCTGCGCACGGGCCGGCCCGATCGTGTACACGAGCGGCGACTCGGTCTTCCAGATCGCCTGTCACGTCGACGTGGTGCCGCTCGAGACCCTCTACGCATGGTGCCGAACCGCGCGCGAGCTGCTCGTCGGCGGACACAACGTCGGCCGAGTGATCGCCCGCCCGTTCGACGGTGAGCCGGGCTCTTTCTGGCGGAGGCCCGAGCGACGCGACTTCTCGGTGCCACCACCGGGACCGACGCTGCTGGACGTGTGCTTCGAGGCGGGCGTCGCGACGTACGGGGTCGGCAAGATCCAGGACATCTTCGCCGGGCGTGGCTTGACGGAAGCCGCCTACTCCGACTCGAACGACCACGGCATCGACCTCACGCTCGAGTACCTGGGCCGCCCGGCTCCCGCGCTCGTCTTCGCGAACCTCGTGGACTTCGACAGCAAGTACGGGCATCGGAACGACCCCCCGGGCTACGCGCGTGCGGTGGAGGCGCTCGACCGCAGGATCCCCGAGCTGGTGACCGCGCTCGACGGGGGAGTGCTGCTCCTTACCGGCGATCACGGCTGCGATCCCACCACGCCTTCCACCGATCATTCGCGCGAGCGCACGCCGCTGCTCGTCGCCGGGCTGTCCGGCGGCCCTTACGACCTGGGGGCACGGGAGATGTTCGCCGACCTCGGAGCCACGGCGGCGGACCTGCTCGGGCTGCGGTGGGACCTGGCGGGATCCAGCTTCGCCGCGGAGATCGGCCGGTGACGCCTTGAGCGCCGAGGACCCGAGGGACGTCGTCGCCGCGAAGCGCGACGGCCACACGCTCGCTGCCCGAGCAGATCGAGGGTTTCGTGCTCGCCTACGTTCGGGACGAGGTGCCCGACTACCTGGCCGCGGCCTTCCTCATGGCCTGCCTACATCCGCGGGCTGGACGCGGGCGAGACCCTGGCGCTCACGCGGGCCATGGTGGGATCCGGGCGCACCATCCCGCTCGAGGGGATCTCGCGGCCGAAGGTGGACAAGCACTCGACGGGCGGCGTCGCCGACGGCGTGACGCTCGTGTTCGCGCCCCTGGCGGCGGCGCTGGGGCTCGCGGTCGCGAAGCTCTCCGGGCGCGGACTCGGGCACACGGGCGGCACCCTCGACAAGCTCGAGGCGATCCCGGGCCTCCGCACCGATCTCGAGCCCGAGGCGTTCGAGCGCCAGGTCGAGGAGATCGGCTGCGTGGTCGCCGCTCAGACCGCCGATCTCGTACCGGCCGACGGCCGCTTGTACGCCCTGCGCGACGCGACGGCGACGGTCCCCGCGATCCCGCTCATCGCGTCGAGCGTGATGTCCAAGAAGCTGGTGGTCGGGACCGACCTCATCCTGCTCGACGTCAAGGCCGGGAGCGGCGCGTTCATGAAGACCGTCGAGGACGCCCGCGCGCTCGCCGAGGCGTGCGCGTCCCTCGCCCGGGACTGGGGTCGGGCATGCCGCGTGGCGGTGACCGACATGTCGCAGCCCCTCGGAAGCGCCGTCGGCAACGCGCTCGACATCGTCGAGACGGTGGAGCTGCTGCGGGGTGAGGACCGCGGGCGTCTCCGTGAGGCGGCGCTGGTGTTCGCTGTCGAGGCGCAGGCCCGGCTGCTCGGGCTCCAGGTGGGGGAGGCTCGCTCGCGCGCCGAGCGCGCGCTGGACGAGGGCGGCGCCCTCGAGGCGTTCCGTCGGATGGTTCAGGCGCAGGGAGGGAACCCACGGGTCGTCGACGACCCGTGGTCCGTGCTCCCCCGCGCGCCGGTCGTCCGCCCGATCCTCGCGCCGGCCGATGGATACCTGGCCGCGGTCGACGCCGAGGCGATCGGCCACGCGAGCGCCGACCTCGGGGCCGGTCGCAAGCGCAAGGGAGACCCGGTAGACCCTGCGGTCGGTATCGTCTTCCGGCCGAAGATCGGGGATCGCGTGGAGGCAGGCCGGGAGATCGGCGCCGTGCACGCACGCGACGCCGAGGCCGCCGCCGCGTGCGCCGAGCGGGTCCTAGCAGCGATCACGTGGTCGCAAGGGCTCGTCGAGCCGGTTGGGCTCGTACACGGCTGGTACGGGTAGTCGAAGCGCACCGGGGAGGGGCGGGTGGAGAACCTGAAGTTCGCGGCCTTCCTGCTGGTCGGGCTCGTGCCGAGCCTCGTCCTGCACGAGTACGCACACGCGCTCGCCGCGGATCGACTCGGCGACCCGAGCCCGCGCCGGTGGGGCCGTCTGAGCCTGAACCCTCGACCGCTCGTGGATCCGTTCGGCAGCCTCGTCCTGCCGGGCCTCGTGCTCATCCTCGTGGCGTCGGGCAACTTCTGCCTGCTCCCGATCTTCGCCTACGCGAAGCCGATGCCGCTCGACCCGTACCAGCTGAAGGGCGCGAGGAGCGGAACGGCCGTCGTCATGCTCGCGGGACTCGGTGCGAACCTCCTCCTCGCGGTCCTCGCCGGGACCCTCCTACGAGCGGGCCTCGGTGTCGAGCTGCGTGCCGGTGACCCGAGCGACGTGGCGATGCTCGTCTACGCGTTCTTCCTCGTCAACGTCTACATGTTCGTCTTCCAGCTCATGCCGGTGCCCGGGCTCGACGGCGCGAAGCTCCTCGCGCCCGCCTTGCCACCGCGGGCCCGCGAGGTCTTCACCAACCTCGATCAGTACCTCGTCCTGTTCGTCCTCGTCATCTTCTTCCTGCTCTCGGGACCGTTCCTCGCGATCGTCCGCGCCCTGGCCCAGTTCGTCACCCGGCTCATCGTCGGTACCGACGTCGTGATCTGCTGAGCGCTCCCGAGTGGCTCGGGGTCCCCGCGCTATCCTTGCCGGCATCGTGACCTCACAGACCGCCACCGCCCGCAAGCAGCGCGTCCTGACCGGCTACCGGCCGACGGGACCGATGCACGTCGGCCACTGGTTCGGCAACGTCGAGAACATGCTCCGCCTGCAGGAGGAGCACGAGTGCTTCTACTTCGTCGCCGACTGGCACATGCTCACGACCCACTTCGACCGCACGGCCGAGCTCCCGGGGTTCACGCGGGAGCTGGTGCTGGACCTGCTCGCCGCCGGGATCGATCCCGAGCGCGTGACGCTGTACCGGCAGTCCGACGTGAAGGAGGTCGCCGAGATGACGCTCCTGCTCGGCATGATCACGCCGCTCGGCTGGCTCGAGCGTGTTCCGACGTACAAGGAGCGTCTCCGCGATAACGCCGAGCGGGACATCGCGAACTACGGGCTGCTCGGGTACCCGGTGCTGCAGACCGTCGACATCACGATCGTGAAGGGCGAGCTCGTGCCGGTGGGAGAGGACCAGGTGCCCCACCTCGAGCTCTCGCGCGAGGTGGTGCGTCGGTTCAACCGCCTTTACGGGGAGGTCCTCGTCGAGCCCCAGCCGCTGCTCTCGGAGACGCCCCTGATCCCGGGCAGTGACGGCCGGAAGATGTCGAAGTCGCTCGACAATGTGATCGACGTCCGCGACGACGAGGGACGGATCCGCAAGACCATCCGCAGCTTCATCACCGACCCGCAGAAGATCCGCAGGGGCGATCCCGGCCGACCCGAGATCTGCCCGATCTTCGCGCTCCACCGGCGGTTCTCGCCCGACATCCTCGAGTGGACGGAGGTGAGCTGCCGAAGCGGCGAGCTCGGGTGCGTGGACTGCAAGACGAACCTCGCCGACCGCGTCGTCGGGTCCTTCGGCCCGTTCCGCGAGCGGCGAGAGGAGCTCGAGCACCACGCGGGACTCGCCGAGGAGATCTTGGCCGCCGGGGCGGCGAAGGTGCGCCCCATCGTCGAAGAGACGATGAAGGCCGTGCGCGACGCGATGCATCTGTCATGAGCGAGGACCACACCGACACGGGGTTCGCCGTCGAGCTCCCGGTGTTCGCCGGCCCGTTCCGCGTGCTCGCGGACCTGCTCCTCGATCAGAAGATCGACGTGTGCGACGTGTCCGTGGCGGCCGTGACCGAGCGGTTCCTGGCCCACGCGAAGGAGACGGACGGCTGGAGCCTCGAGGAGGCCACGTGGTTCCTGGCGGTCTGCGCGATCCTGCTCGAGCTCAAGGTCGGCCGGCTCATGCCGCGACACGAGGTCCTGGACGAGGAGGACCTGCTCGGCGTCTCACCCGACCTCGTGTACGCGCGCAGCCTGGAGCTGGCGGCGATCCGGCAGGTCGCCTCGGACCTCGCTCGGCGGCTCGAGTCAGAGGCTCTCCACTTCCCAAGGGATGCGGGGCCGCCGCGCGAGTTCGCGCACCTATACCCGGATGTCATGGAGAAGGTTGCAGCGCAGGATCTCGCACGCCTCGCCGCCGCACTGCTCCGGCCGCCGGCGCTGCTCGATCTCTCACATGTGACACCGATCCGCTACACGATGGCCGAAGCCGTGCGGGCGGTGCAGGATCACCTCGAGCGGTTGCGTCACGCTCCCTTCCGTGATCTCGTGGCCGACTGCGACGAGCGCATCCAGGTCGTGGTGCGCTTCCTCGCGCTGCTCGAGCTCTACCGCGAGGGCAAGGTCGACCTCACGCAGGCTGCGACCTTCGGCGAGATCGATGTGCGATGGGAGGGCGCGGCGTGAGCGGTCGGGCGGACCTGCTCCGAGACCTCGAGGCCCTGCTCTTCGTGAGCGATGAGCCGGTCGCCTCGGTGGTCCTCGCCCAGGCTCTGGAGGTGGATCGCCGTGATGCGGACGACCTGTGTGAGGAGCTCGCGCATGCGTACGAGGAGCGGAGAGCCGGCATCGTGCTCCGTAACATCGCCGGCGGCTGGCGCTTCACGACCGGCCCGGACTCGGCGCCGGTGGTCGAGCGGTACGTGCTCGCATCGCGGCACTCCCGCCTCACGAAGGCGGCCCTCGAGACGCTCGCGATCGTGGCGTATAAGCAGCCCGTCACACGTCACCAGATCTCGTCGATCCGCGGTGTCAACTCGGACGGAGTGCTGCGTGCGCTGATCGACCGGGAGATCGTGGCCGAGGTCGGGCGCGAGGAGGGGCCGGGCCGGCCGATGCTCTACGGGACGACGCCGGAGTTCCTCGAGCGACTCGGCCTCCCGTCGCTCGCCTCCCTGCCTCCGCTCGCTCCGCTCCTCGGGGCAACCGACCAGGACGACGCCGGGTCCGCCGGCGTCGAGTAGCCACGATGGCCGAGGAGCGCCTCCAGCGCGCCCTCGCCCGGGCCGGGCTCGGTTCCCGCCGAGCCTGCGAGGAGCTGATCGCTTCGGGGCGGGTCACTGTGAACGGTCGGGTAGCCACCCTCGGCGACCGCGTCGATCCGGCGAGAGACCTCGTCGCGGTGGGTGGCCACCGGGTGAGCACGGACCCCGAGCTCCGGTACCTGGCCTTCCACAAGCCGGTCGGCGTGACGACGACGATGCGCGACGTCCACGCGGCGTCCGACCTGCGTGGCTTCCTTCCACCCGGGCCGCGCGTGTTCCCGGTCGGCCGGCTGGATCGAGACACGGAGGGCTTGCTCCTGCTCACGAACGACGGTGAGCTCGCGAACCGGCTCGCGCACCCGAGTCACGGCGTGGAGAAGGAGTACCTCGCCGAGGTCCAGGGGACGCCGACCGAGCGGCACCTCGCGCGCCTGCGGCGTGGCGTCGAGCTCGAGGACGGTCGGGCGCAGGCGCTCTCCGCTCGGGCCGTCGGACGGAGCGGCGCGCGCGGCGCCGTCCGACTCGTGATGGGGGAGGGGCGCAAGCGCGAGGTCCGCCGCATGCTCGACGCGGTCGACCTGCCCGTGCGTCGCCTCGTGCGGCTCCGGATCGGGCCACTGCGCCTGGGGCGGCTCCCGGCGGGCGAGATCCGCGAGCTCGAGCCGGCCGAGGTCCGCGCGCTCTATCGAGCTGCGGGCCTGTAGCCTTGGCGCCATGCCCACAGGCGAGGTGCGCGTGCGTGCGATCCGGGGAGCCATCTGCGTGATGGACGATTCCGCCGAGGCCATCCTGTCCGGGACCGAGCGGCTATTGGCGGAGGTCCTGCGGCGGAACGACGTCCAGCCTACCGATATCGTGAGCGCGTTCTTCACGGCAACCGACGACCTGATCGCGGCCTTCCCGGCCGAGGCTGCGCGTCGGATGGGTCTCGGCGCCGTGCCGCTGATGTGCGCCCGCGAGATCCCGGTGGCCGGCTCGATGCCCCGGGTCGTGCGCGTGCTGGTGCATCTGTACACCGATCGCTCGCAGGCCGAGGTCGTGCCCGTGTACCTCGACGGCGCGGAGTCGCTGCGCGATGACCTCGGCTGAGCGGATCGCCGTCGTCGGGACCGGCCTGATGGGCACATCGATCGCCATGGCCGCCGTCCGGGCCGGAGACGCGGTCCGAGGCTTCGATGCCGATCCCAATACCCTGACCCTTGCGGCCGGGCGCTCGGGCTTGGTGCCGGCGGCCTCCCTGCGGGAGTGCGTCCAAGGCGCGACCATCGTGTTCGTGTGCACGCCGATCCCGTCGCTCGCCGGGCTCGTCGCCGAGGCGCTCGTGGCGGCGCCCGACGCCGTGGTCTCGGACGTCGGCAGCGTGAAATCCCACGTGATGAGCCAGATCGAGGCCGAGGTTGACCCCTCGCACCTGCGGCGGTTCGTCGGCGGGCACCCGATGGGTGGCTCTGAGCGCTCGGGGCCCGACCGCGCGTCGCCCTCGGTCGTGGACGGCATCGTCTGGGTGCTCTGCGGCACCGAGCGCACCGACCCAGCCGCGCTCGAGCGCCTGGCGACCTGGATCGAGCGGGTGGGTGCGAGCCCCGTACGCATGGATGCCGAGCGCCACGACCGGCTGGTCGCCGTGGTCAGCCACCTCCCGCAGGTGGCCTCGACCGCGCTCATGGGACTGGCCGCCACCGAGGAAGCCGGAGAGCCCGAGATCCTGCTGCTCGCGGCGGGAGGGTTCCGCGACCTCACGCGCCTCGCCGCCTCGAGCCCTCGCCTGTGGTCCGACATCCTTCTCGCGAACCGCGAGCAGATCGCTCGGGCGCTCGAGCTGTATGCGGACCGGCTGCTCGCGATGCGGGAGATGGTTCTCGGGGAGCGAGCGGCCGAGGTCGAGGAGGCCTTCGCTCGGGCGAAGCAGGCACGGATCGCGCTCGCGGCGAAGCCGCAGGTCAAGGCTGGGGTCGCGGTGATCCAGGTTCCGATCCCGGACCGTCCCGGCGTGCTCGCGGACCTCACGACGGCGCTGGGGGAGGCAGGGGTGAACATCGAGGACCTTCAGATCGTGCACTCGCCCGAGGGTGGACGGGGCACCGTGCACCTCACGGTAGCCGCCGACGCCTCCGAGATGGCCGAACGCATCCTGCGCGAGCGGTGGTTCGAGCCGCTGCGCCTCGCCTGAGGAGTGGCGGATGCGCGTTCGCATCGAGCCAGGGGGAACGGTCGGCGGCCGCGCGGCCGTGCCCGGGGACAAGTCGATCGCCCACCGGTGGCTCATCCTCGCGGCGACGGCCCTCGGACGGAGCGAGCTCCATGAGGTTCCACGTGCCCTGGACATCCGATCGACGGCACGGTGTCTAGGCGCGCTGGTGCCCTCGGCTCGAGATGTACTCGAGGGTTGGGCTTCACGCCCTGGCGGCTCCGCCGACGATGACGGTTTCACGTTCAACAAGGGTGAACCTCGACCCGGCTTCCTCCCGCTCCAGGTAGAGGGTCGGGGTCGAGCTGGACTCCAGGTTCCGAGCTCGGAGCTCGACTGCGGCAACTCCGGCACGACGATGCGACTCCTGGCGGGGGTGCTGGCCTCGTCCGCCTTCACCTGTGTCCTGATCGGCGACGACAGCCTCCGGGCAAGGCCGATGGAGCGGGTGGCCGAGCCGCTGCGGCGGATGGGTGCCGATGTCGCCACCACCGAGGGGCATCCGCCGCTCACGGTTCGGGGCGGTGACCTCCGTGGGATCCGCTACTCCGTGCCGGTCCCGAGCGCACAGGTGAAGGGTGCCGTGCTCCTGGCCGGTCTCGAGGCCGTGGGGGCGACCACGGTGATCGAGCCCTCGCCGACCCGCGATCACACCGAGCGTGCCCTCGCGCACCTCGGGGCGGACGTTTCGACGTCGGACGGCGGACAGGTTTCGATCTCGGCGTTCCGACACCAGGGGTTCGCGGCGAGGGTCCCCGGCGACGCGTCTTCAGCGGCGTTCCTCGTGGCCGCCGCGGCCCTCACGGGAGGGGAGCTCTCGATCGAGGGGATCGGCCTCAACCCGAGCCGGACGCGGTTCCTCGCGGTGATGAGCCGGATGGGCGTGCGAACGGAGCTGGAGGAGCGGAGCACCCAGCTCGGCGAGCCGGTCGGCGACCTGCACGTCCTCCCCTGCGAGGGCCTGCGGGGCACGACGGTGCCTCCCGACGAGCTCCCGCTCGTGATCGACGAGGTCCCCGTGCTCGCCGCACTCGCGGCGCATGCGGCCGGCGACTCGTGGTTCCTCGGCGCCTCCGAGCTCCGGGTCAAGGAGAGCGACCGGCTCCACGGCCTAGCCGAGCTCGTCCGGTCGCTGGGAGGGGACTCGGCCGTGGAGGGGGACGACCTCGTGGTGGCGGGTGGAGGACTCGAGGGCGGCGGTGGCGACGCCCGAGGAGACCATCGGATGGCCATGGCACTCTGCGTGGCCGGCCTTGCGGCCGGGTCTCCGGTCGAGGTGGAGGGCGTCGAGGCTGCCGGGGTCTCCTTCCCCGGTTTCGTGAAGACCCTTCGCGAGCTCGGCGCGAAGATCGGAGGCTGAGATGGAGGGTCGAGACCTGCCCTTCGTCGTGGCGATCGATGGTCCCGCCGGCTCCGGCAAGAGCACGCTCGCCCGGCGCTTGGCTCTCGCGCTAGACGTGCCCTACGTGAACACGGGACTGATGTACCGGGCCGTGACCCTCGAGGCGCTCCGACGGGGTCTCGACCTCGACGACGCCGAGGGGCTGGTCCGCCTCGCACGCGGTCTCACGTTCGACCTCGACCTCGACCTGCATCCGCCGCAGCTGCGGATCGACGGTTCACCGCCCCCACCCGACCTCGCCTCCCCGCGGGTCGAGGCGGCCGTGTCGCGCGTGGCGCGGCACCTCGCCCTGCGAGCCCGCCTGCGTGACGAGCAGCGACGTCTCGGGGCCGAGGGGGCGGTGATGGAGGGGCGTGACATCGGTTCCGTCGTGTTCCCGGACGCGCTGCTCCGGGTCGTCCTGGAGGCGCTCCCGGACGAACGTGCCTCCAGGCGCGCGTCGGAGCGTGAGACCGCCGGAACATCCGAGGTCTCGGCTGCGATCGCCGCTCGTGATGCGCAGGATGCGCGCAACGTGCCGCCCGTCGAGGCCGATCTGCCCGTCGACTCGACCCACCTCGACGCCGAACAGGTCTTCGAACTCGTCCTGGCCGAGGTTCGCCGGCGCCTCGGAGGAGCGACGTGAGCGAGCTGCCGGCCGTCGCCCTGGTCGGGCGCCAGAACGTGGGCAAGTCCACGCTCGTGAATCGGCTGTTCGGTGGGCGCGAGGCGATCGCGCATGAGATGCCCGGCGTGACGCGGGACCGCATCGAGCTCGAGGCCACATGGCGCGGTCGCACCTTCCGGCTCGTCGACACGGGCGGCTACCTGCACGGTGCTCGGGGGATCGAGGCGCTCGTGTCGGCCCAGGCCGAGCGTGCCGCCGACGCCGCCGACGTGATCCTGCTCGTCGTCGATGCCCGTACCGGCCCCGTTGAGGAGGATGCCAGGCTCGCGCGACGTCTCCGTCGGGTCGCGGTCCCGGTCCTGCTCGTTGTGAACAAGGTCGATGACGCGCGCGACGAGTCCGACGCCACCGCCTTCCACGCGCTCGGGCTCGGCGAGCCCGTACCCGTGTCGGGGCTCCATGGAAGGGGCGCGGGCGATCTGCTCGATCGGATCGTTGAGCTCCTTCCACCGGAAGGATCTGAGCCTCGACCTGAGGACGAGCCCCGGTTCGCGCTCGTCGGAAGACCGAACGTCGGGAAGTCGTCGCTCTTCAACAGGCTGGTAGGGGAGGAGCGCTCGGTGGTGTTCGAGGAGGCGGGGACGACCCGCGACTCCGTGGACGCGGTGGTGACCTGGCCGTCGGGGCGGGTCCGGTTCGTGGACACGGCCGGGTTCCGGCGCCCGACCCGCGTGCGGGGGGTCGAGTACTACAGCACGCTGCGCGCCGAGCGCGCGATCGAACGAGCCGACGTCGCGATGCTGGTCCTCGAGGGGCCGGAGGGCTTCACCGCCGAGGACAAGCGCCTCGCGACCCGGGTGATGGAGCTCGGGCGCGCCTTCTTGGTCGTGGCGAACAAGTGGGACCTGGTCGAGGAGCGCGACCGAACCTTCAAGGATCTCGGCGAGGAGATCGCTCCGTTCGCCCGCGCATCGGTCGCGCGGACCTCGGCCCTGCGCGGCACCGGCGTTCACCGTCTCCCGGCGCACCTCGTCGGGCTCCACGCACGCTACGTCCACCGCGTCCCGACGAGCGAGGTCAACCGCGTCCTGCAGCAGGCCCAGGACGAACGCCCAGGGCCCGTCCGGTACCGCTACGCGACGCAGGTGAGCGCCGGCCCACCCTCCTTCGTGCTCTTCGGTGGGCGAGCCCCGGACCCGGGGTATCTGCGCTTCCTCGAGAACCGGCTGCGCCGAGAGCTCGACTTCCCGGGGGTACCGATCCGCTTGCGGTTCCGCGGCGGTCGGCGCAGGCGCGCCTCGAGCTGAGCCCTGCGGCCGCTCCGCGCGACCGGACTGCTACGATGCGCACCACGGGCCGTGGCGCAGCTTGGTTAGCGCGTCTGACTGGGGGTCAGAAGGTCGCCGGTTCAAATCCGGCCGGCCCGACCGAACGAGCACGGATGGTAGGGTCGAGCGCGATGCGCCGCTCCGACGAGACCTCGTCGAACCGGGTCCTCACCGTCCCGAACCTCCTGTCGTTCCTGCGGATCGTGTTCATCCCGGTGTTCGTGTTCCTCATCGTGGACCGTGACACCACGTTCTCGGGCCTGCTCGTGTTCGCGGCCGTCGCGTGGACCGACTGGATCGACGGATGGGTCGCGCGGCGTCTCGGACAGGTGAGCGAGCTCGGCAAGCTCCTGGACCCGACCGCCGACCGACTCGCGATCGCGGCCGGGCTCGTGGCCCTCGCGGTGCGAGGCGCCTTCCCGTGGTGGGCAGCGTCGCTGATCCTCGTGCGGGACGCCGCGATCGTCGCCGTCGGTGTCGGCCTGTTCTTGCGCCGGCGCGTCCGGCTCGACGTGCGCCCGATCGGCAAGGTCGCCACCTTCAGCCTGATGGCGGCGGTGACGTGGATCTCGTGGGGCAACCTCGGGTACGCGCTCGATGATGCCGCCCTCGCGCTCGGGTGGGTGTGCTTCGCGGCGGGGATCGTCGAGTACTACGTGGCGGCGATCCTGTATCTCGGCGACCTCCGCGCCGCGCTCGCCGAGGCCGCCTGAACCGTGCCCGAGGGGCCGCCCGGCTGCCATGCGTCCGGCCGTGCGTGCTAGGTTCGCGGTGACACATCCCGAGACGGAGGGCCCGATGGAGTTCCCCGACGACCTGCGGTACACGAAGGACCATGAATGGGTGCGCGACGAGGGTGGGGGGCGCGTACGGATCGGCATCACCGACTTCGCACAGGACGCGCTCGGTGACGTCGTCTACGTGGACGTGCCGGACGTCGGGATCGAGATCGCCGCACACCAGGCCTTCTCCGAGGTCGAGTCCACGAAGTCCGTCTCCGATGTCTTCGCGCCTGTCGCCGGATCGGTCGTGGAGCGCAACGCGATGCTCGACGAGCATCCCGAGCTCGTGAACGATGCTCCCTACGGTGAGGGGTGGATCGTGGTGATCCAGATGGCGGATCCTGCCGCGCTCGAGGGTCTGCTCGACGCCGCCGCCTACCGAGCATCGGTCGAGCAAGGCAGCTGAACCTCGACGATCGCCCCCGAGCTCGACCCTCGAGGACAGCCGTTCTCTCGAGGGTGGGCCGTGTGCACGGTTGACCCTGCCCTGTGCCTGCGGTAACGTCCAGTGGCTATCGAGGGTTCGGCCCGACCCTGAACCTCAACCTTCATCCACACGGCCGGGCCAGGGAGCGAGCGACCTTGTACTGCACCCGCTGTGGACATCCGAACAAGGACGAGGCGCGTTTCTGCTCTAACTGCGGTGCTCCGCTGCAGGACGAGGCCACCCTCGGGTTGAACCCCGTCGAGGTCGAGGGTGACGTTTCCGAGGAGTTCCCCTTCCCCGAGGACGAGCTCGAGCCTGGGCAGGCTCTGCTTCTGGTCAAGCATGGTCCGAACGCAGGGTCGACCTTCCTGCTCCAGGCCGAGGTGACGACGGCCGGCCGGAGCACCGAGAGCGACGTGTTCCTCGACGACGTCACGGTCTCGCGCAAACACGCCGAGGTGCGGCGCCGAGACGACGGCTGGTACGTGCACGACCTGGGAAGCATGAACGGCACCTACGTCAATCGGGAGCGCGTGGACGTGACGAAGCTCGCGTCGGGGGACGAGCTCCAGATCGGCAAGTTCAAGCTCGTGTTCTTCAGTGCGGGGGAGTGAGGCATGGCGACTCGCAACTACCAGTCGATCGGGGAAGTCCTCGTCACCGTCAAGACGGAGTTCCCCGACATCACGATCAGCAAGATCCGGTTCCTCGAGTCCGAGGGCCTGATCGAGCCCGAACGCACGCCGTCGGGCTACCGCAAGTTCTACGAGAAGGACCTCGAGCGCCTCCGCGCGATCTTGAAGATGCAGCGGGACGAGTACCTTCCGCTCAAGGTCATCAAGGAGCGCCTGCTGCAGCAGGAGACGGGGAACGGCGAGGTCGTCGAGCTCACGGGCGACGAGGTGCCCGAGCCGGCCGAGGAGCTCGCGGAAGCGCCCACCGGGCTGCAGATGTCCATCGAGGAGATGTCGGCAGCGACCAGCATCGACCGCGACCGCATCAAGGAGCTGGAGTCGTTCGGCCTCGTCTGCTCGCACGGGCCCGAGTCCGCGCGGTACTACGACGGTGACGACTACGTCGTGCTGTCGATCGTGAAGGACTTCTTCCGCTTCGGCGTCGAGCCGCGGCACCTGACGATGTACAAGCACTTCGCGGAGCGCGAAGCGACGTTCTTCGAGTCGATCGTCATGCCGCAACTTCGCCAGCGGAACCCCGACGCCCGGCGCACCGCGACGCACTCGCTCACCGAGCTCGCGAAAGCCTCGCGCAAGCTGAAGGGCGCCTTGCTCCGGACCAACCTGCGCCAGTACCTGTCCTGACGGGTGGGAAGCCCGGACGCCTCCCGTCGGATCCTCGCGGCCATCGCGGCCTTCCTCGCCCCGGCGGCGGTGCTCGCCGCCATCCCGACCCTCGCCGGGGCCCAGCTCGCCACCTCGACGCCCCCTCCGACCCCCGTCCTCCTGCCGGATGGGCGTACCACCCTCTCGCCCTTCCCGAGCGTGCTGCACACCCCCGAGCCCGCGCGCCGGCCGCCGGAGATCTCTGGCCAGGCTGCGATCTTGGCCGATCTGGACTCCGGACAGGTGCTCTACGAGAAGGACGCCGACGCCCGCAGGGCGATCGCGAGCGTGACGAAGATCGCGACCGCACTGCTCGTGCTCGAGCGCACCGATCCGCAGGACGTCATCACGGTGAGTGGGCACGCCGCGGGTGACGGACGGACGGCCGGGATCTCCGAGCTTGGCCTCCGTGCAGGCGAGCGCGTCCGGGTCGACGAGCTCCTCTACGCCCTCCTGCTCCAGTCGGCCAACGATGCGGCGGTCGCACTCGCCGAGTACGTCTCGGGCAGCGTGGAGGCCTTCGTCGCAGAGATGAACGAGCGGATGGCGAAGCTCGGGCTGTCGAACACGTCGTTCGCGTCCCCGAACGGGCTCGACGACCAGGGCTACTCGAGCGCGCGCGACCTCGTGGCCATCACCCGGGCCGCCTACAGGCTGCCGGGATTCGCGAGCATCGTCGCGACACGCTTCCGCGACATCCCGGCGCCCCCGGCACTGCCCACCCGCGTCGTGCAGAACCGCAACGCGCTCCTGTGGCTGTATCCGGGCGCCATCGGCGTGAAGACGGGGTTCACGAGCGAGGCAGGGTTCTGCATCGTCGCGACCGCCGAGCGCGAGGGGCTGCGGCTCGTGGCGGTGGTGCTCGGCGCGCCGAGGGATGCGTTCTCCGACGCCGCGGCGCTCCTGGATCACGGCTTCTGGGCTTTCGAGCGCCGCGAGGTGATCGCCGACGGCGAGTCGCTGGGGGAGGTCCGGATCGGTGACCACGAGGTCCCGGTGTCATCGGGCGGCTCGCTCGTCGCCCTCGTGCCCGTCGACGCTGAGATCACCCGACGGATCGTCCTCGACCCCGCCGCCGCCTTCCCACCGCTGCCGGGGGAGACGGTCGGGACGGTGAAGGTCTCGGCCCCCGAGCAGCGGATCGGCCGCGTCCCGCTCGAAGTGACGAGCGTGCCTGCCCCCGCGCCACCCGCGGAGCCCGGAACATGGTGGCGACGGGCGTTCTCCGCGGTGGTGGGCGGCATCGGGGCGGTGCTCGACGCCATCCTCGGCTGATCCCTCTGCTACGATCGGCGAGATGCCGGAGGTCGCAAGCGTCCTGTTCGGACGCGAGGATATCCGCCACCGGATCGAGGAGCTCGGCCGCACCATCACCGGGGACTATGAGGGGCGCGCACCCGTCCTGGTCTCGGTCCTGAAGGGCGGCTCGGTCTTCCTCGCGGACCTGATCCGGGAGATCCGTCTCCCACTCGCCATCGACTATATGTCGCTGTCGCGCTACGGCGGGGCCGCCGAGTCCATGGGACGCGTGCGCATCGTCAAGGACCTCGACCAGGACGTGGGCGGCCGCGACGTGATCGTGGTCGAGGACATCGTCGACACGGGGCTCACCCTTTCGTACCTCGTCTCCGTCCTCCAGTCCCGCGAGCCCGCCTCGATCGCCGTGTGCGCCCTGCTCGACAAGTCGGCCCGACGGATCGCTCCGATCGCGATCCGCTACCGGGGGTTCGAATGTCCCGACGTGTTCGTCGTCGGCTACGGACTGGACTTCCAGGAGCGGTACCGCAACATCCGCGAGATCCTCGCTGTCCACGACATGAGCGCCCTCACCCAGGATCCCGACCTCCTCTTCCCGTACCTGCCCCGGGTGGCCGCCGAGCCCTAGGTTGCCGCGCCCGGAGGGCCGGTCTAGGCTCGATGACGCCGATGAACATCGAGATGAACCTCGCCGGGGTTCGCATCGAGCTCCCCTCGAACCAGCCGATCGTCCTGCTCCGCGAGTCCGAGGGCGAGCGGTACCTGCCGATCTGGATCGGCCAGCCGGAGGCCGCCTCGATCGCCCTCGCCCTCCAAGGGGTCGTCACCCCACGTCCCATGACCCACGACCTGATGAAGACGATCCTCGAAGAGATGGCAGTGCAGGTGAGCAGCATCGTGATCACGGAGCTCCGCGAGGGCACCTTCTACGCGATCATCAACATGCAGCGCAACGGTGACGCCTACGAGGTCTCCTCACGCCCGAGCGACGCCCTCGCGCTCGCGGCGCGCTTGGGCTGCAAGATCTTCGCGAACGAGGAGGTCCTCACCGAGGCTTCGATCCTCATCCCGAGTGGGGACGAGGAGGAAGAGGAGCTCGAGAAGTTCCGCGAGTTCCTCGACTCGGTGAACCCCGAGGACTTCCAGTAGTCCGGGTGTGGGCGAGCGGGCTATCCGTACATGATCGCGGTCGCCCAGACCTGAGCGCGGCCGCATGCGGACTTGCCTTCGACCCGGATCACGGCGACACCGGCCCTCTTCAGGCCCGGGTGCAGGACGATCGAGCGGTGGAAGTGCTCACCCATCCACAGGCGTACCAGCTTGTTGAGCGAGTCGTGGCAACCGACCACGTCGGCACCGACCTCGGTCCACCGGTAGGGGTCGAGGAGCTCAGAGAGGTTCCGAGGATCGAAGAGGACGCCCCGTCGGATCATCTTGCGGGTGTGGGCCTTGGCGTCCTCGGACAGTGGGCGGTTCAGCCTGATCGGCTCCAGATCGTGGTTCACGCGAACCCGGTTGATGACGCTGAGGAACTTCTGCCTGAGCGGCCCCGCCTGGGCGGCCGGGGCGGACATCGCCGTCATCGCGAGACAGACGGCCAGCGAGGCTGCGAGCGCTGCGTGGCGCGATCTCCGCTTCTGTACCAACGAGCATCCCCTCCTCGGGCGACCCGGGGGCATGGTACCCGGTCCCAGCCCCCTCCGCCCGGGCTACCTACGGAACGCCCTATGGGGTGATTGACACCATCCGTGCCGCCACCTAGCCTTTCCTACGCCCGCGTAATTACGGAGTTGTCATGGCCGAGCAGGGATATCGCGTCCCCGATGTCGTTCGGATCGTCGGGATCAGCTACCGCCAGCTCGACTATTGGGCCCGGACGGGGCTCGTGCGCCCCTCGGTGCGCGACGCCCAGGGTTCCGGCACCCAGCGCCTGTATTCGTTCCAGGACCTCGCGCTCCTCAAGCTCATCAAGCGCATGCTGGACTCCGGGGTGGGTCTCCAGCAGATCCGCAAGGCTTGGGGCACGCTCCGGGAGCTGAAGGAGCCGCCCTTGGGCACGACCTTGATCTCGGACGGGTCGCGGATCTACGCGGCCGACTCGCCCGGCGAGGTCGTGGACCTGCTGGCGAAGGGCCAGGGGGTTTTCGCGATCGCCTTGGACAAGGTATGGACAGATCTCGAGGGGAGCCTCGCGAAGCCGAGCAGGAAGCGCGGTCGCAAGGTCGCGTCGGCCGGAGGCGCGTGAGCGACGCATCCGCGGCCGTCACGCCGGCCCTGAAGAGCGACACCGTTCGTTTCGCCCATGCGAGCGAGCGCCAGTTCGCGCAGCTACTCGACTTCTACCAGATCGACTGGGAGTACGAGCCCACATCCTTCGACCTCGAGTTCGACCGGGACGGCAACGCCGTCCAGCGGTTCACGCCCGACTTCTACCTCCCGCAATACGACCTCTACATCGAGATCACGACCCTGAACCAGAAGCTCGTGACGAAGAAGAACCGGAAGGTGCGTCGCCTGCGCGAGCTATACCCGGGTGTGCACTGCAAGATCTTCTATCAGCGCGACTACCTGTCCCTGGTCGAGAAGTACGGCCTCGAGGACGTGTCCGGCTGACTTCGGCGGGGCCGCCAGCCTAGCCCTGCAACGGGCTACACTCGGTACCGCGATGCGGTACGCGCCTCACACGGACAACGACGTGCGTGCGATGCTCGATCAGATCGGCCTCGCATCGCTCGAGGATCTCTTCTCCCAGATCCCCGCCTCGGTGCGCCTCGACCGTGCGCTCGACCTGCCCGCAGGGGTCTCGGAGCCGGAGATCGTTGCCGACCTCCAGGCCCTCGCCGCGCGGAACCGCAGCGTCGACGACCTCGTGTGCTTCGCGGGTGGAGGCGCCTACGACCACTACGTACCCGCGGTCGTCTGGGCGCTCGCCGGTCGCTCCGAGTTCGACACCTCGTACACGCCGTACCAGCCCGAGCTCTCCCAGGGCGTCCTGCAGGCCCTGTTCGAGTACCAATCCATGGTGTGCGAGCTCACGGCGCTCGAGGTCTCGAACGCCTCGCTGTACGATGGCTCGACCGCCCTCGCCGAGGCCGTGAACCTCGCCCGCTCCACTCCGGGGCGGGAGCGCGTGCTCGTTTCCGCCGGGGTGGACGTCCGGCACTCCGAGACCCTGCGGACCTACGGCAGGGGAGCGGGCTACGAGCCCGAGATCTTCCCGCTCGGCGAGGACGGTCGCGGCGGGCACCTCGAGGTCGGTCGCGACGTCGCGTGCGTGGTCGTGCAGCACCCCAATCGGTACGGCCTGCTCGAGCCCGCACGCGGTCTCTTCGGTGCCGCGCACGACGGCGGCGCCGCCACGATCCAGGTGTTCGACCCGCTTTCCCTCGGCGTGCTGGCGCCTCCCGGTGAGCTGGGGGCCGACATCGCCGTGGCCGAGGGCCAGGTGCTCGGGAACCACCTCAACTTCGGCGGGCCGTACCTGGGCATCATCGCGACCCGCCTCGACTTCGTGCGACGGCTCCCCGGACGCATCGTGGGCGAGACGGTGGACGTGGACGGCCGGACGGGGTACGTGCTCACCCTCCAGGCTCGTGAGCAGCACATCCGCCGTGAGAAGGCGACCTCGAACATCTGCACGAACCAGACGCTGATGGCGGTCGCAGCCACCGTGTACCTGGCGCTGGCTCGGTCCGCAGGGGCTGGCCGAGCTCGGCCGCCGGTGCGCGGCGAAGGCCGCCTACGCCGCCGAGCGCCTCACTCGGGTGCCCGGCGTCGAGCTGCGGTTCCCCGGAGCGCCGTTCTTCAAGGAATTCGCCCTTCGGCTGTCTCGGCCCGCCCAGGAGGTGCGCGATGCTCTCGTGGATCGAGGGTTCGTCGCCGGCGTCCCGCTGCCGGCTGCCGGAGCAAGACACCCTGCTCGTGGCGGTGACCGAGCAGCGGACGCGTGGGCAGATCGAAGCTCTCGCTGTGGCGCTTGAGGAAGTGCTCACGTGAGCCAGACCGTCGGAGCACCGGTCCGCCGCCAGGGCCCTCCCGGCCTGGGGACGCTGAGGGATCTCTCGCGACCCGGACGGCGCGCATGGAGCTTCGCGGCGCTGGACGTGCCGCCCTCGAGCGTGCCTGCCGAGCACGCCCGGCGGGACCCGCCCGGCCTCCCCGAGGTCGCCGAGCGCGACCTCGTGTCGCACTTCACGCGCCTGTCCCAGCTGAACTACGGCGTCGACACGGGCGTCTACCCACTCGGCTCGTGCACGATGAAGTACAACCCGAAGGTCGCCGAGTGCCGTGGCCGCGCTCCCGGGCTTCTCGCGGCTGCACCCGCTGCAGCCCGACGCGACGGTCCAGGGCGACCCTCGAGCTGCTGTGGCGCCTCGAGCGGGCCCTGTGCGAGATCACGGGGATGGCGCGAGCCACGCTGCAGCCGCCCGCTGGCGCCTGCGGGGAGCTGACCGGACTCCTGATCATGCGTCGCTACCACACCGAGCGTGGGAACCCCCGGACGCAGGGTCGCCATCCCCGACGCCGCGCACGGCACGAACCCCGCAAGCGTTCGACTGGCCGGCTACGAAGCGCTCCATGTCCCGACCGATGCCCGCGGGCTGGTCGACGTCTCGGCGCTGGAGAAGCTCGTCGACGAGGACGTCGCGGGGCTGATGCTCACGAACCCCAACACCCTCGGCCTGTTCGAGGAGCAGATCGAGCGGATCACGGAGATCGTGCACGGTGTCGGCGGCCTCGTGTACTACGACGGCGCGAACCTGAACGCGATCCTGGGCAGATGCCGGCCCGGTGACATGGGCTTCGACATCGTGCACATCAACACGCACAAGACGTTCGCGACCCCGCACGGTGGGGGAGGACCGGGCGCCGGCCCCGTCGGCGTCACCGAGGAGCTCGTCCCGTACCTGCCGGTGCCCGTGGTGGAGCGCGACCGAGGCGACCGGCGGCGTTCCGGCTCGAGCCCGACCGCCCGCGCTCGATCGGGCGGATGCACGGGTTCCACGGCAACGTCGGGATCCTCGTCCGGGCCTACGCCTACGTGTTCCTCCACGGCGGCGACGGGCTCCGGGAGGTCGCCGAGCGGGCCGTCCTGAACGCGAACTACCTCGCCGGGCTCGTGAACGGGGCATTCCCGCTGGCGTACCCGGACGGGCGACCGATGCACGAGTTCGTCTCGACGGCCACGCCCGCTCAAGGAGGCCACGGGGATCAGGGCCATGGACGTCGCCAAGCGTGTCATCGACCTGGGGTTCCACCCCTCGACCGTCTACTTCCCACTGGTGGTCGAGGAGGCCATGATGGTCGAGCCGACCGAGACCGAGACGAAGGAGTCCCTGGACGCGTTCGCCGAGGCGCTCCTGCAGGCCGCACGCGAGGCCAGAGCGGATCCCGACCTGCTCCACGAAGCACCCGTGACGACGCCCGTGCGGCGCCTGGACGAGGCGCGAGCGGCTCGCCACCTGAAGCTCCACTGGTAGCCCGTCCCTGGGCTACTTTCCATAACGCACGGTATGGGCGCTTCCTCGCTCACCGCGCAGAGGGGGTGAAGCGCGCCCGAAGCCCCCAGATGCCCACGAGCCACAGCGCCTCGAACACGATCCGCCGCGAGATCTTCGAGCGGCCGTGCTCGCGCTCGCGGAACGTGATCGGTGTCTCGCCGACGGCGAAGCCGTCACGCCACGCGCGGTACGCGAGCTCGATCTGGAAGGCGTAGCCGTCGGAGCGGAACGGCCGAGCGACGAGGTGTTCCAGGAGTCCTCGACGATACACGCGGAATCCGCTCGTCGCGTCGTGGAGGGGGAACCCGAGGCAGATCCGCGCGTACCGGTTGCCCCCCCGCGAAAGGGCCAGGCGCGCCCGGCTCCAGTTCGTGACGACGCCTCCTTCAACGTAGCGGCTCCCGATCACGAGGTGATGCCGTCGCGTGGCTTCGAGCAGCCGCGGGAGCTGCTCGGGAAGATGGGAAAGGTCCGAGTCCATCTCGACGACGAGGTCGTAGCCCCTCGTCAAGGCCTCGCCGAACCCGGCGAGGTAGGCGCTCCCGAGCCCCGCCTTGCCGGGTCGTTCGAGGAGACGAACCCGAGGCTGGGTCCGGAGCCTGGACCGGACGATCTCGGCGGTGCCATCCGGTGAAGCGTCGTCGACCACCAGGAGGTCCACATCCTCCGGGAGAGCGAGCAGCCCGTCGAGGACCTGTGCGATCGTGTCGCGCTCGTTGTAGGTGGGTAGGACGACAAGCGTGGTCGGCCGCTCGGGCAGGGGGCCCGCGTCGCGCGCCGATCGCCGTCGTCCCCGCGGTACCGCGAAGAGGGCGAGGACGCCCGCGAGCGAGAGCCACACCACCCAGTCCCCCAGCCGCACGTAGAGGGTCCGAGCGTCCGATGCGCGGATCTCGGCCCGGGTCACGGCCGGTACGAACAACTCGTTCCGTACCACGACGGCGCCCGTCGGGTCGACGATCGCGCTGATCCCCGAGACGGCCGCGTGCACCACCCATCGCCCCGTCTCCACCGCGCGGAGGCGGCTCATCAGCAGGTGCTGACGAGACGCGGCCGTCATGTCGTACGAGGCGTTGTTCGTCGTGAGGATGAAGAAGGTGGCGCCTTCCCTCACCATCGCGCGTTCGATCTGCGGGAAGGAGTTCTCGTAGCAGATCGGCGTACCGAACGCCGGAATACCTTGCACCGCAACGGTATGCACGCGCTCCCCCGGCACGCGGTCTACGGGGACCTGCTCGATGGCTCCGATCCAGTCGAGCCGGCTGCGCCACGGAACGTACTCGCCGAAGGGCACGAGCTTCACCTTGTCGTAGCGGTCAGCCAGCTCGCCCGAGCTCGTCGAACAGCAGGACGCTCGTGTGCTGGCTCCCGTCCGGGTCGTCGAGCGACCGCGCCCGCGAGGGTCGGCGCTCCGACCTCGGCGATCGCCGAGCGCACAGCCCGCATCGTCGCCGGGTCTGAGATCGCACCGGGATCGAGCGAACCTTCACCCCACACCGCCAGATCTGGTGGGTCGCCCGCGAGCCCTTCGTGGAGCCCGATGTTCATGCGGGCGACCGCGACGTCCTCGCCCGCCCCGCTCAGGTCGCCCGCCTCGCGGACGTCCACCTGGATCGCGGCGACGTCGACGCGTGCGCCGGAAGGCCCGGGCAGCGGGAGCAACGCGGGCGCGAGCGACGAGTCCCGACCGAGGCGGCCACGAGCGCCGCGGCCCGAGCTGGCGCTCCCCTCCCCCACTCGAGCGCCAAGAGCATGAGCCCCGCCACCGTGAGCACCACGAACGAGATGCCCCACACGCCGGCGACCGAAGCGAGTCGCAGGAGGAACGCGGTTCCCCGCCTGCGAGCTTCCGAGCTCGCCCCACCCGAACCCACCGAACGGCCAGTTGCCCCGGACGTACTCGAGCACGGTCCACAGGGCCGCGAGACCGAGCCACGGACAGCACCGGCCGTCGCGATCGCCACAGGGCCGGCGCGAGGAACCCGAAGACCGCGGTGGACGCAGCGGACAGAAGAACGAGGGCGGTCCACCCGAGCTCGCCGAACAGCAGGATCCAGTACAGGACCAGCCCGAAGTACGCGATGCCGAACGCGGCGCCGAGTCCGAGCCCTCGCCGCGGCCGCGCAGCGCGCACCACCCACAGGAACGGGATCGGCGCGAGGAAGGCGATCCAGCCGGCGTCCACCGGTGGCAGGGACAGCGACAGGCTCGCGCCGCTGAGCGCGGCGACGAGCAGGGAGCCGCCGAGTCCGAGGCGCTCCGACCTCAGGCGCAGTCCCGGCAGAGCATCTTCGCCTTGTCCTTCAGCTGGCTCCGATGCTTCACGAGGTAGCACTTCCGGCATGTGAACTCGTTCGCTTGCGGCGGCACCACCTTCACCGCCAGGGACTCGTCTCGGAGCTCATCCCTGGAGAGAGTTAGGACCGAGTCCTCGGTGTCCTCTTCTTCTTCGGCGCGGGCCTCCTGCTTGACGAGCATGTCCTGGATCGATTCGACCTCCTCCTCACCCGCAGGCGCCCGCCGAGGCTGGGCCGGCGCGCTCAGCCATCCGCGGGCTCGTCGACCTCTTCTTCGGGCTCTTCGTCTTCGAGGGTTTCGTCGATGTCTTCCATGTGCGATCCGGTGTTCCCCATCCGTTGGCCGGCGCATTGTACTGCCGGTGCTGATGCTGCAACGAACTCCAGGCCGATGCGAAGGGGTGCGGGACCGCGGCGCGGGTCGGGAGGTGCGTCGGGACGGGAACGAAGACGAGGACCCAAGAGACCTTTGGGGCCGCGGCGCCGGGGCGCTGCGTTCTCTACTCAGCCTCTTGGGTCCTCCGTGCGCATCCGCCGAAGCGGTCACGCACCACGGAAGCTAGACGGCGCTCCGAGCGGTGTCAAACGGGCAGGTCACGGGTCGCCGCCGATCACGGCTCAGGCGGCGTACACGTCTCGTCCGAGCGAGACCGTGAGCACCGGCCGCACGCTCGTGAGATCTGGATGCTCGAACGGGTCGACGTCGTAGGCTGCGAAGTCCGCGTGCTTGCCCGGCTCGAGGCTCCCCTTCTTGTCCTCCTGATGCGCGAGCCGAGCGCTGCCGAGGGTGAAGACGCGGATCGCCTCCTCGCGCGCGAGTCGCTGGACCGGGTCGTGATGCGCCTCGAACGCGGCGATCCCGGCCATCGGGTCGATCGTGGTGATCGGCGAGTCGGATCCGGCACCGAGCTCGATGCCACGCTGGAGCAGGTCGCGGAACGGGTTCATGCTGCGCCGCCCGCGGCCGACCCAGGCGCTGCTCGTAGAGCCCGTCGGGACTCGCCCCATGCGGCGTCGAAGCTCGGCTGCACTGACACGGCGAGACCGAGCATCGCCACGCGCTCGAGCACATCGGCATCGACCATCTCGGCGTGCTCGACCCGGTGGCGCCGAGCTCGGAAATGGCGGCGGCCACGCGAGTCCAACGACAGGTACACGCGTTCCCACGTGGAGACCACCTGTTCGATCGCCGCGTCGCCGATCGCGTGTACGCCGACCTGGAGCCCGGCCAGATGTCCGTCGTGGAAGAACTGGGCGAGCTCGTCGCGATCGAAGTAGGCCGTCCCCGTACCCGAACCATCCGCGTACGGCTCGAGGAGCCAGGCGGTGCGCGCACCGATCGAGCCGTCCACCGGGAGGTCCCCCCCGATCCGCGGCGATCCGAGCTCGATCGCCTGCGAGATGTCGGTGGTCACCACGTAGGTGACGACGTCGACCGGCAGCCGACGCCGGTGTTCGAGCAGGACCTCCAGGTCACGGAGCCCGCGCTCGCGCACCATCGACATCTCATGGACGGTCGTGATGCCGTGAGCCGCGGCGAGCGCCGCGGCCTGCAGCTGGAGCTCCTCGACGTCGCGGTCGGCGAGGTTCGCCGCGAACCACCGTGGAGCTCGGCGTTCGCCTCGGCGGTCAGCCGGCCCGTCGGGCGGCCGTCCTCTGCCCGCTCGACGCCGGGCGGATCGAGCTCGAGCGGGACCGCCTCGCCCAGGGCCGCCGAGTTGGCCAGGGACAGGTGTCCGTCCACCCGGACGACCGCGAGCGGTCGGTCCGAAACGGCGTCGAGGTCGGCGACCGTGGGCGGCTCCCGCCGCTCCCACGTGGACTCGTCATACCCATGCACCAGCGTGGGACCCTCCCGGGTGGCGACCACCCCGCGCACGATCTCGAGCAGCTCCTCGGCCGAACGCGCCGCCCCGAGTCCCGGCGCCTGATGGTGCACACCCGTTCCGGTGAGATGCACGTGAGCGTCGACGAAGCCCGGCACGATCGTCGTGCCCGGCAGCTCGACCACGCGATCGGCGGAGGGAGGTTCGCCGGTGCCGACGCGCTCGACGTGTCGCCCGTCCACCAGGACCCACTCGCCGAGGGTCGGGTACGAGAGCGTTCGGACGCGCGCGGCGCGGTAGAGGGTGCGCATCGGTGCGCAGATTACCCGCTCCCGCGCCCCGACCATGGGCGAGCACCCGAGGGCGGCGTCGGACCGCCGCCCCGGATGACGGCTGGGTCGACGACCACCCGTGTCTTGCGCTCGGCGAGCGCGAGTTCGATCTCCCCGAGGGCCTGTCGGACGACCTCGAGCGCTGCGCGGGCGTCGCCCACGTCCTCGGCGAACACGATGAGGTCGTCGACCCATCGCACGTGCGTCCGGCCGGCCTCGGCCAGACGCCGGTCCACGCGGAGCAGGACCGCGTTCGCGAGCACGGCGGACGCCTCGGGCCCGATCGGAAGCCCCCGGACGCCATGCGCCGCCAGCGGGTGCAGGACCTCGAGGACGCCATCCACCTCCTCCGGGCGGGCCCCGAGGGATCCGAGCGCCGCGCCCACCACCGGTCCGGTGATCGATCCGTAGCAGTCCCGCACGTCGGCCATCAGCGCCGCGCCCGCCCCCGAGGCCCCGCTCCGGACGAGCCGGCGGAAGCGGGCCCGGGCGGCCTGCCAGGATTCCAGGCGGAGGACCGGCGGATCGGTGCACGAGCGGATGACCCTGTTCGCCACGACGGTCGGAGGCAGGGCGTCCTCGATCGTCGGGACGAGGCGCGCGACGCTTGCAGCGTAGGCGGCTGCCGTCGTCGTGTCCAACCTCGCGAGCCAGCGGATCCCGCCGGGCTTCGGCTCTGCGACGAGCCGCACCGGCACGATCGGTCGTTCGAGCACCGCTCCCCTCCCCCGACCCGGGGGAGGGTGGGCCGTGTCGATCCGTCGTGATGCTCACACGCGAGCCCGCCCGCGCACAATCGGCCGAGCGGTGGGTTCGGAGCTCGGCTGCTCGAGGCCGGGGGTAGGATGCCCACGTGCTCGATGAGCGGGATCTCGCGATCTTGGCCGCATTGCAGGACGACGCCCGAGCGACCTATGCGGACATCGGCCGCCGAGCGGGCCTCTCCGCATCCTCGGTGCACGAGCGGGTCCGTAAGCTCGAGCAGGCGGGCGTGATCCGCGCGTACCGCGCCCAGCTCGACCCTCACGCGCTCGGGCTCGACGTGACGGCGCTCATCGCCGTGACGCCCCTCGACCCGAGCCAGCCGGACGACCTTCCGGAGCGCATCGAGGAGTTCCCCGAGGTGACGGACTGCTACAGCGTCGCCGGCGAGGCCAGCTACATCCTGAAAGCACGCGTGCGCAGCCCCGAGCGTCTCGAAGACCTGATCCGCCGGCTCCGCGAGAAGGGCGGGGTCCAGACACGGACCACCGTGGTGCTCTCGATCCCGTTCGAGAGCCGCCCGCTGCGTCCTAGCGCCCCGCACCCGGGGTGAGGAACGTCGCCGGTTAGACTGACCGGGCCGTGCGCCTGTACAACACCCTGACCCGTCGGCTGGATGAGGTCGTCCCGGTGGACGACCGCCACGTACGGATGTACACGTGTGGCCCGACCGTCTACCGGTACGCGCACATCGGCAACCTGCGAACGTTCCTGCTCGCTGACCTCGTCCGCCGCGGGCTCGAGCTCGAGGGCTTCCGCGTGACGCAGGTGCTGAACATCACCGACGTCGGACACATGACCGACGACACATCCGATGCGGGACGCGACCGGATGGACATCGCGGTCGCGGACGAGGGCCTCACGCCGCTCGAGATCGCCGAGAAGTACACGCAGGCCTTCCTGGAGGACACGGCGAAGGTCGGCCTTCGCCCCGCGGACGTCTACCCGAGGGCCACCGAGCACGTCCCCGAGATGCTCGAGCTGACCGAGCGCCTGGTCCGGAACGGGCACGCCTACGAGGCCAACGGCACGGTCTACTTCGATGTCCGATCCTTCCCCGGCTACGGCAAGCTCTCGGGCAACACCCTCGAACAGCTACGAGCCGGCCACCGCCAGGAGGTCGAGGTCGACCCGAACAAGCGCTACCACGCGGACTTCGCGCTGTGGAAGAGGGCCGGAGCCAACCGGCTCATGAAGTGGGATGGCCCGTGGGGCGAGGGTTTCCCAGGGTGGCACGTCGAGTGCTCGGCGATGTCGATGAAGTACCTCGGCGAGCGGTTCGACATCCACACCGGCGGGGTCGACCTGATCTTCCCGCACCACGAGGACGAGATCGCCCAATCGGAAGGTGCCGCGGGCCACGAGGTGGTCTCGGTCTGGGTGCATGGTGGGCATCTGCGCCTCACGGGCCAGAAGATGGCCAAGTCGTCCGGCAACATCGTGCGGATCGGCGCCCTCGAGGAGATGGGGTTCGACCCCCTGTCGTTCCGGTACCTCACCTTCCAGACGCGGTACCGCAGCGAGATGGACTTCTCCGAGGAGGCCATGCACGCGGCCGACCAGCACGTGAAGCGGCTCCGCCAGCGGATGACCGAGTGGGGCCCGCCTGCCACGACGTTCTCCGAGACCGGGCGGGCGCTCGACGCTCGGTTCCGCGAGGCCGTGACGGACGATCTCAACATGCCTCAGGCCCTGGTCGTCCTGAACGAAGCCGTCTCGAGCGACCTGCCGGCCGCCGAGCGCTCCGCGCTCCTGTCGTCCTGGGACGCGGTGCTCGGGCTGGACCTCGGGCGTGACGTGCGCGAGCGCTGGGAGCCCACGGAGGAGATGCGGACCCTCGTCGCCGAGCGCGACGCCGCTCGTGCCGGGAAGGACTTCGCGAAGGCCGACGAGCTCCGCGCCCGCCTGCAGGCGCTGGGGCTCGAGGTCATGGACACCGCCGAGGGCACGAAGGTCCGCCCGAGCCTCTGACGTTCGCGCTCCCCAGGTCGTGGCGGAGTATGCTCTCGCGGAATCCGACGGAGGGAGAAGGGTATGCTCGTGCGGAAGGTAGGGGTCCTGCTGCTCATCCTCGCGCTCGCGTTCGCGGTGGCGGCGTGCGGCGGCGACGACAAGCAGACGATCGACATACCCGGCGGCGGCCAGGTGGACATCGGCCAGGACGGTAACGGGATCACGGTCTCGGGCCCGTCGGGCAACGTGAACATCGGGACCGGCGACTACCCCGACGGCTGGCCGAGCGACTTCCCGATCCCGGACGGCGCGACCCCCGCGTACTCCGTCGGCGCCGGCGGCACACTCGCCGTCTGGTTCGCAACGGCCGCGAGCCTCGACGACGTGAAGGCGTTCTTCACGAGCGCGCTCCCCGCAGCCGGCTACAACATCGATGCCACGACGGACTTCAGCGATACGAGCGGCAGCTACACCGTGATGTCGATCACCGGGAACGGCCTGACGGGCGGCATCTACATGGGCGACAACCTGGGCCAGGTCGCGGCCGGCTTCAGCGGCGACTTCGACTTCTGGGTGTCGCTCGCTCCCGCGTCGTAGACAGGCGAGGCCCTCAGCCGACGACCGTGAGGTCCCTCGGGGCCTCGTTGAGGCGCTCGACGCCGTCCGGGGTCACGGCGACGATGTCCTCGATGCGCACGCCGAGGCGCCCGGGCAGGTAGATCCCCGGCTCGATCGAGAACGTCATCCCGGACTCGAGCGCCGTGGCGTTGCCCGCGACGATGTAGGGCGGCTCGTGCACCTCGAGCCCGATGCCGTGCCCGGTGCGGTGGATGAACCACTCGCCGTACCCGGCGGCCTCGATAGCCGCTCGGGCCGCGCGGTCGACCTCCTCGCAGGGCACGCCCGGCGCGCACGGCGTCGACCCCGGCCTGCTGGGCCTCGTGCACGACCCCGTGGACGTGCGCGAGCTCCTCGGCCGGCCGCCCGACGACGACCGTGCGCGTGATGTCCGAGCAGTACCCGGCCATCCTGCCGCCGAAGTCGAGCACCACGGCATCGCCAGCTCCGATGATGCGCTCGGACGCCTCGTGATGCGGTGAGGCTGCGTTCGGCCCCGAGCCGACGATCGTGAAGTCCACCGTCTCGTGTCCGTGGGCACGGAGCGCATCCGCGAGCTCGGCCGCGACGTCGGTCTCGCGCCGGCCCTCGAACCGAACGGCGGCGATGTCGCCGAAGGCAGCGTCCGCGGCGGCGCCCACCGCTCGAAGCGCCGCGAGCTCCTCGGCGTCCTTCACGGCCCGAAGCAGCGGCAGCGACCGCCCGGCGACGGTGAAGGACCCGCCCTCGGCGACGCGCTGCAGGGCGAGCACGTGGGCCGCCCACGTCTGGTCGCTGAGCGCGAGCCGACCTGCGGGGATCAGCCGCGCCGCGACCTCGTAGGCGTCCTCCGCATCGGTCCAGCCGACCACCTCGAGCAGGTCGCCGGCCGGGGAGGCGAGCGCCGCCGGCCGCTCGAGGGCGGGCACGAGCATGACCGGATCGCGTCCCGGCGCGAGCACGAGCAGCGTGAGCCGCTCGAGCGGCATCGGGCCGTACCCCGTGAGATACCTGAGATCGGCTCCGGGGGTGACGAGCAGGCCGGCGAGCCCGGCGTTCACGGCCTGCTCGGCCGCACGCTCGAGGCGCGCGCGCAGACGCTCGACGCTCACAGCTTCATGCGGATCGCATGGGCCACGACCTCGACCGTCGCCTTCGTGGAGCCGAGGACCTCGCCGTCTGCCTCGATGGGCAGGGGCCGATCCGACTCGATCGTGAGCGACCCTTTCACACGCAGCTCCTCGATGTGGTCGTGCGGGATGTGCTCGCCACGGTACAACTTCGGCAGGAGCGTGAACGAGTCGGTCTTCGGCCCCTTGAAGACCAGGACGTCGAGCACGCCGTCCCCCGGGTAGGAGCGCGGGGAGACTTTCATGCCTCCCCCGTAGTACTGGGCGTTGCCGATCACCACGAGGTACGCAGGGCCCTCGTACGTGCGCCGGTCCGCCTGGACGCGCACCGTCGCGAGCTTGAACCTCGGCAAGGTGAGCCAGAAGCCGAAGAAGTACTTGGCCTGCCCCAGCCGAGGCGACATCCGCTCTGCCCTCGCCGCCACCGCGCCCCCCAGACCGGCCTCGGCGACGTTCACGAAGTACCGGGTGTCGGTCTCGCCCGAGACGGTCGTGTACGTGATCCTGCCGACGTCGAGCGGATAGGTGTTGTCACCCGTCAGGTGGTAGCAGGCGCGACTCGCGTCCCCAGGCAGTCCGAAGGTCCGGATGAAGTCGCACCCCGACCCGGCTGCGACCACGCCGAGCACGGCGTCGGGGACGACGGGGACGCCGTCCGGCTCCATCATGCCGTTCACGACCTCGTGCACGGTGCCGTCGCCACCGACGGCCACGATGAACCGCGACCCTGCCTCGAGCGCTTCCCGCGCGAAGCGGGTGGCGTCCCCGCGGCCCTCGGTCCGCAGGAGCGTGTACGCGAGCTCTCGCGCCTGGAGGGTCCGCTCGAGCTCGGGGATCTCCTCTCCCACGTGTCGCTTGCCCGCGTGGGGATTCACGATCACCGTCATGGCTCCGTACGGGCTCGACATAGCGGGCATCCTATCCTCCTGGCGTCGGCTGCCGAGGTGCGATCTCAGACCCCCGTGTAGGCAGACGACGCCTCGGTTCACCGCGTCGGCTGCCTGCCCGGCGACCAGTGCGCTGGCCTTCGGGGCGACCTCGGCGATCTGGCGAAGGAGGTCCAGGAGCTGCTTGCAGTTCCGCACGAAGTCGCCCGGCGCCATCGTCGTCTCGCGCAGGACGTCCTCCAGGGGTCTCGCCGTCGGCCCAGTGGAAGACCGGGGTCGGCGAACCCGTCGTCGAGCTCACGACACAGCTCCACGTGATGTCGCGTCCTCGGCCCGGCGGATCCGCGCCACAGATCGTCCGAGAGCCGCTGCGTAGCGCCAGCGGCGACCTGTCCGGTGGGCATCTCCTCCCGTCGAGGCACGCGCTCCCGCGACTCGTAGACCACGGTCGAGACGAGGGCCGCGGCCTCGGCCGGCGACAGACCCTCGAGCAGGCCGTCCGCGATCGCCTCCGCGACCAGCACGTCTCCCTCTCCGTAGATCCGGGCGAGCACGTGCCCCTTCGGCGCGATCGTGAAGCCGTTGACGTACCCGAGCTCCGTCAGCACGGCGAGGACACGCTCGAACTGACGGGCGAGCGTTTCGGTCCGGGTTCGGATCTGGCGGTCCTCGCCGCGGAGCTGTCGCTCCAGCTGACTGGCCCGAGCCGCCCAGCGCTCGTGGGTCGAGCGCTCCGGGCATGCATGGCATGGGTGTTCCTCGGCGAGCCGCTGGTCAGCCGCGCCGCCTCGCGCTCGGCCTTGGCGTCGACGGCGCCACGCGAACGCCGGGCGGGGCGGACGTCGAGCGCGACGAGTCGCGCCGCGAGGTCCCGCCGGTAGCGGGCACTCCGGGCGCTGCCCGTCCGAGGCAGCGGGACCTTCGTGAGCGCGAACGGAGGCTCCTCGAAGTCGCGGGCCGACAGGCGGAAGAACCTGCGGTCCTGCGCGAGGACGGTGGGTCGTCCCTCTCGGGTCGAGAGCACCACGGCGAGCCCCCGGCGCTTGGCCCTCGGGACGAAGATGACGTCGCCGGGACGGAGCGCGACGAGCGCATCCCGGACCGCATCGGAGCGGGTCTTCTCGTGGCCCTTCCGCGCCTCCTCGCGGACCCGCGCGGCCTTGTCCCGCAGTCGCCAGTACTCGTGGAAGTCGCCGAGCTCACACCGCATCTGGTCCCGATAGCCGTTCAGGTAGGCCCGGTCGCGCTCGACCTGCCGCTCCAGCGCCACGACGCTCCGGTCGGCCAGGAACTGCGCGAACGAAGAGTTCAGCAGATGGTGAGCCTGGTCCCGCGTGTAGTTGCGGACCAGGTTCACCGCCATGTTGTACGAGGGCCGGAACGAGGAGGTGAGCTCATAGGTCCGCGTGGACGCGAGGGAGGCGACGCGCTCGAACGGGACCTGCCGCTGGTACACGACGACGGCGTGGCCGAGCTCGTCGATCCCGCGGCGGCCCGCACGCCCGGTGAGCTGGGTGTACTCGCCCGGGCGTCAGGAGCTCGTGGCGCTCCCCCTGGAACTTCCACAGGTCCTCGATCACGACCGACTTCGCCGGCATGTTGATGCCGAGCGACAGCGTCTCGGTCGCGAACACGATCTTGACCAGGCCCGCCTCGAACAGCTCCTCGACGGTTTCCTTGAACACCGGGAGCATCCCGGCGTGGTGAGCGGCGATCCCCGCGGCGAGCGCCGTCGAGGAGATCGGAGAACCCGAGCGTGCGGAGATCCTCCTCGTCCATCCAGGCCGAGCGCATCTCTGCGAAGTCGCGGATCCGCTCCGCCTCGTCGTGCGTCGTGAGGCGCACCCCGCGCTCGATGAGCCACTGCGACGCTACGGTCGCAGCCCGCCGCGGCTGAACACGAAGAAGATCGCGGGGAGCATGCCCTCGTCGGCGAGGACCTCGACGACCTCCTCACGCCGCGGGACGTACATGCGGCGATGACCCTCGCGCGGACGCAGGGATGCGTTGGTGCTGCGCCGTCCCGAGCCACGGCGATAGAGGTCTTGTACCGGACCTCCTCCCGGTCCAGGGACACGACGTACGGGTTCGGCGATCGGCTGCCCGTCCTGCTCGACGTGCATCGGGTGCAGCTCGCGGCCGATCAGGTAGTGGTGCTCGAGCGGCACCGGGCGGCTTCTCTTCGATCACGACCCGCGTGGGGCCCCGCAGCGTCCCGATCCACTCCCCGAACTCCTCGGCGTTCGAGATCGTCGCCGACAGGCACACGACCGACGACCGACAGCGGCAGGTGGATCAGCACCTCCTCCCACACGGCGCCGCGATACGGGTCCTGGAGGTAGTGGACCTCGTCCATCACGACGTACATCAGACCGTCGAGCGTGCGGCTCTTCTCGTAGAGCATGTTGCGCAGCACCTCGGTCGTCATCACGACGATCGGGGCCTCGGCGTTGATCGAGTTGTCGCCGGTGAGCAGCCCGACCTTCGCCGCGCCGTGCCGGGCGACGAAGTCACCGAACTTCTGGTTCGAGAGCGCCTTGAGCGGCGTCGTGTAGAAGCACTTGCGACCGCCGTCCGAGCGCGCGCTCGATGGCGAACTCGGCGACGACGGTCTTGCCCGCACCCGTCGGCGCCGCGACGAGCACCGACTCGCCGCCGTCGAGCGCTTCGATCGCCTGCAGCTGGAACGCGTCCAGCGCGAACGGGTACCGCGCCGCGAAGCGCGTGGGGTCGGTCACGAGGTCAGTCTACGGGTGGCCTGCCGAGAGTCCGCTCAGTCGAGCCCGCAGGCCGACAGGTGCTCGATCAGGGTCCGGTTGAAGATCTCGGGCGCCTCGAGGTTCGTGAGATGCCCCACGCCCGGGATCGTCTCGACCCGGGCCCCGGGGATCTGCGAGGCCATCTCGGCCGAGACCTCTGCGGGGATGAGTTGATCGGCCGTCGAGGTGACGACGAGCGTCGGCACGTCGATCCCCGCGAGGTCGGGCGTGGAGTCGGGGCGCTCCGCCATGCCGGCGAGCGCGGCCGCGATCGCTTCGGCGGGTTGGTCCGCGATGAGAGCTCGAACGCGGGCACGCAGGTCTTCGGGAGCATCCGGTGCGAGCAGCTTCGGCGGCTCCTCGACGAGGAAGTTCCCCTCGGCCCGGAGCCGCTCGGCGGTGGTGTAGCGAGCCTTGCGTCCCTCTGGCGTGTCGGCCTGCGCCCGGGTGTTGGCGAGGAGCATGCCCAGGAACCGCTCCGGCGCTCGGCGCCAGAGCTCGAACGCCACGTAGCCGCCGATCGACAGTCCGCACACGAGCGCGCGATCGATGCCGGCCTCGTCGAGCGCGTCGATCGCGTTCCGTGCGGCCGCCTCCATCGTCATCACCGGACCGGCGGACGGCGTGCCGCCGAAGCCTGGGTGGCTGGGCACCGCGACCGCCTGGCGGCCGAGCGCGTCGAGCTGCGGTGCCCACATCCGGGCGTCGAGCGGCCACGCGTGCAGCAGGAGGAGGCCGTCGGTCACGGGGCACCTGTCGTGCCGGTCGTCCCGGTCAGGCCGGTTGCGCCCGTGAAGCCCGTGGCGCCCGTGAGGCCCGTCGGGGCCATGGGCTGGAAGATGCCGGCCCGGAACCGGATCTCGACGTAGTCCTGGTATCCGTCGGCGAACACGCTCTTCGCGAGCGCGATGATGCCCTTCGCCCGCTCGGCGAGCTGCGTCGCCTGGTCGCCGGTGGCGGCCGCGGCGTCCTCCGCGAGGAGGGCCGCCTGTTCGTACAGCTTCAGCCCCTGCACCATGCGGCTCTTCGAGTTGATGACGTAGAGGACGATGTGCTCTTGGAAGCCCTTGCCCGCCACGAGCTCGACGGCCTTGACCTCGTCGAGGTTCTTGGCCGCGCTCCTCGCGGCGTCCCGCGTCGACTTCGCGATCGACTGCAGGTCGGCCGGTTGGCTCGTGCCGTCCGCGAAGGACCCGACCGCGGTCTCGAACTCGGGGAAGACATCGATCCCGCTCGGAGCCACGGGGACGCCGATCGACCGCACGATCGGATCGACCTCCTGCTGGTACGCCGTGGCCGCGTCCCGCAGGGCCTTCGCCAGGGCCTCGTCGCGATCGGCCGTCCGTTGCTTCGCGAGCCCGTACCAGATGCCCAGGGCGCTTGCGAGGACGACCACGCCCAGGACCGTGAACCAGAGCGCCCGTCGTTGCATGAGCGGCGTGCGGACCGCCACGTAGGCCGGTCGCGGACCCCGGGTGACCGGCTTCGCGCCGCCCTTCGGCTTGCTCTTGCCTTTGATGGCCATATCGGTTCCCTCTTCACTTCTTGAGCAATCGGGCCACGATGATAGCCGCCTCGTAGAACAGCATCATGGGCAGCATCATGGCGAGCATCGTGTATGGATCCGCGCTCGGCGTGATGAACGCGGCGAAGATCGAGATCCCGAGGATCGCCCATCGCCGCCACGCCCGAAGCTGCGCCGTCGAGATCAACCCGACCATGGTGAGGAAGATCAGGACGATGGGGAACTCGAACGACAGCCCGAACGCGAGCGACACGAGCATCACGAACGACAGGAACTTGTCGCCGGTGAGGATCGGGACGAACTCCGTGCCCGCGAAGCCGAGCAGGAAGCCCAGGGCCTTAGGGAGGGTCACGTACGCGATCACTGCGCCCATCGCGAACAGCACCACCGAGCTCCCGACGAACGGGACGGCGAACCGCCTCTCCTTCCTGGTCAGTCCCGGCACGATGAAGGCCCAGAGCTGCCACAGGATGACCGGGAGCGCGAGGAAGAGACCGAGGAAGACGACCACCTTCAGCTTGATCAGCACCGGGTCGACCGCGCCCATGAAGAACAGCGTGCATTCCTTCGTCGGCCGCACGTTCGCGGGGACCGTTCGCCAGTAGTCGCAGTACGGATCCAGGAGCAATCGGACGACCGCGTCGTACACGAACCACCCGACGACCGAGCCGAGCGTGAGCGCGACCATCGAGACCACGAGCCGCGTGCCGCAGCTCCTCGAGGTGCTCGATGAGCGTCATCGTGCCCTCCGGGTCGCGCCGTTTCCGGCGGAAGCGTTCCGGGATCAGGTGCATCGGTCAGCCGTCGCGTTACCCGGGCGTTGCGGGGTCGAGGGCCGGACCGGGCTCGGGCTCGGCTGGACCGGCCTCGGGCTGGGCTGCGGGTGGGCCGCCGCGCTCGGTCGCGACGCGGTGCGGCGGCCGGCGGCGTCGGTCAGGGGGTCGGAGAGATGGCCACTCGGAACGTCCGCTGGATCCTCGCGCCGAGCGCGGCGGATCTCCGCGAGCCCTCGGCCGAGCGTGCGGGCGATTCGGTCGCATCGTCGGCGGGCGAGACCCGATCCACCCTCCTCGGGCGAGGTCGGGGCGACGGCGCCCGAGCCGTCCGCCGGCGCGGAGCGCTGCGCGGCCGGTTTCGCGCGCACACCTGCCGCCGTGGTGGGCTCGCTCTCGTCCAGGCCCAGGCGGATCGTCTTCCTCACCTCGTCCTGGGCCTTGCGGAACTCGCGCAGACCCCGCCCGATCGAGCGACTGAGCTCCGGGAGCCGTTTGGGCCCGACGACGACCAGCGCGACGAGCAGGATGACAGCAGTTCCTGGGGACCGATGTTGAACACGTACGCCTCGGCGGGTCGGGATGCGAACCGTATCCTACCGCCCGGCTTCGCGCCGCCGGCCGAGCCCTACGCCCAGGCGTCGTCCCGGCCTCGCCCGCAGGTCGCCCGACACGGGTCTGCACACCCGCGGGATCGCTGGATCTCCCCGTGATCGGGGTCGTCTCCTCGGTCAGGCGACGATGGCCCGGCCGACCAGCATCACGTGCCGTAAGAGCGCGATGACCATCGCGATCATCGCCACCGTGGTCACGAGCCCGACGTGAGCCACACGACGGCCGTGGTGGAGGCCGCGAGGAGCGAGGGAGCCATGCCGGCATCGTAGCCGATGCCGCGTCGCCTACTGCTTGGTGAGGAACTCCGCGATCGTAGGCGTCGTCCTGGAGCCGGTAGTGGAAGTCGATCAGGTCGTCGACCGTGAACGCCGGCGCGTCAGGGAGTGGCGGTCGAGGGTCGACGAAAGGCTCGGGTCGAACAGCTCCTCGGTCAGGTGGAGCCGCGGCTCGCGACATCCACGCCCGCGGAGACGAGCAGGGCCACGATCTTGCGGTCGGCGCGCTTCTCCACGTCGTCCATGCACGTGGGGCAGGTGAAGCGGTACGTCCCCTCGCGTCCTCCCCGAACGACCTGAAGGAGGATCGACTCGGGTCCCATGTCCACTTCCCCGCAGCGGGGGCACGTCGTCCGGATGGTGGTCATGTCACCCGCTGTATCGGCGACGCCCTCCGAGCGCTTGAGGGTCGCGACCTCGAAGGGGACTACCCTATCCGTATAGTTCTCGGGTCCTTCGGGCGAGCTCGGCGACCCGGCCTTTCAGCTCGGGTGGCCCGAGGACCTCCGCGGCCCCTGAGAGACGGAGGACCAGGCGCTCCGCCCACTCCAGCCGCCCCGCAGGCAGGACGACCTCGAGGCTGCCACCCGGGTGCTCCAGCTCCTCCTCGGTCTCGTAGTACTCGGCCACCCACCGCGCCTCGGGGGCCAGGAGCAGCCGCACCCGAGCGTCGGCGTCGCTCCGCGTGTAGAGGGCGCGGCCCGCCCCCGCGAGACCCCGCGGCTCGAAGCGCTCCCCCGTCGGCTCGACCGCGCGGACCCGATCGGCCCGGAAGAGCCGCTCGTCGTCGGAGCGATGGTCCCACGCCACCACGTACCAGTTCCCGATCGCATGGAACACCTCCTCGGGATCGATCGCACGCACCGTGGTGTCCGCCGATGAGGCCGCGTAGTACTCGATGCGGACCCGCTCGTGCCCGGCGGCAGCCGACCGCAGCGCTTCGAGCGTCTCCGCGGTGCGGCCGGCTGCCGCCGCCTGGATCCGCCCGGGCAGATCCCCGAGGGCCCCCGGGCCGAGCCCGTCCGCGAGCTTGGCGAGCGCCGAGTCGAGCGCCGGCGCCTCGGGCACGTCCGGCATGGCCGCGAGCGCGGCACCGCGCAGGTACAGCGCGAGCGCCTCGGTCCGGCTGAGCCGCAGGGGGCGGCCGAAGTAGTCCGCCATGCGGACCCAGACCCGGCCGTCCTGGATGTCCACGTCGATGAGGTCCCCGGGCCCGTAGGGAGGCAGACCCGATAGGAACAGGAGCCGCAGGTCCTCGACGAGCGCCTCCTCGGGGATGTCGAACAGGCGGGTGACATCCGTCAGCTCGATCCCCGGGTGCTGCACGAGGTACGGCACCACCACGAGGAGCCGCCGCAGCCGCTCCGAGGCCCTGGGCACGCCCTTGCGGTCAGGGGGCGGCAAGGATCGGCTCCAGGCGCGCAACGACGTCCTCGCGCAGGTCGTCGGGCTCGAGCACGACCGCGTCCGGGCCGAACGAGAGCACCCACGACGCGAGACCGCCGCCGGCACCGTTCGGCACCCGCGCCTCGACCCAGCCGTCCTCGAGCTCGCCAACGACCTCCGCGCCCTGGACGCCCTTCGTGGCCCACCACGCCACCTCTGGCGAGAACGCGATACGCGCGAGATCCTGCGGCTCGCCCGGCCCCCACGGTCCCACCTGCACGTGATCCGCTGCCCGGAACGCCTCCGGCGAGGCACTCCCCTCTCCCGCGTCGGCCAGGTCCGAGGCGGCGCGCGAAAGCCGGAAGGACCGGATCTCGCCGCGGTCCCGATCGAGCCCGACCAGGTACCAGCTCCCGCCACGGACGGCGAGCCCGTACGCGTCGACGTGCCGTTCGCTCTCGACACCGCGCGCGGTCCGGTACGTGAAGCGGACGCTGCGCTGCTCGGCGACCGCTTCGGCGGCCGCGGTCAGCCGCGCCTCAGCGAGACCGTCCGTCGCGAACGCGAACCCGCTCACCCCCGCGAGGATCCCGCCCTCCGACCCGGACAGGAGCTTGCGCACGGCCTCCTCGGCGGACGAACCCTCCCGGCCCGCGTGGGCTGCCACGAACAACGCCGAGATCTCCTCCGGCGTGAACGCGATCTCCGGCAGGTAGTACGCGTCCTTCGGGATGGCGTAGCCCTGATCGCTCTCCCACACGTCGGTCGCCACAACCTCGATCGGCACACCGATGTCCCGCAGTATCCCCTTGTCACGTTCGAACATCCGCTTGGCGGTGTCGAGGTCCTCCTGCTCGTAGGCCTCGACCATCCGATCGCGGATCTCGTCGAACGTGAGCGGCCGGTTGGCATCGAGCAGCAACGCGACCAGGTTGACCAGGCGCTCGAGCGGCTGCATGCGAGCCGCATCATACTCGGGGCATGGGCGCGACCCCCCCCGAACGGCCGCTCGTCCGACTCCGTCGCGGCACCGTGCTCGAGATCGGGGCCGTGCGGACCGGAGCCGCTCAGCTGACCGTCGAGGTCGAGGGCGAGTCCGCCTCCGCGCTCGCCGACCCGGCGCTCATCGGGCCGATCGGCGTGGGCGACCGGGTCGTCCTGAACACCACGGCGGTCGAGCTCGGCCTCGGCACGGGCGGGCTCCATCTCGTCGTGGCCGTCGAGGGCGGCGAAGCCACCGACGTGACCCATGACGGTCGCGTCATGAAGGCCCGCTACACGCCACTCCAGGTCGCCGTCGAGACCGTCGAGGAGACGCACCGGGAGGCCCTCGAGGGCTCCCGCGGGCTCCGGAACACGCCCGTCGTCTGCGCCCCGTTGCACTCGATGCTCGCCCCGATCGCCGCCGGCGCCAGAGCGAGCGCCGGAGCTCGCGTCGTCTACGTGATGACGGACGGCGCAGCGCTGAGCGGCGGGTTCTCGCACCTCGTTCCGCGCCTCCGCGAGGCCGGACTCATCGAGGGCTGGATCACCGTCGGCCAGTGCTTCGGGGGCGAGCTCGAGGCCGTGACGCTCTGGACAGGCCTGATCGCGGCGAAGGAGGTGCTCGACGCCGAGGTCATCGTGGTGGCAGACGGACCCGGGAACCTCGGCACCGATACGACGTGGGGCGTGAGCGCGCTCGGCTCCGGGCACGCCCTCATGGCGGCCGCGACGCTGAAGGGCCGCCCCGTCGCCGCCCTCCGCGTCTCGTTCGCGGATCAACGGGACCGCCATCGGGGCGTCTCGCATCATTCGCTCACGATCTTGCGCGACGTCTGTCGCACGGATGTCAACGTCGCCGTCCCGGCGCTCGACGAGCCCGAGCGGACGATCGTGTGGGACGCCCTGCGTGCGGCCAAGCTCGACGAGCGCCATCAGCTCGTCGAGGCCGACGGGCGTCCTGCGCTCGCCGAGCTCGAGCACCGGGGCGTCACCATCACCTCGATGGGCCGCAGCCCCGCCGAGGACCCCGCGTTCTTCCTGTCGGCTGGCGCCGCGGGCGTCATGGCCGGGCGAATGGCGGCCGGGTCGCGGCGCTACGGAGACCTCAACCGCTGAGGGTCGGATCCCGCCGCTTGGCTCCTGCGGCTCACCTCGAGTGGGCGTCCGCCCGTGCGACGCAACTCACATGTGCGCGATGAGTTGCTCGACGCGCTCGTCCTCCGCGCGGAAGGGATCCTTGCAGAGCACCGTCCGCTGTGCCTGGTCGTTGAGCTTCAGGTGCACCCAGTCAACGGTGTAGTCGCGCCGCTTCTGCTTCGCGTGCTTGATGAAGTCGCCGCGGAGCTTCGCGCGTGTGGTCTGCGGAGGCTCGCGCATCGCGCGCTGGATCGACTTCTCGGTGACGGCCCGCTCGACCTTGCCCGCGTTCTCCATCAGGTAATACAGGCCACGCGTGCGGTTCACGTCATGGTAGGCGAGGTCGAGCAGGGCCACCCTCGGCGACGAGAGTTGCAGGTCGTGCTTCTCCCGGTAGCGCTCGATGATCAGCCGCTTCGTGATCCAGTCCACCTTCCGAACGAGCCGTTCCGGCTCGTCGTCGGCGAGGGCGTCGAGCGCCTCTCGCCATTCGGCGAGCAGGGTGTGCGCCTGCTCGTCACCGCCGCGACGCTCCAGGAAGCGCGCCGTCCGCTCGAAGTACTCCTCCTGGACCTCGATCGCCGTCAGCTCCCGCCCGTTGGCGAGCCGCACCTTCTTGCGGCACGCGACGTCGTGACTGATCTCGCGGATGGCGCGGATCGGGTTCTCGAGGGTGAGGTCGCGCATCACCGTGTTGGCCTCGACCATCCGCAGCACCAGGTCCGTGATGCCGAGCTTCATGAACGTGGTCCATTCGTTCATGTTCGAGTCGCCGACGATCACGTGGAGTCGCCGGAACCGCTCGGCGTCGGCATGCGGCTCGTCGCGCGTGTTGATGATCGGGCGGGAGCGCGTGGTCGCGCTCGAGACCCCTTCCCAGATGTGCTCCGCTCGCTGGGCGATGCAGAACTGCGCTCCGCGCGGTCCGTGGAGAACCTTGCCCGCCCCGCACCAGACCTGCCGAGTCACGAAGAACGGGATCAGGATGTCGGCCATCCGGCCGAACTCACCTTGCCTCGCGATGAGGTAGTTCTCGTGGCAGCCGTAGGAGTTGCCCGCCGAGTCCGTGTTGTTCTTGAACAGGTACACCTGTCCGTTGATGCCCTCCTCGTGGAGCCGGATCTCCGCCGCCGACAGGAGTGCCTCGAGGATCCGCTCGCCGGCCTTGTCGTGCGCGACGACGTCCAGGACCCGGTCACACTCCGGGGTCGCGTACTCGGGGTGCGAACCCGACGTCGAGGTAGAGCCGGGCACCGTTCTCGAGGAAGACGTTCGAGGAGCGTCCCCAGTGCACGACGCGGCGGAACAGGTAGCGCGCCACCTCATCCGGCGAGAGGCGACGCTGGCCACGGAAGGTGCAGGTGACCCCGTACTCGTTCTCGAGCCCGAAGATGCGGCGATCCACGCTCTCGAGTCTAGGTCCCGGCTCCCCCTGCGGGGGGGAAGCCTCAGGGGGTGGTGATGAACGCCGAGATCTGGTCGTCGGTGAGACGCCGGAACTTCCGTCGTGTGGGTCGACCGCGCTCCAGCACACCGGCCTCGATCGAGTCCGACTCGAGCCCCCGCCCCTCGGCGCCTGAGAGCGCCTTGACGGCCTCGCGGACGGCGGTACCGAGGTCCCAGTCCGGCTGGTAGACCTCCTTGACCGCGGTGTCGAGGGTCTCGGCGTGTCCGCCGATAGCGACCGAGCCGTGCTCGTCGGTCACCGTGCCGTCGAATTGGATGTGGTACAGCTCGTTGCGCCCCCCGTCGTCGGCGACCTCGGCCACGAGGATCTCCACTTCGTACGGCTTCATCTGTTGCGTGAAGATCGTCGAGAGCGCCTGCGAGTAGGCGTTCGCCAGGTCCCGCGCGCGAACGTCCTCCCGCCCGTAAGAGTACCCACGCATGTCCGCGAGGCGCACCCCGGCGATCCGCAGCTCCTCGAACTCGCTGTACTTGCCGACGCCCGCGAAGGCAACCCGATCGTAGATCTCGCCGATCTTGTGGAGCAAGGCGCTTGGGTTCTCGGCTAAGAACAGGATGCCGTCCACATACTCGAGCCCGACGACGGACTTGCCGCGCCCGATCCCCTTGTGGGCGAAGTCGGAGCGATCCTTCATGAGCTGCTCGGGGGGCACGTACGGCATGAAGCTCATCGCGCACGCTCCTCGAGGACCGACCGCACCGCGGCGACGACGACGTCCTCCGGGACATCATCAGCGCCGTCCGCGGTGATCGCGACCACGTTGGGGAAGATCCCGCGCGCGGTGTCCGGACCGCCCGTCGCCGCGTCGTCCTCAGCCGCGTCGATGAGCGCCTCGACCGCAACGCGGACGGCACCGTCCCGACTGAGACCGCGGTGCCACCGCTTCTTCAGCGAGTTCTTCGCGGGCAGGCCGCCCGAGCCGGTCGTCTGGAAGTCGTCCTCTTCCCAGCGTCCGCCGGTCGCGTCGTAGTAGAAGATCCGGCCCTCGCGCCGGCGTTCGTCGTAGCCGCCGAACAGCGGCACCACGACGAGGCCCTGCATCGCTGCCGGGAGGTTCCCCCGGATCATCTGCGCGAGCCGATTCGCCTTGCCCTCGAGCGAGAGCCGGTCACCGGTGATCTTCTCGTAGTGTTCGAGCTCGAGCTGGAAGAGTTTGACCACCTCGCCGGCCTGGCCGGCCACGCCCGCGATCGCGATGGCGGACAGGTCGTCCGCCACGAAGACCTTGCGGATCTTGGGGTCGGCGATCAGGTTGCCCGAGGTCGCTCGGCGGTCCCCGGCCATCACGACCCCGCCCTCGAACTTCAGCCCGAGGACCGTGGTCCCGTGCGGCAGGGGCAGGCTCGAAGCCGTCATCGGCGGTGCGGGGAGCGCCTCGGGGCGTGTTCGCGCGACGAGGTCGACGAAGCTCGGGTTCGCGCCGATCGCGCCGTCGCCGAGCGGGAGGTTCATGGGCTCGCGGGTCACTCTCCACCCTTCTGCACATAGCTCTTCACGAACTCCTCGGCGTTCTCCTCCAGCACCGAGTCGATCTCGTCGAGGATCTCGTCCATCTCTTCCCTGAGCTTCTCCGTCTTGGACGCGGCGCGGACCTCACCGGCGTCCTCGTCGGCGGCACCCCCGCCGGAGCGCCGCTGGACCTTCTTCTGTTCCTTCTCCTGCGGCATCTCGAGCTCCTCGCCGATCGGTGGACCGATTCTACCCGCGGGCTCGGACCCGGCCCGGCAGGACGGCCGGCTCAGGACCGGAGTAGCTCCACCAGGGTTCCCGGGTCCGGCGATCGCTCGAGCAGCGCCTCGACGTGTTCGCGCGTGCCCTTGAGGGGCTCGCGCATCGGAACGCGCTGCAGGGTAGCCCCGCCGGTGTCGAAGATGATCGAGTCCCAGGAGGCCGCGGCGATCGACTCCGGGAACCGCTCGATGCAGCGGCCACGGAAGTATGCACGGGTGTCGTCCGGCGGGCTCAAGATCGCGGCCTCGATCTGCTCGTCGGTCGTCAGCCGCTCCACCTGGCCCGAGCGCTCGAGGCGGTGGTAGAGCCCCTTGTCTCGGCGGACGTCGTGGTACTGCAGATCTACCAGGCGGAGCTTCGGGTCCGACCAGTCCAGGCCGTCCCGTTCGCGGTAGCCCTCGAGGACCCGGTACTTCGCCACCCAGTCGAGCTCGCGGTGCAGGGACAGGGGGTCGCCCTCGAGCCCGGCCAGGACGGACTCCCACCGATCGACGACCTCCTCGTTCTCGGCGCTCGGGTCCTCCTGCTCCACGTACTTCTTCGCTCGCTCCAGGTACTCCCACTGGATCTGCACCGCGGACAGGCGGCGCCCGTCGGTCAGTCGCACCTGCTTCGTGCAGGAGAGATCGCGGGAGACCTCATGGAGGGAGGCGACGGGGTTCACCAGCGTCAGATCAGGCAGGTACTCGTCTTCGATCATCTTGAGGACGAGAGCCGTGGTCCCGACCTTCAGGAACGTCGCCACCTCGCACAGGTTCGCGTCGCCGACGATGACGTGGAGCCGACGGTACTTCTCGGGATCGGCGTGCGGCTCGTCGCGCGTGTTGATGATCGGCCGTTTCAACGTGGTCTCCAGGCCGACCTCCGCCTCGAAGAAGTCGGCACGCTGCGTGAGCTGGTAACGGTGCTGCCCGCGCTCGTCCCACGCGGCCTCGGCCCCCAACTTGCCCGCCCCCGTGAACACCTGACGAGTCACGAAGAACGCGGTGAGGTCGCGCACGATCGCGGCGAATGGGGTTGCGCGATCCACGAGGTAGTTCTCGTGCGTGCCGTACGAGTTGCCCTTGCCGTCGCTGTTGTTCTTGTACACGGCGACGGGGTGTCCGTCGGGCAGGGCACGGCGCAGCTCCAGCAGCGAGCGCTCGAGGATGCGCTCCCCGGCCTTGTCGTGGACCACGAGGGCTCGCGGGCTCGCGCACTCCGGGGTGGAGTACTCGGGATGCGCGTGGTCGACGTAGTAGCGCGCACCGTTCGGCAGGATCACGTTCGCGAGACCCAGGTCCTCCTCGGGCGGCTCTCGCAACTGCACCGACTCGAAGCCGCGGGCGTCGCGGAGCGGCGACTCCTGCTCGTAGTCCCACCGGATCCTCCGTAGGGAGCCGGCATAGGAGGCGATGAGCTGGGACGACGTCAGGACGGGGTTGAGAGTCGCTCGATGCCGACCGCGGCGATACCGTACTCCGTCTCGGTGCCGAGGACCTTGGGGATCGCCATGCCGCCTACAGGTACTGGCCGGCGCTCACGCGTTCGACCTGCCGACCCTCGCCCTCGGGGCCGTCGCCGAGGAGCGTGCGCACGTAGACGATGCGCTCACCCTTCTTGCCCGAGATCCGCGCCCAGTCGTCTGGGTTCGTCGTGTTCGGGAGGTCCTCGTTCTCCTTGAACTCGTCCCTGATCGCGTGGAACAGATCCTCGGCCTTGATGCCCTTCTCGCCGGTGGACAGGAAGCGCTTGATCGCATCCTTCTTGGCGCGACGCACGATGTTCTCGATCATGGCGCCGGAGTTGAAGTCCTTGAAGTAGAGGGTCTCCTTGTCGCCGGACGCGTACGTCACCTCGAGGAACCGGTTCTCGTCCGACGTGGCGTACATGCGGTCGACGGTCTGCTGGAGCATCCGGGCTACCGCGGTTCGCACGTCGCCCGCGCGGTGCACGTCCTCGGCGTGGATCGGCACGGTGGCGTTCAAGTACTTCGCCATGATGTCCGCCGCCTGAGGTCCGTCGGGGCGCTCGATCTTGATCTTCACGTCGAGCCGCCCCGGCCGCAGGATCGCTGGATCGATGAGGTCCTCGCGGTTCGAGGCGCCGATCACGATCACGTTCTTCAGGGTCTCGACGCCGTCCAGCTCGGAGAGCAGCTGCGGGACGATCGTGGACTCGACGTCGCTCGAGATCCCCGTACCACGCGTGCGGAAGATCGAGTCCATCTCGTCGAAGAACACGATGACCGGCAGACCCTCCTCGCTCCGCTCCTTCGCACGCTGGAAGATCTGGCGGATCTGGCGCTCGGTCTCGCCCACGTACTTGTTCAGGAGCTCCGGGCCCTTGATGTTCAGGAAGTAGGAGTGCGCGTCCTGGCGGCCCGTTCGCTCGCGGACCTTGTCGGCGAGCGACTTCGCGACCGCCTTGGCGATCAGGGTCTTGCCGCATCCTGGCGGCCCGTAGAGCAGCACGCCCTTCGGCGCCTCGAGTTGATGCTCCTGGAACAGCTCCGCGTACAGGAACGGCAGCTCGACGGCATCGCGGATCGCCTCGATCTGGCCCTCGAGACCGCCGATGTCCTCGTAGGAAACGTCGGGGATCTCCTCGAGCACGAGCTCTTCGACCTCTTCCTTGGGGAGCTTCTCGAGTGCGACGCCCGACCGCGGGTCGATCAGCAGGGGGTCGCCGGCCCGGATCGTGTCCTCGGCGCGCAACGCGGCCGACAGCGTGGCGACCAGCTCCTCGTCGCCCCGCCCCACGACGATCACCCGGTCCTGGCCCAGGCGGTCCTTGACGCGCATGACCTCGCCTGCCCGATCGGGTTCGAGGACCTCTACCACGTTGAGGGCCTCGTTGAGGATGACCTCGGCGCCCTTCACGAGGTTGCCGGCGTCCAGGTCCGGGGACGCGTTCACCCGCATCTTGCGGCCGGCGGTGAACACGTCCACCGTGCCGTCCTCGTTCGTCGCCAGATACACGCCGAAGGACGCGGGGGGCTGGCTGAGCTTCTCGACCTCCTCGCGGAGCGTCTCGATGCGCTCCCGCTCGCTCGTCAGGGCGCCGACGAGCTTCTCGTTCTGCGAGAGGGCGCGCGCGAGGTCACCCTTGGCCTCGAGCAGCTTCTCCTCGAGGATCTTGACCTGGCGCGGCGCGTTCGTGAGACGCCTCCGCAGGAGCGCGATCTCGTCCTCCAGGAACTTCACCTGGAGCTCGAGCTCGTGGACCTGCTTCTCGTACGACTCCTGCTGCTCCCGGGGGTCGAGATCGGGTTCGGGCATGTGCAACACCTCCCGCGTGGGCCGCAGTATACGCTCGTCCCCCGCGCCGCCCGGGAGCACGGGGGACCTCTCCAGGCTATACGACGGCTTCGCTCGAACCGGACGACCCGCGGTCGTCGGGCAACCTGCGACCGAGCGTGAGGAACCCGGTATGCGCGACCATCCGATGATCGGGACGCACGCTGCGGCTGGTCACGTGCCAGGAGCGACGGAGGATCTCGATCGTCTCGAGATGCTCGAAGCCCTGCTCCTCGAGCGCGAGGACCAGCTGCTGCACCTGGATCGTCGTCGGCAGGTATCCGCAGACGATGGCGCCGGGGGCGAGCACGGCGCGAAGGGCGTCCAGCGCGCCCCAGGGCTCGGGCAGGTCCAAGATGGCGCGGTCGAAGACCTCCCCGGTCGCGCCCACGTCCCGCACGTCACCCTCACGCAGCTCCAGCCACTCGGGCAGCTTGCCGAAGAAGGCCTCCACGTTCTGCGCGGCCTTCGCCTGGAACTCAGGCCGGAGCTCGTAGGACACCACCCGACCCTGCGGCCCGGTGGCGCGGCAGAGCGCGAGCGTGAGAGAGCCGGACCCGGTCCCGGCCTCGAGCACACGGGCCCCGGGGAAGACGTCCGCCTCGACGAGTATCGCGCCGACGTCCTTCGGGTACACGACCTGCGCCCCACGAGGCATCTTGAGGACGAAGTCGGCCATCCGCGGCCGGAAGCACCGGAACACCATCCCGCTCGCGGAATGCACGAGGGTGCCTTCGGGCGAGCCGAGCAGGAGGTCGTGCGCCAGCGTCCCCCCGTGCGAGTGCCACGTCTGACCGGGCTGGAGCGTCACCAGGTAGTGCCGCCCGCGCTGGTCGACGAGCAGGGCCCGCTCGCCGGGCTCGAAGGGGCCGCTCATCGGTGTCCCTCGAGGGTCTGGCCGTAGATCTCGGCGGGCAGGACCTCTTCCGACACGCTCGCCGCGATCTCGCGATCGTCGGCGCGGGCGGGGCGGTCCTCCGAGCCGCTCGCCGAGCACCTGGGCTCGCGCCCGACAGAAGGCGCAGAACCGACCGGTGGTCGGCTGCACCGCAACGCTCGCAGGGACGGAGGTCGGCCTCGTCCTGGCGCTCGAACAGCGGAGCGCCCCGGTCGAGGAAGCTCGAGGAAGAACTGCGCCTTCGTGCCCGGCGAGGCGGCTTCGAGTCCGTTCATCGCCTCCTTGTAGCGGAGCTGCGTATTGCCGGCCACGAGGGGGCACTCCTCGACGACGTAGTCGATGCCGCGCAGGAACGTGTACGCGGCCGTCTCGAGCTCGGACAGTCGGTACAGCGGCTTCACCTTCTTCAGCAGGCCCTCCTCCGACGGCAGGACCGGGAACTGGCGCGCGATGTAGTCGGTCTGCCACCGCAACGTGTTGCCGAGCAGCGTCGCGGCCTCGTCGTCGAGGTTGTGGCCGGTCGCGACGACGTCGTATCCGTGCTCGAGCGCGGCCCGGTTGAAGACGTACCGCTTCGACAGTCCGCACACGGAACACGTCGAGCGCGAGCCCTTCCGCCCCGCCGTCGGGATGTCGAACCCGAACGTCTCCGCCAGGTCGATCTCGACCAACGGCGACCGCTCGTTCGCGCGGCGAACGCGCGCACGAGCTCTGCCGATCTGCCGAGTACCCGCCGATCCCGAGCCCCAGGTACAGGCCGCCGGCGTCGTACCCCGAGTCGAGCAGCACGTCCCACAGCGCGAGCGAGTCCTTGCCGCCCGAGACCGCGACCAGGATCCGATCCCGGGTCGAACATCCCGTATGCGTCGATCGCACGCTTGACCTGCTCATGGACGTGGCGGATGAAGCAGTCGCGGCAGAAGGCCGCGTTGTGCCGGCGCACCTCGATGACGGCTGGCGCCCTGCGACAGCGCCGGCGTCACGCATCCGGCTCGACGCGGCACCTCCGGAGATGACGGGGCGGATCTCGAGCAGGTCCTGCTCCCCTACGCGGTCCTCCCGCATGAGCAGTTCGCGGTCTCGGATCACCAGGACGGTGTCCGGGTCGATGTCGAGCTCGGCGAGCAGGTCGCGGACCCGGCGGTCGCCGAGGACCTCCAGCTCACGGTCGGGGTTGCGGAGCTTGACCCTCACGATCTTCCAAGGCTAGCGCACCCGCGTGGTGACCAGGGTGCGTTCGGCGGCCCGCCGAGCCCGCGAGGAACCACAGGAAGACCCCCATCGGGACGTACCAGAGGCCCGCGAGCTCGTCGGCCCACGACGGCCAGCCCGAGCCCGAGCACGACGAGTGCCGGCCGCCACGATCCGCCCCCGCCGAGGCGATGCGCGTCGCCCGCCCGTACGAGCCCGTGAGCCGCCAAAGGGCCGCGCGCAGCAGGCGCCCGCCGTCCAACGGGAGGCCCGGCACGAGGTTGAACAGCGCCACGCCGAGGTTGACCAGCGCCAGCGTCCCGACGATGCCCTGGAGCACCGGGACGCGGTCCTGCCCAAGCGTCGCAACCGCGAACACCCCGCCGAGCGCGAGCGAGACCGCGCGGTCCGACGAGCGCCACGGCGAACTCGCGGGCCGGGCGTCGGAACCTCACCCTCGATCTCGGCGACCCCGCCGAACAGGAACAGGGTGATCCCCGCACGCGGATTCCGAAGCGACGCGCCGTGACCGCGTGGGAGAGCTCGTGCACGGTCAGACACGCGAAGAACGCCAGCACCCGTCACGACGCCCATCACGATCCGGACGGCCGGCGCGACATCCGGGTAGATGTCGCCGAACCCCGTCGCCGTCACCCACACGACCAGCCCGAACACGAGGGCCCAGGACGCATGCAGAGACAGCTCGACACCCAGGATGCTGCCCACCCGGAGCTGCGCACGACGCACGCGTTCGAGCCTACCCGGATGCGACGGTCCCGCTCGCCGAGATCAGGACTGCGGCGATGGGTTCACGCCGAGGGTGACCGAGACCGTCCGGCGTTCGCCGCCCGGTCCGACCACGACGACCTGGACCTCATCTCCCGGTTCGTGCCCGCGGATCAGGGCACCCAGCGTGTCCGAGTCCGGGACCTCCTTGCCGTCGAAGGTGACGACGACGTCGCCCACCTCGATGCCGGCCGTCTCGGCCGGGCCTTTCGGCGCGAGGTCGATGATGTAGGCGCCGGCGTTGACCGGCAGCGCGAACTGGAACGACAACCCCTGGGTGACGTCCTGCGACACGACGCCGAGGTACGCCACCGGCTCCGAGGGGTGCGCGACCGCCGACTCGATCGTCGGCTTCGCGGCATCGATCGCGATCGCGAAGCCGATGTTCTCGGCCGACAGCGTGCCGGCGGAGTTGATGCCGACGACCTCGCCGTCCAGGTTCAGCAGTGGCCCGCCGGAGTTGCCCGGGTTGATCGCGGCGTCGGTTTGGATCACGTCGCTGTAGGTCCGCCCTCCGTTCGCACACACCTCGGGGGCACATGCCGGGTCGTTCACGTCGATGCTGCGACCGAGCGCCGACACGATCCCGGTGGTGACCGTCGGCCCGCCCTCGAGCGCGAGCGCGTACCCGATCGCGACGACCTGTTGGCCGAGCTTCAGGTCGGCCGAATCCCCGAGCGCAACCGTCGGCAACCCCTGCGCGTCGATCTTGAGGACGGCGAGGTCCGCAGCGGCGTCGCCGCCGATCACGCGTGCCGGGTAGCGCTCGGCATCCGGCTCGGGCGTGATCACGGTGATCCGCTGCGCCCGCTCGACGACGTGGTAGTTCGTGACGATGACGCCGTCGGCACGGATGACGAACCCGGTCCCGACACCGTGGCCGCCTCCTTGTCCGAGGGCTCCGGGCGAGATCGTGTCCGTCGTCACGTTCACGACGGCAGGGCTGAACCGCTCGACGAGTGCGACGATGGGGTCGGTTCCCTGCAGGGCCCCGGGCGTGCCGAGCAGGGCCGGCGAGAGCAGCGGTCCGGGCTCGACGATGGTTCGCGTGCAAGCTGAGAGCAGGAGGATCGCGACCGCCGCGGTCATCGATGTCAGGCGCTTCATGCGGGTCCCTCCGTATCGATCCTCGTCGGGCGTGCGCCCATCAGCCCTTCGACGCGACGCGCGCATGGGTTCGGCGTACCCGTCCAGGCTAACCGACGGTGACGCTCGCGAGCGGGCTCGGACGCGGCAGGAGTCCCGATCTCTGCAGGACCTGCTGGATACCGATCTCGTTGCGGATCGCCATGAGATGGACGCCGCGAACCCCGGGGAGGTCCCTGACCTGCGCGACGATCTCGGTGGCGATCCGGATCCCCTCCTCCCCTTGCCGCTCTGGCGGAACGCCTTCCATGCGATCCATCACCTCATCGGGCACGGCGATGCCCGGGACCTGGTCCCGCAGGTAGCGCACGGCCTTCGCGGTGCCCGGCACGAAGACACCGACGATGATCGGCGCGGCACCGAGAAGCCCGAGATCTCCGGCGCGCGCGAGGAACAGGCGCAGGCAAGGCACATCGAAGCAGATCTGGGTCTGGATGAACTCAGCTCCGGCCTCGATCTTCTTGCCGAGGCGCATCGGCCGGAACTCGAGCGGCGGCGCGAACGGGTTCTCGACGGCGCCGACCAGGAAGCTCGGCGGCGTCTCGAGCTTGCGGCCCGACAGGTACGTCCCCTCGTCACGCATGATCCGTGCGATCCGCAGCAGGTGGAGCGAGTCCACGTCGTAGATGGGCTTCGCGTCCGGATGGTCGCCCGCGGAGACGTCGTCGCCCGTCATGAGGCACACGTTGCGAACACCGAGGGCCCGCCGCCGAGCAGGTCGGCCTGCAGCGCCAGCCGGTTGCGGTCCCGGCACGTGAACTGCAGGATCGGCTCGACGCCCGCATCGATGAGCAGGTGGGCGGCCGCCATACCCGAGACGTGCGTGTGCGCGGCGCTGTTGTCCGTGCAGTTCGCACCGCGTCGACCTGTCCGCGCAGGCCGTCCGCGAGCTCGAGGACCGATGACGGGTCGGCGCTGTCGGTCGCCCTGAGCTCGGCCGTCACGACGAACTCGTCCGAGAGGAGGAGCTCGTGCAGGCGGCTCCGGGCCACCCTCATCTGGTCACTCCTTGGCCTCGTACGCCGCCCACGCGGGCGGAGCGTACCCATCACGGCGGGTGAGCAGGTTCTCCCACGACGCGGTCTCCTGCAGCCGCCAGTCGACGGGCTTCTGCACGTGCCCGAAGTGGTCGCGCCAGATCGGGATCCGGCGCGAGCGCTCCCACGCCAGGACCCACACGCAGGGCTCATCGGGGAGCACCTCGCAGCGCCCGTTCTGCAGGACGCCGCCACAGGGACCGTTCCGCAGGCTCTTGGGGCACCGCATCGGGCACGACAAGCCGGTCGAGTGCAGGATGCACTGTCCGCACATGCGGCAATCCCACAGAGCTTCCTTCGACCTGCGCTCGAGGAGCAGGATGGTCTTGCGCAGTCCCCTCGCCGGGGGCGCCGTGGCCGGTGGCCGTCGATCGAGCCTCGTCCTCGCCATCTGCTGGCCTCCCTCCCGCCGGGCGCCCCGCTACCGGAGCGACCCTGCGGGCACCTCCTTGCGCGGGTCCACGAACGGGATCGCCGCGGTGCGACCCCGGACGGTGCCGTCCGGGGTCTCGACGTCAAGCTCGGTGCCGGGCTCGGCGAGCTGCGGTGGGGACCCATACGTAGCCGATGTTCTTGCGCAGGCCCGGTGACCAGACGGCGTCGGTCACCCTGCCCACCTGCCGGCCGTCGCGGTGCACCGGCCAGAACCACTCGAGCTCGGCCTGGAGCTCCTGCATGTCGAGCTCGATGCCGACGAGCCTGCGGTCCACACCCTCGCGGCGGATGCGCTCGAGCGCCTGCTTCCCGACGTAGTCCTGAGGCTGCTCCTCGACGAGCCGCTCGAGCCCCATCAGGTGGAACGGCGTGTCGTCGATCGTCATGTCCGAGTTGTAGTTGAAGATGCCGGCCTCGAGCCGTCTGGCTTCGCAGGGCGCGATGGGGCGGATGCCGAACTCCTCACCGGCCCGCATGATCGCGTCCCACAGGGCCGTGCCACCGTCGTTGCTCAGGATGTTCACTTCGAACCCCGGCACGGCCGTCCATCCCGTCCGGGTGATCACGACCGGGATGCCATCGATCTGGAACTCGTCGCACCAGTAGTACTTGAGGTCGTAGATGGCCGGGCCGACCAGCTTCTCGAGCGTGAGCGCCGCCTTGGGGCCCTGCACCTGGCAGGGGTACACGTCCGGGAACGTGATCTCGACATCCAGGCCCGAGGAGGCCGCGACCCCTATCGCGTACAACCCGGCGTCGCTGTCGGCGAGCTGCATCCACCACCGGCTCTCGCCCACGTGCATCAGCACGGGGTCGTTCACGATGCCGCCGTGCGGCGCCGTGACGAGCATGTACTTGCCCTGCTTCACCGCACACTTCGTGAGGTCTCGGCACGTGATCATGTCCACCAGACGATCGGCATCGGGTCCGCTCACCTCGACGGTGCGCTCGACGCCGACGTCCCACAGGGTCACGTCGTTCGCGAGCGCCCAGTACTCGGTCTCTGGGTCGTCGTAGTAGGAGGGAAGGAGCATGTGGTTGTACACGTCGTACGCGGTGCAACCTGCCTTCAGCGTGGCGTCGAAGAAAGGCGACCGTCGGTACCACGGCCCGAAGTACAGCGTGGCGCTCTTCGCCAGCATCGCTTCCCCCTCGTTCGTCATCGCGCGTCCCCTTTCGGCCCGGGGCCCGGGTCGCCTGCCAGGCACGGAAGGTTGAATCATCATTCAACCCCCGCGTCCAGCGCAAGCAGCGCGAGCGCAAGCAGCGCGAGCGCCGCTCGGACCGACCGCCTCCCGAACCATCGAGCGGGCACCGCCGGCTTCCCGACGCCCCACTCCCCCTGCCTGGCTACGAGACCGGGATCTGCTTGCCCGGGTCCACGAACGGCATCTCGACCACGAGACCGCCCCGCGTACCCCACTCCGTCTGTACCGTGAGCTTCGTGCCCACGGACGACCGCGCCGTCGGGACCCACGCGAACCCGATGTTCGTCAGCAGCCTCGGCGAGTAGATCGCCGAGGTCACCTTCCCGATCCGCTCGTCGCCCTCGACGACCGGCCACTTGATGGTATTGAGGGCTCCGAACGGGGCACCGTCGAACTCCACGCCGACGATCTTCCGGGTGACGCCCTCCCGGCTTATCCGCCGGAGCGCCCGCATCGAGATGCTCGCCTCGTCGGGAAGGTCCCAGTCGACCAGCCGCTCGAGGCCCATCTCCAGCGGGTTGTCCTCGTACGTCATGTCGGCGCCCCAGTTGAAGATGGCTCCCTCGATCCGGCGGATGTCGCTCGGACCGGTCGGGCGGATGTCGAACTCCTCCCCCGCCTTCATGATCGCTTCGTACACGTCGACGCCGCGCGAGGTGTCGACCGTGTACACCTCGTACCCGACCTCGGACGTCCAGCCCGTGCGCGTCACGACCACCGGAACACCGGCGATCTCGGCGCTGCGCCAGTAGTAGTACTTGAGGTCCAAGATGCCCTCGCCGAGCAGCTTGACCATCAGCGGCTTGGACTTCGGTCCCTGGACCTGCAGTGGGGCCGCGTCGGCCTCGCGGATCGTGACGTCCAGGTCCGGGTAGGCGTTCCTCAGTCCTCGTGCGAAGAGCAGCGCGTCGCTCGAGGCGAGCGCGAACCAGAACGTCGTCTCGTCCATGCGCGTGAGGACGGGATCGTTGATGATGCCGCCGTCCGAGTCGCAGATCAGGACGTACTTCGCCTGACCGACCGCGCATCTGGACAGGTCACGGGGCGTGAGCAGCTGCGCGAACGTGAAGCCGTCCGGCCCCGAGATCTCGAGGCAGCGCTCGACCGAAACGTCCCACAGGGTCACGTCGTTCAACAGCGCTTCGAACTCGGCCTCGAACGAGTCGAAACGGATCGGGAAGTACATGTGGTTGTAGACCGTGAAGCCCTTCGGGTCGTACTTCTGGGTGGCCTCGTAGTAGGGCGTGCGCCGGTTCCGCGCGCCGCGCTGTACCAGGCTCATGTCGAACGCCATCCACTCCTCCTCGTTCGCACTTCGTGGTGCGCCGTCCAGGCGGCCGGTGCGGATCCCCACCGGGAATGCGCCGGTATCGTGCGGCGGAGGCGACACTCCGGCAACCGGCCCGTCTGACTTGGGGTCATGACCGACCTCGCTCCCGCCACCGGGTGAGGGGCTCTCCACGCTCGGGTACGTCCGGGCCGTGCTCGGGCGAGCGCCACCCCTCGGGTGGTGGCTCCACCCTTCCCAGGCACGCTGTGGTGAAGGAGGATGGCTCGCGAGAACGGATGCCATCACAGCAGATCGGCCGACATCACCATGAGCGACCAGGCGCCAGCAAGGTCGCGGGCTGGGCTGCTGCTCGGCTCGCGAGGCTATCAGCGCCATGAACGTCTGCATCGCGGTGCCGAACCCACCCCCGTGGTGCGGGTTTCGAGCGAGCTGAAGATCGCCGTCGCCCCCGGGCTGATCGTCCCCGCGACCGTTCTGTTGTTGGCGTACGCCCTCGTCGGAGCCGTGATCCTTTCGGAACGCACGGGCAACGGGGTGGGGTGAGCTCCTCGCGGCCGGCGGGGCGGTCGTCGCGCTCGAGACCCTCTGCCAGGAATACGGCTACCGAGCCCTCGCCGCCGACCCGGGGTGCCTCCCTCCGCGGGGCACGTCGCGGCCTGGGCGGAGGACATCCTGGGCTCTGCCCGGGCTGGCCCTCATCAGCCTCTTCCTGTTCCTCCTGTTCCCCGAGGGGCGCCTCCGGACCCGTGCTGAGCGCTGAACCGCGACTGCGTGGCGACCGCACGGGATCGGCGTCGGGACGATCGGTGCGATCGTCGAGCCGACCATCCAGGGGTACGACCACATCGCGACCCCGCTCGGACTCGAGACCCCCCGGGCCACCGTCGACGCCCTTGCTCCTGCTCGGATACGTGGCGGTCGTCGGGATGCTCATCGCGTCGATCGCGCTGCTCTTCCGCGACGCCGTCGGGCCGTCGGTCGAGAGCGCGACCAGCTGCGCCTCTTCGTCTGGGCTGCCGCCGTCGGGTCGGTCTTGTTGTCTCCCGCGCTCCTCTCCCGGAGTCGGTCGTCGGGAGAACCCAGCCGCTCGTCTTCGCTGCCGGCGCGACCGGACTCCTGCTGATACCCGCCTCGGTGGGGGTGGCGATCCTGCGGCACCAGCTCCTCGACATCGACCTGGTCATCCGGCGCACGGTCGTCGTCGCCATCCTCGGTGCGTTCATCACGGCGCTCTACGTCGGGATCGTCGTCGGGGTCGGCGCCCTGGTGGGCAGCTCGGGCAACGCGGTTCTTCGGCCACCGCCGCGGCGATCGTCGCGTTGGCCTTCCAGCCCGTGCGTCGATGGGCCCAGCACCTCGCGAGCCGGTTCGTCTACGGGAAGCGAGCGACCCCATACGAGGTCCTGCATCGGTTCTCCGAGCGGGTGGCCGGCTCGTACGGAACCGAGGACGTCCTCCCGCGGATGGCGACGATCCTCGGTGAGGGCACCGGAGCCGAGCGCGCCCAGGTCTGGCTGCGGATCGGAGATGAGCTCCGGCCGGCCGCGGTCTCGCCAGAAGGGGCCCTGCGGTCGGGCCCGGTGCCTGCCACCAAGACCCAGGAACCCCGGATACCGGATGTCAGCCATGCCGTCCCGGTGCGCGACGGGAACGAGCTCCTCGGCGTGCTTTCCATCACCAAGCCATCGTCCGACCCGGTCACCGCCACGGAGGAAAAGCTCGTCGGCGATCTCGCCGTCCAGGCCGGCCTGGTCATGCGGAACGTGAGGCTGGTCCAGGACCTCCGGGCGTCACGGGGGAGGCTCGTCGCCGTGCAGGATCAGGAGCGCCGCAAGATCGAGCGGAACATCCACGACGGCGCCCAGCAACAACTGGTCGCCCTGGCTGTGAAGGCGAAGCTCGCAGACAGGATGGTGGACAGCGACGCGGCCAAGGCTCACGAGATCCTCGCCCAGGTCCAGACCGAGACGCAGGAGGCACTCGAGTCGCTCCGTGACCTCGCCAGGGGCATCTATCCGCCGCTGCTCGCCGACGAAGGCCTGCGGGCGGCACTGGAGGCGCAGGCGCGGAAGGCACCGATGCCGGTCACGGTCCACACGAACGGATCGGATCGCTACCCGCAGGACGTCGAGGCGACGGTCTACTTCTGCTGTCTCGAGGCTCTCCAGAACGCCACCAAGTACTCGGACGCGACTTCGGTCACGATCACGCTGCTCGCGTCCGACGGCCTGCTGAGCTTCGAGGTGGCCGACGACGGGCGCGGCTTCGACACCGCAACGACCCCTCGGGGCTCGGGCCTGCAGAACATGGCGGATCGTCTCGACGCGCTCGGCGGGGCGCTGGAGATCACTTCAGCTCCGGGGCTCGGCTCCAGGCTGTCCGGCCGGATCCCGATCCAGCGGGCCTCATCCTGAGCGGGTGATGCGCCGGATCCTGGCGGGCGGTCAGGCCAGATCGTCCCCGGCGTAGACCCGCTCGCCCTCGACGAGCGTGAGCACGACCTTCGCGTCCGCGATCTCGTCCGGCGGGTGCGCGAACAGATCGCGGTCGATCACCGCGAGGTCCGCGTACTTGCCGACCTCGATCGACCCGGTCGTCTGGTCCAGGTGGTTCGCGTAGGCCGAGCCGATGGTGAAGCCGGCGATCGCGGTCGCGAGGTCGATCCGCTCGTCGGGCAGGAACACCTCTCGGTTCTCCACCCTGTACGGGTAGTCCGAGGGCATGACCCGGTTCACCGCGACGTGGATCTGCTCGATGGGGTCGGGGCTGGAGACGCTCCAGTCGCTCCCCATCGCGAGCCTGGCACCCGCGCGGACGAGGCTCCCGAACGGATACTGCCAGGTCCACCGCGGTTCGCCGAGGAACGGGATCGTCAGGTCGTCCATCTGCGACTCGTGCGCGGCCCACAGTGCCTGCGCGTTGGCCACCGCCCGCAGCTCGCGGAAGCGCGGGATGTCGTCGGGGTGCACCACCTGGATGTGCGCGAGGTGATGCCGGTGGTCGCTCGGGCCGTTCGCGCGAAGCGCGGCCTCGACCGCGTCGAGGGCCTCGCGCACCGCCCGCTCGGCGAGCGCGTGGAAGTGGACCTGGAACCCCTCGGCGTCCAGGCGCGTGACGGCCTCCTTCATCAGCTCCGGGTCGACGAAGGAGATCCCGCGGTTGCGCGTGGGGTGGCCCTGGGCGTCCAGGTAGGGGTCGAGCACGGCGGCCGTGAAGTTCTCGCAGACCCCGTCCACCATGATCTTCACGCTGGTCGCGGCGAAGCGACCGACCGGGCCGCGAGCGCGTCCCTCGATGAGCTCCGGGATCTGGTCGAGGCCCCGGTGCCGATCCCACCACAGCGCGCCCACGACACGGGCGGTGAGCTCACCCCGGCCGGCGACGCTCAGGTAGGCGTCGAGCGTCGGGTAGGAGCCACCCACGATCGCATCCTGCCAGGCCGTGATCCCGAGAGCGTGCAGGTACCGCTGCGCCTCGAGGAGCCCTTGCTCCCACTCCTCGCCCGTGGGCTCGGGGGCATGGTCCTCCACGAGCGACTGCGCACCCTCGTGGAGGGTCCCCGAGGGCTCGCCGAGCTCGTCGCGCTCGATCCTGCCGTCGCGCGGGTCGGGCGTGTCACGGGTGATGCCGGCGAGCTTCAGCGCCTTCGAGTTGACCCACCCGCTGTGCCCATCGCGGTTCGGGAGGTAGACCGGCCGGTCGGGCACGAGATCGTCGAGGACATCCTTCGTCGGGGTCCCGCCGGGGAACACGTCCATCGCCCATCCCCCGCCGAGGATCCAATCGGCGTCGGGATGCGTCTCGGCGTACTCGCGGATCCTCGCCCGGTACCCGTCGAGACCGGCTACGTCGTGCAGATCGCAGCGGAGCATGTCGACGCCGGACGCAGGCGGATGAACGTGTGCGTCCTGGAAGCCGGGAAGGAGCATCCGGCCACGCAGATCCACGGTCTCGGTCGCGGACCCCACGAGATCGCGCATGTCGTCATCGTCCCCCACCGCGACGATCCGACCGTCCTTCACCGCCACCGCAGCCGCCCTGCGGCGCGTCGCGTCCACCGTGTAGACCGCTCCATTGACGAAGACGAGGTCGGCCGAGCCGTTCGTTGCCATCGCGACGGGTCCTTTCCTCTACGGGCACGCACGAGCATATCCGGCTCGGGGCTATGCTTCAGCGCAACCGTCGGGAGGGGGCTCCGGATGCGCGTGTCGAGGTTGCTCGTGGTCTGCTCGTTGGTGGCCCTCGGGTCGGCCGCACTGGCCGAACCGACTGTGGCGCAGGCTCCCCCGGAGCCCATCGAGCTTCGCGTCATGACCTTCAACATCTGGTACGGGGCCACCGCCACCGACCTCGGCAAGGTGATCGAGGCCATCCAGGCGGCCGGCGCCGACGTCGTCGGCATGCAGGAGCCGTATGCGAGACTGCGCCGGATCGCGGCCGCGCTCGACTTCTACGTGTCCCCGCGCATGCACGTGATCTCGCGGTATCCGGTGCTCGAGCCGCGCGGCAGCGACGGCGACTGGGCGTACCTCCTGCTCCCGGGCGGGCTCGCGGCGATCGCGAACACCCATCTGCCCTGCTGCCCATACACGCCCTACCGCATCGTGCACAAGGGCATGGATCGCGCCGCCGCGCTCGAGCAGGAGGCGAACACACGGGTCAGGAGGATCACGAAGCAGCTCCGCGCGCTCGAGCCCGTCCTCGCGGCCGGGATCCCAACGTTCTTCACCGGCGATCTCAACTCTCCCTCGTGGCGGGACTGGACACGCGCGGCGACCGAGGCGCGCGGGCTGCCCTACCCGATCCGGTGGCCGGCCTCGCTCGCGATGGAAGATGCCGGGTTCGTCGACTCGTACCGCGTCGTCCATCCCGATCCGGTGGCCGAGCCCGGCTTCACGTGGACGTCCGGCTATCCCGCTCCCTTCGTGTACGACTGGGAGGTCTTCGACCGGATCGACTTCGTGTGGGCGGCCGGCCCCGCCGAGACGCTCGACAGTCGCGTCGTCGGAGAGTCTCGAGCGAACGCCGACATCGTGGTCCGCCCGTATCCGAGCGACCACCGTGCGGTGGTCTCGACCTTCGACGTGACCCCCGCCTTCCCGCCGGTGTTCGTCTCGGCCGATGGCGAGCGGTCTCGACTCGGCGTGCCCCTCGACGTCACGTTCCACGCTCCCGGCGGACCTGGGGAGCGTCTCGCGCTCGTGGCCGAGGGCTCCGTCACCCCGGCGGCCGAGCTTCCGACGGGCCCCGAAGGCACCGCCGATGGGACCCTGACGTTCGACACGACCGGTCTCGAGCAGGGTGCGTACAGCGTCGTCCTGCTCGACGGCTCAGACGCGGAGCTCAGCCGCGACACCGTGGTGCTGGTGGCCGATGGGCAGCTCCCGGTCCTCACGGTTGCCGACGACACGCTCGAGGGCAACCAGGCGCTCGAGGTCTCCTGGCGCTACGCGCCCGGCAACCGCTACGACTGGCTCGGGGTCTTCCGCGCCGGCGTATCGGCGAAGGTGAGCTCGAGCAAGGCGTGGCGCTACATGGACGCGCGGATCGACGGGAGCGCGACGATCGCAGCCGGAGCACGCGGCGCGGGCCCGTGGCCCCTGCCCGCGGGCGCCTACGAGGTCCGGATCTGCCTGGACGACAGCTATCGCTGCCGGGTCTCGACGGGCTTCACCGTGCTCGGCTGAGCTTCACGCGAGCGCGACGAGCTCCAGCAGATCGTCGCTCCAGAAGTCGAGCTCGCCCTCGGGCATCATGAGCACACGCCCCGGCGCCAGTGCCTCGACGAAGCCGACGTCGTGGCTCACGAGGATCATCGTGCCCCTCCATGCCGCGAGGGCCTCCGCCACGGCGGTCCTCGACGGCGGGTCGAGGTTGTTCGTCGGCTCGTCGAGCAGGACCAGGTTCCGCCGTCCCGCGACGAGCTGGGCCAGCGCGAGCTTCGTCTTCTCTCCACCCGACAGCGTCCCCGCGTCCTGGAACGCCACCTCCCCGTGGAGCCCGAACATCCCGAGGAGCGACCGCAGGTCCTGATCGCTGGCCTCCGTGGACTCGGCGCGGACGTGGGCGAGCACTCCCTCGCCGTCACGGATGCCCTCGTGCTCCTGCGCGTAGTACCCGAGCGATACGCCGGCGCCGTGACGGAACGATCCCGCATCGGCGCTCGACACGCCGGCGAGGATCTTCAGCAGGGACGTCTTGCCCGCGCCGTTCAGCCCCATCACGAGTAGGCGGTCCCCTCGTCCGACCGTGAAGGTCACGTCCCGGAAGACCGGCGGCCCGCCGTAGCCCTTCGCGAGGCCCATCGCCTCGAGCACCAGGTCGCCCGAGCGCGGAGGGTCCGGGAACCTGTAGCGGACGCGGCGCTGCTTCGCGGGGCCTTGCACCGCATGGGTCCGCAGTCGTGAGACGCGCGAGTCGAGGGCCTTCGCCGTGCGGGCTCGTTTCGTCGTCTGCCCGCGCATCGAGTCCGCGAGGGTCTCCAGCCGCTTGATCTCGGTCCGCTGGCGCTCGGCGAGGGCGGCGAGGCGGGCCTCATCCCGCTTCCTCGCCTCGCGGTACTGGGAGTAGGTGCCGCGGTACTGCACGAGACCGTCACGGTCCAGGTGAAGGATCCGTGTGATCGAGGCGTCGAGCAGCGCCAGATCGTGACTCACCACCATGAGCGCGCCCTTGTACCCGGCGAGGAACTTCATCAGCCAGACCTTGGCGTCGCCGTCGAGGTGGTTCGTCGGCTCGTCGAGCAGCAGGACGTCCGAGCCCGCGAACAGGATCCGGGTCAGCTCCAGCCGCCTGCGCTCGCCACCCGAGAGCGCCGGCACGGGCAGGTCCAGCCGGTCCTGCGCCAGCCCCAGCCCGCTCGCGATCCGTCGGACCTCGGCCTCACCGGAGTACCCGCCCGCCGCCCGGTACCGCTCTTCGAGCTTCGTGAACCGCGTGATCCGTGCCGTGGTCGGGTGCTCCTCGAGCGCGACCCTCTCCTTCTCCAGGCGAGCGGCCATGTCGAGCAGCTCGCGCGCCTCCAGCACGTGCGCGAGGCCCGTGTGCTCCTCTTCGGCCCGGTGCTGCCGAGGATCCTGGCGGAGGTAGCCGAGGGCTCCGCGCACCCGGACGATCCCGCCGAGCGGCGGCGCTTCGGCCGCGATGACCTTCAGCAGGCTGGTCTTGCCTGCCCCGTTGCGGCCGACCACCCCAACCTTGTCTCCCCGGCGAAGCAGTAGCGTAAGACCCTCGAGGATCGGCATGCCGGCAACCTCGACGGAGAGGTTGCGGACCTCGAGCACGCTCATCGCTGGGGACCTCGCGGAACGGGACGGGTGGAACGGGTGGACATGGGGACGACCTCCTCCGGGTGGGCAGAGCACACAGGCGCCGGTCGGCGCGAGGTGGCCGAGGGGGTCGTCCCAGCTCATGGCGGGAGTCTAGCAACGCCTCCCCCCTCGGGCGAGGTCCCGTACAGGCACCTGCCCGCGCGGCCGATATGGGCCTCAGATGCCTAGGACCCCGACCCCAGCCCAGCGCGCGCGTGCGCGGGAGCTCCTGCGCGCTACCCCACCCCGCCGGGGCGCCCAGCGCGTCCCCAACCGCGGCCGGGCGCTCCGTGCCTGGGCGCTGCTGGCCGGGGGGGCGCTCGGCCTCCTCCTCCTGCTGTGGCTCGGCACGCGGTTGCTGGGCGGCGGTGGTGACGATGGGTCGCCGCTCATGGCCACCGGCTCGACCGGGCCGTCCGGCGCGAACGCAGAGCCCTTCGCGGATCCTCCGCCGGCGGGATCCGTCACAGGCGTGTTCCCTCTCGGCGCCGTCGGCACGAGGCTCGAGCTCAAGGTCATCGCGCTCGGCGACCACCCTGAGGCCTGCCGCGCCGAGAGCCTCCTCCTCGGCGGTGACGTTCGTACGGTCTACCATCACGCCTGCTCCACCGACGAGGAGATCGACCGCTCATTCTTCCTCGTGCGCGTCACGAACCTGACGGGGTCCCGCGTTCCCATCGGGCTCGAGCGGTTCCTCATGACGGGCGTCGACGGTGCCGGGCGCGAGACGCTGGCCGTCCCGCCGGCGGGGCTGACCACCACGCGGTTCTTCCCGACCACCGCCGTGCTCGGTCCTCGCGCGAGCCGAAGCGGTGGGTGACGATCGACGGTTCGAATCGTGCCGTTCCGCGCGCCTCAGCTACGCGGACTGGACCCGAGACCCTGACGGTCCGGTTCCCGGACTCCTGGATGGGGTAGCCTCCTTCGCGTCTTGGTCGAACCGCGGAACGTCGTCGTCATCGGTGGGGGGCAAGCGGGACTCGCCACTAGCCACGAGCTCATCCGGGCCGGCGTGGAGCACGTCATCCTCGAGCGGGACCGGATCGGGTCATCCTGGCGCCGCCGTTGGGACAGCTTCTGCCTGGTCACGCCCAACTGGGCCACGATGCTCCCGGGCTTCGCGTACGACGGGAGCGATCCCGATGGCTACCTGCCCCGCGACGAGATCGTCGCCTACCTCGAGCGGTACGCCGCCGGCTTCGAGGCACCGGTGCGCGAGGGGGTCGAGGTCACGTCGCTCGAGCCTCGGAACGGCGACGGGTTCGTCCTCCGGACCTCGAGCGGCGAGATCGCAGCAAACGCCGTCGTGGTGTGCACCGGTGCGTACCAGCGACCTCACCGACCCGCGGGCGCGGCATCGCTCCCGAGCGGCCTGCTCCAACTCGACGCCGAGGACTACCGGAACGCCGAGGCGCTGCCCGCGGGTCGCGTCTTGATCGTCGGAGGCGGGCAGTCGGGCTGCCAGATCGCCGAGGACCTGTGGCTCGCGGGCCGAGAGGTGTTCCTCTCGCGCGGCCGTGCGCCGTGGGTCCCACGGAGGCTCGGCGGGCACGACATCGTGTGGTGGGTGCTCGAGACCGGGTTCCTCGATCAAACGGTCGAGTCCCTGCCCGCGCCGGCCGCACGGCTGGCGGCCAACGTCCTCGCGACGGGCCGAGGAGGCGGGCACGACCTGCACCTGCGGACGCTCCGCGCGGACGGGGTGACGCTCCTCGGTCATCTCCTCGGGTCCGATGGCGGTCGAGCGCGCTTCGCACCCGATCTTCGCGAGAGGCGTCGCCTGGGGCGACGATCGCTACCGCGACATCATGGGGCTCATCCGCCGGCTCGTCGCCGAGCGCGGCCTCCCGATGCCCGACATCCCGGAGCCCGAGCCGTTCGACGCCGAGGCACCCGAAGAGGTCGACCTCGCCGGCTTCGGCGCCGTGGTCTTCGCGGGAGGCTTCCGCCCCGACTACGGCCGCTGGGTCGACGTGCCGGGTGCGTTCGACGAGCTCGGCTTCCCCGTCCACCACGATGGCGCCAGCACCGTCGTCCCAGGGCTGTCCTTCGTGGGGGTTCACTTCCTCCGGAAGCGGAAGTCCTCACTGCTCTGCGGTGTCGGCGAGGACGCTGCGATCGTCGCGGATCGGATCGCCGAACGGGTCGGCACCTGAACGCCGGACCTGGGGGCGACGCGAGACTTCGGTGTCGGAGGGGGTGTCTGGTTCCACGACATAGTGCACAGGTGTCTCGCGACATCGTTCACACCTCGGATCAGGGGGTGGACGGATGTCGCTGGCACGGCTCGTGGTCACCGCGGTCACGCTGGAGGGACGGACCAAGTCGGAGGTGGCCCGGGACTACGGGGTCTCCAGGCGGTGGGTCCACGAGCTGGTCCGTCGGTTCGAGGCCGAGGGTGAGGCAGGCCTCGAGCCTCGCTCGCGAAGACCCAAGACGAGCCCGCAGCGGATCGACGATGCGCTGGAGCGGGAGATCGTCAAGCTGCGGGAGCATCTGAGCGGTCAGGGTCTGGATGCCGGCGCCCACACGATCGCGTTCCACCTGGAGCGGACCCACGGTACCGCCCCCTCGGTCTCGACGATCTGGCGGGTACTGAAGCGCCGGGGCTTCGTCGACCCTCAGCCGCAGAAGCGGCCACGGAGCTCGTTCGTGCGGTTCGAGGCCGCGATGCCGAACGAGCGTTGGCAGGCCGACACCACGCACTGGCACCTGGCCGACGGGGCCGACGTCGAGATCTTGAACGTGCTCGATGACCACTCCCGGTTCCTGGTGGCCTCGTGGGCACGGGTCGTGTTCAAGGCGGCCGACGTCGTAGAGGCTTTCCACGGAGCCGCTGCGGCCCACGGCCTGCCAGCGTCGTTGCTCACGGACAACGGCGCGGTGTTCACCGCGGCTCCCCGCGGTGGAGGACGCTGCGCGATCGAGCTCGAGTGCGACCGCCTGGGGGTGCGCCTGCATCACTCGAGCCCCTACCACCCGCAGACCTGCGGCAAGGTGGAGCGGTTCCACCAGACGCTCAAGAAGGCCCTGCGCGCCCGGGGCGGCTCCCCGGACGCTCGGAGAGCTCCAGGTGCAGCTCGATACCTTCGCCGCCTACTACAACGAGGTGAGGCCCCACCGTGGGATCGGCAGGCGAACGCCGGCGGAGGCCTTCGCCGCCCGTCCGAAGGCGGTCCCGAGCGGCACCCGGGTCCCGGTCCACTTCAGGGTCCGGCGGGACCGGATCGACTCAGGTGGTGCGGTCACGCTGCGTCACGACAGCCGGTTGCACCACATCAAGGTCGGAAGACGACATGCAGGGACCCGGGTGCTGATGCTCGTCGCCGGTCTCGACATACGCATCGTGAGCGAGGACGGGGAACTGATCCGGGAGCTCGTGCTGGATCCGTCGAGGCTCTACCAGGCGATGGGAACGGCCTGAACGTGGAACGATGTCCCGGGACACGTGTGAACGATGTCCCGAGACATCACACGGTGTCGGAGGGGGGATTTGAACCCCCACGGGCTATGCGCCCACTAGGCCCTCAACCTAGCGCGTCTACCATGTTCCGCCACTCCGACCAGCGCGTGGATTCTAACGGTCGGGCGAGCGCCCGGCTACTTCCACTGCCAGGACAGCCAGATCACGGACAGGCCGAAGATGATGGCCGTGGCCACGGTGATCCGGTCGAGCCGCCGCTCGAGCGAGGTGCCCCCGGACAGTGACGTCGAGCCACCGAACATGTCCGAGAGCCCGCTCCCCTTCCCCGAGTGCAGGAGGATGAACACGATGAGGAACAGCGAGCTCAGGATGGTCATGATGAGCGCGGCGATGTCGAGCATGGCGCCCAGTCTACCCGGCCGGTGCCTTGGCGCCCTCGTCCATGATCGCGCGGTCCGGCAGCGGGAAGTGGCAGGCGACGACCTGGCCCGGGCGCATCGGCTCGAGCACGGGCTCCTCTTCCTTGCACTTCGGGAACTGCGCGTTCGGGCACCGCGGGTGGAACCGGCAGCCTGAGGGCGGATCGATCGGCGAGGGCACGTCGCCCTCGAGGATGATGCGCTTCCTGTGGGCCGCGAGGTTCGGGTCAGGGATCGGGACCGCCGAGAGCAGGGCCCCCGTGTACGGGTGCTTCGGGTTCTGATACAGGGTGACACCCGACGCCATCTCGGCGATCTTGCCGAGGTACATCACGGCGACCCTGTCCGAGACGTGTTTCACCACGGAGAGGTCGTGCGCGATGAACAGGTAGGTGAGGTTGAACTCCTCCTGCAGGTCCTCGAGGAGGTTCAGGATCTGCGCCTGGATCGACACGTCGAGCGCCGATACCGGCTCGTCGCACACGATCAGCTTCGGGTGGAGCGCAAGGGAGCGCGCAACACCGATCCGCTGCCGCTGGCCGCCCGAGAACTCATGCGGGTACCGGTTGTAGTGCTCGGGGTTGAGCCCGACGAGCTCCATCAGCTGCTGGACCTCGGGCTTGATGTTGCCCTTCGGCACCGTCCTGTGGAGGCGGAAGGGCTCCGAGATGATCGAGCCGACCGTTCGGCGGGGATTCAGGGATGCGAACGGGTCCTGGAAGATCATCTGCATGTTCCGGCGGACCTCGCGCAGGTCCTTGCCCTTCAGGTTCGTGATGTCCTGGCCGTCGAACTCGATCTTGCCGTCGGTGGCCATGGAAGGCCGCCAGCGGCGAGCGGTAGCCGGTTCCGAGGAAGGCCGGCGCGGGGCCTCGGCCGCGGGGGCCGACCCGGGGCCTCCCGTCGGGTCCCGGCCGGCCAGGAAGAAGAGGGCAAGCGCGACCGCTGCGCCGGCGAGGCCGAGGAGTAGGAGGCTGCGTCGCATCGCTGCCCCAAGTGTCGATCTCCGGGTTCGGAGGGCAAGCGCATTCCCCGAACCGCCAGGCTCCCGGGCGAAGCCTCTGCGAACGCGGCTCGTCGAGCGCGACTACTCCGCCGCGAACAGGTGGAAGCTTCGGTCGCAGGCCTTGCAGTGGAGCGACGTGCTCTCGCGGTCTTCCGGTTCGGCCTTCGTCGACGAGTAGATCCACGTCGTCGCCTGAAGCGGGCTCGGCTCGAACCAGCCCGTCGGCTTCCCGGTCTGTCCGCTCTCGGGCGGGGCCAGGGCGCCGCCGCACTGCGTGCAGCGGTGGGCGGGCACGGGGTGGGCACGCCGGGTTCGAAGTTCAGGCCGGGCATGTCGTCCTCCCGCGGGCCAGGGAGCCCGACGTATCGCGGGCCGGGCGTCCGCGGGGCGTCTGCTCCGAGGCGGACGTGTCCGGCGCCGCGCGCCCCCGGAGGAGCGGCGAGAGTGGGCCTTGCGAGATCCTGATCCACGGCGGCGCCGCGAGCGCGGGGGGAATCATGAGCGAGACGCACACGAAGATCGAAGTCCTCCAGAAGGAGATCTTCGAGAGCCAGGCGAAGATCACGGAGCTCCGTCGCACGCTCGAACCGGAGGCGGTCGGCGCGTACACGTTTCGCGGACCCGATGGCGCGGAGGTTGCGCTCGCCGACCTGTTCGGCGATCGCGACGACCTGCTCGTGGTGCACAACATGGGGCGCGGGTGTCCGTACTGCACGCTCTGGGCGGACGGGTTCCAGGGAGCCATCGCCCACCTCGAGAACCGCGCCGCGTTCGTCGTCGTCTCGCCCGACGACCCCGAGGTGCAGCGGGCGTTCGCGGCCTCGCGCGGCTGGACCTTCCGGATGGTCTCCGGGGGCGGCACCTCGTTCGCCCGGGACATGGGCTTCGAGATGCTGCACGAGGGCAAGCCGTTCGTGCTGCCGGGCGCCTCGGCGTTCCGGCGGCAAGACGACGGAAGCGTGGTCCGCACGGCGCATACGCCCTTCGGCCCCGGCGACCCGTACTGTGCGGCGTTCCACCTCTTCGACCTGTTCGAAGGCGGTCTCGGGACGCGGGCAGCCGAAGCTCGCGTACTGAGCGGATCCACCCGCGGCCGTGAGAGAGGACTCGCATGTCGCGTCTACGTCCGTGGCAGGTCGTCGAGAGCCGCACGCTCCACGACTGCACCGTCTTCCAGGTGGACCGGGATCTCGCCCGGTGTGAGGGGCGGGTCGAACCGCATCCGTTCTATCGCCTGCGTGCCCGCGACTGGGTGAACGTGGTTCCCGTCACGCCCGCCGGCGACATCGTGCTCGTGCGGCAGTGGCGCCACGGGTCGCGAGCTGCCACCCTCGAGATCCCCGGCGGACAGGTGGACGACGGCGAGTCTCCGGCCGAGGCCGCCGCGCGCGAGCTGTGGGAGGAAACGGGGTGGCGGGCGGGCGAGGTCATCGAGTTGGGCGTCGTCAACCCGAACCCGGCGCTCTTCGCGAATCGTTGTTTCACGTACCTGGCGCCCGACGTGGAAGAACTGGGGGTGCCGCTCTCGAGCGGGACGGAGGAGACGGAAGTCGTCCTCGTGACCCCGGACGAACTCGAGGGTCTCGTTGCGGCCGGCGAGATCGACCACGCTCTCGTCATCGCGGCGCTCTTCTGGTACGAGCGTCACCGCGGGGTGGCGGGGCGCTATCCTCGAACGCGCCCCGGGAACGACGGATAGGGAGGGCGCCGTGCAGGACTACCAGCGCGCGTTCGTGGACTTCCTCCTCGAGGCCGAGGCGCTCCGGATCGGCGAGTTCCGCCTGAAGAGCGGCCGGATCTCGCCCCTCTTCCTCAACGCCGGGCAGATCGACACCGGCGCCCGCCTCGCGCGGTGGGGCGGGCCTACGCGTCCACGCTGCTCGACGGGTCGGGGCGGACGGCTTCGACGTCGTGTTCGGGCCGGCCTACAAGGGCATCCCCCTGGCCGTCGCCACCGTGATGGCGCTCGCCGAGCAGGGGCGTCGAGAAGCCGTACCTGGCGGATCGCAAGGAGGCGAAGACCCACGGCGCCGAGGCCAGCGGCGGCCATCGGTCGCCAAGCGGCTGCTGGGGCGGCCGCCGGCCGCGGACGCCCGCTTCGTGATGGTCGACGACGTCCTGACGACGGGCGGCACGAAGGACGAGGCGGTCGGCCCTGCTGGCCGAGATCGCGCCGCAGGGCGCCTGCGTGGCGCTGATGATCCTGCTCGACCGGCAGGAGACGACGCCCGACGGCGCCGAGGCCGTCGCGTCCTTCACCGCGCGGACCGGCATCCCGGTCCTGCCGGTGCTCTCGGCGACCGAGGTCGATCGACGACCTGGCCGCGCGCGGCGTCCTCGCGCGCCGCCGACCTGGAGCGCTGCCGGGCCTACTGGCGGCGAGTACGGGACCGCGGCGGCGCAAGGCCTGGGCCGAGTCCGTCCCGGCCTGAGCCGGCCCCGGTCCCGGCTCGGTCACGCCGCGTCACCTCGCCCGGGGCTCCGGAGGCCCAATTCCGGCCTCTGGCGGCCGAATTGGTGCCCACGGCCTGCTTGCCCGGGGGCCGTAGGGGAGGGTACAGAGAGGCCGCCTCGGGAGGGTACCGGATGAGTCGCGTGCGTCGTGCGCTGAACCTCGTCGTGTTGCTGGGGGCCGTGGTCCCCGCGCGTCACCGGCTGCCAGGGCGCCGGCGGTGCGTGCGGCCTGCTGCTGAACGCTCGTCCTGGCGTCGGCGTGAGCGTGGGCATCTACTATCTGACGCCGAGGCGCTGACCGTAGACCCCGGCCCGGCCCCCGGCGTGGGCCTCGCCCTGGGCACTGGGCGCCCGAGGCGATCGTCCGGGGCACCCTCCAGAGCGCGCACAGGCGCCGCGGCTCCCCAGGAATCGGGGGCTCGCGCCAGCCTCCTTTGTTGACCGCGCCCGCTCGGACCCGTAAGATCCCCCGCCTTCAGGGGCTACCCTGACGTGTCGTCCTGGGGTCCGGGCGAACGCGCTGCGGGCGTAGCTCAATGGTAGAGCTCCGGCCTTCCAAGCCGGTGACGTGGGTTCGATTCCCATCGCCCGCTCCACGTTCGCCGGACGGGGGTCGCGCGAGACCCTGCGTCCGGGGTGCGCGGGGCCGGGGTGACCCCTGAGGACACGCCGGCGTCGCCGCCGGAGACGAGAGACGGACAGAGAGAGACGCGACCCGCCGGACCGAACGCGCTGGTGTAGCTCAGTGGTAGAGCACCTCCTTGGTAAGGAGGAGGTCGTGGGTTCAATCCCCACCACCAGCTCCACGTTCGCGAGCCGGTCAGACGACGAATTGCAGGAACGACGGGCGTCCCGCGGTCGCCCTTGGAGGATCGCCTTCCCATGGCCAAGGAAACCTTCCAGCGCACCAAGCCGCACGTGAACGTCGGCACCATCGGTCACGTGGACCACGGCAAGACCACGCTGACGGCCGCGATCACCGCGGTCATGGAGGCCAAGGGCCTGTCGAAGGCGAAGGCCTACGCCGACATCGCCAAGGGCGGCACGGTCCGCGACGAGACGCAAGACCGTGACGATCGCGGCGGCCCACGTCGAGTACGAGACGGCGAACCGTCACTACGCCCACGTCGACTGCCCCGGTCACGCCGACTACGTCAAGAACATGATCACGGGCGCGGCCCAGATGGACGGCGCCATCCTCGTCGTGTCGGCCGTCGGACGGCCCCATGCCCCAGACGCGCGAGCACATCCTGCTCGCCCGCCAGGTCGGCGTGCCGGCGATCGTGGTCTTCGTCAACGCGGTCGACCTCGTCGACGACCCCGAGCTCCTCGAGCTGATCGAGCTCGAGGTGCGCGAGCTCCTCAAGGAGTACGACTTCCCCGGCGACGACATCCCCGTCATCCTGGGCTCGGCCCTCGGGCGCCTGCAAGAACCCCGGCGACTTCGACGACGAGGCGGGCGCGGGCTCGATCCTCAAGCTCATGGAGGCCGTCGACACCTACATCCCCGAGCCCGACGCGCGACGATCGACAAGCCGTTCCTGATGCCCGTCGAGGACGTGTTCTCGATCAAGGGCCGCGGGACGGTCGGCACGGGCCGCATCGAGCGCGGCACAGATCAAGGTCGGCGAGCCCGATCGAGATCGTCGGCCTCATCGAAGCGCCGCATGAAGACGCACCTGCACCGGCGTCGAGATGTTCAACAAGACGCTCGACCACGGCCAGGCCGGCGACAACGTCGGGCATCCTGCTCCGCGGCGTCGACAAGGAGGTGCTCGAGCGCGGCATGGTGCTCGCCAAGCCCGGCTCGATCAAGCCGCACACGGAGTTCGAGGCCGAGGTCTACGTCCTCACGAAGGACGAGGGCGGCCGCCACACGCCGTTCTTCAACAACTACCGGCCGCAGTTCTACATCCGGACGACGGACGTCACGGGCTCGATCGAGCTCCTGGGCGGCGCCGAGATGTGCATGCCCGGCGACAACGTCGACCATCAAGGTCACGCTGATCCAGCCCGTCGCGATCGAGGAGAAGCATGCGCTTCGCCATCCGCGAGGGCGGCCGCACGGTCGGCGCCGGCGCGGTCACGAAGATCATCAAGTAGGCGGTCAGCGGCTCGAGCGTAGGGGCCCGTCCACGGGACGCGGCCAAGGAGTCCGGATCATGGCCAAGTCCCAGGATGCCCGCGGGTACGTCTGGCTCCAGTGCACGGAGACCGGGCGACCTGAACTACCGGGTCCAGAAGCGGATCAAGGGCAACCCGTACAAGCTGGAGCTGAAGAAGTACTGCCCCGCGCCTGCAAGCGGCACACCCTCCACAAGGAGAGCAAGAAGAAGTAGCTGGCGGGGGGCGGCCGCCGGAGGCCGGCGCCCGCCGCGCGATCGCACGTCGTACGGCAGTAGCTCAACCAGGTAGAGCACCTGATTCCAAATCAGGGGGTTGGGGGTTCGATTCCTCCCTGCCGTGCCATCTCCTCGGGCGGGGGCGCGGGCTCGCCGCCGTCCGAACCACCCGCGGACAGAGAGACCGAAGGCATGGGCCTCGAGATCTACAAGCCCGGCCAGGGCAAGTACGCACGCGGCGTCGCGTACTTCCTCGGCGCTGCGCCTCGATCGTCTTCGGGGGCATCCGCCTCTACGCGACGATCAACGTCGCCCGGGCGCACGAGTGGGTCGAACGGGCATTGCCCGCTCGTCGGGCACGATCTCGATCTACAACATCGATCGCGTTCGTGCGTCGTGCTCTTCGGCGCTGCTGCTGCCTGCACCTCGTCCTCAACCGCCCGCGCGCGGTCGACACTGCTCATCGACACCGAGCAGGAGCTGAAGAAGGTCTCCTGGCCCTCGCAGCCGCGAGGTGCGGAACGCGACGCTCGTCGTCGTCCTGGTGACGTTCACGATGGCGATCATGCTCTACGGCTTCGACCGGCTCCTCCAGGGCTCTGTTCCGGCTCGGTGTACTAGGGGGATCGTCGTGGCGCAAGCGCTGGTACGTGGTCCGAGTGCAGAGCGGACGGGAGAACACCGTCCAGACGGCGCTCACCCGCCGCCTCAAGGTCGCCGGCAAGCAGGACGTCGTGCCCGCGCGTGCTCGTGCCCGTCGAGACGATCACCGAGGTCAAGGGCGGGCAAGAAGCGGACGCGCAAGCGGAAGCTCTACCCCGGCTACGTCCTCGTCGAGGTCGAGGAGGACAAGGGCAAGGTCCCGCGCGACGTCTGGTTCCTCGTCCGCGAGACGGCCGGCGTCGGCGACTTCGTCGGGCCGCACGGGCAGCCCGAGCCGCTCGACGAGACGGAGGTCGACCGCCTTCTCAGCGACGATGGAGCGCGGCGAGGAGAAGACGCCCGCAGGTCAAGATCGCCATGAAGAAGGGCGACGCCGTCAAGATCAAGGAAGGCCCTCTCGAGTCGTTCGAGGGCGAGGTGGACGAGGTGATCCCCGCCAAGGGCATGGTGCGCGTGATCGTGACCATCTTCGGCCGGGCGACGCCCGGTCGAGCTGGAGTACTGGCAGGTCGAGTCGGTCTAGCCGAGCTGCCCGAGAGGACCGAAGCCATGGCGAAGGAAATCAAGGCCAAGATCAAGCTGCAGTGCCCCGGTGGCGCGGCGACGCCGGCACCCCCCGTGGGCCCCGCTCTCGGTCAGCACGGCGTGAACATCGGCGAGTTCGTCCGGCGGTTCAACGACGCGACGGGCAACGACCGCGGGCACGATCATCCCGGTCGTGCTGACCGTCTACGCCGATCGCTCGTTCGACTTCATCCTGAAGAGCCCGCCGGCGGCCGTGCTCCTCAAGCAGGCCGCCGGCCTCGACAAGGGCAGCCCGACCCCGAACACCGAGAAGGTGGGCAAGGTCACCCGGGCGCAGGTCCACGAGATCGCCGAGCGCAAGATGGACGACCTGAACGCCAACGACGACGAGGCCGGCCGCCCGCATCATCATGGGCACGGCCCGGTCGATGGGGATCGAGATCGAGGGCTGAGTCGCGACGACGGAGGAATCGCGGGGCCGGCGGCGCGCCCCGGTTTTCTGCTCTTCCCTCGCCCCGGCCCCGAGTTCAATGTGCGGCTCTCCGGCGGCTCGCCGGGAACAACTCGTCTACCGCTTCCGGGGGCCGCGCCCGGGGCGGGAGAGTAGGAGACAGCGGATGCGACGACGTCGAGGCGCTACCGCGCCGCACTGGAGACCCCGGGCTACGACCGCTACAAGCGCTATCCGCTCGACGAGGCGCTCGAGGTGCTGGCGTCCTTCCCGAAGCCCAAGTTCGACGAGACCGTCGAGCTCTGCGTCCGGCTGGGCATCGACCCGAAGAAGTCGGACCAGATGGTCCGCGGCAGCGTCTCGCTGCCCAAGGGCATCGGCAAGACGCGCACCGTCGCCGTGTTCGCCGAAGGCGAGCACGCCGAGGCGGCCGAGGAGGCCGGCGCGGACATCGTCGGCGCCGACGACCTGGCCAAGCGGATCCAGGACGGCTTCATGGACTTCGACGTGTGCATCGCGCACCCGTCGATGATGCGCTACGTCGGCAAGCTCGGAAAGATCCTCGGGCCCGCAGGGCAAGATGCCCAGCCCCAAGTCGGGCACGGTCACCGAGGACGTCGGCCGAGGCCGTTCGCGAGTTCAAGGCCGGTAAGGTCGAGTTCCGCGCCGACTCCGGCGGCAACGTCCACGTGCCCGTCGGCAAGCGCAGCTTCGCCGCCGAGGACCTCGAAGCGAACATCGACGCACTTCGTCGATCACCTGCGGGCGCTGAAGCCCGCGGCGGTGAAGGGGACCTACGTCCGCAAGGTGTCCGTGTCCGCCACCATGAGCCCCGGCATCACGCTGGATGTGAGCTGAGGGGGACGCCATGGCCAAGGCACTCAAGCGAATGATGGTCGCGGAGTACGAGCAGGCGCTCGACGGCTCGACGGCCTGCATCGTGCGTCGATCCCGGTCCGATGACGGTCGAGAACGAACGAGGCGTTCCGCCGCGACCTGCGCGAGAAGGCGGGCGGCGCGCGCGTTCCGCGTGATCCACAACCGGACGGCTCGTCGCGGCTCTCGGAGGCGTTCTACGAGGACAGACCCGGAGGTGCTCGACGAGATGCTGCGCGGGCCGTCCGCCATCGTGTTCGGTGGCGAGGGCCGATTCCGATCGCGAAGGTCCTTCGCGAGTGGAAGAGGAAGTTCAAGCCGCTGCGCGTGAAGGGTGGCGTCGCCGAGGGCGAGGTCCTCGACGCCGATCGAGGTCGACAGGCCTCGCCGACCTCCCCGAGTGCCGACCAGCTGCGAGCCATGCTGCTGTCGACCGTCATCGGACCCGCGCGAGGCATCGCCGGCTCCATGCAGGCGGTGTACGGCGGCATCGCTCGTGCCCTCCAGGCCCGCATCGACCAGGATGGTGAGGCGGCGCTACGGGCGACGAGGGCGGTGATGGCGGACCAGGTGGTGAGTAGCCCAAGAGCGCCACTTTGTCCTTGGGACGAGGAGAGTAGTGAATCATGTCCGAGCAAGCCGAACAGAGCGTGCAGCTCGACGAGGAGCTCGAGGGCATCTTCAGCGACGCTGGACGGCCTGACCATCGCGAAGGCAGCCAAGCTCGTGAAGGCCCTCGAGGATCGTTGGGGTGTCTCGGCCGCCGCGCCGGCCGCCGTCGATGGCCGCCCCCGCCGGCCGGTGGCGCCGCCGAGGAGGAGGAGAAGACCGCCTTCGACGTCGTGCTGAAGAGCGCCGGCCAGCAGAAGATCCAGGTCATCAAGGTCGTGCGGTCCGTCACCGGTCTCGGCCTCAAGGAGGCCAAGGAGCTCGTGGACAGCGCCCCCAAGGCCGTCAAGACCGGGCATCGCGAAGGACGACGCCGAGAAGCTGAAGACGGAGCTCACCGACGCCGGCGCCGAGGTCGAGATCAAGTAGTCCTCGGTCCGGCCTCCCGGGACTGCGGGGCGTGGGTCGGTCGTCGCGGCGAGTCCCCCGCGTGACCCACTTCGTGGCCGGGGCTTCATCCCCGCGGCCGACTCCGTGCTCGGGGCAGGGGCTTAAGTCCCTCCCGCGGCTCCTGCGGCGGCAGCGGTCCGGGGTTTGCTAGGCGCAGGCCTTAGCGGCCGCTACCCTCATGGGCTCGGGGTGCGATGACCCCGAGCGTCCGGCGCGGTCTCGTCAATGTCCCCCTCAGGCCGGGGGGGATCACAGTCTGAGACCGCGGTCCGGGCGGCCTGGACGTGTGAAGCAGATCGAGGAGGGATCGGGCAGTCGGCCTCGGGCTCCCGCCGGCCGGGAGCGCAACGCCCAGAGAACGATCCAGGGGTGCGCGGTGGATCGTGGTCGCCGAAGACGGGGAGTCGCTCCCCTGCTGCGATCGCTGCGCGTACGCCCTCGAGGCGGAGGCTTCGACGATGACGAACGTGAACGGCACGACGAACGTGGGCATGAACGGCAACGGCACGGTGGCGGCCGCGGCGGTCTGCCCGTGCAGAGTTCGGCGGGGAGCGCGACGCATCCGTTCCCGGATCTCGCGAAGCTCCAGACGGGGTCGTACCAGGCCTTCCTGCAGGAGGCGTCTGCCCACCGAGCACCGCGAGGACTACGGGCTCGAGGCGATCCTCCGCGAGGTGTTCCCGATTCCGTCCTACGACGGGACGATGGAACTCCAGTACCTCGGATACGAGCTCGGTAGCCCGCGCTACACCCCGGAGGAGTGCCGCGAGCTCAAGATCACCTACGGCCGGCCGTTCAAGATCCGCGTGCGGCTCCAGAAGGAGAGCCCCGTCGAGGAGGACGTCTACCTCGGCGAGATCCCGATGATGGTCGGCGGCGGCGAGTTCATCGTGAACGGCACCGAGCGCGTGATCGTGACGCAGCTCCACCGCTCGCCCGGGCGTGGACTTCTCGGTCGAGACGCACGCGTCCGACAAGAAGCTCCACTCCTGCTGGCTCATCCCCGAGCGCGGCTCC
>CAVPUQ010000009.1:0-348261 GCA_963708985.1 uncultured Actinomycetes bacterium
ATCAGCGTGAGAGGCCCGTCGAAGCCCTCGTCGCGGAGCGTCCCTATCGCGGTCGCGCCCGCCAGTCCCCCACCGACGACGACGACGTCCACGCGCTAGTCGTCGTCCCGCGTCCGGATGCGCAGCTCGCCGTCCTCCTCGACGACGTCGAACACGTCCACGGGCTCGGGCGGCGGGCCGCCGACGACCTCGCCCGTCATCACGTCGTACCGGCCGCCGTGGCACGGGCACTCGACGATCGTGCCGTCGAGTTCGCCCTCGGAGAGCGAGCAGCCCTGGTGCGTGCACGTGTCGTCGAACGCCTGGAGGTCGCCGTCGACGTTCGCGACGGCGACGGCGCGACTGCCGACCATGTACGCGTTGATCTCCCCATCCGCGACGTCACCCGCGCCCGCGACCTTCACCCACTCCGGCATCCGGGTTCCCCCCTCGCTCGCTCGAACGGACCTGCGACAGCCTACCGCCGGAACGCGGTCCGCGGGAGGCGAGGACCTCACGACCGACGTCTCGCCACGAGATCCGGCGTGAGGTACCCGATGCCCGCCACGAGGTACAGCCCCGCCATCACGAGGAACGCCCCGCGGAACCCGACGTCCGTCATCGCGGGGATCAGCGCGCCGAGCACCCAGGCGAGCTGGAACACCACCTCGTACCGGACGAACACCCGTCCGTGCGCACCGTGCGGGGCCAGGCGCTGCATGAGGCTCTGGAAGGCGAGCCGCCCAGCTCGGCAGAGGCTCCGACGACCAGCCCGAAGAGCGTCAGCACCGGCAGCGAGAACGCCGCGAACGCCAGCACCGCGCCGACCCCCGCGCCGGCGATGCAGCCGACGACCACCGCCTCCTCCCGCAGGTTCTCGGGCAGGCGCGGCGCGAGGAGGTCGCCGAGCAGGCCGCCCCCGTCGCCGCGGCGGCGAGCACTCCGAACCACCAGGCCGGCTCCCCACTGCGGCGGAGCGCGAACGCGAGCGCGAACAGCAGGAACCCGCTCGCGGCCCGCAGGCCCGCGGCGCCCATGGCGGGCGCGGTGAGCTCGGGCACGTTGCCGAGCCGCCCGACCCCGCGGGTCTCGCCCCCCGGCACACGTGGGTGCGGCAGCCGCAGGTTCATGAGCGCCGAGATCGCGTACGCGACCGCCGCCACGTACAGCACCGCCGTCGCGTCGCCGACCTTCAACACGAGCAGGCCTGGACCGGATGCGAGGAGCACCCCGCCGACCGAGATCCGCCCGAGTCGCGCGTTCGCTCGCACGAGCCCCCCCTTCCCCGCGTACGCCATCACGAGGCCGTTGCGCGTGATCGCGTGGACCTTCGTGAGCGCGAGGAGCGTGAACGCGACGGGGAACAGGACGAGCGTCGAGACCCGCGGCGCGCCGTAGACGCACACGACCGCCCGACCGATCGCCGCTCCGAACGAGATGATGCGCCGCGGTCCCGCACGGTCGAGCAGCGGCACGAGCACCGGGCCCGCGAGCGCGAGCGGCGCCATCGTGAGCGCGAGGTAGAGCGCGACCTTCACCTTGGCCTGGCCGACGGGGACCTCGAAGAAGACCGAGCCGGCGAACGCGATCGCGACGAGCGCGTCCCCCGCCGAGGCCGACAGCTGCACGAGCCCGTACTCGTCGAGCGGCCGCTTCGAGCGCGCCATCGACCCGATCGGGCGGAAGATCGCGGCGACCAGCGCGCCGAGCGCGCGCAGGAGATGACGCCACCAGGGCTCGGGCTCGGGCCGGCGACTGGTCCGGGGGTCGACCCGCACGGGTCCCCCGTCAGCCGTCCGAGAGTCGCTCGCGGAGCAGCTCGTTCACGACCTTCGGGTTCGCCGAGCCGCCCGATCGCTTCATGACCTGCCCGACCAGGAACCCGAGGATGCCCTCCTTGCCGGCCCGGAACTGCTCGACCGGCCCCGGGTTCTCCGCGATCGCCTCGTCCACCCAGCCCTCGAGCGCCGAGCTGTCGGTGACCTGCCGCAGGCCCTTGGCCTCCACGATCGCCTCGACGGGCTCGCCGGTCTCGAACGCCTCCTCGAGCACCTGCTTCGCGCCGGTCGTCGACACCGTCCCGTCGGCCACGAGCCGCACGAGGTCGGCGACATGGCGCGGCGTGATCTTCGCCTCCGCGGGCTCGATGTGCGCCTTGTTCAGCAGGCTGGCGAGATCCTGCGTGACCCAGTTCGCGGCGGCCTTCGGCTCCGCCCCGAGCGCGAGCGTCTCCTCGAAGAACGCTCGCCATAGCCGCCGAGCTCGTGAGGATCAGCGCCTGCTCGCGCTTGAGGCCGAGGTCCCGCTCGTAGCGCGCGCGTCGTCGCGGCGGGCAGCTCGGGCAGGCTGGCGCGGATCTCCTCGACCCACGCGGGGTCGGGCTCGAGCGGCGGGAGGTCGGGCTCGGGGAAGTAGCGGTAGTCGAACGCCTCCTCCTTCGAGCGGAGCGTGTGCGTCGAGCCGCGATCCTCGTCCCAGTGGCGTGTCTCCTGGACGACGCGCTCGCCGGCCACGAGCGCGGCGCGCTGGCGCTCCTCCTCGAACCGCAGGGCGCGCTCGAGCGAGCGCATCGAGTTCAGGTTCTTGATCTCGACCTTCACGCCGAGGGTCCCTTCGCCCGCTCGGCGCGTCGAGATGTTCGCGTCGCACCGCAGCGAGCCCTCCTCCATCCGCACGTCGCGACACGCCGAGCGCCTCGAGCGTGGCGCGCAGCTCGCGCAGGTACGCGCCGGCCTCCGCGGGCGTGCGGATGTCCGGCTCGGACACGACCTCGACGAGCGGCACGCCGGCGCGGTTGTAGTCGACGAGCGCGGAGTCGGCCTCGTGGATCCGCCCGCTCGCGCTGCCGTGGGAGGTCTTGCCGGTGTCCTCCTCCTGGTGCACCCGCGTGATGCCGACGCGTGAGGTCGTGCCCGTCGACCTCGACGTCGAGGTGACCGGCGATGCAGATCGGCAGGTCGTACTGGCTGATCTGGAAGTTCTTCGGCATGTCCGGGTAGAAGTAGTTCTTCCGGTGGAACAGCGAGTGCGGTGCGATCTGGCAGTCGAGCGCGAGGCCGATCCGCACGATGTACTCGATCGCCTTCTCGTTCGGAACCGGGAGCGATCCCGGGTGGCCGAGGCACACGGGGCACACGTTCGTGTTCGGCGGCGAGCCGAACGCGTTGCGGCAGCCGCAGAACATCTTCGTGGCGGTGGAGAGCTCGACGTGGCACTCCAGCCCGATGACGGACTCGAACGTCTCGGCCATGACGCGGCTAAGCCTACCGGAGGCGCCCGAGGGCACCGGCCGGGTCACTCGAAGGGTAACCGGCATCCTTCGAACGCCAGTGACGCGATGTCGGCGGGTGGCGTATCCTGCGACGCATGTCGCGACTGGCCGTCTCCAGCACCGAGCGGCCGGGCGTCGCGACGATCTGGGCGGCGCTGTCGGCCGTCTACATCATCTGGGGGACGACCTACCTCGCGATCCGAGTCGTCAACGAGACGCTCCCGCCGCTGCTGTCGGCGCTCGGTCCGCTTCCTCGTCGCGGGCGCGCTGCTCTACGCGTGGACGATCCGCCGCGGCGACCGTGAGGGCGACCGCCCGACGCGCGTGCAGTGGCGCTCGGCGGCGATCATCGGCACGCTCCTGCTGCTCGGCGGCAACGGCGGGGTCGTGTGGGCCGAGAAGACGATCCCATCCGGCGTCGCGGCACTCCTCGTCGCGCTCGTCCCACTGTGGATGGCGCTCCTCGACCGGCTGTTCTTCGGCGGTCACCTGCGCGCTCGCGCCCTGGTCGGGCTCGTTGCCGGCTTCGGCGGGGCAGCGCTGCTGCGTCGGCTCCGAGGCCTCGGGCGACGTCGACCTCGTCGGGATGCTGTTCGTCGTCGGCGCGTCGCTCTCGTGGGCCATCGGGTCGCTGTACTCGCGCAAGGCCCCGCTGCCGAAGCGCCCGTTCGTCGGCGTCGGGATGGAGATGCTCGCCGGCGGGGTGGCGCTCGGTGTCGCCGGGATCCTCGCCGGAGAGCTGGGGCAGGTCGACGTCTCGAGGTTCTCGCGCGCGTCGCTGCTCGGGCTGCTGTACCTCATCGTCTTCGGCTCGTGGGTCGGGTTCAGCCGCGTACCTGTGGCTGCTGCGTGTGGCGCGAACCTCGCTCGTCTCGACCTACGCGTACGTGAACCCGGTCGTCGCCGTCTTCCTCGGATGGCTGATCCTCGACGAGCAGGTCAGGTCTCCGCACGCTCGTCGCGGGCGGGGTGATCGTGGCCTCGGTCGCGCTCATCATCTCGGCCGGCGGCGCCACGGCGCGAGGACGAGCTAGAGATCGAGCGACTCGAGGAGGGCGGGGCGGGCGTCGAAGCCGAGGACCCGCTCGAGCGCGTCGGCGACCCGCAGCAGGAGGGACTCGCCGAGGATCGGCGCGGTCAGCTGCAGGCCGACGGGTAGCCCGGCCTCGTCGAGACCGCTCGGGATCGAGATCGCGGGGACCCCGGCGAGGTTCGCCGGGATGGTGAACACATCGGACAGGTACATCGCGAGCGGGTCGTCGGCTCGCTCGCCGATGCCGGAACGCGGTCGTCGGCGAGGTCGGGCGAGACGAGCACGTCGAACGACGCGAACGCCTGCTCGTAGTCGCGGATGATGAGCGTGCGGACCTTCTGCGCCTGTCCGTAGTAGGCGTCGTAGTAGCCGGCCGACAGCGCGTACGTGCCGAGCATGATCCGGCGCTTCACCTCGGGACCGAAGCCCGCGCCGCGCGTGCGCGTCATCATCTCGACCGAGTCACCGCCGTCGACGCGCAGGCCGTAGCGCACGCCGTCGTAGCGCGCGAGGTTGGAGGACGCCTCGGACGGCGCGATCAGGTAGTAGGCCGAGAGCGCGTAGTCGGTGTGTGGGAGCGAGACCTCGCCGACGCTCGCCCCGAGGTCCGCGAGCCGGTCGATCGCAGCCTGGACGCTCGCCTGCACGCCCGGCTGGACGCCCTCGCCGAAGGCCTCGCGCACGACGCCGACGCGCAGGCCGCGACCTCGCCGGTCGAGCGCCGGTCGTGAAGTCGCGCGGCGACTCGTCCAGGCTCGTCGCGTCCATCGGGTCCTGGCCGGCGAGCACCGACAGGAGCGTGGCCGCGTCGCGCACGCTCCGCGTGAACGTGCCGACCGTGTCGAGTGACGAGGCGAACGCGATGAGCCCGTACCGACTGATGAGCCCGTACGTCGGCTTCAGCCCCACGACGCCGCAGAGCGACGCCGGCTGCCGCACCGAGCCGCCGGTGTCCGTGCCGAGCGCCCAGACCGCCTCGCCGGCCGCGACCGCGGCCGCCGAGCCGCCGCTCGAGCCCCCCGGCACGGTGTCGAGGTCCCACGGGTTGTGGACCGGTCCGTACGCCGAGTTCTCGTTCGAGGAGCCCATCGCGAACTCGTCGCAGTTCGTCTTGCCGAGCAGCACCGTGCCGGCCGCCTGACGAGCCGCGCCCACGCCGTCGAGTCGTACGGCGGCACGTAGGTCTCGAGGATCCTGGAGCCGCAGGTGGTGCGGACGCCCTTCGTGGTGAGGACGTCCTTCAGCGCGAGGGGGATCCCGGCGACCGGCATCGCCCCTCCCGACACGATCCGCGCGTCGGCGCGCGTCGCCTGCTCGCGCGCGAGATCTCCGTGCGCGTCAGGAAGGCGGCGACGCGGTCGTCGACGCCGTCGATCCGTCGCAGGCACGACTCGGCGATCTCGGCGCTCGAGGTCTCGCCAGCGCGCAGGCGCCGGCGAGCTCGGAGGCCGTGAGGTCGCAGAGCTCGGTCACTCGACCTCCACGATCCGCGGGACGCGGAAGCGCTCGTCCTCGGCCTGCCGGAGCGTTCGCGAGGGCGTCCGATGGCCGAGAGCGACGGCCGCGGCTCGTCGGGACGCAGCACGTTCGCGCGAGGGATCGGCCTAGGCCGTCGGCGGGACGTCGGCCGCCGCGACCTCGCCCACCTTGCGCGGCGTGCTCGAGGATGAGCCCGAGCTGCGCGCGCAGCCGCTCCTTCTCCTCGTCGGTGAGGTCGAGGCGCGCGAGCCGCGCGACGTGTTCGATGTCGATCTCGACCGGCACGGCGCCCAGTGTAGTGGCCCAGGCCTGCGCCGGCCCTCGGGCCTCACCCGTCGCGGCGAGGCCGGGCCCGCTCCCTCGTCGATCGGCGGTCCCTCGAGGTCCGATCGGTGCTCGGCGTGCGAGTCTCCACGTAGCCCTCGGGCGGGATCTCTCCCGGGCGCCGGCTCGTGGATGAGACCCGGGCCGACGTCGGGCGGGGGTGGGACGTCCAGCCTGCCCGGACGCGAGCAGCGAGAGCATGTCGACCCGACCTCCACGGGGTCGACGCTCCGTCGCACGGACCAGCGGAACCCCCCGTCTCGGTCCTGCTCCGCGAGGTCGCGCTCCTCCGACTCGCACTCGTTCCCGCGACCGTCGATCAGCAGCCGCACGGTGGGTCGTGCGAGCAGACCGCTCGTGGTTGCGCACGACCACCGCGACCTCGCCCGTCGTCAGCTGGACGAGCGAGCCCACCGGGAACAGGCCCACCAGCCGTACGAACGGTACGGACCACCCGCGGATCGAAGGCCCGCCAGCCCCCGCCTGCAGGATGTTGAGCGCCTGCCGGCGCTCCTCCGGCTTGCGGTACGACCGCTTGCTGGTCATCGCGTCGAAGCAGTCGACGACCGAGACGATGCGGGACGCCAGCGCCGGCACCCGCCGTCCTGAGAGCGTCGGGTACCCCGACCCGTCGTAGGCGGCATGATGCTCGAGCACCGTGGCCACCGCCGGGTGGTACGCGTTCCGACTCGTGATCAGCACGAGCCCGGCGCCGTCCACCGGATGACGCTGGATCAGCCGCCACTGCTCCTCGTCGAGAGCGCCGTCGTGCGTGAGGATCTCCTGCGGCACCTTCACCTTGCCGACGTCGTGCAGCAATCCACCGATCCCCAGCTCCACCGACTGCTCGCGCGACAGCCCGACCGCGCGCGCGACCGCGAGCGCGAGGATGCATACGTTGACCATGTGGTGGAACGTGTACTCGTCGTAGGACTTGACCGTGGTCAAGAGGAGCGCCTGTGCGGGGTCCGACGCGATCAGGTCGGCGAGATGCCCGGTCAGGCGGACCGTGGCGTCCAGGTCCGCGGGACGCCCCGAGAGGAGCCGCGCCGCGGTCTCGCGTAGGAGATCGAGGCCCACCGCGTAGCTCTTGAGCAGCTCGCCGAGGCCTCTCGCGATGGCGTCGGCCGCCGTCACCGGGCCGGCGCGGTTCACGGCGACGGCGCCGAGCTGCGTCGAGAGGGACTCCCCCACGATCAGGCGCACGAGACCGTCCATGTCGGGATCGGCGGGGTTCGGCAGGAACTCCAGCGACTGCACGCCGGCCTCCCCGAGTGCCTCGGCGAGCCGGTACAGGGTCAGCGACTCCCACGCGAGGAGCATGGGCCCGAGGTAGAAGTTGCCGCCGGACACGAACAGGACCGGGTCGGAGACCGTCTCCTCGCGGAGCCGGAGGGCGAGGTCGCGGAGCTGGGTGACCGTCTCGGTGCGCTTCGGGTGAACGGCGGGGTACAGCGCGTACACCTGCCGCGCGGACGACAGGGCGCGCAGCAGGTCTCGCGCGGCCTGGACCTCCCGATCGCCTGGGTGCGCCGCACTCATCGGATCTCCCCCCCATGCCGGGCAAGGGATCGCGCCCGCCGCCGCAGCACCCAGGGCAGCCTCGGACGGGACCCGGTGGAGGCGAGCTCGCGCAGGAGCTCGGGCCCGTCGGGCCTCGCGGCCAGCTCCTCGAGCGCCCGCACACGGAGCGTGCGGTCGCGCGAGGTCTTGGCGACGTGGGCCAGCCCCTCCGCTGCCTCGCGGCCGACCAGCGCCCCCAGGGCCGTCACGGCCTGCCGCCGGACCTCGCGATCCTCCACCTCGGCGAGGCGGCCGAGCGAAGGCACCGCCGCGGGCCCTCCGGCGGCCACGAGGGCCGAGGCGACCTCTCGACGCACGGCCGGCGACCCGTGCTGCGCGAGCTGCTCGAGCTGCTGGAGCATCCCGGGTCCGCCGACGCTGCCGAGCAGGCTGACGGCGTTGCGGACCACGTACCAACGGGGGTCCGAGAGTCGGCGCGTGACCGGGTCCAGGTTCTCGCGGACCGTCCGCCGAAGGATCCCGAGGAGCTGGGCGCGGCGGTTGCTCTCTTCCTCCTCGGCGAGCAGGTCGAGCAGGACGTCGATCCCGACGGCCCCGAAGGAGGCGAACAGATCGGGAACGACGGACTTGCTCTCGGCCGCGTCGGCGACCGCGAGCTTCGACACGAGCTCGCGGTCGAGGGTCCGGCGGACGTAGCTCTCGAACAGGGACTCTGCGGTCGTCGGCGTTCCCGAGGAAGGCTTCGCGCACGGGCTCGAGGAGGGCGAAGGTCTGCCTCACGTCGCGCTCGAGCATCGCGTGCCGGATCTCGGCGGCCCACAGATCGAGCACCTCCTCCATCCGCTCGAGGTCGGTCTCCGCTGCGAGGTAGTCGCCGAGCGCGAGGACCGCGTGAGCCCGGTGCTCCTCCTCTCCTGCGGCGATGACCGCTTGCATCGCGCGCACGTCGTCGGTCTCCGTCGCGGTCAGGTAGTCGGACAGGACCTGCATCACCGATCCGGCCGGGGCCGCCCTCGCCCGGCTCGTCCAACCGCATCCCGAGTTGCTCGAGCCCCATGACGATCGTTCCCGCATCCTCGTGCCCCGCCGCCAGGGCCGCCGTCAGGTCGACGATGTCGAGCTGGCGGACCCCGGCCTGCGCGAGCTGCCTCGCGAGCTGCACCGGGTCGCGCCGCCCGTCGCGCCCGAGGTCGACGAGCACGCGGGTCAGCTCGGCGTTGCTCATCGTGCCGATCAGCCGCTCCGCGACCGGGTCCGTGCGAGCGCGCTCGACGAGCCGGTCCACGAGCGAGAGCCGCAACTCGGCCGGCAGCTCCGTCACCATGTCGTGGACCGCCGCGTCCACGTCGATGGGGCTCGCGGCCTCGGGAGCCCTCTCGGACAGCAGCACACCGAGCCGGGACAGCAGGGTCTCCGCCTGGTCATCCGCCGTCCCGTGCAGGTCCTCCATCATCAGCTCGGAGGCAAGGATGTCGGTGATCGGCCCGCGGGCCACACCGGGCTCTGGCTCCATGCCCTCGGGCGTATGATCGGCGCCCTCCACCGGGGCGGGGCCGACGCGCGAGAGCTCGATCGCCTCGACGCCGGTCGAGCGCAGCACCTCGCCGGCGCCGCCGTCGCGGTCGAGGTCGTCCACCCCCCGCGAGAGGACCGCGAACAGGCGGTCGAGCTCGGAGGCATCCGGCACACCGACGAGGGTGAGGCGCTCGACGCGGCGCTCGAAGCACGCGAGCGCGAGCTTCTGGATGTGATCGTCGTCGGGAAGCTCGACGCCCTCGTACACGATGCGGTCCCCTCGGACCTCGACGTCCATCGGGCCCGAAGCCAGCGCGGTGCGCGCGGCGGCGCCGATGCGTTCCACGGCTGCCACGAAGCCCGGCCGGTCCACGCTGCCCGGGTACAGCCGGTACACGGCGAGCCCCAGCCACAACTGCCTCAAGACGGCCGCGACCTGCGAGACCCGAGCATCCCCTTCCCCCACGACGCCTCCTGCGAAGGATCTTGCCCGAGAGCCATCGTCCCGCCCGAGCACGGGGCTGAGTCCGACGGGCCCGGACGGCCGCCTGCATCTTCCCTCGCTGGGACCCGCCACGCCAGCAGCGGGGAGAAGCTCCGGAGCTGCCCCACGGGTGCTGACCGAGGGGCAGGCGGATCCTCATCCGCCTCCGAGCCGGCGCAGGAACTCGGTCTCGTCGATCACGTCGACGCCGAGCTCCTCGGCCCTCGCGAGCTTCGAGCCCGGGTTCTCGCCCGCGACGACGAAGTCGGTCTTCTTCGACACGCTCGCGGCCACCCGTGCACCCGCCTGCTGTGCGAGCGCGGTCGCCTCCTCACGCGAGAGGCGCTCCATCCCACCCGTGAGCACGAGCGTGACGCCCGCGAGCGGACCTTCCTCGGGCACGGTCTCGGGCGGCTCGTCGGCCATCCGGACCCCCGCCTCGCGGAGCTTGTCGATCAGCGCGAGGTTCGCCGGCTCGTGGAACCACTCGAACACGCTCTGGGCGATCGCGGGGCCGATCTCGGGGACCGCATCGATGTCTTCGGTGCTCGCCGCCGCGAGCGCGTCGATCGAGCCGAACGCCCGCGCGAGCACCTGCGCGACATGCTCGCCGACGTGGCGGATGTTGAGCGCGACGAGCAGCCGCCACACCGGCTGGTCCTTCGAGCGCTCGATGGAGGCGAGCAGGTTGGCGATCGACTTCTCGGCGAAGCCATCGAGCTGTGCGAGGTCCTCGGCCGTGAGCGTGAAGATGTCGCCGGGGTCCTTCACGATCCCGCGCTCGAGCAGCTGGAGCCCGGTCATGTAGCCGAGGCCCTCGATGTCCATCCCACCGCGCGAGGCGAACGAGAAGAGCCACTCGACGTTCCGGCTCGGGCACGCGAGGTTCGGGCATCGATGGTCCGCCTCGCCCTCGACCCGCACGAGCGGGCGTCGCGCACGAAGGACAGGTCGTCGGGAACCGCCAGATCCGGGCTCCGCGCTTCCGCTTGGACAGCACGGGACCGACGATCTCGGGGATCACGTCGCCGGCGCGCCGGACGATCACGGTGTCGCCCTGGCGGACGTCCTTGCGGCGAACCTCGTCCTCGTTGTGGAGCGTCGCGTACGTGACGGTGACGCCCCCGACGAACACGGGCTCGAGCACCGCGAACGGCGTGACCTTGCCGGTGCGGCCGGTGTGCACGTCGATCGTCCTCAGGAGCGCCGTACGCTCCTCGGGCGGGAACTTGTAGGCGATCGCCCAGCGCGGAGCGTGGCTCGTCGCGCCCGAGCTCCTCCTGGAACGCGATGCGATCGACCTTGACGACGACGCCGTCGATCTCCCAGTCGACGGTGTGGCGGTGCTGCTCCCAGTGCTCCAGGTACCGCAGCACGCCGTCGAGGTCGGGCTCGAGCTCGCTCGTCGGCTGCAACGGGGAGCCCGGCGTCGCGGCACCACGCGAGGAACCCCGAGTGCGAGTCGAACCGCACACCCTCGGCGTAGCCGAACGAGTGCACCCAGAGCGCGAGCGGGCGCGAGGAGCTCACCTTCGGGTCCTTCTGGCGCAGCGAGCCCGCGGCCGCGTTCCTCGGGTTCGCGAAGGGTCGCTGCTCGGCGCGCGTCGAGCTGCTCGTTCAGGTCCTCGAACGCCCGCACCGGCAGGTAGATCTCGCCCCGGACCTCGAGCAGGGCCGGCGGGTCCTTCGCGAGGAGCCGCTGCGGGACGGTACGCACGGTCCTGGCGTTCGCGCTGATGTCCTCGCCCACGCGGCCGTCGCCGCGAGTGGCGCCCTTCACGAGGACGCCACGCTCGTACGTGAGCGCGACCGCGACGCCGTCGATCTTCAGCTCGCACGAGTACGCGACGTCGGTTCCGACCTCGCGCTCGACCCGGGCAGCCCACGCTCGGAGCTCCTCCGGCGTGAACGCGTTGTCGAGCGAGAGCATCCGCGCTCGGTGCTCGACGGGCGCGAACAGGTCCTCCGGCGTGACCCCGACCCGCTGGGTGGGGCTGTCGGGCGTGATGAGCTCGGGGAAGCGCTCCTCGAGCGCCCCGAGCTCGTTCACCAGCTCGTCGTACTCGGCGTCCGAGACCTCGGGGTCGTCGAGCACGTGGTACCGGTAGGCGTGGTAGTTCAACCGCTCGCGGAGCTCCTCGACCCGGAGCTTCGCCTGCGCGCGCTCGCGCTCCACGGCCATCTACGCCGCGATCTCCACGCCGCCGGCGACGCCGATCCGGTCGCCACGAACCAGGACTCCCCCCACCACTCCGGGCACCTTCCGCAGGTAGACGAGAGCCAGGCGGAAGCCGTCGGGCTTGGGCAGGATCGCCTGCACCCCCGCCGCGGCAGCCCCCGCGAGCATGCAGGACTCGGCGAGGACGGCCAGGCCGTCGAGCGGCACGACACCCCGGCCGAGCGAGGTCGCAACCCCTACCCCCCGCTTGCTGGGCTGCACCACGATGGCGATCCCCCCGCCGTCGGGTTTCGTGTGGATCGTCAGCTTCTGGCGCTTGCGGGCCAGGATGAAGAAGTCGCCCCCGCAGCTCACGGTGACCTCGTCCAGGTCGCGGGAGAGGAACCGCCCGACATGGTCGGTCACGGCGCCCTGGAACGAGAACATCGGGCCCACCCCGGCCCGGCTCGCCGCGGCGACCATCTCGCGCACGATCTGCGGTGCGTCCTCGTCGACCTCGATCGCCCGCTTGCTCGTGCGGATCTCGGGGCTGCGGAGCGTGTACGCGTGGAGCTGCTCCCAGAACGAGAGGGCGGCGGCGCGGGACTCCTCGTGCAGGTCGGTACCCGCGGTGATGTGCAGCACCATGTCCTGGACCTGGATCTCGAAGCTGCGGGGCTTCCGCCTGAGGAGCTTCACGCCGGCTGGTCCTCCACCGGCCGATGATAGCGAGCCTCGCCGACGGTCCACGCCGGCAGGGCTCCACACTAGGAGCGGGGGCGCAAGCCCAGGCCATCGGCACGGCGCGATCCGAGACGGATCAGCGGAGCGACTCGACGATGCGGCCGCCGCCGAGGATCTCCTCGTCGCGGTACGCGACGACGCTCTGGCCGGGCGCGACACCGCGCTGGGGAGAGCGGAACGTCGACCCGCAGACGATCACCGTCGAGCTCGAGCACGCTCGGCACGTCGTCGCCGCGATAGCGGATCTTGACCACGGTCTCGAAGGGACCCTCGGCCGGGGACTCACCCGCGACCCACGACATCCGGTCGGCGAGCAGGCCCCCGCGGGCGAGCAGCTCGCTCCGACCCACCACGACGCGGTTCGCGGCCGCGTCGACCTCGAGCACGTACATCGGCTCCGGCCTCGAGACGCCAAGCCCTCGCCGCTGCCCGATCGTGAACGCCGCCGCTCCGGTGTGGTTCGCGAGCACGCGACCGTCGGCGTCGACCACCTCGCCCTCGCGCATCGAGATCGGGCGCGATCAGTCGCAGGAACGCGCCGGCGTCGCCGCTCGGCGCGAAGCACAGCTCCTGCGAGTCGGGCTTCGAAGCGACCGGCAAGCCGAAGCGCTCGGCGTGCCGGCGCGTGTCAGCCTTCCGGAGTCCCCCGACCGGGAACAACGATCGTGCGAGCTCGCGCTGGCCGAGCATGTACAGCATGTACGACTGGTCCTTCGAGCGGTCGGCGCCACGGAGCAGCCGCCATCGCCCGTTGGCCTCGCGCGAGGTCCGGACGTAGTGGCCGGTCGCCACGGAGTCGATCCCGAGTTGGTCGGCCCGCCGCAGGAACGCGCCGAACTTGATCTCCGCGTTGCAGCGGGCGCACGGGTTCGGCGTGCGGCCGGCCCGGTGCTCGGCCACGAAGTCGTCGATCACGTGTTCGTCGAACTCGAGCGTCATGTCGGCCACCTCGAACGGGAATCCGGCGATCCTCGCCACGGCCTCGGCGTCGGCGCGAGCCGCCGGGCCGCAGCAGCCGTGCTCGACGCCCTCGAGGTGCACGAGACGCAGGTGGGAACCGACGACCTCGTAGCCCTGCTCATGCAGCAGGCACGCGGCAACCGAGGAGTCCACGCCCCCCGACATCGCCACGAGCACGGAGCCCTTCGATCCCATCGCCGTCCGATGCTACGCGCTCGGCGCCCGCCTGATGGCCCCTGCCTGCGGGTATCCTTCCCGCGGTCCCGACCTACGAGGCGGTGCACATGAACGTCGTGGTGCTGGTGAAGTGGGTGCCCAACCCCGCGGGCACGCCGACGCTCGGCGAGGACCACCTCGTCGTCCGTGAGGGGGTCGAGGGGGCACTCGACCCCGGGGACGAGTACGCCGTCGAGGCCGGCCTGCAGGCGGTCGAGACCCACGGCGGCGAGGTCACGCTCGTATCGATGGGCCCCGAGATCGCGATGGGTGCCGTCCGCAAGGGCCTGTCGATGGGCGCCCACCAGGGGGTGCTCGTGACCGATCCCGCGCTCCGCGGCGCCGACGCGCTCGCGACGGCGCGCGTGCTCGCGGCGGCGATCTCGCGCAAGCCCTTCGACCTGGTGCTCTCGGGCTCCGAGTCGACCGACGGCTACACCGGAACCCTGCCGATGGCGGTGGCGGAACTGCTCGGGATCCCGGCCGTCACGTTCGCGCGGAAGATCGAGGTCGCCGATGGCACGGTGCGGGTCGAGCGGCAGACCGACCTGGGCTTCGACGTGATCGAGGCCCCTCTCCCTGCGCTCGTCAGCGTGACCGGTGCCGCCGCCGAGCCCCGCTACGCCACCCTGAAGGGGATCATGGCCTCGAAGTCCAAGCCGGTTGAGCAGCTCGGGCTCGCCGACCTCGGGCTCGGCGCCGACGACGTCGCGCCCGCGCAACGCGTCGTGAGCGTCACCGCCGCGCCGGTGAAGGGCGCCGGCGAAGTGATCGAGGGTGGCGACGCCGCCGTGGTCCGCATCGCGGACTTCCTGGCCGAAGCGAAGGTGATCTGAGATGGCGGGGATCTGGGTCTACGCGGAGGTGGGCCCGCAGGGGCCCGCGACGTCTGCGTTCGAGCTGCTCACGAAGGCACGGACGCTCGGCGAGGAGGTCGCGGCCGTCGCGCTCGGTCCTGGCGCGACGGCGTCCGCACCGGCGCTCGGCGAGCATGGCGCGAGCGTGGTCTACGCGAGCGACGACGCGGTCTACGCGGACGCCCTCGGCCAGCCCGCGGCTCACGCCCTGGCCGAGCTCGTCCGAGAGCACGCACCGTCCATGATCCTGTTCCCGAGCTCGCACGAGGCGCGAGACGTGGCCGGACGTCTCCAGGTCAAGACCGGCTCGACCCTCCTCGCCAACGCGAGCGACGTGCTCGGGCTCGACCGCGCCGTCACGCAGATCTTCGGCGACACGCAGGTCGTCGAGGTCGACCTCGAGGGTACAGACCCCAAGCTCGTGCTCGTGCGCCCCAAGTCGTTCCCGGCGGAGGCCGTTGGTGGCACGGCCGCCGTCGTCTCGGTCCAGGTCGAGATCCCCGAGGACCTGCGCACGGCCCGTCGGGTCGAGCGCCACGAGGAGGCCGCGAGCGGGCCGAAGCTCGAGGAGGCGCGCGTCGTGGTCTCGGGCGGGCGAGGGCTCCAGGACCCGACGCACCTCCCGCTGCTCGACCGGCTCGCGGCCGCGATCGGCGGCGCGGCGGTCGGCGCCACCCGTGCGATCGTCGACGCCGGGTGGGTCCCGTACAGCCAGCAGGTCGGGCAGACCGGCAAGACCGTGAAGCCCGAGGTCTACCTGGCGGTGGGCATCAGCGGCGCGACGCAGCACATCGTCGGCATGAAGGGCTCGCGGCGGATCGTGGCGATCAACAAGGACCCCGACGCCCCGATCTTCGGCCTGGCCGACCTGGGCGTCGTGGGAGACGCGCTCGCGCTGGTGCCGAAGCTGGTCGAGGAGATCGAACGCCGTAAGGCCGTCGGCTGACCCTGGGGTCTGGACGGTTCCGCCCCTTCCGGGAGAGGCTGGAACCGTGACGCTCGCGCGCTTCGATGACCTGACCCCCGGCATCGAGCGCTCCTTCCGGCTCGAGGAGCCGGTCGGCGTGCTCGAGGCCCGGCGTCCGGACGAGGTTCCCGGCGTGTTGGAGGCCGCGGAGGCGGCCGCCGCCCGAGGGCTGTGGGCAGCGGGCTTCGTCGCGTACGAGGCCGCATCAGGCCTGGACGCCTCGCTCGCGGTCCGCTCGCGCGCCGAGGGCGACCCCTTCGCCGAGCTGCCCCTCGCGTGGTTCGCCTTGTTCTCCGAGCGCCGGGACGCGGCGACCCTCGAGCCGCCGGCGCAGGTCGCCGATCCCGCCCCCAGCCCATGGCGCCCATGCGTCCCCCGCGAGACGTACGACGCGGCGATCGCCCGGATCCGCGAGCACATCGCCGCCGGCGACACCTACCAGGTGAACCACACGATCAGGCTCCGAGCGACGGTCGCCGGCGACGACCGAGGCCTGTATCGAGATCTCGCGCTCGGGCAGCGGGGTGGGTACGCCGCTTACCTGAACGCCGGCCGCTACCACGTGCTCTCGGCCTCGCCGGAGCTGTTCTTCCGCATCGATGGCGACCGCATCGTCACCCGGCCGATGAAGGGCACGGCGCCTCGCGGTCGCTGGCTGGAGGAAGACGAGGAGATCCACCGCCGACTCCTCGACTCGGCGAAGGACCGCGCCGAGAACGCGATGATCGTGGACCTGCTCCGCAACGATCTCGGCAGGATCTCGGTCGCGGGAGGCGTGAGCTGGGAGGACCTCTTCCACGCCGAGCGCTACGAGACCGTCTGGCAGCTGACGTCGACGATCGCCGCCGACCTGCGCCCGGGCACCAGCCTCGTCGAGGCCTTCCGCGCGCTCTTCCCGAGCGGCTCGGTGACCGGCGCCCCGAAGGTGGCCACCATGCGCGTGATCGACGAGCTCGAGGACTCCCCCCGCGGCGTGTACTGCGGGGCGATCGGGTACCTCGCGCCTCCGGGATCAGGTGAGCCGACGGCGAACTTCAACGTCGCGATCCGCACCGTGGTCGTGGACACGGCCTCCGCCCTGGCAGAGTACGGCGTCGGCGGCGGAGTGACCTTCGACTCCTCTGCGTCCGGCGAGTATGCCGAGATCCTGGCCAAGGCGCGGGTCCTCACGGCAGTACGACCTCCGTTCGAGCTGTTCGAGACCCTGCGCTGGAGCGGCGACGACGGCTTCGCGCACCTGCGCGAGCACCTGGCGAGGCTCGAAGGCTCGGCCACGTACTTCGGCTTCCGGTTCGATCCCGAGGCGGCGGTCGCGGTCCTCGAGGAGCGGGTCGCCGAGCACGGCGGACCGCAGGCGCGGGTCCGCCTGCGCCTCGGGCGTGACGGCGCGCTCGTGGCCGAGGCAACCGAGCTCATCGAGGCCCGGAGCGGACCCGTGCGGGTGACCCTCGACGACGAGCCCGTCGACCCCGATGACGTCTGGCTGTTCCACAAGACGACCCGCCGCGCTCCGTACGACCGGCGGCGGGAGCGACGACCCGACGTCGACGACGTCGTGCTCGTGAACACGCGCGGCGAGGTGACCGAGACCACGATCGCGAACCTCGCGGTGCGGCTCGGGGGCCGCTGGGTCACCCCGCCGCGCGCGGCGGGCCTGCTGGGCGGCACCTACCGCGAGGTGCTCGTGCCGGGACCGCCGGCTCGAGGAGCGGACGGTCACCGTCGAGGAGCTCGGAGCGGCCGAGGGGCTCGCGCTCGTGAGCTCGGTCCGGGGCTGGCGCGAGGCGGTGCTCGTCCCGTGACCGAGCCGCCGAAGCTCATCACGGTGCACCTCGGTCAGTTCACCCATGAGCACGCGGAAGCCATCGCCGCCGAGCTCGAGGCAGCCGACATCGTCTGGTGGTACAAGCAGCCCGGCTACATCAGCGCCGTCTGGGAGTACGGTGTCCGCCTCTTCGTAGACCGGGAGCGCCTGGACGAAGCCCGAGCCATCGTCGATCGGGTGCTCGGCAAGGGCGCCGAGGGCTGAGATGGATCAGGAGGTCGAGGGCTCCTCGTCGGGCCAGATGAACGGCTGCATCCGCGTCTCGTCGAGCGGGCACGCGCAGAGCGGGCACCGCGGCGGCTCCTCGTAGACCAGGACCGCTCGCTCGCAGAAGGGACACTCGGCGTCGCGCATCTCGGGTTGGCCATCGAGGTCGTTCATCATCATCGTTCGACCGCGGCTCGGGGGGAGCGGTCTCGCTTGAGTTGTCGGCCCCTGGTGGAGAGCGCTTGATGGAGTCCTTGGTCGTAAGCCGGAAGCCCTCCCGCAGATGCGGGAGGGCTTCCGGGGCGGCTCCCGTGAGCCGAGGGGGGCTCAGACGCTCACGCGGCCTGCATCTCCTTGCGGCTGCGGCGCTTGCCTCGCGCCACATAGGTGTGCACGGGCTCGTGCTGCCAGCAGAACTGCCACTTGTTGTACATCGAGAGCCTCGTCGAGCAGCCCTCGGCCGCACAGGTGCGACCGGCGCCGTAGGTACGATTCGCCCGAGGGAGCTCGCGGACCCGTGCTCCGCGGTACATGGACTCCGAAGCCATGCTCACTCCTTTGGTTCGACCGCTCCGCCCATCGCGGCGGAGTCATCTCCTATTCGAACCATCGGATTCGCCGGTTCGTTCCCGTTCCCGGGAGATCCGGCGTGTGCATAGGTTCGGAAGGCTGCCGGGCGCCAGACCTACTCTTCGTCCAGGCGCTCGATCAGGAGGTCGGTCGGGCTGGTGAGCTGGACGATCCTGGGCGTGAACCCCAGGCCCTCCCAGAACGCCATCGCGCCCTGGTTCGGCGCGAACGTCTTCAGCTCCACCCACTCGATCCCGCGCTGATCGGCGAAGCGGGCAGCCTCCCGGACAAGCTCGTGCCCGACGCCCCGGCCCCGGTACCCCGCGCGGACGACCACCCCCGAGATCTCGAACGCGCGCTGGTCGGAGAACCGAGAGGGCACGTGTGTCTCCCCGTACGCCATCCCGACGACCTCGCCCTCGTCGTCCTCTGCGACGAGCACGACCGCGTCGGGGGTGTTCATGGTCTCCTGATACTTCGCGCCCACCTCGTCGTAGAAGCCCGGCCGAGGGGTGAACACCCGCCAGTCCGCCTGCATCCGGTCGAGCTCCTGGAACAGCGCCACGAGCGAGGGCACGTCCTCGGGAGTCGCCAGCCTGACCTTCACGTCCCTACCTCCCCTCGAACCCCGGCTCGCGCTTCTCGAGGAACGCCCGCATCCCCTCGCGCTGGTCGTGGGTCCCGAACAACCGCACGAACACGTCGTGCTCCACGCCCAAGCCGCTCGCGCGGTCGAGCTCGACCGCGGCGTTGACCGCGGCCTTGGCCGCGCCGAGCGCGAGGGTCGGCCCCTTTGCCCATCGCTCGGCCTCCTCGAGGGCTGTCGTGTAGACCCGCTCCGCCGGCACGACCCGGTCCACGAGCCCGAGTGCGAGCGCCTCCTCGGCACCGACGTGGCGGCCGGAGTAGATCATCTCGCGCGCCGGCCCGAGTCCGATCAGCCGAGGCAACCGCTGCGTTCCGCCCGCGCCGGGGATGATGCCGAGCCTGATCTCAGGCAGGCCGATCTTGGCGTCCTCGGCCGCGATGCGGAGATCGCAGGCCAGGGCGACCTCGCACCCGCCGCCGAGCGCGTAGCCGTTGATCGCCGCCAGGACCGGCTTCGGGATGGCCTCGAGGTCTCTGCACGCCTGCTCGAGCGCCGAGACGTCGGGCTCGACCTCGGCCGGGCCCCACTCGGCCATCGCCTTGATGTCGGCGCCGGCGGCGAAGAGGCGCTCGCCTCCCCACACGACGATCGCTCGGACGCCGTCGTCCCCAGCCACCTCCCGCGCCGCCTCCTGGAGCTCGAGCGACACGACGCGGCCGAGCGCGTTCGCGGGCGGACGATCCAGCCGGATCGTCGCGACGGCGCCCCTGGTCTCGACCCTCACGAACTCGCCCTGCACGGCCCTATCCTTCCAGACGCCGTGCTCGCGCGGCGAGCGATATCCCTCCCGCATCAGCGTTGCAGGTGCAACAGACTGCTAGACTCCGGGCATGAGCGAGCGCCTCGTCGGCGACATCATCGAGCTGCTCCGGCAGCGTGGCCTGCGGATGACGCCCCAGCGCCGGGTCATCGTGGCCGAGATCATGCGCACGCAGGGCCACATCTCCCCCACCGCCCTCGCGCGCAAGGTGCAGGGGGAGATGCCCGGCGTCAACGCCTCGACGATCTACCGGACGCTGTCGCTCCTCGAGGAGGCGGGCGTGCTCGCCCACGCGCACCTCGAGGGCGGGGCCGAGTACCACCGTGCGGAGGACGCCGGGCACGTCCATCTGTCCTGCTCGCGCTGCGGAGTCGAGGATGACCTGTCGCTCGACGAGGCCGACGCGCTCCAGAAGCTCATCGAGCAGCACCGCGGCTTCCGGCCCGACCTGACGCACTTCGCGATCAGCGGGCTGTGCGCGGACTGCCAGCGCGACCTCGCCGCCGGATGAGCTAGGCGGTCACGGCCTCGCCCGCGCGCTCGGGGAAGAACCCGTACGGCAGCTCGAGGCGGTTCGCCCGCATGAGCTCCTCGTCGGACAGGATCCCCACCGTCGGGCCGTCGCCGACGATCACGCCGTGGTTCATCACGAGTGCTCGCGGGCAGAGCTCGAGCGCGTACGGGAGGTCGTGCGTCACCATCAGCATCGAGATCCGGAGGCTCCGCAGGATGTCCGCGAGCTCGCGGCGCCCGGCCGGGTCCAGGTTCGAGCTGGGCTCGTCGAGCACCAGGATCTCGGGCTGCATCGCGAGCACGGTGGCGACCGCCACTCGCCGGCGCTGACCGAACGATGAGGTGGTGCGGGGCTCGGTCGGAGAACTCATCCATGCCGACGGCCTCGAGCGCCGACCGCACGCGCGCGTCGAGCTCGTCACCGCGCAACCCGAGGTTCGCCGGCCCGAACGCAACGTCCTCGCGAACGGTCGGCATGAACAGCTGGTCGTCGGGGTCTTGGAACACGATGCCCACCCGGCGCCGGATCTCGCGTAGGTGCTCCTTCGTGACCGGTAGGCCGCCGACCGTGACCGAGCCGTGCTGCGTCGTGTGGATGCCGTTCAGGTGCATGACGAGCGTCGTCTTGCCGGCCCCATTCGGACCGAGCAGAGCCACGCGCTCACCGCGCTCGAGCGTGAGGTCGACGCCGTACAACGCCTGGCTGCCATCGGGGTAGGCGAACGCGAGCTCGCGGACCTCGAGCGCCGGCCCGGTCACGACCGCACCGCCCACGCGAGGGCAGCGACGGCGGCGGCGAAACCCGGCAACGCCAGCGCGGCCGCCCAGGTCCCGGCCGTAGCCGGCGTCTCGTCAACCCGGGGCATCGTCCCTGCGTAGCCCCGCGAGAGCATCGAGAGGTACACGCGTTCACCCCGCTCGTAGGAGCGGATGAACAGGCTCCGGCGGCCGACCCGACGGCCTTGGCCTGCCAGAGCCACCGAGGGTCGTAGCCACGCGACTCGCGGGCGACCTTCATGCGACGCATCTCGTCGGCGATCACGTCCGTGTAGCGGATCATGAACGAGAGCGTCGAGGTGAAGGCTCTCGGCATCCGCAGCCGCTCGAAGCCGCGAAGGAACTCGGGCATCGTGGTGGTTGCCGCGACGATGATGCTCACCGCGAGCCCCAGGGTGGCCTTCGCGATGATGTTCCAGGCTCCCCACAACCCCTCGCCCGACAGCGACAGTCCGAAGACGTGGGTCCGCTCCCCGCCCCCGATGAACGGCAGCAGGACCGCGAACAGGATGAACGGGATCTCGAACAGCAGGCGTTTCGCGACGAACGCGGCGGGGAGGCGGGCGGCGACGACCAAGCCGACGACGATCGCCGCGTAGATGCCGAAGGCCCAGAACTCCTCGCGCGGGGTCGCGACCACCGCGATCACGAACAGGAACTGCGCGGCCAGCTTCGCCTGCGGCGCGAGCCGGTGGAGCCAGGTGTGGCCATGGACGTACAGCGCGTGGGAGTGGGGTCCGCTCATGGGCCGGCGCCTCGCGCGGGGCGGCGGGCGCGCACGGTCCGAAGGAGCGCGAACAGGATCATCGCGATGCCGAACGTGACGGCGACGCCGATGACCCCGGCGAGGCCCGTCGACAGCTTCTGATCGTCGACGCCCTTCACCCCGTATCCGGCGAGCGGGGCATCGGCGAGCGCGTGCTCCTGCTGAGTCTCCGAGAAGCCCTTGTCGATCGCGACCCTGTTCAGCCCGTCCGGTGAGCTGCTCGCGTACGGGCTCACGAAGAACGCGAGACCCAGGGCGACGATCAGCCCGCCGACGACGAACAGGAGCAGGTCCTTGCGGTTCTTCACCGCTCCCCCAGGGTCTCGATCGGCCTGAGCTCGAGTGGCTGCAGCAGGTTCCGAGCCCCGTACGCGAGATCCGGACGGACGGCGAGCACCGCGCTGACGGTGAGTCCGGTGATGACGGCCTCCCCGATCCCGATCAGCGCGTGGATGCCGACCATCGCCGCGAACACGGCGCTGAGCGAGACGGCTCCGACTCCGCCGATCGCGTACTCGGCGAAGAACGCCGATCGAGGCCATCACGACGGACAGGAACGCCGCGATGGACGACGCCGCGATGATCATCGGCCTCGTCTTGGGGAGCACGCCGCGGACGGCGACGAACACCGCGTAGCCGCCGAGACCACCGACGATGGCCATGTTGAACACGTTCAGCCCGAGCGCCGAGAGCCCGCCGTCGGCGAAGAACATCCCCTGCACGAACAGGACGAGCGCGATGCAGATCGTGCCCGCCCACGGCCCGACGAGCACTCCCGCGAGCACGCCCCCGAGCAGGTGTCCGCTCGTCCCCGCGGCGATGGGGAAGTTCAGCATCTGGACGGCGAACACGAAGGCGGCCACGAGGCCCGCGAGCGGCGCCTGCCTCTCCTCCATCGTGTCGGCCGCCTTCTTCAACGCAACGCTGATGCCGCCGGCCGAGACGACCCCGGCCGCGACGGACGTACCGGCGTTGATGAAGCCGTCAGGGATGTGCATCGACCCTCCTCGCGGCGGGTGCGGGCCGTTCCCCCACCTATCGCAATAACATGCTATTGCAGTGCCCCGCACACCGTGGGACGAGGCTACCGGCAGTCGAGAGATGCGTCAATGCACCTCGGGGCTCGGGATCAGAAGCGCGGGGTCTCCGTGTAGCCGCCGAACACCCCCCGCAGCGCCTCGACGATCTCGCCCTGCGTGCACGAGGCGCGCGCGCACTCCACGAGCGGGAGCACGAGGTTGGCGTCCGTTCGAGCGGCCTCGACGAGCGCGCCCAGCGCACGCCCCGCCGTGTGGGAGTCACGGCGGGCCCGGACCTCCCGCACCCGCCGAACCTGCTCGGCCTCCGCCTCCGGCGGGATCACGAGCACGTCGATCGGCTCCTCGCCTTCCTCCGCGAACGCGGTGACGCCGACCTTGACCAGATCGCCCGACCCGTATCGTTCCTGCTCGCGCCAGGCCGACTCGGCGATCGCCTGCTGGAACTCGCCGCGCTCGATCCCGGCGAGCACGCCCTCGAGCATCGAGCCGCTCCCCCACGCGTCGATCCGCGCGAACTCCTCCTCGGCGAGGGACTCGATCCGATCGGTGAGCGTCTCGATCAGGTAGGAGCCGCCGAGCGGGTCGATGACGTCCGTGACGCCCGTCTCGTTCGCGATGATCTGCTGCGTCCGCAGCGCGAGCTTCGCGGCCTCCTCGGTCGGCAGCGCGAGCACCTCGTCGAGGGCGTTCGTGTGGAGCGACTGCGTTCCGCCGAGCACGGCGGCGAGCGCCTCGATCGCCGTTCGCACGACGTTGTTCATCGGCTGCTGCGCCGTCAGTGAGACACCCGCGGTCTGTGTGTGGAACCGCAGCCGCATCGACGCTTCATCTGCCGCGCCGTACCGCTGCTTCAGCCATCTTGCCCAGATCCGCCGCGCGGCCCGGTACTTCGCGATCTCCTCGAAGACGTCGATGTGCGCGTTGAAGAAGAACGACAGGCCCTGCGCGAACCGGTCGACGTCCATGCCCCGCTGCGTGCCGAGCTCGACGTACGCGAACCCGTCCGCGAGCGTGTAGGCGAGCTCCTGCACCGCCGTCGCTCCGGCCTCGCGGATGTGGTAGCCCGAGACGCTGATCGGGTGGAACCTCGGCGTGTGCTTCGCGCAGAACTCGAGCAGGTCCCCGATAAGGCGCAGGTGTGGTCGCGGCGGGAAGATCCACTCCTTCTGGGCGATGTACTCCTTCAGGATGTCCGTCTGCAGCGTCCCACCCAGCTGCTCCCACGGAACACCCTGTCGCTCAGCGGCCGCGAGGAAGAAGGCGAAGACGATCACGGCGGGTCCGCTGATCGTCATCGAGGTCGTGATGTCGCCGAGCGGGATCCCCTCGAACAGCGTCGTCGAAGTCCTCGACGGAGTCCGTCGCTACCCCGCACCTCCCCACTTCCCCCTCCGCCTGCGGGTCGTCTGAGTCGCGCCCCATGAGCGTCGGCATGTCGAACGCGACCGACAGACCACCCTGTCCCTGCTCGAGCAGGAAACGGTACCGGGCATTCGTCTCGGCCGGGGTCCCGAACCCTGCGAACTGCCGCATCGTCCACGGGCGCCCGCGATACATCGTCGGGTAGACGCCACGCGTGAACGGGTAGGCGCCGGGCCGACCGAGCCTCACCTCGGGGTCGAACCCCGCGAGGTCCTCGGCCGTCGCGACCGGCGGCAGCTCGAGCCCCGAGAGCGTCCTCGCGTCGCGTTCTTCGGTCATCAGGCTCCGCTACCTTGTGCCCGCCCCATGAGGAGTGCGGCGGCTCGGTAGGGGTCGGTGCGCCGCGCGACCAGGGCGCCGGCGAGCTCGCCATCGGTCTCGAGCAGGGAGCGCACGCGCTCGCGCAGCCCCTCGAGCGTGAGGCTCTCCACCTCGCGGAGCAGACGGTTGCGCCGCCCCTCGAGGAGCAACCCGGACGCCTCCAGGTGGACGCGGTGGGCCTCGATGGCCGACCACAGCTCGTCCACCCCGTCGCCGGTCGACGCCGAGACCCTCACGACGGGCGGCCTCCAGGGCAGCTCCTCGCCGAGGCGCAGCATCTGCTCGAGATCGCGGACGGCCGCGTCGGCGCCCTCACGGTCGGCCTTGTTCACGACGAAGACGTCGGCGATCTCGAGGATCCCAGCCTTCGCGACCTGCACCGCGTCGCCCCATCCGGGAGCCACGACGACCAGCGTCGTGTCGGTGGCCGCGGCGACGTCGACCTCGGCCTGGCCCACGCCGACCGTCTCGACGATCACCACGTCCTTGCCGGACGCGTCCAGGATCCGCACGGCCTCGGGCGCCGCGAGCGCCATCCCACCGAGGTGCCCGCGGGTGGCCATCGACCGGATGAACACGTGCGGGTCGGTCGCGTGGTCCTGCATGCGGAGCCGATCGCCGAGCAGCGCGCCGCCGGTGAACGGCGACGTGGGATCGATGGCCAGCACGGCCGCGCTCCGCTCGCGCCCGCGCGCGACCCGCACGAGCTCTCCAGCCAGCGTCGACTTGCCCACGCCGGGGGACCCGGTGAGGCCGATCGTCCACGCGCTCCCCGTGTGGGGGAACAGCCCCGCCGACAGCTCGGCCAGGCCCTTATCGCCGTCCTCGACCATCGAGATCGCGCGAGCGACGGCGCGCCGGTCGCCCTCGAGGATGCGCTCGACCAGGTCCACGCCGGACAGCGTAGCCCGACGATCGGGAGCCGTGGCACGTCGGATCGTGGTGGCCGCAGGACCCGGTCTCGTGCGGCCCGCCGAGCCACCCCGGACCGACGTCGACACGCCCGTGAGGATGGGGAACACGATGCCGGTCGTCACCGTGAGCGGGGGGAACTCGTAGGGCCGGATGCAGGTATCCGGAGTCCGCATCTCACGCCGGGCTCCGCGCCGCGCGCGAACCGCTCGGCTACCTGCTCGCCGTGAGGAGCCCGCCGCCGGCGAGCGTCACGTACGGTGCCACGCCGAGCGTGTCGAGCACGTCGCCGGCGCTGCCGCCCAGCTGGTCGATCAGGCGGAACAGCTGGATGCCGTACACCACCGCCACGGCCATCGCGACGAGGCCGAGGATCCGTCGGAGGGGCCCCGTGCCCGGGACGAACGACAGCGCCGTCGCGGCACCCGCGACCACCAACATGAGGACACCGAGCTTGACCCCGTCGGCGTTCTGGAGGCTCCACAGGAACGACAGGGGCACGTCGAACCCGTTGCCCCCACCGAGGGCGTCCGAGACCCACGGCAGGAACACACCGACGAGCACCGCCGCCGCGCCGACGAGCGCGAGCGGGCGGATGGGGCGCCTCAGCCCGACCATGTGGACCCCGGGCACCGCCCCCGCCGCGGTCGCGGGAAGAGCGGCGGTTGGAGCGGGCCCGGGTGGGGACACGGGTGGGGACATGGGCGGCGCCGGAGGCGGTGCCATCTGGCCGGCCGAGGCCGGCGCTACAGGAACGGCCACGTATCCGGGTGGCGGTCTCGGCACCTCCGGAGCCGCGACCGGAAGCCCGGGCGCCCCGGCCACGGGCGGCGGCGGAGGCGGCGCGAGCGCGCCCTGATCGGCATCGTCCAGGGGATCGGCTCTCGCCTCGCGGTCGTCATCGCGAGAGAGATCCCGACCGCAATCACGGCAGAACGCGTCTCCGTCCTGCCGCGCGGTTCCGCATGCGGGGCAGAACTTCACGGTCATGTCGTGGTCACGCTACTTCCCGTCTCCAGGAGGCGCAAACCTGATGCCCGCAACCGCGGCGCCGGGCATCGCCTCGAGGGCGTCGCGGAGGGACTTGCAGTAGTCGCGCTGTCGCACCAGCGCCGGGTCGTCGTCGGATCGCGCGCGGGCGCGGGCCATCGCGAGGTTCACCTGCTCCTTCTGGAGCCGCCTCATGAGCCGCGCGGCGGCATCGCCTGCTCGGGCTCGCAACTGCCGCCGCGACCTGCGCCGAGCGATCGGATCGAGGAGGATGCCGAGCTCGACCGCGGTCAGCCCGGGTCGACCGACCTCTGAGCGCAGTGCGATCTCGAGCCACCGGCGTTCGCGACGACGCGCCAGCCGGACGAGCACGATCACGAACAGCAGGAGGGGCAGCCCCTTCACCGCCGCCGCGAGCGGGATGAGCAGCCAGTCCCCCACGCCGTTCACGACGTCGGGGAACAGGTTCAGGAACGGCGAGTTCCACAGGAAGTGCCCGATGGCACCCGCGAGGAACAGCCCGACGGCGACCCGAAGGCGTCGTCCCAGGGGCTCCTCCCCGCGGCGCGAAACCACGTACGCGACACCCATCCCGGATAGGCCCGTGTAGAGCACGTGCCCGTAGAGGCCGCTCGAGAGCACGCGGACCCAGAACCCCGCAAGGACACCGCTCGGTGTCCCACCGAACACCGCTACGAAGTAGAAGACGTCCTCGACGACGGCGAACCCGAGCCCACAGAGCGCGCCATACACGAACCCGTCCATGACGTCGTCGAACTCCTCTGCCGCAACGATCGCGAGCAGAGCGACGCCCGGAGACCTTGAGGATCTCCTCGACGAGCGGCGCGGTGAGGGCAGCCGTCCACCGCGAGGCGAACTCGGGACCGCCGAGGCGGGCGACGACGAGCCCCCATCCGTCGTTCGCGTAGGCCGAGAGCGTCGTGGCGGCCACCGCGCCCCACAGGAAGGCCCCCGTGAGCAGAGACAACGGCTCCCGCTCGTACAGGTCGAGCACGTACACGAGAAGGAACACCGGCAAGGCATAGAGCGCGAGGAGCACCCACGAGAGCGCCCAGCCCGAGGGAGAGACATCTGCGAAGAGCTGCTGCTGCTGGATCGTGAGGAGCCCGGTCACGACGAGGATCGCCGCGAACAGCAGGAACGCCGGGTTGCGGGATCGGAACAGCGTCCCCCGAGCGGTCCATCGGTGGCGCGCGAGCCCTTGGCGTGGCGGCGGAGGTGCAGGCATGGCCATCATGCGATCTCCGCGGCCTCGACCATCGCGCGCACGTCCTGCACCACGTAGCGGAGCAGGCCCTCCGCGCCCCAGCCGTCGAAGACGGCGCCGACGCCGCTCGGTGAGACGATGGCCGTGACCTCGCCCTCGATCGGCACCTGCGCCTTGCCGAACAGCCCGACGTACGTGATGCGCACGCCCTCCAGACCGGCGACGAGCGACACGGGCTGGGACTCGCGGGAGACCGACAGGCGATGGGCTTCAGGCTCGAGCACGCTCTGCACGTACTCGGCGATGAGATCGGCGGCCGAGCCTCCGAACGAGACGGCCACGACGTCGATGTTGCCGCCGCCGCGGGTGAGCCGAACACGCGGTGGATCCTGTGATCGTGACGCGATCTCCCATCCCGAGAGCGGTTGGACACGCACGAGGCCGGCGACGTCCACCACCTCGCCCTCCGTCCGCGATAGCGCGCCCCCGACCACGAATCCCCCGAACACGACCGTCGCGATCGTCGCCGCCACCGCGAGGGTCGCGACGAGCGCTCGGCCGGGCGCAGCGACGGCGAGCGGTGCGTCCATCACACCACTGACAGGAGCCTGGTCACGCGCGAGAGCGTGAGCGGGTGCCGGAGGAGCCCGTCGATCCGCATCTCGCGAGCGAGCAACTTGCGTGCGATCACCCGCCCCTCCGTGTGGAACACGTCCGGGAGCCCCAGCCGGAGGGGCGCGGCGGCGAGCTCGACGAGCGAGAGCGAGTCCGTGGTCACGCGGACGTGAGCCCGTCCGTCGGCCATGCCGTTCGCGACACGAACCTCGCGACGGTCGATCGCGAGGCTCACCGCGACGTCGGCGTCGAGCGCGACGAGGTCCACGACCGCGGGGCGAAGGAGACCGGCACGGCGTGGATGGTGGGCCAGGTTCGCTTCGATGAGCCCGCCCACCATCCGGGCGAGGCCGTTGGGCTCGTCATCGACGTAGGTCACCCGCGGACCCGTCACGGCAGCAGGAGGACCTTCGTCGCCCGGTGGGAGTCGAAGAGCTCATAGCCGTGCGCGGCGTCGCCGAGCGGCAGCCGGTGGGAGACGATCGCGAGCGGGTCCAGCCGCCCGGCGAGGACCAGGTCGAGCGCGCGCTCCCACCACGCGTGCACGGGGCAGACGCCGGCGAACCGGACGTCGAGCGCCCGGGCCCACCAGATACCCATCGGGAGGTCCACGGTCTCGCTCGTGTACATCCCGACGACGGCAACGCGCCCACCCCGGCGCACGGCATCGATCGCCGTCTCGAACGCGGACGGGTGACCGACGGCCTCGATCACCACGTCTGCCCCGCGGTCGCCGGTACGCTCGGCGACCGCCATCTGCGCGTGGTGTTCGCCGACGTCGACCGGCTCGGCGCCGGCCCGCTCGGCGAGCGCGAGCCGGTCGGGCAGCAGGTCGAGCGCGAGGACGCGCTCGGCGCCGCGCGCGAGCGCGGCCTGGATCGAGAAGAACCCCACGGGCCCCGCGCCGACGACGGCGACGGTGTCCCCCCGAGCTACCGCGCCCACCTCGGCGCCGTAGACGCCGGTCGTGAGCACGTCGCCGAGGAAGAGCGCGCGCTCGTCCTCGAGACCCTTCGGGATCTGCAGCAGGTTCGTGTCGGCGTGAGGGACCCGCAGGAGCTCGGCCTGCGCTCCCCCGAGGTCCCCACCGAAGATCCCCGCGCCGAGGTTCCGGAAGTCCTCACAGAGCTGCGTCTGGCCCGCCCTGCAGAACCAGCACGAGCCGCACGCGATCACGAACGAGACGACGACGCGATCACCGAGACGGAATCGCTCCACGGCAGGACCGACGGCCTCGACCACCCCAACGGCCTCGTGGCCGATCCCCTCACCCGGGTCGAGCGGCGCCTTGCCGTGGAAGAAGTGCAGGTCGGAGCCGCAGATGGCCGAGACCGTCACGCGGATCACGGCGTCGTCGGGTTCGCGCAGCACCGGGTCCGGCACGTCGGCGACGGCGACCTTCCCCACGTCCTCGTAGACGACCGCGCGCATCGTCCCCCCCTCGGCTACCGGCGGCCCAGCCTACCGTGCGTACGCTTCGTCGAGGAACTCCGTGGGCACCGTCATCGTGAGGTGCACGAGCTCGTTCGCGGCTCGCACGTAGCGGATGATCGTGGGAAGGTCGCCCTGGAGCTTCAGCTTGCCCTGCATCATGCCCTTCACCGGGTCGAGGTCACCGTGGAGCACGTCCTTCCACCGCGTGTAGGGAGCGCGGATCACGTAGGGCGCGGTCTCGCCCTCACGAGGCTCCACCATCCGCGCATCGCGGCACTCCCCATGCCACAGGTCGATCCATGCCCACAGGTCCTCGGGAACGCCCCTGTTCGGCTCGGCCTCGAACACGAAGGCGATGTCGCCCTCCCACGTGAGCGCGGCCTCCCGGTACTCGGGAGAGCCGTTGATCCGCTCCCGGTAGATGTGGAGCCATCCGTCGCTCGGGAACACCGCCACCGCTCACTCTCCCCCTCGTCCGCGGCTCATCCGACCAAGTAGATCAGGACGAGTCCGATCGCGTTGAACGTCATGTGGGCGGCGATGGGCGCGATGATCGACCCCCGCCGCTCGTAGATGTACGCGAGACCCAGGCCCGTGAAGACCATCACCGTCATCAGCAGCAGGCTGTCGAGCGCCGGACCCGGGATGTAGTGGATGAGCCCGAAGGCGACCGCCGAGCCGAGCCCGCCGCCCAGGAACCCGTGCCGGTCGCGGAGCGAGCGGAACAGGACGCCGCGGAAGAACAGCTCCTCTCCGATCGGGGCGAGCACGATCGCGTACAGGATCGTCGCGACCGTGCCGACGATGGGCAGGCCCTGCGAGATCTGCTCGGGCGCCTGGACCGAGTGTCCCGACAGGGCTCGGAACAGGACGACCAGCAGGAGACCCACGACGAACACGACGAGGGGGTACAGGCCGATCCCGAAGACGATCCCGGCTCGCACCTCCGGTAACCATCGCCTCGGGACGCCGAGGATGGCGACCCACCGGGGGTGGGCACGGCGCAGCCAGAACAACAGGACGCCGAGGATGACGAGCGCGGCCACGACCGTGGAGACGATGGCACCAAGGTCGTCGTCGCCAACCATCTGGATCACGGGCAGCGCCGCGATCCCCCCAGCGAAGAACGCTCCCACGTACACGGCGAGCGCCTCCCACCAGCGCCACGTGGCCTTCGGCATCGCGGCCAGTCCTCGCGCCGGTCTCTCGAGCGTCGCGCGGGGCGGAGGGACGGGGTGCAGCCCGTCGGGCCGCGGGGGGGTGGCCTCGGTGCTCACGATCCATCCATCTTCCCTGCTCCGGCGAGCAGCGACACGCCGAGCATCCCGCCGAGCCCGAGCCCGAACGCGAGGCCCGAGGCGGCTGGACCCGTGTCGTTCACCACGTACGCGACGACGCCGGCGAGGAGCGCGACGAGCACCGCGTCGCGCCATGCCGGCCACCGCTCGAAGGTGCTCCGTGTCGACGCCGGGGGGCGCAGGACCGCGAGGAGCGCGAGCGGCAGCCCAAGGACCGGGACGAGCGCCGCCGGGTTGCGCCGGATGAGGTCGAGCCCGACCCCGAGCCGGTCGGCGAAGGTCTCCCAGATGCCGGCGACCCCACCGGTCGCCTCCTCGAATCGCGTGACGTGCGTCGGGAGCGGCGAGAGGCGGTGCGCGAGTAGAAGCACGGCGGCGCCGGCGAGCACAGACACAGCAGCGACCGCGAGGCCCTTCCACGGGCCGAGGCGGCTGCGCTCGCGCACAGCCAGCCACATCCCCGCCGTCGCGAACAGCGTCACGCCACCGCCCAGGTTCGAGCCCGCGTACGGCATCCCCGCGACGAGCGCGACCGTGACGATGAGGCCAACGCCCTGCCACGTCCGGAGTCGCTGTGCGACGAAGAGCGATGCGCCGACGAGCAGCCCGATGGCCACGTTCGGCAGCCCGTAGAACCGCCCCCCGTCGAGGGCCGAGCCGCCGAGGAACGGCGTGAGCACCGCCGTCCAACCCAGGGTCGCCTCGACGGCGAAGAAGGCGAGGACGACCGCGCCGATCCCCACGGGGACCAGGACCGGGCTCCGGCGTTCGAGCGGGGAGAAGGCCATCGTTCCGAACACCGTGACGATCGCGATGAACGGCACCACGGACGCGTAGGTGAGCTCGGGGAGGTGCCCGGCCGCGATCATGCCGGCCGTGAGCGTCGCCACCGACAGACATGCCCACCCCGTCGCCCGCCGGACGCCCGCAGAGCCGAGCCGCGGGAACGCGACGAGTGCCGCGCCGATCAACCCGACCACCGTGAGGTAGATCGCGCCAGCCGCCCCGATGGGCACGTACATCCGCCGTTGCGCGAGGTAGCGCTCGTGCAGCCCGAACGGCGCGGGCTCATCGACCACCCGCATCACGGTCCCCTCCAGGTCGGCGGGGATCGGCCCGCCGAGCGCGTCCGAGATCGTCGGCCGCACATCGACGTCGGTGACCACACCGGCCCGGCGGGTCGTGTCGGAGGTCAGCGTCGCGGCCTCTCCGACGGCGCCGAACAGCTCGACGGGCGCGCCGATGGCCATCACGACCGGGTGAAGCTCGTCCTTGTCCTCGGTCATCGCTGCTGAGCCGGTCCGGCTCTGGACGATCACCAGCACCCGAGCCACGCCCGCCGTCTCGACCCGATCACGGATCGTCGCCCCCACGGCGTCGAGCCCGCCCATCACGCCCGGATCCATCTCCCAGGCGGTGATCAAGGTGCGGGGGTCCATCTGCGGGTACGTTGCGTAGCGCTGCCCGACGGGCTCCAGGTTGCGCATGAGTGCCGCGCCGCCGGTCCTGGCCAGCGCGAGGATCTCGGGCACGCCGAGGAGCTCCTCGAACGACATGCCGGGGACATCGATCAGGAACACGCGGTCCACGGACCCGACCTCGGCGCGAGTGCCCGTCGAAGGCCACCAGCAGAGTGCGAGGAGCAGGAGGACCGCCCCGCGGCGGGCCGAACTCACGAGAGCGCCGGCGACAGCTCCCGCTCGCGGCGGACCACGGCGCCGAGCGCGGTGAGCTTCGACTCGAAGTCCTCGTATCCGCGGTCTACGTGGTACATGTTCTCGACCCCGGTGACGCCGTCGGCGGAGAGGGCTGCGATGACCATCGCGGCTCCCGCGCGGATGTCGAGCGCCCGCACCGGTGCCGCCGACAATCGCCCGACGCCCCGGATCACCGCGTGGTGACCCTCGGTACGGATGTCGGCGCCCATGCGGTTCAGCTCGTCGACGAACATGAACCGGCTCTCGAAGACGTTCTCCGTCACGATGCTCGTTCCTTCGGCCGCAGAGAGCAGCGCCATCATCTGCGGCTGCAGGTCGGTCGGGAACCCCGGGTACGGGAGCGTCACCAGATCGACGGACCGCGGGCGATCCGACATCGTGACCGCGAGGCCGTCCTCGGTCGCGAGGATGTCGGCGCCGGTCTCTGCCAGCTTGGAGAGCACGAGGTCCATGTGGTCCGACCGCGCCTCCCGTAGGACGACCTCACCTTGCGTGGCACACGCGGCGATCGCGAAGGTGCCGGCCTCGATCCGGTCCGGGATCACGCGGTGCTCGACAGGCACGAAGGTGTCGACACCCTCGATCTCGATGGTCGGCGTGCCGACGCCGTCGATCCGCGCGCCCATCGCCGTCAGGAAGTCGGCCAGGTCAGAGAGCTCGGGCTCGCGGGCGGCGTTCTCGATCACGGAGGTGCCGCGGGCCGCGACGCCGGCCATCATCACGTTCTCGGTCGCGCCGACGCTCGGGAAGTCCAGGTTCACGATGGCACCGTGCAGGCGGTCGGCGCCGAGCGCGGAGCACCCCGTGCTCCTGCTCGAAGCGTGCGCCCATCCGCTCGAGGCCGCGCAGGTGCAGGTCGATCTTGCGCGAGCCGATGTTGCAGCCGCCCGGCATGGCAACGCAGGCCTGCCCGAACCGCGCGAGGAGCGGCCCGAGGACCAGGATCGAGGCGCGCATCCGGCTCACGAGCTCGTAGGGCGTCTCGAGCGACTCCACGCCGGTGGTGTCGATCTTGAGCGTGCCGCCCTCCCAGGACGTCCGCGCCCCGAGATGGTCGAGCACCTCGGTCATCGTGAGGCAGTCCTGGATCCGCGGCACGTTGTGGAGCGTCGAGCGCCCGCGGCGCGAGCAGCACGGCGGCCTGCAACTTCAGCGCCGAGTTCTTGGCGCCCGAGACCCGGACGCTGCCCGATAGGCGCGTCCCGCCGGTGACCAGCAGTCGGTCCATCTGTTCCTTCCGATGGTAGCGCCGGGCCGCAGCCCGGGTCCCCGCAGCCTACCCGCGCAGGTTGACCCGCGCGAGGGCTTTCGCGAGCTCGGTTTGGACCTCCGCGTCGTCCTTCTCGGCGATCCGCTGCTCGAGCTCGACGACCCGCCGGCGCTCACGCTCGACGTCGATCTCGGATGCCAGCGACGCCGAGGGCGCGAGCACGTCGACCCGGGTCGTCCCCTCGGTCGTCGTCACGTGCATGAACCCACCGTCCACCACGGAGAAGACCTCCTCCCCGTCGTGCTGGATCCGCAGCGGGCCGATGGTCAGGCGGATGAGCAACGGGGCGTGACCGGCGAGGATGCCCACCTCGCCCTCGACGCCGCGCGCGATGACCATCGTGGCCGTGCCGGACCAGACCTCGCGCTCGGGCGTGACCACGTGAACGTCGACGGTCATCGCTAGGCCGCGGCCTCCATCCGCTTCGCCTGCTCGACGACCTCCTCGATCCCGCCGACGAGCAGGAACGCCTGCTCGGGCAGGTGGTCGTACTCGCCCTCACAGATCGCCTTGAACGACGAGATCGTCTCGTCGATCGGGACGTACTTGCCCGGGATCCCGGTGAACTGCTCGGCGACGAAGAACGGCTGCGAGAGGAACCGCTGGATCCGACGAGCGCGGGCGACGACGACCTTGTCTTCTTCGGACAGCTCGTCGACGCCGAGGATCGCGATGATGTCCTGCAGATCCCTGTTCCGCTGCAGGATCTCCTGCACACGGCGGGCGACCTCGTAGTGCTCCTGCCCGACGTACCGCGCGTCCAAGATCCGGCTCGTCGAGTCCAGGGGGTCCACCGCCGGGTAGATCCCGAGGGCCGAGATCTCGCGCGAGAGCACCGTCGTCGCGTCCAGGTGCGCGAACGCGGTGTGCGGCGCCGGGTCGGTGATGTCGTCGGCCGGCACGTAGATCGCCTGGAGCGAGGTGATCGAGCGGCCCTTCGTCGAGGTGATGCGCTCCTGGAGCTCGCCCATCTCCTCCGCCAGCGTGGGCTGGTACCCCACCGCCGAGGGCATGCGGCCGAGCAGCGTGGAGACCTCGGAGCCGGCCTGCGTGAAGCGGAAGATGTTGTCCACGAACAGGAGCACGTCCTTGCGCTCGACGTCGCGGAAGTACTCGGCCATCGTGAGGGCGGACAGGCCGACGCGCAGGCGCACGCCGGGCGGCTCGTCCATCTGACCGAACACGAGCGCGGTCTTCTCGATCACGCCGGACTCGGTCATATCCAAGAACAGGTCGTTGCCTTCGCGGGTGCGCTCGCCGACGCCCGCGAACACGGATACGCCGCCGTGCTGCTCGGCCTGGCGGCGGATCATCTCCTGGATGATGACGGTCTTGCCGACACCGGCGCCGCCGAACATCCCGATCTTGCCGCCCTGCACGTAGGGCTCGAGCAGGTCGATGACCTTGATACCGGTCTCGAGCATCACCGACTTGGGCTCGAGCTCCTCGAACGGCGGGGGCTCCCGGTGGATCGGCCACCAGTCGCTCGCGTGGATCTGGTCCGGTGTCGTGTCGAGGGGCTCGCCGATCACGTTGTACACGTGGCCGAGCACACCCTCGCCCACCGGCACCTTGATCGGGCTGCCGGTGTTCTCGACCGGCGCGCCCCTCACGAGACCGTCGGTCGGTTTCAGCGCGATCGTGCGTACCGTCGAGTCGCCGATGTGCTGCGCGACCTCGCAGGTGACCGTCGTCGTGTGTCCCTCGAGCGTGATGTCGACCTTCAGAGCTGTGTTGATCTCGGGCAGCTGCGCCGGCGGGAACTCGACGTCCACCACCGGGCCGATGACCCGGACCACCCGACCCTTCGCGTGCTCGTTCTCCGTCATCCGTCCCTACTCCCCTGCCGCCGCCGACAGGGCTTCCGCCCCGCCGACGATCTCCATGATCTCCGTCGTGATCTCATCCTGACGCGCCCGGTTCGCCTGACGGGTCAGGATCTTGATGAGGTCGTCCGCGTTGTCGGTCGCTGCCTTCATCGCCCGGCGCCGGGACGCGTTCTCCGAGGCCGCCGACTCGAGCAGTGCCGCGTACACCTTCGTGATGACGTACTGCGGGAGCAATTCGTCCAAGATCGCGGCGGGCGCGGGCTCGAACAGGTACTCGGGATGTACCCGGCCCTTCGTGTCGCGGAGCTCATCGGGCGCGATCGGCAGGAACCGCTTCGTCGTCGCCCGGAGCGTGAACGCCGAGCGGAAGTCCGTGTAGACGGCGTGGAGCTCGTCGATCCGGCGCTCGGCGAAGTCCTGGATCAGGCGCCGGCCGATGTCGTCCGCGGCCGAGAAGGGGGGGACCTCGCTGAAGCCGGCCCACTGCGCCTCGATCGGGACCGCCCGGAACCGGAAGTACGAGATCCCCTTCTTCCCCGACGAGTACACGATGGGCTCGACACCGCGCGCGCGGATCTGGTTCATCACGGACTCGGCCAGGCGGATCACGTTGGAGTTGTACGAGCCGGCCAGGCCTCGGTCGGAGGTCAGCACGAGCACGCCGGCGCGCTCGGGCGACTCACGCTCCTCGAGCAGCGGGTGCACGAGCGCTCCGGTCTGCCGGGCGACGTCCTCCATCGCACGCGTGAGGAGCTCCGCATACGGACGCGCCGACCCGACCCGCAGCTGAGCTTTGACGATGCGCGACGCGGCGATGAGCTCCATCGCGCGCGTGATCTTCATCGTCGACTGGACCGAGCGGATCCGACGACGGACGACACGGAGCTGGGCACCCATGCGCTAGCCCGGGAACGGGACGTCGGCCTGCCCGGCCGGCCCCGCCTTCTCCTCGTAGTCGTGTCGCATCTCCTCGCGCGTCGGGGGCGGGGGCGGCTCCTCCTCCTCGGAGGACATCCGGTCCCAGCCCACGTCCTTCTTCACGCGGTCGCGAGCCGAACCCTCGCCGGCACCGGCCTCGCTCCCGGCGCCCCCGTCCGTCGGAACGAACGTCGCCGCGAAGGCCTCGATCGCCGCGTTCAGCGCGGCCTCCGTCGCGTCGGAGAGATCGCCGCTCTCGCGTATCGCGGCGAGCGCCTCGGCGGCGCGCGTCTCCACGTACTGCGCGAACTCCTCGACGAAGCGGGAGGCATCCTCGACCGGGAACTCGTCCAGGTGGCCGCCCGTCGCGACCCAGATGGACACCACCTGGCGCTCGACCGGCACCGGCCGGTACTGCGGCTGCTTGAGGACCTCGACCACGCGGGCGCCGCGCGCGAGCTGCTGTTGGGACGCCTTGTCGAGCTCGGAGCCGAACTGCGCGAATGCCTCGAGCGCCCGGTACTGTGCGAGGTCGATCCGCAGGCGTCCCGAGATCCTCTTCATCGCCTTGATCTGCGCGTTGCCGCCGACCCGGCTGACCGAGATGCCGACGTTGATCGCCGGACGAACCCCGGCGAAGAACAGGTCGGGCTCCAGGTAGATCTGGCCGTCGGTGATCGAGATGACGTTCGTGGGGATGTAGGCGGAGACGTCGCCGCCCTTCGTCTCGATGATCGGTAGCGCGGTGAGCGAGCCCCCGCCCAGCCGATCCGAGAGCTTGGCGGCGCGCTCGAGCAAGCGCGAGTGCAGGTAGAACACGTCGCCCGGGTACGCCTCACGGCCTGGCGGGCGGCGGAGCAACAGTGACAGCGTGCGGTACGCCGTAGCCTGCTTCGAGAGGTCGTCGTAGACCGCGAGCGCGTGCAGCCCATCGTACATCCAGTGCGCCCCGAGGGCGGCACCCGCGTACGGAGCGATGTACTGGAACGGCGCGGGGTCCGACGCCGCGGCGTTCACGATCACCGTGTAGTCGAGCGCCCCGTTCTCGCGGAGCGTCTCGACGACTTCGGCCACGGTCGAGGCCTTCTGACCGACGGCGACGTAGATGCACCGCACCTGCTTCTTCGGGTCGCCGCTCCCCCAGTTCTCGCGTTGCGCGATGATCGCATCGATCGCGATCGCGGTCTTGCCGGTCTGACGGTCACCGATGATGAGCTCGCGCTGGCCGCGCCCGATCGGGGTCATCGCGTCGATCGCGGTGATGCCCGTCTGCAGCGGTTCCTTCACCGGCTGGCGGTCGATCACGTTCGCGGCCTGGACCTCGAGGTTGCGCCGCTCGTCCGCCGCGATAGGGCCCTTGCCGTCGATCGGGTCGCCGAGCGGGTCGATCACACGTCCGAGGAACCCGTCGCCGACCGGCACGGACAGGATCTTGCCCGTCTGCTTGACGAGGTCGCCCTCCTCGATGTGCTCGGACTCGCCGAGGATGATGCACCCGATCTCGTCCTCGTCGAGGTTGAAGGCCAAGCCGAGCACGCCGCCGGTGAACTCGAGCAGCTCGTTCGCCATGGCGCGGGGCAGACCCTTCACGCGGGCGATGCCGTCGCCGGCCTCCATGACGCGCCCGACCTCCTCGCGCTCCACGGAGGGCCTCCAGCCCTCGACGTTCTTGCGGAGGGCTTCCGCGATGTCCTGCGGGTCGAATGTCAGTGCCATCAGCTCTCTCTTCCTCGGTCCGTCACTTGGAGCGGGTCAGGCGCCCGCGCGCCTCGTCCAGGCGCGAGCGCACGCTGCCGTCGAAGACCTCGTCGCCTACCTTCGCCACCACCCCGCCGACGACCGAGGGGTCGACGACGACCTTGACCTCGACCTGGCGGCCCGTGGCCGCCGAGAGGGCCTGCGCCAGGCGCCGCCTCTGGGCGTCGTCGAGCGGGACGGCGCTGCGAACCTCGGCCACGGCGTGCGCCCGGCGCTCGGCCGCGACGGCGACGAGCTCCTCAACGATCCGGCCGATCTCGCGCGCCCGGCCCTGGTCGATGAGGAAGCCGAGCACGTTCACGGTGTGCGGGTTGGCACGCTCGCCGAGCAGGTCGCGGACCAGACCCTTCTTGTTCTCGGCCGGTAGCGCTGGGTCGGTCAGCGCCTCACGGACCTTCGTCTCGGCTTCGAGCGCCTTCGCGAACGCGTAGAGCTGGTCCTCGACGGCCGCGAGCTCGCCCTCGGCCTCGGCGACGGCGAACAGCGCCTCCGCGTATCCCCGAACGAGCGCGTCCTTCTCCGCCACGTCAGCTCTGTCCGTTCCCCGCGCCGGCGACCTGCTCGATGTACTCGTCGATCAGGCGCTGGTGCGCCGACGGGTCGAGCGACTCGCCCACCACCCGGCCTGCCAGATCCACCGCGATGACACCGACCTGCTCGCGGAGCTCCTGGAACACACGGTCGCGCTCGGCGCGGATCTCCTCCTGCGCGCGCGCGACCGCGGCCTGCGCCTCCTGTTCGGCCTTCGCCTGCAGGTCACGGCGCATCTGGTCGGCGGTCCGGCGTGCCTCCTCGATGATCCGATTGGATTCGTCGCGAGCCCCGGCGAGCTGTGCGCGGTACTCGGCGAGCTCCTGCTCGGCCGTCGTCCGCGCCTGCTCCGCGCCGTCGAGGTTCCCCTGGATCTTCGCGGAGCGCTCCTGGAGCATCTTGCCGAGCGCCGGGAACGCGAACTTCGCGAGCACCGCGAACACGATGATGAACGCGAGCGCGCCGTAGACGAGCTCGGCGACGTCCGGCAGGATCGGGTTCTTGTCCTCGGCAGCCTCGGCCGCCAGCACGATCAGGTGCAGCATCCGGGCTCCCTCCTACACGATGAAGGAGAGCACGAAGCCGAACAGCGCCAGCGCCTCCACGAACGCGATCCCGAGGAACATCGTGGTCCGGACCATGCCGGCCGCCTCGGGCTGACGGGCCATGGCCTCGACGGACTTCCCGACGAGGAAGCCGATGCCGATGCCGGGGCCGATCGCGCCAAGGCCGTACACGAGGCCCTTGCCGATGGCACCGACGTCGCCCGACACCTGGGCGAGCAGACCGAACAGGTGCGTCATGCCTCTTCCTCCTTCTAGTGCTCAGGGTGGATGGCCCCGGCGATGTACACCGCCGTCAGGATCGTGAAGATGTAGGCCTGCAGGACCCCGACGAGGACCTCGAACGCGGTGATCGCCGTGCCCAGCGCGAAGGACACAGCGGCGATGGGGATCGTGACCAGCTTCCACTGGAGGTACCACGTACCGAGGAAGAAGATCGTCAGGATCAGGTGGCCGGCGATCATGTTCGCCGCGAGTCGGACCGAGAGCGTGAGCGGCCGGACCATGAACACCGAGACGAACTCGATCGGCGTGTAGAGCAGGTAGATCGCCTTCGGCACGCCGGGTGGGAACAGCGTGTTCTTGAGGTAGTGGAGCCCGCCCTGCTTCACGATGCCGACGATGTTGAAGACGAACCACACGAGGATCGCGAGGAACGCGGGGATCGCCATCCGTGAGGTCGTCGGGAAGTTGATCCCGGGGACGATCCCGTAGACGTTGTTCACCCAGATGAAGAAGAACAGCGAGGTCAGGAACGGCAGGAAGGGAAGCCCCTCGCGGCCCATGACCTCGAGCACGATGCCTTCGCGGATGAAGTCGACGACGGACTCGACCGCGTTCTGCACCCCTCGCGGAACGATCTGGGGACGGCGGAACGCCACGACGAAGAGCGCGGCGACGATGACCGCGGACATCAGCATCCAGAACGACACCCTCGTCACGCAGAACGACCCGTCGCCGATCAGGCAGGTCTTCGTGTAGTCGAAGATCTCGGTGCCGGGAGGCTGGAAGCCCTCCGGCGGCTTGGACAAACCGAGGAGCGCCGCGAGCATCAGTGAGCCTCCCGAGCGGCGAGGATCTCGGCGCGCGGATCGGCGGCACGGGCCGCCGCGGGCTCGGCGGGGATCTGCAGGGCGCCACCCAGGCCGCGCATCGCGAGCCGCGCCTCGTAGACGAGGAGCAGCAGCGTTCCAGGCACGACCGCGAGCCCGAAGGCGAGCGGCGAGAACCATGTCAGCGCGTCGAGCGCGAACATCAGGCCGACGATGATGCCGAGGCGCACCACCGGACCGAGCAACGCGGTCGCGTGCACCGCCGTGATCGAGATCCCGGAGGCCCAGGCGAGCGACGCCCCGTGCGCGGCGAAGTTCGCGAACACGAGCGCGATGCCGATCGCCGCCGACGAGCCGGCGCCGAGACCCGACAGGGCCCACCCGGCGAGGAACGCGAGCGGGAGCGCGACGAGGAAGGGCACGAGTGCCCTGCGCACCATCTCCCGCTCCGGTCGCTCAGTGATCTCGGCCATACCTCATGTACACGACGTAGATCGAGGTCCCCATGCCGACGACCATGCCGATCGGCAGGAACAGCCAGTGGAAACCGATCCACCGGTCCAAGAGGAACCCGACCCCACCCCAGACGAGGAGGCCCGACAGGAGCGTCCCCGTGATCGCCCATGCCGTGCCGGCGCCGCTCCAACCTTCCCCGAGTCCACCGGCCATGAGCGCGCGCAGTATAGCCGCGCCCCCTCCGGGGCGTCAAAGCATCAGCGATGCCGTTTCCGCAGGTAGATGGCCATTTCTCTCGGCGTTTGTGAACGCGTTCACGAGGAGGGCGCGGCGCGAGCCGGCGGGGCGGCCGAGGCGGAAGGTATCGTCCCACAGCTGAGACGAGGTTCGGCGTATCCACGGTCTCGCCGAACATGCCGACCTTGCCGCGGCAACCCCGAGGGCTCGTCGCGGAACGAGAGCACCGCAAGGAGTCCTCTCTCCCGCAGGGACCAGCGATCCGCCGAGCCTCGCCCCATCATGCCCGTTCCGGCTCGTCGCAGTAGCGCCCGCCGGGGCGGCGGTGTGCTCAAGAGCGCGCGCGACGATGCTGTACGAGCACGTTCACGATGGCAGCGAAGATGCCCGCCGCGAACAGCAGCGTGCCCATCACGTTCACCTGCGGCGGGATGCCGATCCGTTGCGCCCCGAAGACCCACAGTGGGAACGTGTTGGTCTGCCCAGCGACGAAGTTCGAGATCACGAAGTCGTCGAGCGAAAGCACGAACGCGAGGAGGAACCCAGCCAGGATGGCCGGCGCGATGATCGGGAGCGTGACCTTGACGAAGGCGACGCTCGGCGTGGCGAAGAGATCCTGAGCCGCCTCCTCCAACGAGCGATCGAGCCCCTGCACCCGCGCTCGGACGGTCACGGCCACGAACGCGATCGAGAATCCGATGTGGGAGAGCAAGATGGTCGTGAATCCGAGCCGCACCTTCCCGAGCACGAACATCGACAGGAGCGAGGAGCCGAGCACGATCTCGGGTACCGCGATCGCCAGGAAGATCACGAAGTCCACCGCCCGCAGCCCGCGGAAGCGGTACCGGCCGAGCGCCAGGCCGAACAACGTCCCGAGCGCGGTCGCGAAGGCCGCCGAGATGGGCGCGATGAGCAGGGAGTTCTTGAACGCTTCCGGCAGCCCAGGGATGTTGAACACGTTCTTCCACCAATCCAGGGTGAACCCCCAGAACTTCGCGGTCTGCCGGTCACCCGGGATGTCGTTGAACCCGTAGAGGATCATCACGAAGATCGGGCTCGCGAGGTACAGGATCATGAGGACCGTGTAGACGGGCAGGATGAATCGGGTCCACCGGCGATCCGGTGGATTGACCGGGGGCAGATCCCTCGCCCGAGCCTGCTCCGGCGTCGCCACCGCGCTCATGCCTTCGCCGCCGCTCTCGTCGCTTCCTCCGTCCCCAAGACCCGTGCGTACACGCTCGCCAGGATGACCATCGCGATCATCAGGATCACGGAGAGCGCGGCCGCCTCCGGATAGTTGTTCTCCGTCAGGAACTTGTCCTGGATGATGTTGCCGATCATCCTCGTGCCCGGACCTCCGAGGAGCGCGGCGCTGACGTAGTCCCCGGTCGCGGGGACGAAGGTGAGCAGGAACGCCGCGAACACCCCCGGCAACGACAGGGGCCACACGACCTTCCGGAAGGACTGGAACCGGGTCGCGTACAGGTCCTTTGCCGCCTCGACCAGGGACTTGTCGATCCGCTCCAGCGCCACATAGAGAGGGAGCGCCGTGAACGGTAGGTAGTTGTACGTGATCCCGGCGACGACGGCGAAGGGGGTCGCGAGGACGCGGAAGTCCTGCCCGAGGAGACCGAACCCCTTCAAGGTGCCGAGGACAGGCCCGTTGTCACCGAGGATGAACTTCCACTGGAGGGTCCTGATCACGAACGACACGAAGAACGGCAGCAGGATCATCAGCAGGAGCGACGACTTCCACTTCCCGCCGTAGAAGGCGATCCAGTACGTCATCGGGTAGGCGAGCAACAGCGCCGCGAAGGTGACGATGAGCGAATACGCGATGGAGCGGATGAACTGCGGCTGGTAGCTCGTCAGGACGTTCGAGTAGTTCGCCCAGTCCCAGGTGAATCGGAACCCGCCCGAGAGCAGCCCGCCGCTCTGCAGCGACGTGTAGATCATGAGGGCGAGGGGCAACAGGAAGAAGACGAACAGGTACGCCCCACCCGGCGAGAGCAGGCCGTAGGGGACCAACTTGCGGCGGGCGCCGAGCGTGCGGTGGCCCCGGGGCGGAGCCCCGGATGCCGCCCCCTCGGTCGAGTCCTCCGCGGCCACCTGTGTGCCTACGTCTCGTCTAGTTCTGAGAGATGGGGAGGAAGATCGAGTCCCACTCCTGGACCTCCTCGTCGGTCTCAAGGGGTCTGTCGAAGGCCGTCCTAGACAGGAACTCCTCGTCGGGATACAGGTACGGGCTCTCGGCCGACGCCCGGAGCTTGTTCGCCCGCCCCTTCGAGCCCTCCGCCTGAGCTTCAGCCGCGTGCTGGAGGATCAGGTCCTGCGTCGCGGGCACCGGCGACATGTACTGGACCCATTCGGTCACCATCGTCGCGACCTCGGGCTCGTAGTAGAAGTCCATCACCTCCATCGCGCCGACCGGGTTCTCCGCCCCGGCCGGGATCATCATGTTGTCGATCCAGAGCAGCGCGCCGCCCTCGGGGAACACGAACTCGAGGTTGTCGTACCCGAGCCAGATGTTCGAGTAGATCACGTCGCCCGACCATGCCATGCACGCCGACAGGTTGCCCTGCTTGAAGTCATCCAGGTACTCGTTCCCGCCGTAGGCGCGGACCGTCCCCGACTCCCTTTGCTTCACGAGCCACGCCGCGGCTTCCTTCCACTCGTCCGGGCCGGAGGTGGTCGGGTCGATGCCGAGGTTGATCATCACGAAGCTCGGCATGTCGGCCGACAGCATGAAGACCATCCCTTGACCGACCTTGTCGGGGTTCGCGAGGTCGTCGAGCTTCGTGATCGGGCCGTTGGCCAGTTCCGTGTTGTAGGCGATGCCCGTGATCCCGGACTGCCACGCCATCCCGTACGTGTTCCCGGGGTCGTAGAAGGGGTCCTTCGCCCACGCCGCGGCGTTGGCGTCGAAGTTGGGCCGGCGGGCCGGGTCGAGCGGGTACACCCACTCGTTCTTCGTCAGCGCCGTGAATTCCCGGCCGTTGGTGATGACGATGACGTCCCAGCCCGTGGAGTCGCCCGACTCGAGGATCGGCCGCAAGCGCCCGAAGAACTCGGCGTTGCTGTTGATGACGTCCTCGTAGTTGACCGTGATCCCCGTCCGCTCCTGGAACAAGGCGAGCGAGGGGTTATACACGCTGCCGCCCTCGTCCTTCGCCTGATCAAGGTAGAAGGGCCAGTTCGCGAAGTTGAGGCTGCTTCCCGGCTCGCCCGCGTAGATCTCGCCGATGTCGAACCCTCCTCCGCCGTTACCCCCTCCTCCGCCGCCACCTGTGCCGCCGTCACTGCCGCAGGCCGCCAGGATCGATGCCAGGCTGACACCCGCAACGCCCATCCCAGCACCCCTCAACACGCTGCGACGGGTCAGCCTCCGACGCATGATCTCCTGCATCGGGTCGATGGATCGGTCGCGTTCGCTCATGCCTGTTCCTCCTCCATGGATAGGCCTTCTTGCGGAAGCACGGCGAACGTGTGCTCCCACTGCCATGACAAACGGACGCGCTCGCCGGGATGGGGTGGCGGCGTGGTGCCGAGGTTCTGGACCCACACCGTGAGGGTGTGACCGCCTGGTCCCTCCACCTTGTACTGGTGGCTCACCCCGATGTACGTGGACATGCGGAGCAGTCCGCTGATGGTGTTGTATCCGGACGGGACCTCGTCGCCGTCATCAGGTCCGATGTGCACCTTCTCGGGGCGCACGCCGACCTTCACGGAGGAGCCGGTCTGGTACGGGGCCCGATCCGCCGGCAGGTGGACGACGTCGCCCCCACTGAGGAGCACGGCGGTGAGTCCGTTGGTGGACTCCTTCAGCTCGCCCTCGAGCATGTTCGACGCCCCGAGGAAGCCGGCGACGAACTCGGTCAGCGGGTTCTCGTACACCTCCTCGGGCGGCCCCACCTGCTCGATCCTGCCGTGGCGCATCACGGCCAGGCGATTCGACATCGTCATGGCCTCTTCCTGATCGTGCGTCACGTAGATGAACGTGATGCCGACCTCCGACTGGATGTGCTTCAGCTCGAGCTGCATCTGTTTGCGGAGCTTCAGGTCGAGGGCCCCGAGCGGCTCATCGAGGAGCAGGACCTTCGGCTTGTTGACGAGCGCCCGGGCGAGCGCCACCCGCTGCTGCTGGCCGCCCGACATCTGGGATGGCCTGCGGCTCTCGAACCCCGTCAGGTCGACCAGCCGCATGGCCTCCGTAACGCTGCTCTTGATCTCGTCCTTCGAGACCTTCTTCCTGCGCAATCCGAACGCGACGTTCTCGTACACGTTCAGGTGCGGGAACAACGCGTAGGACTGGAAGACCGTGTTCAGGTCCCGCTTGTAGGGCGGGAGGTCGGTGACGTCGCGTCCCTTCAGGTAGATCGTGCCGCGCGTCGGCTCCTCGAAACCGCCGATCATGCGGAGCGTGGTCGTCTTCCCGCATCCCGAAGGTCCAAGCATGCTGAAGAACTCGCCCTCGGGGATGTCGAGCGAGAGATCGTCGACCGCGACCGTCTCCCCGAAGTCCTTCGTGACCCGCTCGAGCCGAACGTCGACTTCCGGCACTCCGCCCCCTTCGATCGAATGCCGTTCAACGGGATTATGCCCTACGACGGCGCGCATCATCACCTCGGCGGTCCACCGAGCGGGATCTCCCCTGGGCTGTGAACCTACCCGACGACTTGTACGGGCTAGGCAACGCTACGGGATGGCGTCCGTCGGGGGAAGGTTCGGCGGAACGGATCTCGGCCTTCCGCCTACCGTGCCGCGGCACCCCGCGGAGCCTCAGGCTCAGCCTGGGCAGCCACGACCTCGGAGCGCGAGGTGGAACTCACGACGGCATCGCCGCCGGCTGGAGAGACATCGCTACCGTGCGGTGTTCGGTCACGCGTCAGCTTCGGCAACACCGCCGCGAGCAGCATCGCAGCGCTCACGATCCCGATCACGAGCAGCCGGCCGTCGATGAAGGCCACCGCGAGGGCGCATCCGGAGATCAGCGCGCTCCATAGGTACATGAGCATCACCGCCTGCCGCTGCGAGTGCCCGATGTCCATCAGGCGGTGGTGGATGTGCTCCTTGTCGGCATGATGGATGCCGAGGCCCTTCCGCATACGCCGCACGATGGCGAGCACGACGTCCAGGAGCGGGATCGCGAGCACGAGCAGGGGCAGGACCACGGGGATCGCGACCGCCGCAAGATCACCTCCCGACGGCGGGAACGGGTTGCGCCCGACGCCGGCGATCGTGGCGACCGCCATCATGAGCCCGAGGAGCCCAGACCCCGTGTCCCCCATGAAGATCCTTGCGGGGAAGAAGTTCCAGGGCAGGAACCCGATCGCCGCGCCCGCGACGATCGCCGAGAGCACGGCGGCGCTCGAGGGCTCAGGGCCGGCGGTCGGACCGAAGGCCATGTAGAGGAAGAAGGCCACCGCGCCGATGGCCACCATCCCAGCCGCCAGGCCGTCGAGCCCGTCGATGAGGTTCACCGCGTTCACCATCGCCGCCACCCAGAGCACGGTGAGGGGGACCGCGAGGTCCGGCGAGAGCGACAGCACGCCTTGGCCCGGGAAGTAGAAGTACAGGAGCTGGACCCCGGCGAGCACGAGCAGTCCGGCCGCGAGCACCTGCCCGGCGAGCTTGCTCGGCGCCGAGAGCCCCCTCGTGTCGTCGATCAGTCCGACGAGCACGATGACCACCGCGGCCACGATGGCGGCATCCAGCTCGGAGCTGCTCTCGTGGAGGCCGGCGAGCGCCGGCAGCGCATGGGACACGAGGAGCGCCGTGACGACCCCGAGGAAGATCGCCAGACCGCCGGCCGTGGGGGTTGGCTTCGGGTGAACCTTGCGGTCGGACGGATGGTCGACCCAACCGACCCGGATGGAGAGCCGCCGAACTAGGGGCGTCATGAAGAACGTGACGCCCGTGCTCACGGCGAAGACGATCAGGTACGGAAGCACGTCCCAGGATGGTACCCCCGGCCGGGCTCCGGCCGGGCTCCGGCCCGGCGCTAGTCCGGGTAGGCGGGGAAGCGCGCCGCGAGCGCATCCACCCGCGCCCGGCACGACGCCTTCACGCTCGGGTCGTCGGGGCTGCGAAGAGCCTCCCCGAGGATCCCGGCGATCTCCTTCATCTCGGCCTCGTCCATGCCGAGGGTCGCGGGACCCGGAGTGCCCACGCGGATCCCCGAGGGATCAAGCGGCGGCATCTGGTCGAACGGGATGCTGTTCTTGTTCAGGGAGATGCCGACCTCGTCGCACACGGCCTCGGCCGCGCGTCCGCCGATCCCGATCGGGCGCAGGTCCGCGAGCGCGAGGTGCGAGTCCGTGCCCCCCGAGACGATCCGGAGCCCTTCGTCTGCGAGCGCCGTCGCGAGGGCGCGGCACGTGCGGACGGTTCGGGACGCGTACTCGCGGAACGCCGGAGTCATGGCCTCCTTCAGCGCGACGGCCTTCGCGGCGATGGCGTTCTCGATCGGGCCGCCCTGCATCATGGGGAAGACCGCCTTGTCGATGGCCTTCGCGTGCTCCTCGCGGCACAGGATCATCGCGCCGCGCGGGCCGCGCAGCGTCTTGTGGGTCGTGAAGGTGACCACGTCGGCGTGGGGAACCGGACTCGGGTAGGCACCGCCGGCTACGAGCCCGATGAAATGTGAGGCATCCACCCACAGCAGTGCATCGACCTCGTCCGCGATCCGCCGGAAGGCCTCGAAGTCGATCTCCCGCGCGTATGCCGTGAATCCCGCGAGCACGATCTTGGGCCGGTGCTCGAGGGCGAGCTCGCGGATCCGGTCCATGTCGAGGCGCTCGGTCTCCCGGTCCACCTCGTAGCCGACGAACTTGAACCACTTGCCCGAGACGTTCACCGGAGACCCGTGCGTCAGGTGCCCGCCGTGCGCAAGCACGAGCGCGAGCACCGTGTCGTTCGAGCGCGGCTCGAGGAACGCCCCAAAGACGGCCATGTTCGCCTGTGCCCCGGCGTGCGGCTGGGCGTTCGCGTGCTCGGCTCCGAACAGCGCCTTCGCCCGCTCGATGGCGAGCCGTTCGACCACGTCCACGTTCTCGCATCCACCGTAGTAGCGACGGCCCGGGTAGCCCTCCGCGTACTTGTTGTTCATCGTCGACGAGAGCGCGGCGAGCACCGCCGGGCTCGCGTAGTTCTCCGAGGCGACGAGCCGCAGCGTGTGCCGCTCGCGTCGCAGCTCGGAGGCGATCGTGTCGGCCACCTCCGGGTCGGTGGCGCGCAGCGCGTCCCAGTCGGCCACGAAGTCCTTCATCGTTCCCCCCGTTCGATCTCCGAGATCTGCTCCAACCGGTGGGTGTGACGTCCGCCCTCGAACCCGCTTGCGAGCCATACTCGGACGATCTCCCTCGCGAGGGCGGGGGCGACGATCCGCCCACCCATGGTGAGGACGTTGGCATCGTTGTGCTCACGGGACAGCCGCGCCGTGAAGAGGTCGTGGCAGAGGGCGGCGCGGATCCCGTGCACCTTGTTCGCTACGATCTGCTCCCCCTGCCCGGAGCCGCCGAGGAGGATCGCGCGGACCGCGTTGCCGAGGACGACCTCGCGCGCCGCCGCGGCGCAGAAGGACGGGTAGTCCACGGGTTCCTCGGAGTCGGTCCCGACGTCGATGACCTCGTGGCCCTCTTCCATGAGGAAGCGCTTCAGGTCCTCCTTGAGCAGATACCCCGCGTGGTCGCTGCCGATCGCGATCCGCACCTCAGGTCTCCACCGAGCGACCGGTCGAGGGCAGCGTCGCGGGCGCCGAGCCGATGAGCCCGTCCACCAAGCGACCGCACCACATCTCGAGCTCCCACGCGATCGCGCGGTAGCTGTCGATGGGCATGCCGAGCGGATCCGCAACATCCTCGTCGTGCGGGTTACCGGCGAACCCGCTGTGACGCAGCTCGTCGGCCTCGCGGACGCGCGCGGGCAGCCACCCGGCCGAGCGCTCGGCCGCGGCGTCCGCCGGCGGCAGGGCCTCGAGCAGGCGAACGATCTCCTTGAGGGTGAACGTCCGGACCGCGGCCTCCGGTTCGACGCGCACGACCTCCTCGCGGTGCTCGGTCGCCATCGCGAGCACCAGGTCCGAGGCGCGGACGTGCTCGAGCCGGAGCCGCCGAGCCGAGTGCCCCGAGATATCCACCCCGTGCTCCGCCGCGGCCGCGACCGACTCGGGCATCGCACCCGAGCCTTCCCAACCCGCGGTCCCGGTCGACGCGACGAGCGGAGCCTCGTCATGGAGGCGAGTGTCCAGCGCGGCCCGCAGCACGCCCTCGGCGATCGGCGACCGACATACGTTGCCGGTGCAGATGACGAGGATGGAGGCCATGGGACCGCGAGTCTACCGCGGCCCTTCCGGAGGCCGACGGGCGCTCAGCTCGTCGACAGCAGCTCCCGGAGGGCGCCCTCGGTCACCGTACCCGCACGCACGATCCTCAGGTCTGAACCGGTGAGATCGGCCACCGTGGACGCGAGCCCCTCGAGCGGTCCCTCCTCGCAGAGGTAGACCTCGACGGCGTCGCCGAAGGCCGAGCGCAGACCCTCGCAGGTGGTGGCGGGCGGCTCGCCCGTCGGATTCGCGCTCGTGACGGCGAGCGGGCCGGTCCTCGCGAGCAGCGCGAGCGCGAGCGGATGGTGCGGCATCCGGACCGCGATCGTCTCCGCGTCCTCGCCGAGGTCCCAGCCTCGGCTGCGATCGGTGCGCGGGAGCACGAGGGAGAGCGGGCCCGGCCAGAACCGCCCCACGAGCTTCCAGGCACGGTCGTCGAACCTCGCGAGCTCCTCGGCCATCGCGCGCGAGGCAACGAGGACCGGCAGCTCGAGGTCGCGGGGTCGACCCTTGGCCTCGAAGAGCCGGGCCGTGGCGGCCGGGTCGTCCGGGCGTGTTCCGATGCCATACACGGTGTCGGTGGGCATCACCACGAGGGCGCCCGCGAGCGCGGCCGCTGCTGCGTCCTCGATCGCGTCGCTCACGGCCTGCGCCCGACGACCACGCGGTCGCGCCCGGCGAGATCGGTCCGCACGCCCACGTCCATGAAGACGGGCTCGAAGACCCCCGCCACCTCGGGCCCATCGCCGGCAGCGATCTCGACGGCGATGACGCCGCCGTCCCGTAGCCACCGAAGCGCCTCGGCGGCGAGCCGCTCGTACACCTCGACGCCACCCACGAGCGCGAGCAGAGGGTCGGCGCGAACCTCGGGCGGCAGGTCCTCGTACTCCGAGGCGCTCACGTAGGGAGGATTGCTCACGACGAGGTCGATCCACCCGCGGAGCTCCTCGGGCAAGGGATCCAGCAGGTCGCCCTCGCGGACATCGACCTCGAGCCCGAGCCGCAGAGCGTTCGCCCGCGCCAGCTCGACCGCCTCCGGCGACATGTCCGTCGCCAGCACCTTCGCCCCCGGCCGCTCGTCCTTCACGGCGAGCGCCACCGCCCCGGTACCGGTGCCGACGTCCACGACGACCGGCCCCTCGGCCGGCCCCAGTGCCTCGAGTGCGACGTCGACGAGGACCTCGGTCTCCGGACGGGGAACGAACACGCCCGGACGCACCTCGAGCACGATCCGTCGGAACGCCTGCTCGCCCGTCAGGTGCTGGAGCGGCGTGCCGGCGCCCCGCTGGCAGAGCGCGCGGCCGAACATCCGCGCCTCGCGAGCGTCGAGGCCTTCGTCCCGCGCGTACAGGCCGGAGCGGTCGGCCCCGAGCACGTGCATCAACAGGACCTCGGCGGTCGCCCGCGGGCTGTCGACGCCGTGGCGATCCAGATACCCGGTCGCGCGACGGAGGACCTCGGCCGGGCGCACCGCTCAGCCCTGCTCGCCTGCGAGCTGCGCGGCGCGCTCCGCGGCGAGCAGCGCATCGACGAACGTGTCGATGTCCCCGCTCAGGACGCCCTGGAGCTGGTGGACGGTGAGCTTCACGCGATGGTCTGTCACGCGGTTCTCGGGGAAGTTGTAGGTGCGGATCTTCTCGGCCCGCTCCCCCGTTCCCACCTGCGAGCGTCGGGTGGCAGCCTCCTTCGCGGCGGCCTCCTCCTGCGCCCTTTGCAGGAGTCGGGCCCGCAGGTACCGGAGCGCCTTCTCCTTGTTCTGCAGCTGGGAGCGCTCCTCCTGGCACTCGATCTTGATCCCCGTCGGCTTGTGGATGATGCGCACGGCCGAGTCGGTCGTGTTCACGCTCTGCCCGCCAGGGCCGCTCGAGCGGAAGACATCGATCTCGAGGTCTTCGGGCCGGATCTCCACCTCGACGTCCTCGGCCTCCGGCAGCACGGCCACCGTCGCTGTCGAGGTGTGGATGCGGCCCGAGGACTCGGTCACCGGGACGCGCTGCACGCGGTGGACACCGGACTCGCGCTTCAGACGCGAGTAGGCGCCTTTGCCTTTGACCTCCAGGACGATCTCCTTGAAGCCGCCGAGGTCCGAGGGCGAGGACGAGAGCACCTCGGATCTCCAGCGGCGGCGCTCGGCGTAGTGGCGGTACAGCTCGGAGAGCTCGCCGGCCCACAGCGCGGCCTCCTGGCCGCCGGCGCCCGCCCGGATCTCGACGAGGACGTCCTTCGCGTCGTTGGGGTCCTTCGGGATCAGGAGCTCCTCGAGGGCCGCGCGCAGCTTCGCCATCTTCGCCTCGGCGGCCTCGGTCTCCTCGTGCGCGTAGGCCGCCATGTCCGGGTCGGCCTCGTCCTTCGCGAGCGTTCGCGCGTCCTCCGCCTGCCGCTTGGCGCTCAAGTACTCGCGGTAGGGCGCGACGATCTCCTGCAGCTGGGCGAAGTCCCTGCCGAGCGCGCGCAGGCGGTCCTGGTCGAGGGCGACCTCGGGCCCGGCCATCTCGGCCTGTACCCGCTCGAAGCGCTCCTCGATCTCCCGCAGCCGGGCGTCGAAGTCCATAACCCGATCATCGCAGGTGGCTCCGATGATCGCCGTGGATGTGAACGGGTTCTAGCGGACGCCGTCCTCGTCGTCGATCTCGCCCCAGTCCAGGTCGAGCGGCGCGATGTCCGGGAGGTCGAGGGCGATCGCCTCCGTCCCGTCCCAGAGCTCCTCGAACGACGGGTCAAGGAGCGCCGTCCCCGCCTCTTCGTCGGCGTCAGCCCCCGGCTCGTCCGTGATACCGATCCCCGTACCCGCGTCGTCGAGCACGATCATCCGCTCGACCGGTCCCTCGACGGGCTCGGGTTCGGTGGCTTCCGCTTCGGCCGGAGGCGCCCCGGAGGTCTCGTCCGTGGCAGGAGCCGGGATCGCCTCGGGGGACGAGATCGTGGACTCGAGGTCGTGGGCCACGCCGATGAGCCGTTCCTGCATGGTCGCGAGCTGCTCGACGAGGGCGTCCCGCTTCGTGGATAGACCGGAGATCGTACGGTCGGCTTGCTCGCGAGCCTCGCGGAGCAGCGTCTCCGCCGAGGCGCGGGCCTCCTCGGCGCGGGCCTGCGCGTCGGCTCCGGATCCGGTCAGCGTCCGCACGCGCCTCCACCAGGATGCGCTCAGCCTCGGCCGATGTCTCCCGCCTCGTCCGCTCGGCCTCGTCGTCGGCGGCCCGGATCACGCTCGCGACCCGGTCGGCTAGCTGCGTGTACGGATCGATCCCGGGCTGGGCGGCCGCGCGGACGGCTGCGTCGGCCTTGAGGCGAGATTCGCGGACGATGCCCTCCAGCTCCTGGATCTGGTCGGCCATCTGCTCGAGGAAGTCGCGGACCTGCGCGGGGTCGTAGCCGCGGCGGATCACGACGAATTCACGACGCCGGATGTGGTCGGCGCTCATCAGCACCGGGAGATCGAGGTCGGTGGCAGACATGGGGAAGCCTCCTCGACGAGGACTCGGGGAACCGCCCCCAGGATGCTAGACGGCGGCCGTCGAGATGCAAGGACCCGCGCGAAGATCGCGGGGGCTCAGGTGCCCGTCGGCCCGGCCGGCTCGGTCTCGGTCTCGGCCTCGGTCTCGCGACGAAGGACCTCGTGGAACGAGGCGATGGCGACCTCGATCTGGTCGGGGTCGGGGGCCCTCGTCGTGATCTTCTGCAGCCACAGTCCCGGCACCATGAGCGGATGCATCACGCTTCGAGTCCGGGAACCTGGCTCCGAGCCGCAGCATCTCGAAGGCGAGCCCCGCGATGATCGGGATCGGCGAGGATCCGCGATGCGATCCTCCACCACAAGCCCGGGTTCCCGAAGACCGCGAACACGAAGATCGTGATGACCATCACGAGCAGAGGAAGTTCGTACCGCACCGGACGTGCAGCGTGGAGTACGTGTCGACGTGCTCGGGGGTGAGCGGATCCTCGTGCTCGTAAGGCGGCGATCGTCTTGTGCTCGGCGCCGTGGTACGCGAACACCCGGCGGATCTCCTTCGTCCGGCCGATGAGCGCGAGGTAGCCGAGGAACAGCAGCGACCCGGAAGACGCCCTCGCCGGCGTTCACGAGGATGCTCGAGTCCACCTCGCGCCCGACCCACCGGAACGCGACGGCGGGCACGACGATGAAGATGCCGAGGAACAGCACGATCGCCAGCGACCATCGAGAGCGCCATCCGCGCGTGACGACAGCTGCTCTTCCTCGGGCGCCGACTCACTGCGCTGAGATCGATAGCGCCCGGAAGCCGATCGCGAGCGCCTGGCCCAGCGCGATACACCCCGCGAAGCAGCGGCTTCGCGAGGACCGGGTGGCGTCGCGCGACGGAGTCGATCTGGTGCGACTCGACGTGGAGGTCAGTGGTCGGGCCGACGGACGGCGACGGCCCACACGTCGCGGCCGCGCATCATCACGCCCTCGATGACGGCCTGACCGCCGTAGAAGTGGTTCGTGCCGGCTCGCCCCCTCGGCCATCCGGGCGGCAGCCCCTCGAGGCGCACCTGCTTGCCCGTACCGACGCTGGAACCGCTCGACGCGGCCGCCGGTGTCGACGAGCTTCTGCTTGCCCGTGTAGAAGGGGTGACAGTTCGAGCAGATCTCGACGCGGAGCTCGGACTCGGTGCTCCGGGTCTGGAACGTGTTGCCGCACGAGCAGTGCACCGTTGCGAGCACGTACTCGGGATGGATGTCCCTGCTTCATCGTCGTTCGTCTCCTCGTAGCTCGGAACCGGACTAGCTGCGACGCCGGGGCCTTCGCGATCTCCTTCAGGAACTGCTCGTTGGACTTCGTGGCTCGGATCTTGTCGGTGAGCAGCTCAAGGGCCGCGCCCGACTCCAGCGCATGCAACACGCGCCGCAGACGCCACACCAGAGCCAGCTCTTCGGTGGGCATGAGCAGCTCTTCCTTGCGGGTACCGGAGGACTCGACGTTGATCGCCGGGAAGATGCGCTTCTCGGACAGGTTGTCGGTCCAGACGCAGCTCCATGTTGCCCGTTCCCTTGAACTCCTCGAAGATCCCCTCGTCCATGCGAGAGCCCGTTTCGACCAGGCGCGCTCGCGATGATCGTGAGGCTTCCACCCTCCTCGATGTTGCGCGCAGCCCCGAAGAACCGACGCGGCGGGTACAAGGCGGTGGAGTCGATGCCTCCGGACAAGATCTTGCCCGATGCGGGCGCGGCCAGGTTGTAGGCACGCGCCAGTCGGGTGATCGAGTCCAGGATGATCGCCACGTCCTGACCCATCTCGGCCAGTCGCTTCGCCCGTTCCAGGACGAGTTCAGTGACCTGGATGTGCTGGTCCGGTGGCTTGTCGAAGGTCGAGTACACGACCTCAGCCGGCGTGACCGTCCGCTGCCAGTCCGTGACTTCCTCGGGTCGCTCATCGACGAGCAACACGATCAGGTGCGTCTCCGGACTGGAGTTGATGATCCCGTTCGCGATGTTCTTGAGCACGGTGGTCTTGCCCGCCTTGGGCGGCGAGACGACCATCCCGCGCTGACCCTTCCCGATCGGCGAACCATGTCGATGATCCGACCGGTCACGTCCGTGGGACTGGTCTCCAGGTGGAACCGCTCATCGGGGAACAGCGGCGTGAGCTTGTCGAAGACCGGACGAGCCTGAGCCTCCTCGTTGGTCATGCCGTTTACCGAGTCGATCCGCAGCAGCGCTGCGTACTTCTCATTGTCCTTCGCCTGGCGTATGGCACCGGTGACGGTGTCGCCCTTGCGAAGACCGAATCTGCGGATCTGCGACACCGACGCATAGACATCGGTTGGCCCCGGCAAGAACCCGGAGGTGCGCAGGAACCCGTAGCCCTCGGGCAGGATGTCGAGGATCCCGGTCAGGCTCGGCGCGTTAGCCAGCTCCTCTTCCCGGGCCTCCATCTCCTTCTGACGTCGCTCCTCGCGCTGTTGGCGTCGCTCTTCGCGTGAGGGTCGGCGGTTCCGACTACTGCGGCTACCTCCGCCTTCGCGGTTACCTCCGCCTTCGCGGTTACCTCCGCCTTCGCGGTTACCTCCGCCTTCGCGGTTACCTCGGTCACCGCGGTCACGGTCGCGGTTGCCGCCGCGGTCGCGGTTGCGACCCCCTCGGTCACGGTCACCCCGATTCCCACGGTCACGAGATTCACGCTGGTCAGAACCCGCCGAGCCATCCTCATCGGACCCGCCATCGGCGTCCTGATCGTCGTCAACATCGCTTTCGTCGTCGACGTCGTCGGACGCCTTCGCATCCTGCTCGACCTCATCATCTTCGCCTTCGTCTTCTTCGGCGGCCTTGGCTCGGCCGTTGCCCTTTCCATTCGAAGCGTCGGTCTTGGCGCCGCGCTTGGCGGGCTTCTTGCCGCCATCGGCCTCCAAGATCGCGCCGATCAGGTCCTGCTTGCGAAGGCCACTGGTGCCCTCGAGTCCAAGACCTTGGGCGATCTTCTGCAGCTCAGGCAAGATCTTGCCCTCGAGCGTCGCTTTGTCCATCGTTCCGGTGTCCACGTTCAGACTCCCTTCGTTCCTTCTTGGGTGGTGCTCTTGGTGTCGTTCTTGAGTCGGTCCTGGAGCCCCGCCCAGTCGGCGGAGAACATCTCCAGTCCCTTGTCGGTAAGCGGATGTTTCACGAGCTTGGAGAACACGTCATAGGGCATCGTGGCGATATCGGCGCCCGCGAGTGCAGCGTCCACGACGTGCATCGGGTGGCGCAGAGAGGCCGCGAGCACGTTCGTCTCGTAGCCCTGCACCTTGAAGATGTCACAGATCTGCCGAAGTGCATGCATGCCGTCCGAGGCCACATCGTCGATCCTGCCGAGGAACGGCGACACGATGTAGGCGCCGATCTCGGCCGCCAAGATCGCCTGAGCCGGGGAGAAGACCAGCGTGACGTTGATACGGATGCCGTCGTCGGTGAGTCTCTTCCCGGCGCTGAGCCCATCGGGGGTCATCGGCACTTTGACGACGGCGTTGTCGCCCTTGGTCGCCAGCTCCTTGCCCTGGGTCATACATCGCGTCGGCTTCCATCTCCGTGCACTCCAGCGAGATATCGCCGTTCACCGTCGTGAGGATCTCCTGCCACACCTCGTCGGCGTTCTCGTTCTCGCGAGCAACCAGGGTCGGGTTGGTCGTGACACCCTTGAGCACGCCCCAGCGGTTGATCTCACGGATCTCTTCGATGTTCGCGGTATCGAGGAACAGCCTCATGCGCTCTTGCCCTCCATGGTCGTGCCGCCCGCGCCCGGAGTGGCAGCTCGTTCGGCCGTCCGTTCGACGACGAGGTCGATGATCGTCGCGAGCGACTGGTCGAGGTTGTAGTTCGGGATGACCGGAACGCCGTGGGACAGCGCCTGGCTCTTGATGTACTTCTGCACCTTGCGGATCTTGTCGAACCCTTCGACGTAGCGATCCGCCGGGCGGCGCTGCGGTGTCGAACCCACCTGGCCACGAAATGGCTGTGGTGCACGTCCTCATCCTCGACCGTGACCACGATCGGCACCGCGAGGATCCGGTCCTCCCACGCGCTCGAGGTCGATGAACCCGGGCACGACGTGCGCTCCCTCGATGATGAGGCTGGTCCCCTCGAGCGCAGCGCGTTCGAGCAGCGCGTTCAGTCCGACCGCTACCGCGGCGGTCTGCTCGCGGAAACCGAACGATCCGCGGCCTCGCGACCCGGCGGCTCACGCAGCGCGGCGTCCGCGTCGAACGAGGAGGTGTGCAGGGATGGCATCAGCTCACGGGAGAACATCGCCCGCATGACCTCGCGGATCGCGTCGCTCGCGACCACCCGAACGACGCCCAGGCGGGCGGCGAGCTGCGTCGCGATCGTCGACTTGCCGACGCCGGTGGCGCCGCCGATGAGCACGACCAGCGGGATCGTCGAGCGCCTCGACCTCGCGCCAGCGCACGAAGTTCTTCGCGTAGCGGTCGCCGGCCATATCCTCGAGGACCTCGAGCGCGAGACCGATCGAGCTCTCGCTCGTCACCGATGGCTGTGCCCGATCTCGACCAGGCGATCCTCGATCGCCTCGGCCACCTGGTAGGCGCGCATGGGCGACAGACCCGTGACCATGACCTGGGAGGCCATGAGGCCTTTCGAGTAGGGAAGCCCGGTCTCACGATCGGAGATCAGGATGTGGGGGCTCTTCGTGTCCCTGGTCATCGGTCCTATTGCCGCTGTTCGCACCGCCGCTTCGCCAGCCCGATCACCCTCGAGGATGCTGCCACGAGGCCGGCAGGATCTCCGTCGACGACCACGGCCCGGTTGTCGCAGAACACGACCTCCGCGCCCGGCCGAGCGCCCGGTCGCACGCAATATCCACCGCCGCGGCCTTCAGCTCGGTCAGGAGCACGTCGTACCGCGGTGCACCGTCGCATGTCTTCCGCCAGCCCGGCGCGGTCGGCCAGGTGGGCGCTCCACCCCACCACGCGGCATCCGTGGACCGCTTCGAGATGCTCGGCCTGCCTCACGGCGACCGCCCTGGTGCCGTCGTGGCGAAGAACACGTCCGCTTCCCCGCACATCGCCCAGCGGAAGTGGTTCGAAGTCCGTCACGACGAGCCGGGCATCATCGCGCAGCCGCTGAACGTGGGATCTGAGGGAGGGAAGGTTCTCGAGCCCGGCTGGGCTGCGAGCCATCGTAACAACGACCAGGTCCGATAGCAACAGCCGGAACGGACCGAGGTATCCGCCGAGGTACTCAGGGGGGACGGTCGCCGGCACCACCAGCACGCCCGCGTCCCACGGGACCGGCGGGACCGAGGCGCCGCTCCCCTCGAGCAGGACGAGTCCGGCGCCGAGGCGCGACCGCGAGCTCGGCCGCCGGCCGCACGTTCGAGACGAACGGCGCCCCCGCGAGCCCTCCGCCCGCCCGCCGGGCGCCGACGGTGGTGACGCCGGTCGTGACCGCATCCTCGAGGTAGTCCGAGGCCGCGTGCTGACCCGTCCCGCATGAGCTCGAGGAGGCGCTCGACCGCCGACCGAACCGGCCTCGGCCACCTGTGGCTCGGCGGGGCCACCGCGTCCCATGGCGACGACGATCGGGTTCGAACCGAGTCCGCGCTGCGGTCCGCGCGACCTCGCCCGCGATCGCGGTCTTCCCCGTCCGCTTGCCCGTGCCGATCACCGCGATCGTCGGCACCGGGAGCGGAGCGGCCGGCGATAGGCGGGTCGAGGCGGAAGTCGGATCCGAGGTACGGCACGCCTCGCGCCAGCGCGACGGCTGCGAGCTCCATCCGCTCGCGGTACCCGAGGATGGGCTCGTCGGAGAGGTCCAGTACCGCATCGGGGCGCAGGTCGTCGAGCGCCTCCGCGAGCGAGCTCATCGCGCTCGGTCCGCTCACTCGGAGTGGCACACCGAGCTCGGGGATCTCCCCCGCGCCCAGCTTCTCGATGCCACCGACGAGCAGCGCCCCGAGGACCTCGTGCCCCACGGCCCGGGCGGCCGAGATCGCCCAGCGCGTCACCGGTGGGTAGTGCTCACCATCGACGAGGACGAGGACCTTCACCGATGCCTCCCGAGGGCGCTCGCCGCGGCGCTATTCGCCGAGCGGGGCGGTCGCCCGTTGCTGGACCGGCGGTTCGAACTCCCGGTAGAACTGCTCGCCGGTCGAGAGCGAGAAGTGCGCGATCATCGAGGCTCCCCCGAACGGGTAGTGGCGCATGATGCGAACCTCGTCACCGTCGACCTCGAGCACGTTGTAGCAGGGCTTCGTGTAACCACGCACACGGAGCGAGGACACCGTTCCGGCGTTCGCGATCCACAGGTTCTCGAGGTGCCACACGTAGGGCACGTGCTTGTGGCCCGACAGCACGATGTTCACCCCGGCCGTCACCAGTTCCTCGAGGACGTCTCCCGCGTCCATCACGGTGCTGCGCTCGCGGCCGGTGCCCGGGATCGGCAGCAGGTGATGGTGCAGGACGAAGATCTTCACGTCGGCCGGGGCCGCGAACTGCTCCTGGATCCAGCCGTAGTGCATCCGGCCTACCATGCCCTCGTTCAGGTCTGGCTCGCTCGAGTCCACGCCGACGATGTGCACGCCCTGCACGTCGACGTTCCAGTGTCGCGAACCGACCAGCTCCTCGAAGTGCAGGTAGCCGACGTTCCGCGCGTCGTGGTTGCCAGGCACCGTGTGCATCGGGGCCCCGATCCGCTCGGCGTAGGCGAGCCAGCTCTTGTACTCCTGGCGGTAGCCCTCGTTCGTGAGGTCGCCCGTGTTGATCACGACGTCGGGCTGCAGCTCGTTCAGCTCGACGATGACGCGCTGCATCATGTTCGGCACGAAGTAGGGCGAGCCGACGTGTGGGTCGGAGATGTGGGCGATCGTGACCACCCGGCAAGTCTACCCAGCAGACCTCGCAGGATCGGACGGATCAGCGACGTCATGCTGCGGACGGGCTCCCGAGCGACGATACTGCCTGCGTGAACGGGCTCGACGTGCTGCTCGCCGTGCTGCTCGTGGTCGCCGCCGTGGCCGGGTACCGGCGCGGGGCGACGATGCAGCTGTTCTCCTACGGCGGGCTGCTCGTCGGTCTGGTCGCCGGCGCCCTCCTCGCGCCTCGCCTCGCGATCATGGTCGAGAGCCATGCCGCGCAGGCCGGCGTCGCCGTCGCCACCTTGCTCCTCGCCGGCGCGATGGGTGACGCCGCCGGTCTGCTGCTGGGAGGGCGCATCCGCAAGCATGCGCGAGCGTCCCGGCTCGGGCAGGCCGACGCCGCCGGGGGTTCGGCCATCGCGCTGCTCGCGACGCTGCTCGCGATCTGGTTCGTCGCGCTCAACCTCACGAACGGTCCCTTCCCAGGCATCGCCTCCGAGGTCCGGGGCTCGGCGATCGTCCGAGGCCTCGGCTCGGCGCTCCCGGGCCCACCCTCGGTGGTCGGGGAGGCCCGGCGGTTCTTCGACCGCTTCGGCTTCCCCGAGGTCTTCGAGGGCATCCCGCCCGAGCCGTCCGAGCCCGTCTCCGGCCCCTCCGCCGCAGAGGCACAGCACGCGTTCGATCTTGCGTCAGCGAGCACGGTGAAGATCGTCGGCCGGGCCTGCGACCACATCCAGGAGGGCAGCGGCTTCGTCGTGGCGGAGGGCTACGTCGTTACGAACGCCCACGTCGTCGCCGGCATCCGAGCGCCTGAGGTGAGCAACGCGGACGGCGTCGGCGGCGACGCTTCGACGATCTTCTTCGACCCCGTGCTCGATCTCGCCGTCCTCCGTGTGGGCGTGTCGCTAGGGCCGGCGCTGCCGCTCGCCACCGCCGACGTCGAGCGGGGGGCCGTCGGAGCCGTGCTCGGCTATCCGGGCGGCGGTCCGCTCCTCGGTGGCGGCGCCGCGGTTCGCCAGCCGATCCCCGCCCTCGGCCACGACATCTACGGCCGGGACGACATCCAGCGCGACGTGTACGAGCTGCAGGCCCAGGTCCGGCCGGGCAACTCAGGCGGACCGTTCGTGCTGCCGGACGGGACCGTGGCGGGCATCGTCTTCGCGGCCTCGAGCGTAGATCCGGACATCGGCTACGCGATCCGCACGAGCGAGATCCTGGACGAGCTGGACCTCGCGGCCTCGAGCACGGCCTCGGTCGGCACCGGCCCCTGCATCCGCTGACCTCGTCGGCCGAACGCGGGACCTCGTCCGCCCGCGCGGGGGAGGCCCCTCGGCTCGAACCCTCGGCGATCCGTGAAGCGCCACCGCCCCGGCACCGATACGGGCAAGGTGAGACGTGCACGCACGATCGTCGTCGCCCTCGCCCTGGTCGCGTCGCTCGGGCTCCTGGTGCCCGGGACGTTCGCCGTCGCCGGGACGGTCGTGCTCGATGGCCGGATGCCGGCGGATCCCGCGATCACCTTCCCTGCCGCGGCTCGGCTCGCTTCCGAGCCTCGCGAACCCCGGTCCGTCGGACGACTGCTGGTGCGTGTCGAGCACCCGATGCGGATCACGGCGCGGCCGGGGAGCGGCCGCGTGGTCGGCAGCATGCCCGTCGGCTCTCGCTTCTACGGCCAGTCGATCGTGGCGTGGGTCCTCACCGTGAGCGAGGACGGTCGCTACGGCCTCGTGCAGGTGCCGTACGCGGCCCGCCAGGTCTTCGGCTGGATCGCGCTCCGGGGCCTGGAGCGCGAGACCACGCGCGTCGAGGTCGTCGCGGACCTCTCCGAGCATCGGATCGAGGTGCGCCGCGGCGATGACACGCTCTTCCGGGCCCTGGCCGCTACCGGCGCGAGCGACTCCCCCACCCCCATCGGGCGCTACTTCGTGACCGACCGCGTGGCGTTCCCGGCGGGCGGTTCGCTCGGAACGTTCGCGTTCGGCATCTCGGGGATCCAGACGCACCTGCCCCCCGGATGGACGGGCGGCGACCAGCTCGCGATCCACGGGACGAACGCCCCCGGCACGATCGGAACCTCGGCGAGCGCGGGTTGCCTACGGGTCTCAGAGCGGGCGCTCGCCCGGCTGCGGCCGTTGCTTCGGCTCGGCACCCCGGTGACGATCGTCCCCTGACGAGGAGCGACTACTCCTCCATGACGACGCGCACATCGCCCTCCCGCGACAGGACCGAGAACGATGTGATCTCGCCCTCACGCCGGAACAGGAGCGAGATGTGGCTGCCGCCGACGGCGAGGTTCCGAACCTCGACCGTGTTCAGCCAGGTCGGCAGGTGCGGCTTGTTCACCGTCAGCAGGTTCAGGTGCGCTCGCGCCGAGATCCCGAGCATGGCCTGGAGCATCAGGAACGGCGAGCCTGCCGCCCACGCCTGCGGCGAGCACGCGATCGGGTAGCTCACCGGTCGGTTCGGCGTGCGACGCGTGAATCCGCAGAAGAGCTCGGGCAACCGCATGTAGTCGGCCTGGATGGCCGCGTCGAAGAGCGCGGTCGCGACGCGGTTCGTCGAGCGCACGAACCCGTAGCGTTTGAGCCCCGCGGCGATGAGGGCGTTGTCGTGCGGCCACACCGACCCGTTGTGGTAGCTCATCGGGTTGTACGCGACCGCTGCCTTACTCATCGTGCGTACACCCCAGCCGGAGAACATGTCCGGCGCGAGCAGCCGCTTCGCGAGCGCGACGGCCTTCTCCTCGTCGACGATGTGGCAATACAGCCCGTGGCCCGGGTTCGAGGTCACCGTGCGCACCTGGCGCTTGTCGGCGTCGAGCGCGGTCGCGAAGTAGCGCTCGTCGTCCATCCAGAACGCCTCGTTGAAGCGCCGGCGAAGCTCCTCGGCCTGCGCGACCAGGCGGTCGGCCTCGTGCTCGCGGCCGAGCGAGACGTACACGTCGGCCATCCGCTCCTTCGCGAGGTACACGTAGCCCTGCACCTCGGCGAGCGCGATCGGCGGCTCCGCCATCCGGCCATCCGCGTGCACGATCGAGTCATGCGAGTCCTTCCACCCCTGGTTGCGGATCCCACCCGCCGAGCGGCACTGGTACTCGACGAACCCGTCACCGTCGAGGTCGCCGTACTCGTCGATCCAGCGCAGCGCGGCCTCGGCGGCCGGCAGGAGCTCCTCCGCGAAGGCGACGTCGCCCGTCCATCGCAGGTGCTGCGCGTACAGGATCAGGAACCATGGCGTGGCGTCGACCGACCCGTAGTACAGGCGTGTGCGGGACCACCCCGGCACCGGCGAGCTCGCCGCGACGGATCTCGTGGAGGATCTTGCCCGGCTGCTCGTCGCGCCAGTCGTCCACCTGCGTGCCCTGATGTCGCGCGAGGAACGCGAGCGTCTCGCGCGCCGGCCGCGGGGTGACGGTCAGGAGCTGGTGCGCGGTGATGAGGGAGTCGCGGCCGAAGACGGTCACGTACCACGGGATCCCGGCCGCGATGATGTGACCGCCCTCGGTCTGCGTGGAGAGCGCGCGGAGGTCGCGAAGGCTCCGGTCGAGCAGCTCGTTGAACAGCTCGTTGTCCGTCACGATCTGGGTGCGAGGCGCGCTCCCACTCCTCGTACGACCGGCGGAGCTGATGGACGGCGACATCGAATCCGAGCTCCTGGGGAGCGTCCGGTCCGATGACGGGCTCGACGGTGAACCCGACGAGCCGGGTCTGATACGCGCCGAGCACGAGACGGAAGGTCGCGTACACGAGCGAGCCCTCCGCGTGGACCTCCTCGGGCTCGGTCGCGAAGTCGACGTGGGTCTCGCGCCGGACGCCGTCGCGCCCGGTCATGCCGAAGACGACGCGCGAGGCCTCGAGCGCCGGCGGCTCGGGCAGCGGGTGCTCGGGCGACAGCATGCCGCGGACCTCGAAGATGTCCGCGAAGTCCGCGCCGAGCACGAACTCAACGTCGAGCGTCACCGCGAAGGCGTTGTAGTTCTTCACCCGGACGCGCTCGAACAGGCGCCCGTTGATGACGCGGATCCGCCGGATGTTCAGCGTCTGCTGGGGTACGACGATCGAGTCGCCCTCGTACAGGTCGGGGTTCGTGAGGTCGACGTGCGACATGTACCCGCGCTCCGAGGACGAGGACAGCAGGACGGGGTCGCGCCCGCCGATCGTCATCCGGAAGTGCGAGAGGAACCGCGTGTCGCGCGCGTACAGGCCGAGCCCGTAGCTGCCGCCGTGATCGAGGTTGCCCTCGAGGTCGGAGTACAGGAAGGTGTCGCCTTCCTTGACCGCGAGCGTCTTGCTCGCGAGGTCGGTGACGAGGACGGGTGCGGCGCCCTCGACGGGGCGCTCGAGCGTAGGGTGCGACTCCGGGTTGGCATCCATCGGAGGCTGTTCGGCGAGTCTAGGTTCGGGGTCCTGCTCGTGCAATGACATCGGTCACATCCCGGCGCGATCCGTCAGCCCTCGGAGATCTCGACACCGTTCCCCCGCACCGGAACCCGGAGCACGCGCCAGCCCTCACCCGGATCGGGCACGCCGTGGTTCTCACGGTCGAAGGCAAGCAGGGAAGGCCCCGAGCCGGAGACACACGCGGGGATCTGGGCGTGCCGGAGTCGCTGCATCAGGTCGCGGGCCTCGGGAACGAGAGACAGACGGACGTGCTCGTGCAGCCGGTCGTGGAGCGCCACGAGGAGCAGGTCGGCATCGCCGGTCATGAGTGCCGTGACGGCGAGGGCCCCGTGCGCCACGTTGTACACGGCATCTCGAAGCGGAACCCGGTCGGGAAGCGCGTGGCGCGCCCCCTGGGTGGGCAGACGGATCCCCTCGGGGACGAGCACCACGGGATCGAGCGCGGGGCTCACGTCGAGTCGGCGGACGAAGCCGTCCACGACCACCGTCAAGCCTCCGTACGTTGCAGGGGCGGCATTGTCAGGGTGACCTTCGAGCTCAGCTGCATAGGCGAAGGTCGTGTACTCGTCCCGTTCCCATCCGGCCGATCCGAGGAGCGCCCCCGCGAGCGCGGTACCGGCGACGGCCGCGGCGGAGGAGGAGCCGAGTCCCCGCTCGAGTGGGATGCGGTTCACACCGTGGAGCGCGAACGGGGGGATGGAAGCATCCGGATGGAACCGCAACTGGGTCTCGACCGCCGCGGCGATCGCGCGGCTCACCATGTCGGTGCCGTCGGTGGGGAGCTCGTCGGCGCCCTCCCCTTCCCACGAGACGCCGGGCTCGGCCTCGGTGTCGATCGTCACCTCGTTGCACAGGTCGAGCGCCAGACCGAAGCAGTCGAAGCCGGGGCCGAGATTGGCCGAGGTGGCGGGGACGCGCGCGGTGAGCTTCACGGCGCGGGAGCCTACAGCCCCAGCTCGGCCGCCACCGCGGTGGGATCGACCGGTACGGTCGGCGGGTGGCCGCCGCCCGTGATGGCCCACTCGGGATCCTTGAGGCCGTGGCCGGTGAGCACGCACACGACGGTCGCGCCGGCGGGGAGCTTGTCCTCGGCGGCCAGGTGCAGCAGGCCGGCCACGCTCGCGGCCGAGGCGGGCTCGGCGAAGAGGCCTTCGTGCGCGACACGGCGAAAGGCGGCGAGGATCTCTCGGTCGGTGACGGCGAGGATGCCGCCCTCGGACTCCGTCGCGGCCGCGATCGCCTTGTCCCACGATGCCGGGTTGCCGATCCGGATCGCCGTCGCGATCGTCTGCGGGTCCTTCACCGCATGGCCGAGCACGAGCGGCGCCGCGCCCGCGGCCTGGAACCCGAAGAGGCGCGGCGGTTCGTGGATCACGCCGTCTGCCAGGTACTCGGAGTAGCCCATCCAGTGGCTCGAGATGTTGCCGGCGTTGCCGACCGGCACGCAGTGGAGATCCGGGGCACGGCCGAGGAGGTCACAGACCTCGAACGCGAGCGTCTTCTGCCCCTGGAGCCGGAACGGGTTGACCGAGTTCACGAGCGTCACCGGGTAGTGCTCGGCGAGGTCCTGCGCGAGCTCGAGCGAATCGTCGAAGTTCCCCTCGACCTCCAGGACGCGGGCTCCGTGGACGAGCGTCTGCGCCATCTTGCCCATCGCGATCTTGCCCTTCGGCACGAGCACGGCGCAGGTGAGCCCGGCCTTCGCCGCGTACGCGGCGGCGCTCGCGCTCGTGTTGCCGGTCGAGGCGCAGACCACGGCCTTCGAGCCGGCCTCGACGGCCTTGCTGATCGCGAGCGTCATGCCCCGGTCCTTGAACGAGGCGGTGGGATTCGCGCCCTCGTACTTCAACCAGACCTCGCACCCGGTCTCGAGCGAGAGCGCCTCCGAGCGCACGAGCGGGGTCCCGCCCTCGCGCAGGGTGATGATCGGGGTGTCGTCCGTCACGGGGAGCCGCTCGCGGTACTCCTCGATGAGCCCTCTCCACTGGCCGCTCGTCATCGAGATCACTCCTCGGCCTCGACGCGCAGGACCGATCGAACCTCGTGGACCGCGGCGAGGTCCCGGATGCCCGCCACCGCGTCCTGGAAGGCGCCCTCGCGAGCCCGGTGCGTGATGAACACGAGCTGCGCCTCGTCACCCGTGCCCTCCTGCCACACGCTCTTGATGGAGACATGCGTTCCGGCCGAACACGCCGGCGATCTCGGCCAGCACGCCGGGCCGGTCCTCGACGCTCGTCAGGATGTAGTACTGGCCTTCCATCTCCGACATCGGTCGGATCGTTCGCTCGTGGAAGCAGGTGCAGCCCACGCCTCGCGCGCCGGCCCGGAGGTTCCTTGCCACGCTCACGAGGTCGCCGACGACGGCCGTCGCCGTGGCGTCTCCGCCGGCTCCGCGCCCGTAGAACATCAGCTCGCCGATGTTGTCGCCCTCGACGAACACGGCGTTGTAGGCGTCGCGAACCGCGGCGAGCGGATGCGACGCGGGGATCATCGCCGGGTGGACCCGGGCCGCGATGCGCTCGCCCTCGACGAGCTCGGCGACCGCGAGGAGCTTCACGACGTAGCCGAGGCGCCGCGCGAACTCGATGTCTTCGGGCTTGACCGTCGCGATGCCTTCACGGAAGACGTCTCCGGCCGTCACGCGCGCGTTGAACGCGATCGACGCGAGGATCGCGCACTTCGCGGCGGCGTCGTGCCCATCGACGTCAGCGGTCGGATCGGCTTCGGCGTAGCCGAGCGCCTGTGCCTCGGCGAGCACGTCCGACGAACGCCCGGCCCTCGTCCGCCATCTTCGTGAGGATGAAGTTCGTCGTGCCGTTCACGATGCCCATCACCCGGCGCACGCGCTCTCCGGTGAGCGACTCCTTCAGCGGTCGGATGAGCGGGATGCCGCCCCCGACCGCGGCTTCGAGATACAGGTCGAGCCCCCTCGCGTCCGACGCATCGAACAGCTCGCGCCCACGCGTCGCCAGGAGCTCCTTGTTCGCGGTGACGACGGGCTTGTCGTGCTCGAACGCGGCCAGGATGAGCGAGCCGGCGGGCTCGCTCCCGCCGATCAGCTCGCACACGATGTCGACGTCCGGGTCCTCGATCACGGCCATCGGGTCGTCGGTGAGGAGCGATGGATCGATCCGCACGTCGCGGCCCTTCGAGAGATCGCGGACGGCGACCCTCACGACCTCGAGGCGGCAGCCGGCGCGCCGAGCGATGTCCTCGGCGTGCTCGTCGAGCAGCCGGATCACGGCCGCGCCCACGTTGCCGCAGCCGAGCAGCCCCACGCGCATCCGGTCCTCGCTCACCCGTCCTCTCCGATCCAGACGCCCATCAGTATCTCGTCCTCGTCACCGTAGGACTTCCGCGAGTGTCGGCGCAGCCGCCCCTCCTCCACGAACCCGAACCGCCGGTACAGGACCTGCGCGGCCCGTTCCCGGGATAGACCGAGAGCTCGACCTTGTCGACGCCGACCAGGCGGGCCCAGCGCAGACGCTTCCGAGAGCATCGCGGCCCCGATCCCCCGGCCGCGGCGGTCGGCGGCCACCGCCATGCCGAAGGTCGCAACGTGCCGGGTGACGGGGTGCGGCTCGCGTGTGACCGAGATGCACCCGACGACACGTTCACCCTCGACCGCGACGAGGAACCTGCGCTCGGGTCTGCGGGGACGGCGGAACCGGCGGCGCGTCTGGCGGACGGAGCGCAGGACGTGCTCCGTGCGGAGGTACCGCTCCTCGGTCGCGACGTCTCCGTAGAGGTCGAGGAAGCCCTCCGCGTCGCGCGACGTCGCGGCCGGATCGACGATGCCCTCGGGCGGCGAGGGCGCTCGGCAGCGGACTCGACCGGTGCGACCTCGAGGCGATCGAGGTCGGCGTCATCCTCCCGTCGCAGCCACAGGTGCGCCCTGCCGTCCTCGACCGCGACGACCGCCGGGCGCCCGACCCGGTTGTAGGTGCTCGCCATCGAGTACGTGTAGGCGCCGGTCGCCGCGAACGCGAGGAGGTCGCCCGGTCGCGGCTCACCCGGGCAGCTCGACCGTCGCGTGCGAGCACGTCACCCGACTCGCAGTGCCGCCCGACGACGTCGACCGCGACGGCCGGACCTTCGGGCCCGGCGGCCCGCCGAACGCCACCGTGTACGCGGCGCCGTAGAGCATCGGTCGCACGTTGTCGCGACATGCCACCGTCGACGGCGACGACCGCGCGAGCCGCCGGAACCGCGCTTGACGGTGCCGACCCGGTACAGCGTGAGCATGCCGCTGCCCGACGACCGAGCGCCCGGGTTCGACGATCGTGTGCGGGACGCGCAGCCCGCGGTCGCGCCGCACCCTCGCGCACGCGCGCCGAGCACCGCCGGAGCGACCTCGTCCAGGCGCAGCGGGGCCTCGTCGGTGTAGCGCGACGCCGAACCCGCCGCCGACGTCGACGATGTCCGCGACGAACCCGGTCTCCTGCGCGCAGCGCGGCGAGCGAGGTCGAGGAGCACGTCGATCTCGCGCGAGGTAGGGCTCGACGTCGAGCACCTGCGAGCCGATGTGCGCGTGGATCCCGACGGCCTCGATGTGCGGGAGCCCATCGCTCGACGGACGGCTCGGGCACCGTCCGGCAACGCGATACCGAACTTCGACCCGCCTGCCCGGTCCGGATCGCCTCGTGGGCGCCGGCGCCGACCTCGGGCACCACGCGGAGCAGGATCGGCTGCACGCGCGTCCGCGTCCGCGGCGACCCGCTCGAGGCGCTCGAGCTCGTCGAGCGTTGTCGACGTTCACGAGCCGAACGCCCACGCCGACGGCGAGCGCGAGCTCGTCGTCGGTCTTGTTGTTGCCGTGGAGCACGACCCGGGACGCCGGGACCCCGCGCGCAGGCAGGCCTCGAGCTCGCCGTCGGTCGACGCGAGCAGGTCGAGCCCCTCCTCGGCGACGAGCCGGATCATCTGCGTGCGACGTGAACGCCTTCACGGCGTACAGCGGGTGCGGGAACAGGCGTCGCGAACGCGCGGGCGCGCTCGCGCAGGTGCGACTCGTCGGCGACGAGCAGCGGCGTCCCGAACCGGCCGGCGAGCTCCTCGGCCGGTCATCCCCGCCATCGAGAGCCCGCGTCGTCGAAGGTCGCGTTCGTCGACCAGGGGCCGGCGTCACGCCTCAGCCATCCTCGCACGCTCCATCGCCTCGGGCGCCCAGACACCGAGCAGTCCGAGCAGGTTCGCGATCACCTGCTTCGTCGCCGGTCGCAGAGCCACAGCCGGGCCTGGGTGAGGGCCTCGTCCTCGGAGACGACCCGGCACTCGGTGTAGAAGCGGTGGAACCGCGCCGCCAGATCCTGCGCGACGTGCGCGAGCCGGTGCGGCGCCCGGAGCTCCGCCGCCTCCCGGATCTGCGACCGGGCACGTCGGCGAGCGACCGATCAGGTCGATCTCGGCCTCGTGTCGCGAGCAGCGAGAGGTCGACCTCCTCGATGGGCAGGCAGCGTCGACCCCGCGCTCTGCCGCGGTGCGCAGGATGCGAGGCGATCCGCGCGTGCCCGTACTGCACGTAGTAGACGGGGTTGTCCATCGACCGTCGCTTCACGGCCTCGATGTCGAAGTTGATCGTCGACGTCGTTGCGAACATCGAGAGCAGCGTGAACCGCGTGGCGTCGTCCCCGACCTCGTCGAGCAGCTGGTCGAGCGTGATGAAGTCGCCCGAGCGCTTGCCCATCGGCACGGCTCGCCGTCGCGGACGAAGCGCCACCCACTGGTAGATGACGATCTCGACCGCATCCGGGTCGTAGCCGAGCGCCTGGGCCGCGCCCTTCACCCGGGCGACGTCGCCGTGGTGGTCGGCGCCCCAGACGTAGATCAGGTGGTCGAAACCCCGGGAGAACTTGTCGACCAGGTAGGCGCAGTCGGCGCCGAAGTAGGTGTGCACACCGTTCGAGCGGACCACGACGCGGTCCTTGTCGTCGCCGAAGTCGGTCGAGCGGAACCAGACCGCCCCCTCGGCGTCGTAGGCGTGGCCGCGTCTCGCGCAGCCGCTCGACGGCGGCCTCGATCTCTCGCCGTTGCGCGTGCGAGCTCCTCCGGCAGTGAACCGTCGAAGCGCACGCCGAAGCGCTCGAGCGTCGCCTCGATCTCATCCAGGATCCGCGCCGACGCCCTTCCTGCCGGATCCGCACGAACCGCTCCTCGCGGGCAGGTCGGCGAAGGCTCGGCGAACCCTCGGACCCGAGGATGCCTCGGCGAGGTCGCCGATATAGGTCGCCGTGGTAGCCGTCGTCGGGCATCTCGACGTCCCGCCCGAACCGCTGCAGGTACCGGGCCTCGACGGAGGCGCCGAACAGGTCCATCTGGCGGCCGGCATCGTTGAAGTAGTACTCGCGCCCGACGGTCCAACCCGCCGCCTCCAGCACCGCGGCGAGCGGCGTCACCGATCACCGCGTTGCTCGCGTGCCCGAGGTGGAGGGGCCCGGTCGGGTTCGCGCTCACGAACTCGACCTGGCACCGACCGCCCGAGCGGCTCTGACCCGCCCGTACGCCACGCCGAGGTCGCACGGCGTCGCGCAGGGCGTCGTGCAGCCACTCGTCGGTCGTGAACAGGTTGATGAAGCCGGGACCGGCGATCTCGACCCGCTCGAGGAACGGAGCGGACGGCAGATGTGGACGCGAGGATCTCGGCCACCTCACGCGGCGGGCGGCCGGCGCGACCGGCCACGGCGAGGGCCACGTTCGTCGCGAAGTCGCCGTGCTCCTTCAGTTTGGGCGTCGAGAGCTCGATCTCGGGGGGCTCGCCCTCGAGGCCGAGCTCGCCGGCGCTCGCGGCGAGCGCCTCGCGGAGCAGCGCGGACAGGCGCTCCTCGATCACGACGAGCCCTCAGGGCACCCGGCCGGCGAGAGCCTCGCGGACGAGAGCGATGAGGTCGGTCGGCTCGAACGGCTTCGCGACGTACCCGTGCACGCCGAGAGCGTAGCCGCGCTCTCGATCCTCGTCCTGGACCTGCGCCGTCACCATGATCACCGGGACGTGCTCGGTCGCCGGGACCCTACGAAGGTGGCGGCAGACCTCGAACCCGTCGATCCCGGGCAACGCGATGTCGAGCACCACGACATCGGGGGCTCCCTCTTCTGCTCGGAGCAGCGCGTCCTCACCGTTCGAGCAAGCGACGACGTCGTAGCCCTCGAGTCGTAGGTTCACCTGGAGGAGCCGCAGGATGGTCGGCTCGTCCTCGACGACGAGCACGCGCGTGGGTGTCTCAACGCTCACGGGCACCAAGGATAGGGCGTTCGGGCCCGCGAGAGCTCGTTGCTAGACTCATCCCGTGAGCCCTCGTAGCTCAGCGGATAGAGCACCGGCCTCCGGAGCCGGGGGCGCAGGTTCGAGTCCTGCCGAGGGCACCCCCCGGGCGTCCGCTCCGCCCGGCGATCCCCATGCCACATCTGTACCTGCTCCGTCACGCGAAGTCGAGCTGGGACGATCCCGGCCTGAGCGACCGCGACCGGCCGCTGTCCCCCCGGGGACGTCGGACCGCGAAGCGGATCGCCGAGCACCTGCGGGCTGAAGGCATCCGTCCCGAGCTCGTGCTCTGCTCGCCGGCGATCCGGGCTCGACAGACGCTCGCCCGGGTGCGACGAGCCCTCGGCGACCCGAGGGTGTCGTTCGACGAGGCCCTGTACGCGGCCGATGCGGACGAGCTGCTCGCGCGACTTCGTGCGGTTACCGCCGGGGTCGAAGCCGTGCTCGTGGTCGGCCACAACCCGGGACTCCAGGACCTCGCGCTCGAGCTCGCCTCTACGGGTGGTGGGCTCGGCAGGCTCCGCCGGAAGCTGCCGACGGGCGGGCTCGCGACGCTCTCGTTCGAGGGATCCTGGCAGGATCTCGCACCGCGCCGGGCCAAGCTCGACTCCTTCATCGTCCCCCGGGAGCTGCCGTGACCTAGGGCCGCATGCCGACGAGCCGACACCTCTCGGATCGGGTCTCGGCCGCTCGCCTACGGCTCGAGCGCGATCCCGACCTCGGGCGGATGCTCGAGCGAGTTGTGCACCGTGCAGTGCTCGACCACGGATAGGAACGCCTTGCGCCGCTCCTCGGGGAAGCCCTCGGGCAGGTGGACCACCAGCTCGATCTTCCCGACGCGAGCCGGGCGGTCCGGCGCGAAGGCGAACCCGCACTCGACCGCGAAGCCCTCGGCCGACAGGTCATGACGGCGAAGGAACCGGCCGGCGTAGAAGGCGACGCAGCTCGCGAGTCCCGCGATGAACAGCTCGGTCGGGGTCGGCGCCGTGTCCTCGCCCCCGTCGTCCACCGGCTGATCCACGAACAACTCGTGGCCGCGGATCCGGATGCGGTAGCGGTCGCCGCCTTCGTGCTGGACGTGGACGCCGTTCATCGTGCGATCCCTTCGGTCGGTCACAAGCCCTGCTCGGTGCAACGCGAGGGTCGGGGCGAGACGTCCACGGAAGACGGGCCGGACGCCCGTGTTCCCGCAGGACCTTCGGGGCGTCCGGTATCGTTCCGACGACCCGAGCCCGAAGGGACCCCCCGTGCCGAGCACCGACGACCTCCGTTCCGCAGTCACCGCGGCGATGCCACAGGCGCTCGCCGATCTCGAGCGCCTCGTGCGCATCCCCTCGATCGCGTTCCCCGACTACGACCCTGCGCCGGTGCGGGCGTCCGCCGAGGCGACGGCGGAGATCCTCCAGGCCGCCGGCTACGACGGCGCTCGCCTCATCGAGCTCCCCGACGGGGTCGAGCACCCCGCGGTGTTCGGAGAGGTCGCCGGGCCCGCCGGCGCACCGACCGTGCTGCTGTACGCGCATCACGACGTGCAGCCCGAGGGACCCCTCGACGAGTGGACTTCGCCGCCGTTCGAGCCGCAGGTCCGCGACGGCCGGCTCTACGGTCGGGGCTCGTCGGATGACAAGTGCGGCATCGTGCTGCACGCGGTAGCGATGCGCGCGTTCGGCGCCCAGCCCCCCGTGACCGTCAAGGTCATCGTCGAGGGCGAGGAGGAGGCCGGCACCGAGCACCTCCCCTTCCTCATCGAGGGTCATCGGGACCTGCTCGCGGCCGACGTGCTATGCATCGCCGACGGAGGGAACTGGCGCACGGGCATCCCGGCGCTCGAGACCTCGATCCGCGGCGTCGTCGACGTCACGGTGACGGTCCGCACGCTGGATCTCGCCGTGCACAGCGGGGTCTTCGGCGGGGTCGTCCCGGACGCCCTGACCTGCCTCTCCCGCATCCTCGCCACCCTGCACGACGCCGAGGGCGATGTGGCCATCCAGGGCCTCGCCCGATCGGGATGGGACGGCGTACAGATGACCGAGGAGGAGTTCCGTCGCGACGCACGGGTGCGTCCGGGGGTCGAGCTCATCGGCCGCGGCACGATCGCCGAGCGCCTGTGGACCGGGCCGGCGGTCTCGGTGCTCGGTATCGACGCGCCGCGGGTCCGCGAGGCCTCGAACCAGCTCGTCCCGGTCGCGCGGGCGAAGATCAGCCTGCGGATCGCGCCGGGCGACGATCCCGGGCGCGCGCTGGACCTGCTCACGGCACACGTGGAGACGAACGCCCCATGGGGTGTCGAGGTCGACGTCAGGCGCGGCGAGGGCGGCCACGGCATCCGTGTCGGTACCGACGGCCCCGCCCTGGCCGCCATGGAGCGCGCGATGCAGGCCGCATACCATCGCGCCGCGGTCCGCAGCGGCAGCGGGGGCTCGGTCCCGCTGGTGCCCGTGCTCGCCCGCACGTTCCCGAAGGCCGAGATCTTGATCTACGGCGCCTCCGACGAGAAGAGCCAGTACCACTCGATCGATGAGAGCGTCGACCTCGGCGATCTCGAGAGCGCCTGCCTGGCCGAGGCACTGCTCTGGCGGGAGCTCGCCGCCGGGTGAGGAGACCGCGCAGACGTACCCGGCCGCTGCTACCGTGGGCACCATGGACCCGGAGACAGGACCGACGACGCAAGAGCAGGCGCCCTCGATGCAGGCCGAGGTGGTCGAAGGACTGGAACAGCCCCAGGAGGCGATCACGCACCCCGCGAAGCTCCTGCGGATCGCGAGCATGGTGCGCGAGCTCCTCGACGAGACCCGCCAGGCCTCGCTCGACGAGCCGGGGCGCGTGCGGCTGCGCGAGATCTACGAGCGCTGCATGGGCGAGCTGGAGGAGGTGCTCTCCCCGGACCTGAAGGAGGAGCTGGCCTCGCTCGCGCCGCCGATGCAGGGCGTGCCGAGCGAGTCCGAGATCCGCGTGGCGCAGGCCCAGCTGGTGGGCTGGCTGGAGGGCCTGTTCCACGGCATCCAGGCCGCGTTGTTCGCGCAGCAGGCCGCCGCTCGGGCACAGTTCGAGGAGCTCCGCCGCCGAGGGCTGCCCGCGGGACAGGTCACGGCCGAGCCACCGAAGACGCCCGGCCAGTACCTGTAGCTCGTCCGCTCAGCGATCCTCGCGCGACCGTCGCGTCGCCGGATCCCGCGTGAGGATCTGCGCGATCATGATCGGGAAGAACGTGATCGCGATCGCCAGCAGCGCGACCACGTTCGTGACCGGCTTCGCGCGGGGCCGGAAGAGGATCGAGAAGATGTAGATCGGCAGGGTCTGCTGCTGCCCCGCCGTGAACGTCGTGACGATGATCTCGTCGAATGACAGCGCGAAGGAGAGGATCCCGCCCGCCAGGATCGCCGTGGCGAGGTTCGGAAGCAAGATGTGCCGGAACGTCTGCGTTCCCGAGGCGCCCAGGTCGGCGGATGCCTCGATGATGTTCGGCGACATCCGGCGTAGCCGAGCCACGATGTTGTTGTAGACGATCACGATGCAGAACGTGACATGGCCGACCACGATGGTCCAGAAGCCGAACCCCACCTCGGCGAGCGACATCGTGGACCTCAGGGCGATGCCGGTGACGATGCCCGGCAGTGCGATGGGCAGGACCACGATGAACGCGACCAGGTTCCGGCCGAAGAACCTCGCGCGATAGACCGCGCCGGCCAGAAGGCCGCCGAGCACCATCGCGACGCCCGTGGAGATCGTGGCCACGAACAACGAGAGGCGCACCGCCGCCCACATGTCCTCATCCGCGAACGCCACGGTGAACCACCGTGTGGTGAGCCCCGGGGGCGGGAACGTGAAGGCCGACGACTGGGTCGTGAACGCGTAGAGCAGGATGATCAGGAGGGGGAAGTACAGGAAGAGCGAGCACGAAGGCGGAGGCGAGCTTCAGGCCCAGACCCGCCCGAGAGGTGCCCGGTCCCTTCATAGCGCCTCGAAGGCTCCGGCCCGCTTCGCGATCGACAGGTAGACGATCATCACGGCCATCGCGACGAACGTGAACGCGGCGGCGAGGGGCAGGTTCCCAGCTACGCCCTGCTGCACATACACCATCTGACCGAGGTAGAACTCGGACGTGCCGAAGATCTGCGGCAAGATGAAGTCGCCGAGCGAGAGCGAGAACGTGAAGATCGAGCCGGCGACCAGTCCCGGTTTCGCGAGTGGCAGCACGATCCGGCGGAACGTCGTCCACGGATGCGCCCCCAGGTCGTTCGACGCCTCCAGGAAGCTCACCGGTACCCGCTCGAGCGCCGCCTGCACGGGCAGGATCATGAACGGCAGCCACAGGTAGACGTACACGATGAAGAGGCTGAACTTCGATTGGACCAGCGAAGGCCCCCCGAGGACTGGCGCCTCGAGGATCGCCGTGACTACGCCGTCCAGCCCGAGGCGCTCGAGGGTCCACATCAGCACGCCCTCACCCGCGAGAATCGAGCGCCACGCCAGCGCGCGGACCAGGTAGCTCGTCCACAGCGGCATGATCACGGCGATGTAGAGGACCGTCTTCATGCGCCGCGACGCGTACCGGGCCATGTGGTACGAGATCGGGAAGGCCAGGACGGCGCACGCGATCGTACACGGCGGCGGCCATCCCCGCCGTCCGCAGCACGATCTCGTAGTTCGCAGGCTCGGTGAGCTGTTGGAAGGTCGAGGTCGTGAACCGCTTGACGAGCAGCCCGGTGAACTCCTCGAGCGACCAGAAGCTGTAGACGACCAGGGAGCCGAGGGAGCCCAGGTACAGCACGCCGAGCCACAGCAGCCCGGGCGAGCAGCAGCAGCAACAGTTTGAGGACGGGGTGACGGTAGAAGAACGCGCCGACCCGGTGGGAGAGCGAAGGCTGAACACGGGCCTCTTCGGTCGTCACCGACACGGGCGTCGGCTCCAAGGGGTGGCGTGCCGGGGCCCCTCCGGGCCCCGGCACGCACCATCGTTCATCGTCGGCGTCATCGGACCGATCAGCGGCCGCCGATCACCGCGACGCATGTTCGTGACCCACTCGTAGTAGGGCACGCATTCGGTCGCATCGTCGTCGTCGAAGCAGTCCGACTGCCGGCGTCTTCCAGAACGCGATCTGGTCGAAGTTGTCGATGCCGTTCAGCTGGCAACCCTCCTCGCCGAGGAGCTCGTTGCCCTCACACGCGGCCGGAACCGCCGGCACCGACCCGAACCACGAGGCCAGGTCGCCCTGGACCTTCGGGTTGAGCGACCATTCGATCCACTTGTAGGCGCAGTTCGGGTGCGGGGCGTCCGCGTGCATCATCGTCGTGTCCGCCCACCCGGTGGCACCCTCGGAGGGCACGACGCTCGCGATCGGCTGCTCTTCGAAGAAGGCCAGGTAGTTGACCTGGAAGGGCCAGGAGGAGCTCACGACCGCCTCGCGGTTCGTGAAGTCCTCCATCTGCACGAACGCGTCGTGCCAGTAGCGTCCGACGAGCTCCCTCTGCTGCCGGAGCAGGTCCAGCGCCGCGTCGAACTGCTCCCGCGTGAGCGCGTACGGGTCCTCGATCCCCAGCTCGGGGTTGTGCGCCTTCAGGTACAGGGCAGCATCGGCGATGTAGATCGCGCCGTCGTACGCCTGAACGCGGCCCGCATTGCTCTCGCCGTCCGGCAGGGTCGTCTCCTCGAAGACGACGTTCCAGCTGGTCGGCGTCTCGTCCTCGAAGACCGTCGGTGTTGTACATGAGCACGTTGCGAGCCCCACTGGTACGGCGCGCCGTAGTGCTCGAGCGTGCCGTCACCGTCGTTGTCGACGGTGTGCCACGGCGCTTCCTGGAGCCGCGGGTCGACCGTGTCGTAGCGAGGGGATCAGGTCGACGTTGACCTCCTGCACGGTACCGCCCGTCGATGAGGCGCAGGCTGGCGTCGCCCGACGCCGTGACCAGGTCGAACTGGCCGCTTCCCTCCTGCATCAGGGCCACCATCTCGTCCGAGGTGTCCGCGGTCTTGACGTTCACCTCGCAGCCGGTGTCCGCCTCGTACTGCGTGACCCAGTCGTACGCCGGGTCGGTCGAGCCGTCCTCGATGTATCCGGCCCAGGCGATGATGTTGACCTGACCCTCGCCGTCGCCGACCTCGGTATCGATGACGCCGCCGTTGCCGCCGTCGGCACCGCCGCCCTCGTCGTCTCCTCGCCGCACGCTGCGGCGAGGATCGCGAGGACGGACAGGATCGCCATCACGCGCATCCACTTCGTCATGCGTCCCCCTCCTTCGGGTCTCTCGACCCTTCCGACCCCCGGGCCTGCCCGACCGGGCGGTTGTTGCCTTCGCTCCACGTGAGCCGCACCGCACGGCCCTGCACCTGGAGCGCCTCCATCGACGACGTGGCCAGGTTCTGCTGGAACACGACCAGCTCCCCGCCCTCGTCGAGGGAGACGATGTACTTCGTGAGCGCACCGATGTAGACGACCTGCGCGCACATGTCCCGTGGTGCGAGCACTCGTCGTCGCGCGACCGGCGCCTCGAGCTCACCGAGGTGGATCTTCTCCGGGCGCACGGTGAACGGGTGTGACGAGCCCGTGAGCTTGCTCGCGACATCGCCCGACAGGATGTTCGAGGTGCCGACGAAGCCGGCGACGAACTCCGTCGCCGGCCGCTCGTACACCTCGGCCGGCGTGCCGATCTGCTCGATCTTGCCGCGGCTGAACACGGCCAGGCGGTCGCTCATCGTGAGCGCCTCCTCCTGATCGTGCGTCACGTAGATGAAGGTGAGGCCGACCGCCTGTTGGATCTGCTTGAGCTCGATCTGCATCGCCTGTCGCAGCTTCAGGTCGAGCGCGCCGAGCGGCTCGTCGAGGAGGAGCACCTTCGGACGGTTCACCAGCGCCCGCGCGAGCGCGACGCGCTGGCGCTGCCCGCCCGAGAGCTCGGCCGGCTTGCGGTCGCCGAACTCGCCGAGCTGCACCATGCCGAGGGCATTCGGCCACGCGGCGGTGGCGCTCGGCCTTGCCGACCTTCTTCACCCGCAGCCCGTACTCGACGTTCTCCTCCACGGTCATGTGCGGGAACAGGGCGTAGTCCTGGAAGACCGTGTTCACGTCGCGTTGGTAGGGCGCGAGACCCGTGACGTCCTGCCCCTCCAGGAGCACCCGACCCTCGGTCGGCGCCTCGAAGCCGGCGATCAGCCGCAGGCAGGTCGTCTTGCCCGAGCCCGATGGCCCGAGCATCGAGAAGAACTCGCCCTCACGCACGTCGAGATCGATGCCGTCGACGGCGGTCACGTCACCGAAGCGCTTGACGACACCCTCGAGGCGGACGGCGACGCCCGGGCCGGCCTCGGCCCGTGCTGCATCGATCGTCGTCTCCGGTTGCACCGATCCAGGCCCCTCCAGGGTGCGGACGGGGGAATACTGAACGGGAATCACCCGGCGAGCAACTCAGGTCGTCTTCGGCGCCGATGCACCGGCTGAGGGCCCAAGGCCGGCACCCGAGCCACCTTGCGCGTCGGCGAGCCCGGAGGTGAGCTCGCGGAGGATCCTCGGGCCTCGGTAGACGAGACCCGTGTAGATCTGCACCGTCGTCGCCCCGGCCCTCAGGCACGCGCAGGGCGTCCTCGGCCGTCGCCACGCCCCCACACGCCGAGATGCGGAACCGCGGCGCCCAGCTCGGCCCGGACCTCGGTCACGATCCGAACGGTGTCGCCGAAGAGCGCTCGCCCGGACAGCCCTCCGGTCCCGACGGCGAGCCCCGCGTCGGCGACGGGGCGCGTGTTCGAGCACACGACGCCATCCGCCCCGCCCTCGACCGCGAGCCGCGCGAGGGCGAACACGACCTCGCGCTCGACGTCGGCGCGGAAGGGCGGCAGCTTCACGAACAGCGGCTTCGCGCGTCGAGCGCCCAGCTCGCGCAGGAGCGATCGCAGGTGCGCCTCGTTGTCCCGGTCTCGACCCCAGGACACGTTCGGGCAGCTCGCGTTGAGCTCGACCGCGTCCACGTGCGGCTCGAGCAGCGCATGCGTCGCGAGGGCGTCCTCGAGTCCCTCGTCGGCGATGCTCGACGAACCGCGGACCGTACGCGCGGCGACCGTGCGAGCGTGTCGGGCCGCGGCCTCGGCGCCTGGGTTCGGCAGGCCCATCGCGTTCACCATCGAGTCGCGTGAGCCGGTGGCGGACGATCCTCGGTTTGGGGTTCCCCGCTCGCCGTGCCCGCGTGATCGTGCCCCCCGACGACGTAGCCGAAGCCGAGCCGGCCGAGCGCGTCCAGGTGCGAGCAGGTCTTGTCGAAGCCAGCGGCCAGACCGATCGGGTTCGCCAGGCGGATCCCCGCCGAGCTCGATCTCGAGCGCGGGGTCGGCCCGCGCGCCGCCGATCCGCCCCCACGGCAGCGGCAGGCCGAGCAGGCGGTTGGCGAGGCGATGCGCACGCCTCCGGCGGAAGCACGAAGAACAGGGGTTGCACGACCGCCCGGTACAGGCCCATCGGGGCCCTATGCTACGCGCGATGGGCGACGACCTCGCGGACCGGCTGATCGGCGCCTCCGAGCTGCACGGCGACTTCGTGCTCTCCTCGGGCAAGCGCTCGAGCGTCTACTTCGACAAGTTCCGCTTCCTCACGCGACCCGCTCTGCTGAAGGAGCGTCGCCCACGCCGTCGCCGAGCTCCTGCCCGAGGGCATCACGCACCTCGCCGCCCCCGAGGGCGCGGCCACGCTCCTGGTGGCGGCGGTCGCGCTCGAGACGCACCTGCCGGTGGCGGTGGTGCGCAAGGAGCCAAAGGCGTACGGGACGATGTCGCAGGTCGAGGGCCACGCCCCGCCCGGCGCGCAGGTGGCGCTGATCGAGGACGTCTCGACCACCGGCCACCAGGTCCTCAAGGCGGCCAGGGTGCTCGAGGCCGAGGGCTGCACGATCGGCATCATCGTCCTCGCGATCGACCGTGGCGGCGCCGAGCACCTGCGGGAAGTGGGCTACTGGGTGAGGTCGGTCGTCGAGGTCCGCCAGCCCGAGGACTAGGCGGCGGGAAGCATCGGCGGGTTCACGACCCGCCAGATCCGCAGGCGCCAGAGCAGGCGGCTGCCTCGCGCGCGCAGGTCCAAGACCCCTTCGCGCATCATCTGCGCCACCGCCTTGGACTTCGCGACGACATCGGGGAGGGGGAACTCGCGCTCGAGGAGGCGATGCAGGTTCGCGGCGCCGAACAGGGCCTTCGCCGTTTCGAGGATCGTGCGCTCCGCCTGGATGGTCCCGGTCGGCAGGTAGATCCGCCCGCCGGGGACCAGGCAGTCGTTCGCACGGATGCTCTCGAGCATGGCAGCGGGCAGCTCGGCCCCGGTCGGACCGCCCGCGTGACCGTCGGGGAACCAGCCCGCGAGGCGGCCGATCTCGTCCGGGATGCCGGAGACGTCGCCGATGATCACCGTGGCCTGCTCGCCCCGAACGGGCTGGAGCAGGTCCCCGACGCGGAACTCGACGCGATCCTGCAAGCCGAGACGCACCGCGTTCTCGCGGGCGATCGTGACGGCCTCCTCGGATAGGTCGCACCCGATCACCCGCTTCGCGCCGAGGCGGGCGGCCACGAACGAGAGCACGCCGCAACCGCAACCGACGTCGATCACGACGTCCTCGGGATGGACCTCGAGGGCCTCGGCGAGCGTCCGGCTCGTGTGGGTGGGGTGGAACACGCCCTCACCCAACGAGACCGTGAACGGTCCCGTCCGGCCCTTCCAGTCCAGCACGTTCTCGGCGGTCTGCTCGGCCATCAGGCCTCTATCCTGCGCGTTCAGGGCATCCACAGTCAACGACGGAACGTCTACCAGCGGTCCGCGAGGCTAGACCCTCGGCGGGCGGACGCGAGCGTCCTCGCCCGGCTCGAGCTCCCCCCGCTCCACGCGCCGGGACTCCTCTTCGGCAGCTCGAGCTACCGCCGGGCAGTCGACCCCGCGATGCCCGGCCGGGTACCTGCCGATCCGGGACGCCGCGCGCCCGAGCAGCGTGACGGCCCCGTGGGCGTTGCCGCGGAGCAGGTGAACGTATCCGGCCCCGAGCTGTGAAAGGCCCTTGAAGAGCTCCGTGTCCTCGGTATCGCGCGCCTGCTTCCATGCGGTCTCCCACGCCTCGTGCGCCGGGAAGAACCGCCCCGCGGCGAAGTGCGCTCGCGCGAGGGAGTGGTTCTCCTCGAGCGACAGCGCGTCGTAGTCCTCGAGCTCGAGCGTGTTCGGTGCGCCCCAGGGCTGAGGACGACCGAGGTGGTCGCGCGGCCGCTCGGGCTTGTTGCGTCGCTCGGTCGGCCTGCCGGTCTTGCCGGTCGCTTCCTCGGGCATCGACCCATCGTACCGGCGTGCTGGCGTAGGCCGGCCCCCGTGGCTAGGCTCCGGACGATGGACCCTGCTCCCACGGCCACGCCGCCCGCCCGTCCCTCGATCCAGAACGACGGCGAGCGCATGCCGCGCTGGGTGCCTCGGGTCCTGCTGCTGCTCGTGCTGACGTACTTCGCGGCGCTCCTCGCGCTGGCGGCGTTCCGGCAGCTGAAGAACATCATCCTGTGGCTCGTCGCGGCGCTGTTCCTGTCGTTCGCCCTCGAGCCGGCCGTGAACTGGCTCGTCGCTCGTGGGTGGCGGCGTGGGAGCGCGACCGCGCTCGTGCTCTTCGGTCTCGCCCTCATCGGGCTCATAGCCGTCGCCGCCATGGTCCCCCTCGTGATCGATCAGGTTCAGGAGTTCATCACGCGCATCCCGGGCTGGCTCGACCAGATCAGCGTCTACACCAAGCGATGGTTCGACGTGGAGCTCACCGGCGACAGGATCCTCGCGCAGATCGCCAACGCACAGAAGGACGTCAGCCACGTCGCCGCGAACGTCGCTTCGGTCGGGCAGTTCATCCTCGGGCTGATCTTCCAGTTCCTCACCATCGGGCTGTTCACCTTCTACCTCGTGGCCGACGCTCCGCGTTTCCGTCGGACGGTGTGTTCCGTGCTGCCACCGCGGCGCCAGCGCGAGGTCCTCGCGGCTTGGGAGATCGCGGTCGAGAAGACGGGCGGCTACCTGTACTCACGGCTGCTGCTCGCCGCGATCTCCGCGTCCGTCGCGTTCATCGTGCTCCAGGTGCTCGGCGTGCCGTTCGCCGTGCCGCTCGCGCTGTTCCTCGGGCTCGTGTCGCAGTTCATCCCGGTGGTCGGGACCTACATCGCCGCCGCGGTGCCCCTGCTCGTGGCGCTGCTCGAGAACCCGTGGTCGGCGCTCATCTTCCTGATCTACGTCGTCGTGTACCAGCAGATCGAGAACTACCTGCTCGCGCCGCGCATCACGGCCCGGACCATGGCGCTCCACCCCGCGATCGCGTTCTTCGCGGCCCTGTCGGGGGGCGCGATCTCGGGCCTACTCGGCGCGTTCATGGCGCTGCCCGCGGCCGCGATCATCCAGGCCACCGTCTCGACGTACCTGACCCGGCACGAAGTGGTCGAGTCCGAGCTTACGCGCGATGTCGCAGCGGAGATCGGGGATGGCGAGGGCGAGGGCAACGAGGTTGCGGGCGGAGCGACGGCGAGCGATACCCTCGATGCGGGCAGCGTGGACGAGCCCCGACCACGCCTGATCGTTCGGCTCGGCGACCGGCTCCGCCGAGGCCGTGACGGGGTCAGCGACTGACCCCGCCGCTGCCCACGCCCCGGAGGCGATCGGTCCCGCTGTAGCGGAAACCCTGGATCGGCGCTCCGGGGACGCGCTCGTCCTTCCGGATCGGACGCGGCCGAGCCCGGACGTTCCCTCGGCTAGGAGAGCCCTCGCGCGTCCTGCTTCAGGGCGAGATCGACGCCGGCGGCCGAGGCCAGCATGAGCGAGCGCAGCGGCGCGGACGCCGTGGGCGACCTCTCGAGGATGTAGTGGTCGGCCGTCGTGAACACGGTCCGAGCCAGCCCTTCCCACGTCTTCGCGATCCGACCGACCTCGGTGCCCGAAGCGTCCTGGAGGGAGAAGTCCCACGCCCTCCAGTTCTCGGCGCGGATCGCGCCGATCGTGGAGCCGCCGGCGTCCTGCAGGGCGAAGTGGATCTTGCCCACCATGTTCTCCTGCACGATCTTGCCGACCTCGGTCCCGCTTCCGTCGTTCACCAGCACGGTCGACTTGAAGACCTTGCGCGGGCGCGTGAGCTCGAGGACCTTGGCACCGGAAGCGTCATAGACGGCGAGCGTGTGCGTCATGAACTGGTCGAGCTTGCTCACGAACCGGGCGATCTTCTTCAGCTGCGACTGGCCCTCCTGACGGACCCGACCGACCTCGTTGCCCTCCTCGTCGAGGATGGCGAAGTCGATGTTCATCTCGATGATCTTCGCGGCCTGCTTGAAGACCAAGCGGTCGCGGCTCAGCAGATCTGACATCGGAACCTCCCCGTGGCGAACGACCGCGAGCCTATCCCAGTCGGAGTGCGGGCGCGGTCGGGCCCCCCCGGGCCACGTACGCTGTGCGCGTGGCGAACCTGTCCCCCGACGATCGCGTGACGAAGGAGCGACTCCCGCTGCTCACGGCGACGGTTCGGCGCCTGCGTACCCGCCGAGCTCCCCTCCTGCCCCACGAAGGTCCCACGGGGAACGAGCAACGGGTCGGGGGCAGGTCGGGCGCGCTCCGGGCCGCGATCTTCGGAGCGAACGACGGGCTGGTGTCGAACCTGTCGCTCATCATGGGGGTGGCCGGCGCCGGGGTCGGTAACAGCGTCGTCATCCTCGCGGGTGTGGCCGGCCTGCTCGCCGGCGCGTTCTCGATGGCGGCGGGCGAGTACATCTCGATGCGTGTGCAGCGCGAGGTGTTCGAGCGCCTGATCCACCTCGAGGCGCACGAGATCGGCTCGGACCACGACGCCGAGCGCGAGGAGCTCGCGGAGCTGTACCGACGCAAGGGCATCTCCCACGGGCTCGCAGGCCGCTTAGCCGAGGAGTTGATGCGCGATCCCAAGGTCGCCCTCGAGACCCACGCCCGCGAGGAGCTCGGGCTCGACCCCGAGGGGGGGCTCGGATCGCCGTGGGCGGCGGCCGGGTCCTCGTTCGCGACGTTCTCGATCGGCGCGATCGTGCCGCTCGTCCCGTTCTGGGTCGGCTCGGGCAGCGCCGCGGTCGTCGCGTCGGCGGTCCTGTCGATCTCGGCGCTCTTCGGGGTGGGCGCCGGGATGTCCTACCTGACGGGCCGCAACTCCCTCGTCTCCGGCCTGCGGATGATGCTCATCGGCTCGGCCGCGGCCGCAGTCACCTACACGGTCGGATCGCTCCTGCACGTGAGCACCGGCGCCTGAGGTCCTTCTCCCGGTGCGCGGCGCTCACTCCCCTTCGTCGTCGCCGCTCAGACCGACGAGGCGCTCCAGGGCGTCCCGCAGGGTCTCGTAGCGACGGTCACCGAGCTCGCGGCGCGTGTGCGCCTCGACCGCGGCCACGACCCGCCGAGCTTCACCCACGAAGCGACGCCCGCGCGCGGTGAGCCGGACGACCTTCGCGCGAGCATCCTCGGGATCGGGTACGCGGCGCACGTACCCGCGCTGTTCGAGATCGTCGACGACGAGCATCATCCCTTGCTTCGTCATACGGGCCCGCCTGGCGAGCTCGGTCAGGCGCGTCCCCCAGCGGCGGTCGATGTGCAGGAAGACGGCGGCGTGCCCCGGTCGCATGTCCGGGTACCCCCGCTCGGCCAAGGTCGAAACGAGCTCCGCGCCGAGCGCCCGATGCGCCTCCAACAGCAGCCGAGCCAGGTCGGGTTCGCTCACGACGACCATCATGCGGGCGCGGGCGAGATCCGTCCATGTGCTTGACCGTCCGCTTCGGCTACCCTCGGTGGTCGTGTCGATCGAGGTCCGCGAGGCGCGTCCCGAGGAGTACCCGGAAGCCGGCGAGGTGACGGCGCTGGCCTACCGCGAGTTCGTCCGTCCGAACGATGCCGACTGGGAGGAGTACCTCGGGCGGATCGCGGACATCGAGGCTCGCGCGGGCCGTACGACGATCCTCGTCGCCGTCGAAGGGACGCGGATCCTCGGCACCGCGACCCTCGAGCTCGACGGGCGGGTCGAGCCCGCGGACGACGGGTCGCTCGCGCCCGAGGAGGCCCACATCCGCATGCTCGGCGTCCACCCTGATGCCCGACGACGCGGCGTCGCGAGGCTGCTCATGGCCACGTGCTTCGAGCGGGCGCGCGAAGGCGGCAAGACGCGCATGACGCTGCACACCACGCATCGGATGGAGGCGGCTCAGGCCATGTACGAAGGCCTCGGGTTCCGACGGCTCCCCGACCGTGTGTTCCCCGACGGCTTCGTGCTGCTCACCTACGAGAAGCCGATCGACTGAGCCTCAGCCGCCACTCGCCGTCCGGACCACCTCGCCGCTCGACAGGATGACGCCGTCCTCGCACTCGGCCTGAACCAGGCCGCCGCGGAACTGCTGGTCGTACAGCCGCGCGTAGAGCCCGCCCCGCTCGAGCAGATCGCGGTGCGTGCCGCGCTCGACGATCCGGCCCCGGTCCACGACGAAGATCACGTCCGCCTTCAGGATCGTCGACAGGCGGTGCGCGATCGCGATGGTGGTGCGACCGAGCATCAGCGGCTCGAGCGCCGCCTGCACGAGTCGCTCCGAGGTCGTGTCCAGGCTGGAGGTCGCCTCGTCCAGGATCAAGATCCGGGGGTCCTTGAGGACCACCCGCGCGATCGCGAGGCGCTGCTTCTCGCCGCCCGAGAGCTTGTACCCGCGCTCGCCGACGACCGTGTCGTAGCCCTCGGGCAGCTCGGCGATCCGGTCGTGGATGTTCGCCGCCCGCGCCGCCGCCTCGAGCTCGTCCTGCGTGGCATCGGGCTTGCCGTAGACGAGGTTGCGGCGGATCGTCGTGTGGAACAGGTACGTCTCCTGGGTCACGACCCCGATGAGGTCGCCGAGCGACTCGAGCCGGATGTCCCGCACGTCCACCCCGTCGATCTCGACGGAGCCCCTTTGCACGTCGTACAGCCGCGGCACGAGGTACGTGATGGTCGTCTTGCCGGCGCCGCTCGGCCCGACGAGCGCCGCGAGCTGCCCCGGCTCGATGCGCAGGTCGACCCCCTCGAGCGTCCACTCTCGGAGCACGTCCTCGGTGGCAACGTCCGTCGGGCTGATCGGCGTCGCTCGATCCGGGGGCGCGTCGTAGTGGAACCAGACGTCGTCGGAGCGCGACCTCACCCCGGACCTGGGCCGGCGAAAGCGTCACGGCGTCGGGTGCGTCGACGATCTCGTGTCGGCATGTCGAGGTACTCGAAGATCCGGTCGAACAGCGCCATCGACGACTGGATGTCGGTCGAGACCTGCAGCATCGAGCCGATCGGGAAGAACAGCCGCGATTGCAGCGTCGTGAAGGACACGAGGGTTCCGGCCGTGATCGCCGTGCTGGTGGGGTCGCTCCTCAGGACCCACCCTGCGACGAGGTAGACGAGCGCGGGCGTGATCGAGAAGAACGTCCCGACGACCGCGAAGAACGACCGGCCGATCATCGTCTGGCGGATCTGCAGGCCGGTCAGCCGCTGGTTCTCCTGACGGAACCGGTCCTCCTCGAGCTGCCGCCGTCCGAACGTCTTCGACAGCAGGATGCCGGAGACCGAGAGCGTCTCCTCGGTCACGGCCGTGAGGTCCGCGAGGGTCTTCTGCGTGCTGCTCGCGACCTCGCGCCGGGCGCGCCCAACCTTCGCCGTCAGCCACAGGAACAGCGGGAGCATCGAGAGCGAGAGCACCGTCAGCTGCCACGACAGCAGGAGCATCGCGATGAGCGTGCTGATGATCACCACGACGTTCGACAGGATGCTCGACATCGTGTCGGTGACCACCGACTGCACCCCTCCCGACGTCGTTCGCCAGGCGCGACTGGATCTCTCCGGTCCGCGTGGTCGTGAAGAAGCGCAGCGGCATCGCCTGCAGGTGCGAGTAGAGCGAGTCCCGCAGGTCCTGCATCACGCGGAGGCCGACCACGTTCGCGAGGTACGTCTGCCCGATGCCGATGATCGACGTGACGATCGGGATCGCGATCATGAGCCCGGCGTACACATAGAGGTTGTGCATGTTGGGGCAGGCCTCGCCACCGCACACACCGGCCGGGTTACCGAACAGCGCCTTGTCGAACACCATCTTGATGAGGAGCGGGTTCACGACCCCGAGGCCCGCGGTCACGACGATCGCGAGACCGACCAGGTTCACCTTGCCCCGGTAGGGACGGAAGGTGGCGATGACCCTGCGAACCGTCTTCTTCCGGATCGGGCGCTGATCTTCCTCGGAGAGGGGGCGGAAATATCGACCATGACCTCGCATACGTCGTCAGGATACGGCCAGCCCCGCGAGAGGATGGTACGAGCCCGAGGACGCATGCTTCACAACGCCGTTCCTCGCGTCGAGACTCCGGGAGCCTGTACCCGAAAGGACCGTCCATAGCGGAAGAAGTACGTCGCACCCGTATTCCTCGTCGCGCTACTGTTGGTGACCTCGCTCGCACCGTTCGGCGGTGTGGGCGCCGCCTCGGGCCGAGACGCCGCGCGGATCCGCGAGGTCGTTCGCGAACGTCTCGGTCCGCTCCGTCGCTACTCCCAGGGGCTGCGGGCCTGGGTGAAGCCACCGGCTGCTTCAGGCGAGGAGCCGGATCTGACCATGACGTTCGCGCCTGGCCTCGGCATGAACGTGGACGCGAACGATCCGTCCCGCGACCTCGGCGCGGGACAGTCCGAGACCGCGGTGGCGGCGTCCGGCCAGCGCGTGCTCGTGGCCTGGAACGACGCGACGGCGTTCCTCACCGGCTCGATGCCAACGACGTTGCTCGGTTCGGGCACAGGGGTCGGGTACTCGAGCGACGGCGGGGCGACATTCACCGACCTCATCGGGCTGCCGAACGACGACCAGAACCAGCAGTGGCGTGGCGATCCGACGATCGTCGCCGTGGACGGGACGCACTTCATCGTCGCGAGCCTGTACCTCCCGTCGAACCTCGTCGACTGCGAGACAGGCGGGGCCCAGGCGACGGTGGCGCTCGCGGTCGGGGTCGGGCGAGCATGCTCGACAAGGAGTTCCTGTCCTACGACCCAACCTCGCGGACGCTCGCGCTGTCATACACGCGGTCTTCCTGGGCAGCCGACACAGCGGACTCGGCCAGATCGAGGTCGTGCGTGGCGCGGTGCCCGCGGATCCCGCCCTGCTGTCCGAGACGGACTTCGCGCCGCGCGCGGTCGTGTGGCCGGAAGAGGAGTACTGCCCCGGGCTGGTCTCGGCGCCGGCCGACCGCTGCGGCGCCCTCAACCAGGGAGCCTATCCGGCCGTCGCCCCGAACGGAGACGTCTACGTCGCGTGGGGCAACATCGACGCGAACCATGTTCCTCGGGCTCGACCCGTACGTGTACCTGCATGTCGAGCGCGTGCCGGCGGCCGCGCTGGCACCCGATCACGGTTCCGTGGCCGACCCGATCGTCTTCACGCGTGGGCAGGTCAACGCCACCGCCGACGGCGGTGTGCGCTCGATGAACACGGTCTCGATCGCCGGGTACAACCGGGGCTCCGGCAACGACTTCCCGAGGATCGCCGTCGACCGCGTGCGGCATCGCCTCGTCTTCGTCTGGAACGACGCGAGTGCCCACCCGCTCGGCGACATCTGGCTCCGGACCGCGGCGCTCGACCTCGAGACGATGACGCCGATCCGTCGCGTGAACGACGACGAGAGCTACGCGCTGCACTTCCTCCCGGCGCTGTCGATCGGCACCGACGGCAGCATCCGCACGTCGTGGTACGACCGCCGCTTCCACGGAGCGGACTCCTCCGTCACGGACTACCTGGGCGAGATCCGACCGGCCGAGTCCATAGCCGCGAGCGACTTCACCATCTCGACCGGACCGACGGACTGGACGAACACCTCGACGCTCATCGTCCCCAACTTCGGCGACTACACGGATAGCGCGACCTCGGGCACGACGACCTACTACACGTGGTCGGACGGCCGGCTCGGAGTGCCGCAGCCGTTCGTGGACTCGTCCGGGTAGCGCGCTCGGAGTGCGGGGGTGCCCGACCCGCGGGGCGTCGCGGCCGCGAGAGCCAAGACGCACGGAACGGACGTATCTCCCAGCGTGAGGGGCGCGTCGAGACCCGCGTGGTTCCGCGACGCGTTCTGGCGCACCGCACCGCGCGTGCTGCTCCGGTACCCGGCGCTCTTCGCGGCGGTGCTAGCCGGGACCGCGCTGCTGACGTTTGCCGCAGCGGCCTATCCCTTCTTCCTGTCGGCCACGGCGAGCGAGATCGTCACGGCCGCGATCGGGCGTCCGCACATCACGCCATACGGCGCCGGCATCACATACCGGTTCGTGAACCTGCCGCTCGACCCCGTCCGGACCGAGCCTTCACCGTTCCTCCCCTCCCGTCCCGGCTTCCCGGCGCGGACCCCGGAGATCGACGCCGTGGATGCCGCTGCGCGAGAACTGCTCGCCGGCGACCCCGCCCTCGGCGAGCCGATCGCGGGGGTCGTGGGCGAGCCGGTCGCCCTCTCGGTCGACGGCGAGCAGGGGACCCAGTCCGGCAGGCTGTTCGGGGCGCGAGGCGTGGTCGAGCACGTCGAGCGCGTGACTGGATCCGAGGGCGACGGGGTCTGGGTCCCGGAGCTGATCGCCGAGGACCTCGGCGTCGGCCCCGGCGACACGATCGCGCTGACCGACCCCTCGATCCGACACCCCGAGACCGTCGAGGTCGCGGTCGACGGCATCTACCGCGACATCTACTTCGCGTGGCCTGCCGACGGCTTCTGGCTCCAGTGGCAGGATGCGTTCCGGCTGGAGGAAGTCAACTCCGACGTCCCACCTCCGCCACAGCCCATCCTCACGACGCGTGGCCTCGCCCTCGCGACGATGCGGGAACTGGGACAGACCTCGGCCACGTTCTCGTGGCAGGCTCCCGTCGCGGACCCGACCGCGGCAAGCCTCGACGAGGTGCAGGCGCTCGACCGGTACGAGACGAGCCTCCACACGATCCCGTTCCAGCGGTCGCGCCTGGGCCAGACGCTGTTCTGCTGCGTCGCCCGCTGGGGGGTGCCGATCGCGGACGCGTCCACGTCGCTCACGTCGTCCATCGACGACGTCGTGGACGAGGCGGAGCGCCGGGTCGTCGTCGTGCGGGGACCCGCGGACGTGCTCGAGATCGCGGCGCTCGCGGTCGCGCTCGTGGTCGTCGCAGCGGTGGGAGCGTCGTCGGTGCGGGCTCGCAGGACCGAGGCGGCGTGGCTCCACGCCCGCGGGACCTCACCGTCGCTCGTGGGGACCTACAACGCCGTCGGCGCGCTGCTGCCGGCCGTCGTCGGCGGGGCGCTCGGGTACGCGCTCGCGACCCTGGCGGTGTCGGGCGTCGGACCCGACGGGGCGATCGAGCGCTCGGCCTACGCGGACGCCGCGACGAGGACGGCGCTCGGCGCGGTCGCTGCGGTGGCGCTCGTCGGGCTCGTCGCCGGGCGCACGTACGCGCGGCTCGTCGACCCGCACGGCGGACGCTTCGCCCGCCTGGCGGCGGCCGTGCCCTGGGAGCTCGGGGCGATCTGGCTCGGCTACCTCGCGTACCGACGGCTCGACCAGGGTGGCGCCTTCTACCTGGACCCGGAGCTGGGGGTCGGCCGCCCGAGCCTCGCGCTCGTCGCGTTCCCCTTCCTGGTGCTGGTGGGGTTCGCGTTCCTGGCGGGACGCCTCGCGCACCTCGGCTTCCGCGGTCTGCGTGCGGCCACCGGCCATTCCTCGCCCGCCGTGTACCTGGCGACGCGGCGGCTCACGACGGGTGGCGCACTCGCGGTGGCGTTCGTCGGCGCAACGGGGCTGTGCCTGGGGATGTTCATCGACGCTCAGTTGACCTCGGCATCGCTGCGGTCAACCGTCAGCGCCAAGGCGAGGGTGTTCGTCGGGAGCGAGGTGGCCGCCCAGATCGGCTACGTCTCGCCGGCGCCGGAGGACGCCCCGTTCCCCATCACGCGGGTGCTCCAGGTGGGCGAGGGGGTCCACCTCGCCTCCGGGCGCGCCCTCGACCTGCTCGCGATCGACCCGGAGACGTTCGCGGAAGCCGCCTACTGGAACGACGCGTTCGGGGAGCGGTCGCTGGACGAGATCGTGCGAGCCATCGACGATCCGAACCCGACGGGCTTCCTGCCGATCGTGCTGGCAGCCGGCGGCGCCCTCGAGGCGAGCGAGCTCGTCGTCGGAAGCGTGACCGTTCCGGTCGAGGTGGTCGAGCGTGTGGACGCCTTCCCCGGCCTGATCTCGCGCCGGCCGCTGGTGGTCCTGGACGAGCGGGCACTCACGGAACGGCTGTCCGACGCGAACCCCTTCGTCCACGGCTGGGCGGAGCTCTGGGCGCCCGTCGGCCGCCTCGAGATCCAGCGCGCCCTCGCGAACGAGGGGATCCCCGTCTACCAAACGATCACCGCCCGCGAGGTCGAGGACATCCCGGCGATCGCGGCGACCGTCGAGACGTTCGCGATCGTGAACGTGCTCGGGACGATCGCGGCGGTGCTCACCCTCGTCAGTATGCTGCTCTACCTGCGGGTACGGCAGCGGTCGCAGACCGTGGCGTTCGCGCTCTCGACCCGGATGGGCATGACGCGGAGGCAGCGCCGAGGGGCGCTCGCCCTCGAGCTCGGTCTCATGGTCGGCATCGGGTTCGCGGTAGGGACCGCACTCGCGTTCATCGTGGCCCGGGTGACGGTCCCGTTCCTCGACCCCTTCGAGGCGATCCCGCCGGGGCCGCTCTTCCTCACGCCGAGCGCACCGATCGTTGCCACCGCGGTCGGCGCGGCGCTCGTGACGTGGGCGGGGTCCGTCCTCGTTGACCGGCATGCCCGGTCGGTGGACCTGGCGGAGGTGATGCGGGTTGCCGAGTGAGTCGCCCATCGTCCGGTGCGATGACGTCGACAGGACCTTCCGAGCGGCCTCCGGCAGGGTGCACGCCCTCCGTGGAGTCACCGCGACGTTCCACTCCCGCTCGATCGTCGCTGTCGCCGGACCGAGCGGGAGCGGGAAGTCCTCGCTGCTCCGGCTGATCGCGGGGATGGACGTGCCGACCTCGGGCTCGATCGTCGTGGCCGGCAGATCGATCGGTCGAGCCTCGCGGAGCGTCCGGCGCCGGCTCCGGCGCGAGAGCGTCGGTTACGTGTTCCAGCGACCCTCCGACAACTTCGTCCCACACCTGACCGTCGGCGAGCATCTCGCTCGCCTCGCCGATCCTCGCGATGCCCGAGGGATCCTCGAGGAGCTCGGCATCGAGCACCGGGCCGATCACCTGCCGCATCAGCTCTCGGGCGGCGAGCAACAGCGGGCCGCGTTCGCCCAGGCGTTCGCGGGAGGCGCTCGGATCGTCGTGGCCGACGAGCCCACGGCGGAGCTCGACGACGCCTCGGCCGCGGCGGTTCTGGGACGGATCCGCGTGCTGCGCGACCGGGGCATCACCCTGATCCTGGCGACGCACGACGAGGCCGTCATCCGCGTCGCCGACACGGTGCTCCGCCTCGACCACGGCCGGGTCGGGGACCCCGCGCAGGCCCCGCCGAGCCGGGCGGCGGAGGTCGAGCGGGGCTGGGATCCGCGTTCGGATGGAGCACCCCGACTCCGGGTTCGGGATCTGGTAAGGACCTTCGAGCGAGCGGACGAGCATGTCAACGCGGTCGACGGGGTGTCGTTCGAGGTTCGGGCGGGCGAGCTCGTCGGCGTCGTCGGCCGGTCGGGGTCCGGGAAGACCACACTGCTCAGCCTCGTCGCCGCCTGGGAGCGCGCCGACCGCGGCTCGATCGAACGCGGGGACGGGTCGAGCGAGGGCGACCCGCCCAGCTGGAGCGACGTCGCGGTGGTCCCGCAGACGCTCGGCCTGATGGACGAGCTGACCGTTCGGGAGAACATCGCGTACCCCGCGAAGCTCGGGGGTTCGCTCGGCAAACACCCCGAGCGCGTCTCGGCCCTGCTCGACACGCTCGGTCTCACGGCCCTCGCCGAGCGGCAGCCGCACGAGACCTCGGTGGGCGAGCAGCAGCGCGCCGCGGTCGCTCGTGCGCTCCTGCTGCGCCCTCGCCTGCTCGTCGCGGACGAGCCGACGTGCCACCAGGATCGCGGGTGGACCGACCGCGTCTTCTCCGTGATCCGCGAGGCCTGCGACGACGGCACCGCGTGCCTCATGGCCACGCACGACGGGACGGCGCGGCAGTTCCTCGATCGCGCCCTCGTCATGCACGATGGCCGCTTCGAGCGCCTGGACGGGTAGCCGGCGCCCTCAGGGCCGCCCGCGGCGGGCCGTCGCCAGCGCCCGGGCGCGCTCAAGCACGGCGTCGAGCATCGGTGGCGTGAGCTTGCCGGTGAAGGTGTTCTGCTGGCTCGGGTGGAAGCTGCCGAGCAGGACGTACGGACCGACGGACGCCTCGGCGGCGTGGCCGAACCTGGGGCGCGGCTTCGCGACGTTGCCGAGCGCCGACAACGCGCGGAGCGCCCCCTTCCACGCGTACTCGCCGAGGGCCACGACCACGCGAAGCTCGGGCAGGGCGCGGATCTCGCGCTCGAGGAACGGGAGGCATCGGTCGCGCTCCTCGGGCGTGGGCTTGTTCCCCGGCGGCGCGCACCGGTTCACCGCGGTCGACGTAGAGGCTGTGCAACTCGAGGCCGTCGTCGCGCGAGACCGAGGTCGGCTGGTTCGCGAACCCGGAGCGGTGGAGCGCCCCGAACAGGAAGTCGCCCGAGCGGTCGCCGGTGAAGATGCGGCCGGTCCGGTTGCCCCCGTGCGCGGCCGGCGCGAGCCCGAGCACGAGCACGCGCGCCGCCGGGTCGCCGAACCCCGGCACGGGTCGGCCCCAGTAGACCTGGTCGGCGAAGCGCGCGACCTTCTCGTGCGCCACGCGCTCGCGCCAGTCGATCAGGCGGGGGCAGGCGCGGCAGCCGACGACCTCGTCGCGGATCGCCTCGAGCGACTCGGTCACCGCGACACCCGGAGCTCGCGGAAGCGGCGCTCGGCGACCTCGAACGACTGGAGCGGGGCCATGAGGTCGCCGATCGTGCCGATCAGCGTCTCGAACCCGACCGGAACCTCGGCCTCCAGGCGCAAACGCTCCGCCATCGCGCGACACGTTCGGATCGACCCCTCCGCGTCGAGCCACTCACGCTCGAGCTCGGGCACGCGCCACGCGGCCATCGCGGCGTCGGCCTCGCGCAGGTCTTCCTCGAACACCAGGAGCGTCTCGGCCAGCGGGCGCCCCGGCTGGCGCGTCCCCGGCACCGACTCGGTGAGGGCAGCCTTGCCGTGCTCGAGCGACGCCACGGTCGACAGGAACGCCTCGTACGCGGCCTCGAGACCGGGCGGCAAGCGCTTGCGCCGGAACATGTCCGGCTAACCCCGGGAGGCGGCGAGCTCAGCGAGAGCCATCGCCGGGTCGTTCGATGCCACCGCGTCGACCCCCCACCCGAGCAGCATCCGCACGGTCGCGGCGTCGTCGATCGTCCACGTACCCACACGAAGGCCGGCCGCGTGCGCCTCGGCGACGAACGCCTCCCCGGCCGGGATGAGGGCCCGGCTGCCGGGAAGCACCATGTCGTGGCCCCACGCCGCGGCGTGCGCGAGCGCCTCGCGCGGGTCGACCAGCTCGCTCGTGAGGAACCCGGTGGCGACCTCGGGTGCGAGCGCCTTCGTCGCCGCGATCGAGTGCGGGTTGAACGAGAGAACGAGAACCGGGCCGTCGAACGCGGTGCGGTCGAGCTCGGTGAGGGCGGCCCGGACGATCGACTCGTGGTCCGACTCGTACGCGGGCTCTCCGGGGATGTTCTTGATCTCGATCGCGGCCGCCGCCCGTCCCGACAGCGCCTCGAGCGCCTCGGCGAGCGTGGGCACGCGTGCCGGGACCTCGTACGTTCCGGCCTGGAGCGCGCGGACCTGCTCCGACGTGAGCTCGTGCACCAGGCCCTCGCCGCTGGTCGTCCGCGAGACGTCGGGGTCGTGCATGACCACGACGACGCCGTCGGCCGTGAGCCGAGCGTCGAGCTCGACCGCCGACGCTCCTAGGGCGATCGCCGCTTCGAAGGATGCCAGCGTGTTCTCGGGGTGCGTCGACGAGGCGCCGCGGTGAGCGACGATCGTCGGGAACGCGTCGGGTGCGAACGGACGTACCGCCATCGCGGCGAGTCTAGCGGCGCGGTCAGACGAGGCTCGAGGGGCACAGGTGGTTGACCGGGCAGTCCTGGCACCTCGGCTTGCGTGCCACGCATACCGCCCGGCCGTGGTCGATCAGCACGTAGGTGAAGTCGAACCACCGCTCCTTGGGGACGAGGCGCATGAGATCCTGCTCGATCTTGTCCGGGTCCGTCTCCTCGCTGAACCCCAGGCGGTTCGCGAGGCGCTTCACGTGCGTGTCGACCGCGATGCCCTCGACCTTGCCGTACGCGTTGCCGAGCACGATGTTCGCGGTCTTCCGTGCGACGCCTCGCAGCGTGATCAGGTCCTCCATCGTGTCGGGGACCTCCCCGCCGTAGGCCTCGACGATCCGCTGGCACGCGGTGCGGACCGAGGCGGCCTTCTGGTTGAAGAACCCGGTCGGCTTGATGTCGGCGCGCAGCTCGTCCTCGGGAACCTCCAGGTAGTCCTCGGCCTTGCGGTACTTGCGGAACAGCGTGGTTGTGACCTCGTTCACCTTCTCGTCCGTGCACTGGGCCGACAGGATCGTGGCCACGAGCATCTCGAGCGGGTTCGAGAACCGCAGCGCCACCTTGGCGTCGGGGTAGGCCTTCGAGAGCACCTTCACGATCTCGGGCGCCCGCCCCTCGATCGGGCTCTCGCGGGTGAGCGTTCCGGCCATCGGGCTACGCCGACCGGGTGAGCTCGAGGGGCAGGTCGAACGCCGTCGCCTGCCGGGTGGTCCGTCCACGCACCGTCGCGGTGCAGGTGCACGCCCGCACGGCCGAGCACGTCCCACCGCCGGCCGTCGCCGACCATCGCCGTCTGTTCGTCGATCGCGACCAGCGTCTGGCCGGGCTCGAGCGAGGACACGATGAACGTCTGCGCGCCGGGGAACCACTGCTCGACCATGTCCCAATGCGGGGCGAACAGGACGCGGCGTACGTACGAGAGCCCCGGCTTCCAGACCTCGCTCGAGGTGAGGTCCTGCACGGCCGTGTCGTAGGTCGTCTCGGTCAGGCAGGCCACGCCGGCGCTGCACCCGACGAAACCGAGCCCGTCCTCGAGCCGCTCGAACATCGCGCGGCAGAACGCCGAGCCGCGGAGCACGGTCGCGAGGTGATACGGGTTCCCACCGGAGAAGTACACGACCGATGCCTCATGGACGCGCCGCGCGAGGTCCTCGCGCTCGGCGTCCTCTCGCGTCTTGATCGGCACGACCTCGACCGGAACGTCGAGGCCCTCGAAATGCTCGAGGCCCTTCCGTGCCCACTCCTCGAACACCTCGTCGCCCTCGGGGGCCGAGGCGGTCGGCACGACGAGCACACGGCCGTCGCCGTCGGCGCGCTCGAGCACCCAGCGGTCCACGACCTCGGACCACGGCTCGAACTCGCCGGCGCCGAGGAACGCGAAGGCGCCGCTCACCGGAGGTCCTCGGGCCGCATCTCGGCGTCGAGCCTCGCGCCGAGCTCGGCGGCGATCTCGAGCACGGCGTCCATGTCCTCGGCCTCGGTGCGGAAGTTGACGATGCACACACGAAGCACGAACGCGTCGCCGAGGACCGCGTTCGACAGGAAGACCCGACCGTCCACCTGGATCTCGCCCATCAGACGCTCGTTCAATCTGCTGAGGTACTCCTCGCGGCGGGGAGCCTCGGGAGGTCGGGCGGTACGTACCGGAAGCAGCAGATCGACAGTCCGACCGGCGTGGCCAGCTCGAACGCCGGGTGCTCCTGCACCCGGCGGCCCAGGTACCGGGCGAGCTCGGCGTCGTGCGAGATCCGCCGCCCATACGCGGCGCGCCCGTGCGCGAGCAGCGATACCCATACCTTCAGCGCCCAGAAGCTCCGGCTGAACTGCGGCCCGAACCGCCCGAGATCCACCCCCGCGTGCGTGAGCTCCTTCACTTGGTGCACGTACGAGGGCTGGACGTCGAACGAATCCTGGAGCAGCGAGAGGTCCCGCAGGAGCACGCACCCGCCCGAGTGCGGGGTGTAGAGCCACTTGTGCGGGTCGAACGCGATGGAGTCGGCGCGCTCGATGCCGGCGAACAGCGGACGCAGGTCCTCGGCCAGCATCGCCGGACCCCCGTACGCGCCGTCGACGTGGAACCACAGGCCTTCTCGCTCGCACACGTCGGCGATGTCGCCGAGCGGGTCCACCACGCCGGTCGAGACCGTCCCGGCCGTGCCGACGACCGCGAACGGCCGGATGCCCGCATCGCGGTCGCGGGCGATCTGCGCCTGCAGCTCGTCCACGCGCATCCGGAAGTCCTCACCGACCGGGACGTGTCGCACGTTCGACCAGCCGATCCCCAGCATGTCGGCGGCACGGTCGCTCACGACGTGGGTCTCGGTCGACAGGTACAGGCCGAGCTGAGGTCCCGCGAGGATGCCCTCGAGGCGGACGTCCCAACCCGCCCGATGATCCCGGGCGGCCTTCAGCGCGATGAAGTTCGCCATCGCGCCGCCCGAGGTGATGAGTCCGCCGGCCCCCTCGGGCAGTCCGAACACATCGCTCGCGAAGAAGCGGGTGACTGCGAGCTCGATCTCGGTCGCCGAGGGCGAGAGCTGCCACCCGCCGACGTTCATGTTGAGCCCGGCCGCGAGCAGGTCGGCGGCGGCACCCGGAACCGTCCCCGCCCCCGAGATGTACGCCATGAACCGGGGGTGCCCGAGGTAGCTGGACCACTCGAACACGACCTCGCGGAGGTAGGAGAGGAGATCCTCGTCGGCCATGGGCTCGTCCGGCACGGGGATCGCGACGGCGGCGCGGACCTCCTCGGTCGACCATCGGCGTCGGACCGGCAGGTCCGGCAGTCGTTCGAGCAGCTCCTCCCACAGGTCGGCCGCGCCGTCGGCGAACGCGCGCGCCCGCTTCGGGTCCCAGTCGAGGTCGCGGACCGGGTCGGGAGGCTGGCTCACCTCACGCTCCTTTCACGGCGCCGACGCGGAACCCCTCGAACGACATCTGTCGCCACCAGACGTCTTCACCCACGGCCTCGAAGATGGCCTGGACCTGGCTCTGGTGCGCGAGGATGGCTTCCACCTTCACCTGGAGCAGGTCGGCGGGCAGCGTGAAGTCGATCGCGAGATCCTCACGGGGGGTCACCGGAGGCGTGCCGGGCCGGAAGACGTCGAACGGCTCCCAGATAGGCAGGAACTCCTTGGCCCACTCCGGCGTCGCCGTCGCGTACAGCACCCGCGAGCCGGCCTTGCCGGCCTCGTGCAGCGCCTCGGTCGCCCACCGACTCACCGACATGTGTGCGTGGTGACCCGTCATCCCGTCGGGACCGAAGGTGAGGATGGTGTCGGGTTGGACCTCGGCGACGAGCGCTCGGACCTCGTCGTAGCCCTCCTCGGGCAGGGCCGTGTCCATGTCGATGTCGGGCAGGTCGAGCCAGAGATGCTCGGTCACGCCGAGGATCTCGAGCGAGCGCTCCATCTCCGCGGTGCGGACCGCGCCCATGGTCTCGGACGGCCAGACCTCCTCGTCCATCGAGCCGCCCTCGCCGCGCGTGGCCGTGACGCACACGACCCGCGAGCCGTCGCGGACGGCGCGAGCCATCAGCCCTGCCGTCAGGTAGGTCTCGTCGTCCGGGTGCGCCCAGACGCCGAGGATCGTGCCCAACTCGTCCATCACTCCACCCCCACCGGGACCACGAGATGCTACCGGAGCAGTCGGGTTCGCGGGCCTCAGTCACCGACCCGCCGCACGAAGTGGTAGGCGACGACGTGCCCGCCGTACGTGAGGGGGATCATGTCCGTCTCGGCTCCGAAGGTCGAGCCGTCCTTGCGCACGCCGGTGAACCGGAACGTGACGGGGAAGGCCTGAGCCTGGACGCGGTTCCAGTAGTTCCAGGACACACTGCCCTGATCGTCCTCATGCACGAGGCGCTGCAGGAGATGCGCCGTGTTCTCGAGCTCGTCCACCGCATAGCCGAACATCGCCGCGAGCCGCTCGTTGCACGTCCAGTGCGTCTCGTCGAGCCAGACGTAGACGCCGTCGGGGCTCGACTCGAAGACGGACCGCAGATGCTCCGCCAGTTGCGGGATCACGTCGTCGTGCGCGACCGGGTCCACGTCGCCTCCTCTCCTCGTACGGGCAGCTACCGCGGGCACGGTCCCGCGGAGGATACGCCCGTTCGGCGGTTCACGGGTCCGGGGACGAGGGGCCGGGTGTCAGGCGCTTGCCGCGCAGGCTCGGGAAGACCACGTCCTGGTGCTGCCAACAGTGCTCGGAGCGGTTGTAGACGGACAGCGTCGTCGTGCACCCGGGGTGGGTGCAGATGCGCCCTTCGCTTCCCCGCTTCGAGGCGGGGGAGGGCTCCGGGACGGGTTCCCCTCGCCACGCTTCCTCGACCGGAGATCCGGCGTGGGGGTCGGGACGGTTCGAGTCGCTACGGGGTCGGCTCGGTGTACGTCGAGCGGATCCGCTCGAGGAGCTCATCGGGGACCTGATCGCAACCGCACTTCGCGCGGAGGAGGTCCTTCAGGTGGCGCTGGAAGTCCGAGTGGTCCATGCACGGCCCGCACGCCTCCAGGTGCCGATGGATCTGGGCATGCAGGCTGGGATCGAGCTCACCGTCGAGGTAGAGCTCGACCTGCTCCAGCACCTGCCGGCATTCATCCTGCAACGAGACCACGCTCCCGCACCGTTTCCCACAACGCCTTCTGCAGCGCTTTCCTTCCCCGGTGGAGCCGCGACATGACGGTTCCGATCGGCACGTCGAGGATCTCGGCGATCTCCTTGTAGGAGAACCCCTCGACGTCGGCAAGCAGCACGGCCATCCGGAACCCCTCCGGCAGGGCCTCGACCGCGCGCTGCACGTCCTCGTCCGGCAGGCGATCGAGCACCTCCGACTCTGCCGAGGCCTCCACGCCCGACACGCCGAGCCGGTCGTACAAGAACCAGTCCTCGATCTCGTCGTCCTGGACCGTGATCGGCTCGCGCTGCTTCTTCCGGTAGGTGTTGATGAACGTGTTCGTGAGGATGCGGTACATCCACGCCCGCAGGTTGGTGCCCTCCTCGAACCCCGCGAAGCCTCGGTAGGCACGCAGGTACGTCTCCTGCACGAGATCCTCGGCGTCCGTCGGGTTCCGCGTGAGTCGCAGCGCCGCCGAGTACAGGTTCGGCAGGAGGGGGACGACGTCCCGCTCGAACCGAGCACGGAGCGCGGCGTCCTCGGGCGGCGCGGCCGCGTTACGCCTCGCCATGTGTCTGCCCGAGCTCGTCCGTCTTCACCGTCGATCCCACGTCTGGACCAGCGTACCCGCGCTCGCCGGCGGCGGTCTCCTGTCACATGTTCGGGGCAGGTGCGAAGATGGGTGCAGATGGCGAACGACAGGGATCGGCGCGGGCGTTTCGGCGGGCCCTCGGGGGACCCGAGCGGCCGCCGCATGCCCACGTCGCCCTGGCTGTGGATCGTCGGGTTCCTGCTGGTCCTGGTCGTGTTCCAGACCGTCGCGGCCCCTCGCCTGAGCCAGTTCGACTACTCCGAGTTCCTGCAGAAGGTCCAGGACGGACAGATCGTCGGCACGCTGAAGGTCTCGGCCGCGAACGTCTCGGGCACGTACCAGAAGGACGGGAGCGAGGTCCAGTTCACGACCACGATCCCGCCGACCGACCAGGGGACGACCAAGCTAACGGACCTGCTGGACCAGAAGGCCGTGGCGTACACGGGCGAGACGCCCAACCAGCTCACAGGCTTCCTGATCGGCTGGGTCGTGCCACTGTTGCTGTTCGGGCTGCTGTGGTTCTTCCTGATCCGACGGATGAGCGGCGCCGGGGCCTCGGCGGCGCTCAACCTCGGGAAGAACAAGGTCAAGATCTACGACCGCAAGGAGATGAAGACGACCTTCTCCGACGTCGCCGGCGTCGACGAGGCGAAGGACGAGCTGAAGGAGATCGTCGACTTCCTGAAGAACCCGAAGAAGTACCAGCGCCTCGGCGGGCGGATCCCGAAGGGCGTGCTGCTCCTAGGGCCTCCGGGATGCGGCAAGACGCTGCTCGCCCGGGCGGTGGCCGGCGAGGCGAACGTGCCGTTCTTCTTCATGTCGGGCTCGGAGTTCGTGGAGATGTTCGTCGGCCTCGGCGCCGCGCGCGTGCGCGAGCTCTTCCAGCAGGCCAAGGAGAAGGCGCCGTGCCTCGTGTTCCTCGACGAGATCGACACGATCGGCAAGGGACGCGCCGGCGCGATGGGCGCCGGCTTCGGCGGCCACGACGAGCGCGAGCAGACGCTGAACCAGCTCCTCGTCGAGATGGACGGGTTCGACTCCACGCAAGGGCGTCATCATCATGGCCGCGACGAACCGGCCCGACGTGCTCGACCCGGCGCTCGTGCGGCCGGGGCGGTTCGACCGCCAGGTCGTCGTGGACCGCGCCCGACCTGAAGGGCCGGGAGGCGATCCTGCGCGTCCACGCGCGCGGCGTCGCGCTCGACCCCGACCGTGGACCTTCAGGTGCTCGCCGCGCGCACGCCCGGGCTTCACCGGGGCCGACCTGGCGAACATCGTGAACGAGGCGGCGCTGCTCGCCGCGCGCAAGGAGAAGAACGCCGTCGACGATGGTCGAGCTCGAGGAGGCGATCGACCGGGTGCGTCGCCGGCCTCGAGCGCAAGAGCCGCGTGATGTCGGAGAAGGAGCGGGAGATCGTCGCGAAGCACGAGATGGGCCACGCCCTCGTCGCGCTCACCGTCGGACACGCCGACCCCGTGCACCGGGTGTCGATCATCCCCCGCGGGGCGGCGGCGCTCGGCATGACGATGCAGCGCCCGCTCGAGGACCGCTACCTCCTGACCGAGCCCGAGCTCGAGGACCGCTCGCGGTCCTGCTCGGCGGCCGCACGGCCGAGGAGATCTGCTTCGACGCAGATCTCGACCGGCGCGCAGAACGACCTGGAGCGCGCGACCGAGATCGCCCGCGCCATGGTGACCGAGTACGGCATGAGCGACGAGATCGGCCCGCTGTCCTTCGGCCCCGATGGGATGCGCGGCGGCGGGTTCTTCTACCCGGGAGCCGCACCCGAGTTCTCCGAGGCCCTATCCGAGCGCATCGACGCCGAGGTCGCCCGCCTGGTGAACGAGGCACACGACCGCGCCACGAAGGTGCTCAGCGAGCACCGGGCCTTCCTCGACGAGATGGCCGAGCTCCTCATGGTGACCGAGGTCATCGACGGCAAGGACCTTCTCGAGTACTTCGAGGGGACCAAGCCCGTCCCCGACATCGACGCCCTCCGCCGCGAGCGCGGCAACGGCGCGCCTAAGGACGCCGAGCCGCAGCCCGGCCCGGACATCGTCGTGACCCCGCCGCCGCCCCCCGGTTCGCTCCCCGGCATCTAGCTCGGGTCCGGCCGCCTGGGGGCGTTGGGCCGCGGGATCTACGGCAGACGGTCGCCGAGCAGCCGCCTGAGCGGGCCCGGCCGAGACCGCTCTTGCGTCGTCGCGGGGAGGAACAGGACCGGACACGTGAGGTGCCGCGCGATCCGCTCGTGCGGCAGCAGCAGGAGGCGGGCGTCGCGGTTGGCGTCGGCGGCCGCCACGAGCAGCACGACGAGCTCCGCCGAGGCCTCGCGCGCCGCGCGGATCACCGCGCCCGTGAAGCTCTCGCCCCGGAGCGGCACGAAGCGGAAGGGGACGCCCCGTCGCCCGGTCCGCGAGCGGAGCGCGACGACGTCCTCGTCCTCCTCTCCGTAGACGGCGACGGTGAGCTCCGCGTGGTTCCGCGCGCACAGGTCGATCACCCAGTCCGGGACGTCGGCGGCAACCGCGGAGGCCACGAGGACATGCCGCGGCAGGGAGTGGTCGACCGGACCAGCGGCGTGATGCGCCTCCGGCTCGCGCGCGTCCCTCTTGAGGTTCCGCACGACGAGCATCGGGCCGACGAGCTCGAACACGACCACGCTCCCGAGGACGATCGAGGCCACCTCGGCTCCGGGTCCAGGCAGCTGCTCGGCCGCGATGACCGCCAGGCCGACGGCGACGCCCGCCTGCGGGATCAGGTCGATCCCGAGCGTCGCCGAGCGCCTCTCGCCGAGCCGGCCGGCCAGGCCGCCGAGGAACCCGCCGAGGAGCTTGCCGACCGTGCGGGACAACAGGTACGCGAGCCCGAGCACCCCCAGCGCGCCGAGCTCGCCGATGTGGATCGAGGCCCCCGCGAGGGCGAAGAAGAGCAGGTAGAGAGGCTGCTCGACGGAGCGGGCTGCGACGAACGTCCGCTGGGCAGCGTCGGCCGTCCCGAGCGAGCCCGCGACCGCGCCCGTCGTGAGGGCGGCGAGCGGCAGCGAGACCCCGAGGAACTCCGCGAGCGCGGCCGTCGCCAGGACCTGCACGAGCACGAACAGCAGCAGCTCCCCGGTGGTCTCGATGCTGGAACCGAACCGCGCGGTCACCCATCCGACGACGGCCCCCAGCGCCACGCCACCGGCACCCAGTCGCAGGAACCGGGCCAGGGTCTCGACCGGCTCGCCGTTCGTCCCGGCGAGCACCGCCAGCAGCCCCGCGAACACCATCGCCGCGAGCGCGTCCGCGACGGCGTGCACGCCGACCAACCCTTCGACGTACTGGCCTCGGGCGCGGACCGAGGCCGCAACGGCCGAGACGGTGAGCGGCGCCCCCGCCCCTCCGAGGGCGCCGAGCAGCAGCGCGGTGTCCCGATCGGCGCCCGCCCAGGTCGCGGCCCCGAACACCGCGCCGGCCGCCACCACGTATTGGATCGCTCCGACCGCCGGGACCCACGCCCGCACGCGCAGGGAGCGGAACGAGACGCGCTCCCCGATGATGAACATCAGGATGGCCAGGGCCACACCCGTGATCCCGCTCAACCGACCGAGATCGCCTGCGTCGATCAGGCCCGCGCCCTCGGGGCCGAGCAGGACCCCGACGAGGAGGAACGCGATGAACTCGGGTAGGCTCCGGCGTAGCACGCGGCTGGCGACGTAGGCGAGCCACGCCATGATCGTCAGCGCGACGAACGTGTCACCCACGAGATCCCTTCCGGTTGCGAGCGGCGGCGTCAGGCATCGGGGTGCCTCTCTGCCGCCACCGTGAGGTCGAAGCGTCCGCGGAAACGCTCGAGGAAGCGGTAGTAGTTGCGCTTCGACCACTTGCCGCGCTCGGCGGGGTCGGTCTCGAACCACATCCGGTGCTCGTGCTTGGCGACCGGTACGTCGACGACGAGCGCTCGGAACCCCGCGTCCTTCACGCGGAACGAGCACTCGATGTCGGCAGTCCGGTACCACTTGAACTTCTCGTCGAACAGACCGACGTCGCGGAGCACGTCGCGGCGGAAGGCCATCAGGTAGCCCTCGATCGCGTCGACCTCGGGACCGGGAGACTCCTCGAACTGCTGGAGGTCGGTCGTCACGATCCCGAACGGCCCGCACACGCCGACGTTCTCGTCTGCCAGCGCCGTCTCGAGGGGTCCGAGCACGTCGCCCGTCGGCTCGACCGAGCCATCCATCACGAGCACGATCCGGCCGCGCGAGCGCTTCAGGCCGGCGTTCCGAGCGGTGCCCCAGCCGGTCTCTCGCTCGAGCGCGAGCACCTCGACCCCATCCCCGTAGACCGCCGGGTCGGTCTCGGTGACGTCGGCGACGATGTACTGCGTGGCGCGCTCACCGGCGTGTGCGCGGAAGCCGGCCAGAGCGCGGACGACGTCCTCGGGCCAGCCCTCGACGAGCCAGTGGACGCTCACGTCGCACGTCGGCGGCTCGTCGAGCACGCTCGCGATGTCGCGCGGCTTCAGGCGTTCCGGCTCTTCAGCGGGCGCGAGCGGCTCGAACGCCGGACCCTCGGCCGAATCGACCACGCGGAAGCCCAGCGCCGCGATACGGTCGCGAAGGGCGTCGGCGCGCGCGAAGTCCTTGGCGACCCTGGCTACCTGACGCTCGGCGGCCAGGACACGGATCTCCTCGGGGACGTCGGTCATCCGCGGTGCCTCCGCACGAAGTCGAGCACGACCTCGTCCGCGCGCTCCGCCTGCTCCGAGTGGTACACGTGCCCGGCGCCCTCGAGGATCACGAGCTCCGCGCCTCGTATCCGCGACGCGAGCACCCGGGCGTTCTCCGCGTCGATCATCTGGTCCTCCGAGCCGTGGAGCACGAGCACCGGCAGGTCGAGCTCCGGAAGCCGGTCGTACGCGTCCCAAGCCTGGACCGCCTCCCACTGAGTGCGCTGGCCCTGCGGGTGCTGCGGCTGGGCGCGACCGACGCGCAGGTCGTCCTCGACGTGCTCGGGATGGGCCTTCGCGAACGCCGGCGCGTAGAGCTGGAGCCACGGGCGGTCCTTCGGCGCCCGGCCGCGGGAGGGCACGATGTGCGAGTGCCCAGCGTGCGTACAGGCGAGGATCAGCGAGCGGACGCGCTCGGGGTGGGTGAGGCCCAGCTCCTGCGCGACCATGCCGCCGAACGACTGCCCGTATACGTGCGCGCGCTCGATCCGCAGCTCGTCCATGACCGCGAGGCAATCCTGGGCGAAGGTGGCCATCGTCGCCGGCGGGCCGGACGACTCGGAGTGCCCGTTCCCACGGTGGTCATACGCAACGACGAAGGCCTCGACGGCGAGGTGCGGGATGTTGCGGCGCCAGCCGGGGATGTCGCCGCCCATGCCCTCGAGCAGGACGATGGGCTCGCGGCGGGGATCACCGTGGACCTCGTAGTAGAGACGGGCGCCGTCGGGGCGGGAGACGAAGGCCACGCCCGCCCGCTCCCGGCTAGACCGGTTCCTTGGAGACCGCGCGCAGTCGACCGGCGACAGCTTCGAGCGTCTTCAGGGCGATCGAGGGGTGCTCCATCAGGAGGCCGCGGAACACCCAGCCGGTGATCCCGACGAGCTTGACATCCGTGAGGACCGTGACCGTCGCGGTGCGCGGACCGCCGTCGAGGAGCGCGACCTCTCCGAAGAAGTCCCCGGGTCCGAGCTTCGCCTTGCGCTTGCCACCGATCGTGACCTCGCACTCGCCCTCGAGGATGACGAACAGGCCGATGCCGCGCTCGCCCTCGCGGGCGATCAGCGTCCCCGCCCGGTGCGTGACCTCCTTGGCCGCGCGCGCGATCAGGGTGATCTCGCGCTTGGAGCACCCGGAGAATATCGGGCACGTTCGTGAGCTTCGCGATGATCTCTGACTGCGACACGTTCGGGACCTCCTTCGCGACCGCGGACGGCCGCCACCGGCTCGTCGGCTCTCGGGCAGGCGCATCCTATCGCGAGGGGCCGGGGCTCGCGAAACCCGCGCGGCGTGAGAGGATGTCCGCCGTGAGCGAAGGGCGCCGGTTCCTGGCCATCGTCGTGCTGTTCCTGATCGGGTTCGGCATGGTGGCCCTCGCCGACGCCCTCGACGCGTGGTGGCCCCTGTTCGTCACCCCGCTCCCATACGCGGTGATCCCCTGGATGATCGTGCGCCACGAGCGCGACGTCGCCGCAGCCGCCGGCCCCGTCGGGACACCCGCTCCGGACGCCTGAGCGCACGACCCTGCTATGCGATGCCCTTGCCGTGGGCGCGCGAGACCTCGTCCACGGCCTGCTCGACGAGGTCGCACCCGAGCGAGAACACCTCGGGCGGCATGTTGAGCGCCGGCGTGGGGCGGACGTAGCTGAAGGCCGGCTCGCAGATCGAGACGACGCCGAGCTCGACCATCCGGTCACCGATCTCCTGCGCGAGCCCGCGGGCCGGCTCCTTCGAGTCCCGGTCCTCGACGAACTCCACGGCCATGTAGGCGCCGATCACCCGGACGTCGCCGACGATCTCGTACCGCTCCTTCAACGCGCCGAACCGGTCCTTCGCGATCCGCTCGAGCTCGAGGACGTTGTCCAGCACGTGGTCGCGCTCGATCACCTCGATGAGCTTCACGCCGACGGCGCACCCCACCGGCGAGCCGGCGAACGTACCACCTGTGTAGATCCTGGAGGCGGGCTCGGACATCCGGTCGGCGCCGAGCGTGTAGCAGATCGGGATCAGTCCGCCCGACGTGCCCTTGCCGAGCGACAGCAGCTCGGTCTGCACCTCGGGCCAGTGCTCGGTGGCGAAGAACGTCCCGGTGCGCCCCATCCCCTCCTGGACCTCGTCGTTGTAGAGGATCCAGCCGTACTCCTTGCACAGGTCGAACAGGCGCTTCGGCCACTCGGGCGGTGGGATCTGGACGCCGTTCTCGCCCTGGACGAACTCGACCGCGACGCCGGCGATCGTGTCGGGCTCGGCCTTGTACTTCAGGATCTGGTCCTCGATGTAGGAGAGGCACGCGATGTCGCACGCCGGGTACTCGAGCCGGAACGGGCACCGGTAGCACGTCGGGAACGGGACGTTGATCCATCCGCTCATGAACGGCTCGACCCCGTGCGCGTAGTGCGGCTGGTGCGGTCCCATCGCGCCGGTGCCGTAGTTGCCCCCGTGGAAGCTCCCGAGGAACGTGATGACGAACGGCCGGCCGGGGCCGGCCGCCTCGCGCATCACGCGGACGGCGTTCTCGACGACCTCGGAGCCGGTCGTGTCATAGAGCACGCGCCGCAGCGGCTCGGGCGCGATCTCGACGAGCTTCTCGGCGAGCTCGACCTGATGCCAGGTCTTGATCGCCGACAGGCATTCGGTGCCGTACTCGCGCATCGCCTGGTAGGCGGCCTCGACCAGCTCGGGATGGTTGCCGCCGAGAGGCGCCGCCGCCCACCCGCTCACCCAGTCGATGAACCGGTTCCCGTCGACATCCTCGAGGAACCAGCCGTCCCGGTACCGCGTGATGAACGGGACGAGGCTCTCGCCGTCGGACAGGCCGATCCCCATGAGGATGTCCCGGCTGCGCTTGTTGAGACGGTCGCTCTCGGGGCCGGGGATGGAGGTCTTCACGCTCGGTCGGTGCTCCGCGGTCATGTCATTCCTCCCTCAACGGCGTGACCAGACGAGGGCATCGTTCGGTGACATGCATGCATCAGGATAGGGAGAAGGGGCCCCGCCTCGGCGGGACCCCTTCGATCGTCGCGGGGACAGGATTTGAACCTGTGACCTCTGGGTTATGAGCCCAGCGAGCTACCGGACTGCTCCACCCCGCAGCAAGAGGATAGCCACCACCTCCCCTGAGCGGCAATCCGGCTACGAACGATGGGCGGCGCGGTCGATCTCGCGCTGGCGGAGCTCGACCCGGCGGATCTTGCCACTCACGGTCTTCGGAAGCTCGTCCACGAACTCGATCTCGCGCGGGTACTTGTAGGGGGCGGTGACGCGCTTCACGAAATCCTGGATGTCGCGCACGAGGTGGTAGCTCGGCTCGTAGCCGGGCTTCAGCGCGACGAAGGCCTTCACGATCTCGCCCCGGAGGCGGTCGGGCTTGCCGACGACGGCAGCCTCGGCGACGGCCCGATGCTCGACGAGCGCCGACTCGACCTCGAACGGGCCGATGCGGTACGCGCTCGAGGTGATGACGTCGTCGGCCCGGCCGACGAACCATAGGTAGCCGTCCTCGTCCGTGTACGCGGTGTCACCGGTGTCGTAGAAGTCCCCGCGGAGGCTGTACCGCGTGGCCTCCTCGTCGCGCCAGTACTCCTTGAACAGGCCGACGGGGCGCTCGGGCGCGACGCGAACGCCGATGTGGCCGGTCTGGCCGGGACCGAGCGGGACGCCGTCGTCGTCCACGATCCGAACGTCGAAGCCGGGGGTGGGCTTGCCCATCGAGCCCTCGCGTACGGGCAGGCAGCGGTAGTTGGCGACGAGGTTCACCGTCTCGGTCTGGCCGTAGCCGTCGTGGACGGTGAGACCGGTGGCCTCACGCCAGACGCGGATCACCTCGGGGTTGAGCGGCTCTCCGGCCGCAACCACGTGCCGCAGCCGACCCCAGTCGTACGGCGACAGGTCCATCAGCGCCGACCGCACGGAACACCGTCGGGGGCGCACAGAACGTCGTGATCGCCGTGCTCGCCGATCAGCCTCAGCGTGCGGTCGAAGTCCATCCGCCCGCGCACGTCCCATAGGAACACGGCCGCGCCCATCCGCCACTGGCCGAAGAGCTTGCCCCATGCGGCCTTCGCCCAGCCCATGTCGGTGATCGTCCAGTGCAGGTCGCCGGGATGCAGGTCCTGCCAGAACCGCGCGGTGATCTCGTGCCCGATGCCGTACGAGGCCTGCGTGTGGAGCACCATCTTCGGGTAGCCCAGTGGTGCCCGAGGTGAAGTACAGGACGAGCGGATCCTCGGCGAGCGTTGGCGCGAGGTCGGGTGGGGCGTCGCTCGCGCGCTCGAGCCCCTCGGCCCAGTCGAGCCACCCGGCGCCCGCGCCGGGGCCGACGCAGATCGACGTGCGGAGGGTCTCGCAGGTCTCGCGCGCCTCGTCGATCTTCGGCACGCCCTCCTCGTCCACGATCGCGGCCACGGCCTCGGCCCGCTGGACGCGGTACGCGATGTCGCGCCCGGTGAGGAGGGAGGTGCCTGGCATCGGCACCGCGCCGAGCTTCATGCAGCCGAGGAGCGCCATGTGCCACTCGGGGACCCGCGGGAGCATCACGAAGACACGGTCGCCCCGCCCGATCCCCTGCGCCGCCAGGAAGTTCGCCGCCTGGTTCGACAGGCGAGCGAGGTCGCCGAACGTGAACCGCCGTGGGTCCCCCCCGGTCGGATCGACCGCGAGCAGGGCCAAGCGGTCGGGCTCGCGCACGGCCCAGGCGTCGACGACGTCGCGAGCGTAGTTGAAGCGCTCGGGGACCTCGAGGCGGAAGGTCCGCCGGGTCTCCTCGTAGTCGGTCATGTTCGGCGCGAGGTCGTGCATCCCGCGCGTCCCTCCTCCGGTCCCGACCGGGATGGTGGCGCAGCCTTCCGACGACGCCTCAGGCCGAAGGACTCGGCGTGGGGGTGCCGGTGGACGGCGACGGGGGGACGCCCGCCAGCTGGGCGGCGAGCTCGTTCGCCTGGTTCACGGCTTCCTGCGCGGCGTCCACCTCGGTCTGGTAGGTCGCGAGGTCCCCGTTGCGCAGTGCCGTCTGAGCTGCCTCGAAGTGGGCCGCGGCCTCGGCGAGGAGATCCTGGATCCGCTGCTCGACGCTCCCGGTCGGCGGCGGCTCGCCGTCCGGCGGCGGCTCCACCACCTGGCCGGAGAGCGAGTCGGTGAGCGCCTCGCGGAGCGTGTCGCCGATGCCGACCCGGTCGCCGTTCACGACGATGACCCGCTTCAGCTCGGGGATCGCGTTCGCCTGGGTCGACCGCACGTACACCGGCTGCACGTAGAGCAGGCCGGCGTCGATCGGGATCACGAGGAAGTCGCCGAAGAACACGTCCGAGCCGCCCTGCGAGAGCAGCGTGCGCTCTCCGGAGAACTGGGCGTCCTGGTTGATGCGCGAGAACACCTGCGTGGGCCCGTCGATGTTCTGGCCCGTCGGGAACTGGAAGGCCTGGACGGTGCCGTACGCGGGACCCGGATCCGAGCGGGCTGCCATCCATGCGACCATGTTCTGGCGGCCCTGCGGCGTGAACGGCTGGATCAGGACGAAGTGCTCCTCGGTCTCGCCGGGCAGCCGCATGAGCAGGTAGTACGGGCGCATCGGCACCGCCCCGGACTCCCCGGCGAGCGTCGGGTCTTCAGGGATCTGCCAGAAGTCCTGTTTGCCGTAGAAGACCTCGGGGTCCGTCACGTGGTAGATCGCGTACTGCGCCGCCTGGACCTGGAACAGGTTCTCGGGGTAGCGGAAGTGCTCGAGGAGCGAGGCCGGCGCGTCGTCCATCGACGTGAACAGGGCGGGGAACGCGTTCTGCCAGACCCGGATGATCGGGTCCTCGGGGTCGGCCACGTAGTAAGTCATCGAGCCGTCGTAGGCGTCGACGACGACCTTCACCGAGTTGCGGAGGTAGTTCACGTCGCCGACGAGCGCCGGCGTCCCCGACTGCTGGGAGGCGAGTTCCTCGAGCGCGAGGGGCTGCGAGTACGGATACTGGTCCGTCATCGTGTAGGCGTCCCAGATCCACACGAGGCGTCCGTCGACGATCGCTGAGTACGGGTCGCCGTCGAACTTCAGGAACGGCGCGGCCTTCGGCACTCGATCGTAGATGCTCCGGTAGATCATGATCCGGCTGTCGCCCTCGATGAGGCCCGAGATGAGCAGGTTCACGTCGCGGAAGCGCCACGCGAACAACGCGCGCTGGAGGAGTCCACCGATCGGGATACCGCCATCGCCCTCGTACTCGTTCGTGACCTGCTCCTGGTCGTCGGTCGCCGTGCCCTGGTAGTCGAGCTCCTCCGCGCCGGTTCGAACGACCACGAACTGCACATCGCGTTGCTCGCCGTAATAGATGCGCTGGCCGTTGCCCTCGAGCCCCGGCTCGCCCACTGGCGGGATGTCCTGCAGGATGAACTGGGGCGCCCCTTCGGGGGTCGCCGAGTTCACTGCCGAGGCGACCGCGCCGAACCCGTGCGTGTAGACGAGGTGGCGGTTCTGCCAGGTGCCGCCCCCCGGGATCTGGTTCTGGCTCACCTCGCGGGTAGAGACCATCACGAGCCGCCTGGTGCCGGCAACCGAATATCGATCCACGTCCACGTCGTTGAACGCGTAGTACTGCCGGATCCGCTGGAGGCCCTCGTAGTTCTCGCGCAGGATCTCTGGGCGCCACAGCCGGATGTTCGAGATGGTCGCTTCGTTCTCGCTCAGGGCGGTCACGGGCACCGAGGCCGCCACGGTCCGCTGCTGGGTCTCGATCTGGTCCAGACCGAAGGCCTCCCGCGTGGCCGCGATGTTGCGCTCGATGTACGGGCGCTCCCGCTGGAGCTCCTGCGGTGCCACCCGGAACCGCTGCACGAACGCCGGGTAGGCGGCGCCGGCCACGATCGACACGAGCGCGAGCAGCCCGACCGCGATCACCGGGAGCGCCCACCCGCGCAGCCGGATGTTCACGAAGAAGAGCACGGCGCACGCCACCGCGATGAAGATGAGGATCCGCAGCGCCGGCAGCTGTGCCTTGATGTCCGTGAACGAGGCGCCCGCCACGACGCCTCGCGGCGAGGTCATGAGGTCGAACGTCCCGAGGTAGTAGCCCCACGCCTTCACGACCAGGATGAGGCCGAGGAGCACGGACAGGTGCGCCTTCACCTGCGGCGTCACCTTCTCGCCGAGCGCCTGGGCCTGGGGCCGGATCCCGCCCCACAGATAGTGCGCGAGCCCGGTGATGACCGTGACGCCGACGAGCGCGGAGAACAGCCAACCCTGCACGAACTTCAGCCACGGCAGGCTGAACACGTAGAACGCCGCATCGCGGCCGAACTCGGGATCCACGACGCCGAAGGACACACCGGAGGAGTTGCGCCACAACAGGAACGTCCGCCACTGCGTCGTGACACCGATCCCGACGAAGAACGCTACGAGCAGCGCGAACGCCGGCAGGAGCCACCGCAGGTAGGGCTCGGCGGCCATCCGATAGCGGTCGAGGATCTCCTGCTCGAGCGTCATCGGGCGGAACCGCGGCGTGAACCTCCGGACGATCAGCAGGTTCGCGTACAAGACGACGAAGAAGACGAGCCCGAAGGCGACCGCGAGCAGGAACCTCGTCCGCAGGATCCCCCAGAACACGTCGCTGAAGCCGACCTCGCGGAAGAACAGGCACGTCCACGAAGAAGCCCGAGAGGGCGGTGAACAGGATGAGGACACCGACGAGCGACCCCACCACGATGATGCGGCCACCGACGGCGGATGCCGACCGTGGGGATCCGCGCGACCACTCCGAGTCTCCTCTCAGGGCAACGGCGGCCAGCCTATCACCGGCCCCTGCGGTGGACGGCGGGCGCTCAGACCCTCGAGGTACTTCAGGGCTTCCTCGAAGGTGGCGACGACGACGAGCTTCAGGCCGTGATCCCCGGCGGCGCGAGCCTCCTCGAGGTTGTCCTTCGGGACGAGGAAGACGTCGGCGCCGGCGTGGTCCGCCGCGGCGAGCTTCTCCCCGATGCCGCCGATCGGGAGCACGGTTCCGTCGGTGCCGATGACTCCCGGTGCCGGCCACCGTCCGTCCGCCGGTGAGGTCGCCCGGCGTGAGCAGGTCGTAGAGCCCCAGGGCCCAGATCAGCCCCGCCGACGGGCCACCGATGCGCGCCGCTCGAGATCGTCACGTGGAGCGGGAAGTTGTTGATGAGCGAGACACCGACGAGCGGCTCCTCGGCGCCGCCGCACGGCTCGCGGACCAATCGCACGGTCTCGGGCTCTCCGTCCACGGTGACGTCGAACGTGAGGGTGGACCCGGACTCCGCCGTGCCGATCACGCGCGAGGCCGCCCGCACGGTGTCGACACGCTCTCCGTCGATCCGCTGGATGAGGTCGCCTGGATAGAGCTCGCCGTCGGCCGCACAGCCGCCCACCACCGCCTCGACGAGCACGCCGTCACCGTGATCCTTCGGATAGCCGGTGAGCTGGCGCAGGACGACGTACGTCGCGTCGAGCTTGCTCTGGTCCATCTGGCTGATCGAACGCGCACGCTCGACCTCCGCCGGCTCGCCCGAGGGGTACACCTGCTCACGCTTGACCACCGCCCGGTTGGGGTCGAGCCAGGCACCGACCACCCCGAATCCGGTGAGCTGCTGGAAGACGACCGAGGTCAGCACGAACCGGCCATCCGACGGGTACCGGGTCGCGCCTTCGATGCGGATGAGCGGCTCGACGTCGCGCGCCGGCCCCGGTCCGATGGAGTAGTACGGCAGGAAGACGTACCCGCCGACGTACAGGATCCCGACGACGGGGACGAGGATCGCGAGCTTCCGGAACACGCGCACGGTCGCTCCATCGTACGGACGCCGGGCTCGATACGTCGTCCCAGCGGCGGTAGGCTCCGAGCACGATGCGGTACCTCGCGGTCATGCTCGTGTCGCTCGGGGTCGGCGCTCTCGTCTACGTGATCTCGATGCGTACCGGCGAGGACGAGGTCCTCGCGCTCGGTTTCGGGCCCGAGCTCCCGCTCCCCGACGAGCCCGTGGGCGCCACCGTGGAGGGCCGCCCCCGGCTACACCTACCTCCAGGTCGCCGTCACCGACGGCCCCTCGATGCCGCGAACGTCTCCAGGGCTTCCTCGGCACGCTCGCGCTCGTCGCGGTGGCGGCGATCGCGCTGGCGGGCGCCTTCTACGCGATCGGTGGCCTCATCGGCCGCGTGGTCCAGGCGTTCCTGAACCAGGAGCCGAGCGTTGCCGGGTCCGTAGCGGCAGCGATCGCGACCTTCATCCCATCCTCACCACCCGGTCGCGCCGACCGTCGTCGGGCGGACGTCGGCGCGTCAGCTGGAACGAGCTCTTGTAGTCGTCGAGGTGCTCCAGCATGACGCCGGCGCCAAGCACCACGGTCTCGAGCGGGCGGTCGGTGAGGTGAACGGGCACCTCGCACTCCTGCGAGAGCAGTAGGTCGAGACCCCGGAGCAGTCCGCCGCCACCGGTGAGGAACATCCCGGTCTCGAGCACGTCGTGCGTGAGCTCTGGCGGGGCCTCGGCGAGCGTTCGGCGCGCGGCCTCGACGATCCCGCGGACGGGCTCGGAGATCGCCTGGCGGATCTCGTCGTCGGTCACGCGCACCTCGCGCGGGGCGCCGGAGTCGAGCTCGCGACCGGTCACGATCGCCGCGCGGGGCCTGCCGCCGGGGAAGGCCGAGCCGATCGCGATCTTCAGCTCCTCCGATGCCTTCTCGCCGATCATCACGCCGTAGCGCGAACGGACGTGCTCCTGGATGGCGGCGTCGAGGTCGAACCCGCCGACCCGTACCGACCTGCCCGCCACGACGCCGCCCATCGAGACGACGGCCATCTCGGTCGTCCCGCCACCGATGTCGACGATGAGGTTGCCCTGCGGCTCGTGGATCGGCAGGCCGGCGCCGATGGCCGCCGCGAGCGGCTCCTCGACAAGGACGACCCCCTTGCCGCCGGCGAACCGCACGGCCTCCTCGACCGCTCGCCGCTCGATCTCCGAGCTCTCCGACGGGATGCACGACGAGCACGCGCGGCTCGCGGGATGCGCGAGACACGCCGACGCGCCGTAGGACGACCTCGATCATGCGCTGCGTGATGTCGAACTCGGTCATCATGCCGTGGCGCAGCGGTCGCACGGCGACGACGTTGCCCGATCGCCCGCCGATCATCTGCCACGCCTCGTCGCCCATCGCCTCGAACGCGCTCCGGTGGAGGCGTTCATCGCGACGACGGTCGGCTCGTTGAAGACGATGCCCGTCGCCCTGTTGGTAGACGAGGGTGTTGGCGGTGCCGAGGTCGATCGCGAGGTCGCGGCCCACTACGCCCCCATCACCCAGTGCGCCTCGCCGTCGACGAGGTGCTCCTTCTTCCAGATCGGGACGTCCGTCCTTCAGCCGCTCGATGCCGTGGCGGCAGGCCTCGAACGCCTCGGCTCGATGCGCCGCCGAGCAGGCCACGATGACGGAGGTCTCGCCGACCGCGAGGTCGCCGGTCCGGTGCCAGAAGCGCCACCCTGCGGAGCGGCCACGCTCGAACAGCTCGTCGCCGATCTCCTCGAGACGCGTCGACGGCGAGCTCGTCCCAGGCCTCGTAGGTGAGGCCGGTCACCTCGCCCGCCTCGGAATGGTCGCGCACGGTGCCCGACGAAGACGCAGGTACCGCCGGCGGCGGGGTCGACCACGGACGCGATCGCCTCGGCGGGGTCGAGGGGATCGTCCGTCACGCGGATGGAGAAGGCCTTCGCGCACGCCGACCATCCTAGCGAGCCGGTCCGTCGGCCGGCCAGCGTAGCGGAGGAGCCGTACTAGGACTGGGTGCATGAGCGACGCCCAGGAGCCGAACCCGTTCGGCGTGCCACTCGGCGATGTCTGGAACGACGTGCCGCTGTTCCGTGAGCTCCAGCGCGTGCTGCTGTCCTCGAGCGGGCCGGTGAACTGGGAGCTCGCGCGTCAGGTCGGCATCGCGGGCGCTCGTGGGGCCGGCGAGGATCCGAAGCCCGCGCCGAGGACCACCGGCACACGTTCGAGGAGGCCGTCCGGGTCGCCGAGATGCAGGTCGCGTCGTTCACGGGCCTCGAGCCGCCGAACGACGTGCCGGTCCGTGCAGGCGGTGCGCCGCGCGGAGTGGATCGCCGACAACCACGAGGGGCTGAGGTCGCTGCTCGAGCCCGCCGGCGGCCAAGCTCGGCGAGGCGATCGCCACGGCGCCAGGGATCCGCGCTGCCCGAAGGCGCTCCCGATGTCGCGACCCAGGTCGCTCGGCCAGCTCTCGCCCCTGCTGCTGGGCGCCGCAGGTCGGCTCGGTGCTCGGGTACCTCGCGCAGCACGTGCTCGGGCAGTACGACATCGCGGTGCCGCGTCCCGCGCGGCGAGGGCACGCTCCTGTTCGTCGCGCCCAACATCGCGGCGTTCGAGCGGGACTGGTCGCTCGACCGGACCGACTTCCGGCACGTGGGTCGCGATCCACGAGGTTACCCACCGGTTCGAGTTCTCGCGACCGTGGGCGACACCCGCGGTTCCGCGAGCTGCTCGATGACTTCCTGCTCGACCCTCGAGCTCGACGTCGAAGGGCTACGCCAGCGGCTCGAGACGCTCGACCCGTCGAACCCCGAGGCGATGCAGGAGCTGTTCCAGGGGCGAGGAGGCCCTGTTCGGCACGGTGCTCGACGCCGAGCAACGGCTGAAGCTCGGGCGGATCCAGGCGTTCATGGCGGCGGCGGAGGGGTACGGCGATCACGTGATGCACGCGGTCGGTCACACGCTGCTGCGCGACCTACGGGCGGATCGAGGAGGCGATGCGCCGCTACCGCGAGAGCGAGCAGGTCGACCCGGTGTTCGAGCGACTCCTCGGCGTCGAGATGAAGCGCGAGCAGTACCGGCTCGGGCAAGGCCTTCTGCGACCACGTCGCGGAGCAGACCGACGAAGCGACGCTCGCGCGGATGTGGGATTCGGCCGAGGCGATGCCGTCGCTCCCCGAGATCGACGAGCCGCGGCTGTGGCTCGCCCGCTCCGTCTGAGAGGAGGACCACTCGGCTCATCGCCGCGATCGTCGGCCGGTGTCCAGCGGCCGCCCAGGCGTCGGCTATCCTTCGGCCCGATGACCGATCGGTGAGCTCGTCTTCGCGGACGCGGTGGACCAGCGCGTCTGGGATGCGCAAGGCCAGAGCGGACCAGGGCGGAATCTACCTCTCGGGCGCCCCGGGCGCGCGCTGCCGTTCACCCTGCTACCGCGCCTGGAAGGTCGCCGCTCGGGTTCGTCACCGAGGAGGTTCGCTTCATCGATCCCTCCGGACGAACCGTGCATCGCTGGGGCCCGCAGGTCCGCAGGATGAAGGGCTCGATGGACCTCACCGTCGAGGTGGACGTGATCGAGGACGCCGTCTTCCACGCGACCGGCACGCACATCTTGTCCTTCATCGTCGACGAGCGAGATCGTCGGCGAGGTCGAGGTCCCGGTCTACGTCCAGCAGGCGCCCGACCAAGCTCTCCAAGGAGATCGAGGACGGCCTGAAGAAGTCCGACGTCATCTGGGTCGGCGCGGAGCAGCCCGGCGGCTACGTCGCGCGATCCCCTGCGTGGTTCGCCTACAAGAACGGCAGGATCCTCGTGCTCTCCCAGCGCGAGCCGGGCCCACCGGAGCAGACCGTCCCCGGCCTCCCGCGGCGCATGAGCTGATCGTGACCACCCGACGGAAGGGGCGGGACACCTCGCTCGAGGAGTTCCCGGCGACCGTGCGTCTGCTCGAGGGCACGGAGTGGGAAGAGGCCGCCAAGCTCCTCGCCGACCGGCGCCGCAGCCGCGTCGGCTCGCCCGACGAGTCGATCGCCCGCTGGCGCAGCTCCTGCGACATCGCCGAGCTCATCCCGACGACCTAGATGCCGAGTATCGGCAACGGCAGGCGGATCCGGTTCAGCGATCCGGACGTGAACGCCTCGATCTCGACGTCGGTGTAGCCGGCGGACCGCACGGCCACCTCCACACCCTTCCGGCCCTCGCACGTGCTCGCTCGCGGCAGGTCCTCGGCTCCGAGCTCGACCCGGGCGAGCGTCCCGAGGTGCCGGACCCTCAACTCGCGGTAGCCGAGGCGCTTCAGGGCGATCTCGGCGCGATCGATCTGCGCGAGCACCGCGACCTCGACCGGTGTCCCGTACGGCAACCGCGACGCGAGGCATGGAGAGGCCGGCTTCTCGGCGTTCGGCAGCCCGAGCTCGCGCGCGATCGCGCGCACCTCGGCCTTGCCGAGCCCAGCTTCGACGAGCGGATGCCGGACCCCACGCTCGGCGGCGGCGCGGAGCCCCGGACGCCAGTCGCCGAGGTCGTCCGCGTTGGCGCCGGAGAGGACGGCGGCGGAACCTCGCCGTTCCGCAACCGCGCCCAGCACCTCGTACAGCTCGACCCTGCAGTGGTAGCAGCGGTCACGGTCGTTGCGGCGGTAGGCCTCGCGCGCCAGCTCGTCGGTCGTGACGACCTCGTGCTCGATACCGATCGCCCGAGCGACCGCTCGCGCGCCGTCCAGCTCCCCGCTCGCGAGCGCCGCCGAGACCGCGGTCACGGCGACGGCGCCTTCGCCGAGCACACGCGCGGCCGCCGCCGCGACGACGGTGGAATCAACCCCTCCGGAGAACGCCACGACGGCGCTCGGGACCGACGCCAGGGTCGTCTCGAGCTCAGCGAGCGGGCCCATGCAGCTCCTGCGCCGCCGCGAGCGCTTCGGCCCACACCTGCTTCACGGGTCGACCCGTAGCCGCCGCTACCCGAGCGCAGTCGTCGTGCTCGGGCGCCACGTTCATCACGCGACCGTCGAGCAGCCCGAGCTTCACCCGGATCGTGGACCCGGCGACGGTCACGTCCCGATGCTCGCGCTCGAGCTCGTAGCGCCGCAGGTCGGCAACCCGGACGCCGAGCGTGGACGTGTGCTCGAGGAGCGCGTGTGCGACGGCCGCCTCGGCCTCGGGCCTCGCCAGCGCGCTCACCACGATGCCGGGTCGTCCCTTCTTCATCTGCACCGGCGTCGTCCACACGTCGATCGCGCCCGCTGCGAAGCATCGCTCCACCGCGTCGGGGACGAGCTCGGGCAGCAGGTCGTCCAGGCCGGCCTCGAGCAGCACGACCTCTGCGTGAGCGCCGGCCACGGCCTCGCCCACGACGACCCGCAAGACGTTCGGACGGTCGGGGAGCTCCCGCGTGCCCGCCCCGTAGCCGACGCGCTCGAGCGTCATCGGCGGCAGCGGCCCGAACGCGTCGCACGCCTCGGCCACGATCGCCGCTCCGGTCGGGGTCACGAGCTCGGCTTCGGTGTCGACGCCGACGAGCGCGGCGCCGCCGAGGAGCGCGAGGACCGCTGGACCGGGCGAGGGCAGGACGCCGTGCGCGGTCTCGACGAGGCCTCGCGCGTAGGGCAGTGGCGAGCAAACCACCCGGTCGATCCCGAGCTCCTCGAGCAGGACGAAGGCGCCACAGAGATCGATCAGCGTGTCGGACGAGCCCAGCTCGTGGAGCCGGAGGTCGCCCACGGGCACACCGTGGGCCTTCGACTCGGCCTCGGCGAGCCGGCGAAAGGCATCGAGGGCACGCCCCTTGGCGCGGCCGGGGATGACCGCCACCTCGATCGCGGACTCGAGATCGGCAACGGAGCGCGGACTATCGGTCCCTGAACCGAGGTCCTGCACGTGGACGCGGGTGGCGCGCACGCTCCCGTGCGCGGTCTCGGACGTGGCGATCCGAACCGAGAGACCGAGGATGCCCGCCAGCTCCGTGAGCCGGTCCGCCGGGGCGCCCGCATCGACGAGCGCAGCCGAGCACCATGTCACCGGCGATGCCCCCGATGCAGTCGAGGTACGCGATGCGGGTCACGTCGCGCTCCTGCCGCGCGCGATCTGGGCCGCGACGCTCCCCGCCCCGAGACCGTCGTCGATGCCGACGACGGCGAGGCCGTCCACGCACGACGCGAGCATCGCGTTCAACGCGGTGCTTCCCCCGTGCGCCGAGCCGTATCCGACGCTCGTCGGAACCCCGATGACCGGACACGGCCGCCAGACCCCCGACCAGGCTCGCGAGCGCCGCATCCATGCCCGCGACGACCACCACGCAGTCGGCGCGCGCGATGTCGGGCAGGACGCCCGCGAGGCGATGGAGGCCCGCGACTCCCACGTCCTCGTGGACGACCACGTTGACGCCGAGCAGCTCCGCCCGGATCCGAGCCTCGTGCACGACGGGCCCATCGCTCGTCCCACCCGAGACGATCACGACCAGCCCTCGCGGCTCCGGGACGCTGCGCCGGACCCACACCGCGCGAGCGAGCTCGTGCTCCTCCGCGGCAGGGATCGCTTCTCGCACGGCGGCTCGCACCTCCGCGGAGGCACGCGTCACGAGCACGCTCGAGGCGCCGGCCTCGTTCAGGGCGAGCGCGATCGCGACGACCTGCTCCGGGGTCTTGCCCTCGGCCAGGATCGCCTCGGGCGCGCCCTGCCGGAGCTCACGGTGCGTGTCCACGTTGGCGAAGCCGAGCTCGAGGAACGGCAGCGTGGCCAGGCGTGCCGCGGCGTCGGATGGAGCGAGGGCGCCTGCGGCCACGGCGGCGAGCAGGTCCTCGATCTCGGAGCGCCGCGTCACGGGCGGAGTCTACGCTGCGCCCGTCGATGGATGGGCTGCGGCGCACGGCACCTAACCGACCGTGCGGCCGAGCAGCTTGGCGAGTGCCCCGAGCTCCTGCGTCAGGGCAAGCAGCTCCGCGGGGCGGAGCGCCTGGGGGCCGTCGCACAGCGCCTCGCCGGGGTTCGGGTGGACCTCGACCATCACGCCGTCCGCGCCGGCGGCGATCGCGGCGCGCGCCATCGGCGCGACGAGCTCCCGCTGGCCGGTCGCGTGCGACGGGTCGACGATCACCGGCAGGTGGCTCTCGAGCTGGGCGACGGCCATGCCGCCGAGGTCGAGCGTGTTGCGCGTCGACGGCTCGAAGGTGCGGATACCGCGCTCGCACAGCACGATCTCGGGTTGCCGCGCTGGGCGATGTACTCGGCCGCCATGCAGCCACTCCTCGATCGGTGGCCGACAGCCCGCGCTTGAGCATCACCGGCTTCGCTCGTCGCCCGACGGCCTTCAGCAGCTCGAAGTTCTGCATGTTGCGCGTGCCGATCTGGAGCACGTCGGCCCACTCGGCGACGAGGTCGACGTCGCGCGGGTCGACGACCTCGGTCACGACCGGGAGGCCGGTGTCCTCGCGGCACGTCGGCGAGGATCTCGAGGCCCTCGCTTGCCGAGGCCCTGGAACGAGTACGGCGACGTCCGCGGCTTGAACGCGCCGCCGCGCAGGATCGTCGCGCCCGCGGCCTTGGCCGCCCGGCAGGCCTCGAACGTCTGCTCCTCGCTCTCGACGGCGCACGGTCCGGCGATCACCGTGAACGTTTCGCGCCCGACGACGGCGGGCCCGACCTTCACGATGGTCGGCTCCGGGTGGAGGGAGCGGGCGACCATCTTGTACGGCTTGCCGACGTGGATCAGATGGTCGACCCCCGGCAGGTTGTCCAGATCGAGGCGCGCGGAAGGTCGCGGTGTCGCCGACCAGCCCGATGATCGTGTGCACCGTGCCGCGCGAGACGAAGGCCTCGCCACCCACCTCGCGCACCTTCTCGGCGACGCGGTCGATATCCGCCTGCGTCGCGCCCTTGCTCATCACCACGACCATCGTTCATCCTCCGCGCTCGGCGGGTGCGTCCCCCGGAGACGCAGAACCCCGGGTCCGTGACCCGGGGTCCCCTGTGCTTCCGTCGGCTCAGGCGACTACGCCGGGTCGTCCCCGCCGTAGGAGAACCAGGAACCGAAGGACTCCCTCATCAGGGCCACTCATCCTGCCAGGGCGCTCGGTCCGTGGCAACCGTCGCCGGGCCCGGAGCGACCACGCGGCCGACCGGCACCGCCGGACGATAGGATGCGGGCGATGTCCGTGACGGTGGTCGATCATCCGCTCGCCGAGCATCTGCTCTCGTCGCTCCGCGATCGCGTCAACCTCGCCAGCGGTCTTCCGCACCCTGGCCAAGCGCCTGGCGCTGACGCTCACGCTCGAAGCGATCCGCGACCTGCCGACGACCGAGGCACCCGTCGACACGCCGCTGGAGCGCACGACCGGGCGTACCTTGGGCGATCTCGTGGCCGTGCCGATCCTGCGGGCGGGCCTGGGCATGCTCGAGGCCGTGACCGAGCTCTTCCCCGAGGTCGCCGTGGGCTACATCGGGCTCGAGCGCGACGAGGCGTCGCTCCAGCCACAGTCGTACTACCGGAAGCTCCCCCCCGTGGACGGACGGCACGTTCTGGTGCTCGACCCCATGCTCGCCACGGGGGGCTCGGGCTCGGCGGCATGCTCGGCCGTGAAGGATGCGGGGATGGCCGCCACCATCCGGTTCGTGTGCGTGGTGTCCGCGCCGGAAGGCATCGCCAGGCTCCAGGCCGACCACCCGGACATCCCCATCTTCACGGGCGCGCTCGACCGAGAGCTGAACGAGCACGGGTACATCCTGCCGGGCCTGGGCGACTTCGGGGATCGGCTGTTCGGGACGGAGTGAGGGCCGTGGACCAAGCCGGAACGACGGTCGGAAGGGCCGAACCGTGGCCGGGGGCACTCACGTATGATGCGAGGGGAGCGTTGTGAGAACGCTTGGAACAGAAGGGGGGAAGCGGATGAGCAAGTTTCTACGGCTGTTCGCCGTGCTCGCCGTTCTTTCGCTCGTCGCCGCCGCGTGCGGCGACGACGAGGGGGACGGCGGAACCACCGGGCCGACCGGCGGGACGGCTACAGGCCCCACGGCCGAGACAGGCCCGCTGCCCGGTGCCGACATCACCGTCGGGCTGGTGTACGACATCGGCGGTCGCGGCGACCTGTCGTTCAACGACTCGGCTGCGGCCGGCCTCGACCGGGCGGTGCAGGAGTTCGGCGTCCAGGCCCAGGAGCTCGAGCCCAACCAGGGCGGCACGAACCGGGCGGAGCTGCTCGACCTGCTCGCGTCGCAGGGCACCGACGTGATCATCGGGGTCGGCTTCCTGTTCGCCGAGACGGTGTGCGCCGCCGGCAACCAGTACGCGGACGTGAACTTCGGTGACATCGACGGCTTCATCAACAAGGACACGGCCAACTGCGAAGGAGCCCACGACCTGACGTCGGCCGACAACGTGGCCTCACTGCTGTTCGCCGAGGAGCAGGGCTCGTTCCTGGTCGGAGCGGCCGCCGCGCTGAAGTCGACGACCGGCCACGTCGGGTTCATCGGCGGGGTCGACATCGACCTGATCCACAAGTTCGAGGCGGGGTTCGTGGCCGGGGCGGAGCAGATCAACCCGGACATCAAGGTCGACATCAAGTACATCACCCAGCCGCCGGACTTCGCCGGCTTCAACGACCCGGCGAAGGCGAGGGAGATCGCGACGAGCATGTTCGAGAGCGGCGCCGATGTCGTCTACCACGCGGCGGGCGGCTCCGGGTCGGGCCTGTTCGAGGCCGCGAAGGAGTACTCGGACACGAGCGGGACGCACGTCTGGGCGATCGGCGTCGACTCCGACCAGTACCAGACCGCGCCGGCCGAGCTGCAGCCGTACATCCTGACGTCGATGCTGAAGCGGGTGGACGTCGCGGTGTACGAGACGATCAAGTCGCAGGTCGACGGCGCCTTCTCAGGTGGCTACGTCACGTTCGATCTCGCGAGGGACGGCGTCGGCTACTCGACGTCGGGCGGATTCCTCGACGACATCTCGTCGCAGCTCGAGGATCTGAAAGCGCAGATCATCGACGGCACGATCGTCGTTCCGACCTCGTAAACGGTAGCGATGCAGCGCAGGGGGCTCGGGGGTACGATTCCCCGGGCCCCCGTTCCATGACCGCGACGAAGGACTCCGTTGGCTGAGCGAGCACCTGCCGTCGAGCTGAAGGGCATCACCAAGACGCTTCCCCGGCGTCGTCGCCAACGACGATGTCAATCTCGCGGTGCAGGCCGGGGAGATCCACGCCATCGTCGGTGAGAACGGCGCCGGCAAGTCGACCCTGATGAAGATCCTCTACGGCATGCTCCGCCCGACGAGGGACGATCTCGGTGGACGGCCGCATGATCCACTTCCGCTCCCCGAAGGACGCGATCGCCGCGGGCATCGGCATGGTCCACCAGCACTTCATGCTCGCCGACCAACTTCACGGTGCTGGAGAACATCGTCCTCGGATCGGAACCGAGCACATGCGGGCGCCCTCGACTTCGGTCAAGCGCGGGCCCGCATCCGGGAGCTCTCCGAGAGCCACGGGCTGCCGCTCGACCCGGACCGGTTGACCGAGGACCTCGCCGTCGGCGAGCGGCAGCGGGTCGAGATCATCAAGGTGCTGTACCGGGGGGCCAGGATCTTGATCCTCGACGAGCCGACGGCGGTGCTGGTGCCGCAGGAGGTCGAGGAGCTCTTCGACAACCTGCGCGAGCTCAAGGCGCAGGGCGTCACGATCATCTTCATCTCCCACAAGCTCGACGAGGTGCTCGAGATCGCCGACTCGATCACCGTGATCCGTGCCGGCACGCACGGTGGCCACGGTGAAGCCCGCGGACGTGACGGCCCGCCAGCTGGCCGAGCTCATGGTCGGCAGCGAGCTCCCGACGCCCGAGACGCGGGAGTCGACGGTGACCGAGGACGTCGTGCTCGTGCGTGCGCGACGTCCGGTGTTCGGATAGGCGAGCGATGGGCGCTCGAGAGCGCGACCTTCGACATCCACCGGGGCGAGGTCGTCGGCATCGCCGGCGTCGAGGGCAACGGTCAGCGCGAGCTCGTCGAGGCCCTCATGGGGCTTCGGAAACCCAGCAAGCCGGGACGATCACTCTGGCCCGAACCGACATGACCGAGTCGCCCACGCGACAGCGCCGGGAGGACGGGATCGGCTACATCCCCGAGGACCGCCAGGGGCGCGGACTGCTCCTCGCCTCGCCGCTGTGGGAGAACACGATGCTCGGCCACCAGACGGTCTCCCCCGTTCTCGCGCGGGCTTTGGATCGAGCAAGGCGGGGGCCCGCCGACGGACCGCGCGAGGTCATCACCGAGTACGACGTGATGACGCCCGGGCCGGACACGTCCCGCGCTCGCGCTGTCCGGCGGGAACCAGCAGAAGCTGATCGTCGGCCGCGAGATGACGGCCGAGCCGAAGGTGCTGATCGCCGCTCAACCGACCCGGGGCATCGACGTCGGCGCGCAGGCCGCGGTGTGGGAGCAGATCCGCGAGGCCAGGGCTGCCGGGCTCGCCGTGCTGCTGATCTCGGCCGATCTCGAGGAGCTGATCGGCCTCTCTGACACCCTCTACGTGATCCTGCCGGGGCGCCTGGTCGCCAAGCTCGACCCGGCGACCGTCACGCCCGAGGAGCTCGGCTCCTACATGACCGGCGCCAAGGAGGCGGGGGCCGCGTGAGCCAGCGCTGGCGCATCCGCCTGCTGTGGCTGCTCGTGCCCGTGTCGGCGATCGTGCTGGCCATCGCGGTGTCATCGCTCGTCCTGCTGTCGATCGACGCCAGCCCCATCGACGCGTTCCGGTCGATGTACAGCTACGGAACGCAGGGGAACTCGGTTGCCTCGATGGTGAACCGGGCGGTGCCGCTGTTCGTCGCTGGCCTCGCCGTCGCCATCGGGTTCAAGATGAACCTGTTCAACATCGGGGTCGAGGGGCAGTACCGCATCGCCACCCTGTTCGCGGCCGCAGCCGGCGCCGCCGTCACGCTGCCGGCGCCGCTCCACATCGCGTTCATCATGATCGTCGCCATGCTCGTCGGCGCCGCGTGGGCGAGCATCGCCGGCATGCTGAAGGTGAAGCGCGGCGTGCACGAGGTCGTCTCCACGATCATGCTCAACTCGATCGCGACCGGTCTCGGCGCGTACCTGCTGGCCAACTACCTGCGGAAGCCGGCCGTGGGAAGTGAGCTGTTGATCGCGACGCCCCAGATCCCGCTGTCCGGGCAACTCGGCCCGCTGACCCAGATCGGCGCCGAGGATCTCCGCTCGTTCCTGGTCATCGCCATCGTGCTCGGCGTGTTCGTGTACGTCCTCGTCTGGCGGACCCGGTTCGGCTACGACCTTCGCGCCTCCGGGATCAACCCCGATGCGGCTCGGGCTTCCGGCGTGGACCCGAACCGGATGATCATGCGGACGATGATGATCTCGGGCGCGATCGCGGGGCTGATCGGCATGAGCGACCTCTTCGGCTTCTTCCACGCGTACACCCTGGACTTCCCGACCGGGCTGGGCTTCGACGGCATCGCCATCGCGCTCGTCGGCTTGAACCACCCCGCCGGGATCGCGATCGCGGCGCTCGTCTTCGGTTGGGTGGACCGAGCCGCACAGATCCTCGACCTCGAGGGGATCCCGAAGGAGGTCATCGTCATCACGAAGGGCGTCATCATCCTGTCGGTCGTGATCGCCTACGAGATCGTCCGCCGCCTGGTCCTGTCCCAGGAGGTCAAGGTGGCGGCTGAGGAGACGAGGCGACTCGAGGAGCGGAAGGAGGCGGTGCCCGCGTGAGCTGGGGCGGGACCGACACGGCGTTGGCTCAGGCCCAGGCGGGTCGCCGGCTCGACACGCGCCGGATGCTCGTCCTCCTCGGCGGGGTCGTCGTCCTGCTCTCCGGCGTCCGTTGGATCACTTCGGCGCCCGATCTCACGTCGAGCGGCACCTACGGCGCCGCTCTCCGCCTCGCCGTGCCGATCCTCCTTGCCGCGCTCGGCGGTCTGTACGCGGAGCGGACCGGCGTCGCGAACATCGGCCTCGAGGGGATGATGATCCTGGGCACCTGGTTCGGCGCTTGGGGAGGCGTGGAGTTCGGAGCCTGGTGGGGCGTCGTGCTCGGCATCCTCGGCGGAGCGGCCGGCGCCCTGGTGCACGCTGTCGCCACGGTCAGCTTCGGCGTCAACCAGATCGTGTCGGGCGTGGCGATCAACATCCTCGCGGCCGGCGTCGCGCGGTTCCTGTCGGTCGTCGCCTTCACGGGTCAGGGCGGCGGCGCCACGCAGTCGCCGCAGGTCACCTCCGATCTCCCCCGCCTCACGGTGCCGGTGCTCGCGGGCGGCGACTTCTTCGGCTGGGCGTCGCCGGACGTGCTCGGCTCGCTCGAGCGCCGGCACTGGTTCTTGATCTCAGACGTGAGCGCCATGTTCCGGGGGTTCATGGTCGAGCTGTCAATCCTCACGGTCGTCACGCTGTTGCTCGTGCCCGCGACGTACTTCTTCCTGTGGCGGACGCGGCTCGGGCTGCGGATGCGCTCGGCCGGCGAGAACCCGTGGGCCGCAGAGTCGCTCGGCGTTCGCGTCTACACGATGAAGTACATCGGCGTGCTCATCTCGGGCGCGCTCGCGGGCCTGGCCGGCGCGTTCCTCGTCCTCGAGGCGGCCGGGATCTACCGAGAGGGACAGACCGGGGGCCGCGGCTTCATCGGGCTCGCGGCGATGATCTTCGGGAACTGGCGGCCGAGTGGCGCGCTGGCTGCGGCCGGCCTGTTCGGCTACGCGGACGCCCTGAACCTGCGCTCCGCCGAGGCGGTCCATGCGGTCCTGCTCTTCGTCGCGATCGCCCTGATCGTCCTCGGCGCCTGGTACCTGTCCCAGCGTCGGACGTTCGGAGGTGTCCTGGCGATCGTCCTCGGTGTGGTCACGTTCGCCTGGTTCGCGGTGACCGAGAGCGTGCCGCGCCAGTTCATCTTCATCACGCCCTACGTAGCGACCCTGCTCGTGCTGGCCGTCGCGTCACAACGGTTGCGCATGCCGACGTACGACGGCATCACGTTCCGGAAGGGCTCGCAGATCTCCTGAAGATCGGTACGTCCCGGGCTCGGCGGAGGCCGGCCCGTCCGTCACGATGGCTACGCCCGCGACGATCCAGGCGGGAGCGCGCGCCCGTGCGAGACTGGCGCCCGATGAACGTCGACCGCGTGGCCGAGGTGCGGGAGCGCGTGAACACCTCGGCCTTCCATCGCGCCTTCGGCATGACGCTCGAGCACGTCGCGGGTGGCGAGGTGGACCTCGCGCTGGAGGCCGGGCCCGAGCACCTGAACCTGATGGGTACGGTCCACGGTGGCGTGCTCGCGACCCTGGCCGACTCCGCGACGGGCCTCGCGTACCGGACCGTGCTCGAGCCCAACATGACGTTCACCACGATCCAGCTCCAGATGACGTACCTGTCGGCGGGACGCGCGGGTCGGATCGTGACACGCGGCCGGGTCGTGAAGCGCGGGCGCCGGACCGGCTACGCGGAGGCCGACGTGGTCGACGGCGAGGGCAGGCTGCTCGCGAGGGCCACCGCGCTGTTCGCCGTCATGCCCGAGCCTCAGTAGTCGATGTCCATCTCGTCCATCGCCTTCGGCAGCTCGGCGATCGCACCCTGGAGCTGCATGAGCAGCATCATGCTGCCGTTCACCTTCAGCTTGCCCGTCATGAAGGCCGAGACGGGGCTGATCTCGCTGCGGGCCATCCCCGCGGCGGTGTCGTAGTCCTGGGTGATCGTGGCATCCGGCTGCTCGATGTCGCCGTTCCCCATGTCGATCTGGCCGTCATCGATCTTGATCCAGTAGCGACGCTCCCCATCGGGGCCGCCGGTGATGACCTGCTGGAGCTTCGCCTTCGAGGTGCCGGCGTTCTTGCGGAACGACTCGCTCGCGTTCAGGCGCTGCTTGACTTCCGCGACCCACTCGTCGGACAGGAACTGGACGGGCACGTTCTCCTCCTCGGGACGATCCGGCGCAGATGTTCCGCGCAGTCTATCGGCTCGACCCCGCCGCAGGGCCGGGAGGTCACGCCTGGGAGCGCGCGCCGGACATCGTGAGCGCCATGATCGCCTTGCCGGTGTGCAGACGGTTCTCGGCCTCGTCGTAGACGACCGAATGCGGGCCGTCGATGACGGTGTCGGTGACTTCGGTTCCCCGGTCGGCCGGCAGGCAGTGCATGTACAGGGAGTCCGCCTTCGCGATGCTCATGCGCCGCTCGTCACAGATCCAGTCCGTGTACTTCCCGGCGTCGGCGAGCGCCGCCGGCTCGTCCGTGAACAGGTCGAGCCGACCCCAGGACTTCGGATAGACGACGTCGGCGCCCTCGAAGGCCGCGTCCATGTCGTCGGTGAACGCGATCGAGCCACCGCCGGCGGTCGCGGCCTCCGTCGCGCGCTCCACGACGTCGGGCATCAGGTCGAAGCCCGGCGGGTGCGCGAGCACCACCTCGATGCCGAACCGCGGCAGGAGCGTCAGCAGCCCCTGCGGGACCGAGAGCGGCTTCGCGTACGACGGAGCGTACGCCCACGACACCGCCACCTTCAGCCCGCGGAGGTCCTCGCCGCGCCGTTCGCGGAGCGTCATGAGGTCGGCGAGCGTCTGCGTCGGGTGGTCCACGTCGCACTGCAGGTTGATGATCGGCACGTCGGCCCAGCGTGCGACCTCCCGCATGTACGTGTTCCCCTCCCCCGGCACGAGGTCGTGGCGGATCGCGATGCCGTGACCGTAGCGCCCGAGGATGATGCCCATGTCCTTCGGGCTCTCGCCGTGCGCCACCTGCGTCTTCTCGGCGTCGAGGTAGTGCGCGTGGCCGCCGAGCTGGGTCATCCCGGCCTCGAACGCGTTCCGCGTCCGGGTCGACTTGTCCAAGAAGAGCATGAACAGGGTTCGGTCCGGCAGCAGCCGGTGCGGTTCGCCCCGCCGGAAGCGATCCTTCAGGTCGGCGGCGAGGGCCAGCGCCTCGTCGATCTCCTCGACGCTCCAGTCGAGCGTCTCGATGTAGTCGCGCCCTCGAAGGGCATCGGCGACGGTCATGTCGGCTCCTTCCGTTTCAACGCGCTCTGCCCGAGGTCCAGGCCGAAGTACTTCGGCATCGGCTCGGGCCCCGGCACCTCGGGCGACGGGGCCCACCCTTCAGAGGCCGCAGGCCCGCGGATCCCGACGATGTCGTCGGGGCGCACGGGCGCACGGTTCAGCTCGCGCCCGGTAGCGTCGCGGATCGCGGCGACGATCGCGGCCGTCGTCACGATCGTGGCGGCCTCGCCGACGCCCTTCGCGCCGTAGGGCACGTCGGGCTCGGGAACCTCGACGAGCTCGGTCACCACGTGCGGCATGTCCAGGGTCGTGGGGATCAGGTAGTCGGTGAACGTGGGGTTCGCGATGACGCCGTCTCGGACCTGGAGCTCCTCCATCAGCGCGAGACCGAGCCCCTGGGCCGTGCCGCCCTCGCTCTGCCCCTCGACGGCCTGCGGGTTGATCGCCGTGCCGACGTCCAGCACCGAGGCCACCTGCACGACGCGTACGAGGCCGAGCTCCTCGTCGACCTCCACCACCGCGCGCTGGGCCGCGAACCCGAACATCACGTGCGCGTCGCCCTGTCCGCGCTCGTCGAGCGGTGAGGTCGGACGGTGGTGGAAGGAGCGTTTCGCGGTGATCGGCTCATCCAGCAGCAGCTCCTCGACGGGCAGGGTCGGCACACCGTCGACGAGCACCGCGCCGTCGCCGAGCGTGAGCTCGCCCTCGCGCCCGAGCCGCGCGGCGGCGCGCCGGAGCAGCTCCTCGCGCGCGGCGGCGCATGCGAGCTGCACGGCGCCTCCGCCCATGAACGTCTGTCGCGAGGCCGAGGTCGAGCCCGCCGAGTCCACACCGGTGTCGGCGGCGTGCAGGACGATGCGTTCGATGCCGAGCTCGGTCCGCGCGACCTGTGTGAGGACCGTCGAAAGCCCCTGCCCGCACTCGACACCGGCGCTGTGGACCTCGGCGACGGGACCGTGGGACCCGGCGGAGAGCGTGACGCGCGCCTCGTGGAAGTCGTCGAAGCCCTCGCTGTAGGCGATGTTCTTGTACCCGAGCGCCAATCCGACGCCGCGCTTCAACCCCTCGCCCCGGCCGACGTTGCCGGCGCCGCCCGGGAACGTGACCGGGTCGCGCATCGCGGGCGACTCGGGCTCGGGAGGCAGGGGGATGGCTGCGCACCGCTCGAGGACCTCGCGGACCGGCGCGCTGCCGCGGAGCACCTGGCCGGTCGGGAGCACCGAGCCGGTCTCCAGGACGTTCCTCAGGCGAAGCTCCACGGGATCGCGGTCCAGGGCGCGTGCGAGCTTGTCCATCTGCCCCTCGTACGCGAAGCACACCTGTGGCGCGCCGAACCCCCGCATCGCGCCGCACGGAGGGTTGTTCGTGTAGACGGCGGTCCCTTCGATGCGCGCGTTCGGCACCTCGTAGGGCCCGGCCGCGAAGGTCGATGCATTGCCGATCACGGCCGTCGAGGACGACGCGAACGCCCCGCCATCGATCAGTAGGCGCGCGTGGACGTTCACGAGTCGACCGTCCCGGGTCGCACCCGTACGCATCCAGACACGCGACGGGTGCCGGTGCACGTGCGCGAGGAACGACTCGCGACGGTCGTACGACATCTTGACGGGGCGACCCGTGTGCAGCGCGAGCATGCAGGCGTGGATCTGCATGTGGAGGTCCTCGCGCGAGCCGAACGCCCCGCCGACACCGGCGAGTGTGATCCGCACCTTGTCCTGCGACAGGTCGAGGCACGGCGCGATCTGCTGGCGGTCCACGTGCAACCACTGGGTAGACACGACGAGGTCGACCCCGCCGTCCTCCGCCGGCACCGCGAGCCCGGCCTCGGGACCGAGCGGCGCCTGGTCCTGCATGCCCGTCTCGTAGTAGCCCTCGACCCAGACCTCGGCCTCGGCATCCGGGTCGCCGTGCACGATCGTGACGTGCCGTAGGACGTTGCCCCACTCGTGGAGCCTCGGTGCGTCCGCGTCGAGCGCGCGCTCCATGTCCGTCACCGCCGGCAGGACCTCGTAGCCGACCTCGATCCGCTCGGCCGCGCGGCGCGCGAGCTCGGGGGTCTCGGCCGCAACGATCGCGATGGGCTCGCCCGCGTAGCGCACGCGGTCCCACGCGAGGACGGGCTGGTCGGCGAACTCGAGACCGTACGTCTTCTTGCCCGGGACATCGTCCGCCGTGAGCACGGCGTGGACGCCCGGGCTCGCCACCGCGGCCGCGATGCCGATCGAGCGGATCCGCGCGTGCGGGTGCGGGCTGCGCAGCGTCGCACCCCACAGCATGTCCTCATGCCACAGGTCGCTCCCGTACGCGAAGGCGCCCTTCACCTTCGGCACGCCGTCCACGCGGCGGGCGGACCGGCCGACGCCACCGCGGACGCGCTCGCCGACGCGCGTGCTCATCATCGGACAGCTCCCTCCGCGATCCGGCGCGCCACGCGATGGCCTTCGAGCGCGATCTCGTCCTCGTCGGCGCGCACGAGCCGGCCGTCGCGCACGACCGCGGCGCCCTCGACCAGCAGGTGCCGGACCCGCGGCGGCGGCGACAGCACGAGCGAGGCCACCGCATCCGCGTCGGCGCCCGCGGTCTCGAGCCCGTCGACCGGGAACAGCGCCAGGTCCGCGCGCCTGCCCGGCTCCAGCGAGCCGACGTCGTCGCGGCCGAGCACCCGGGCCCCGCCGCGCGTGGCCAAGCGGAGGGCATCGCGAGCCGTGAGTCCCAGCTCGACGCCCGCCGCACGCGAGACGAGCATCGCCTGCCGCGCCTCGGCGAGCAGGTGACCGGCGTCGTTGGAGGCCGAGCCGTCGACGCCGAGCCCGGTCGGCGCGCCCTCGTCGAGGAGCGCACGACCCGGTGCGATGCCGGAGCCCAGGCGCAGGTTCGAGCTCGGGCACCACGCGACGCCGGTGCCGGTCTCGGCGCACCGGCGCACGTCCTTCTCGTCCAGGTGCACGCCGTGCGCGAACCACACGTCGTCGCCGATCCAACCCCACTCGTCCATCAGCTCGAGCGGCCGTCGTCCGAACCGCTCCATACAGTGGTGGTCCTCGTCGAGCGTCTCGGCGAGGTGCGTGTGCATCCGCACGCCGAGGCGCCGCGCGAGATCCGCGCTCTCGCGCATCAGACGCTCGGTCACGCTGAAGGGCGAGCACGGCGCGACGGCGATCCGCAGCATCGAGCCCGGCGCGGGGTCGTGGAACGCGGCGACGGCCTCCTCGGTCCGTGCGAGCGCGTCGTCCGTGCGCTCGACCAGCGCGTCCGGTGGCAGCCCGCCGTCCGACGCGCCGAGGTCCATCGATCCTCGGCATGGGTGGAACCGCATCCCGAGCTCGCGCGCGGCCGAGATCTCGACCTCGAGGAGGTCGCCCGCGCCCGCCGGGAAGACGTAGTGGTGATCGGTCGTCGTCGAGCATCCAGAGAGCGCGAGCTCGGCGAGGCCAACGCGCGCGGCCGCGAGCTCCCACTCGGCATCGAGCCCCGACCACACGGGGTACAGCGCGACGAGCCACCCGAAGAGGCCTTGGTCCTGCGCCCCGGCTCTCGTCATCGCCTGGTACAGGTGGTGATGGGTGTTCACGAGCCCCGGCATCGCCACGCAGCCGCGCGCGTCGATGCGCTCGGCGTCCCGGGGGCCGCCCGGCGGCTCACCCGAGCCGACCCACGCGATCGCTCCATCCTCGATCAGGACCGAACCGCCGGCGATCTCGGTGCCGGCGTCGTCCATCGTGGCGACGACCTCGCACCCGTCCACGAGCAGGCGGCTCACGACGCTCCCTCCCGCTTCCGCTGCGCCGCGAGGCGGACCGCGTCGAACACCTTCTCGTAGCCGGTGCACCGGCACAGGTTGCCGGAGAGCGCCTCGCGCACGGCGAGCTCGTCCGGCGCGGGCTCGTGCTCGAGCAGGTCGGTCACCGCGACGACGAGGCCCGGCGTGCAGAACCCGCATTGCACCGCGCCGGCTTCGAGGAACGCCTCCTGGACCGGGTGCAGCTCGTCGCCGCGCGCGAGCCCCTCGACCGTGCGGACCTCGCGCTCGTTCGCCTGCGATGCGAGGACGAGACACGAGCACACGAGCTGGCCCTCGAGCCACACCGAGCACGAGCCACACTCACCCTCCTCGCACGCGTTCTTCGAGCCAGGGAGGCCCGAGCTCCTCGCGGAGCACGTTGAGCAGGTTCGAGCCGGGCCACACGTCCGCCTCGCGCCACTCCCCGTTCACGCGGACCCGGATCAGCACGGCGGCTCCCTCACGACGCGAGCACCTCCTCGGCCATCTCGTCGGTCGCGCGCGCGAGCACACGTCGCGCCAGCACACGGACCGCGTGCCGCCGATACGCCGCACTGCCGCGGATGTCATCGATCGGCTGCGTGGCCGCCGCCACGCGCTCGGCGAATGCCTCGGCATCGGCCGGCGCGATCGGCGCCGACGGGTCATCCCACGCGCCCGTGCGCGCCAGGATGTCGGCGAGGAACGCCTCTGCCTCGGGCGCCCGGACCACGGTCGGCGCGACCGAGCCCATCGCCACCCGTGCGGTCCGCGTCTCGGGGTCGAGCGCGAGGCAGAGGCTCGCGACCGAGATCACCATCGCGCTCCGCGTCCCGACCTTCGCGAACGACTGCGGCCCCCGCAGAACCCGCCACCGCGCGCCGAGGATCAGCTCGTCCGGCTGCAGCGCCGTCCGCTTCACGCCGAGCAGGAACGCGTCCCACGGGACCACGCGCTCGCGCTCGGCCGACGCGAGCACGATCTCGCGCGTCGTGCACCGCGAGCACCGGGAGCGAGTCTCCCGCCGGCGATGCCGTGCCGAGGTTGCCGCCGATCGTGCCCCGGTTGCGGATCTGCGGCGAGCCCACGGCGCGCGAGGCCTGCGCGAGCGCACGTATCTCGGGGAGCTCGCGGAGGATCCGTCCGTAGGTCACGCCGGCGCCCACGATCAGCATCGTCCCCCTCGCGCCGCCACACGCCGAGCTCGGGGAGCCGAGCTCAGGTCGATCATGACCTCGGGGCGCAGCAGGTCGGCGTTCATGAGGACCATGACGTCGGTGCCGCCGGCGATCGGCACGGCCTCGGGGTGCTCGGCCTTCATCGCGAGCGCCTCGGCGAGGGTCCGTGGCGACAGGACGTCCATCAGAACCGACCCTCCGCGAACGCGTCGATCATCGCGTGCACGTCGTCGCCGAGCGGATACAGCACGGGGCACGTGCAGCCGGCCTCGACGTACTCGCGCACCTTCGCCCGGCACTCGTCCGGCGTGCCGGAGGCCGTGATCATCTGCACCACGTCGTCCGGCACGAGCGCCATCGCCCGGCGGATCTCCTCCTCGGACGCCGGCCAGGTGAGGACCTCGCCGATCTCGTCCAGCAGGCCCTGGTCCACGCCGCTCGCCTTCATGATGTGCGGCTGCTGCCCGAGGTACTGCGTCACCAGCTCGCGCGCGCGGTCGAGTGCGAGGTCGCGGTCCTCGTCGAGCGAGCAGACCACGAGCTGCGGCCGGTCGATGTCCTCCACGGTGCGACCTGCCCGCGTCGCGCCTTCGGCGAGGTGCTCGAGCGCGGTCGCGTTGTACCGCGGGCCGACGAGGTAGTTCAGCAAGGCGCCGTCGGCGATCTCGCCGGCCAGCTCCATCATCCGCATCCCCGTGGCGCCGAGGTAGATCGGCACGTGCCGCGGCGAGCGATCCCCGTGCACGATGTCGATCTGGATGTCCTCGACGTCCACGTAGCCGCCGTGGAACGTCACGTTCTCCATCGCGATGAGCCGGCGCACGACCTCGATGTACTCGCGCATCGCGGCGAGCGGGCGCTCCCGCTTCACGCCGACCTTGCCGGCCAGCGGTTCCCACCACGCGCCGATCCCGAGCATCACGCGCCCCGGCGCGAGGTCGTCGAGCGTCACGAAGGTCGCCGCCATGAGCCCGACGTTGCGCGTCCAGCAGTTCACGACGCCGGAGCCGACCTTGATGCGCTCGGTGACGGCGGCGAAGGCGGACATGGGCACGGTGGCCTCGCGCACGAGCCGGCTCTCCGCCTGCCAGACGGCCTCGAACCCGGCCTCCTCGGCGTGGCGAACGTACGTCCATGCCGTCGCGGATCGGGTGCTTGTCCTGCAGGTAGAGGGCGACACGGCCCTCGGACGCTACCGGCATCAGCGGCTCCCCTCGGGATCGAACGGGTGCGCCTCGAGCGCGTCCATGCGGCGCCAGAGCTGCTCCGTCGCCTCGCGGCTCCGCGCCCGGACCTCCGTCTCGTCGGCGCGGGTGAGACGGCGCTCGCGAACCACGACCTCGCCGTTCACGACGACATCGCGGACGTGCCGGGCCGAGAGCCCGAACGCCCAGTGGCCGGCCAGGTTCTCCGCGGTGACCGGCGTCGGCGGATCGTACGCGAGCACGGCGAGGTCGGCCGGCGCGGAGGGCTGCAGCGTGCCGAGGAGCGGCTCCTCGTAGACCGAGGCGGCGAGCCGGGCCGTGGCGGCCATCCGTTCGAGGATCCACGACGGGCCCACGGACGCGTCCGCCTCCCGCGCGCGCCAGAACGCCGTGCGGGACTCGGCGAACAGGTCGCCGTCGATCCCGTCGGTGCCGAGCGCCACGCGCTCGCCGAGCGCGCCGACCGGCGCTCGGCCGACGCGGTTGTTCATGTTCGAGCGAGCGTTGTGCGCGACCCAGGCACCCGTCTCGCGGATCAGCGCGAGCTCGCGCTCGTCCACGTGGACACAGTGCGCGAGCAGCGACCGCGGCCCGAGCGCACCGGCCTCCGCCAGGCGCTCGACGACACGAACGTCGAACCGGGCGAGCGCGTCCCGCTCGTCGGCGGCGTCCTCGGCGACGTGGACGTGGATGCCGACGTCAGCGCCGCGCGCCACCTCCACGCATCCGGCCAGCGTCTCGGCCGACAGGGTGAACGACGCGTGCGCTCCCACCATGCCGAGGGCGAGTGGGAAGCCACCCTTGCAGAACCGCAGGTTCTCCTCGATGCCCGCAACGGTCCGCTCGGGCCCGTCCCGATCGGTCGCCTCGTAGCAGAGCACCGACCGGGCGCCGAGCTCCTCCGAGCGCTTCGCGCGATGCGGTCGAGCGAGCCGGCGATCGCGTTCGGCGAGGCGTGGTGGTCCACGATCGTCGTCGTCCCGGCGAGGAGCGCATCGGCGCCGCCCGACCACGCCGAGAGCCACACGGCGTCTTCGTCGAGTGCCCGGTCCAGCCGCCACCAGACCCGCTGCAGGACCTGCACGAAGTTCTCCGGCGGCTCGAGCCGGTAGGGCATGCCGCGTGCGAGCGCCGAGTACAGGTGGTGATGCGCGCACACGTTGCCTGGGATCACCAGACAGCTCGAGCAGTCGATCCGCTCGGCGTCCGGGGCGTCGACGGTACCGACCTCGGTCACGCGGCCGTCGCGCACGAGCACGTCGGCCCTCACGACCTCGACGGGGTCGAGCGAGGTCACCACCGTGCCGCCGGCGAGCACCAGGGTCATGGTGCCGCTCCCTCGCGCGCCGCGAGCCTCGGGACCGCCGCCAGCGCCGCGGCCGAGTCCCTCATCGGCAGCCCGGTCCGCCATGTGCCCTCGAACGCGTGGAGCGCGCCGGCCACGGCGGGGGCGGTCGGCACGAGGCCGATCTCGCCCGACGCCCTTGGCGCCGTACGGACCTTCGGGCTGCGGGACCTCGACGAGGACGCACTCCACCTGGGGCATGTGCTGCGCCGGCACGATGCCGAGCGACTTCAGCGTCGTCGTGACGGGAACACCGTCCTCGACCACGAGCTCCTCGCTCAGCGCGAACCCCAGACCCATGTGCACGGCGCCCTCGATCTGACCCTCGAGCAGCGTCGGGTTGATCGCCCTGCCGACGTCGTGCGCCGCGACGACCTTCGCGACCCGACCCTCGTCGTCCAGGATCGCGACCTGCACGGCCCAGCCGTACGCGAAGTGCGTGACGGGATCCTCCACGTCGACGCCCGGCGGGCTGGTCCAGTCGATCTTGATCTCGCCGAGGAACTCCCGTCCCGCGAGATCCTCGAGCCGCTGCCGTCGAGCGCGTCGACGAGCTTCGCGGCGGCCGCTTGGACCGCGCGACCGCCGAGCACGGTCGAACGCGAAGCCGTCGTCTGTCCCGTGTCGAGCTCGCGGACCGTGTCGACGACGACCTTGATGCGCTCGGGCGGGAGTCCGAGCTCCTCACACGCGATCTGGCGGAGCACGGTGTGCACGCCCTGGCCCATCTCGGTCCACGAGTGGAAGAGCGTCACGGTGCCGTCGGTCTCGGGCCGCAGGATCGCGCGGCCGAGCTCCACGAGCCCGTTGCCGATGCCGGTGTTCTTCACGCCACACCCGATCCCCGCGAACCGGGCCGAGCGGTACTCGTCGCGGACGGCCTCCAGGCACGCCTTGATCCCGACGCCGGGGCCGAGGATCTGGCCGGTGCCGAACCGGTCGCCGACCTCCAGCGCGTTGCGCCACCGGATCTCCCACGCGTCGATGCCCACGCGCTCGGCCAAACGGTCGAGCATCCCCTCGATGGCGAACGCCACCTGGTTCACGCCGAAGCCACGCATCGCGCCGCAAGGCGGGTTGTTCGTGTAGACGGCCCGCGCCTCGACGTCCACCGCCGGGAACCGGTACGGGCCGCACGCATGGCCGCACGCGCGCTCGAGCACCTTGTCGCCGACGCTCGCGTACGCGCCGGTGTCGCCGACGATCCGTGCGCGGACGCCGAGCAGGTGACCCTCGGCGTCGCAGCCGACCGTGTAGGTCATCGTGAGCGGGTGCCGCTTCGGGTGGAAACGGATGCTCTCGGCCCGCGAGAGCGTCAGCAGGACCGGTCGCCCCGTCCGAACGGCACCGAGCGCCGCGTGGCATTGGACGTTGAGGTCCTCCTTCGCGCCGAACGCCCCGCCGTTCGCGACCTGCGTCACGCGGACGCGTTCGTCGGGAAGGCCGAGGAACGAGGCGATCTGCCACCGGTCCTCCCACACGCCCTGCCCCTGCGACGAGACGTGCACCGAGCCGTCCTCCTCCGGCACCGCGAGCGCGGACTCGGGCTCGAGGAAGGCGTGCTCGATGAACTGGGTCCGGAACGTCTCGGTGAGGACGTGCGCCGCCCCGCGAGAGCTCCGCATCCACGTCCCCGCGCTTCACGACCGAGGTCGAGAGCAGGTTGCCCCCCTCATGGAGCGCCGGGGCGTCGGGCTCGAGCGCGGCGAACGGGTCGGTCACCGGCTCGAGCACCTCGTATCCGACCTCGACGAGTCCGGCGGCCTCGCGTGCGGCGTGTCGCGACTCGGCGACGACGATCGCGAGCACGTCGCCGACGTAGTTGACGATCTCGCCGACCGCCACGAGCTGCCGCCAGTCCCGCGTGATGAGCCCCTGCACGCGCTCGCCGGGCACGTCCGCCGCGCGTGAGGACGGCGACCACGCCCGGGTGCGCCTCGGCCTGCGAGGTGTCGACCGAGAGGACCCTCGCGCGCGGATGCTCGGAGAAGCGGAGCGCGCCGTGCAGCAACCCGACGGGCCGCAGGTCGTTCACGTACGGCTTGTCGCCGAGCGCCAGCTCGCGGCCGAGGTACCGAGCCGCGCGCGCGCCGACCCGACCCGAGCGCTCGGGCTCGGGCGCGGGCTCTCCACGCCGGGCTCCGGCCATCAGCTCGATCGCGTCGACGACCTTCACGTAGCCGGTGCAGCGACACAGGTTCCCGGCCAGGGAGCGCGCGATCTCCTCGCGCGAGGGATCGGAGTGCTTGGCGAGGAACGCCTCCGCCTTCATGAGGATGCCCGGCGAGCAGAAGCCGCACTGCGACGCGCCGCTCGCGACGAAGCAGTCGGCCCAGCGCTCGCGCACGTCCTCGGGCAGGCCCTCCTGCGTCACGATGCTCCGGCCGCGCGGCGCGCTCGGCCTTCTGGGCGCAGGACACGACGGCCTTGCCGTCCATGAGGACCGTGCACGCGCCGCACGAGCCCTCGGGCGCGCATCCGTCCTTCACCGAGGTGACGCCGAGCCCCTCGCGCAGCAGCTCGAGCAGGCTCATGCCGGGCCGCACGTCGACCGAGACCGGTTCGCCGTTCAGCGTGAGGTCCACCCGACCTCACCCCCTCCCTTGCGACCGACGGGAAGGATGGCCGTGGCCGGTTCGTTCATCCTCCGCTCCCGACGATCCTGGTTCCCGTCTCGCCCGCCAGCGCGCGCTCGACGTTCTCGGGGTTCGTGATCAGCGCCGTCCCGCCGGTGGCCTCGACGAAGGCGACCGCGGCCTCGACCTTCGGCGCCATGCTGCCCTTCGCGAAATGGCCTCCCTCCGCGAGGTACCGACGCGCCTCCTCGACGGTGAGCAGATCCACCCACTCCTGCTCGGGCGTCCCGAACCGCAGCGCGACCCTCTCGACGGAAGTGCTGATCACGAACAGCTCGGCTCCGAGCGACCGGGCGAGGAGGGAGGAGGCGTGGTCCTTGTCGATCACGGCGGCGATGCCACGCAGCTCGCCGTTCGCATCCGCGACCACCGGGATCCCTCCGCCACCCGCCGCGATGACGACGACCCCGTCCCGCAGGAGCTCGCGGACGACGTCCTCCTCGACGATGCGCCGGGGCGTCGGCGACGGGACGACCCGGCGCCACCCGCGTCCCGCGTCCTCGACGACGGTCCACCCGTCTTCCTCCCCGCGTCGGCGTGCCTGCTCCTCGTCCATGTACGAGCCGATCGGCTTCGTCGGGTCCTCGAACGCCGGATCGTCGGCCGCGACCTCCGTCTGGGTGATCACGGTCACGACCTTCCGATCGATCCCGAGCCGCGCGAAGTCGTTCTGGAGGTTCTGCTGGAGCGCGTAGCCGATCGCGCCCTGCGTGTCGGCCCCACAGACGTCCAGCGGGACCTCGTGCAGCTCGTGGGCGGCGAGCTCGGACCGGCGAAGGATGAACCCGACCTGCGGCCCGTTGCCGTGGGTGATCACGACGTTCCAGCCGTCCCGGATCATGCCGGCGATGTGCCAGCAGGTCTCGCCGGCGGCGATGTACTGGTCGCGCACGGTCTGGTGCAGCGGTGTCCTTGATCAGCGAGTTGCCGCCGATCGCCACTACCGCCGTTCGTTCCGCCATCGCCAGCCCCCGCTTCGGTTGCGCTACTCCACCGCGCCCAGCACGAGCGCGAGCAGCGCCATCCGCGTCACCACGCCGTTGAACGCCTCGATCCAGTACCGGGCGTGCCGGGTGTCGTCCACGTCGGCCGGCAGCTCGTCCATCCGCGGCAGGGAGTGCAGGATGATCGCGTCGCTCTTGGCCTTGTCCCGCATCAGCTCGCGGGTCACCTGGTAGGCGTCGGGCGTGGTCGGCCGAGCTCGCCGCCGCGCTCGTCGCGCCACTTCGTGTAGTCGGCCTGCACGACGGGCTCCATGTAGATCACGTCGCAGTCGGCGATGCACCTCGGCGACCGAGCTCCACCTCCGGTAGCGGACGTTGCGCTCGTCGAGCTCCTCCTTGAACTCCGGCAGCAGCGACATCTCGGGCGGGCCGACCACGTAGGAGTCGCACGTCGAACGGGACGAACGCGTACAGGATCGAGTGCATCGTGCGCATGCGCATGTCGCCGACGAGCAGGAAGGTCAGCCCGTCGAGCGTGCCCTTCTCCTTCCAGATCGTGTAGAGGTCGGTCAGCACCTGCGTGGGGTGCTCGCCCCAGCCGTCGCCGCAGTTGATGATCGGCACCGAGGACCACTTCGCCGCCTCGGCCGGCGCGCCCTGCTGGAAGTGCCGCATCGCGATGACGTCGGCGTAGTACTCGAGCATGTGCACGGTGTCCTTGATCGACTCCTGGTAGAAGTCGCCGGCGCGCGTCATCTTGGCGTCGGAGAACCCGAGCACGTGCCCGCCGAGGCGGTGCATCGCGGCCTCGGTGGCCAGCCGGGTGCGCGTGCTCGGCTGGTAGAAGGCGGTGAGCAGGGTCTTGTCCTTCAGCAGATCGGTGTTGCGCCGCTCCTTCGCGATCGGTGCGCAGGTGACGGTCGCAGACCTCGAACACACGGAAGAACTCCTCGCGCTCGAAGTCCTTGAGCGACAGGATGTCCCGTCCCGGCGAAGCTCCTCATTCGTTCCCTCCTAATCTCGTCGGATCCCCGTGAACAACACGGCGACCCGTTCGTTCGATCCGATCTCCCCACGACGTGCGAGCTCGATCAGGCCGGCGAGGCCCGCGGAGCCGGTGTGGTCCACGTCGATGCCGGTCGGCCTCGCGCGCGAGCGCGTTCGCCTCCTCGAGCGCCTCCTCGGATACCACGAGCGGCGAGCCGTGCGGTCGCGAGCATGCCGGCGACGACCGCCGCCCAGTCGTAGGTCTCGTCGTCCAAGATCCCCGTCGGCGACGCTCGTCGGCTCCTCCTCCCACGGCCACATGAACTCGGACCGATGGGTCCGCGCGTACTCCAGCGCCTCTACGATCTCGCCGGCGTCAGCTCGTGCGCCGACGCGCTGCTCGGACGCGCAGGAACGCGCGCTCGAGCGGGTGCCCGCCCTCGGTCTGGACCGCGTGGATCCGCGGCGGGCCGCTCGGGCGCCTCGAGCAGCGCGGCGTCCTCGAACGCACGGATCGAGCGAGCTCGCGAGCGCGCCACCGCCGACCTGCACGACCAGCCGGTCGAGGCTCGCTGCCGGCGTGCGCGGAGCGCGGAGACCATCTCGTAGCCGAGCGTCTCCCCGCCTTCGATCGTCGAGCCCGTTGTCCGGGCCCTGCGGCGTGAACGGCACCGCGCCGTCGTCGATCGCACGTCGCAGGGCGTGGTACGCGGGGTCGCCCGGGACGCCCTCCACGCGCGGGCAGACCTGGATCATGGCACCGAGCGCCTCGAGCCGACGCGAGCACCGACCGGGTCGGCCCACGTCGGCACGAACACGCGGAGGGGCCGCTCGGCGGCACGGGCGATCACGGCCGCGCCGAGGGCCGCGTTGCCGCAGCTCGCGATGGCGAGGTCGCGCCGGCGGTCCGTCCGGGCGAGAGACCCGCCGCGCTCGACGGCCACGAGCAGGTGCAGCCATCAGCGCCCATCGCGTGCCGCGCCTTGTGCGAGCCCGAGACGTTGCCGGTCTCGTCCTTCACCCAGACCTCGGATCGCCGAGCCGCTCCGACAGCCCGTCGCGCGGGCGCGAACGGCGTCTCGACGAAGCCGTGGCCCTCGACGCTCGGCGACCCGCTCGTCCAGGTCCTCGGCGAGTGCCGACAGGTCGGCGTCGGTCAGCCCTGGCGGCGCCCCAGGTGGTAGCCGTGGAAGAGCTCTCGGTACCGGACGAACGGGTTCGGCTCGTCGGGCCCGTCCGGGAAGCTCGACCCGGTCGGGGTCGAGCTCGCGGACCATCAGGTGGTCGACGTCGTCCGAGCCCGCCTTCGGACAGCGGAAGGGGTACGGCTCGTCGTCCGGCGCTCGGTAGCCGCACCCGGCGCAGACGACGAGCGTCGCCGGCCCGCACCTACGGGCCTCCAGGACGCCGGTGCGCCGCGTTGAACGCCTCGGATCGCCTCGTCCCACTCGGGCATCGCAGCTCGCGCAGTCCGCGCCAGAACGTCCTGCGAGCGACGCACCTCGAAGTCCTCGATCGACACGCCCTGCTGCTCGACCCAGGTGTAGTAGCCGAGGTTGAAGATGCGCTCGCGGTCCTCGAGCGTGAGCTCGAGCATGTCGTCGGTGCCCTGGCCCTCGAGCGACCGGCCGAAGGTCTCGGCGGCCTGGGTCGCACCGAAGCCGCCCGGGAAGTCGCGCGCGAGGACCTTGTCGACCTCGGTCCGGTACAGCGCCGCGCCGTCGGTGGCGATCGTGACGATCACGTCGTCGGGGCCGAGCCGCAGCAGCTTCGCGACCTTGATCGCGCCGAGCACGTTGCAGATGCTCGACAGCCCGAACGAGTCCGAGCGCGCCGATCGTGTCCTCGTCGATGCCGCGCGCCCGCAGGTAGGTCTTCCCCTCGGCCGTGTTGAAGAGCACGTTGAGCGCATCGGTGTCGCGGTCGCTCACGTCGACGACGACGTCGGTGTTCATCACGTTGTGGATGAGCGGCACGTGCTTGTCCCCGATCCCCTGGATGTTGTGCTCGCCGAAACCGTTGCGGAGCAGGGTCGGGCACTCGAGGGCTTCGGCGGCGACGATCGCTGTGCCGTACCGGTCCTTCAGGTGGTCACCGGCCGCGATCGTGCCGGCCGATCCCGTCGCCGAGACGAACGCGCGCAGCCGCAGCCCCGGCTCGCGCTCCCGAACCGTCTCGAACACGTGCGCGAGTGCAGGGCCGGTGACCATCTCGTGCACGAGGTGGTTCGGGTACTCGGAGAACTGGTTCAAGATCACGTTGGTCGGGTCCTGCGCCAGGCGCTTGCACTCGTCGTAGATCTCCCGCACGTTGCTCTCGACGCCGGGCGTCCGGATGATGTCGGCGGGGTCGGCGACCCAGCGCTCCAGCCACTCGAAGCGCTCGCGGCTCATGCCCTCGGGCAGCACGGCGACGCCGCGGCAGCCCATGATCCGGCTGATCGCCACGCCACCGCGGCAGTAGTTCCCCGTCGAGGGCCACACCGCGCGATGCGTCGTCGGGTCGAAGGCGCCCGTGACGACCTCTGGCACCAGGCAGCCGTACGCGGCGAGCACCTTGTGGGCGCCGATCATCGGGAACCGGTCGCCGAGCGCCACCACGATGCGCGCCTCCACCCCGGTGAGCGCGCCCGGCAGTACGACGTGCTCGGGCACGGGGACACGCGCCCGCCGACCCGGGCCGTTGTACCAGTGCACGCGGAACAGGTTCAGCGGGTGCGCGGCGTCCGGATCCACGGTCTCGAGCGCGCGGGTGACGCCGCCCGGGATGCTGGTCGGATCGGCCAGCTCCCCGAAGGTGGGAAGGGCAACGCCCGCCTCCCGGAACCGTCCCACGGTCCGCTCGAGCACGGAGGCGTCCGTCGTCCCACGAGCCAACCCCGGACGTTGCACGCTCAGTCCACGATGATAGGCCCCGACGCGCGGAGGGGACCGGCTGCTGCTCGTGCGCGGTGGGACGGTCGTGAACCGAGCGGAAGCTTCGTTTCGACCCGCCGGTGGGTGCCGTGCGCTCCACCGACGACCTCGAGGGCGGCGCGATCGCGGCCGGCCAACCACTACGCACTGACCCGTCCGAGGGCCGGAGAGGATGCTCGCACACCGAGGAGGTACTCCATGTTCGTCACGATCATGGAAGGCGCGGTCGAGGCGCGGGTACTGGGCGGAAGCGGGTGGGGGATCAGAGTGCGAGAGTGCGTTGAGGGCTGGATCTGAGTGCCTCCTGCGCCGGGGCACTTGTCCGATCAGACCCTATGAGGCGGATCAGAGGCTCTATGCCTGTTCCTCGAAAGCTCGTCAGGACGCGGGTGTGATCTCCACGACCCGGCCCTCCTGGATGCCGAAGTCCAAGACATCGATGGCCGGCGGTTCCACGCCGAGCGCCGTGAGGGCGGTGCAGACCTGGCTCCGGTGATCGGTGCCGTGATGCAGCACCTGCGCGAGCTCGATGCCCATCGCGATGTGCCTCTCGTACCCGTCATCCTCGTCGACCTCGTCGAGAACGGCATCCGGATCGAGGTCCTGTGCCAAGAGCCGCGACCAAGCGGGCCCGTGGCTCTCCATCGCGGCCCGGAGCTCCGAGAGGTGCATGTCGTCCTCGTCGATGAGGGAGGCGCGGTCACCGGTCGCGACGAACAGGTCCCAGGCGTCACTCCCGATGCAGTGGCGCAGCGTGTCGAGGATCGAGCCGTAGGTCCCCGGGACGGTGGTCTCCAACTGCTCGCGGGCTGAGCGCGAGGCACGTATCGACCAACCGCAGCGTCGCCCACACGTGATGCGCGAACGCGTCCTCCATCAAAGGCCTGCCCATGCGGCCACAGTACCAAGGTCCTGTGGCACGCCGAACCCAGGGCCGAGCAGGCTCCGGTGTGATGCTCATCGACCCGGCGTAGCTCGGAGCCCCGACTTCGGCCGGTCCCCCGCGTGCCGCGAGCGCTACTGCTCGCGCCGGGGCGCGTGAGCCGCGGTCATCCTCGTGCCCACCTCCCGCGACCATCGCCGCCGCGAAGACGCACCAATCCGTAGACCGAACCGCGGTGCTGCCCTTCTCGCCTACCGGTCGCGATGCATACTGAGGACGTGGAGAGGCAGCGCGCAGTCGTCTTGGCGTGGCCGCGATGCTGATCTTCTTGCGGCGTGCTCAACCGCTGGTGTCGCCGAGATCATGGAGGCATCGGTGAGGGCGGACGGCCGGGAGCTGGTGTTGACCGTCGACTCGTGTAATGCCGACGTGTCCGCTGAAGTCGACGAGTCACCGTCGCGAGTGATCGTGACGGTCACCGCGCGGAACGACACCAGCGACGATTGTGCCGACAGGATCGTCGTCCACCTCAACCAGCCGCTCGGCACACGTCAACTGCTCGACGTCACTGGAGCTCGGGTGCCTGTTGAGGGCGCCGATCCCTGAGATCGTGTCTCACGTCGGCTCGTGAGGCCCCACGCGAGCGACCCAAGCCGCAACACCTTCTCGATCGGCGGACAACGCTCCATATGCGTACACCGAGGAGGAGCAGGGCCAGGACGTAGTGGCCCTTGAGCGTCGGCGCGCGTGCGTCTTTCTCCCGGGAAACGATGCCTTCGGATTCCGCCCAGGAGCAGGCAGGATCACGGCACCTGTTGTTCCAGGTAGGCGAGGGTCCGGTGTTGGACTCCGTTGGCCGAGAATCCAGCCGGGTCACTGGCGCACCAGGAGCCTGCGCCATGGCGAACCCGTCGTGCACTGACTCCGGGTCCTAGCCTCGGAGGGGCCGCCTGCCTCTGGCAGGCGACAAACGGTCGCCCCTAGCGTCAACCTGTTCGTTCGCATCGGAGGGCGCGCGTTCCCCCACGGGAGGAGCGCACTGCGGGGAGGTGGGGAAGGTGCGAAGGACGATCCTGCTCCTCTCTGTGTTCGTGCTCGCGCTCGCCTCGTGCGGTGACGGCACCAATTCGGGCAAGCCCAGCGGGGACGCAGCGCCGAGCGCATCGGCGAGCGGGTCAGAGGTGACACGGTCCCCGACGGGCTCACCGATGCCGGAGGTAGTCCTGGAAGGCGACTTCCCGTTCCCACCATGGAGCGAGGTCGTGGAGATGTATGACTACGACACCTCCGAGCCGCTCGACTACCGGGTGTACGGCAAGGATCGAGGTGATGGGGCCACCGTCTTCAACGTGGAGTACCAGAGCTCGGGCAATGCCGTGCCCGCTGGTCGTAATTCCTGACGGGTCGGGCCCCTTCCCAGCGGTGCTGTACGCGCACGGCGGAGGCGGGAACAGGGACTGGTTCCTGTCGGACGCCCTCGCGCTCGCTCGCAATGGATACGCAGGGCTACTGATCACGGGTCCGGATAGCCGTGAGCCGTTCCTGCCCATCGCCCTCACCTGGAACGCGCGGCTCGACATCAAGGGGACCGTCCAGTGGGCGGTCGACCTTCGCCGCGGGATCGACCATCTTGAGACTCTGCCGGAGATCGACGCTACGCGCCCGGGTTCGTCGGATACAGCGCGGGCGCCTACGAGGGCGCGATCCTCGCCGGCGTAGAGGGGCGGATCGACGCGTACGTGCTGGCGGCGGGTGGACAGGGGTACGAGTGCACCGGCACCGAGAGCTCAGGGGGTACGTGCCACGTGACGGTAACGGCGACCGACCTTCAAGGCTTGACGGACTGGGCCGGAGACATCTCGCCATCGGGGCTCGAGCGCTACATGAGCGAGACCACGGTGCTCAACACCGTGCCTTACGTCGGCCACAACGAGACTGCGGCCTTCCTGCTCCAGTTCGGGAAGCGGATGAGGGAGCAACGCCTGAAGCCGTCCGGGTGCTCTTCGCGGCCGCCCCGGAGCCGAAGATGCTCAGGTGGTACGAGGGGGACCACTCGATCTCTCTCGCCGCCTACGAGTTCCACAGGTCCTGGCTTGAGAGGAACGTCTGACAGCAGGCCTTACGCGGGCAATCCGCAACCTACGGGCGGTGCTCGTCGAGATGCCGGGGATGCACCCGAGTCGAGGCCCAGTCTCTGCCCGAATTCGCAGACACCGACGAGAGTGCATGGCCGAGCGCGCCGGGGCGCGAGAGGCCGCCCTGATAGAGACCTCTCAGCATCTCGATCCGCGGACAACGCTCCACGTAGACCACCCGCGGCCCTGACCTCCCCGACGTGGCCGGGAGCGTTCTCTTCCCGGTCACGCCGAGCCGAACAGGTGCGGGTCGGTCAGGTGGAGGTGGTCGTTCAGGAAGCGCACGCGTCGCGCGTCGCCGTCGACGACCACCGAGTTCATCGAGGTGTTCTCCGGGATGAAGAACATCTCGTGGTCGACGCCGAGGAGCGGCGCGACGGCGGCGTTGATCACCCCTCCGTGGCAGACCACGATCACGTCGCCCTCGGGATGCCGGTCGAGGATGCCTTCGATCGCGGCCTGGACCCGGGCTCGGAACGGTGCGATCCCTTCGGCGCCGGGGGCATGACTCCAGATCGGTTCCTGGTTCCGCACCCGCTGGAGTATCCGCTCGTCCGCGAGGATCTCCTCGAACGCCTTGCCCTCCCACCCGCCGATGAAGGCCTCCATGAGGTCGTCCTCGAAGGCGACCTCGAGCCCCGCGGCCTCGGCGAACGGGGCAACGGTCTCGCGCGTCCGCCGGAGCGGCGAGCAGTAGACGGCGGAGGGACGCTCCATCGGGAGGAGCCGCCTCGCGAGCAGTCGCGCCTGCTCCACTCCCCTCGCCCCGAGCGGCGGATCCCACTGACGGCCTCGCGGGCCCTCGACGAAGTCGCTCGAGCCGAAGTCCGACTCGCCGTGACGGATGAGGTACAAGACGCGCTCGGTCACGGGCTCGTCCTTCGGCGACGCGCCTGCCGGCGGGCGAACGCGCGCGCGTAGGCCTCGACCTCGTCGCGCCGCCACACGCGCCCGGATGCGAGCCGCTCGAGGGGCTCGGGGAACGCGCCCCGGTCGATGTAGGTGATCACCCGGCGCCGGTCCCAGCCCAAGATCGCAGCGGCCTCCGACACCCCGACGAGAGCCGATGTCACCTCGACCGTGAGCGCTTCGCCCTCGCCGGCCAACCGGCGCAGGGCGCCCAGACCGCCTTCGCGGGTCTTCGTGTGGACCTCGTCGTCGCTGCCGGCCAGGCGGCCGACCCAGCCCCCGGGCGTCTGACGCAGGACGGCACGGACCTCACGACTCGGCACGGCGCCGATGATAGCGACCGGCCCGCCGTCCGCTCAGATCTCGTCGCTGCGCCACTTGCCGCGGGTGCGGTTGAGCTCGACCCGCCAGCAGCCCTCGTGCCAGTGGCGGCGCTCGTCGGGGTCGTCCTGCGGGACGACGACGTAGTGCCACACGAGGGGCCGGATCTCGAGCTGGCAGCCGGGGCAGCGGTACGGCTTCTCGTTCGAGACGCGTCGAACGTCGGCCCAGGGAACGAGCGCCCACATCGGCGCCTCGCCCTGCGGTCGGCGGAGCGGCCCGAGTGGCTCCTCGGGCCGGCGCCTGTGCTTGCGCGGCACCTCAGGCCCCCGCGACCCGGCGGACGAACGGACCCGCGTGCTCGGCCAGGCCGGCGCCGACGTCACGCGCATCTGCCTTCACGCCGCGGACGTTGAACGAGTGGTCGCCGCCCTCGATCGGCACGTACGTCGCCCGCCGGCCCAGCTTCTCGAGCACCTTCGCGAGGAGCTCGGGCTGCGCGAAGGGATCACGCGTCCCGTGGAGGAAGAGCATCGGGACCCCGATGCGCTCGAGGTGCTCGGCACGGAGGCGCTCGGGCTTTCCCGGCGGGTGCAGCGGGTAGCCGAGGAACACCAGGCCCGCGGCGGGCATCCCGTCCGCCACGCACATCGAGGCGATCCGGCCACCCAGCGACTTCCCGCCCGCGAGCACGGGCAGGCCGCCCGCCATCGCCTGCACGCCGGTGAGGGCCTCGTTCCACGCGGCACGTAGGGACGGCTCGGGATCGGGCGAGCGCCTCCCTGCGCTCATGTAGGAGAAGTCGAAGCGTGCGGTCGCGACGCCGTGCTCGGCCATCGCCCGGCAGAAGCCCACGAGGAACGGATGATCCATCCCGGCGCCCGCGCCGTGCCCGACCACGAGCCACGCGACCGCGTCGCTCGGCGCGACCCACGAGGCCGCGACCGCGCTCCGGCTCTCGCCCAGGCTCCCACGTACCTCCGGCGCGTCCATGTGAGAATCCTCCCATGACCGGAACGCTCTCCCTCGGCACGTCCGGCTTCGCCTACGACGGGTGGAAGCACGGGGTCTTCTACCCCGAGGGGCTGAAGAACCGCGAGATGCTCGCGTACTACGCGAGCCGGTTCCCCTCGGTCGAGATCAACTACACGTTCCGCCGCTTCCCCACGGAGAAGACCCTCGCCACCTGGCGCGAGCAGACCCCCGAGCACTTCCGCTTCACGCTGAAGGCGAACCAGCGCATCACGCACTCCAAGCGCCTCGCCGACGCCGACGAGGACGTGGGCGACTTCCTGCGCGTGGCCGGGACGCTCGGCGAGCGTCTCGGCACGGTTCTGTACCAGTGCCCGCCGTCACTGGAGTACGACCGAGGGCTGATCGAGGCGTTCGTCGGCTACCTGCCGCCGCAGCCGAGAGCCGCGATGGAGTTCCGCCACCCCTCTTGGCGCGAGGCGCGCGAGTTGCTCGTCGAACAGGGCGTCGCGTGGTGCGTCGCCGAGACCGACGACCAGGACCCCGGCCCCGACGACCTCTCGTGGGAGCCGTTCGGGTTCCTGCGCCTTCGGAAGACCGAGTACTCGGACGAGGAGCTCACGGTGTGGGCGGAGCGGATCGCCTCGGCGCTCGAGGCAGGCCACGACGTCTACTGCTACCTGAAGCACGAGGACGAGGGTGCGAGCCCGAAGATGGCCGATCGGCTCGGGGCTCTCGTCGGCCCTGCGGCCGGCGCGTAGAGCGGCCGTCCCTTCGTCCTCCTCCCGACCCACGGAGCCATACCGCTCGGATCGCATCGGGGTTCTGGGACGGCTCGGCCAGCCGGCCGATGACGCCTTGGACATCGCGTTCCATGGGCTCGGGTGCTCGTGACGACGGGCCTAGATCGAACACCCGAGGCCGGGTTGGGACCGTCCCAGACGTGCGCGGGACCACCAACCCCTCCTCTTGCCGCGCACCGGAATCACGCTTAGGGCATCAGGAACATCGGGTTCACGGGTTCCGGCGACGTACGTGCACCTAGGAGGTGGGTGCCGCACATGAGCGCGTCGCAGCACGACGAGTCGAGGGCACCCGCACGGACGTTCCCCGAGCCCGATGCGGCTCGCGTCCCCGACCAGATCTCCAGGAGGTAGGTGGGAGCCTTGGCGCAGGTCCTTACGGCACCGACAGAGACACCGACCCTCGAACGGTCACCGGCACCGGCCGCGCCGGTCGGGACCGCGAAGAAGCTCGTGACCGGCAAGCGGAAGAAGTGGCGACCGGTCAAGGACCAGTCGAAGTTCGAGGCGCAGCTCGACCCCGGGTTCGCGGACGAGATCGCGACCGAGGTCGAAGACGGCGACCTGTTGCACCAGTGCATCCAGTGCGGCACGTGCAGCTCGGCCTGCCCCGTGAGCGCGTACATGGACCTCACGCCGCGCCGCCTGATCGCCATGACCAGGGCGGGCGCCCGCGATGACGTCCTGCACAGCGTCTCGCCCTGGGTGTGCACGTCCTGCTACGCGTGCACCGTCGAGTGCCCGAAGCGCATCCCCATCACCGAGATCATGCATGCGATGCGCCGCATCTCGCTCCGCGAGAAGACCTACCCGCGGCGGTTCACCACTCCGGTGATGACACAGGAGTTCGTGGACATGATCCACGACCGAGGGCGTAGCACCGAGTCCTGGATCTCCATGAAGCTGTACCTGAAGACCAACCCCGCCAACCTGCTCAAGAACGCCTCGATCGGCCAGCGCCTGATGCGCCAGGGGCGCCTCGGCCTGAAGCGGGAGACGATCGCCGACCGCGAGAAGCTACGCACGATGCTGAAGGCGGTGTCCTCATGAGTGCCGACACGCCTACCCGCTACACCTACTATCCCGGCTGCTCCGGCAAGGGCGTCGGCCGCGCCTACGAAGAGTCCCTCATGGCGGTCTTCGAGCACCTCGGCGCCGGGCTCGACGAGCTCGAGGACTGGAACTGCTGCGGCGCAACCGCGTGGCCCTCGGTGGACGAAGACCAGGCGAACACGCTCGCGGCCCGGAACCTCGCCCTCACCGAAGACCGGACGCCGAACGGCGGTCCGGTCGACCTCGTCGCCGCTTGCACCGGCTGCTACCGCGCGCTCGTCCGGGCCGAGCACGTTCTCGCTGAGCATGGACCCACCGCGGCGAAGATCGATGGGGCGCTCGCGTCCATCGGCCTCGACTACGAGGGCCGTGTCAGGACCCGGCACCCCGTCGACATCCTCGTGAACGAGATCGGCCTGGACGCGATCTCGGCGGCGGTCACGCGACCGCTCGAGGGCCTGAAGGTCGCCTCCTACTACGGCTGCCTGCTCGTCCGGCCGTTCGCGACCTTCGACGACCAGTACAACCCGACCTCGATGGACCGGCTCGTCGCCGCCGCCGGCGCCGAGCCCGTGGACTGGCCGTTGAAGACGCGCTGCTGCGGCGGCTCGTGCTACTGCGGCGGACCCGTCATCGGTGCGATGCCGGAGGCCACGATGCAGCTGTCCTACGCGCTGCTGCGCGAGGCCACGAAGCGGGGCGCCGACGTGATCGTCACGATCTGTCCGCTCTGCCAGTTCAACCTGGAGGGGTTCCAGGACCGGATGAGCAAGCGCTTCGGGCGCCAGCTCGATATCCCGGTCGCGTTCATCTCGCAGCTCGTCGGCATCGCGCTCGGCATCGACGAGAAGCGCCTTGGGATGCAGCGGCTGCTGCGCTGGCACCTCCCCGAACGCGAGCCGGTCGCCGTGGGCGCCGGCGGCGCAGCGGAAGGAGGCAGCGATGCTCGAGCCTGACGGCAACGGCGACCTGACCTCCCAACCGATCTCCACGAACGGCGGACCGAAGATCGGCGTCTACGTCTGCCACTGCGGGCTGAACATCGCCGGCAAGGTGGACGTGGCGGCCGTGGTCGAGTTCGCCTCGACCCTGCCGAACGTCACCGTGGCCCGCGACTACAAGTTCATGTGCTCGGACCCGGGCCAGGAGCTGATCGAGAAGGACCTGCGCGAAGGGGTCATCAACCGGGTCGTCGTCGCCTCGTGCTCACCCTGATGCACGAGGCGACGTTCCGCCGGGCGACGGCCGAGGGCGGCCAGAGCCCGTTCTACTTCCAGATGGCCAGCATCCGCGAGCACGTTTCGTGGGTGACCGCCGACGGCGAGGACGCGACCGCAGAAGGCGAAGGCGCTCGTCGCCGGCGCCGTGCGGCGCGTGGCCCTGCACGAGTACCTCGAGCCGCGCAAGGCCGAGGTCAGGCCCGACGTCTGGTCGTCGGCGGCGGCATCGCCGGGATCCACTGCGGCCCTCACGATGGCCGACGCCGGAAAGCACGTGTACCTCGTCGAGCGCGAGAGCACGATCGGCGGCCACATGGCCAAGTTCGACAAGACGTTCCCGACGCTCGACTGCTCGGCCTGCATCCTCACGCCGAAGATGTCCCAGGTGCGCTCGCACCCGAACATCACGCTGTGGACGTACGCCGACGTCGTGAGCGTCGAGGGCTTCACCGGCGACTTCACCGTCAAGGTCCGACACCGTCCCCGGTACGTGAAGGAGGAGCTCTGCACCGGGTGCCTGGAGTGCATCGAGAAGCTGCATCCACAAGCAGGGCAAGTTCGAAGACGAGTGGAACGAGGGGCTGTCCAAGCGCAAGCCGATCTACATCCCGTTCCCGCAGGCCACGCCGGCGGTCGTGGTCGTGGACCCCGAGACGTGCATCTGGTTCAAGACCGGCAAGTGCCCGCAGACCTGCATCGAGGCGTGCGAGCGCGACGCGTTCGACTTCGAGCAGACCGAGACCTTCGACGAGGTCAAGGTCGGCGCGATCGTTCTCGCGACCGGATTCAAGACCTTCGACGCCGGCAAGATGCCCGAGTACGGCTACGGCCTGTACCCGAACGTCTACACGAGCCTCGAGGTCGAGCGCCTGCTGAACGCCGCCGGGCCCACGGGCGGAGAGGTCGCGCTCCGCGACGGCAAGAAGCCGAAGGTCGTCGGCATCATCCACTGCGTCGGCTCACGCGACGCGAAGCACAACCCGTGGTGCTCGAAGGTGTGCTGCATGTACTCGCTGAAGCTCGCGCACATCGTGAGGGAGCGCACCGGTGCCGAGGTCTACAACTTCTACATCGATATGCGCACGCCCGGGAAGGGCTACGAGGAGTTCTACGACAGGCTCCTCAAGGAGGGCGTGCACATGGTCCGCGGCCGCGTGGCCGGCGTGACCGACGAGGCCGCCTCGCCCGAGGAGGAGGACCACCTCGTCATCCGGGCCGAGGACACGCTGATCGGCTCGGTGCGCCGGATCCCGGTCGACATGGTGATCCTCGCGGTCGGCATCGAGCCGCAGCCCGACGCCCAGGACGTGCGCCGGCTCTTCAACATCTCGTGCGGCGGCGAGGGCTTCTTCACCGAGCGGCACCCCAAGCTCGCGCCGGTATCGACGTTCACCGACGGCGTGTTCCTCGCCGGCGCCTGCCAGGGACCGAAGGACATCCCCGACACGGTCGCACAGGCCGGCGCCGCGGCGGCCGAGGTCCTGGCGATGGTGGACCGCGGGTTCGTGATGCTCGAGGCGAACACCGCCCACGTCGAGGACGAGGCGTGCTCGGGCTGCAAGACCTGTGTGGGGCTCTGCCCGTTCAGCGCGATCTCCTTCGACGAGGAACGCAAGAAGGCCTCGGTGAACGAGGTGCTCTGCAAGGGCTGCGGCGTGTGCGTCGCGGCCTGCCCGTCGGGCGCGGCGCAGCAGCACCTGTTCACGGACGAGGAGATCTTCGCCGAGATCGAGGGGGTGCTGGCGTATGTCTGAGCAGGCGCAGGTCCGCGGAGACGCCCCCGAGGCCTTCGAGCCGAAGATCGTGGCGTTCTTCTGCAACTGGTGCACGTACACCGCGGCCGACCTGGCCGGGATCTCGCGGATGCAGTACGCGCCGAACGTGCGCCCGATCCGGCTGATGTGCTCGGGGCGCGTGGACCCGCAGTTCGTGTTCGCGGCCCTGCGCGAGGGTGCCGACGGCGTGCTGATCGGCGGTTGCCACCCCGGCGACTGCCACTACCAGGAGGGCAACTACAACGCCTGCCGCCGTTTCGAGCTCCTGCGACTCATGCTCCGCGACTTCGGCATCGAGGACGAGCGGGTGCGCCTGGAGTGGATCTCGGCCTCCGAGGGCGACCGCGTGCAGGCGGTGTGCAACGAGATGACCGAGCAGATCCGCGCGCTCGGTCCGCTGCATCTGACGACGGTCGAGCGCGCGGACGGCGATCGCGCCGCGGCGGCGCTCGCACCCGTCGACGAGCTCGTGGGGCAGGTGACGACATGAGCAAGCCCAAGGTCGCCTTCTACTGGTGTGCATCGTGCGGCGGTTGCGAGGAGGCCGTCGTTGACCTGAACGAGGTCGTGCTCGACGTCGTCGAGGCCGTCGACATCGTGTTCTGGCCGGTCGCGATGGACTTCAAGGTCTCGGACGTCGCGGCGCTCGCCGACGGCGAGCTCGCGGCCGTGTTCATCAACGGCGCGATCCGTACATCCGAGCAGGCCGAGATGGCCGAGCTGCTCCGGCGCAAGGCCGGCGCGGTCGTCGCGTTCGGAGCGTGTGCGTGGCTGGGCGGGATCCCTGGGCTCGCGAACCTGTACTCGCGCGAGTCGCTCCTCGAGTTCGTGTACAGCCTGTCGCCGAGCACCGTCGACGGCGACGGCGTCCGCCCGCTCGAGGAGTTCTCGGCGCCGGAGGGCACGGTGCGGCTCCCCCACTTCGACGAGGACGTCCGCACGCTCGACCAGGTGATCGACGTCGACTACTACCTGCCGGGGTGTCCGCCCCCGCCGGGCCTCATCGCCGGCGCCGTGATGGCGCTCGTGGAGGGCCGGCTGCCCGAGAAGGGCTCGGTCCTCGCGCCGGACGTGGCGCTCTGCTCCGAGTGCTCGCGGGCTGAGAGCAAGCCCGAGGACCTGAAGATCGAGCGCTTCTACCGGCCGTACGAGATCGTGGCTGATCAGGAGACGTGCCTGCTCGCACAGGGGCTCGTGTGCTTGGGGCCCGCGACCCGGGCGGGCTGCGCAGCGGTGTGCGTGGCCGCGAACATGCCGTGCACCGGTTGCATGGGACCCACCGGTCGCGTGGTGGATCACGGCGCGAAGGCGGCCTCGGCGATCGCCTCGCTCATCGAGTCGCGGCACGAGGACGAGATCGCGACGCTCGCCGCGCAGATCGTCGACCCGGTCGGCACCTTCTACCGTTACTCGCTGCCCGCCTCGCTGCTGCACCGCCGCGTCGGCACCGACGGCTCCGGGAACGGGGAGACCGCGGCGGAACCCGCCGCCTCGACCACGGGAGGTGCGTCGTGAGCGAGATCCTCATCGATCCGATCACCCGCCTGGAAGGCCACGGGAAGATCCACATCTTCGTGAACGACGAGGGCTCGGTGGACCACGCCTACCTGCAGATCCCCGAGCTGCGCGGGTTCGAGAAGTTCGCGCAGGGTCGCCGCGCCGAAGACATGCCGCAGATCACCTCGCGCATCTGCGGCGTGTGCCCGATGGCGCACCACATGGCCGGCACGAAGACGCTCGACGACCTGTTCCACGTCGAGCCGCCGCCCGCCGCGAAGAAGGTCCGCGAGATGGTCTACGACGCCTTCATGATCGAGGACCACGCGCTGCACTTCTTCTTCCTGGGCGGGCCCGACTTCGTGGTCGGCCCGACCGCGCCGAAGGCCGAGCGGAACATCCTCGGCGTGATCGGCAAGGTCGGTCTCGAGATCGGCAAGGAGGTCATCGGCGTCCGCAAGGAGATCCGGGACCTGATGAACGAGGCCGCGCGGCAAGGCGATCCACCCGGTCTTCGGACTCCCCGGCGGCGTCTCGAAGCCGATCACGCCCGAGCTGCGGGACCGGTACGTCGCCGCCGCGGCGCACGCGGTCGAGTTCGGGAAGTTCTCGCTGCAGGTCTTCCGCGACGTCGTGCTCGCGAACCAGGAGTACGTGGACCTCGTCACGTCCGACGCGTACACGCACCGCACGTACTACATGGGCATGGTGGACGAGGCGAACAAGGTGAACTTCTACGACGGCCGGCTCCGCGTCGTGGACCCCGACGGCAAGGAGTTCCTGACGTTCGACGGGCGGGACTACCTCGACCACGTCGCCGAGCACGTCGAGCCCTGGTCCTACATCAAGTTCTGCTACCTGAAGGACGTCGGCTGGAACGGGTTCAACGACGGGCCCGACAGCGGCGTCTACGCGGTCGCGCCGCTCGCGCGGCTGAACGCCTCGGACGGCATGTCGACGCCGGTCGCGCAGGAGGCGTACGAGGAGTTCTACGCGACGCTCGGCGGCAAGCCGGTGCACTTCACGCTCGCGACCCACTGGGCCAGGCTCGTCGAGCTCGTGAACGCGGCCGAGCGGATGGGCGAGCTCGCCGGCGACCCCGAGATAACGAGCCCCGAGGTCCGCACGATCCCGACCGAGACCCCCACGGAGGGCATCGGCGTCGTCGAGGCGCCGCGCGGCACGCTCTTCCACCACTACCAGACCGACGAGCGCGGGCTCATCACCATGGCGAACCTCATCGTCGCGACGCAGAACAACGCGGCCAGGATCGCGCTCTCGGTGGACAAGGCCGCGAAGGCGCTCGTGCACGGGTCCGAGGTCGACGAGGGCCTGCTGAACGAGGTCGAGATGGCGTTCCGCGCGTACGACCCGTGCTTCGGCTGCGCGACGCACTGCCTGCCGGGCGAGATGCCGCTCATCGTCGAGATCCGGCGGATGGACGATGGCGAGCTCGTCCGGGAGATCCGCCGCGACTGAGGAGGTCTGCATGCGGGCGGATGAGGGCTCGACGCGCACGCTCGTCCTCGGGCTCGGGAACGACTTCGCGGGCGACGACGCCATCGGCGTGCTGGCAGCGCGGGCGCTGCTCGTCGAGCTCGAGGACGTGGCCGACGTGGTCGAGAGCGCGTTGTCGGGCCTCGCGCTCATCGAGATCCTCGCCGGCTACGACCGTGCGATCATCGTCGACTCGATCGTGACCGGCCGCTACCCACCCGGGACGATCGTCGAGATGGGGCTCATGGACGTCGGGCGCGTCGTGGCGCCGAGCGTGCACCAGGCCGGCCTGCCGGAGCTCGCCGCAGTCGCCTCGCGACTCGGCCTCGGGTTCCCCTCGCGGACCGTGGTGCTCGCCGTCGAGGTCGTGGACCCCTACACGCTCGGGATCGGGCTGAGCGAACCGGTGGCGGCCGCCCTCGACGAGCTCGTGGAGCGGGTCCGGGATCAGGTCCGCCGATGGGAGGGAGCGGCATGCACGAGTACCACGCCGTCGAGGCCGTCGTCGAGCGTCTGACGAACGCTCACCTCGAGGACGTCACCGAGGTTCGGATCCAGGCCGGCCCGACCTTCTCGCCGGAGGCCCTCGAGCAGGCCTACGCGATGCTCACGCAGGACACGCCGCTCGAGGGTTCGCGCCTGCTGGTCGAGGACGTGCCCGACGAGCGCGAGTGCACGGCGTGCGCGAGATCGTGGTCCGTGACGCGCGAGGACGTCGCCGGCCACCTGGTGCTGTGTCCCTCGTGCGGGTCGCCGTCCCCCGTCGACGGCGGCGCGAGCATCGAGGTCCTCGGCATCTCCCCCTGAGGAGCGTCGCCGACGAACCCCCTGCCTGGACCCCTCCGAGGCCTGAGGAGGCGACGTTCCCGTTCCCCCTCGGCTAGCTCCTCGCCGCGAGGCGGGCGTGGAGGGCTCGCTCGAGCTCGGCGACCTGCTCCTCATCGAGCTTGCGGCCGAGCGCGCCCCGACGCGCGCGAGGATCCCCAGGTCGGCGCGCGTCTGTAGAGCCCCGGCGGGCGGACGGGACGCGGGCAGAGCGCGCGAGGGGCCCGGCGCGAGGGCCATCGGTCACCGTGGGCTCGTGAACGAGGACCCCGACGGGGGGTACCCGCGTGGAGAAGGATGGACACGATAGCCGTTAACGTGAGGGAGCCGGGCACGCTGGCGCCGGTCACGCTCCCCGAGTCGGGCGCCCGGACGTGTCAACGCCGCCCCGAGCAACGGCGTGATCGATCGCAGCACGGCACGGTGGTCCTTCCCCAGCCCTCCCTCCCGAGGTACTCGGAACGCTAGCCGAGAGGCGCGGGGGACTCGAGCGGGCCGCTGCGAGCGTCGTTCGCTCCAGGATGCTCGCTCGCCGAGACAGAGCCTCGGCCCGTAGGACGGCCGGGCCACCCCGCCGACCTCGGCTTGTCAACCTCGTCCCACGCGGCTCGGGTCCACCTGACCTCCGAGCTAGAGCGCGCACCCGGTGCCCAGGTAGGACAGTCCCGGCACGGAACGGGACCCCCAACCCCCTCCCCGATCCCGCAACCGGACCACCCTATGCACAGAGGGAACTCCCGATGGGTTCCCAGGGGGCGAGGCGTGGGTGCCCCACCGATCCTCCAGGGGAACATCACGTACGAAGGCCAGCTCGACAGGGGCTTCGCCTACGAGATCGCGTCCACCCCCGGCGGCGAAGGCATCTTCGAGTGCCTTCAGTGTGGATCGTGCAGTGGCATCTGCCCCATCGCGCCGTTCATGGACTACACGCCGCGGCGCTTGATCAACATGGTGCGCGAGGGCTTCCGGGACGAGGTTCTCCACAGCCGCACCGTCTGGCTCTGTTCCTCCTGCTACGCCTGCACGGTCAACTGCCCGGCCGGGATCCACATCACGGACGTGATGTACGCGCTGAAGCGAGCGGCCATCAAGGAAGGTACGCCCCCCAGGCGGTTCCCCGTGGCGGTCCTGGCCAAGCAGTTCCTCCATGGTGTGACGCGGACGGGCCGCAGCAACGAGTTCCAGGTCGGGGTCGGCTTGGCCTTGAGGACGAACCCCTTGAGGCTGCTGAAGATGGCCCCCCTCGGCCTCAAGCTGTTCAGGAAGGGGCGCATCGGCGTCCGCAGCGAGAAGGTTCGTGACCCCCGCGCTCTGAACGAACTCCTCCGCAGGGTCGAGGCGAGCCCATGACCTACACCGTCTTCCCCGGTTGCTTCCTGAGCGGGAGCGGCAAGCCCGGCGGTGAGTCCCTCTCCGCCGTCTTCGCGGCATTGGGCCACGGTCTGGAGGAGCTCGAGGACTGGAACTGCTGCGGCGCCACCACCTACTACAGCATCGATCAGACCCAGGCTATGGCGCTGGCGGCCCGCAACCTGTGTCTAGCGGAGAAGGGGAACGTGGCAGACCTGGTGGCCCCCTGCAGCGCCTGCTACTTCGTCTTGCGGCGGGTGGACGACTTCCGCGCCCGATACCCCGAGCTCATGGGGCGGGTCTTGGGGGCGCTCCACGACATGGGTCTGGACTACCAAGGCAACGTAGAGGTGCGGCATCCCCTGGACGTCCTCTACGACGACATCGGCGTCGAGGAGATCAAGAAGCACGTCAAACGGGATCTGAGCGGCGTGCGCGTCGGATGCTACTACGGCTGCCTCTACAGCCGCCCCTACGGCACGCCTGAGGAGTGGCGATTCCCGACCAAGATGGAGGACCTCTTCGGCGGGTTGGGGGTGGAGATCGTCGACTTCCCGCTGCGGACGAGATGCTGCGGTGGCTCGCTCACGGCCAGCGTCGAGGACGTGGGTCAGCGCCTGGTCTACGTGCTGCTGGAGGAGGCCAGGCGCGTCGGGGCCGACGTGCTGGTGACGCTGTGCGCGCTGTGCCAGTTCAACCTCGAGGCCTATCAGAGGGCGGCTGGCAAGCGCTTCGGTGAGGACGTGAGGATGCCGGTGCTCTACTTCACCCAGCTGCTGGGGCTGCTCATGGGCATCCCAGAGGAGGAGCTGGGCCTGCACAGACTCTTGGTCGCGCCGCCCGCGGCGCTGCTCGGGGCGTGAGGGGGCTGTCGCCGTGATACGGAGGAACGGCGCGCCGAAGATCGGGGTCTATGTCTGTCACTGCGGCACCAACATCGCGGGCGTCGTCGACGTGGAGGCGGTAGCCGAGTTCGCCCGTGGCCTGCCTTCGGTGGCGGTGGCTCGCGACTACAAGTACATGTGCTCGGACCCAGGGCAGAACCTGATCAAGGACGACATCAGAGAGCTCGGGCTCGATCGGGTCGTGGTCGCCTCGTGCTCGCCGAGGATGCACGAGCCCACCTTCCGCCGCGCCTGCCAGGCCGCGGGGCTGAATCCGTACCTGTTCGCGATGGCGAACATCCGCGAGCACTGCTCGTGGGTGCATGAAGACGGCGAGTTGGCGACCGAGAAGGCGAAGGCGCTCGTTCGCGCCGCCGTGGGACGCGCCTACTACCAGGAGTCCTTGGAGACACACGGGGTTCCGGTCAACCCCAACGTACTCGTCGTTGGTGGTGGGATCGCCGGGATCCAAGCAGCCCTCGAGATCGCCGACGCCGGACCGCCAGGTCTACCTGGTGGAACGGGCGCCTCGCATCGGTGGGCACATGGCGCAGTTCGACAAGACCTTCCCGACGCTCGATTGCTGCCGCCTGCATCCTGACCCCCAAGATGGTCTCGGTCGGGCAGCACCCCTTCATCAAGCTCATGTCCTACAGCGAGGTCGTCGAGGTCTCCGGCTTCGTGGGCAACTACACGGTCAAGGTCAGGAGGAAGGCCCGGTACGTCGACGAGGGCAAGTGCACGGGGTGCGGCCTCTGCCAGACCAAGTGCCCGTGGAAGACGGACAGCGAGTTCGACATAGGTCTGGGCAAGAGGAAGGCGATCTACATGCCCTTCCCGCAGGCGATCCCGCTGGTACCGGTGATCGACAAGGACCTCTGCGTCTACTTCAAGAAGGGGACGTGCCGGGTCTGTGAGAAGTTCTGCGAGGCGAACGCCCTGGACTTCGAGCAGACCGACCGCATCGAAGAGATCGAGGTCGGCTCCATCATCCTTGCCACCGGCTTCGAGACGTTCGACGCGCGGCGGATCCCTCGGTACAGCTACGGCAGGCTGCCGAACGTCGTCACGAGCCTGGAGCTCGAGCGGATGGTCAACGCCAGCGGGCCCACCGGGGGCAAGATCGTCCTCGAGGACGGCTTGACGCCGGAGCGCGTGGGCATCGTCCACTGCGTCGGCTCTCGCGACGTCAACTACAACGTGTACTGCTCTCGCGTCTGCTGCATGGCCTCGCTCAAGTTGGCCCACCTGGTGAGGGAGAAGTACGGGCGCCGAGGTCTACAACTTCTACATCGACATGCGGGCCGGCGGGAAGGGCTACGAGGAGTTCTACCGCCGGATCATGGATGAGGGCACGCACGTCATCCGGGGCCGAGTGGCGGTGGTCACTGCCTCGCCCCAGGTGCCGGAGGAGGAGGGGCACCTCATCGTCCAGGCGGAGGACACGCTGACCGGCGTGGTCCGCCGCATCCCCATGGACATGGTGGTCCTGGCGGTAGGTATGGAGCCGCGAGAGGATGCGGGGGAGGTCGCCAGGCTCTTCAAGATCAGCCGGAGCGCGGACGGCTTCTTCCTCGAGAAGCATCCCAAGCTGGATCCGGTGGCGACCACGACCGATGGCGTCTTCGTCGTCGGCGCCTGCCAGGGTCCGAAGGACATCCCGGACACGGTGGCTCAGGCGTCCGCAGCCGCGGCGCGCGCACTCGCCATGATCAGCAAGGGCCAGGTCGTTCCCGAAGCTGCTACGGCCACGGTCGATGCGGCGTTGTGTCAGGGCTGTGGTCGCTGCGAGGAGATCTGCGAGTTCGGTGCTCCCATGGTGACCCTCGAGGACGGGGTGCCGGTCAGCTCGGTCAACGAAGCCATGTGCAAGGGCTGTGGAGCCTGCGCCGTCGTGTGTCCGACCGGAGCGATCTCGGTCAGGCATTTCACCCGTGAGGAGATCCTCGCCGAGATCGACGCGTTGGCGGGGGTGCCGGCGTGAACGGGAACGGGTTCGAGCCGAAGATCGTGGCCTTCACCTGCAACTGGTGTTCGTACGCCGCAGCGGACCTCGCTGGGACGAGCCGGATCCACTATCCGCCGAACGTGCGCACCGTACGGGTGATGTGCAGCGGGATGGTGGACCCCATCTTCGTCCTGAGAGCGCTCGAGACAGGGTTCGACGGGGTCCTGATCGCCGGCTGCCACTTCGGAGACTGCCACTACGTCTCCGGAAACGTGAAGGCGCAGGAACGGGTGGAGACGATCAGGAGGCTCCTCTACACGCTGGGCCTCGAAGACGAGCGCCTGAAGCTGGAATGGATCTCCGCGGCCGAGGGCGGCATCTTCGCCGAGACTATCGAGAAGTACGTCGTCCGGTTGAAGGAGCTGGGTCCCTCGCCCTTCAGGAAGGAGGCCGCGGCTTGACCACGTTGCAGGAGATCGCCCAGGAGACCCAGGCGTTCTACTGCCTCGAGTGCGGCAAGTGCTCGGGGTTGTGCCCCGTGTCGAGGCACAACCCCGCCTACTCCCCCAGGGTGATGGTCGAGAGAGCCCTGATGGGTCTCGAGGATGACCTGGCGTACGACCGGGAGCTCTTCTCGTGCCTCACCTGCTACGCGTGCGGCCTCACGTGTCCCTCAGACGTGGACTACCCCCTCTTCATCCAGAAGGCGAGAGCCCTGGCGTCGACCAACGGCGAGCACGGGGACTGCGCCCACTCCGGCACCCTGCAGGCCCTGGCACGACTCATGGCAGGTTCGACCATCGAACAGCGGAGGCTGGACTGGCTGTCCGACGAACGGGTCGCCGAGCAGAGCGACGTCCTGTTCTTCGTCGGGTGTGCCCCCTACTTCGAGCCGCTCTTCGAGGACATCGGGGTCGATGCCCTGCAGCCCGCAAAGGGGAGCCTCAAGATCCTCAACTCGCTGGGGATCGAGCCCATGGTCCTCGGAGACGAGAAGTGCTGCGGCCACGACCTGCTCTGGACCGGTGACACGGAGGGGTTCGAGCAACTGGTCAAGCAGAACGTCGCCATGATCGAGAAGACCGGCGCGAAGAAGATCGTCTTCTCGTGCGCCGAGTGCTACCGGACGTTCAAAGAGGACTATCCGAAGTACGCGAGCCTGGACTGCGAGCTCCAGCACATCAGCGAGCTGCTGGCCGACAACATCGGCGACGACGGCCTCCGCTTCGGGGACGTCGAGAAGAAGGTCACGTACCACGACCCGTGCAGGCTGGGCCGGCACCTCGGCGTCTACGACGCGCCGCGGAACGTGCTCCAGGCGATCCCCGGGACGGAGCTGGTCGAGATGGATCGCAACAGGGAGGAGTCCCTCTGCTGCGGGACCAGCGCCTTCACCAACTGTGACGCGTGCTCCAAGCAGATCCGGGTGGACCGGTTGCTCGAGGCGAAGTCCACCGGGGCTGACGTCCTCATCACCACGTGCCCGAAGTGCCTGATCCACTTCAAGTGCGCGATGGTCAGCAAGGGAAGCGAGAAGGGCCCGGATGTCGAGATGCCGGTCATGGACCTGGCCGGATTCGTCGCAAGCGCGCTAGGGGTAGGAGATGAGCAGCAGGGATAGCTCGGTCCTGGTCGTCGGCGGGGGCATCGCCGGCATCCAGGCGTCCATCGACCTGGCCAACCTGGGGTTCCACGTCCACCTGGTGGAGAAGTCTCCTTCCATCGGCGGGAGGATGGCCCAGCTCGACAAGACCTTCCCGACCAACGACTGCGCCATGTGCATCCTCGCCCCCAAGATGATCGAGGCCTACCGCCACCCGAACGTCGACCTCCTGACCTACTCGGAGGTCGTCGGGTTGGAGGGAGAGGTCGGCGACTTCCGGGCCAAGGTCCTGAGACACCCGAGGTACATCGACGAGAACAGGTGCACCGGGTGCGAGGTGTGCGTCCAGAACTGCCCGACCACGTACGAGATCTACTGGCCGCCCGAAGAGGAGGAGGCCCCGCCGATCTCCGCCGAGGACCAGCAGAAGGTGGACGACCTGCTGGATCGCTACAGCTGCAAGCAGGCTCCCCTCATCCCCGTGCTCCAAGGCATCAACGCCGAGTTCAACTACCTTCCGGAACCGACCCTCTACTACGTGGGCCGTCGCCTGGACATCCCCCTGGCCCACATCCTGCGGGTGGCCACCTTCTACACGCTGTTCAGCCTGAAGCCCCGAGGGAAGCACGTCATCTCGGTGTGCCAGGGAACCTCCTGCTTCGTGCGGGGCGCGGACAAGCTCATGGACAGGTTCCAGGAGGAGCTGGGGATCGGGGTCGGCGACGTGACCGACGACATGAAGTTCAGCCTCGAGGTGGTGCGCTGCATCGGCTGTTGCGCCCTGGCCCCGGTGTTCAAGGTCGGGGAACGGGTCCACGCCAAGGTGCGCCCCAAAGAGGTGGCAGAGATCGTGAAGGGGTACTGAGGTGGCCGTGCGCTCTGCGGATGACCTGGCCAAGCTCCAGGAGCGGGGTCTCGGATCCCTGTTCCCGGCGAAGACCAAGGTCAGCGTCGGCATGGCCACCTGCGGATTGGCCTCGGGGGCGGACGAGGTCCTCAAGGCCATCCGGTCGGAAGCGGAGAGGCAGGGCTCCGACATCGTCCTTTCCCGAACCGGATGCATGGGCTTCTGCCAGAGGGAGCCGCTCGTCTCGGTCGTCAAGCCCGGCTGGCCCAGGATCGTTTACGGGGAGGTGGACATCCCGAAGGCGGAGGAGATCATGGCCGCCCTGGCCGAGGGGAGGGTCCTGACCGAGTACGCCCTGTGCCAGATCGCAGAGGAAACCAACCTGATCGAGGACTCCAGGATCGCCTACCCCACGAACGGGCTGCCCCCGGGTCTGGAGAAGGTCCCGGGCTACCGCGACGTCCCCTTCTTCGCGCGGCAGGAGAAGCGCATCCTACATAGCTGCGGCCTCGTGGATCCGGACAGCCTCGAGGAATACGTCTCGCTGGGCGGGTACCGCTCCCTCTTCAAGGTCCTGACCTCGATGACCCCCGAGGAGGTCATCGAGGAGGTGACCAGGTCGGAGCTGCGGGGACGGGGTGGCGCCGGCTTCCCGACCGGCCGCAAGTGGGAGTTCTGCCGCCAGGCCCCCGGGGAGCCCAAGTACGTCATCTGCAACGCCGACGAGGGAGACCCGGGCGCCTACATGGACCGAGGCATCCTGGAGAGCAACCCCCACAGCGTGATCGAGGGGATGGTCATCGGCGCCTACGCGATCGGCGCGAGCCAGGGCGTGGTCTACGTCCGCATGGAGTACCCCCAGGCCATCGAGAAGATCCGGACCGCTTTGGAGCAGGCCGAGGAACAGGGGTTCCTGGGGAACGACATCCTGGGCTCGGGTTTCGGCTTCTCCATCGACATCGACTGTGGTTCCGGCGCCTTCGTCTGCGGGGAGGAGACCGCGCTGATGGCCTCCATCGAGGGTCTGACCGGGGAGCCGCGCCAGCGTCCGCCCTTCCCCGCCCAGAGCGGCCTGTGGGCCAAACCCACCAACATCAACAACGTCAAGAGCTGGGCGAGCGTGCCGCTCATCATCTCCAGGGGAGCGGAGTGGTACTCCAGCCTGGGCACCGAGAAGAGCAAGGGGACGGTCGTCTTCTCCCTGGTCGGGAAGGTGAACAACTCAGGCCTGGTGGAGGTGCCCCTGGGGATGAGCCTGCGATCCCTGGTCTTCGACGTCGGCGGCGGCATCCCGGACGACAAGGAGCTCAAGGCCGTACAGACGGGGGGACCCTCCGGAGGTTGCATCCCCGCCGAGATGGCCGACCTCTCGGTCGACTACGAGAACCTGGCCGAGGCGGGTTCCATCATGGGCTCCGGCGGCATGGTGGTGATGGACGAGGAGACATGCATGGTGGATGTCGCCAAGTACTTCCTGTCCTTCACCGTCGCCGAGTCGTGCGGCAAGTGCGTCCCCTGTCGGGAAGGGCTCCGCAGGATGCACGAGATCCTCACCGATATCACCGAGGGTCGGGGCCAGGAAGGCGACGTGGAGCTCCTCGAGCAGATGAGCAACACGATCATCGACACCGCCCTCTGCGGCCTGGGGAACACCGCCCCCAACCCGGTCCTGACGACCATCCGCTACTTCGCCGACGAGTACCGGGCCCACATCGAGGAGAAGCGCTGCCCGGCGTTCGTCTGCAAGGCCCTGACCTCCTACTACATCGATCCCTCGAAGTGCCGGGCCTGTCGCATCTGCCTGAAGGAGTGCCCGACCGAGGCGATCGCAGGGGCCAAGGACGTGATCCACCTGATCGACCAGGAGAAGTGCTCCAAGTGCGGCACCTGCTACGACGTGTGCCCCACGCGCCTCTCGGCGGTGATCCGCCTGTCCGGCGTGCCGGTCCCGGCGCCTCTCCCCGAGGAGGAGAGGGTCCTCGCGAGGGCGAAGAGGGGGGAGTAGGAACCGTGGTTGCTCTCACCATCGATGGCCGCAAGGTCGAGGCGGAACCCGGGAAGACCATCATGGAGGCGGCCGGTTCCGTGGGCGTCAAGATCCCGAGCCTCTGCTACCACAAGGCCCTCATCCCCTGGGGCAGCTGCCGGCTGTGCGTCGTGGAGGTAGCCGGAAGGCCGAAGCTCGTTGCTTCCTGCGCCGTTCCCATCGAGGACGGGATCGAGGTACACACGGACAGCCCCCGCGTGGTCGCGGCTCGCAGGCTGGTCTCGGAGCTCCTCCTCCTTCGCTGCCCGGAGGTCCCGCGGATCCAGGAGCTGGCCAGCGAGATGGGCGCGGATGAGACCAGGCTCAAGCGGTTCCAGCCCGACGACGAGGACTGCATCCTCTGCGGGCTCTGCATCAGGATGTGCAAGGAGCGGATGGGCATCAACGCCATCGACTTCGTCAACCGGGGTCCCGATCGGAAGGTGGCTCCGCCGTTCTCCCGTCTTCGCTCATCTGCCAGACGTGCGGCGCCTGCGAGTCGGTCTGCCCCACCGGCGCCGTTCATCTCGCGGAAGTGACGGGGAACACGCCCAGGCCAATACCGTCGGAGTACAACATGGGGCTCGTTGGGCGCAAGCCCATCTACATCCCCTTCCCCCAGGCCGTGCCGAAGGTGCCGGTCATCGACCCGGAGAGGTGCGTCTTCTTCCAGCGGGGCGTCTGCCAGACCTGCGCGAGCTTCTGCGAGGCCCATGCCATCGACTACGAGCAGAAGGAGGAGTACCTGGACCTGGACGTCGGCGCGGTCGTCGTGGCCACAGGCCTGGACCTCTATGACGTCTCGAGCCTCGAGGAATACGGCTACGGGAGAGTGAAGAACGTCGTCACCGCCATGGAATACGAGAGGCTGACGTCGGCCTCCGGCCCCACGGGTGGCGAGCTCCAGCGCCCCTCCGATGGCAAGCTGGCCACGAACATCGCGTTCATCCAGTGCGTCGGCTCCCGCGACTTCAAGCACATGCCCTACTGCTCGAGCGTCTGCTGCATGCACGCCACCAAGGAAGCCATGTTGGCCTACGAACACCACCCCGGGACGAAGTCCACGATCTTCTACATGGACCTCAGGGCCGTGGGCAAGCGGTTCCAGGAGTACCTCACCCGGGCCAGCGTCGAGTACAACGTGACGTACATACGGGGCCGTCCCGCGAGCATCGAGGAGGCCGAGAACGGCAACCCCATCATCTGGTACGAGGACACCGCGGCGCGCCAGACGAAGACCCTCGAGACCGATCTGGTCATCCTCAGCCAGGCCCTGCTGCCGTCGAACGGACACGTGGCGGAGGCCTTGGGCATCGCCCTGGACGAACACGGCTTCGTGCGGATCCCGGACCGGCTTTCGCACCCGCTGGACAGCAGCAGACCCGGCGTCTTCGCCTGCGGATACGTCCACAGCCCGCGCGACATCCCAGACTCGGTCGTCCAGGCATCCGGGTCTGCGGCGCGGGTCGCCGAGGTCCTCGCCGGAACGCGAGGGGCGGATGACGATGGATGAGCCGCGGATCGGCGTCTTCGTCTGCCACTGTGGCAAGAACATCGGCGGCTACGTGGACGTGCCATCGGTGGTCGAGTACGCGAAGGGCCTCCCGGACGTGGCGTACTCCGAGCACAACCTGTACACGTGCTCCGAAGAGGGCATCACGTCCATCAAGAAGAGGATCCAGGAGCACGACCTCAACCGGGTCGTGGTCGCATCCTGCACCCCCAGGACCCACGAGCCGCTGTTCAGGTCCGCCTGCGTGGAAGCGGGCCTGAACAAGTACCTGTTCGAGTTCGTGAACATCAGGGACCAATGCTCCTGGGTGCACATGCGGCTCCCCAAGGAGGCCACCGAGAAGGCCAAGGCCCTCGTGCGGATGGGGGTGGCGAAGGCCAGGCTGCTGGAGCCCCTGGAGGAGATCGACATCGACGTCGCCCCTTCCTGTCTGGTCATCGGGGCCGGCGTGGCGGGGATGACGGCCGCCCTGAACCTGGCCAATCAGGGTTTCGACATCCACCTCGTGGAAGAGCGGGAGGAGCTGGGCGGCCTGTTGCGTGGGCTCCACAAGCTGTTCACGGGCGAGCAGGACGCGACCGAGCTCATCGCTCCGCTCATCGACCAGGTGCGCACGCACGAGCACATCACGACCCACCTGTCCTCGAAGGTGAGGGAGGTCAAGGGGTTCATCGGCAACTTCGACGTCACCCTGGAACACGGTCAGCTACAGAGCATGATCCAGGTGAGCACGATCATCGTCGCCGTCGGCGCCGATGAGTTCAAGCCGGCGGGCCAGTACGGCTACGGGGAGATGGCGGACGTCCTCACCCAGCTCGAGCTGGAAGCTCGGATGAAGGAGGGCGCGGTCGGCGCGAAGGACGTCGTGATGATCAACTGCGTCGGCGCCCGCGTGCCGGAGAGACCCTACTGCAGCCGCTTCTGCTGCCTGACGGCGATCAAGAACGCCGTGCTGATCAAGGAGGACGACCCGAACGCCAACGTCTGGATCCTCCACCGCGACCTGATGACCTATGGGGTGGAGTTCGAGGACTACTACCGAAGAGCCATGGAGCTCGGCGTCAGGTTCGTGAGATACGGTCTCGACAGCCCACCTGAGGTCATCGGAAACGGTGCGGTCCAGGGCGTCAGCGTCTACCACCAGCTGTTGGGCAAGCAGGTGGAGCTTCCGTCCGACATGGTCGTGTTGACCACGCCTCTCATCCCTCGTGCCGACAACATCGAGACCTCCCAGATGCTCAAGGTTCCACTGAGCTCGGAAGGCTTCTTCCTCGAGGCCCACCTGAAGCTCCAGCCGGTGGAGTTCGCGACGGACGGCATCTACATCGCCGGCTCGGCCAGGTGGCCCGTGGAGGCTGCCGAGGCCGTGTTCCAGGCGTGCGCCGCCTCGGCGAAGGCGGCGGCCCCCATGAAGCGGGGCTACGTGAGACCGGAGGCCGTGACCAGCTCGGTGAACGAGGACGTCTGTGGCGGATGCGGCATCTGCGTTTCCATGTGCCCCTACGCGGCCATGCAGATGAGGACCGAGGATGGCGTGAGGATCGCCCACTCCATCACCGCACTCTGCAAGGGCTGCGGAACCTGCGGAGCCGCTTGCCCATCCGGCGCGATCTCGATGAGCCACTTCACGGATGAGCAGATCATGGCGCAGATCGAGGCGGTCCTGGCGTGAGGAGCCACCTGTGACAGCGGAGACCACGACATCGCAGAGCGAACAGGTCGTCACGGATGGGTTCGAGCCCCAGATCCTGTGCTTCGCCTGCAACTGGTGTTCCTACGCAGGTGCAGACCTGGCCGGCGTCTCTAGGATCCAGTATCCGCCCAACATACGGATCGTCAGGGTCATGTGCAGTGGGCGCATCGACCCGACGTTCGTGCTCAAGGCCTTCCACGAGGGGATCGATGGAGTCCTGATCTGCGGCTGCCACATCGGGGACTGTCACTACATCGATGGGAATCACAAGACGGCGCGGCGCATCCCCTTGCTGAAGAAGTTGCTGGGGCAACTCGGGATCGAGGAGGAGCGAGTGAGGCTGGCATGGGTCTCGGCTTCAGAAGGGGACCGCTTCGCCTCTGTCGTCAGCGAAACGACGGAGCAGATACGGGGATTGGGGCCCTTCAGGCGCTATGAGGATGCGCACCATGCGAGAAAGGCAGCCATCCGTGGCTAAGCCGAAGGTCGCTCTCTACTGGTGCGCCAGTTGCGGCGGCTGCGAGGAGGCCGTCGTTGACCTGAACGAGGCCGTGCTCGACGTCGTCGAGACCGTGGACATCGTCTTCTGGCCGGTGGCGATGGACTTCAAGGTCTCCGACGTCGAGGGACTCGAGGACGGTGAGCTCGCGGCCGCGTTCATCAACGGCGCGATCCGGACCTCCGAGCAGGCCGAGATGGTGGAGCTGCTCCGGCGCAAGGCCACCGCGGTGATCGCGTTCGGCGCGTGCGCGTGGCTCGGCGGGATCCCCGGGCTCGCGAACCTCTACTCGCGGGAGTCGATCTTCGAGTTCGTCTACCGGGAGTCCCCGAGCACCGAGGGCGACGGCGGCATCCGTCCCCACGAGGAGTTCACGGCGCCCGAGGGCACGATGCGGCTTCCCCACTTCGACGAGGACGTTCGCACTCTCGATCAGGTGATCGACGTCGACTACTACGTCCCCGGCTGCCCTCCCACTCCCAAGACCATCGCCGACGCCCTGAGCGCCCTCCTGGGCGGCGATCCGCCCCCCAAAAGGGTCAGTGCTCGGCAGCCCACGGTCCCTTTGCTCCGAGTGCGAACTCAACGAGACGAAGCCGGAGAAGCTCACCTTGACCGAAGTCAAGCGCGTCTGGGAGATCATCCCAGAGCCTGACACGTGCCTCCTGACCCAGGGCATCCTCTGCCTGGGTCCGGTCACCCGGGGTGGCTGCGAGGCCCTCTGTGTGAAGGCTCACATGCCGTGCACCGGCTGCTTCGGTCCCCTGGGCGGGGTACAGGACTACGGAGCCAAGGCGATCGCGGCCGTCGCCTCGCTGCTGGACGTCATCGAGGAGGCCGACGTGGATGCCGCTATCGAGCGGATCGCCGACCCGGTCGGCACCTTCTACCGATACTCGCTGCCGGCCTCGCTGCTCCACCGACGGGTCGGCGTCCCCCGAGGAGGTGGCGACGTGAGCCGCGAGATCCTCATCGATCCGATCACCCGCCTCGAAGGGCACGGCAAGATCGACATCTTCCTGGACGACGAGGGCGAGGTCGACCACGCCTACCTGCAGATCCCCGAGCTGCGCGGGTTCGAGATGTTCGCGCAGGGCCGCCGCGCCGAGGAGATGCCGCAGATCACCTCGCGCATCTGCGGCGTGTGCCCGACCGCGCACCACATGGCCGGCACGAAGGCGCTCGACGACCTCTACCAGGTCGAGCCGCCGCCGGCCGCGAAGAAGATCCGCGAGCTGGTCTACGACGCCTTCATGTTCGAGGACCACGCGCTGCACTTCTACTTCCTCGGCGGGCCCGACTTCATCGTCGGGCCCGACGGCGCCGACGGCCGAGCGCAACATCCTCGGCGTGATCGGCAAGGTCGGCCTCGAGATCGGCAAGGCAGGTCATCGGCATGCGCGGCGGAGTGCGCGAGCTGATCGTCGCAGGCTCGGCGGCAAGGTGATCCACCCGGTGCTCGGACTGCCGGGCGGCGTCTCGAAGGCCGATCGCCGCCGGAGCTGCGAGACCGTTCCAGGCGCTCGCCACGGCGACGCGGTCGAGTTCGGCGAGTTCACGCTGCAGGTCGTTCCGCGACGTCGTGCTCGACGAACCCGGAGTACGTGGAGCTCGTCACGTCGGACGCCTACACCCACCAGACGTACTACATGGGCATGGTGGACGAGAACGAACAGGGTGAACTTCTACGACGGCACGGCTCCGCGTCGTGGACCCCGACGGCAAGGAGTTCGCGACGTTCGCCGGCGCGGGACTACCTGCGACCACGTCGCCGAGCACGTCGAGCCCTGGAGCTACATCAAGTTCCCGCTACCTGAAGGACGTCGGCTGGAAGGGCTTCGACGGACGGGCCCGGAGAGCGGCGTCTACGCGGTCGCGCCGCTGGCGCGGCTGAACGCCGCCGACGGCATGGCGACGCCGCTGGCGCAGGAGGCCTACGAGGAGTTCTACTCAGACGCTCGGCGGCAAGCCGGTGCACCACACGCTCGCCACCCACTGGGCCCGGCTCGTCGAGCTCGCTGTACGCGGCCGAGCGGATGGTCGAGCTGCCGAACGACCCGGAGATCACCGAGCCCCGACGTCCGCACCATCCCGACGCAGACACCCCACGGAGGGCATCGGCGTCGTCGAGGCGCCGCGCGGCACGCTCTTCCACCACTACCAGACCGACGAGCGCGGGCTCATCACCATGGCCAACCTCATCGTCGCGACGCAGAACAACGCGGCCCGCATCGCGATGTCGCGTGGACAAGGCCGCGAAGGGCTGATCTGCACGGGTCCGAGGTCGACCGAGGGCCTGCTGAACAAGGTCGAGATGGCGTTCCGCGCCTACGACCCGTGCTTCGGCTGCGCCACGCACTGCGCTGCCGGGCGAGATGCCGCTCATCGTCGAGATCCGGCGGATGGACGATGGCGAGCTCGTTCGGGAGATCCGCCGCGACTGAACCCGTGCGCACCCTCGTCCTCGGGCTGGGGAACGAGCTCGCCGGCGTGGCAGACGCGGTCGAGCGCTCCAACCGCTGGTCGAGTCCCGACCGTCCGGCAAGGCGTGAAGCGTTGCCGGGCGCGGCGACCCCGCGGGTATCCCGTCAGCCCTGATCGAGTGCACGCATGCGGCGCAGCTCGTGATCCGCGTAGGCACGTCGCGTCCCCGGGAACAGACCCATGCACACCCCGACGAGGATCACCCCCGACAGCAGCAGCGGATACGTGACGCCGTAGGGCTGTGAGGTCACGAACGCCGCCGTGCCCGCGGCGAGCAGGATCACGCCCGAAACGACGCCGGCCTTCATCGCACCCAGGACGAAGGTCCGCGCCCGCCGGCGTGAACCGAGCCAGCCGACCAGCGCGCCGAGGATCCCGATCAGCCCTCCGCCGATCCCGCCGATCAGCCCGCCGGTCCGGTCCGACCACCACTCACCCTCCCCGCCCCCGAGCGGGCGCAGCTCGAGCCGACCGAGGTCGACGCTTCCGGCGCCGGGAAGGACGACGCCGACGGTGATGCGCTCGGGTGCCGGTCCGCCTTCGAGGAAGAACGGCAGCTCGAAGGGTCGCCAGTCCGACGATCCGGACATCCAGGTCTGGGGGCCCTCGGCAGCCAGCGTGCGGGAGAAGTAGCGACCGCCGTCGGAGAACTCGCTCCACATCTCGAGGAACGCGCGGCCGACCACCCCCTCGTACCGGACCTCGCCGACGACGACGTAGCCGTCCTCGGGAACGTCTGATCCCTCCACTGCCGCGAGCGGGAAGGCACCTCCGCTCGGGGACGCGGTGATCGTTACGGTGCCGTCGCTCACGTGACCCGACAGGGGTTCCGTCTGCGACCAATCGATCGAGGCGATCGGCTCGTCGGAGGGTCCGCACGCGGTCAGTGCCAGGGCCGTCACGAGGCCCATCGCCGCCGCCGTCCTACGCGTCCTGGCGCTCACCGCCGCCCTCCTTCTCCGTCCGATACGCACCGAGCAGCGTGCGGAAGGCCTCGTCGTCCACCCGGCCCTCGGCGTACAGGGTCCGGAGCCTCAGCTCCAGCGGTCCCGCCGACCCCTGCTCGTCGATCAGCCGCACCTTGTCGATCAGCCGGTCCAACCGGAGCCGGACGGTCGGATAGGACACCCCGTACTGGCGAGCGAGCTCCTTCAGCGTTCCCGACGACAGGAGGAAGCGCTTGAGGAAGGACAGGTCCTCCTGCGATAGGTGCTCGATCCATCTCCGCTCCTGGCCCGCCTCCGCCCCCATCTACCGGCTCCTTCGCACCTCTTCCATCGGCACTTCGGGCCTGAGACTTGAGTTTCCTTCAATCTGTTTGAGTTTCTGTGATATCGAAGTGAAAGTCAACCTGCGCTTTCCGCCACGAGGAGGGTGGCACCGAGTTGACCGGTCGTCTCGGGAGGTTGTCCGGAGGTTCGGTCCTCACGCCTCGAGGCGGGCGTGCAGGGCTCGCTCGAGCTCGGCGACCTGCTCGGCGTCGAGCTTGCGGCCGAGCGCGTCCCGAACGTAGAAGGCGTCGATCACCCGCGCGCCGTACGTGGCGACCTTCGCGAGGTGCACGTCGAGCCGCAGCTCGGCGAACGTGCGGGTGATGTCGAAGAGCAGGCCGATGCGGTCGGACGCGCTGACCTCGACGACCGTGAAGAAGTCCGAGGCGTTGGGGTGGACCTTGACCTCGAGCGGGAAGTCGTGACGGGGAGGGGGGTAGTGGCGGCGCTTCGCCTCGACGCGGTGGTCGAGCGCGAGGCGCCCCTCGATCGCCTTGCGGAGCGCCGTCCGGAGCTCGCGCCAGCGCTCTTCGGGGATCTCGGCCTCGAACGCACCTTCGACCTCGAAGACGTCCACCGCCGCACCGTCCTCGGTGGTGAAGACCTGCGCTGTGAGGATCGACAGGCCCGCGAGTGACAGCGCCCCCGCGATGAGCGAGAGCAGGCCGGGCCGGTCGGTCGCGACGACCGTCAGCGCATACGTGCCGGTGCGAGCGCCGGGGGCGGCGAGCGTGCGGACCTCGAGCGCGCCGAGCGGCGGCGCGACGATCGCGAGGTGCTCCGCGACCTGCGCCGGCGGGAGGGTGAGGAAGTAGCTCCGAGGCATGCGGAGCAGGAAGCGCCGGAGGTCCTCCTCGGACACGTCTGGGAGGAGCGAGCGGAGGGTGTCGGCGCGCTCGGCGAGGCGGACGGCGGTCTCGGGGCCGGCCTCGCCACGCTCGAGCACCCGCTCCACCTTCGCGACGAGCTCCCGAACGAGCGTCGCCCGCCACGGCGTCCACGCAGCCGGTCCGGTGGCGGCCGCGTCACCGACCGCGAGCAGGTAGAGGGCGGCCAGGCGCTCGGGGTCGCCGACGCGCGAGGCCACGTCGTGCACCAGGTCGTCGTCCTCGAGGTCGCGGCGCGTCGCGGTGTCGGGCAGCAGGAGGTGCTCGGACACCATGAAGTGCGCGAGCTCGCGGGTCGCGCTCGACAGGCGCATGCGCTCGAGCGCGCGCGCCGCGACCTCTTGGCCGACGGCGACGTGTCCGCCCTCCCCTGTCTTGCCGATGTCGTGGAGCAGCGCGCCGAGGAGCACGCCGTCGCGGTCCTGCACGAGCGAGGCTGCCTCGGCTGCGACGGTATCGGCGCCGGGGTCGTCGAGCAGCCGAGCAACGTTCGTGAACGTCCGCAGCAGGTGCACGTCCACCGGGAAGCGGTGGTACGGGTCGCGCTGCGGCCGGCACCTCACGAGCGCCCACTCCGGCACGTACCGCCGCAACAGGTCCACCCGGTCGAGCACCTCGAGCATGTCGGCACCCGCCGCACCCTCGCGGAGCAGGTCGAGGAACGCGTCACGGATCTCGTCGTTCCACGCGACCGGGTCGGCAACGTCGGCGGTCTCGATCTGGTCGAGGGTCTCGGGCGGGACGATGCCACGCTCGCGGGCGACCTCGCCGAGCGCGAGGAGGACGCCCTCGGGCGTGGGCTCCACCGCTCGAGCCTGGGAGCCGCCGCGCAGGTAGCGGTCGAAGACGGATGCTCGGACGTGCTCGACCTGGCGTCCGTGCTCGAGCACCTGGCGCATGAGACCGTCGACGGCTCGCAGGCCCGGCTCGTCGGAGAACCCCATCCACCGAGCGATGCCCGGTTGCTGCTCGAGCAGGAGGCGATCGGACGGCGCGGCCGATCTCGAGGTGCAGCGCGCTGCGCACGCGCAGGAGGAACTCGTGGGCATCGTCCACGTCCTCACGCTCGGCGGCGCGGAGCAGACCGAGACCGTCGAGCGCGGGCGCGTCGGGCTCCTCGCCGAGCGCCATCGCGAGCCAACCGAGGGCGTGCACGTCGCGCAGGCCGCCGGCGCCCTCCTTCAGGTCCGGCTCGAGCAGGTGGGAGACGTGACCGAAGCGCTCGGCGCGCGACCCGGCATCGGCGCGCAGGCGCTCGGCGAACGTGCGGGGCTCGTCGCGGACCCCGGCGAGGATCGTGCCGCGGGTCTCGGCCCACAGGCCTTCGTCGCCCGCCAACCACCGGCCGTCGAGCATCGCGGTGCCGGCGTCCAGGCGTTCGAGCGCGATCGCCCAGCACTCGGCCGGCGTGCGCACCCCGTGGCCGACGGTGAGCCCGGCGTCCCAGAGCGGGTAGAGCAGGCGCTCGGCGAGCGCGGCGACCTCGTCGGGTCGGGAGCCGTCGTGCAGGAGCAGGAGATCGATGTCCGAACGCGGCGCCAGCTCGCCCCGCCCGTACCCGCCGAGGGCGACGAGCACGATCCCAGCCCCCGGCTCGGCGAGCACGAACAGCTCACGCACGCACGCGTCCACGAGCTCGGCGCGCCGGGCGGCCGACCAGCGACCATGGTGCCCCGGCGAGTACGCGCGGTCGAGCGCCGAGCGCTCCTCGAGCAGCCGGGCGACCGCCACGGGCCGCGAGGTCGGTTGCCCGGACACTCAGAGAGCGTCGGGGCCCATCTCCCCCGTGCGGATGCGGACGACCTGCTCGGCGTTCACGACCCAGATCTTGCCGTCGCCGATCTTGCCCGTGCGGGCAGCGGTCGTGATCGTCTCGACGATCTCGGGCACCTGGTCGTCGTCGGCGAGCACCTCGACCTTGACCTTCGGCACGAAGTCCACCTGGTACTCGGCGCCGCGGTAGACCTCGGTGTGGCCGCGCTGGCGGCCGAAGCCCTCGACGTCGGTGGTCGTGAGGCCGGCGACGCCGAGCTCGCGCAGCGCCTCCTTGACCTCGTCCAGCTTGTGGGGCTTCACGATCGCGACGACCAACTTCACCGGCGCCTCCAGGGCCGAGGGCGTGCCCGTAGCCTAGCCTGCCACGACGGGCTTCTCGTACACGAGCCACTCGCGGCGCACGCGCATGCCCACGCGTTCGTACAGGCGGGTGGCACCGGTGCCGTTGTCGGCGTCCACGTTCAGGCGCACCTGGTGTAGGCCGGCCTCCGACAGGTGGGCGAACGCGTGACGGAGCAGCAGCGCGCCGAGACCCCGGCCCCGCCAGGGTTCGCGCACGCCGACCTCCTCGACCCAGCCCGAGCCCGAGGTCGGCATGAACGTGATCGCGCCGGCCACCTCGCGCCGGTCGAGCGCCACGAGCACCGACGCGGACATCGCGGCCAGGTGCTCCTTCCAGCTCTCGAACGCCCAGGCCTCGAACATCCAGTGCCCCCGGAACGCCTCGTCGAGCGCCGACCGCGCCGCCCGTAGCTCGTCCTCACCCTCGGCGGGACGGACGAGCGGGACTGGACCGTCCGGGTGGACCTTCAGGTCGGCGCGCATGAGGGATCGCTCCATGTGCCAGAAGAAGCGGACGAGCCGGTAGCCACGCTCGTCGAGCAGCCGTCGGGCCGCGGCGTCCGTGGAGGTCAGGGAGTTGTGCACGACGAGCCCTCCCACGCCCGCATCCGCGACCTCCGACGCGCGCTCCTCCACGGCCCCCACGAGGAACGAGCCGATGCCGCGGCCGGCATGCTGCGGGTGCACCCGGCCGAACGCCTCGAGGACCGTCGGCTGCTCGAGCCCCACGATCGCGAACGCCACCACGTGACCCCGCGGCTCCAGGACCAGCCACGTGTCGCGCTCGGCCTCGAACCCTGGGACGCGGAAGCCGTCCGCCATGTGCTCTCGAGCGGTGTCTGCGCGCCCGAAGTCGGCGAGGTCATAGGCGTTCGCGACGGCGACCATCGGGTCGACGTCGTCCTCGGTCGCCGGGCGGACCGTGTAGCCGTTGGGGAGCGTCACTCCCCGACGGCCTTCCTCCGGGCAGTCGTGGCGCGTTTGGCCGTGGCCTTCGCCGCCGGCTTCTTCGCGGTCGCCTTCTTGGTCGGGGTCGCCTTCTTCGCGGTCGACCTCTTCGCGGCAGGCTTCGCAGCCGGCGTCCTCGACTTCGCGGCCTCGACCGAGGCCTTCAGCGCGGCCATGAGGTCGACCACGCGCGCCGCCGGAGCTTCCACGGGGATCTCGATCGGCTCGCCGGCGAGCTTCTTCTCGACGATGCCGAGGAGTGCCTCGCGGTACTCGTCGGTGAACCGCTCGGGCCTCCACGGCTCGGACAGGCTCGCGATGAGCTGCTTGGCCATCTCGACCTCGTTCGCGCGCACCTTGCCGTCGGCGTCGAGCGTCTCGAAGTCGGCCGCGCGGATCTCGTCGGGCCAGTACATCGTCTCGAGCACGAAGACCTGATCCTTGAACCGCAGCGCCGCGAGGTGCTCCTTGTCGCGGAAGCTCACCTTCGCGATGCCGACCTTGCTCTCCTCGGCGAGCGCCTTGCGAAGGAGTGCGTACGCCTTCGCGCCGGTCTCCTCCGGAACGAGGTAATAGGACTTCTTGAAGAGCATCGGGTCGATCTCGTCCAGGTCCACGAACTGCTGGATATCGATCGCGCGGGAGGACTCGACCGGCACGGCGTCGAGGTCCTCGTCGGTGACGATCACGTAGCGGTCCTTCTCGATCTCGTAGCCCTTCACGATGTGGTCGAACCCGACCTCCTCGCCGTCGACCGAGCACACCCGCTTGTAGCGGATCCGCCCCATGTCCTCGTCGTGGAGCTGGTTGAACTTCAGCGACTTCTCCTCGGTCGCCGGGTACACCGCGACCGGGATCGTCACGAGGCCGAACGAGATGGCCCCTTTCCACATCGCCCTGGGTGGCATGGCTGCTCTCTCCTCGGGAGCCCGTGCCCCACACACGGGTGGACCGCGATTCTAGCCCTCCGGCCGACATGTGCCCCGGAGCCCACCCGTCCGGGCACTAGCATCATCGGGTCATGCCGAAGAGCCGTGCTCCGCGCTCGAGCCCATTCACCGTGGAGTTGCCCACGCCCCTGCCCGCCGAGAAGCGGGGTGACGCCTGGTGGATGCAGGCCGAGGGTCGCGAACTCCGCCTGTCGAACCTGGACAAGGTGTTCTGGCCCGCCGAGGGCACCACGAAGGGCGACCTCCTGGCCTACTACCTCAACGTCGCCGAGCTCATCCTGCCGCACCTGCGCGAGCGCCCTCTGACGATGAAGCGCATGCCCGACGGCATCGCGGGCGGGTTCTTCTACGAGAAGACGGCACCCTCGCACACGCCGGAGTGGATCGCGCGCTGCACCGTGCCGAGCGAGGACAGCAGGGACGGCGTCATCGGCTACCTGATGGTGAACGACCTGCCCTCGCTGCTGTACGTCGCGAACCTCGGCTGCATCGAGATGCACCCGCTCCACTCGCGCTGCGGCTCGGTGCAGACGCCCGACTACCTGTTCTTCGACCTCGACCCGATGGAGGCGACGTTCGAGCAGGTGCTTCGGGTCGCTCTCCACGTGCGGGCGGCGCTCGATGCGCTGGGGCTGGCGTCGTACCCGAAGACGAGCGGGGCGACCGGGGTGCAGATCTACGTACCGGTCGCGCGCGGCTACTCGTACGAGCAGGTCCGTGACTTCGTCGGGACCGTCGGCCGCATGATCGAGCGCGCCGACCGCGAGCACGTGACGATGGCGTGGAAGATCGAGCGGCGCACGGGCAAGGTCTTCATCGACCACAACATGAACCGCTCCGGCGCGAACATCTCGGCCGTGTACTCGATGCGGCCCGAGCCGGGCGCCACGCTCTCGACGCCGCTCACGTGGGACGAGGTCGAGGCCGGCGTGACACCGCAGGACTTCCGGATCGACACCGTGTGGGAGCGGTTCGAGCGGCTCGGCGACCTGTTCGAGCCGGTACGCACGTCGCCGCAGGACCTCGGACACGCGCTCGAGGCGCTCGGGCTCCCCTCGGAGCGCGCGGTGCCGGTGGAGCGCTCGAGCGCGGAGGTCATCGCGGCCTCGAAGGACCCCGACCTGGCCGAGTACCTGCGCAAGCGCACCTTCGGGCCGCAGGGCACGACCGAGCCGCCGCCGGGCGCGGTCCGCGGACAGGGCAACTCGTTCGTGATCCACAAGCACCGCGCGACGCGCCTGCACTACGACGTGCGCCTGGAGCGCGACGGCGCGCTCCCCTCCTGGGCCGTACCGCGCGGCCTCCCGACGCAGCCCGGCGACAAGCGCCTCGCCGTGCGGACCGAGGATCACCCGCTCGAGTACGGCTCGTTCGAAGGCACGATCCCCGAGGGCCACTACGGCGCCGGCGAGGTCCGCATCTTCGACGATGGTTGGTACGAGCCGCTCGAGTGGACCGACTCGAAGGTCACGTTCCGCCTCCACGGCCGCCGGTACCCCGGACTCGAGTTCCACTTCGTGAAGACGCGGACGGACTGGCTCGCCTTCCTCGGCTCGAAGCAGACCGCGCCGCTCGTCGCGAGCCCACCCGCGTTCGCGCCGATGCTCGCGGAGGGCGGGTGGAAGGCCTTCGACGACGACGCGTGGTGGTTCGAGCCGAAGTTCGACGGGATCCGCTCGACGACGGTCATGGCTACGGACGTCACGAGGCTCGTCACGCGGCGCGGCCGCGACGTGACCGCGCAGTACCCCGAGCTGCACATGGTGCACGAGCTCGTGAACCAGGTGAACGCCGTGCTCGACGCCGAGATCGTGGCCTTCGACGACGATGGCAGGAACTCCTTCGAGGCCCTTCAGCAGCGGATGAACCTCACGAACGAGCGCGAGATCAAGCGCACCGCGCAGAAGGTCCCGGTCGCGATGGTCGCCTTCGACCTCCTCTGGCTGGACGGCCGGGACTTGACCGGCCTGCCGCTCGAGCAGCGGCGTGAGCTCCTCACGACGATCGTCGAGGAGGACGACCGCCTCCAGCTCGTCACGCACGTCCAGGGCTCGGGCAGGGACTTCACCGAGACCGCTCGAGCGCTCGGGCTGGAGGGCGTGGTCGCGAAGCGGACCGGCTCGCGCTACCTGCCCGGGAAGCGCTCGCCGGACTGGCGGAAGATCAAGCTCACGAACACGCAGGACTGCGTGATCCTCGGTTGGACGCCAGGGCAAGGCGGCCGAGCGGGCTCGTTCGGCGCGCTGCTCGTCGGGGCGTACGACGGGGGGCGGCTTCGGTGGGTCGGCCAGGTCGGGACGGGGTTCACCGGTGCGATGCTCGACCGGCTGATGGAGGTGCTCACGCCGATCGTGCGCTCGGCGTCGGCCGGGGACGATCGGGAGCTCGCCGCGGTGAAGGGCGCGACGTTCGTCGAGCCCTCGCTCGTGTGCGAGGTCGAGTACCTCGAGCTCACCAAGAGCACCGGCAAGATGCGCGCGCCCGCCTTCAAGGGGCTGCGCGAGGACAAGGCGCCCGAGGACTGTGCGCTCGAGCGCCCAAGGGACGAGTGATGTGCCGCATGGCGGCGGTGCTCGCGCTCGCGATGGTGCTCGCCGCATGATGCTCGTGGCCGAGTGCGGGCCCGCGAGCGTCGACGCCTAGAAGGGCTCGAAGCCGGCGCGGACGAGGAGCGCACGGACCTCACGCTCGTCGAGGCCGCGCTCGGTGAGCTCCTTGTAGATCCGGATCGCGGCGAGCGCCCGGCCGCAGCGGGGGCAGAAGTGGAAGAAGTCCTCGCACGGGGTTTCGCACCAGGGGCAGCGGGTGACCTCGACGCGGTTGTCGGGCTCGAGGCCGGTGTCGGCGAGGGCGTCGATGTAGCCCTTGCCGTAGTCCCACTGGATGTACTCGTCCTCGCGGACCTCGAAGGCGGGCTCGTGCATGCGGGGCTCCCCCGTCTGGAGCATGTGCTCGAGGTTGTCCTTCAGCAGCTCCCACTCGTAGTAGTGGTTCTCGCCGCAGTCCGGGCAAGCGATCACGACGCCCTTCACACCCTGCGCCTGGAAGACGCCGCGCATGCCGGCGAGGTCCTCGAGGTCGGCGCGGACGTCCTCCTCCTCATCGGGGTCGAGCGGCTCGAAGGTCTCCTCGCCCGCGTTCTGATCCTCGCCGTCGTCGTGATCCATCGGATCGCTCATCTAGTCCTCATCATCCACCAACGAGAAGGTCTTGAACGCCTCGGCGTACTCAACGCCGCCCTGCTCGCCGAGCTGCCGAGCGCGCTCCCGGACCCACGGCGCCGAGGCTTCGGCATGCTGCGACTGGTGCGCCGCGAGCGCCGCGAGCTTCGTGTCGATCGTCTTCGTGATGTCCACATACGTATCGGGCTGCTCGGCCGCGAGCCAAAGGTTGGGGATCTCGAAGGGCTCGAGCCCTTCGTCCAGCAGCTCGGCGAACTGCGGACGGCTCGGCGAGTCGGGCATGACCGCGCAGAGGGCGAGCGTACCGGCCTGTTTGTGATCCCAGTGGTTGATGTAGCCGTTCCCCGACCACAGGCGCGAGGGGTCGGGTGCGACGATCACTTCCGGGCGGATGCGGCGTACGACCCTCGTGACGGCCCGGCGCGTCTCGAGGTTCACCTCGAGCTCGCCGTCGCGGAAGCCGAGGAAGGAGAGGCTCTTCACGCCGAGGACCTCGGCGGCGGCGCGCTGCTCCGCCTCGCGGACGAGGGCCATCTCCTCGCGCACGACGCCCGGCTCGTTCGAGCCTGCCGAGCCGTCCGTGATCACGCAGTAGTGGACCTCCGTGCCCTCGCTCGCCCACAGCGCGACGGTCCCGCCGCACATGTACTCGGCGTCGTCGGGGTGGGCGAAGATGGCGAGGGCGCTCGCGAACCGCATGGGAGCCATCAGGGTACCGGACGCCTGGCGAGCGTCAGCGCCAGGTGGCGCCGAGCACGCGCATCCAGTTACCGCCCATGACGGCGGCGACCTCGGCCTCGGCCAGGCCGCGCTGGAGGAGTGCGGCGGTGACGAGCGGCACGCCCGCCGGGGTGCCGAGGCCCTCGACCGCGCCCTCGGGAACGTCCTCCCCCGCGATCGCCGGCTCGTCCCAGAAGAGTTCCTTCAGGTTCGAGGCGCCGTCGTCCGCCCGCGCGTCGACCGGCGGCCAGGCCAGGTCGGCGTACGGCGGCATGCCGTACCAGTGGTCCAGGCCCAGGCCGACATGGTCCGGCCCGACGACATCGATCGCGTGGAGCAGGTGCTCGAGGAATGCGTCGAACGGCGCCGCGAGCTCACCGGTCAGGAACAGCGGGATCGCGAGGATGCCGATGACCCCACCCGTCTCGGCGCAGCGTCGGAGCTGCTCGTCGGTGAGGTTGCGCGGATGCTCACGGACGGCCGCGCACCCGTTGTGAGAGAAGACGAACGGCGCCTCGGCCGCGTCCATCGCCTCGAGCGTCGAGCGCACGCCCACGTGCGAGCCGTCGACGATCATGCCGACGCGGTTCATCTCGGCGACGACGCGGCGGCCGAACCGGCTGAGCCCGGCGTTCGACTCCTCGATGCACCCGTCGGCCGCGAGGCTCCGCACGTTGTAGGCCAGGCCCGACATCCGAAGCCCCGCCGCGTACAGCTCGCTCACCAGGTCGAGGTCGAAGCCGAACGGCGTCGCGTTCTGCGAGTGGAGCGTCACGGCCAGGCGGCCGCTCGCCTTCGCGGCGAGCACGTCGTCCACGGTTTCGACGAACGCCAGGTCGTCCCGTTCCTGCACGAGCCGGCGGACCCACGCGATCGTGCGGAGCGCCGTGTGCGGATCGGGCGTGAGATCCAGGTAGGAGCGCGCGAGCGCTGACAGGCGCCACGGCGGGTCGATGCTCTGACAGATCAGGTGCACGCCTCCCGAGCGGAAGTCGTCGATCGAGCGCAGGACGCCCTCGGTGAGCAGGTTCGTCACCATGTCCACGACGATGCCGTCACGGTGGATGCGCTCGACGCGTTCGTCGCCCATCGCGCCGTCAGTCTTCCTTGTAGATCGCCCAGAGCTTCTTCACGGGCGAGAGCGCCCTCCAGGTCGCCTTCGAGCCCTTCGGCGTGATGAGCACGTCGCCGGGTCCGACGCGGTGCACGGTGCCGCCCTCGCCGGTGACCTCGACCTCACCCTCGATGATCACGGCGATCTCGTGGTACGGCAGGTCCATCGGGCCGGTCTCGGGCTCGCGCCTCCACAGGCCGAAGCTGAAGCGCGCGTCGCCGGACCGGAAGCTCACGACCTCCTCCCCCGGCGGCGTCGGGTCGTCCTCGGCGGTGGGGATGACCTCCCAGCCGAGGCCGTGCTGCTCGCTCGCCTTGATGACACGGATGCTCGGGTCGTAGGGCATCGTGGTCTCCTCGATCGTCCGGCGTGCACAGGCTACCGGGTGGCCATCACTGCCCGCCGCCGGCGCTCAGCCCAGCCGGCGGTGCATCAACACGTGCGGGCCGATCGGCGGGATCTCGAAGACGTCGCCCTCGGTCTCGAAGCCGAACCGTCGGTAGAACCCGACGGCGGGGATCCGGGATGTGCACCATGCGAGGCCGGCTCCCTGCTCGATCGCGTGGGCGAGGCACCGCTCGAGCAGCGCGCCGCCGTAGCCCTGGCCACGGACCTCGGGCAGCGTGCCCATGCCACGGAGGCGCCAGGTCTGGTCGGCGTCCTCGTCCCACGGCGGCGCCTCGCGCATCACCGAGGCGATGCCGACGAGCGATTCGCCGTCGAACGCGCCGAGGTGCGCGGTGTTCGGGTCGTCGTCGCCGTCGAACACGATCTGCCACGGCTCCTGATGCGGGCGGAGCAGCTGGTGTCGCAGCTGCCGGGCGGTGCGGACGTCGATCCGGCGGACGGTGATCACGGGCTCGGGAGAAGGATGCGACAGTCGGGGCCGCGCGTCCAGCATCCGCTCGAGCGCACGCTCCAGTGGGTCACGTCGGCCAAAAGCCGCTACGGACCGAGATCGTCGGTGTACCGGATCGGGCGCGTCACCGGCAGGCGACGCGCCAGGCCCCCAGCGAGAGCTTCTTCTTCAGGAAGTTGAAGTTCATCGCGTTCGCGTCGGGGCAGAACTCGTTGGTCGCCAGTCGGTACTCGACGCCGAAGACGGCCTTGCCGGCGTCCACGAACGGCACGAGCCGGTCGCACTCGTCGTACTGGAAGCACTGCTCGTTCAGCGCGTAGTCGAAGAACGGCAGTAGCTTGCGGACCTGCCCGAGATCGTTCTTCAGCGCGACCGACAGGCCCCGCTCGTGCGCAGCGTTCGCGAGCCACGCGTTGTACCGAGCCTGGTCGCGAGCGCGGAGATCGAAGCCGGTCCGGTTCTGGTAGCCGTCGACGTTGTCGAACTCGACGCCGTCGAACCCCTTGTCCGCGCACATGTCCATCCGCGCTTCCATGATCGGCGCGAGCACATCGAGCGCTCGGATGTCGAGCCACCGCTCCCCCGGCCAGCCGTTCGTGCGGCCCAGGACCTGCTCGGGGAACGCGTCGGCGTCGGGTCGCCACTCCTCCCACGAGCCGGCGCTCACGTAGCAGACGACGGCCGCGCCGTCGTCGTGGAGCCTGGTCACCATCCGGCGTCGCACGTCGAAGCCGTCCACATCGAACATCTCGACGTCCACCGACCGGTCGATCTTGCCCTGGAGCTGCCACTGCCAGGAGGTCTCCAGCTCGGGCTGCCAGCAGCCATCACACGGGACGGGGTCGGGAAGCGCGAGCGCGGGCGGCACTCCGACGACGAGCGCCGGCGAGGACCACGACGAGCGTCCACGCACGCCTCACCCGAGCAGTATCCGCCCGCGGCGCCGCGGGCGCTACCTGGGGGTCTAGCGCACCGCCTCGAGCAACGTCCCGTCGAAAGGGGACCCCTCGGTCGGATCCGCCTCGGCGACGCTCGAGCGCCCGCGCGCGACCGAGCCGCGGGCCTTGCCGAGCTGCGAGCGCATCTCGTCCGTCCCGTTGGCGAGCATCGTGCCTGCGCGCGCGAACTTGTTCTCGAGCACTCCCTCCATCACGTCGAGGATCGTGGCGACCTCCCGCAGCGCGGCCTGGACGTCGCCCGCGTCGCCGTACCGAGACACGAGGCTGTGGAGGAAGAGCAGCACCGGCAGCGCCGTCGAGTACGGCACGATGACGACGCCGCGTCCGAACGCGTCCGCGTGCGCTCGCCGCAGCACCGCGTACGCGGCATCCGGCACGGCCGCCACCGCGACCGGCGCCGTGAGCGCCGGATCCAGGTACTGGGCGACCTCGCGCGCGCGTGCGGCGACGGCCTTCTCGACGTCGCGGGCGCGAGCGTCGCGCTCGGCGGGTTCCTCGGCCGCCTCGAGCGCCTCGAGCTCGCGGACCGCCGCCCACTTCGAGTCGACGGGCAGGCACCGGCCGTCGGGCAGGAGCAGGCCGAACTCGACGACCTTGCCGTTCACGCGGAAGTCGGTGACGAGCATGCCGGGCGGCAGCTCCGCGAGGTGCTCGCGGAGCACGTTCTCGCCCGCGCGCCCCTTCGCCGACCCGCCGGCGAGCACGGTCGACAGTCGTCCCACGACCAAGCTGTACTCCTGCTCGCGCTGGCGCCGCTCGTCGTCGCGCAGCGCGAGCTCCTGGAGCGCCTGGCGCGCCCCGGCCAGCTCGGCGCGGATACGCTCGGCGTCGCCGTCGCGGGCCGATCCCGCGTCCGCGAGGCGCCGCAGCTCGGCCGCCTGGATCTCGAACCGGGCCTCGAGCCTCGAGACGTCGCCGGCACCCTCTTGCGCCGGCCGCCGCCGCGACACCATCGCCGCCGCGCCGAGCGCCACCCCGAGTGCGAGCCCCACGAGCGCGTAGCCCAGTCCATCCACCGCAGCCTCCTTCGGGTCGCCGGGTCCACCCCGTTCGAGCCCGATCGTACGAGGAGGGTCCGACACGCCCACCCGTGCCCCGAAGGTCCGCGATGACCGGTATCAGGCGTTCGGGAGACGACCCCTGGCCAGATCCGCGAGGATGCTCTCGAGGTCGGCCTCGGGCAGCGCGCCGAGCACGCGGACGCCTTCGCCGGAGGGGTCGAGGAACACCCAAGCCGGCTGGTACGGGACGCCGAACCGCGTGAAGAACGACTCGTCCTGGTCGCTCACATGCGGGAAGGAAGCGAGGTCGAACTCCTCTAGGAAGGCCGACATCGCCTCCTCCGAATCACGCCAGGAGATGCCGAGGAAGCTGATCTCGTCGCCGTGTCGTCGCGCGACCTGCGCGACCAGGGGCGCCTCGCCCCTGCACGTCCCTCACCACGGGGCCCAGAACCAGACGGCCACGGGCGCGCCCGCGAGCTCGGCGCCGTCGAGCGTGCCACCACCGACGAGCGGGGCCTCGAAGTCGAGGATCTCGGGCACGGTGGCAGGCTTCGGTGTCGCCTCGCCATCGGCCGGACCGCCTGTGCGTCCCGTCGGCGAGGGCGCCGCGCCGGCCTGCTCGTCGCCCGTAGGCGCGACACTGCCGCCCGTCGTGACTCCGGTGCCCGAGGCACAGGCGCTCGTGACGAGCGCAAGGCCGACGGCGGCGGCCAGCAGGGCGGTGCGTGCACGCGGAAGGCGCATGAGATCCAGTCTCCCAGTGTTCCTGGTCCCGCATCGGCCGGGAACCTTGCGGAACCCTTGCATCTCGGGACCGCCTGCGGAGCCGCCGGGGCGGGCGGGATCCGGTCACATCCCCCGAGCACTCTGGGCGACGGCGACACGCCGACCGCTCGGCTCAGCCGGTGATCGCGCGCCGCAGACGCCAGGACGCGAGCCCGAGCAGGACGGCTGCGTACGCGAGCAGGATGCCGAGGTAGGGCAGGATGTCGACGAACGTCCCGTTCCGCCGCACGAGTACCGCGTAGCCGTCGATCGCCCACGCGTGCGGCGTGAGGTGCGCCACCGTGCGCATCGTGGACGAGAAGAACTCGATCGGCATCATGCAGCCGCCGAGCGCCGCCAGCCCCAGACCGAGGAGGATCCCGACGGCGCCCGCCTGCTGCTCGGTGCGCATGACCGAGCCGAGGAGCATCCCGGCCCCCGCGCCGACGAGCGCGAACGACACGAGCAGCGCGGCCGATCCGATCGGCTCACCCCAGTCGACGCCGAAGACGATCAGGGAGCCGAGCAGGATGAACAGCCCCTGGACCATCGCGATACCGAAGCGACCGAGCGCCTCACCCGTCACGATCGTCCGAGCCGGCGTCGGCGTCGCCAGCATCCTGCGTGAGAGGCCGAGCCGGCGGGTCTCGATCAGCGCGACCGCGCTCGTCATCGACGTGAGGAAGATGAACAGGAGGAGCTGGGAGCTCGCCCCAAGGTCGAACTGGCCGAGGGATGCCGGGAAGATCGCCTCGCCGGCCGTGGTCGTTGCGACCTCGACCGGCACGAGGATCGCGGTCGCGGCTTCCGCCCGGGCCAGCCCCTCATCGAGCGAGCCGAGCCCATCGGCGGCATACAGACGCGCGGCGCGGAGCAACTGCCCCTGCTCGGCCACGGCAGAGCGCACGGTCTCGGAGAGCTGGAGCCCGCGCTGGTCCTGCCGGGCGATGTACCGCACCTGCACGTCCTGCCCCGCACGGATCGCCGCGTCGTAGCCCTCGGGCAGGACGACCCCCGCCTGGAGCTGCCCGCGCTCGACCGAGGTCCGCATCGCGTCGAGGTCCGCATACCGCTCCACGTCCAGGTCTGGGACCGCATCGAGCGTGCGAACCAGGTCGTCCCCGAGCGGCCCCGGGTCCACCGCGACCACGCCGATCTTCGGCTCGAACGCCCCTCCGAAGCTCACGCCGAGGACCAGGATCAGCAGCATCGGGAACAGGAAGACGAAGAAGACGTTCGAGCGCTCGCGCAGCATCCGGCGGACGTTCACGACGGCGAGCGCGAGCGCCTTCACAGCCGCGCCATCCGATCCAGCCGCACCGCGGCGATCGCCCCGGTCACGGCCGCGAACACGCACATCGCGAGTACAGCGGGAAGCACGACGGTCCACCCGCCGCCGCCGGCGAGGTCGGAGAGGCCTCGCAGGAACCACGCCTGCGGGGTGACCAGGCTCAGCTTCGGCAAGATCCCCGGCGCCTGCGAGATCGGGAAGAACACGCCCCCGAGCATCCCGAGCACCACCGCGATGATGGATTGCCAGTTGCCGGCCTGCTCGGCCGTCTTCGCGAGCGTCGCCACGAGGGCCATCACGCCGATCGCCGCGAGCACCCCGGCGAGGACGAGGAGTCCCACCCCGACCGGGCTGCCCCACTTCGCCCCGAGCAGCAGCGAGGTCGCCACGATGAGCGTGGTCATCGACAGGACGCCGAGGACGAAGCTCATGAGCAGCTTGCCGCCCAAGATGGGGCCGCGGCCGATGGGCGCCGCGAGCAGGCGCGAGAGCGTTCCCTCCTTGCGCTCCTCGAGGAGGCTCGCCACCCCAAACTGAACGGTGAAGAACAGGAAGAACACCGCCATGCCCGCAGCGAGGTACGTGGTGACATCGAGCTCCCTCGTCGAGGCACCGACGTCGACAACGGTCACGGGGTTCGCGACGGACCTAGCCCGCTCGACGAGCGCGTCGAGCTCGGCGGGCGGGGTGGTATGGGGATCGGCCTCCGTGACGACGGCGAGGCGCACGGCGTTGAGGTCGGCCACGAACGTGCTCGCGATCGAGCGGGCGACCTGCGTAGCGATGGGCTCGTCGACGTCGCCGACCACCTGGATCTCGGCCGCGCTGTTCCCCTGGACCGCAGCGCCGAAGCCCTCTGGCACCACGAACATCGCGTCCATGGTCCCGGCCTCTACGAGACGGCGTCCCTCGGCTTCCGACGGCACGGTCCGGATCCGGATCGCGCCACCCTCCTCGACGGCGGGCAGCACCTCGTTCGCGAAGACGGACGAGACCTGGGAACCGTCTGAATCCACGACGGCGTAGGTGAACGCGGTGCCGCCGGTGGAGATGCCGCCGAGCGTCGCGTTGAACACGAACGCGAGCCCGAGAGGCACGACGAACGCGACCAGGATCGCGGAGCGGTCCCGCAGCCGCTGCTTCAGGTCCTTGCCCGCGATCAGCAGCGCGGCGCGCACGGCTCAGTCCCGGAGCGCCTTGCCGGTGAGGTGCAGGAACACGGCCTCGAGGTTCGGCTCGGTCACCTCGACCGAGCGCACGGATGCCCCGGCCTCGGAGACGGCCTCGAGGATCCCTGGCAACGCCCGCCGGGCCTCGTCGACGACGAGCTCGAGCTGCTCGTCCTTCGTGCTCGCGTCGTGCACGGAAGGGAGGGCTCGGCACGCGCTCGCCGCGCCGGGAACGTTCCCCGCCAGCGCGAGCATCACTCGGTCGCGCTGCCCGACCAGCGACACCAGCTCGCGCCGGGTGCCCTCGGCCTTCACCTCGCCGAGGTCGATGATCCCGACCCGGTCGCAGAGGCGTTCGGCTTCCTCCATGTAGTGCGTCGTGTACAGGACGGCCATGCCCTCGGTCGAGAGCTGGTCGACGCTCTCGAGGATCGCGTTGCGGCTCTGTGGGTCGACGCCAACGGTCGGCTCGTCCAGGATCAGCAGCTTCGGCCGGTGGAGCAACCCGATCCCGATGTTGAGCCGCCGCTTCATCCCGCCCGAGTACTCCTTCGTGAGGTCACCGGCCCGGTCGGCGAGCCCCACGATCTCGAGCACCTCGTCCACGCGTCGCGCGAGGTCCTCACCGGTCATCCCGTATAGGCGCGCGAAGAAGCGGAGGTTCTCGCGGCCCGAGAGGTCGGGATAGATCGCGAGGTCCTGCGGCACGTAGCCGATCGCGGATTTCGCACCAACGCTCGTCGTGGTGAGCGGCGCGCCCTCGACCAACACCTCGCCGCCGTCGCGCTCGAGCAGCCCGGCGATCATCGAGATGGTCGTGGTCTTGCCGGCGCCGTTCGGCCCAAGCAGGCCATAGGTCTCACCCGAGCCGACGGTGAACCCGACGCCGCTCACGGCGACGAGGTCGCCGAACGACTTCCGCAGGTCCCGTGCCTCCAGAACGGGCGTGCTCATGGCTCCCGCGCAAGCCTATCGGGCTGCGCGCGCGGCCGCTCGTGCCTCAGAAGACGCGCGACTCGCGGATCTTCTCCAGGGCCTCGCGGGCACGGGCCCGCACGGTCCGGTCCTCGTCCTCGAGGGCGGCGGTGAGCGGCTCGACGGCCGACATGTCGCGCGTCTCGCCGAGCGCGATCGCAGCGCGGACGCGGTCGGCGGGGTCCCGACAGGCGATCTCCTCCGCGAGCACGTCGATCCCCACCGGCCCGAGCTCGCCGAGAGCGAGGATCGCGGCGCGATGGAGCGCTGGGTCGTCTCGCCGGACCGCGGCGATCAGCAGTGGGGCCGCATGTGGATCGCCGAGCCTGCCGAGGGCCAGCGCGGCTCGCTGCCGGATATCGGCGTCCTCGTCATCTAGCGCGGTCCCGATGTGCTCGACCGCGCGCTCGCCGCCGCAGGCCGCGAGCCCGCACACGGCGATCAGTCGCACCTTCGGGTCGGGATCGGCGAGCGCGTCGACGAGGCGCTCGAAGCATTCCTCGGTCCCGACCTCCACCTCCCCCGCCTCGGTCCGAACCTTCATGGCGTCACACCCCCGGGGTCGTCGTCGGTCCCTCCTCATTGAAGCCACGGGGACCGGTCGGGAGGGAGGGCGCGGGTCCCGCGGGCGAGGGGTCGGAAGCCGTCGGGTGCGAGACCTAGGGTCTACGATGCCGTCGTGAGCCCTCCGTCCCGGATCGCGGTCCTGCACGTCGCCGGCAGCCACCGTGAGGCGGGCCGGGAGGTCGGCCGCGCCTGCGCCGGAACGATCCGCAAGGCCGAGGCTTTCGAGGAGGACATCCCCAGCGGGCGCACCCGCGATGAGCAGTTGGCGCTCGCCGACCGCTACCGCGAGGTCACCGCCGCTGCGTACCCCTGGTACATCGACGAGCTCGAGGGGATCGCCGAGGGGGCCGAGGCCGACCCGCGCGCGCTCTTCGCCGCGATGATCGAGGAGATCTGGTACGAGCCGCACGCTGCGCGGGTTCAGGGTCGTTGCTCGGACCTCGTCGCCGTGCCGCCGGCGACCGCCGATGGCAAGGTGCTCGTCGCCCACAACAACGACATGCCGAGGACCTACCAGGAGCAGCTCGTCGCGATCGAGTGGCGGATCGAGGGCGACCCGGTCGTGCTCACGATCGGCAACGGACTGTGGATGAGCGCCGGATGGAGCTCGGCCGGCATCTCGTTCACCGGCAACGAGCTCGCGCCGACCGACGAGAGGATCGGTGTTCCGCGCGAGATCCAGTTCCGCTCGATGCTGCGCCAGCCCACGATGGCCGATGCTCTCCGCGAGGCCCTGCGTGAGGATCGCGCCTCGTCCTACAACAACGTCGTCGTCTCACGCTCCGGCGAGGTCACGAACGTCGAGGGCTCGGCCACCGACGCCGAGGTCACCACCGTCGGCGAACACGGCACGCTCGTCCACACCAACCACTACGTATGCGAGCGCATGCTCCGGTACGAGGGCGACCCCGCGTACGTCCCGCACTCGGGCGCCCGGTACCGGCGCGCGGGCGAGCTGCTCGGCGTCGGCCGAGCCCGGATCCATCACCGTCGAGGGCCTGCGCGGGATGCTCTCGGATCACGAGGGCGCTCCGGATTGCCTTTGTCGCCATCCCGAGCGCTTCGGCGGCGCACTCGACTCCGCCACCGCCTTCTGGTGCATCGCCGACGTCACGGAGATGCGGGTCGTCTTCGGCCGAGGCAACCCCTGCGACTCGACGGCGCAGGAGTACGTGTTCGCGCCGCAGGACCTCGAGCGCGACGCCGCGCCAGCCTCGCGCGGCTAGGGCAGGAGAGCCTGCAACGGGCTCGCCGGCCTTCAGCACGATCCGCGGCGAGAGGACCTCCTCGATGTCCTCGAGCGGGTCGGCGTCGTAGACGCACAGGTCCGCGCCACGCGCCCACCGTGATCGCTGCCGACCTCGGGCATGCGCAGGAGCACGGCTGCTTCCGAGGTGGCGGCCCGCATCGCGCGGAGCGGCGTGAGCCCCCACTCCACCATCCGGACGATCTCGAGCGGCGTGTTGCCGTGCGGGTTGAAGGGTGTACCGGCGTCGGTACCACACGCGATCCTCACGCCCGCCCGGATCGAGCGCCCGAACGCCTCTCGCGCGAGGCCGGCGAGCATCGTCGCCTTCTCGACCGCGTACGCCGGCACCTCGTCCGGATGCTCGACCATGCCACGGATGGCGGAGATCGTCGGCACGTGGAACGTGCCGCGCTCCTTCATCGCCCGTGCCCCCTCGGCGGTGAGCATCGAGCCGTGCTCGATCGAATCCACGCCGGCCTCGACCGCCTGGAGGATCCCGGTCGGACCGATCGCGTGGGCGCCGACAACCCGTCCCCACGTCCGCGCCTCGTCGACGGCGGCCGCCAGCTCATCGGGCGTGAACGCGGTGAAGTCGGCGGTGATGCCCGGCGTGAGGACACCGCCGGTCGCGATGAGCTTGATGGCGGTGGCGCCGGCACGGATCTCCTCGCGGACCGCGCGCCGCACCGCGTCGGGGCCGTCGACCTCGCGCGCGATCCCGAGGTTGTGGCCGTGGCCGCCGGTGATCGTGAGTGCGCGTCCCGCGGCCAGGATCCGGGGCCCGAGGAGACGACCGTCGGCGACGGCACGCCCGACCTGGATGACGGCATCACCGCGCCCGCCCAGATCGCGCACGGTCGTGACGCCACGCTCGAGCGTCCGAGCGGCGTTGCGTACCGCTTTCACGGTCGCGGCGGCGTCGCTCGTCATCTCGCGTGCCTCGCCCGCGAAATCAGCCGATCCGTCGAAGCACAGGTGCACGTGCGTGTCGATGAGCCCCGGCGTGACGGTCCGTCCCGTGCCACCGAGCGCCGCCGCCGCGCGAGCGCTCCTCGGCGCGCGAGCGTGAGCCCCGACCCACGCGACGCGACCGTCCTCGACGAGCACGCCCTGCCTCGACCGCCGCGTGTGCCCGTCGAAGAGCGTGACGTCCGCAAGGTACGTGGCCACCGCGCGCTACTCCGCCCAGGGGGACGACCCGCTGGCCGTCAGGCCGGATCATGCGGGTCCCGGTGGGCGTGACGGCGAGGACCTGCGCGCCATCCGGACCGCCGATCGAATGGTGCGGCACGCCGGGCGGGATCACGACGGTATCGCCTTCGGCGAGATCGACCGTCTCGCCGTCGAGGTGGGCCGTGAGCGAGCCCGACAGGACGTGGAGGAGCTCCTCATGGTCGTGCTCGTGACGCGGGAGCTCGTCACCGGGGGCGAGGACCACTCGGTACATCAGCGTCTCGTGCGCGCCACGGCTCGGCGCGGCGAGGCCGCGGATCCGGGTGCCAGAGAGGTCGAACTCGGGCGCGTCGTCGTACCTGAGGATCGGCACGTTCCTCCCCATGCTCGTTCGCGGCCGGCGTGCGGGCGGCGCCATCCTATCTGCGGTACAGGGGGAAGGATGCACACGAGCCCCGGTCCGGGCACGTGATGTCCGCTTTCCGAGGGACACCCGACGGGCCGGATGCCGGGGTCTCCCACCCTCGGGTACCCTTTCGCCGGTTCCGGCCGCTGGGTCGGGCTCCCACGCCGCAAGGGGCGCAGATCGTTGTTGGAACTTGCAGGTCAGGCGCTCGGATCCGCCCTGAGGGCGGGCGCCGACTACGCCGACGCGCGGGTGGTCCGCGAGGACTCCGAGTCGATGACCGTCCGCAACCAGGAGATGGAGGGCATCGACCGCGCCAGCTCCGAGGGGATCGGCATCCGCGTGCTCGTGAACGGCTACTGGGGCTTCGCGGCGACCGCCCGGATGGACGAGGCCGAGATCGACCGCACCGCCGACCTCGCGGTGCACGTCGCGAAGGCAGCATCCCGCCTGCCTATGGAACCCGTGCGCCTCGCCGAGGTCCCGCCGGCGACCGGAACGTGGCACTCCCCGATGCAGCAGGACCCGTTCGAGGTCCCGCTCGAAGAGAAGATGGCCCTGCTCGTCGAGGCCACCCGTCGCATGCAGACGGTGAAAGGGCTCGCGTTCGCCGAGGCCGGCACGGACCTGTACCGGCGGCGGACCTGGCTCGCGACCAGCGAGGGCACGGCCGTCGAGCAGACGCTCGTGCACTCGGGCGGCGGTATCGAGGCCAGCGCGCTCGGCGAGGGTGAGCTGCAGCGCCGCTCCCACCCCAACTCGTTCCGAGGCCATATCGCGGCGGCCGGCTGGGAGCACGTCGCCCGCCTCGGCCTGGTCGAGGAGGCCGAGCGCACCGCGACGGAGGCCGTCGAGCTCCTGTCCGCCAAGGGGTGCCCGAGCGAGGTCACGACGCTCGTGCTGGACTCTGGGCAGGTCGAGCTCCAGGTCCACGAGTCGATCGGCCACCCGCTCGAGCTCGACAGGGTGCTCGGGATGGAGGAGGCGTACGCCGGCTCGTCGTTCGTGCGTCCCGAAGACCGCGGCACGCTTCGGTACGGAAGCCCACTCATCTCGATCACCGCCGACGCGACGATCGACGGCGGTCTGGGCTCGTTCGGCTGGGACGACGAGGGCGTTCCGGCGCAACGCGTCCCGCTGATCGTCGATGGCATCTTCCAGGACTTCATCTCCTCGCGGGAGACGGCGAGCGTGCTCGGCTTGCCCTCGAGCGGCGCGATGCGCGCGGACGGCTGGCAGCATCTGCCGTTGATCCGGATGACCAACATCAACCTCGAGCCGCACGAGGGCACCCTCGAGGAGATCGTCGGCGACACGAAGGACGGGATCTTCATGTCGACGAACACCTCGTGGTCGATCGACGACAAGCGCGTGAACTTCCAGTTCGGGTGCGAGATCGCCTGGCGCATCAAGGACGGCAGGTTGACGGAGATGTACCGCAACCCGAACTACACGGGCATCACGACGCACTTCTGGGGTTCGTGCGATGCCGTCGGCGGTCGCGAGGACTGGACGCTCTGGGGCACGCCGAACTGCGGCAAGGGCCAACCCGCGCAGGTCGCTCGCGTCGGTCACGGGGTCGCTCCCGCGCGCTTCCGCGACGTGCAGGTCGGGGTACGCGGCTGATGCCCGGCATCATCGGGCCCGACGAGGTGAAGCGGGTCGCGCAGGCCGCCCTCGACCTCCCCGCCGCCGACGGCGTCGAGGTCCTGTTCATGCGCGAGTGGGGCGGACTCACTCGCTTCGCCGCCTCGGCGATCCATCAGAGCACGTGGCGCGAGGACACCGGGATCCGCGTGCGCGTCGTCCGCGCAGGTCGGATCGGGGTCGCGGCCTCGAACGACTTCACGTCCGAAGGCGCGCGCGCGGCAGCCGAGAGCGCGCTCGAGATGGCCTCCGTCGTCTCGCCCGACCCGCTGTTCCCCGGCCTCGCGCCGCCCGATCCGGCGCCAGCGCGCGAGCGGCTACGACGAGCCGACGGCTCACGCGACACCCGAGGAGCGCGCCGAGGAGGTCGCGACGCTCGTCGCGCAGTGCCCCCCAGGCTTCAGCGCCGCCGGCGCCTACGAGACGATCTCCTCGGAGGTCGCGGTCGCGAACACCGAGGGTCAGTTCTGCTGGGCGCCTTCCTCCCAGGCCTCGATGACGACGGTGATGACGGGCGGCGACGGTGGCAGCGGGTTCGCGGAGACGTTCGAGCTGCCGAGCCGTCGATCTCGACCCCGAAACGATCGGTCGACGTGCCGCCGACAAGGCGGTCGCGTCGCAGTCACCAACCCCCTTGGATCCCGGTCGCTACACGGTCGTGCTCGAGCCCGCCGCGGTCTCGACCCTCGTCGGGTTCCTCGCATGGATCGGCTTCGGCGGGCGTTCGCTCGCCGAGGGACGCTCGTGCTTCTCGGGCAAGGCGGAGCGGCAGGTCGTCGTCGTCCGTCGATCTCGATCTACGACGACGCCACCGCGCCGGGCACGCTCGGCATCCCGTTCGACTTCGAGGGGGTCCCGCGGCAGCGCGTGGACCTGATCGAGCGAGGCGTGTTCAAGGACGCCGTGTACGACCTGCGGACCGCGAAGCAGGTGGGTAAGGAGACCACGGGGCACGCGCTGCCCGCCGCCCAACCCCGACGGCCCGCTCCCCCTCAACCTGTTCATGGCGCCCGGCGACTCGAGCGTCGAGGAGATGGTCGCCGCCACCGAACACGGACTGCTCGTGACGCGATTCCACTACTCGAACATCGTGCACCCGGTCGAGTCCGATGATCACCGGCATGACGCGGGACGGCACGTTCCTCATCGAGGACGGCGAGATCTCCCGTCCGGTGCGCAACCTCCGCTTCACGCAGTCCATCCTCGAAGCTCTGACGAACACCACCACGGTCGGCAACGAGACGCGGCTCGCGAGCGAGTTCTTCTTCTCGGCGAGCCGTGTGCCTGCGCTGCGGGTCGAGGGCTTCCAGTTCACCGGCCGCTCGGACCACGAGCGCTAGATGCTTCCCGCCGGGGTGCGTTCAGGCTTCCGCCCCGACTTCCCCGACTCGGAGGTGGCCCCACGATGCAGGTCGGCGACATCATGCACTCGGACGTGAAGACGGCCAGACCCGAGGACACGTTCGCGGACGTGGCGAAGCTCATGCGGCTGCACGGGATCTCCTCGGTGGTCGTGCTCGACGAGACGAAGCTCCGGGGCATCGTCACCGAGCGCGACATCGTGAACCTCATCGCGGCCGGCGGGGACCCCCACGACGTGAAGGTGGCCCATGGGATGACCCGCCGAGACCTCGAGACCGTCTCGCCGAAGACCGACATCGCCGAAGCGGCCGAGCACATGATGACCCGCGGTATCCGCCACCTCCCGGTGACCGACACGCGCGGCAGGGTGGTCGGCATCATCTCGATCCGCGACCTCACTCGGTGGGCCTCCGAGGAGCTCTCGGGCGGCCACGAGATGCCCGACATCGCGCGCAGCCACAAAGCCCTGAAGGCCGCGAACGAGCTCAGCCGGCAGCGCCGCAAGGGCTCGTAGCGAGGTTCGAGGGCCCAGCCCTCGCGGCTCGCTCGAGGGTCCTCGCGGATCGCGAGCGGCGCTCACGCCATCGCCTCGAGCGTCACCGGGAGCTCGGCGAGGCCACGGATCGCGGCGTCGGGCTCGGCGAGCTGCTCGTCCGTGGGGTCCTCAGGCGCCTCACCGCGGAGCAGCCACACCGCCCGCATGCCTGCCGCCTTCGCGGGCCGGACGTCGTAGTCGAGTCGGTCACCCACCATCACGCACGCGGAGGGGTCGGCATCGATCTCCGCCAGAGCATGTGCGAAGATCCGCGCGTCCGGCTTCTCCAGACCCAGGTCGTCCGACACGCCCAAGAAGTCGAAGTAGTCCGTGAGCCGGTCGCGCGTCATGGCACGCCGGACCTCGCTCGGCTGATTCGCGATGACACCGAGGCGGTAGCCGGCCTCGATGAGCGCCTCGAGGCAGGGCAGGACGTCCTCGTGCAGCGCGTCCGGCGGGTTGGCCCAGTGGGGGGCGATCGCGCGGGTCACCTCGTCACGGCCGACCCCGGGAGGAAGGAATCGGTCCCCGAGCGCGTCTCGGAACGACCCGCTCTGGGCCCGACGGAGGTCCTCGTACGCGACCTCGTACTCCTCGTCGGTGACGTGGGAGCCCAGGTCGCGGAGCCCTCGCAGAACGGCGCGTCGGTAGATGCGATCGTCGTAGATCACACCGCCGATGTCGAGGAATACAACGTCCAGCCCCATGGCGCCTCTCGGGTCCACCCGACGGCAGACCTCACGCGGATGCTACCGGGCGCCCCCAAGGAGGCCCTTTGCGACGCTTCGGGAAGCGTGCCTACACTCACGCCTGCACGACACGTGCCCGTTGGAAGAGGGGGGTGAAGCACGGGATGCGACGCATCGCGATCGCGATGACGGCGTTGCTCATGACGGTGTTGGTCCTGGTACCCGCCGCCGGCAGCGCTACCCCGGGGCCCGAACGGCTCCCGGTCGACGACACGAAGCAGTTCGCGGGGGTGAAGGACCCCTCGCTCGTAACGAAGGCGCCGGGCCTCGCGAGAGAGGTCTCGCGCCTGAACGGTACGGCCGTCCAGCCGGCGGCCGTCGGAGACACGCGGTTCTGGCTGGGGTTGGACGACTACAACGGCGAGATCTACGTGAAGCAGTACACGCTCCGCGGGGTCGGGAACAACGCCGAGGTCTGGGTCGCGAGCGACGAGGATGACGTCTCCTCCGGCCTCGAGTTCCCGATCGGTGACTGCCGGAACAGCGACGGTCTTCGCACGGTCATCACGGACGCGCAGGTCGAGTACCTGATCGACGAGTTCGACAACAACATGTATCCGAGGGAATCGGCCCTCTACAGCGTGCCGCCGCCGCTCGACGGGATGGACGCGCCGCTCGCCGAGATCCTCGGGCTGCCGAGCGACTACTATGCAGGCGCCGGCGACAGGATCGTCGTGCTCGTCGACAACTTCCGTGACGACAACTTCTACGACACGAACAACGCGAACACGTACTCGTACATCGCCGGCTTCTACTGGAGCCTGTACGACTACTACTTCAACCGTCTCACCATGAACATCGATGGGTGGGATTGGCTCCATCGGACGGGCGACAACCCGCCGAACGATCCGAGCACCGACCCGTGCACCCACGCGCCGTCTCGGCCGGACCTCTATGAGGGCGTCTTCGCGCACGAGTACCAGCACCTGCTCGAGAACTACCGTGACTCGGACGAAGTCTCGTGGGTGAACGAGGGGCTTCTCGATGTATGCGGAGCCGGCCACCGGCTACGGGGACTGGTCCTCAGGCATCAACGACGTGGGGTTCGAGGGCAGCGTCCAGTGCTTCATGGGGTACGTGATCAAACGGACGGAAGCGAACCCCTTCCCGTATCCGGGGGGTCCCGAGAACTCGTTGACCCTCTGGGGTGATCAGACCGACGACGAGTCGGAGATCCTCTGCGACTACGGTGCGGCCGGGATGTTCATGGGGTACCTCGCGCAGCGGTTCGGCGAGAGCTTCCTGTCGAGGCTGCACACGAACAAGAAGAACGGTCTCCCCGGTCTGCAGAACCTGCTCGACCGGTTCGCCGGCGGCGTCGACGCCATGACGATCCTCGACCGCTGGGCCGCGATGGTCGCGATCGATGGCTACCTCGACAAGGGCGCCGACCTCGTGGGGATGAAGGAGGGCAAGTACCAGCTCGACCTCATCCACGGCAGCATCAACTGGTCGAACGACGCAGCGTACGGAACCCCCGGCGCACCGCCGAACGGCTCGGACTACGTGCGACTCATGGACATCGATGGGGACTTCGTGCCCCTCGAGGACGTCGAGCGCATCTGGTTCAACGGCGCCGATGAGCTGCCCTCGCTCCCCGTCGAGTGGACCGTGGATGCGACGACGGGAAGTCCGGCACCGGCGCTGTACTCGGGTGCCGGGGACAACCTCGACCGCGCCATCGTGCAGGAGGGTGTGGTCGTGGACGGTGTGCTGACGTTCGACGCTCAGTGGATGACCGAGCCTGGCTACGACTACGCGTACGTCCAGGTCTCCACCGACGGCGGCGAGACCTACCAGAGCGTGTCGTGCGACGACTCGATCTCGGCGCCGCTCGGCCCCGGGTTCGAGGGCGACTCCGGCGGCTTCGTCGCGGAGTCGTGCGACCTGTCGGCGTACGCGGGCCAGACGGTGCTCCTGTCGTTCCGGTACGTCACCGACCCCGGCGTGACCGAGGCCGGGTTCTGGGTCGATGATGTCGTGCTCGACGAGACCACGCTCTCGGACGGCTCCACCCTCGATGGCTGGTCCTCGCCGACCGAGATCAACCCGGTCGACGTCGAGGGATTCACGGTCCAGCTCGTGGCCTTCAACAGCAGGAAGGTCGTTCACCTCGCGAAGGTGACCCTGAACGACGAGTTCGAGGGCTTCCTTGGCGCGGGCAGGATCCATGACCTCCTGGGCACGCAGGCCAGGAAGGTCGCGGCGATCGTGACCTACCACGACTCGTCAGATACGGTGGCCCAGTACGCGCCGTACGAGCTCCGGGTGAACACGATCCTCCAGCCGGGCGGGTCGTAAGCACCGCTCGGGGCATCATGCGAGGGGGCGGCTCCGGCCGCCCCCTTCCGCGTCGCGCGGTTCAGAGGCCGGCGAGGGCGCGGAGCGCGGCGAAGGACTCGGGAGGGCAGACCGAGGTGCCCAGGCGGACCGGGTCGTACCGCTCGCCGTGGCAGTCCGAGCCACCGGTCGGGATCAGCCCCAACCGGTCGGCGAGCTTGCGGTAGTGCATCCGCTTGAAGTCGTCGTGGTCGGTGTGGTCGACCTCGAGCCCCTGCATGCCTGTCTCGGCCATGCGCTCGATGAGCTCCTCGGGCACCGAGGTCTGGTCCCCCCACATCCCCGGATGCGCGAGCACGCAGATCCCCCCGGCATCGAGGATGACCTTCACGGCGTTCACGGGGTCGAGCGCGTGCTTGCCCACGTGCGCGGGCCTACCGTCGGCGATGTACAGGTCGAACGCCTCGGCCTCCGAGTCGACGATCCCGGCCTCGACCATCGCCTGGGCCACGTGTGGCCGCACGATGTTGCCGCCGCCCGCGATCTCCTGGACCCGATCGAACGAGACCGGGAACCCGAGGGCCTTGAGCTTCTCGACCATGAGCTCGCCCCTGCGGAACCGGTCGTCGCGCAGGCGCTCGAGCTCGAGCTGCAAAGGGCGGTCCTCGACATCCATCCAGTAGGACAGGACGTGGACGCTCGAGCCCTGGTACTCGGCGGAGAACTCGACGCCCGGCACGACCTCGACGCCGACCTCGACGCCGGCGGCGGAGGCCTCCTCTAGCCCTTCGGTCGTGTCGTGGTCGGTGAGCGCGATGACCTCCAGGTCGCGCTCCGCCGCGAGCCGGACGATCTCGGCCGGCTCGAAGGTGCCGTCCGAGCGGGCCGAGTGCGTGTGCAGGTCGATCCCGGGCATGCCATCGATGCTCCCAGACAGGGCCGAGCCCCGTCATCCCGGTACGGCCGGGACACCGACGGTGAGCACTCGCGGCTACGCTGTCGTCGTGTCGGATCGCTTCGACGTTGCGATCGTGGGCGGCGGCATCGTCGGGCTCGCCACGGCCTACCGGCTCCTCGAGGCTCGCCCCCCCATCCGGCTCGCGTTGATCGAGAAGGAGCCCACCCTGGCCGAGCACCAGAGCGGGCGGAACTCCGGGGTCATCCACGCGGGCCTGTACTACGCCCCCGGCTCGATGAAGGCGCGCCTGTGCCGAGAGGGCAAGGATGCGCTCGAGCGCTTCTGCCGGGAGCACGCCGTTCCGTTCGAGCGCTGCGGCAAGCTCGTGGTCGCCATCGACGAGACCGAGATCCCCCGCCTGGCCGAGCTGAAGGCTCGAGGCGAGGCGAACGGGCTCCGGGGCCTGCGGGAGGTCGGCCCCGAGCGCATCCACGAGATCGAGCCGCACGCTGCCGGTGTCCGCGCGCTCCACCTGCCCGAGACCGGCATCGTGGACTTCCGGCAGGTCGCGCTCGCCTACGCGGACGAGGTGCGAGGCCGCGGCGGGCAGATCCTGCTCGATCACCGGGTCACCGGCATCCGGCGCTTCGGGGACGAGCTCGTCGTGCAGACCAGCCGCGGCCCGGTCCTCACCTCGAACCTCATCACGTGCGCCGGTCTGCAGTCGGACCGCGTCGCGCGCATGACGAGCGCGCCCGAGGGGATGCGCGTCGTCCCGTTCCGCGGCGACTACTGCGCGTTGCGGCCGCACGCCCGATCGCTCGTCCGAGGCCTGATCTACCCGGTTCCCGACCCCGCGTTCCCGTTCCTCGGCGTGCACTTCACACGCCGCATCGACGGCGAGGTGTGGGCGGGGCCGAACGCCGTGCTCGCCTTCGCGCGCGAGCGCTACGGCCGGTTCGCCCTCAGCCCGCGCGACCTGGCGGGCACGCTCGCGTTCCCGGGGTTCCGACGGCTCGCCCGCCGCTACTGGCGTAGCGGCCTGGCCGAGATGCGTCGCGACTGGTCCAAGGTCGCCTTCGTACAGGCGTGCCGCCGCCTGGTCCCCGAGCTCGCCCCGGACGACGTCGAGTGGGGCCCGAGCGGCATCCGAGCCCAGACGGTGCTTGCGAGCGGCGAGCTGGCCGACGACTTCTCGCTCCAGGCCTCCGAGCGCATCCTGCACGTCCGCAACGCGCCCTCCCCCGCCGCTACCGCGAGCCTCGCGATCGGGCGGGTCCTGGCCGAGCGCGCGATCGCCCGCTTCGGCCTCGCCTGAGTCCGACAGCCCCCGAGGCCTGCACCCGCGACGGCGGCTCAGCCGGCCGGCCCGACCGCGGTGCGGCCCTGGTCCCGGATCACCACCCAGATGCCCACCAGGATCACCAGGCCGCCCGCCACGGCGGTCCACGGGGGCACCTCGTCGAAGAAGGAGATCGCGAGGAGTGAGGCGACGACGGGCTCGCCGGTGACCGCGATCGCGACCGTGCCGGTCTCGACGTGGCCGAGGAGGTAGTTGAAGACCGTGTGCCCGCCGATGTGCGGAACGAGCGCCATCAGCCCGAGCAGCCCCCATTGCGCTCCCGAGAACCCCGTGAACGGCGCGCCCGAGACGACCACCGCCCCCGCGAGGAGCACCGCGCACGTTGTGTAGACGAGCCCCGTGTAGGTCGTGAGCGAGATCCGTTGCCTCAGCCGGCGTCCGGCAACGAGGTATCCGGCCGCGCCGACCGCACCCAGGAGCGCGAGCGCGTCGCCGAGCACCGCTCGCCCCGAGGCCCCGAAGTCCCCGCCCGAGATGAGCACCGCTCCCGCGACCGTGAGCGCGATGCCCGTGACGGCCCGACGCGAAACACGCACGCCCAGCGCGCGCTCGATCAGTGCGACCCAGACGGGCGTGGTCTCGACCAGCACGACGCTCGCGGCCACCGTCGTGAGCGAGAGCGAGGGCACCCACGTGCCGAAGTGCGCGGCCAGCAGTGCCCCAGCGAGGAGCGCCGTGCCCCACTCGCCACGTGAGAGCGACCGCAGCTCGTCGCGGTGCAGCGCGAGCGCGATCGGCAGGAGGATCGCGGCGGCGATGGCATTCCGGTAGAAGGCGACCGACATCGCCGGTGCGTCCGCGGCGCGGATCAGGATCGAGCCGAACGCGATCGAGACGACACCCAGCGCGAGCAGCCCCAGCAGGCGAGGCGCGAGTGGCTCGGTCACGCCGGCGGGCTACCCGCCGCGGGCGGCGCGGCCGGACGTGCGGCCGGCGCCCATGTCACGGGACAGGCCGCGCGCCACCTGCTTCACCGCGGCCGACGAGCTGCGTGTCGGGGCCGTCGGGCAGCAGGCGCTCGACGGGGCCGGCGATACCGATCGCGCCCACCGGCATGCCGCGATGATCGAAGACCGGCGCCGCGATCTCGGCCTCGCCGACGATGCCCTCCTGGTCCTCGACCGCGAAGCCGGCGGCCGACGACGCGCTCGAGGGCGACCTTCAGCGCCGTCCGATCGACGATCGTGCTGCCGGTGAGCCGCGGGAGCTCGCCCGCGAGGAGCGTCGTCCGGCGCTCCGGCTCAGCCGTACGCGACGATCGCCTTGCCGAGCGCGCAGGCGTGCCACGGGATCGACGCACCCACCTCCAGGATCTGGACCGAGTCGTCCGGACGGAACACGTGGTGCACGATGAGGACGCTCGCCCCGTTCAGGACGCCGACGCGCACCGCCTCGGTCACACGCCCCGCGAGCGAGTCCGCCCACAGCAGCGACCGCGAGCGAAGCTCGTGGTTGTCCAGGAACGCGTTCCCGAGCTGCAGCATCGCCGGTCCCAGCCGGTACTTGCCGGTCTCGAGGTCCTGCTCGACGAACTCCTGCCGCTCGAGCGTGCGGATCAGCCCGTGGACGGTTCCCTTCGCGAGCCCGAGGCGTTCGGAGAGCTCGGTCACCCCGAGGCGGGAGGCCCCCGAGCCGAGCTCGCGCAGGATCCGTGCCGCTCGCTCCACCGACTGGATCGTGCCCCGCTCCGCCATCACTCCGTCGCCTGACCGCCCGTCGGCGCCAGCGTAGCCCCTCGCGGAAGACGGTGCGTGATGGACGCTGGGGACCGGGCAGATCGATGAGGGCGGGGCGCCGTGGACCGGCGCGACTCCGTCAGGGGGCCACGTCGCGGGCGGCGCGCGAGAGCGCCGAGAACAGCATCGCGGTCGAGGTCGCGCCGGGGTCCTGATGCCCGACGCTCCGAGGTCCGAGGTACGAGGCGCGGCCCTTGCGGGCCTGCATCGGCACGGTCTCGCGGGCACCCTCCTCGGCGGCGACCGCGGCTCGGGCCGAGGCCTCGACGACGGTTCCGCCGCCGCGCAGCTCACGCTCGAAGGCTGCCACGGCCGGAACCCACGCATCGACGATCGTCTTGTCGCCCTCGACCGCGGCGCCGAGCCGCTGGATGCCCTCGAGAGCCGGCCCGGAGCGCCGCCAGCAGACCCTCACCGTCGAACGTGTCGGCGTCGCCGAGCGCGGAGCCGGCCCCACGGAACGCGGTCCCGTAGAGCGGGCCCGACGGCGCCGCCGACCTTGAAGACGATCGCGTCGCCGACCGCCTCGAGCAGCAGGCCGGGCGGGATGGCCGGATCGCCGTCGAGGGCGAGGAGCGCCGCGGCGAATCCACGGTCCATGTTGACCCCGTGATCGGCGTCCCCGATCGCCGCGTCGAGCTGGGTCAGGTAGTCACGGTGCGCCGCGACGTCGGCGGCCGCGACCCGGATCCACGAGCGGACGAAGGCGGAGTCCAGGAGCAGCACCCCGGTGTCGGTCCGCAGCCCTGCCGCGCGGCAGCGTCGAACCGCTCACGGCCCAACACTCGCTCCCCCACAGCCCTGCTGTCAACCGCTGCGCCGCACGGAGCCTTGTTGTTCGACTATCGTCGAACACGTGCCGGGCATCTTGCCCAGGTTTCAGGGGCCGGTTGGATTTGACATGGCTATGTGAACACGATTCTCTTACCCACGGGTGCCCGATCCGGGCACCAGACGAGGGGGTGGTTGGTCACCATGTTCATGGGCGAAGTGGTTGGCACTGCCGTCCTGATCCTGCTCGGTGACGGCGTCGTCGCCGGCGTCCTTCTGAACAAGTCGAAGGCGCAGAACTCCGGCTGGATCGTCATCACCTGGGCGTGGGGCGATGGCGGTGTTCATGGGCGTGATCGCGAGCATCGCGGTGACCGACGGGGTCGCGCACCTGAACCCCGCGGTCACGGTCGGGTTCGCCTCCGTCGGGTTCGGCAACATCGAATGGGCCGACGTGCCGCAGCTGGTCGCCGGCGAGTTCATCGGGGCGTTCATCGGCGCGATGCTCGTGTGGCTGGCGTACCTGCCGCACTGGGCCGAGACCGACGACCCGGGTCTCAAGCTCGCCGTGTTCTCGACGGGCCCGGCGATCCGCAACCACGGGATGAACCTCATCACCGAGATCATCGGCACGTTCATGCTGGTGTTCGGCGTCATCGCGCTCGCGCCGCCAGGGCCTCGGCGGGGAGGCGTCGGCGGTCCGTTCGCCGTGGGCATCCTCGTGCTCGTGATCGGCATGTCGCTCGGCGGCCCCACCGGGTACGCGATCAACCCGGCTCGAGACCTCGGTCCGCGCATCATGCACTTCATCCTGCCGATCGCCGGCAAGGGTGACTCGGACTGGAGCTACTCGTGGATCCCGGTGGTCGGACCGATCATCGGCGGCGTGATCGGCGCGCTGGCTGCGACGGCCTGCTGACGGCGATCACGTGGGTGAAGCCATAGCGGCTCGGCCATCCGAACCGATCAGGCCTCCTGCGAGGTCGGAGGTGAAACGCAGGCAGATGAAGAAGCTGATCAACAAGGCGGAGGACGTCGTCCGCGAGGAGCTACAAGGGCGTCGAGGCGGCTCACCCCGACCTCGTGAGGGTGCAGCTACGACCCGCACGTCGTCGTCCGTGCCGACGCCCCTGTCCAGGGCAAGGTCGGGCTGATCTCCGGCGGCGGCTCGGGTCACGAGCCGATGCACGGCGGGTTCGTCGGCATGGGCATGCTCGACGCCGCCTGCCCCGGCGAGGTCTTCACCTCACCGACGCCCGACCAGATGCACGAGGCCACGAAGGCCGTCGACGGCGGCGCCGGCGTCGTCCACATCGTCAAGAACTACACCGGCGACGTCATGAACTTCGAGATGGCGGCCGAGCTCGCCGAGGCCGAGGGCATCGAGGTCGAGTCCGTCCTGGTCGACGACGACGTCGCGGTGCAGGACAGCCTGTACACGGCCGGTCGGCGTGGCGTCGGCACCACGGTGCTGATGGAGAAGATCGCCGGCGCGGCGGCCGAGGAAGCGCCGTTCGCTCGCCGACGTCGCCGCCATCGCCCGGAAGGTGAACGAGATCGGGCGCTCGATGGGCATGGCGCTCACCTCGTGCACCGTGCCGGCGGCCGGCAAGCCGACGTTCGAGCTCGGCGACGACGAGATGGAGATCGGCATCGGCATCCACGGCGAGCCGGGCCGCGAGCGGATGAAGATGAAGCCCGTCGCCGAGATCGTCGAGATGATGGCCACGGCGATCGTCGACGACCTGCCGTACGCGTCGGGCGACAAGGTGCTCGCCTTCGTCAACGGCATGGGCGGCACGCCGCTGATCGAGCTCTACGTCGTCTTCAACGAGCTGAACAGGTTCCTGCAGGGCCGCGGGATCACGATCTCGCGCAACCTGATCGGGGACTACATCACCTCGCTCGAGATGCAGGGGTGCTCGATCACGCTCCTCAAGCTGGACGACGACCTCACCAAGCTGTGGGACGCGCCGGTCGAAGACCGCCGGCCTGCGCTGGGGGGTCTGACCGACCGTCGACGAGTGCGATCCCGCCCCCGCGGCTCCGCCGCGGGGGCGGGATCCCTCGACGAGGAGGTGGGAGTGAGCGTGTCCTACGAGGACGCGGTCCGTTGCGTGCGGGCCTACGCCGACGTCATCGCGGAGAACAAGGAGTACCTGACCCAGCTCGACTCCGCGATCGGCGACGCCGACCACGGCATCAACATGAACCGCGGCTTCCAGGCCGTGCTCGGCAAGCTCGACGGCGTCCCGAACGGCGACGTCGGCAACCTGCTGAAGACGGTCGGGCATGACGCTCGTCTCGACCGTCGGCGGGGCCGGCGGCCCGCTGTACGGGACGCTGTTCCTGCAGTTCGGCGTGGCGACGGCCGGCAAGGCCGAGCTCGAGGCCGAGGACTGGGCGGCGGCGCTCGACGCCGGCGTCGCAGGGCGTGCAGATGCGCGGCAAGGCCGAACCCGGCGACAAGACGATGGTCGACGCTCTGATCCCGGCGCGCGACGCGTTCCGGCAGGCGCGTCGACGAGGGCGGAGCTCGTTCGCGGACGCCTGCGGCGGTCTGCCGCGGCGGCCGAGGACGGCATGAAGGCGACGATCCCATGGGTGGCTCGGAAGGGTCGGGCGAGCTACCTCGGCGAACGCAGCGCCGGCCACCAGGACCCCGGCGCGACGTCTTCCTACCTGCTCCTGAAGACGGCCGCCGACACCTGGGGCGGCGGATGACGACCCGACCGGAGAAGGAGGACTACATGGCTGATTACGTAGGTGCCCTGGACCAGGGCACCACCAGCACCCGGTTCATGATCTTCGACCACGGCGGCAAGGTGGTCGGGATCGACCAGAAGGAGCACGAGCAGATCTACCCGAAGCCGGGTTGGGTCGAGCACGACGCGAACGAGATCTGGACGCGCAGCCAGGAGGTCATCAAGGGCGCGCTGGAGAAGGCGAAGCATCTCGGCGAGCGACCTCGCCGCGGTCGGCGTCACGAACCAGCGCGAGACCACCGTCGTGTGGGAGAAGGCCACCGGCAAGCCCGTCCACAACGCGATCGTGTGGCAGGACACCCGGACCGACCAGATCTGCAACGAGCTCGCGAAGGACGGCGGCCAGGACCGGCTTCGCCCGAAGACCGGCCTGCCGCTCGCCACCTACTTCTCGGGACCGAAGGTCAAGTGGATCCTCGACAACGTCGAGGGCGTCCGGGCCAAGGCCGAGAAGGGCGAGGTGCTGTTCGGCAACATCGACACGTGGTGCATCTGGAACCTCACGGGCGGCCCCGACGGTGGCGCGCACGTCACCGACGTGTCGAACGCCAGCCGCACGATGCTGATGAACCTGGAGACGCTGGACTGGGACGACGAGATCCTCGGCGCTCATGGGGATCCCGCGGGCGATGCTGCCCGCCGATCCGTCCTCCTCGGCGACGTCTACGGCCGCGGCGTCGGCGACCTCGCCGGCGTCCCGGTCGCCGGCGACCTCGGCGACCAGCAGGCCGCGCCTGTTCGGCCAGACGTGCTTCGCCGCCGGTGAGGCCAAGAACACGTACGGCACGGGCTGCTTCATGCTGCTCAACACGGGCACCGAGCCCGTGCCGTCGAAGAGCGGCCTGCTCACGACGCTCGGCTACAAGATCGGCGACCAGCCGGCCGTCTACTGCCTCGAGGGCTCGATCGCCATCACCGGCGCGCTCGTGCAGTGGCTGCGCGACAACCTCGGGCATGATCGAGCAAGTCCGAGGACATCGAGGCCCTCGCGGCATCGGTCGAGGACAACGGCGGGATCTACTTCGTGCCCGGCGTTCTCGGGCCTGTTCGCCCCGTACTGGAAGAACGACGCTCGCGGCGTGATCGCGGGCATGACCCGGTACGTCAACAAGGGGCACATCGCCCGGGCGACCCTCGAGGCGACGGCGTGGCAGACCCGCGAGGTGCTCGACGCGATGAACGCCGACTCCGGCGTCGCGCTGACGGCGCTCAAGGTCGACGGCGGCATGGTCTACAACGAGCTCCTCATGCAGTTCCAGGCCGACGTCCTCGGCGTGCCGGTGATCCGTCCGACGGTCGCGGAGACGACCGCGCTCGGCGCCGCCTACGCCGCCGGCCTCGCGGTCGGCTTCTGGAAGGAAGTCGAGGACCTGCGGGCCAACTGGGGCAAGGACAAGGAGTGGGACCCCAAGATGGCCAAGGACAAGGTCGAGGCCGAGTACGCGAAGTGGAAGAAGGCCGTCACCCGCACCTTCGACTGGGTGGAGCAGTAGGAACGCGCGCCCGGCGGGGGCGGCCACTGCGCCGCCGCCCCCGCCGGCAGCGCGTGCCGGCTCGAGCCGGGATCTCGGACCAGGAGAGGACAGACGTGGTGCACGATCCCGCACGGACCGGCCCGGTGTAACGCTCCAAGGTCCCCCCGATACCAACCTCGGTCGTTCGAGCGACGGGGGTGGAGGATGGGCGACGAGCGCGGCAACTTCGCCGAGGGCCAGAAGGAGCGTTAGTCCGTCGCCGGAGGGGGCGACGGACCTCCGTCGTCCCGCTCCGGCCGATGCGACACTCGCTCCGTATGGAGCAGACGTCTGGCCTCGGCAGGGACGTCGTCCGAGGAGGGCGGGCGAGATGCCCTCCTTTCGGTGCGTCTGGCCTCGGGTCGCATCTGGAACCCGTGGTGCCCCGGGAGGTCGATGAGCCGTGGCCACGCACCGCGCCCGCGCACGTCCTGATCGTCGGCGGCGGCGGTACCGGAGGCGCGCTCGCGCACGACCTCACGCTCCGAGGGCTGAAGGTAACGCTCGTCGATCGCGGCGAGTTCACCTCGGGCACGACGGGTCGCCATCACGGCCTGCTGCACAGCGGGGCGCGCTACGCGGTCGGCGACAAGGAGTCCGCCGTCGAGTGCATCGAGGAGAACATGATCCTCCGGCGGATCTGCCCCGGCTCGTTCGAGGAGAACGACGGGCTGTTCGTCGCGGTCGACCGACGAGGACATGGAGTACCTGCGAGCCGTTCCTCGAAGGGCTGCGCCGAGAGCGGTATCCCAACGCAGCAGCTGCACGCCCGACGAGGCGCTCGCGCTCGAGCCGATCCTGAACCCCGATCTCAAGGCCGCGGTGCGCATCCCCGACGGCACGATGGACGCGATGCGCATGCCGCTGCGGTTCTTCGCCACGGCGAAGCACAACGGCGCGTCGATCCATCCGTACATGGAAGTGAAGGACCTGATCGTCTACGATCGCGTGGTCTCCGGCGCGGTGGTGCACGACCACGTCACCGGCAAGGACGGCGCAGATCCGCGCCGACATCGTCGTGAACGCCACGGGCCCGTGGTCTGAGCGATCGCGTCGATGGCCGGCGTCGACGTGCCGATCCGGCCCTCGCCGGGCGTGCTGCTCGCGCTCCGGGGGCGCCTCTGCAACATGGTCCTCAACCGCCTGCACAAGTCGGGGGACGGCGACATCGTCGTGCCGCAGCGCGGCCTCTCGGTCGTCGGCACCAGCTCGTGGACCGTCGAGGACCCCGACGATCTCGGCGTGCCCGAGGACCACGTGCAGCGGATGTACGACGAGGGGCGAAGCTCGTCCCGGCCGTCGCGAGGCGTCGAGTTCCGGGCGGCGTGGTCGGCGGCCCGGCCGCTGATCGGCTCGAGGGGCGAGGCCGACACCGGCCGCGAGCTCTCGCGCACCTTCAAGACGTTCGACCACAAGGAGTCGGACGGCGTCGAGGGGTTCGTCACGATCACGGGCGGCAAGGGGACGACGCTCCGAGGCATGGCCGAGCTCTGCGCGAACGTGATCTGCGGCAAGCTCGGCGTCCAGGCCGAGTGCCGGACCCGCGAGACCGTCCTGCTCCCCCACACCGCCTACTACTCCGCCGCCTGAGGTGAGCGCCGTGCGACCGCAACCGACCAGCCCGCCGCCGGAGCCGCCGAGGCGACCGAGACCCGGCGGTTCCGCGTATTCCGGTTCAAGCGGGGTGACGAGGCCCCGCACTTCGACACCTTCGACGTGCCGATCGAGCCACGCACGACCGTGCTCGATGCGCTGAAGTGGATCCAGCTCCATCGCGACGCCATCGCTCGTGCTGCGGCATTCCTGCTACCACGCCTCGTGCGGCACGTGCGGCGTCCGCGTCGAACGGCCGCGAGGTCCTCGTGTGCGTGACCGCGGTTCACGATCTCGGGCACGGAGATCACGGTCGAGCCCGATCGCGAACATCCCGGTGCTCGCCGACCTCGTCGTGGACATGGAGGAGTTCTACGAGCGCTTCCCCGACCGCATCCCGTACGTCCGCGAGAGCGAGTTCAACCCGGAGGCGTGCCGCGCCGACGGCATCGCGGCGTACGATCGCGGTACGAGGACTGCATCGAATGCGGGCTGTGCCTGTCCGCGTGCCCCATCGCGGCGACACGACCGACCGGTACGTCGGCCCGGCCGCGCTCGCCGCCGCCCAGCGGATGCTCGAGGAGCCACGCGGCGCCGACCGGGCGGACCTCCTCGACTGGGCGGACGACCCGGACGGCGCGTGGCGCTGCCACGCCGCGTTCGAGTGCACGGAGGCGTGCCCCTCGAACGTGAACCCTGCCGCGAGGATCATGGCGCTCCGCGGTGCACGCTCGTCGGCGGATCGGCCTCGTGATCCCAGACCGGGTGGAGGAGATCCGATGAGCCAGACGACCGACCGACGGGATCCCGGGCCTGGAGGAACGTGCCGAGCGCGGACCCGTGCTGCGCAAGGGTATCGGCGCGACGCCGATCGGCTGGTTCGACCCTCGAGGCCGAGCACTCGGCATCCTGGGCCTTCTCGCTGAACCGCATCACGGGCCTCGGTCTCGTCTTCTACCTGTACCTGCATCTCGGCGGTGCTCTCGATGCTGCTCGGCGGCGAGTCCTCGTGGAACGACTTCGTCGAGCTCGCCACGACGTCGTTGTTCCTCGGGCTCGACGTGTTGCTCGTTGTTCGGCGTGCTGTTCCACGGTCTGAACGGCATGCGCGTCGCGCTCGTCGGCACGGGGATCGTGCCGGACCAGCAGAAGGCGCTGTTCTGGGCGCTTCACGGTGATCGGGACGCTCACGCTCGCGTACGGCGCCTTCCACATCCTGGGGGGCGAGTGTGATGGACGTTGCCCCCACCCGTCCCCGCCCGACCAAGCACCGTCCGGTCCCCGGTGGCAAGTCCGTCCGTGTCTGGCGCTGGACGGTCCTCACCGGCGTCGCGCTGCTCGTGCTCCTGGTGGTGCACATGGTCGCCCACCACTTCGTCGTCGACGAGGTCGGCGGCCTGCGCACGCTACGAGCAGGTGCTCGAGTACATCGGGAACCCGTTGATCTTCACGATCGAGTGCTTCTTCCTCGTCGTGGTCACCGCCCACGCGCTGCATGGGGCTGCGGAGCGTCCTGTTCGACTTGGGCTTCGGCGCCCGCGCGCGGCGGCGGATCGACGCCGGCCTTGTGGGTGCTCGGCGTCGCGACGGTCGCCTACGGGTTCTTCCTCGTCGGCGCGCTGGCGTCGCGCGCCTGAGGAGCCGCGTCGTGGTCGGGATCGTCCTCGTCTCCCACAGCTGGCAGCTGGCCGAGGGTGTCGCCGAGCTCGCCCGCGAGATGGGTGGGCCCGACGTGAAGCTCGAGACCGCCGGGCGGCCTCGACGCGCCCGACCACCCGGTCGGCACCGACGCCGTGCTCGTGGTCCAGGCGATCGAGCGCGCGTGGTACGACGACGGCGTGGTCGTCCTGATGGACCTCGGCAGCGCGGTGCTCTCCGCCGAGATGGCGATCGAGATGCTGCCCGACGACAAGCGAGGCAAGGTCCTGCTCTGCGAGGCACCGTTCGTCGAGGGCGCCGTCGCCGCGGCGGTGACCGCGAAGCTCGGCGCGACCGCCGAGCGGGTCGCCGCCGAGGCGCGCGGCGGCCTCGCCGCCAAGGTCGCGCACCTCGGCGACGGAGCGGGCCGCGCCGGTCCAGGCGGCCGAACCCTTCGACACGGGAAGGCGCGCTCCGACCCGGCTCGTCGTGCCGAACCCCCACGGGCTGCACGCCCGACCGGCCGCGCGCTTCGTGCAGGTCGCCTCGGGCTTCGACGCCGACGTGCGGGTCATGAACCTCACCGCCGGGCGCGGACCCGTGACCGCGAGGAGCCTGAACGCGGTCGCGACGCTCGGCGTCGGCATGGGCGACGAGATCGAGGTGCTCGCGACGGGCCCGGAGGCCGACCGCGCGCTCGACGCGGTGCGCGCGCTCGCCGACCGCGGCTTCGACGAGGAGGTCGTGATCGAGGAGCCCGCAGCGGTCGCAGCGCGCGCGGCCGAGGCGCCCGCGGGGACGCTCGCGGGGGTGCCGACCTCCCCGGGGGTCGCGCTCGGACCGGCGCGGCGGTTCCACCCCCCGGTCCTGCAGGCTCCCGAGCGTGAGACCGACGACCCCGATGCCGAGCTCCGAGCGCTCGACCAGGCGCTCGCGGCCACGGCCGCCGACATCGAGGTCCAGCGCGCCGCGGTGGCCGGGCGCGCCGGCGCGTACCAGGCCTCCATCTTCGACGCGCACCGGCTGTTCCTCCAGGACGAGATGCTGCTCGAGCCCGTGCGGCAGGCGATCCGCGACGAGCGACGCGCCGCGACAGGCGCGTGGAAGGGCACGGTCGAGGCCATGGCCGCCGCGTGGGAAGGGCTGGAGGACGAGTACCTCCGCGCTCGCGCGGCCGACCTGCGGAGCGTCGGGCTCCAGGTGCTCGCGCACCTCCTCGGCGTGCCGGTCCCGCGGCCTCGCCTGGAGGGCCCGGGCATCCTCCTCGCACCGGACCTCGCGCCGGCCGATACTGCAGGGCTCGACCCCACGCTCGCGCTCGGGATCGCGACGGCGTTCGGGGGGCCGACCTCGCACGCGGCGATCCTCGCGCGCTCGCTCGGGATCCCCGCGGTCGTCGGGCTCGGGGACCGCGCGATGCAGATCGCGGAAGGCACGGCGCTGGCGCTCGACGGCGACGCCGGGCTCTTGCACGTGGATCCCTCACCGGACCTGGCCGCCGAGCTCGAGGGGCGCCGCCTGGCACGGGCCGAGGCCGACCGTGTCGCACGAACCGAGGCGCAGACGCCGGCCGTCACGCTCGACGGCGTCTCGATCGAGGTGTCCGCGAACGTCGGCTCGCCCGAGGAGATCTCGGCCGCCGTCGAGGCCGGGTGCGACGGCGTCGGCCTGTTCCGCACCGAGTTCCTGTTCATGGACCGCGGCGCGGTGCCGACCGAGGACGAGCAGGAGGCGGCCTACCGCCGCGCGGCCGAGGCGCTCGACGGGCGGCCGATGGTCGTGCGCACGCTCGACGTCGGCGCCGACAAGCCGCTCCCCTATCTGCGCCCAGCCGCCAGAGGCCAACCCGTTCCTCGGCGTGCGTGGGCTGCGGCTCGGGCTCGAGCGGCCGGAGCTGCTCGCTGCGCAGCTCCGCGCGATCCTGCGCGTCGCGGTCGACCACCCGATCAGGGTGATGTTCCCGATGGTCGCGACGCTCGACGAGCTCCGCGCCGCGCGTGCAGCGGTCCGGACGGCGGCCGACGGGCTCGGCGGGCCGGCACCCGAGGGCTCTGCAGGTCGGCATCATGGTCGAGGTGCCCTCGGCAGCCCTCACCGCGTCGGTCCTCGCGCCCGAGGCCGACTTCTTCTCGATCGGGACGAACGACCTCACGCAGTACACGCTCGCGGCCGATCGAGGGAACGAGCACGTCGCGGCACTCTCGGACCCGCTCCACCCGGCGGTGCTGCGCCTCATCGGTGCGACTGCGAGGCCGCGGCCGTGCACGGCCGGTGGGTCGGCGTCTGCGGCGAGCTCGCCGGCGACGCGCTGGCGACACCCGTGCTGCTCGGCCTCGGCGTCCGCGAGCTCTCGATGAGCGCGCCCGCGATCCCCGGCGTGAAGCGTGCCGTGCGCGGTGGACCTCGGCCGGGCGCGCGAGATCGCGGCGCGCGCCCTCGAGCAGCCGAGCGCCGAGGCGGTGCGCGATCTGGTCCGGAGCGAGACCACCTGACCGGCGCCCCCGCGTTCGCGCGGTAGGATGCGGCCCGAGCCCGTGAGCGAAGCTGCCGACCGACGCGCCGCGATCTTCCTCGAGGGGATCACCTACCTGCGGGCGATCCTCGTCCCGGTGATCATGTGGCTCGTCCTCATCGGGGACGAGCGGTCGTGGGCGTACGACGTCGGCGGTTGGCTCTTCGCCTTCGCAGCGATCACCGACTTCTTCGACGGGTTCCTGGCCCGCCGGTGGAAGAAGGTCACGATCCTCGGCAACTTCCTGGACACCACCGCCGACAAGCTGCTCGTCTCGGGGGTGCTGGTCGCGCTCGTCGCGGTCGGGCGGGCCTCGCCGTGGATCGCATTCATCATCGTCGGGCGTGAGCTGCTGATCCTCGGCCTTCGCGGGGTCGTGGCCGCCGGTGGCGAGGTCATGAAGCCGTCGATCTGGGGCAAGCTGAAGGCGAACGTGCAGTTCATCGCGATCTTCCTCGCGATCGTGCGCTGGGGCGATCCGATCGGCGACCTGTACGTCGACCAGTGGGCGATGCTCGCGGCGGCGTTCGTCACGATCGGCTCTGGCGTCGAGTACCTCACGCGTTTCGCGAGGGCGATCCCCCGCTCGGCGCGAACTGCGAAGAAGTAGGAACGGTGGCCGGTCCCATCCTCGTGACCGGCGGCTCCGGGTTCGTCGGCGGCGCGCTCCTCGACCGTCTGGTGGTCGACGGGCGCGAGGTGCGCGCGCTCGGCCGCACGAAGGACGCGATGGCTGCCGTCGAAGCTCGAGGCGCGGAGCCGGTCCGCGGCGACGTGCTCGACCTCGAGTCGCTCGTCGAGGCGATGCGCGGGTGCGAGGCCGTCTTCCACGCCGCCGGCGTGAACGTCATGTGCGCTCGGGATCCGCGACCGATGTACCGGGCTAACGTGGAGGGCTCGGGCAACATGGTGCGCGCCGCCGTCGCGACCGGCGTGCGTCGTGTCGTCTACACCTCGTCGGCCTCGGCGATCGGCGAGCAGCACGGGACCGTTGGGCGCGAGGACTCGCCCCACCGCGGCTCGTACCTGTCGCACTACGAGCGCTCGAAGCACCTGGCCGAGCGCCGGGTGCTCGGCTGGGCTCGCGACGCTCGGCCTGGACGTCGTGAGCGTGAACCCGTCCTCGGTGCAGGGACCGGGGCGGACGGGCGGCTCGGCGCGGCTACTGCTCGACCTCGTGAACGGCAGGCTGCCCGTGGTGGTCGAGACCGACCTGTCGATCGTCGACGTCGAGGACTGCACCTCCGGTCTCCTCCTCGCCGAGCGCGAGGGGCCAGGCCGGCGAGCGCTACCTGCTGAACGGCTTCACGATCGACGTGCGCGAGGCCGTCACGCTGCTACGGCGACTCACGGGTGAGCCGAGGCGCGTGCGCTTCGCGCCCCGATGGCTGGCGCCGCCGGCCGGCGAGCTCGCAGATGCCGTGAGCACCGTCACGCGCAAGGACCTGCCACTCTGCCGCGAGGCCGTGCGAACCCTGCTGCACGGTCACCGCTACGACGGCTCGCGCGCCGAGCGCGATCTCGGCCTGCGCTACACGCCGATGGAGGAGACCGTACGCCGCACGCTCGCCTGGTACGCCGAGCAGGGACTGGCCCCGGCGCCGCTCGAGCGCCCCGCATAGGATGGGACCACCGGCTTCCCCGTCCGAACAGGAGGGATCGTGATGTCCGAGGAACGGCGCCCCGACCGGAACCTCGCCATCGAGCTCGTCCGCGTGACCGAGGCCGCGGCGCTCGCCGCCGGCCCGTTGATCGGGCGCGGCGACAAGATCGCCGCCGACCAGGCCGCCGTGGACGCCATGCGGCTGATGATCGACACCGTCTCGATGCAGGGCGTGGTCGTCATCGGCGAGGGTGAGAAGGACGAGGCCCCGATGCTGTTCAACGGCGAGGCCGTCGGCAACGGCGACGGCCCGGCGGTCGACGTTGCGGTCGACCCGATCGACGGCACCCGCCTCACCGCGGTCGGGCAGCCCAACGCCCTCGCGGTCATCGCGCTCGCCGAGCGCGGCACGATGTTCTTCCCCGGGGCCGCCGTCTACATGGAGAAGGTCGCGACGGGCCCCGAGGCCGCCGACGTCGATCGACATCACGGCCCCACCCGAGGAGAACGTGCGGCTCGTCGCGAAGGCCAAGGGCAAGCGCGTCGAGGAGATCGCCGTCACGATCTTGGACCGCGACCGCCACGCCGACATGATCAAGGCGGTGCGCGAGGCCGGCGCGAAGGTCTTCCTGATCACCGACGGCGACGTCGCCGGCGCGATCGCCGCGGCGACCACGCGCCGCTCGGGCATCGACCTGCTCCTCGGCATCGGCGGCACGCCCGAGGGCGTGATCGCTGCCGCGGCGCTGAAGTGCGTCGGCGGAGCGATCCAGGGTCGGCTGTACCCGCGGAACGACGATGAGAGGGATGCGCTGCTCGACGAGGGCTTCGACCTCGAGCAGGTACTCATGACGGACGATCTCGTGTCCGGCCAGGACGTGTTCTTCGCCGCGACCGGGATCACGAGCGGCTCGCTGCTCCGCGGCGTGAAGTACTGGCCCGACGGCGCGACGACCTGGTCCCTCGTGATGCGCTCGCGCACCGGCACGGTCCGCTGGATCGAGGCCGAGCACCAGTTCGAGAAGCTCGAGCACTTCAGCCGCATCGAGTACCGCTAACCTCACGGCAGCCGGGAGGAGCCATGCCTTCGGGAACCGAGGATGGGGCTCGGCGCAGGCGAGGCGTCCGTCGTTCGCTCCTCGCCATCCTGTTGTTCGCGGTCGCGTCCGCGAACTGCTCGGCCGGGAGCGCGATCCAGGGCGCCGAGCCGCCGACGGGACCGGTGGCGTTCCTCGTGCTTCACCTCTCGAAGTCGACCGCCTGTGAGCATCAGGGTCGCGATGCGCGCTGCCGCCGGGTCGCGGTGACGAACATCGGCGAAGCGTCCGGCCCCGGCTCGTGCACACTCTTCCCGCGCAGAGGCTCGACGGCCGCCTTCGCGGGAGGCGGATCGTCGGCGGATGTGCCGGACCTGGCGCCCGGCTCCTCGACCACCGTCGGCATCCTGGTCATCCGGCGCGGGCACGGCGGCGAGTTCTGGAACCCGGGAACCATGTGTCAACCCGGTCAGGCCATGGTGTAGCCGTTCACGGGAGGCGGTAGACGCCGGCCGGATCCTTCACGATCCTGCCGTCCTTCACCCCCTTCGCGAGCGCGGCGAGCAGGTGCTTGCGGATGTCGGGCTGCACGAACGGGTCGAGGTAGCCGCGTCGGAGCGCGAGGTCCTGGATCTTCGTCCAGTGCAGCGGCTCGCCCTCCTCGCGCAGGACGGTGAGCGCGGCCTCGAGGAACTCCATCAGAGCGCGTGCGCCTGCGGGATCACGGTCTCGGCGAGGAGGTCGAGCATCGAAGGGTCTGGAAGCGAGAACCAGAGCGGGGCGGGCGAGACGATCAGCTCCTCGACGCCGAGCTCGGCGAACCGCGCGAGACGCTCGAGCGCGTGCTCAGGCGTGCCGGCGAGACACTCGGCGCGGAGCGTCTCGAGCGGCATCCTCTGGGCGACGCCGGCAGGCAGCCGCTCGGCCATGAGCGCGTACCGCCGCTCGAGGTCGGCCTCGTCCTGCCCGAGCACCGTGAACAGCCCCAGCGAGAGCCGCAGTGCCGCCGGGTCTCGTCCGACGCGCTCGCACGCCGCTCGGGCCTCGGCGACTCGCTCGGCGTAGGCCTCGGGCGTCCAGCGCCAGGCGGCGTTCCACCCGTCGGCCAGGCGAGCGACGAGGTCGAGCAGCCGAGGCCCGCCCTTGCCACCGACCCAGATCGGCGGGCGCGGGGACTGCGCCGGCCGGGGGTGGTTGTACGCCCCGTGGAGCGCGAACCGCTCGCCCTCGTACGTCGCCGGGCCCTCGGCGAACAGGCGCCCGAGCACCTCGAGGGTCTCCTCGAGCGTGCGGAAGCGCTCGCCGGTCGTGCCGAACGGGTAGCCGAAGCCCTCGAACTCCGGCTCGTACCAACCGGCGCCGATGCCGAGGTCGAGCCGTCCGCCGGAGAGCAGGTCGATCGCCGTCGCCGACTTCGCGAGCACGGCCGGGTGCCGGAAGCCCGCCGATAGCACCAGGGTGCCCAGGCGCACATGCTCCGTGAGCGGCGCGAGCGCGGCAAGCGTGGTGAGGGGCTCGAGGGAGCCCTGCGGCTCGGGACCGCCGCCGTAGCGCTCGAGCGAGGTGAAGAAGTGGTCGCTCATCCACACGGAGTCGAAGGCGAGGCGCTCCGCGGTCGTCGCGACCTCCGCGACACGCGCGAACGTGATGGGCTCGCCGCCGGGGAGCGAGAAGTCGTAGTGGGGCAGGGCGAGGCCGACTCGCATCGGCAGGACCTTACAGGTAGCGCAGGACGTCCGCCGGGCCCGTGACCTCGACCCCGGAAGGGATCTTGATCCCAGAGGGGATCTTCAGCCGCGGGTAGACCATGACGTCCCCGGACAGGAGCACGCCCGGATAGACGATGACCTCGTCGCCGAGCGCCACGCAGCCCTCGACCGTCGTCTGGTTGTACGGCTCCGAGCGGACCTCGGACATCGACCCGACGACGGTCTCGGACAGGCGCGCCGCGGCGCCAACGATCGCGCCGTCCCGGATCTGCGAGCGCTCGATGACCGCGTCGCGGTGGATCTCGATGTCGTCGTCCAGGTTCGACTCGCGGATCGTTACCCCGGGATGGATCTCGCAGTAGCGGCCGATCCGCACAGCCGGGCCGATCTTCACCTGCCCCTCCGAGATCTTCTCGGCCAGGGTCATCCCGCTCGTCGAGTCGCGCATGGCGAGCGATTCCGGCGCGATCCACACGTGCTGGTCGGGGTCGAACGGCGGGCCGAGCAGCCGGTCGACCGCCTCGAAGTCGCCGTGGAGCGCCTCCACCATCGTCTCGATGTAGTCGCGGACGTTCCCCAGGTCGCCGATCTTCCGCACCGGGTGGACCGTGACCTGGTGCCCGTTGCCGACGAGCCACGGCAGCAGGTCCTTGCCGAAGTCCAGCCGATCCGTGCGCAGCTCGTCGATCTCCGGGTGCGCGGCGAGCTCGCGAACGCGGCCAGCATCGATCAGGTAGAAGCCGGCGTTCGTCATGAGCGGGAGTCGGCGGAAGTCCTCGTCGGTCTCGGCGCGGAAGTGCTGGCGCAGCTCGGCGAGCGTGGGCTTCTCGACGAACTCGGTGATGCGGCCGTCGTCGTCGGCGAGCATCACGCCGTACTTCTCGGCGACCTCGTCGGGCTCGCGCGTCATCGCGGCGATCGTGGCGACCGCCCCGCTGTCGAGGTGCGCCTTCACCATCGGACCTAGGTCGAAGTCGATCACCGAGTCCGTCGGGAACACGAGCGCGTGCTCGGTGATGTCCCAGTAGTCGAGCATCCGCAGCGTGGAGTCCGCGCTCCCCATCGAGAGCACGTCGTACTTGACCGGCGAGTACTTCACATCGACGCCGAAGCCCTCCCCGTACCCGATCATCACCTTGATCTGATAGCGGTTCTCCTTTCCGTGGGCGATGATGTAGTAGCGCTCGATGCCTTCGCTCGACAGGATCTGGACCACCCACCGGATCAGCCGTCGGCCGAGGAACGACATCGCGGCCTTCGATCGCAGGTAGCCGGGCGCCTTCAGCGTCAGCGGACGGGCGCGGACCCCCTGACCACCCGCGAGGCCGATCCCGACGATCTCGGACATCTGCGGCATGGTGGCTGCATGATATCCGTGTTGCCTGGAACGGAACCCCGGGACACCGCGAACGGAAGGAGACCGCGCCATGAACCCCTGGAGTCGCGAGATGGTAGGCCGGCTGGAGCAGCTCGAGATCGAGAGCGAGGTCTTGCGGGGCAACCCGCTCGGCGACCCTCACGTTCGACCGCTCTGGGTGTACGTGCCACCCGACTACGACGCCGAGCCCGACCGCCGCTACCCCACCGTGTTCGCGATCCAGGGATTCACCGGCCAGATCGACATGTGGCGCAACCGGGAGGCCTTCCGCCCCAACTTCATCGAGGCGCTCGACGCGATGTTCGCGGCCGGTGAGGCACCGCCGTGCATCGTCGCGTTCGTCGATTGCTGGACCTCGGTCGGCGGGAGCCAGTTCCTCGACTCGCCCGGCACCGGCAACTACCACACGTTCCTATGCGAGGAGGTCGTGCCCTTCGTGGACGCACGCTTCCGGACGCTCGCGAGGCGCGAGCACCGCGGCATCCAGGGCAAGTCGAGCGGCGGGTACGGCGCGCTCATCACGCCGATGCTTCGCCCCGACCTGTTCGCCGGCGTCGCGTGCCACTGCGGCGACGCGCTGTTCGAGGCCTGCTACGCGCCCGACTTCCCGAAGACCGTTCGAGCCCTCCGTGACGAGTACGGCGGCTCGTACGAGCGGTTCTGGGAGGACGTAGAGACCCGACCTATTGGGACGAAGTCCTCCGACCACGACCTGCTCGAGACCTGGGGCTACTCGGCCTGCTACTCGGCCGACGCCGACGGGACCGTCCGCCTGCCCTTCGAGCTCGAGACGGGTCGTCTGATCGACGGGATCTGGGCACGGTGGCTGGCGTGGGACCCGGTGCGCATGATCCCCGACCACGCCGAGACGTGGCGCTCGATGCGCGCCGTGTGGATCGACGCCGGCAAACGCGACGAGTTCTTCCTGGACAACGGCATGGTGGCGGTCTCGCGCGAGCTCGATGCGCTCGGCGTGGCCCACAACCTCGAGCTGTTCGATGGCGGCCACATGTCGATCGGGTACCGGTACCCGAGGAGCCTGGCCTTCCTGGCCTCGGCCCTGTCAGAACGGGCTTGAGTTACGGGGGGCCCACGGCCGATGCATCCTGAGAGAGCGGCCGACCCGCCCGCAGGAGGACCGACATGAGCGACGAGCAGACCCCCCAGCGATCACCCTCCCTCCCTCCGCCACCTCCGGTCGCGGCGATCCCGCAGGCGCCGACGTGGGTCGTCACGCCGGCGCTGCCGAAGCGCCGGATCACCGGGCCGATCGTGGGCGCGATCGTCGCGGTCCTGGTGGCGATCGGTGGGCTCGTCGCGTTCACCACGCTCGGCGGCGACAAGGAGAGCGCGAGCGCCCTGCCCCTGGCCCTCGTCTTCACGCCGGGGCAGAGCGAGACCTACACCACCCATATGACGATGGACGGCCGGATGGACGCGGGCGAGCTGCTCGGCGGCTCACAGCCGATCGTCATGGACGTGACCCAGAAGGTGACCTGGGATGTGGCCTCGGTGGACCAGCAGGGCATCGCCACGGTGAACGTCACGGTGGACGAGATGAGCGGCACCGTGAACGGCATCGCGATCCCCGACGAGTCCTCCTCGACCGGTCCGATCGAGATGCAGATCGCATCCGACGGGCGCATCCTGTCGGCCGGCGGGATGTCGTTCGCCGGCGCCGGCCAGACCGGCGGCGCGAGCTTCCCGGGTCTCGGTCAGATGACCCCGCTGCTGCCCGACGGACCGGTCGAGCCCGGTGATTCGTGGACGAAGGACTTCTCGCAGGAGGTCCCGTTCGGCGAGGGAACGATCGAGTTCACCTCGACGAGCACGCTCGAGCGGTACGAGGACGTGAACGGCGTGAACGCGGCCGTCATCACGACCGAGTTCACGGTCCCGATGGACTTCACGGTCGACTTCGGCGAGCTCCTCGGGGCGATGGCGGGCGCCGAGGGCATGCCGACCGGCGCGACCGGCTTCGGAGATGCGCAGATCACCTACGGCGGGAGCGGCTCGATCAGCCAGACGGCGTGGGTGGACCCCGAGGCCAAGGAGATGCTCAAGATGACGAGCTCGGGGAGCTTCGACATGACGATCGCGTTCTCCGGTCTGGACATCTTCGAGGATCAGGCGATCGGCTTCACGGGCGACTTCACGCAAGACCTGACTCGCGGGTAGCTCGGCCGAGCAGCCGGGCGATCAGGGACCGGGCGTCGAGGGCGTCTGGTCCACCGTCCCGGCCAAGACGACGCCACCTCTCGCGTCGGTGACCTGCACCTCGGTGAAACCCGCGAGGTCACGGTCGGGGAACTGGTGGATGAGGTCGGCCGCGCCGTCGGCGTCGAGCTCGAGGATCTTGCCCACCCGTACGACCTCGCCGGCCGCGTTGGAGAGCGTGACGCGATACGGCAACGCCTCGGCGTCCAGCGGGTCGAGGCCGCTCACCATGATGATCACGAGGTCGATCCGGATGGGTGACACGAGCTCGAGCGCCGCGCCGCCGCCGTCGCCTCCCTGGCGCGGCGAGAGCTGCGCGAGGAACGTCTCCTGCGCCGGCAGCTCCTGTTCGGGAACGAGTTGCGCGAGGATCTTCTGGAACTCCTCGAGGGCCCGGACCTGCCGCTGCTCGGCCTCGGCCGCGCGGTCGGCGAAGCGCTCGGCCCGTCCTGCCATCACCGTTCCCCAGCCGAGACCGCCGATAGCGACGAGCGCGGCGATCGTCGCCGCCGCCGCCGTGCGCACACGCCGGGCCGAGCCCGGCGCCCCCGCGGCCTGCCGGACACGACCGACCACGCGGTCACCGAGCCCGTTGGGGACCTCCGCCGGCCGGAGCGCGAACGCGACCACCGCCGCGGCCGAGCCGAGCTCGGCGGACTCCTTGCGACAGCCGGCGCACCAGCGCAGGTGGCGTTCGACCTCGATCTTGTCGGGCTCGGACAAGACCCCGACGGCAAGCTCGGGCAGCAGCTCTCGGACCTCGATGCAGGTCACAGCGGCCGCTCCTTGTCCTGGTTCGCCCGGCGGACCTTGATGAGCGCGGTACGAAGGCGCGTCTTCACCGTGCCGAGCGGGATGCCGTCGTCCTCGGCGATCTCGCGCGCGGTGAGACCGCCGAAGTACGCTCGGGCGAGGAGCCGGCGCTCGGCATCCGAGAGCGACGAGAGCGCGCGGAGGGCGGCATCACGCTCCATGAGCGGCTCGTCCTCATCGGCACCGATGATCTCGGGAACCTCGTCTACCAGCACGAGGTGTGGTCGGGTGGCGCCGGTCTCGCGGCGCAGGCGGTCGACGGCCAGGTTGTGCGCGATCGTCATGAGCCAGGTCGAGAGCCGCCCGCGGCTCGGATCGAAACGGGCCGCCTTGCGCCACGCTGCGAGGAAGACGTCCTGCGTGAGCTCCTCGGCGGCCTCCGGGCTGCCCAGCAGGCGCAGGCCGAGCGTGAAGATCGGTCTCGCGTACCGCGCGTACAGCGCACGAAGCGCGTCCTCGTTCCCGGCAAGGAGTCCCTCCGCCAGTTGCAGCTCCTCGCGGGCGAGGAGCGGGCCGTCACCTCGAGCGGCCACTCGGTATCTCCTTCCGGGTATACGCGGCGCGGCTTGCACGGAGCTTGCCTTTGCCTGTCCGTTCATCATCGCATCCCGGCCCCGGATCCTGCCCACGCGTTTCGCGGAACACCTGCGCGGGTGGGATGATGCGTTCGTGGGCATCATCCGCCGGGTGACGGCGTTCGCTCTGTTCGTCGTGCCGCTCGTGGCGCTCCTCGTGCCGCCGGCCGGGGCGCAGCAGGACGCGCGGGCGGGCGCCATCGTCGAGATCCCGCTCGAGGGCGTGGTCGATCCCTTCGTCGCAGACCACATCACCCGCGAGATCGACCGGGCCCACGACGAGGGCGCCACCGCGGTCCTGCTCACGATCGACACGCCCGGCGGACTGGACTCCTCGATGCGCGAGATCACGCAGGCGATCCTGAACGCCCGCCTGCCGGTGATCGCCTTCGTCTCTCCTGCGGGCTCGCGAGCCGCCTCGGCCGGCACCTTCATCCTGCTCTCGGCGCACGTGGCCGCGATGGCGCCGGGTACGAACGTCGGCGCGGCGCACCCGGTCGGCCTGTCCGGCGCGATCGCGTCGGAGAAGGCGACGAACGATGCCGCCGCGTACATCAAGAGCCTCGCCGAGGCCCATGGTCGCAACGCCGATTGGGCCGTCCGCGCCGTGCGCGATTCGATCGAGCGCTTCCGCGCAGGAGGCCCTCGGACTCGGCGTGATCGACCTCATCGCGAACGACGTGCCGAGCCTGCTCCGCGACCTCGACGGCACCGTGGTAACCCTCGGGGACGGCACCGAGGTCACGCTCGCGACCACCGGAGTGCCCGTCGTGCTCGAGAGCCTCGGCGGGTTCCAGCGGTTCCTGCACGCGCTGCTCACCCCCGAGCTCGCCTTCGTCTTCTTCTGGCTCGGCCTGGCGTTCCTCGTGACCGAGCTGTTCGTGCCGGGCGGCGTGGTGGGCACGCTCGGCGGGCTCATGCTCGTCGCCTCGATCGTCGCGCTCGGGATGCTCCCGGTTCAGCTCATCGGTGTGGTCCTGCTCCTCGCCTCGATCGTGTTCTTCGTGCTCGAGCTGAAGCACCCCGGGCTCGGCGCGCTCGCGGGCGGCGGCGTCGTCTGCCTGCTGCTCGGCGGATGGTTCCTGTTCCAAGATCAGGCGCGGATCTCGCTGTTCCTCATCGTCCCGGTCGCCGCGGCCGCGGCCGGGTTCTTCCTCGTAGTCGTGCGCGCCGCGATCCGGATGCGCCACAGCGCCGTCGAGATGCGCGACGACACGCTCGTCGGCAAGGAAGGGATCGTCGTGCACGACCTCGCGCCGACCGGGGTGGTGCAGATCGCGTCCGAGGAATGGACGGCCGAGGCCGTGAGCGGGAGCCCGGTCCGCGGGCGACCGCGTGCGTGTGGTGTCGATGGATGGTCTGAAGCTGAAGGTCGAACCCGTCGGGGCAACGAGCCCAGCCGCTCACGGCGGTGGTGAAGGGAGGCAGGCGTGATCCAGCTCCTCATCGGGATCGGCCTCGTGCTGATCGTGCTGATCCTGCTCGTGCCGCAGGCGATCAAGATCGTCCGTGAATACCAGCGGGTCATGGTGTTCCGACTCGGGCGCGCCCTCGGCGCGAAGGGGCCCGGGCTCGTGCTCCTCATCCCCTTCGTGGACCGCGTGGTCTGGGTGGACCTGCGCGAGCTCTACCTGGAGATCCCGCACCAGACCGCGATCACCGAGGACAACGCCACGATCTCGATCGACTTCATCGTCTTCTACCGGGTCGTGGATGCTGCGATGTCGGTCATCGAGGTCGCGAACTTCGCCGGCGCCGCGCAGAACATCGCCTCGACGACCCTGCGATCCGTGGTCGGCGACATGGCACTGGACGAGGTCCTGGCCCAGCGCGAGCACATGAACCAGGTCCTTCGCGTGAAGCTCGACGAGGTGACCGAGCGCTGGGGCGTGAAGGTCACGAACGTCGAGATCCGCGAGATCATCCCGCCGCCGCAGGTCCAGGACGCGATGACCCGCCAGATGTCGGCCGAGCGCACCCGGCGAGCCGTCGTCACCGAGGCCGAAGGCTCGAAGCAGGCAGCGATCACGGTCGCCGAGGGCAACAAGCAGTCCGCGATCTTGAACGCGGAGGGCGACCGCCAGGCCGCGATCCTTCGGGCCGAGGGCTTCGCGCTCGCGCTGACGAAGATCTACGAGGCGGCTCAGAACGTGGACGCGAAGACGATGAGCCTGCAGTACCTCGAGGCGCTGAAGCAGATCGGGGCCTCGCCCTCGACGAAGTTCGTGATCCCCATGGAGCTCACGACCCTGCTCTCGGGCATCAGCGGCTTCGCGGAGAAGACGTTCACCGACAGCGACGGGGGCGCAACCGTCGAGAAGCCATAGCTCCGCGCGCGAGCGGAACCCCGGCCGGGCGACCGGTGTAGGAACGTTCGGACGACGGAGTGGAAGGCCGGCCACTGCAGGATCCCCAGCTGATCGAGCTCGCGAAGGATGGTGACGTCCATGCTTACGGGGAGCTGGTCGAGCGGCACCGGGACCTGGCGTTCCGGACCGCGTACCTGATCACGAGGAGCGCAGCCGACGCCGAGGACGCCGCCCAGGATGCGTTCGTGAAGGCGTACTACGCGCTCCATCGGTTCCGGACGCAGGAGCCGTTCCGCCCATGGCTGCTGCGCATCGTCTCCAACGAGGCGAAGAACAGGGTGCGCTCGGCGCGGCGGCGCGAGGGACTGGCGCTGCGCCTCACCGAGGCCGCCTCGGGGGACGCCGGCCCGTCTCCCGAGGCGGCCGCCGCCCTCCGCGAGATGCAGGAGGCGCTGCTCGCGGCGCTCGGCGCGTTGCGGGAGGAGGACCGGCTCGTGATCGCGAACCGCTATCTGCTCGAGCTCTCGGAGGCCGAGACCGCCGAGGTCCTCGGCGTCCGGCCGGGGACGGTGAAGTCCCGCCTGTTCCGTGCCCTACCCCGCCTGCGTGAGCGGATGACCTCGGGCATCCAGCCTACGGACATGGAGGCTTCCGATGCCTGAGCACGCGACGGTCGGGTTGGAGCGCGCCCTCGCCGCGCTCGCCCCGCGGATCGAGTACCCCTCGACCCCGCCGCTCGCGCCTGCGGTGACCGCCCGCCTGGCCACCGAGCGCCGGAACGGCGCTCGACCTCCGTTCCCGAGCTTCGCGCTCTGGACACGCAGGCGGCTGCTCGTCGCCGTCGCGCTCGGTCTGCTCGCGCTGCTCGGGATCGCCGCGGCCGCGCGCCTCGCGATCGGCGCACTCGAGATCCGCGTCGTGCCGACCTTGGCCCCGAGCCCGACCGAGACCCCGCTCCCCGACGCGATCGGGCGGGCGGTCACGCTCGACCAGGCCCGCGCGGCGGTCGCGTTCGAGCTCCGCCTGCCGGGCGGTCTCCGCGAGCCCGACACCGTCCGCGTGTTCCGCTCGCCGTTCGGCGACCGCTCGGTGCTGCTCGCGTGGACCGACCCGTCACTCCCGTCGGTCGAGGGCACGCCGTGGACGCTCGTGCTCTGGGAGCTCCCCGGGGACGAGGGGTACGCGTTCAAGCTCGTTGCCACGGAAGGTCAGATCCGGGAGGTGGAAGTCGCCGGGCGCCGTGGCTACTGGCTAGATGCGCCCCACCAGTTGGTGTTGGGCACGCCGACCCAGGACCAGACGTATCAGGTGAACGGGCACGTGCTCGTGTGGGACGCCGGCGACGGGCTCGCGCTGCGGATGGAGACGGCCCTGTCCCTCGGCCATGCCCTCGCGCTCGCCGAGACCATCCGCTGAGGTGCGGCCGGAACCATCCGACCGGCCGCGGTGTAGAGGGGGCATCCACGACGACGGAGGGACCTGTGGCACATCGAGCATGGATCGCGGTGACGGGTGCGTTCTTCGCCGGGCTCGTCCTACCGTCGGTGCCGGCAGCCGCCGGGGGAGGCGGATGCCACACGGGGGTCACCCAGGGCTCGGGGACGACGGTCGAGATGGTGGACGCCTGCTTCACGCCGACGGTCCTGTACGCAGAGCCGGGAGCCGAGGTGGTCTTCGTCAACCGCAGCGACATGACGCACAACGTCACGGCGAACCAGTGGGGCCACTTCGAGGACATCGCCCGAGGCGGGGCCTTCCGGGCCGCGTTCGACGCGCCAGGAGTGTATCCGTTCGCCTGCTCGATCCATCCCGGGATGTCGGGCGCCGTCGTGGTCGGCAACGGCAGCGGCGGTGGCTCGGGCGAGTCCGTGACCGTGACCGTGGTGCCGTACGTCCCCGGCGAGGGTGGAACCGAAGGGTCGGAGACCGTGGGGTCGGCGACCGAGCCTCAGCTGGCGCAGCAGCCCGAGCCTGCGGACGCCGGCTCGGCCCTCGGCTGGGTGGCCGGCGGGGTGATCGGACTCGGTGCGGGGATCGGGGTCGGGCTGGCCGCAGGCCGACGCCGCCGGACCATCCCTGGGATGCCGGTCGGTGGAGCCCGGGGCTAGATCGTCGCCGAGATGCCGGCCTGCTGGAGCTGCAACTGGAGGTCGTGCGGGTTCGAGGCCGCTGTGAGCGCGTGCGCGACGGTGACCTTGCCGTCCCTCACGAGGGAGAGCAGCGACTGGTCGAACGTCATCATGCCGTAGTAGCCACCTTCGGCGATCACGTCGTGGATCTCGGCGGTCTTGTCCGCGTCGCCGATGCGCTCGGCGATGCGTCCCGTGTTGACGAGGATCTCGTGGCTCGGGAGCAGGCCACCGTCGACATCGGGCACGAGGCGCTGACAGACGATCCCTCTCAGGGTCCCCGCGAGCGTGAGCCGGATCTGTCCCTGCTGGTACGGCGGGAAGAAGTCGATCACGCGGTTCACGGTCTCGGTCGCGTCCACGGTGTGCAGCGTCGAGAGCACGAGGTGACCCGTCTCGGCCGCCTGGAGCGCGGCGCGGACGGTCTCGGTGTCACGCATCTCGCCGATCAAGATCACGTCGGGGTCTTGCCGCAGAGCGGCTCGGAGCGCCGAGTGGAAGCTCTCGGTGTCGCTGCCGACCTCGCGCTGGTCGATCGAGGCGTGGTCGTCGTCGAACAGGACCTCGATCGGGTCCTCGATCGTCACGATGTGGCAAGGCCGGGTGCGGTTCAGGTGCTCGATCATCGCGGCGAGCGTGGTCGTCTTGCCCGAGCCGGTCGGGCCGGTCACGAGGACGAGGCCTCGGTGCTCCTCGGACAGGACGCGGATCGCATCCGGCAGATGCATCTCGGCGAACGTCGGCCCTCCGAAGCGCAGCTTGCGGAACACCATGCTCACCGACCCGCGCTGGCGGAACACGTTGGCTCGGAACCTGCCGACGCCGGGCACCGAGTGGGCGAAGTCGACCTCCCCTGCCTCGCGCAGCCGTTGCTTGCGTTCCTCGGGCACGATGGCGGCGGCGATCTCCTCGGTCTCGTCGTGTGAGAGCTCGGGGAACCCGTCGATCGGCGCGAGGACACCCGTCTCGCGGATCTTCGGCGGCACGCCGACCTTGACGTGGAGGTCCGACGCGTCTCGTTCCACGACGAGCTTGAGCCACCCGCTGAAGTCGTTCAGGATGCCCGAGGCGCGCCGCCCGTTCGCGGACGTCCCCTCTATCTCCTCGGCGCTCAGCAAGCGTGGCCCTCCCGATACGTCGGCGGCTGGAGGGTCGCCCAGGGCGACCCTCGTCACCGCTTGTATCGGCCGGTGGGCTGGGAGTCCTGAGCCCGCGGCGAGGACTTCCGCCCACGGGCGACCAGCCGACAGACGCCGCGCTCGACGAGGGGGTCGAACTCGCTCAGCCGAAGCGGCGGCTTCAGGCCCCGGAGCATGCCTTCGAGGAGGCCGCGGTGGATCGCGCAGACGAGCTCGCGGTGGTCGTCGACGAGGTCTCGGAAAGGGCAGGCACGCAGCGACACCTCGACCATCGCGGGGCTCCGGCGTCGGAAGCGGGGGTCGAAGCCCGCCCGCGACATCGCCTCCTGGAGGATCGCGAGGTTCCGACGCTCCGGCAGTCGGGTGCCGGGCTTCGGGCCTCCCTGCACGACGAGGTACTCGCCCCACTCGCGGGCGAGCCCCTGCGCCCGGTCGCGGGACCGCTGGCCTGTGAGGAGGCCGGCCAGGATCTCCGCGAGCAAGCGATAGTCGCTCCCCTCGGGTTCCTCGCGCAGGGTGACGGTGTAGAGGGTCTGGGGACGCCCGACCGTCGAACCCTTGCGGATCTCGCTCGCGACGAGACCGACCTCCTCGAGCCGGCGCAGGTGGGGCCGCAGCGTGTTCGGATGCAGGGACAGCCGGGTCGAGAGCTCGCGGACCGAGACCGGACGGCCCGACAGCCGGAGGAACCGATAGAGGCGGAATCGGGTGTCGTCCGCGAGGGCCTTGTGGACCTCGAGCGGGGTGGGCTCACGGCCGGGCATCGACGCCTCCGCGGACCCGCCGTACCATGGATGGGAACGCCACGGTTCGCACGGTCCTAATCTTGCATATCCGGAAGGAGCACGCCCGGTGGTGACCGAAGAGCAGGTTCGCGACGCGCTCCGCAACGTCCTCGACCCAGAGATCGGACGCCCGATCGAGGATCTCGGCATGCTCGAGTCCATCGAGGTCGAGGGCGACCTCGTCCGCGTGCACGTCCTGCTCACGATCGCCGGGTGCCCGCTCCAGGATCGCATCACCGGCGACGTGAAGGCGGCGCTCGCGCCGATAGGCGTCGAGCGCGTGGACGTGCGGATGACGCCGATGAGCGAGCAGCAACGCGCCGCTCTCGTCGAGCAGCTCCGCGGCCCAGGTGCCGCCGCGGCGCAGGCGCAGCAGCGCACCTTCTTCACCGACGGCAGGACGAGCGTGATCGCGGTCGCCTCGGGCAAGGGCGGCGTCGGCAAGTCCAGCGTGACGGTGAACCTCGCGGTCGCGCTCGCGGCCGAGGGGTACCGGGTCGGCGTGCTCGACGCGGATGTCTGGGGGTTCTCGATCCCGCGGATGCTCGGCGTCTCGGGGCAGCCGGTCGGGTTCAACGACATGATCCTGCCCCTCGAGGCCAACGGCGTGAAGGTGATCTCGATGGGCTTCTTCGTGCCCGAGGAGACCCCCGTCATCTGGCGCGGGCCCATGCTGCACAAGGCGATCGAGCAGTTCCTCGGCGACGTCTACTGGGGCGAACTCGACTTCCTCCTCGTGGATCTGCCGCCGGGCACGGGCGACGTGTCGATCAGCCTCGCGTCGTTCCTGCCCGGCGCCGCGATGCTCGTCGTCACGACGCCGCAGGAGGCGGCTCGCCGCGTGGCCGAGCGCGCCGGCAAGATGGCCGAGCGCACGAACCTGCGTCCCATCGGCGTCATCGAGAACATGTCCAGCTTCGTCTGCTCGCACTGTGGTGAGGAGACACGGATCTTCGGTGAGGGTGGCGGTCGCGAGGCGGCCGAGACCCTCGACGTGCCGCTCATGGGCGAGGTCCCGCTCATGGTCGCCATCCGCGAGGGCGGAGACACGGGGACGCCGATCGTGATCTCGGACCCTGATTCCCCCGCGGGCGTCGTGTTCCGCGAGGCTGCCCGCCAGGTCGCGCAGACCGCGAAGAGCCGCGTCGGCCGTCCGCTCACGCTGCTCACCGGGCCCGGCGCCGCCGCCGGCCACGGGCACGCAGACTAGGACCCCGCGTCCACCTCGGCCTCGGCCGGTTCGTCTGGGCCGTCGGCCGTCTCCTCTCGAGGGGCCGAGCGTGCTCGGAGCGCCCATACGGCGAGCGTGATCAGGGACAGGATCGAGACCGTGAATCCGGTCCACTGGCTCCCGGTCATCCCGAAGATCCGCTTGTCCACGCGCAGGAAGTCCTCGAACACGCGGGTCGCGCCGTACCACGCCCCGAACGTGAGCGTGAGCACGCCGAGGCGCCGAGGCTCGCGTGACAGCAGGTACAGGGTGAGGAACAGGAGCGTGGCGAGGGTCATGTCGTACAGCGCGGTCTGGTGGACGCCGGTACCCGAGCCGATCAGGTCGCCGGTCGGACCGTAGAGCGCCGCCCCCGTCTTCGTGAGCACGAGATCCTTGCCTCCCTGGAGCGTGGCGCTGCAGGTCTCGGCGACGCAGCTGAAGCCGGCGAGCTTGCCCCCGCCGTACTGCCACGCGAGGGGCCAGCTCGTGGGCTTGCCCAGGTGGTCACCGATGATGAGATCGCCGATCCGCCCGAACGCGATGCCGAACGCGAGGCCCATCACCGCGCCGTCCACGACCTGGAAGAACGAGTAGCCGAACCGTCGGATGTTCGGCACGTTGAGGAGCACCGCCCCGGCGATGCCGCCGAGCAGGCTGATGCCGCCCTCCCAGACCTTGAACGCCTCGAGCGGCCCGTCGAGCTCGGACCAGTGGCCGATCACCCAGAACAGGCGCGCGCCGACGATCGCGCCGACGATGACCCAGAACAGCATCGTGTTGATGTGGTCGACGGACACCCCGCGCTTCGGGCCCTCGACGCTCCAGATCCAGGCGCCGAACAGGACGCCGATCGCGATCCCGATGCCGTGCGGCGAGATGGCGAAGTCACCGAACAGGTGGATGCGGTCGAGGACCGGCCAGCCGATCGTCGCGAGGAGGGACGTCACGGCCGCGAGTCTACCGGCCGTCGCCCGCGACGGCCGTGGCGACGGCGCGACCGAGGAGCAGGCCGCCGGCCACGTCGGCCGGGTAGTGGACGCCGACGACGACGCGCGAGAGCCCCACGGCGCCGGCGAGCCCGGTCAGGGCGCCGCGCACCGCCCCATGCACGCCGGCCTCACGCCCCACGGTCTCGACGAACGCGAGCAGGACGGCCGGGTGGCTGCTCGGCCACGAGGACGCCCTGGGAGGGCCGACGAGCAGGCGGGTGCCCTCGGCATCGACCTCGTACGGTCGCGGGCGCTCGAACAGCTTCTTCAGCCCCTGGCCGGCGAGCCAGGCGATCCCCGCCGCGGCGAGCCCCTTGGCCGCGGCGCGCCGGCGGCCCGCGGTCGCAAGCACCGCAGCTGCGCCCACCGAGGCCCAGATCGAGCCGAGCTCGGTGATCCCCGAGGCGACCCGGTCCGCGCGCCGGTCCGCCACGCTGTTCAGGGTGCGGAAGGCCTCCTCGTCGGCGTGACGCGCCCGACCACCCGAGACCGCGACGCCCACCGCGAGCATGGCTCCGCCGAGGCCGGCGACCCGCGCGATCCGGCGCACGTTCATGGTCGCCCACTCTATGCGACTTGTGCGAGGATGCCCTCGACCGCACGGAGGAGGTGGCCGAGGATGCGACGCGAAGGGGAGTTCGATCCCGGCAAGGACGAGGGGAGCGGCGAGCGTATCGGTCCCACCCCGGTCCCGAGTGGCGGCGTCAGCCCGAAGTGGATCGGCGCGGGGATCGCGGCGCTGCTCGTCGCGATCTTCGCGATCGCGAACTTCAAGCGGGTCCAGGTCAACTTCCTGCTGTTCACCACCCAGGCTCGGGTGGTGACCGTGATCCTCGTCGCGGCGCTCCTCGGGTTCGTCGCCGGTTGGTTCGTCGGGCGCCCGAGCCGCACCGAGCGCAAGGCGATGCGACGCGGGATGGGCGACTAGCCCGAGCGCTCGATCTCGCGCTTCTGCGCGAGCGTGCCGTGGCGGAGCACGAGCTGCGCGCCCCCGAGCAGGCGCAGGCTCCGGGCCGCGAATTCTCCGATCGCACCGCCCCGGAAGTGGTAGTCGACGACGTGCTTGAGCAGGCTGCGCTCACCGGGCAGCGGCTCCACGGTGGTCGTCACGACGGCCTCGAGGAGGCCGGTCAGCCGGATCACCGAGCGGTGTGGCGGCTCGAACTCGAGGACCACGGCGTCCACACGGCCGCGAACCGCCACGAAGCGCATCACCGTCGTGTACCGCGTCCCGGGCGAGAGACCCGCATCCGGGATCCCTTCGACCGACTCGACGTGCCGGTCCCAGTGCGAGAGCTTGCGCGGGTCTGAAACCACAGCCCAGACGCGCTCGGCCGGCGCCTCGATCTCGGCGAGGACCTCGACGACGCTCATGCGACCGCCACCGTCCCGCTCGACCAGCCGCGCCACCAGACGAGCTGCTCGGCGCGCAGCCGCACGAGCGAGGCTCCACGCTCGGCGCCTGCCACCCGCGCGATGCGCGCCGCCGACGTCGCGCCGGAGACGAGCGCCTCGGGCACCGCGACCTCTCCCGTGCCGCGGATCATCGCACCCGTCATGTTCCGGGCCCGCCACCACGACGAACGATCCATCGCAAGAGCCGCCCGGGTCCGCGACCCGGAGAGGCTCGCGAGCTGCAGCGTCTCGTGCCCGACGGCCGCATAGAGGCTCCCGCCCTCGACCAGCCACGAGACGGGGAGCACCACCGCCCCGCCGGCGCCCTCGAGCGCGAGCGCCCCGTGCCCCCGCACGCCGAGCGGGTCGCGGACGTCCTCGGGGAGCGCATCGAGGACCGGCGTGCCGACGCGCGCGGCCCGGAACCTCGGCAGCGAGACCGCGCTGCGAGGCCAGTCGCCCAACGTCTCGCAGACGCCCTCGGGGCCGACGACCGCCACGCGCTCGAGGTCGATCCCGGTGAAGACGCGACCCGGCGGGGTCCAGGACAGCGGGACGTGACGCGCGTCGACGGCGTAGCCGGCGAAGAATCGAGCGTTCTTCCGCGTGAACCGCATCGAGGCGCTCGCAAGCGCCGGTGCCTCGAGCAGGTTCCGCGCCCACGAGCCGACCTCGAGGAGGTCGAACGTCCTCACCGCACCCGTGAAGATCAGGGAGACATCGCCGGCGCGCACCAGGCCTGCGACCGCTGGCTCCACGCGCCATGCCCGAGCCTTCACCGAGCCGCGGGAGGTCGTCACCCAGAGCCGGCCCTTCGCGAACACGAAGACCGTCGGCGTGACGTGCGGCCCATGACGGGTGCTCGTGGCCAGGTAGCAGAGGTCGCCGCGCTCGAGCACGTCCTGGGCGTCGGACGGCAGCCGGTGCTTCACGCGCCCTCCCCGACCGGGATCGCGAGCGGCGGACGCGCCAGCATCAGGGTCGTCCACACGAGGTGACAGAGCAGTCCCGCGAGCACCCCGCCGGACCACGCAGCGAGCGCCACCCACGCGGCGCCGCCGACCGCCGCGCCGGTGACGATCGCGAGGTTGCGGCTCGGCAGGTTGGCCGCGACGAACGCAGCCCAGGCGCCGACGGCCGCGAGGGCCACCGAGTCGAGCCTGCCCCGCAGCTCGGGCAGGAACAGGCCGCGCCAGAACAGCTCCTCACCCGGCACCATCAGCAGCCCCGCGAGCGCGAGCACCGCGCCGAGCGACAGCGGGCCGCGCCGCCCGTACATCGAGACCGATTGCATCCGGAACGACCTCGAGCGGGGCGCGACGATCGCGACGAACGCCCGCGTCGCGAGGTAGAGCGCCACTCCGGCGCCGACGCCGGCGACGGCGGCGATGGTCGCGGGCACGTCCGTCGCCACGTCGGGACGACCGGTGAGCAGAGCGGCCAGGCCGAGGGCCACGAGCACAGGGGTCATCGTGCCCCATACGCTCGCGCCGTGACTCGCGACCCACCACCACGCCCCCCCTTCCACGACCACGCCGGCGACCATGAGCGCGGGGATCATCGGCTCACGGGAGGAAGCGGACCTTCGCCGCGAACTCGGCCGTCATCGCCGTGATCACGGCCAGGTAGAAGAAGCCGGTCGCGGCCTGGACCGCCGAGGAGCGCTCGCCCTTGAGCGCCGCACGGATCAGGAACGCGATGAGCGCCGTCGTGCCGACCATCCCGAGCGCGATCCACGACGCGAGCCCGGCCGAGGTGAGCAGCGGGTTGAACTGCGAGACGTCGCCGCTCGGCCCGAACCCGCCGAGGAGCACGGCGACGACCTCGAGCCCGGTCGCCACGATCAGCGCAAGCGTGAACCGGTTGATCGGGAGACGGGTGAGGCCTCGATCCGTGAGGTACCAGTGCCCGAGCAGCAGCCCATCCATCACGGCGCCGAGGAACGCCGCGCCCGCGAAGAGCTGGAGCCCCGCCACGAGAACCGAGCCCTCGGCGGTACCGGCCATCGCGACGAGGAGCGCGGCCGAGACCGGGACGGACAGGACGCCCATGACCCGCGCCGCCGGCTGCTGTCGCACGAACATGAGGACGACCCATGCAAGGGTGACGATCGCGAGCGCCGCCGCGAGCGTCAGTGACCACCGGCCGGCGTCGTCGCCCTCGAGGAGACCCGCCGAGACGGAGGACCACATCGCCGCGGCGAGCACGAGCAGCACGACGCCGACGAGCTTGAAGAACCCACGGCGCACCTCGCCCCACAGCGGGCTGAGGAACAGCAGCCAAAGGCTGCCCGCCACGGTCTCCGCGAGCACGAGCGCCGTCACGCCCGCCGGACCCTTCATCCACGCTCCGTCATGTCGTCGAAAGCGTACCGGCGGACGCCGATGCTAGCCGAACCACCGGGTACCCTGGAGCGGATGTCGGACTGGCGCTCCTACGACGGCGTGGCCGAGACGTACGAACGCATCCATGCGCCCCGGCTCGCCGAACCCGCCCTCGACCTGGTCCGTGCGGCCGAACCGGACGCCGGAGCCCGCGTGCTCGACGTCGGGACCGGGACCGGCATCGCCGCCGCGGCCGCGGCCGTTGCCGTCGGCGGGCCCAGAACCGTGATCGGCATCGACGGCTCCATCGGGATGCTCGCGGTCGGCCGGCGCATGCGCCCCGAGATCCGAACCGTTGCAGCGCAGGTGATCGACCTGCCCTTCCGGGACGGCTCGTTCGACACGATCGTCGGCAACTTCGTCCTCGCGCACTTCACGAAGTACCAGACGGCGCTGTACGACCTGCTCCGCGTGCTCCGGCCCGGGGGGCGACTGGCGCTGAGCGCCTGGTCGGACGGGCAAGACGAGCTCTCGAAGGCATGGCTCGAGCAGTTGTGGACCCTCGTGCCCAGGGAGGTGCTCGAGGCCGCGATCGGCGACGCGATCCCCTGGCGGGAGCGCTTCCGGCAGCGCGAGGCCCTCGAGGAGACCCTGATGGACGCCGGCCTGCGGCACGTGCAGATCGAGGAACGCCAGTACCGGTTCCGCTACGGCCTCGAGGAGTACGTGGAAGGGCTCGGAACCTGGGCGACCGGGCGATTCGCGCGTTCGATGCTCGGCGAGCGCGGGTTCGAAGCCTTCCTCGCCCGTGTCCTCGACGCCTTCGGCGAGCGCTTCCCGGATCCCGTGCTCGACTTCCGCGACGTGCTGATCGCGGTCGGCACGAAGCCGTAGCTAGGACAGGTTGAGCACGCGGAACTCCTCGGCGTGCTCGACGCCGATCTTCGCGCCCGCCTCGCGAGCCTCGCGCTCGAGCTCGTCCTGGAAGTAGCGGATCCCGTCCTCGACCTGGCTCTCGTGCGCTCCCAGCGCGGCCATCGCCGTTGCGAAGTGGCCGGTCACGTCCTCGCGGTGGTTCGGCTCGTTCGTCCAGCCGAGCCACACGTCGTTCACCTGTCGCACGTCCAGGCCCTCGGCGATGTGCTCGCCGAAGTAGTGGGGGTTGCCCGCGCCCGGGAACACCGCGTCGAGCGCGATCTCACCGGCGCGCCGGTGATCCGAGTGGTTGTAGTAGCGGTCATCGAAGAACCAAGCCGACGGGTCGCACGAGATCACGGTCTCGGCGCGGACCATCCGGATCCGCCGGATGACCGCTTCGCGCATCTCCGTGGTGTTCTCGAGCTCGCCGTCGGGCACATCCAGGACGTGGGCGCTCGTGAGGCCGAGGATCTCGCCTGCCGCGTGGGTCTCGACCCTGCGCGTCTCGGCGAGCTCAGCCCGGTCGCGCCAGGGATCGCTCGAGCCGCGGTCGCCGTTCGTGAGGACGAGCAGGTGGACCTCGCGTCCGGAGGCCGCCCACTTGGCGAGGGTGCCGCCCGCGCAGATCTCGGCGTCGTCGGGGTGCGCGAAGACCGCCGAGGACCGGCCCGGTCGTGGCGCTCGGGCGCCATGGTCTACCGCCCCTGTCGAGGCCTTCCCGGCCTGCGCGAGCACGTAGGACACGAGCGTGCGGACCGGGACACCGGTCCCGCCCTTCGGAGCGTAGTCGCGCGCCTTGTCGGCGAAGGCCGGGCCCGCGATGTCCATGTGCACCCACGGCACGTCGCCGACGAAATCGGCCAGGAACAGCGCCGCGGTGATGGCGCCGCCCCAGCGACTTGCCGATGTTCTTCACGTCGGCCACGTCCGAGTCGATGATCTTGCGGTACGGTACGGTCCACAGCGGCAGCTCCCACCCCGGCTCGCCGGTCGCCTCGCCCGCCGCGAGCAGGTCCCGGGTCAGTGCCGCGCGTCGTTGCCGATCACGCCCCAGATGTCCTCGCCGAGCGCGACCATGCACGCCCCGTGAGGGTGGCCGTGTCGACGATCACGCGCGGGCCCTTCTCCGTCAGGTACGCGAGCGCGTCCGCGAGCACCAGCCGGCCCTCGGCGTCGGTGTTCAGCACCTCGGAGGTCTTCCCGTCCGCGGTGGCGGAGCACGTCGCCGGGGCGCGTCGCCGAGCCGCTCGGCATGTTCTCGGCCGACGGGATCGCCGCGATCACGTTCACGCTTCGGCCTCAGCAGCGCGATCGCACGCATCGTCGCCATGATCGAGGCCGCGCCGCCCATGTCGTCCTTCATCGTCTCCATGTCCGTCGGCCGGCTTTATCGACAGGCCGCCGGAGTCGAAGGAGATGCCCTTGCCGACGAGACGCGATCGGCGTCTGCGAGGCGGCGGCGCCCCGGTACGCAAGCTCGATCAGTCCGCGGCGGGTTCACGCTGCCCTGACCGACGCCGAGGATCCCGCCGAACCCGCCCTTCTCGAGCTCCTTCTCGTCCCAGATCTTGACCTCGAGCCCGACCTCCTTGGCCATGTCCTGCGCCGACCGGGCGAGCACCGCCGGGCGTCATGTCCCGCGCCGGCGTGTTCACGAGGTCTCGGGCCCACATGACCGCCTCGCTGACGACCTGCGCGCGCGACGCGGCGCGAGCCTGACGGCCTTGGGGTCCCCCAGCGGGGGAGGCCGACCACGGAGACGTCTCGAGGCTCGCGGCGTCGTCCCTTGCCGTCGGACTTGTAGCGGTCGAAGCGGTACGCGCCGAGGAGCAGCGCCCTCGACGACCGCCTGGACCGCATCGGCCGGGCTGCGGCCGCCGGCTTGGGCCACCGTCGTCGCGATCGACACGCGCCTCGAGAGCTGCTGGCGACCTTGCCGATCGCGCGCCGCACCGCGTCCGGACCGCCTCCGCCTTCTTCCCGAGCCCCACCAGCATCACGGAACCCGCGGTGAGCCCATCGACGCCGGTGTTCGGGAACCGAGCAGGGTTTCGCCTCGCTTGCGCCCTTCGGGCGGCATCTCGGTACGAGGCCGCGCCCAGGTCGATGCCCTTCACATCCTTGACGCCGGGACCCGCCTCGGGGCCCTCGAACACGGGGAGGACGAGCACGTCGGCGCGAACGGTCGTCGGCGACTCGGTGGAGGTGGAGAACGTCGGTCACGGCGCGACTCCGTTCGGTCGAAACTCGGACCAGCAGCAGGTCCATCGCGAGCCCCGGCCCCGCCCGTCGACCGGGGCCCGAGACCGGTACCCTGGGGCATGACGCGAGACGAAGGACCTGACGCGACCTCGTCCGCTTCGACGAGGAGGGCCCGCACCACGGCACGGTCTACGAGTCCGACGCACCTGTGGTCCGAGGTCGTGTGCCTCGAGCGAGCGCAGGAGCTCGGGCCGATCGCCGACCCGGACTCGGACGCGCTCTGCATCGCTCGCTCGCGGGCGAGGTCGCGATCCAGGTCGGCCGAGGGCGCAAGCGCATCGGCAATGGGGCACGGTGCTCGTGCCGGCGGGCTCCGAGCTCACGATCCGCAACGCGTCGATCGAGCCGGCCGTGGTCCTGCTGGTTACTGCGCCTCCGCCGACGCCGCGGCCGTCAACGAGTAGCGCCTGCCGTCGCGGCAGCAGCAGCGTCAGGCCGAACGCCACCGCGAAGCTCGGCACGCTCGCTCCGAACGCCGAGCCGAACAGCGGGAAGGGCAGCCCGAGCCGGTCGGCGAACAACGTCCGACGCCTCGACCCACCCGGCGGGCCGGTCGGCACGCTCCAGTGATAGAACACGAACCCCGCCACCCACGGGACGAGCGCCAGCCATCGCACCCCCGTGGCGCGAACAGACCGCGCCTCCCGTATCGACCGCGCGCGACGCACGAGCCAGTCGGCCGCGAACACGCCGAACAGCGGCACGAACACCGAGCCGATCAGGAGCAGGAACGACTCGTAGCGCTCCATCGAGAACGCGAGCGCCAGGGCGAACGCCGAGGACGGCCGCACCGACCACGAGCGCCCGCTGCGGGCCTCCGGAGGCACGTTCTGCGTCGAGATGGCCGACGAGTAGATGTTCGGCGAACGCGTTGTCGCTCTCGCCCACGAGGAGCGCGAGGAGCAGCGAGCGCCCCGCCCGCCGCGCCCACGATCGCCGTCCCGACGCCGAGCGACGTCCGCCGTGGCGCCGCGCCGAGCACGAGCAGCGCGCCGAGCGCGTAGAACCAGCACGTTCCCGACGAGGTAGCCGACGTGAGGTTCCGGCGAATCCGCCGCTGCCTGCGGCCGCGCGAACCTCGTGTAGTCGGCCACCAGTGGCAGCCACGAGACGGCATCACGATGACCAGGTCGACCGCCAGCCAGAACGGAAGCCCGCCCTCGCCCGGCTGCGCGCCAGAGCGCCCCGAGATCTCCGAGACCGACAAGCGACCTCGCCGTGATCCACGCCCGCCGAGCGCGAGCAGCACGTAGATCCCGAATCGCTCGAGCCAACGGCGCACGACGAGCACCGGACCGCCGAGCGCGAGCGCCGTGCACAGCGACCGCCACGATCGACGAGCCACATCGCGGGCGCGTCCAGCCCGATGAGCTCGGATCGAGGCGACGTTCGCGACCTGCCCATCGCCCAGAACTCGACCGCCGTCCACCCGACCAGCTGGAGCAGGTTCAGCGACCGAGGGCAGGATACGAGCCTCGCAGCCCCGAGCAGCCGGGCGGAACAGCACCATGCGTCGGCACGCCCTCGCGCTGCGCCGGCGAGCCGCGACCAGCGCGAGCGGAGCGCAGCCCGATGCGCCGTGCCGACGACGATCGCGAGCAGCGCCCTCGGGAAACCGAGCGCCGGCACGAGCAGCGCGCCGGTCACCATCACGAGCAGCCCGACGGACAGGTCGCCCCACAGGACGGTGAGGTCGAGGCCGGACAGGTGCCGGTGCTCGGCCGGGACCGGCCGGATGCCCCACGTTGGAGCCTCGCGCTCGAGGAGCGCCTCGACGCGCTCGGTGACACCCGCCATGCTCGCTCCCTCCGCCGGTGCGAACCGGATCAGGTTCGAAGGGTCGGCGGGTCGCAACCCGCCCTCTCAGCCCGCTCGCACGGGCTCCCCTGCTTGCACCGGCATCCTAGCGCGGTCGGGCGTGCAGGCGCTGGACGAACGCGCGGAGGCCGCGGGGCGAGCGCTCCACGCATGAGGTGGGCCATGAACGGCCGGTAGGCACGGAGCGCGAGCTCACCGAGCCCCGGGACCGGGAGGCGGAGGTCCTCGGTCCAGCTGAACCGGTCCCGCCCTCGACGGGTTGGAGCCGCCAGGTCCCCACCCCCGCGACGAAGCTGAGGTGCGCCATCACGAGTCGCCGGGGCGGCTCCCAGATCGTGACCTCGAGCCGCTCGGTGAACAGCGGCACGTTCAGGACGCGGGTCGTCACGTCGATCGTCGTGCCCACGCCTTCCCGCTGCTCGCCCAGCACGCGGACCGAGTCCGCGTCCTTCATCCACCGCGGCTGGTCCTCCCATCGCATCAGCAGCCCCCAGGCGCGCTCGACCGGGACGGGGAGGACGACCTCCGACGCTACCTTCATCCTTGCCTGCTCCCTGACCGCTGCTCTCCCTCGGCCGAACTCCCGCGCGGATCGACGGCTCCCGTGGCAGGACAACACGGTACGGCTTCGGAAGGCCGCCTAGAACCCAGGAGCCTCACCCGTACGTGGGAGCTTGCGCAGGGTCTCGGGGACGGTGAGCACGAATAGCATCGCGAGCACCAACGGGATCGCCGCCAGCGCGAACGCGGCCCCGTAGCCGAACGCATCGGCGCTCGCCCCCGCGACGAGCGGCCCGAGGACGAAGCCCAGGTCGCCCGAGAACCGGAACACCGCCACCGCCGTGCCACGCACCTCCTCGTCGGTGACGTCCGAGAGCATCGGGGCCTGCGGTACGCCGGCGTAGCCAGAGACCACTCCGAACACGCCGCTGGCCAGGAAGAACAGCGCCGGCGTCGTCGCGAGCGGCCACAGGACGAGCGCGAGCGCCATCGCGGCATACCCCGGCACGAGGACCGCCTTGCGCCCGATGCGGTCCGTCGCCTTGCCCGCCGGGAACAAGATGGCGAACTCCGTGATCGAGGCGGCCGCGAGTCCCAGACCGACCCCGAGCTCGGTGAGCCCGACCTCCTCGTTGCCGAACAGAGGGATCAACGTGCTGTAGACCCCCGCGATGATCCACGCGTACGCGCCGTTCGCGAGCAGAACGGCGACGAACGGCCGGCGCCACGGGAGGCGCCGGAGCCCCGCCGTGCGCTCGAGCCGCGGTCCGGTCTCCGGGCCGCGCATCGTCCGGGCGAACACCCCAGCCGACATGAAGCACGTGGCGGCGTAGATCCACAGGGTGCTCACGGGCCCGAGCCAGTGCGCGAAGATGCCGCCGAGCGGCTCGCCCGCGATGATCCCCACGTTGAACGACGCGTACCACACGCTCATGACCCGCCCGATCCGGTCGCCGGGGACCGTGCGGAGCATGTACGAGAGCAGCCCGGTGAAGAAGATCGCCGAGCCCGCCCCGCCGGCCCCGCGGAACACGACGAGGAGCGTGAAGGTCGGGGCGACCGCCGCGAGGGCCGTCGTGACGCCGACGACGATCGCCCCGAGCGTGACCGCCCGGCGCTCGCCCAGCCGCCCGATGATCGCGCCGGTGAACGGATCGACGGCGAGGCGCGTGATCGAGAATGCGGCGATCAGCACGCCGACGGAGTCGAGCCCGACCCCGAACGATCTCGCGTACAAGGGAAGGATCGGCGACAGGATGCCGAATCCGACCATGATGATGAACGTGCCGGCGATGGAGGTGCGGACCTCGGGTAGCCGAAGGATCTCGCGGATCCCCAGCTCACCCTCGCGGCTCACGCGAGCAGTCTACGGAGGGTGCAGGCGCGTTTCTTGGTCTCGTCAGATGTCGCATCCGGACGAGGCACGTGACCTCCTGGCACGGACGCGCCCCGTTCCGCAGGAGCCATCGGCCTTCGCGAACGGGACTTCAGCGGGTCCGGGCACATCGTCAGGAGCTCGGCTTGCCGCAAGGACCGGCGCGCTTGCGGAGCGGGGGCCACTCCGGTTGCATGAGGGCGTGACCACGCACGCGATCGCCGCGACGAGCCTCGTCACCCCCTTCGGTCCGGGCCCGCTCCGGGGCGACGACGCGATGCCCCCACACCTGATCGCCGACGGCGCGGTCGCGTGGGAGGACGGGGTCATCACCTACGTGGGTCGTGCGGACGACCTCGGCGCGATCGAACCAGAATGGCTGGAGGGCTGCACGATCGCTCCAGGGTTCGTCGACTGCCATACCCATCTGCCGTTCGTGGGTTGGCGTGCCGACGAGTTCGAGGCACGCCTGTCCGGGGCCACCTACCGAGACCTGCATGGCGGCGGCGGCATCTACCGCAGCGCCCGGCTCCTCGCGAGCTCCTCCGATGACGAGGTGCTCGCGTTCTGTCGGCCGCTCCTCGCCGAGATGCTCGCGAACGGCACGACCGCGCTCGAGCTGAAGACGGGGTACGGCCTGACGGTCGAGGGCGAGCTGCGACAGGCGCGGCTCGCACGCCGTCTCTCGGCCGAGGCCGTGCAGACGTGCACGGTCACCCTCCTGCCGTGCCACGCGGTGCCCGAGGGCATCGACCGCGCGGCATGGGTGCGGGTCGTGTGCGATGAGCTCATCCCGGCCGCCGCGGCCGAGGGTCTCGCGGACGCCGTCGACATCTACGTCGAGGACATCGCGTTCTCGCTCGACGATCTCCACGCGGTCGCAGACGCCGCCCGCTCCGCGGGGATCCCACTACGGTGTCACGCGGATCAGCTCGGACCCTCCGGTGCCGCGGAGGCGGCGGTCGCGCTCGGCGCACGGAGTGCCGACCATCTCAACCACACGTCGCCGCTCGGGGTCGCCGCGCTCGGCGACGGGGACACCGCCGCCGTGCTCCTGCCGACCTCGACGCTGTTCCTCCGCGCCCCGCCTCCCAACGTCATCGCGCTGCTCGAGTCGGGCGCGACCGTCGCGATCGCGACCGACTTCAACCCGGGCACCTCGCCGGTGCTCTCGATGCCCGAGGCCATCGCGACGGCCTGCTCGCTCTACGGCTTCACGCCTGCGCAGGCGCTCGTGGCGGCGACGGCGAACCCCGCGAAGGTGCTTGGGCTGGAGACGACGCACGGTAGGCTTGCGCCCGGCGCGCGAGCGGACATCGTCGTACTGGACGGCGACGACTTCCGTCAGGTGCCCTACCGCCCCGGGCACGACCCGGTGGTGCGGACCATCGTGGGAGGGAAGGTGGCATGGGAGCGATGAGGAAGACGACCGCCACGGTGCTCGCGGCCGTCCTGCTCGCCGCAGCCCTCGCGGGGACCGCTGCGGCGCAAGAGACCCAGGCCGTCACCCTCTCGGCCGCACCGGCGACGGTCAGGTACGGCCAGGACGTCACGCTGTTCGGATCGATCACCCCGGCCACCGAGGGCGAGGCGATCGAGGTGCGCGACGCCGCGGACGCCCTCGTCGCCACGGCAACCACCGACACGACCGGCGCGTTCTCGACAACGATCGTCCCCGAGCGGAACCGTACCCTCCACGCCGTCTGGCAGACCGTGGTGAGCGAGCCGGTGAGCGTGCAGGTCCGTGTGGTGGTGACCGTCCGCATGTCGCCCGTTCGTCTGTTCGACACGGTTCGCGTGCGCGGCACCGTCTCGCCGGCTCTCCCCGGCGAGCAGGTCCAGGTCGCGCTGCTGCGGGCGGGGCGCGTGGTCCAGACCGCCGCAGCGCCCATCGGAGCCTCGGGGGGGTTCGACGCCGAGGTCCGCGTGATGACGCCCGGGAGGTACCGGGCGCGTGCGACGTTCGACGACGCGGTACACCTGCCGGACTCGGCCGTGACCGCCGCCGACGACACGCCGCTGCCGGACCTGCGGTCCGGCTCACGGGGTGTCTTCGTGCTCCTGCTCGAGGAGCGCCTCGCCGAGCTCCACTACCGCATCCAGCCGGTGGACCGTCGGTACGACTACCGCACCGGCGACACGGTCGTCGCCTTCCGCAAGGTCCAGGGCATGGACCGCGTGTTCACGGTGAACGCCGCCGTCTGGCGGGCACTCGCGGACCCGCGCATCCCGCGGCCGCGGGTGGCCACTCGAGCGTTCCACATCGAGGTCGACCAGTCGCGCCAGGTCCTCTATACGGTCCAGGACCGGGTGATCACGAACGTGATCCACATCTCGACCGGCGCGGGGGGCGCCACGCACGACGGATCCTTCCGCGTGTACCGCAAGCTGGCTGGGTTCAGCCCCAACCACCTCTACTACCCGAGCTACTTCGACGGCCTCCGCGCGATCCACGGCTGGACCGAGGTGCCCACGTACGCGGCCAGCCATGGCTGCGTCCGCGTGCCGTACTGGCACGCACAGTGGGTCTTCGGGCTCGCCGACGTCGGCACCCGGATCACGATCTACCACTCGTGAGCCGCCTCACCGCAACGGCTCGCCGAGCGCTCGCTCTGCGGCCTCGACGAGCGCGCCCGAGCGCACCGCCTCCGTGACCGCCCGGATGTCGGGACCCAGCTCGCGGTCGGCCTCGAGGAACGGTCCGGCTCTGAGGCGCGGCCCCTTCTCCTACTCGGTCCAAGGGAGCCGAACACCGCGCTCGCGCGCGACCTCGAGTGCCCGCTCGTAGCCTGCGTCGGCGTGCCGCACGACCCCCATGCCGGGGTCGGTCGTGAGGACACGCTCCAGCCGCTCGGCGGCCTCCGGAGAGCCGTCCGCGACCACGACCATCCCCGCATGGATCGAGTACCCGATGCCGACGCCACCGCCGTGGTGGACGCTCACCCAGTGCGCACCGGCCGCGGTATTCACGAGCGCGTTCAGGATCGGCCAGTCGGCGATCGCGTCGGAGCCGTCGCGCATGCCCTCGGTCTCGCGGTACGGGCTCGCCACGCTGCCGCTGTCCAGATGGTCACGGCCGATCACGATCGGCGCCGAGAGCTCCCCGCTCGCAACCATCTCGTTGAACCGCAGTCCCGCCTTCGCACGCTCTCCGTAGCCGAGCCAGCAGATCCGCGCGGGCAGCCCCTGGAACGCGACACGCTCCTCGGCCATGTCCAGCCACCGACGAAGCCGGCCGTCGTGCGGGAAGAGCTCGGCGACCGCTCGGTCCGTCTTGGTGATGTCCTCGGGATCACCTGACAGCGCCGCCCAGCGGAACGGACCCCTGCCCTCGCAGAACATCGGACGGACGAATGCCGGCACGAACCCGGGGTAGGCGAACGCCCGGTCGAAGCCGCCGGTCTGTGCGCCGGCCCGCAGGTTGTTGCCGTAATCGAAGACCACGGCACCCGCGTCGAGGAAGCCGACCATGGCGCGGCAGTGCTCGGCCATCGAAGCGAACGAGCGCCGTTGGTACTCCTCGGGGTCCTCGCGGCGGAGCGCGTCCGCCTGCTCGAGCGTCAGGCCCCCCGGGATGTACCCGCCGAGCGGGTCGTGGGCGCTCGTCTGGTCGGTCACGATGTCGGGACGGAATCTGCGGCGCAGGAGCTCGGGATGGGTCTCGGCGCAGTTGCCGAGGAGCCCGATGGAGACCGCCTCGGCCGTCGAGCGCGCCTCCTCGGCCCAGCGGACAGCGATGCCCAGGTCGTCGGTCTCCCGGTCCAGGTAGCGCGTCTTGATCCGCCGCTCGATGCGGGAAGGATCCGCTTCCACGCACAGCGCGACACCACCGTTCATCGTGACGGCGAGCGGCTGGGCACCGCCCATGCCGCCGAGCCCGCCCGTGAGGGTGATCGTGCCCCGGAGGCTGCCGTCGAAACGCTGCGTCGCGGCCTCGGCGAGCGTCTCGTACGTCCCTTGGAGGATGCCCTGGGTCCCGATGTAGATCCAGGAGCCCGCCGTCATCTGTCCGTACATCGTCAGGCCCTGGTGCTCCAGGTCGCGGAAGGTCTCCCAGTCCGCCCACTTGGGCACGAGCATCGCGTTCGAGATCAGCACGCGCGGCGCCATCGCGTGCGTGCGGAACACCGCAACGGGCTTGCCGGACTGCACCAGGAGCGTCTCGTCGTCCTCCAGGGCTCGGAGCGCCGCCACGATCGCGTCGAAGGCCTCCCACGATCTCGCCGCGCGGCCGGTCCCACCGTAGACGACCAGGTCCTCGGGACGCTCCGCCACGTCGGGGTCGAGGTTGTTCATCAGCATCCGCAGGGCGGCCTCCTGCGGCCACCCCTTGCAGGTCCGCTCGGTCCCGCGCGGGGCCCTGATCTCGCGTGCAGGCATCGCGGCCACCTCCTCCACGATGATATCCCCAGGGGCTTGCGACCCCAGGGCGCACGCCGTAGCGTCGGCGCGACATGACCGTGATCCGGGTCCTGCTCGCCGACGACGACGACATGGTCCGAGAGGCGCTGGCCGAGGTCGTCCAGGCAGATCCGGATCTTGAGCTCGTGGCGCTGGCGGAGGACGCCGACGAGGCCATCGCGCGCGCCGGGGAGCAGCATCCGGACGTCGCCATCGTCGACATCCGGATGCCAGGCGGCGGCGGCCTCCGTGTGACGCGTGAGATGCCGGGGGTCTCACCGAGCACGAGGATCCTGGCGCACTCGGCGCTGTCCGACCACGCCACGGTCGTCCAGATGCTCGAGCTCGGGGCCGTGGGCTACCTGCTCAAGGGGACCCCGCCCTCGGAGATCCGCACGGCGGTCCGACGGGCGGCGGGCGGCCACGAGGCGCTGTCGCCGGAGGTGATGACCCTCCTCGTTCGCGACCTCGCGAGCCACCTCCATGGGCGCCAGGCCGCAGCCGCTGAGGCGGAGGAGCGGACCGCTCGGATCGAGCGGGCGATCGCGGGTGAGGGGTGGCACCTCGTCTACCAGCCGATCGTCGAGCTGAGCACCCGAGCCGTGGCCGGGGTCGAGGCGCTCGCGCGCTTCACGATGCCGCCCGAGCGGAACCCGCTCGAATGGTTCACGGAAGCGGCGGAACTCGGCCTCGGGGTCGAGTTCGAGCTCGCGGCGATCGAGGTGGCCCTGCGCGCCATGCGGCGGATCCCGGCGGACGCGTACCTCTCGGTGAACATGTCACACCGGACGGCGATGTCGCCCCGGTTGCCCGCACTGCTGGGAGGACACGAGCCCGAACGGGTCGTCATCGAGGTGACGGAGCACGAGCCCGTCGACGACTACGGGGACCTGGGGGCCGCGCTGAGGCGACTTCGGGTGCTCGGGATCCGCGTGGCGATCGACGACGCGGGAGCCGGGTTCGCGAGCCTGCGGCACATCCTGGACATCGGCCCCGACTTCATCAAGCTCGACGTGGGCCTCACGCGAGGCATCGACGTCGACGCGGGTCGCCGGGCGCTCGGCGCCGCGTTGATCTCGTTCGCCGAGCAGATGGGGATGACGATCGTCGCCGAGGGCATCGAGACGCCGGCGGAGCTCGACATGCTTCGGGCGCTGGGCGCTCGGTTCGGGCAGGGCTTCTACCTGGGCAGACCCGCACCGCTCGCGTAGGTCACGACGTGCGGCGGTCCACCGCCCACGATGAACCCTCGCCCGCCTTCTTGGTGAACGACTTCATCTCGGTGGCGACGGCGACGGCCTCGGCGTAGTGGGCGAACGTCCGGCGATCGGTCGTCGCGACGCCGATCGAGACCGTGACGAGGGGGAAGCGCTGGACCTCGCCGCGCCGGTTCGTCACCTCGATCTCGCCCCGCTCGCGATCCTCCGGATCGTAGAGCCGGACCATCTCGACATCGAAGCGCTCGACCACCCGTCCGGCGATCGCGGGAGCGAGCGCGGCATCGCAGACGATCACGAAGTCGTCGCCGCCCACGTGCCCGACGAACGAGTCCTTCCCAGCCAGGTCGAGGACGACGTCCTGCAGGATCCGGGCCGTCGCCTGGATCACCAGGTCGCCTCGCATGAAGCCGTAGTGGTCGTTGTATGCCTTGAAGTTGTCGAGGTCGGCGTACAGGACCGCGAACGACGCCTTGGCCAAGCATCGCTGCTCGATCTCGTCGGCGATGCACACGTTGCCGGGGAGACCGGTGAGCGGGGATTGCGCTCGCATCTCGCGAGAGCGTCGCAGCGCCCCGCGGATGCGCGCGAGCAGCTCGGGCGTGTCGAAGGGCTTGACGATGTAGTCGTCGGCGCCGACCGCGAAGCCCTCGAGCTTGTCGGCCGAGAGCCCCCTCGCCGTGAGCATGATCACGCTCACGGAAGCCGTTCGGCTGTCCTGACGCAGGTGCCGCGTGAGCTCGAAACCGTCCATGTTCGGCATCATGACGTCGGCCAGCACGAGCTCGGGACACCGCTCGCGTGCGAGCTCCAGCGCGCGCGCGCCGTCCCCCGCGACACGCACGTCGTACCCGGCCGCCCGCAGCTCGATCTCGAGCAGGCGGGCGATGAACGGGTCATCGTCCACGACGAGGACCGACCCGCCGACGGGCAGATCGAACAGCCCGTCGCCGTCCCGGACCCCGGAGGGCATCACGGCGGTTTCCTGCTCCATCCCGATGGGCATCGGCACGGATCGGCCCGAGGTTGACGCTCACCGCGGAGGTTCCCGTCCGGTTCGCGGGCGCACGATGCCCCGGACCGCGGCAGGTCGTGCCCCATGACGACCCGTCCCCGGGCGCCGTCGAGCGCGCCCGGCCGCGGGTTCGTGGGACGATAGGGCGCTCCCTGAGGAGGCGCATGGAGGTTCTCGACTCGTTCCTCGACGCGGTGGGCGAGACACCGCTCGTCCGGCTCCGCTCGGTCGTGCGCGGGGTCCGGCCGACCGTGCTCGCGAAGCTGGAGATGCTGAACCCCGGAGGCAGCGTGAAGGACCGGATCGGCCTGCGCATGATCGAGGCCGCCGAGCGCGAGAACCTCCTGAAGCCGGGCGGCACGATCGTCGAGCCGACCTCGGGGAACACCGGCCACGGGCTCGCGATCGCGGCGGCGATCCGCGGCTACAAGTGCATCTTCGTCATGCCCGACAAGATGAGCCAGGAGAAGATCGCGCTGCTGCGTGCCTACGGCGCCGAGGTGATCATCACGCCGACCGCCGTCCCACCCGACTCGCCCGAGTCCTACTACCGCGTCGCAGACCGCCTCACGGAGGAGATCCCCGGCGCCTTCCAGCCGAACCAGTACTTCAACCAGGAGAACCCGGCCGCGCACTACGAGACGACAGGCCCCGAGATCTGGCGCCAGACCGATGGCCGCATCGACGTGTTCGTGTGTGGCGTCGGTACCGGCGGCACCATCACCGGTGCGGCGCGGTACCTGAAGGAGCAGAATCCCGGCATCCTCGTCATCGGGGCCGACCCCGAGGGTTCCATCTACTCGGGCGACGTCCACCCGTACCTGACCGAGGGCATCGGCGAGGACTTCTGGCCCGAGACGTTCGACCCCTCCCTCGTCGACCGGTGGGTGCGCGTCCCCGACGGCGACGCGTTCCGGATGGCTCGCCGGATCACGCGCGAGGAAGGCATCCTGGTGGGCGGTTCCTGCGGCACCGCCGTCGTGGCCGCGCTCGAGGTGGCGGCCGAGCTCGACGAGACGAAGACCGTGCTCGTGATCCTGCCCGACACCGGACGCAACTACCTCTCGAAGGTCTACTCCGAGCCCTGGCTGCTCCAGTACGGGCTGCTCGACCGACCGGAGGTCCTGCGCGTCGAGCAGGTGCTCTCCGCCAAGCGCGGCGAGGTACCGCCGCTCGTCACGATGAACGCCCGTAGCAAGGTGCGGCAGGCGATCGACGTGCTCCAGGAGTACGGCATCTCGCAGGCCCCGGTGATGCGTGAGCCGTCGGACGACGTGACCCAGGTCGTGGGCTCGATCCAGGAGCGGGCGCTCCTCGACCGCATCTTCCGCGACCCGGACGCCCTGCAAGCCGACGTCGCCGGGGTCATGGGCCCGCCGATCCCGATGGTCGAGTCCGGCGACCCGGTCGAGGTCGCGTTCGCCGAGCTCCAGCGCGCGCCCGCGGTGCTCGTCGCAAGCGCGGGGCGGGCCCTCGGCGTGCTCACCCGCAGCGACCTCCTCGAGTTCCTGGCGCACCGGCCGAGGACCGCGTAGCCCGCCCGTGCGCGCGCTCGGCATCGACGTCGGGGTTCGCAAGGGACTCGACCTCGTCATGCTCGGTACCGACCGGGCGATCATCGACACGCACCGGCACGCGCGACCCGAGGACCTGCCGCGCCTCGTCGAGGACCTCGGGCCGGACGTCGTCGCGATCGACGCGCCGCCGACCTGGGCGAGCTCGGGGCGCTCGCGCCTCACGGAGCGCGAGCTGCGGTGGTTCGGCATCCAGTGCTTCAACACGCCGAGCGACGAGCGCATGGCCGAGCACCCCTTCTTCGAGTGGATGACCGTCGGCTTCGCCGTGTTCGAAGCGATCGAGGCTCGGTTCCCCCGCTATCGAGGCGGCAAGGTGAACGGCACGGCGATCGAGGTCTTCCCCCACGCCTCGGCCGTCGTCCTCGCGGGATGCCTGCCGCCGAAGGGCATGTCGCCGCACGCGTGGCGCCGTCTGGTGCTGCACGAGCGCGGCGTCGACGCGGACTCCCTGCGCTCGGCCGATCAGGTGGACGCCGCGCTCGCCTCCCTCACCGGGCTGCTCGCGCTCGAGCGCAGGTTCAGCGCACCGGGCGACCCGCGCGAGGGTCAGATCGTCCTGCCGGCGGTTGCGCTACCCGCGCACCCGTTCCGCCGCGGCGAGCTGCCGAAGACGCACGACGATCAGCCGCCGCTGCCCGGTATGGGGCGCTGCGCCTGCGGGGATCCCGAGTGCACGTCCCTCACGGCGCGCGAGTTCGCGCCGGGGCACGACGCGAAGCGCAAGTCCGCCCTGTGGCGACGGGCTCGCGCAGGCCACGAGGCGCTCGAGGAGCTGAAGGAGCGAGGATGGGCGATCCCTCCGGAGATGCGCTGAGGTTCGAGACGCGGGCGATCCACGCCGGGCAGGAGCCCGACGTGCCCTTCGGCGCGGTGAACATCCCCATCTACCAGACCTCTACCTACGCCCAGCCTGCCGTCGGGAAGCCGAAGCGGTACGACTACGCGCGCGGCGGCAACCCTACACGCGAGGCGTTCCAGACCGCGCTCGCATCGCTCGAAGGCGCGGCGCATGGCCTCGCGTTCTCCTCGGGCCTCGGCGCCGAGACGACGCTCCTGCTCACGCTCGCGCCCGGCGACCACGTCGTGCTCTCGAACGACGTCTACGGTGGGACCTATCGCCTCCTCGCGAACGTGCTCCACGGCTGGGGCCTCGCGTACGACATCGTCGACCTGACCGACCTCGAGGCGCTCCGCGCCGCCGTCCGACCGCGGACCAAGGTCGTCTGGGTCGAGACGCCGACCAACCCGCTCCTGAAGGTGATCGACGTCGCGGCCGTCGCGGAGATCGCCCACGCCGCCGGCGCCCGCTGCGTCGTCGACAACACGTTCGCGACGCCCTACCTCCAACGCCCGCTCGAGCTCGGCGCCGACGTCGTCGTGCACTCGGTCACGAAGTACCTCGGCGGCCACTCCGACCTCGTGATGGGAGCGATCGTGACGAGCGATGACCCACTCGCCGATCGCCTCGCCTTCCTGCAGAACGCCCTCGGAGCCGTTCCCGGCCCGATGGACTGCTACCTCGCCCTGCGCGGCCTCAAGACCCTCGCCGTCCGGATGCGCGCCCACTGCGAGGGCGCCCGCGCGGTCGCCGCTTCCCTCACGGCACACCGGAGGGTGACGAAGGTGTTCTACCCGGGCCTCCCCGATCACCCGGGTCACGACGTCGCAGCCCGTCAGATGGCCGACTTCGGTGGCATGGTCAGCTTCGAGGTCGCCACGAGAGACGAGGCCATCCGCGTGGCCGGGTCGACGAAGCTCTTCCTCCTCGCCGAGTCGCTGGGCGGCGTCGAGTCGCTTATCGAGGTTCCTGCCCCGATGACCCATGCGAGCGTGGCAGGGTCACCGCTCGCCGTTCCCGACACGTTGGTCCGTCTCTCGGTCGGCATCGAACACCCGAACGATCTCATCGCCGACCTCGCCCAAGCGCTCGGCTGACCCGACGAGGAACGACGCTCGGCAGGGGTCTCCGAGTCCGGCACCCCGCCAGGCGATGGCTCGACCGTCGGGGAGCGTGCGGGGGCCTCGGTGATCTCGAGCATCGGCGAACGCCACCCCACCCTCCCCACCCGGCGGGCCTAGACTCGGGGCGATGATCCGGCGCTCGCTCTTCGTCATCGGCGCTGGTCGCGCTCGAGATCGTGAGCACGACATCCGCGTTCGGCAGCTCTGTCACCCCGACGCCGAGCGGAACTTCGCCAACGCCCGGCCCGGCCACCGACGGCCGACTCTCGCCGGCCACGATCGTGATCGCCCTCGTCTTGGTCGGAGGGCTGTACCTCGCGCGCAAGCGGATGGATCGGGGCGCCCGCGGGCGCTAGGCCTTCGGCCGCTTCAGGTACGCGACGAGGGACTGGCCGCCCATCGGCGTCGGCTGAGTCACGATCGCCACGAGCTCCCACCCGTCCTCACCGAACGTGTTGAGGATCTCGCCCGGGTTGTGCTCTAGGACGGGTGCGACGAAGTACTCCCACTGCTGCATGGCTCAGGCCTCCCGTTCGAGTCGTCGGTTCGTTGTCCGGATGCAGACCCCCATGATGACGGTCAGGCCGCCGTCCTCGGCGATGCGCCTAGCGTCCTCGTTCACGATGCCGTCCTGCAGCCACAGGACCTTGGCACCCACGTGCACCGCCTGCTTGGCGACGGGGGGCGTGTCGGCCGCGCGGCGGAAGACGTCGACGACGTCGATCCGCACGTCCTTCGGCACGTCGAGGAGCGAGGGGTACGCCTTCTCGCCGAGCACCTCGGTCTCGTTCGGGTTCACCGGGACGATCCGGTAGCCCTTCGACCGGAGATACTCGGCGACCTCGAACGAGTCCCGGAACGGGTTCGAGGACAGGCCGACCACGGCGATCGTCTCCGCATCGCCGAGGATCGATCGTAGCTCGACATCGCTCGGCCCGTACGCCTCGGGGAGGCTCATGCGGTCTCCTTCCGCAGGATCTCCAGCAGCTCGTGCAGCATGTGTCCCGTGGCGCCCCAGATCGTCTTGCGCTCGAGCTGGTAGGCCCAGCCCTTCCACCGGCGACCGTCGGGACGCTCCCGCTCCACGAGGGCCTCGACCTCGAGGAGCCGCCGGACGGGGAGCGTCCACACCTCGTCGAGCTCTCCGTCGCCGAGGGTCAACGCTGGGAGCGTGTCGAGGATGCCCACGAACGGCACGACGAGGATCTCGCTCACGGTGGTGTGGACGGGCGGGAGCGCGCCGAGCACCTCGGGCAGCGCAGGGTCCAGGCCGACCTCCTCCTTCGCTTCGCGCAGGGCGGTTGCAGCCAGGTCGTCGTCGAGCTCGTGAACGATGCCGCCGGGGAACGCGATCTGGCCGGCGTGACGAGGCAGCGCGTGGGAGCGCTGTCCGAACACGAGGGCGAGCTCCGGAGCCTCGACGAGCAGCGCCAGCACGGCCGCCAGGCGATCACCGGGCTCGGGCACGGGTGCCGGCGCGGGGTCAAGGGCGGCGCGCAGGCGCGCGCGGAGGTCGGCAGGGTACATTGCTCGGCCGATGGTAGACGACGCCGCGGTGGAAGCCGTCCTCGGTTCGCTCGACCCCGTCGAGGTGCTCGCGTATGCCCGCGCGCTGCTCGCGGCGCCGAGCGAGAACCCCGGCGGGACCGAGGACGCGGCCGCCCACGTGGCGGTGGACATCCTCACGAGCCTCGGCGCCTCGCCGGAGGTCGTCCGTGGCGAGGCCGGCCGGCCGAGCGTGATCGCCTCGTTCGGCTCGGGCGCCCGACCGAAGCTCGCGTGGAACGGTCACCTCGACGTCGTGCCTGCCGGCGACCCGTCGACGTGGACGCACCCGCCGTTCGACGGGACGGTCGTCGACGGTCGGCTCGTGGGGCGCGGGACGGCCGACATGAAGGGGGCCATCGGGGCGGCGCTCGCGGCTGCGAGCGCGATCGTGCGCTCGGGCGTGCGCCTCGGCGGGACGCTCGAGCTGCACCTCGCGGCCGACGAGGAGCTCGCCGGGCTCCACGGCACCAAGGTGCTCTGGGAGGCCGGACTGCTCGACCAGGACGCCTGCATCGTCGGTGAGCCGACCGGACTCCAGCTCGCCCTCGCCGAGCGCGGGGGCGCGTGGGTCACGGCGACCGCGCTCGGGAAGGCCGCCCACGGCTCGATGCCGCACCTCGGCGTGAACGCGATCACCTCGATGGCGCGGCTCCTGCTGCGGATCGAGGAGGTGCTCCCCGACCGCGAGCACCCCCTCGTCGGCCGGCCGACGGTGAACGCCGCGCTCATCTCCGGCGGGAGCGCGCCGAACGTCGTGCCGGACCGGTGCGAGGTCGACATCGACCGCCGCCTCGTGCCCGGCGAGAGCGTGAGGGAGGAAGTGCTCGCACCCTTCGATCGCCTCGCCGCGTCCATCGCCGCCGAGCATCCCGAGGTCGACCTGTCCTTCCGGGTGCGCGAGTGGACCGACGCCGCCGAGGCACCGCGCGACAGCCGCATCGCCGAGCTCCTCCGCGCCGCGGTGGCCGAGGAGACCGGCACCCCGCCCGCCGACGTCGGGATCACCGGCATCACCGACGCGCGCTTCTACATCAACGAGGCGCAGATCCCCACGGTCATCCTCGGACCCGGCTCGCTGACGGTGGCGCACACGGCGAACGAGTGGGTCGCCGTCGATGAGCTCGTCGCCGCCGCTCGGGTCTACGCCCGTGTCTTCGTCCGTTTCCTCGGCGGGGAATGAACCCACCGGCGGAGGGTTGGTAACGGCGTGGAGCGCTACGACGTCTTCGTGATCGGCGGCGGTGGGACGGGCTCGGAGGTCGCGTTCCAGCTCGGCGGCCGGAGCGACCTGAAGGTCGCCATCGCCGAGCGCGACAAGCTCGGCGGCGAGTGCAACCACTACGGATGCGTCCCCACGAAGGTCATGCTCCGCAGCGCGAAGATCGCCGCGCAGGCCCGCGACGCCGAGCGCTTCGGTGTCCGCATCGAGGGCTCGGTCGAGGTCGACCTGCAGGCCGTCTTGCGGCGGGCTCGCGACGTCGTCGACAGCCAGTCGGGCGAGGGCCCGAAGCCGTTCGAGCGCATGGGCATCCGGGTGCTCCTCGAGGAGGCCCGGCTGATCGGCGAGCACCGCGTCGAGACCGCGAGCGGCGAGCAGATCGAGGCGGATCGCGTGGTTCTCGCGACCGGGACCGAGGCCACCGTGCCCGCCGATCCCCGGCCTGCGCGAGGGGCCCTACTGGACGAACAGAGGAAGCCATCTGGTCGCCCGAGCGGGTGCCCGGCTCGCTGATCGTGATCGGCGCCGGCGCGATCGGCATCGAGTTCGCCCAGATCTACGCGCGGTTCGGCTCGACGGTGACCGTGCTCGAGGCGCTCCCACAGGTCTTGCCGAACGAGGACGAGGAGGCCGCCGCCTCGCTCGTCCCCGCCTTCGAGGCGGAGGACATCCGCCTGCGCGCCGGCGTGTCCATCGAGCGCGCCGAGCACGACGGCGCGGCGTGGACCCTCTCGCTCGCCGGCGGCGAGACGCTGCGCGCGGACGAGATCCTCGTCGCGACCGGGTCGCCGCCCCGTGTTCGACGTCCACGACCTCGGCGCGGCGGGTGTCGAGCTGGACGACCTCGGACGCCCGGTCCTCGGCGAGACGCTCCGCACGACGAACGCCGACGTGTGGGCCGCGGGCGACGCGACCGGCGACCTGCTCTTCACGCACGTCGGCTCGTACGAGGCCGAGCTCGTCGTCGACGACATCCTCGGCCGGCCGCGCCCCCGCGACTACCGCGTGGTTCCGCGGGTGACGTTCTGCGACCCCGAGGTCGCTAGCGTCGGCCTCACCGAGCGTGAGGCACGCGAGGCCGGCCACGACGCGAGGACCTCGGTGCTCCGGTTCGAGGACAACGAGCGCGCGCACATCGACGGCCGGACCGCCGGACTGGTGAAGCTCGTCGGCGACGCCCGCACGGGCGAGGTCCTCGGCGGGCACATCGTCGGCGACGAGGCCGGTGCGATGATCCACGAGGTCGTCGCGGTGATGGCCGGGCGGACCCCTGCGACGGTGGCCGGTGAGGCGATCCACGCCTATCCGACCCTGTCCGAGTCCGTGAAGGGCGCGCTCCTCGGCCTCGCCGAACGCTGACCCTGGGGTAAGGTGGGAGGGCGATGGACACCGACACCGCCGTGCTCGCGGTCACCGAGAAGGCCGCTCGCAAGGCTCGCGCGCTCGCCGAGAAGGAGGGGCGTCCCGACGCCGCCTTGCGACTGCGCGTGGTGGCCGGCGGGTGCTCAGGCTTCTCCTACGAGCTCTCGTTCACCGATGTCCCTGAGGCCGACGACCACGTGATCGAGATCGAGGGCTTCCGCGTGCTCGTGGACCGCAGGAGCGCGCCGATCGTCCGGGGCTCGACCCTCGACTTCAACGACGCGCTCCTCGGCGGTGGGCTCAGGGTCCACAACCCGCAGGCCGTTCACGAGTGCGCCTGCGGCGAGTCCTTCTCGATCTAAGGAGCCGGTCGCGCGCACCCTGGACGGACCGGCCACACAGCCCCGGGCCGGTTGGGTCGTTCGGCCCGACCTCGCACCGGAAGGCGGGCGATATCCTGCTGGCCATGGCACCCAAAGAGAACACCCAGTGGTTCGAGCTCTACCACGAGGTCGTCGACACGGGCCTGTGCACCGGTTGCACCGCATGCATCGTGGCCTGTCCGTTCCACGTCCTCGGCTACGAGGACTACCACCCGGTCCAGCTCCAGGAGGACGGGATCGACCGGTGCGCGCACGGCGACAAGGGCTGTTCGCTTTGCACGCTCGCGTGCCCCCGTTTCCGCGAGTGGGAGGGGGAGATCGACCAGCACCTCTTCGGCGCGACCCGCAAGCCCGAGGAGGTCATCGGCTTCTACAAGGACATCGTGCTCGCGCGTGCCGCGAACCCCGAGGTGCTCGCCCACGGCCAGGACGGCGGCGTGGTCTCCGCGCTCCTGATCTGGGGACTCGAGAAGGGTGAGCTCGACGGCGTGTGCACCTCGAAGCTGTCGGACGAGCGCGAGTGGGACTGCGAGCCCGCCGTCGTGACCGACCGCGAGGGCGTGCTCGCCGCGGCCGGCTCTCGCTACACGTACTCGCCGAACCCGCTCGCCATGCTGAAGGCGGCCGAGATGGGCCTGTCGAAGCTCGCGCTCGTCGGCATGGGGTGCCAGGCGAGCGCTCCCGGCTCGATGGCCGCGCGCCGCGTGAACAAGTGGGCGAAGAAGATCAACTGGACGTTCGGCCTGCTCTGCTCGAAATCGTTCACCTACGACGGCCTCATGGTCGAGATCGCGCAGAAGGAGCTCGGCCTGAACCTGGACGACATCGTCCGGATGAACATCAAGGGCAAGCTGCTCTTCTATACGAAGGACGGACAGGAGCTCACGTACGGGCTGAAGAAGTCCCACGTGTACACGCGGCCCGGGTGCCTGCACTGCCCCGACTTCGCCGCCGAGCACGCCGACATCTCCTTCGGAGGCCTCGGGCAGGGCGAGGGGTGGTCGCTCACGATCATCCGCACGGAGAAGGGACAGGACATCTGGAACCGTGCCGTCGCGGACGGTGTCGTGGAGTGGAAGCCCGGCTCCGAGGACCAGGGCGCGATCGACCTCATGCAGAAGCTCGCCGTGAAGTCTCGCGAGCGCTGGCGCATGGACACCGAGTGGTCCTCGCCCGGGATCATCCCGGCAACCGAGGGTGCCCCGGCGGACGCCTGACCGAAGTCCAGCGAACCCCGCGCTCGAGGCTGTTGCCTTCGCGGCCGACGCTCCGCCCGCGGGCGCGGCCGGGTAGGCGGGCGCCCCCGGCGACGGCCGGGGGCGTCCGATGGTCCGTTGGGGTCGAGCGCTAGCCGACCGCGGCCCAGCCGGCCACCGTCGGGTGGTCGGCGGCGCTCGGTCCCACCTGGGCGGCGCCGCCGGGCGAGCCGACCCCGCTCACCGCGTCGCCGAAGAACTCGGCGTTGATCGCCGTGAACTGCTTCCACTCCGCCGGCACGTCGTCCTCATAGAAGATCGCCGTCACGGGACAGACCGGCTCGCAGGCACCACAGTCCACGCACTCGTCGGGCTGGATGTACAGCATCCGGCCGCCCTCGTAGATGCAGTCGACCGGGCACTCGTCGACACAGGCCTTGTCCTTCACGTCGATGCAAGGCTCAGCGATCGTGTAGGTCATGCCGTTTTCCCCTTTTCTACGGTGCGCACCGTGCAAACCGTAGTCTAGCCGGGGGACGGCGGTCCGCAAGCCGGGCCTCAGGCCCGTCGTGGCGCGAGCGCGAGGAGCGTCCCGAGGATCGACGGCGCCGGCTCCCCGATGGGGACGGGGTAGACGACGGGCAGCGCTGCGCCCGCCTGCCGGTACTCGTTCAGGCGCGCGAGCGCCTCGGTCCGCCCACCGAACAGACACACGGCGCGAACCAGACCCGCGGGCACGCCGTCCGGATCGCCGGCCCGGCGTGCGGCCGCGGCAGCGGCGGCCTCCTCGCCCAGTCCGGTCGCCGCGAACTGCCTCGCGTATCCCGCGTACGACGCGTACTCGCCCGCTGCCGAGCGCAGGGCCCGGAGAGCGGACGCCTCGTCCTGCTCGACGCACGCGCGGACGTAGACGGCCACGGTCACGTCGGCCGGATCACGACCGGCGGTCTCCGCGCCCTCGCGCACACGGTCGCGGGCGAACGCGACCCGCTCGGGAGGGCACCAATTGAGCAGGACGCCGTCGGCAACCTCCCCCGCCAGACGCATCGCCCGAGGGCCGAGCGCCGCGATCCAGATGGGGACGCGCGCGCCCGGGTCCAGCGACAGGTGGGCCCGCTCCCCCTTCCGGTCGGTCGCCTCGCCGACGAAGAGGGCTCGGAGCGCTCGAACCTCCTCGGCCAGACGGGCGAGCGCGCCGGGCTCGGCGGGGCCGGTGCCGAGGCCGAGCACGAGGCGTCCGCTCGAGCGCTCGTGCACGGAGGCAGCACCCATCGCCGTGAGGAGGGTCGTCCGCGAGGTCATCGGCACGACGCCGGTGCCGAGGAGCAGGTCGCGGGTCTCCGCGGCCAGGCCTGCCAGCGCGACCAGCGCGTCGCGGCCGGCGATCTCGGGAAGGAACACCGCCGAGAAGCCGAGCAGCTCGCCCGAGCGCGTCACGCCGGCGAATGCGTCCCATGGGAGCGGATCCCGGAGGGCGAATCCGGTGCCCTTCGGTTGTCGAACGGTGGTCACGCCTGCCATCGTCGCACGCCGTGGATGCGCTGCGTTTCGCGACGGAGGACGGGGTCTCGCTCGAGGCCGAGCTACGCCTGCCGGAGCTCCCGGCGCGCGGCTCGGCCGTCATGTGTCACCCACACCCTCGGCAGGGGGGCAGCAAGGACCACCCGCTCCTGTGGGCGATCCGGGACGAGCTCGTGAAGCGCGGGTTCGCCGTCCTGTCGTTCAACTTCCGCGGGGTGCTCGGTTCGGGCGGCACGTTCGGGGGCGGGCATGCCGAGGTCCGGGATGTCGCGGCCGCCGTCGTTCGGGTCCGTGCCGGGGTCGAGGGTCCCACCGTCGTGTGCGGTTGGTCCTTCGGCGCGCTCGTCGCCTTGCACGAGGCGGTCCTGGACCGCGACGTGGCCGGGCTCGCGCTCGTGGGGCTCCCGCTCGGCGACACCGGGCTCGAGCTCCCCGACCCGCCGAGCGCGTCCGAGCTCCGTGCGTTCCGCCGGCCGGTGCTCCTGCTTTCGGGGCAGGGCGATCGGTTCTCTCAGCGCCCGGCCCTGGAGAGGATCGCGGTCCGCCTGCCGAGGGCCGAGCTCACGATCGTCCCCGGCACCGACCACTTCTTCTGGCGCCGCGAGGCCGAGGCTGCGATGGCGGTCGCCGACTTCGCGGAGCGCGTGGTGGCCTAGCGGCTCCCACGCAACGAGCGCTGGCTGAGCAGCACGACGGCGAGGATGCCGCCGGCGACGACCACCAGCGACGCCCACCCCGGACCTCCGAGCAACCCCGCGATCAACGCCGCGCCGGCCCACAGCGGGATCGAGGTCCACCAGGCCCAGCGTCCCCACCGCCTGCCCCACGTGCGCTCGACGACGTGCATCGCCCGCCAGTACCCGAGCGCCGCGAGGCCGAGGAGGATGATGCCGAGCGCCTTGGCCACCGGGCTACCGATCCTCGTCGGAGGGGTTGCGGTCCCCCCAGGGGCTCGAGCCGCCAGGGCGGCCCGGACCACCCGGGCCACGGGGCCGCCGAGCCCGACGCGACCAGATCATCGGCAGGAGCAGGAACGTGAAACCGAGGAGCCGCGGCACGATCACGATCCCGAGGATCAGGAACATCGCGCCGAGCACGATCCACGGCGCCGGGACCGGCAAGGCGCGCCGGCCCCCACGCACGGGGCCGCCGCCCGTGAGGGCGAAGACCACGGCGCCGAGAGCGACGACGACGACCGTGACGCCGATGGCGATGAACGCCGGACCCACGGGACCAGCCTACCCCCGGGCGCCCCTACGTTCGGAGCTCGGTGTCGAACGCGACGCCTTCGGACCGCAGGTCGGCGATGAACGCCTCGGGGTCGAACGCCAGCTCGGGAGGGTGCACGCCGGGCGCGACGCGGCCCTCGGCCATCCAGCGCGCCGTGATCGCGATGGGGATCGCCGTCCCGAACGCGCCGGCCGACAGGCGCTCGGGGCTCGGTTCGAACCGCGCGAGCGCGCGGTGCTCGGCGGGACGGCCGCCCTTGGTCCCGGCGACGCGGACGTCGAGGAACTCGACGTCGTTCGGCTCGCCCTCGGGCACGGGGAGGCGGTTCAGCACGGCGGCGAGCACCTCACGGGGGGCGATCTCGCCCGACTCGGTCCACACGGGCTCCGTGCTCGCGAGTCCGACGCCCGTGAGGAACGCGAAGCCCTCGTGCACGGCCCGGGGGAGCGCGAGGCGCCAGCGGACAGCGCGGACGCCGGGGATGGTGCTCGGCAAGGTGGCGGGCTCGGAGTGGAGCGTGAACATCGCGGGCTGCCGGCCGACGGGCTCGGGGAAGTCCCAGTCGACCACGCCCGAGGCGGCCGGCACCTCGCGCAGCTCGCCGTCCTCGAACACCATCGCCGGCATCGTGAACTCGTCCAGCACCGTGTCCACGGAGTACGGCACGCTGAACGTCCCACCGTCGGCCGTCAGGTCGACCGCGCCGTCGGCCATGTCGATCGAGGTCACCTCGTCCAGCCGGTCGGCGCCGAGCTTCGCGAGCACGTTCGTCAGCCCTGGCGCCGAGCCGATCCCCAGCACCGCCGAAACGCCCGCGGTCTCGAACCGCTCGTGGAGCTCGAGCTGGGCCTTCGTCGTGTGGAACAGCCCGCCGAGGTCCGCGTAGTGGCATCCGGCCGCGAGCGCCGCTTCCATGGTCGGCAGGTTCACCCGGTACGGGATGCACGCCGCGACGGCACGCACCTCGCGCAGGATCTCAGTCAGCTCATCCGTCGTGGCGTCGAAGCCGCGCCCCTCGGCGCCAACCTGCTCGGCGACGCGAAGGGCCCTTGCTTCGTCCACGTCGAGCACGAGCAACTCGATGTCGTCGTGTCTCGCGAGGAGCACCGAGGCGGCGCTCCCCATCGCTCCCGCGCCCAGCACGGCGATCCGCACGGCCGGAAGGATACCGGCCGAACGCCGCTCAGCCCGTGTGCACCGCGACCAGCTCCGCGACCCCCTGACCTCCTGCGACCGAGCGCTCCCTGACTACAGTGGGACGTGCGACAGGACCATGATCCGCGGCTCGCTCATCTCCTCCATCGCGAAGCGCAGGCCCTCGCGGCCGAAGCCCGAGTCCTTCGAGCCCCCGTACGGCATCTGGTCGGCCCGGAACGCCGAGATGTCGTTCACGATCACGCCACCGACCTCGATCTCGCGGTGCGCCTGGAACGCCCGGTTGAGGTCGTTCGTGAACACGCCGGCCTGCAGGCCGAAGCGCGAGTCGTTCACGACGGCGATCGCCTCGTCGAAGGTCTCGTACGGGCTGATCGTCACGACCGGCCCGAAGATCTCCTCGCGGCAGACCTTCATCTCGGGCTTCACCTCGGCAGATGAGCGTCGGGTGGTAGAAGGGTCCCTCGAAGCGTGCCGCCGGTGAGGATCTCGGCGCCCTGCGAGACGGCCTCCTTCACCCACGCGTCGATCCGCTCGACCTCGCTCTTCTGGATGACCGGGCCGACGTCGACCGTCGGGTCCATGGGATCGCCGGTCTTGAGGTTCTCGACCTCCTTGACCAGCCGAGCGGCGAAGTCCTCGTAGACCTCGCTCGACACGAGCACGCGCTGCACGCTGATGCAGCTCTGCCCCGCCTGGTAGTAGCCGCCGAACGCGATCCGCGCGGCCGCGAGATCCAGGTCGGCGTCCGAGTGCACGATGACCCCGGCGTTTCCACCGAGCTCGAGCGTGACCCGCTTCTTCGGGTCCAGGCCCTTCAGGTACCAGCCGATGTCGGGCGAGCCGGTGAACGAGATCTTCCGGAATCGCTCGTCGCGCGCCATCCGGTCCGCGACGCTCGAGCGCACCGGGAGCACCTGGTACATGCCCTTCGGCAGGTCGGTCTCCTCGAACAGCTCGGCCAGGCGCAGCGCCCCGATCGGGGTGGCGGAGGCCGGTTTCACGACGATCGGCGCGCCGACCGCGAGCGCCGGTGCGACCTTGTGGGCCACGAGGTTCAGCGGGAAGTTGAACGGCGTGATGCCGAACACCGGCCCGAAGGGGAACCGCCGCAGCAGGCCGATCCGAGAGCCGAACGCGGCCTCGGTGTCCAGGCGCATCAGCTCGTCGTCACCGTGCCGCAGGACCTCGGACGCCCAGCGGAAGGTGCTGACGGCGCGCGCGGCCTCGACCTTCGCCCACTTGAGCGGCTTGCCGCCCTCGCGCGCGATCGAGCTCGGCGTTCTCGTCGAGGGTCTCGGCGAGGCGCTTCGAGATGTGGTCGAGCGCGGTCGAACGCGCCGCAACCGAGCAGACGCCGGGACTCCTCGAACGTGGCGGCCGCCGTCGCGATGGCCTCCTCGACGTCCGCGTCGCTCGGGACACCGATCTCGGCGACGACGCTCGTCGTCGTAGGGGCTCTTCACCTCGAAGATCCCCTCGCCGGTGCGCCACTCGCCGTTCACGAAGAACGGTCTGACTGCCATGGGACGATCACCACCCTTCCGACGAAGGTGACCCGAGCCCGACGTTCGGGCCGGGCCACCCCCGGGTTCCTGGCTGGTTCGCTCAGTCGAGCGACCACATCACATGCTTGATCTGCGTGTAGTCCTCGAGCGAGTACATCGACATGTCCTTGCCGTACCCGCTCTCCTTGTACCCACCGTGCGGCATCTCGGCGCTGATCATGAAGTGGGTGTTCACCCACACTGCGCCGAACTGCAGCCGCCGGGCCACGCGCATCGCACGAGCCGCGTCCTTGGTCCACACGGAGGACGCGAGGCCGTACACGACGTCGTTCGCCCACTGCGACCGCCTGGTCCTCGTCCGAGAAGCGCTGGACCGAGACGACCGGCCCGAAGACCTCCTGCTGCACGATCTCGGACTTCTGGTCGACGCCGGCCACGACGGTCGGCTTGTAGTAGAAGCCGGCGCCGTCGATCCGCTCGCCGCCCGTGAGCACCTTGCCGCCGCCCTCGGCGGCGCGCTCGACGAACCCGGCCACGCTCTCGCGCTGGCCGCTCGAGACGAGCGGGCCCATCTCCACCGACTCGTCCATGATCGGGCCGACCTTGATCGACTCGACGGTCGGGACGAGCGCCGAGAGCAGGTCCTCGTAGATGCTGGGGCCGGCGATCACACGGCAGGATGCGGTGCAGTCCTGGCCTGTGTTCGTGTAGCCGGCGAACTTGAGCGTCTCGACGACCTTGTCGAGATCGGCGTCGTCGAACACGACGACCGGCGCCTTGCCGCCGAGCTCGAGGTGCGCACGCTTCACGTTCGAGGCCGCGGCGTTCGCAGCGATGATCTTGCCGGTCGCGGTGTCGCCCGTGACCGACACGAGCCGCACCTTCGTGTTCTTCACGAGCTGGTCGCCGATGACCGAGCCGCGGCCGGTGACGACGTTGAGGACGCCGGCCGGCAGGATGCCCTCGGAGAGCTCGGCCAGGCGGAGCGCGGTGCGGGGCGTGAGCTGAGCGGGCTTGATGACGGAGACGTTGCCGGCCGCGAGCGCGGGCCCGACCTTCCAGATCGCCATCATCAGCGGGTAGTTCCAGGGACAGATGCCGGCGGTCACGCCGAGGGGCTCGCGCCGGATGAGGCTCGTGAAGCCCTTCTCGTACTCCGCCGGCGGACTTGCCCTCGAGGTGCCGGGCGGCCCCGGCGAAGAACCGCAGGTTGTCGATGATGAACGGGATATCGGCCGCCGAAACGGAGATCGGCTTGCCCACGTCCTCGGCCTCGAGCTTCGCCAGCGTGTCGACGTCCGCCTCCATGGCGTCGGCCAGGGCGAACATCATGGCCGAGCGCTCCTTCGGCGGGGTGTCGAACCAGACCTCGTCGTAGGCCTTCTGCGCCGCCTCGACGGCCCTGTCCGCGTCCTCGCGGGTCCCGACCTGGATGTTGTCGGCCGTCTCCCCGTTCGAGGGGTCGATGTTCGGCTCGACCTCGCCTCCGCCGGACTCGACCCACTCGCCGCCGATGTACATACCCCACGTCTTCATGTCGGCCATGCAGACCTCCCCTTCATGACGGGACCCGCGCAGGGTCGGATACGCCTGTCCGAGCAAGTATCGCGCCTGGGCTCGTTGCGAGGCCAATCGACGTTCCGGCCCCCGGGCCTCCGGGGGCTGTACGGAACGTCGCCGCCGGCCGCGAGGCTGTCCGCGCGGGACGCAGGGCCCAGCCCGGATGTGCCGGTCGGACCCTTGTCCGACGCCCCCGAGGCCGCCTAGCCTTCCGCCAGGACGCGGGGCCGAGTCCTGAAAGGGGGCCGACGTGCGCGAGGCATACGACCTGTACATCGACGGAGCCTGGGTGAAGGCGGGGACCGAGGATCGGATCCCAGTCATCGATCCCTCCACCGGGGATCAGGTGGCGACGACCGCCGCCGCGAGCGCCGCGGACGTGAAGAAGGCCGTGGACGCCGCGAGCGAAGCGTTCCGCGACGGCCGCTGGAGCCGCATCCCGCCGGCCGACCGGGCCCGGGTGCTCCTGAAGGTCGCCGACCTCATCGAGGAGCGCCTCATGGAGCTCTCCAGGGTCGAGTCGATCGACGCGGGCAAGCCGATCAAGCTGACCTCGAACTTCGACGTGCCGTTCGGGGCGGACAACGTCCGCTTCTTCGGCGGCGCCGCCCGCCTGCTCGAGGGGAAGGCCGCCGGCGAGTACTCCGCCGACCACCTGAGCTACCTCCGTCGGGACCCCCTGGGCGTCATCGCGGCGATCTGCCCGTGGAACTACCCGTTCCAGATCGAGGTCTGGAAGGTCTTCCCGGCGATGGCAGCCGGCAACACGGTCGTGATGAAGCCGGCCAAGGAGACACCGCTGTCGGCGTTCGAGCTCGCGGAGCTCTGCGCGGAGGCCGGGCTGCCGCCGGGCGTGCTGAACGTCGTGACCGGGCGCGGCGCCGAGATGGGAACGCCGCTGATCCAGCACCCCGACGTGCGGATGGTGTGCCTGACCGGCGACACCGAGACCGGCAAGCTCGTCATGAAGTCCGCGGCCGAGGGGGTGAAGCGGCTGCACCTGGAGCTCGGGGGCAAGGCGCCGTTCATCGTGTTCGACGACGCCGACCTCGAGGCCGCGGTGCGCGGGGCGGTCGCCGGCGCCTACATCAACTGCGGCCAGGACTGCACGGCGGCCACGCGCGCGTACGTGCAGGAGCCCTTGTACGCGGACTTCGTGTCCGGCGTTGCGGACCTGGCGCGCGAGCTGAACGTCGGGCCGACGCTCGACCCGGCGACCGACATGGGACCCCTCATCACGATGTCTCAGCGAGACGGGGTGCACGGCTTCGTCGAGCGCGCGCGCGGCTACGGCGCCAAGATCGTGACCGGCGGCGAGTTCTCCAGCCGCCCCGGGACCGAGAGCGGCTCCTACTACGAGCCGACCGTCATCACGGACGTCGCCCAGGACTCCGAGGTCGTGCAGCGCGAGATCTTCGGGCCCGTGCTCGTCGTCCTGCCGTTCCGGGAGGACGAGGACGCCATCACGATGTCCAACGACGTCGTGTACGGCCTGTCGAGCTCGGTCTGGACGCGCGACATCTACCGCGCGATGGACGCCTCGCGGCGCTTGCAGTTCGGCAACACGTGGATCAACGAGCACATCCCGATCGTGTCCGAGATGCCGCATGGCGGGGTGAAGGAGTCCGGCTTCGGCAAGGACATGTCGATGTACGCGATCGAGGAGTTCACGACCGTGCGCCACGTGATGGCCGACATCACCGGCAAGGCCGACAAGTCGTGGCACGGCGCGGTGATGGGGGGCCTGCAGGAGTAGGCGGGCCGGTCCGGCTCAGCCGTCGGCCTCGGTCGCGAGGAGCTCGCGTGCTCGCAGCGCGAGCCAGAACTCCATGCGGTCGAAGCTGGAGGACAGGTCTCGACCGGTGAGCTCCTCCACCTTGCGCATCCGGTAGCGCAGGGTGTGCCGGTGCACGAACAGCTCGGCCGCCGCGGTCTCCCATCGGGCGTTGTGCTGGAGGAACGCACGGAGGCTCCCCGTGAGCTCGCCCCCCTGCTCCCGGTCGTAGTCATCGAGGGGCTTCAACATCGCGTCGGCGAAGGCGCGGAGCGCGTCGGGATCGGCCATCGAGAGCAACAGACGGTACGTCCCGAGGTCCTCGAACCCCGCGGCGTCCCAGCCTTCGAGCCGGCACACCTGGAGCGCGTAGCGTGCCTCGCGCAGGCTCCGGCCGACCTGGTCTGGCTCGGCCGGGCCGCCCGAGCCGAGCCGTACGTCGCCGCCGATCCGCTCGACGACCGACGCCCGCAACCCGCCGAGCTCGGGGCTCGGCGAAGCCGGAAGGAGCACGTGGATACCCGTCTCGCTCCTCGAGATGAGGTAGGCGCCGCCGCCCCGGGAGAGCTGGTCCTCGGCGGCGTAGGCGAGATCGTCCGCCGAGCTCCCGTTCCCACCCTCGATCGTGGCCACGACGAGGGGGGCGCCTTTGTCGAAGCCGAACCGCTGGAGCCCTCGGACCACCTCCTGCGTCGGGAGCGAGCCTCCGGCGAGCGCGTCGAAGAAGTCACCCTGCAGCCGGCGCTCGGCCTCGGCGACGGCGCGGGACTTCGCGAGCTCGATCGCGAAGAGCGAGAGCGCGTGCCCGGCGACGATGCGATCCATCGGCGTGAGCGCCTCGGGCTTGCCGACCGCCAGGAACGCCTCGACCCGGCCCTGCGCACCGACCGGCTGGATCCAGATGTGGTGCCCGCGGTCCATGAGCGTGAGGCTGAAGCCCGTGCCTTCGGGACGCGAGCCGCGGAGCTCCTCCCAGACCCGGGGTGCCCGCTGCCGCGCGGCCGTCGACGTGGCCGCGATCGGCAGGCCGTGCAGGTCCAGGAGCAACGCCCACCCGCCGGTCACCTTCGCGAGTGATGCGGCGATGCCCTGGGCGCCGCCGCCCTCCATGACCGCCCGGGTGAGCACGTGCTCGGCGTCCACGGCGCGCTGGAGCATCTCGTACTGCTCGGCCAGCAGGCGCGTCGAGACCGCCTCCGTGATCGCGATGAACGGCACGGGATACGGGACCTCGAACAGGGGGAACCCCGCCTGCTCCGCCGCGGTGACGAGGCCCTTCGGCACCTTGTCGTTGCCGAACCCGAGTCCGAGCCCGAGCCCCGCCAGCCCGGCCTCGGCCAGGCGCTTGATGTAGGCACGCTGCTTCGCCGGGGTCTCGCCGATCCCTCGACCGGTCGTGAGCAGCAGTTCTCCGCCCTTCAGCCACGGCGTCGGATCCTCGAGCTCGCTCGCGTGCACCCAGCGCACGGGGCGGTCGACGTTCGCCTCGCCCGCGACGATGCGGAGCGCGAGGCCGGGAACGTCGAGGATGTCCCGGATGGTGAGGACCACGATCGGATTGTACGGGGCGTACAAACGATGGGCATCCCCCAGGCCCGCCGCGCCATACCATGGACGCGCCGTACAAAGGGCATCGGCGGGCTTGGTCCGCCGACCCCCTGACATGGCCGCCCGACCCGGGCGAGACTCTGTGTGGCCGCGCCGCGGCCTGTCGTCGTGTGCGCAAGGAGGAGGACCACGTTGGACATCCCCCAGGAGCGCAAGCTCGTCACCGAGATCCCCGGCCCGAGGTCGCGTGAGCTGTTCGAGCGCCGCAAGGCCGCGATCCCCCCGGGCGTCGCGAGCATCCACCCGATCGTGACGGCCCGAGCCTCGGGCGCGATCATCGAGGACGTCGACGGGAACCGCCTGATCGACTTCGCCACCGGCATCGCGGTGCTGAACATCGGTCACACCGCACCCGAGATCGTCGAGGCCGCCCAGAGGCAGCTCGAGCTCGACACCCACACATGCTTCCACGTCACGGCGAGCGAGCCGTACATCGAGCTCGCCGAGCGCCTGAACGCGCTCACGCCAGGCGACTTCGAGAAGCGCACGATGTTCGCGAACTCCGGCGCGGAGGCCGTCGAGAACGCGGTGAAGGTCGCGCGCTACGCGACGAAGCGCCAGGCGATCGTCACGTTCGACCACGCGTTCCACGGGCGGACGCTGCTCGCGATGACGCTCACCGCGAAGGTCATGCCGTACAAGCAGGGCATGGGCCCCTTCGCGCCCGAGATCTACCGACTGCCCTTCGCGTATCCGTACCGCTGGCCGAGCGGCCCGGAGCGCTGCACCGAGGAGGCCCTCGCGTACGCGACCGACGAGATGCGCAAGCACATCGGCGTCGAGAACATCGCCGCGGTGATCGTCGAGCCGATCCAGGGCGAGGGCGGCTTCATCGTCCCGGCGCCCGGGTTCCTGAAGGGCCTCGCCGAGTTCTGCGCCGAGCAACGGCATCGTGTTCATCTCCGACGAGATCCAGGCGGGCATGGGCCGCGCCGGCCGCTGGTTCGCGATCGAGGACGAGGACGTCGTGCCCGACATCGTGACGAGCGCGAAGTCGCTCGGCGGCGGCATGCCGATCAGCGCGATCACCGGCCGCGCCGAGCTGATGGACTCGGTCGCACGTCGGCGGGCTCGGCGGCACGTACGGCGGGAACCCCGTCGCGGCGGCCGCGGCGCTCGCGGTGCTCGACAAGATCGAGCGCGAGGGCCTGCTCTCGGCCGCTCGTCGCACGGGCGAGCTCGTCTCGAAGCGGTTCGAGGAGATGAAGGCGAAGCACGCGATCGTCGGCGACGTGCGCGGCCGCGGCGCGATGTGGGCGCTCGAGATGGTGGCCGACCGCGCGACGAAGGAGCCCCTCGCGGCCGACAAGATGGGCCGGATCGCGCGAACGTGCCTCGAGAACGGCGTCGTCGTGCTGACGGCCGGGACGTACGGGAACGTCGTCCGTCTCCTGCCGCCGATCAACATCGACGAGGCGCTGCTCGAGGACGGCCTGAACGTCCTCGAGCAGGCGATCGGCTCCATCGCGTAGCCCGAGCAGGTCAGGCCTCCTGGCCCTGGCTCCGGCGGCGTGCACAGCCTCTGCCGCCCGGGGCAACTGGAACCGCGCCGGGAAACCCGGGGCACATCACCGTGTCCACGAAAGCGGGTCAAGACCATCTGACCCCTTCGAGGTCGAGGGGAGGTAGGCCCTGTCATGTCCACGCGATGGATACGCGCCGTAGTTCGAAGTGCCGACTTGTGTAGTGCGGCCCCCGTCGCCTACCGTGCCGGGTGTGAGACGGCGTCATCGAGCGTGGCTGGGTATTGCGGCGGTGTTGGTGTTCGTTGGAGGTGCCGCATTGACTGCGGTCATCGGGCGAGCCGACTCCGGCGAGGACTACTACGTGGTTATCCCAGAGGGGGAACCCTGCCCTCCTGAGACGCCCCCGGCGGTCCCGGTCGTGGTTTGCGCCCCCGTCCCAGACGGCTACACGATCCCGGGACCCCCAGCCGTTCCGTTTGACGAGCTGGGGGGCTACTTCGTCGTCCATCCGACGATCATCCCCGACGAAGGCGATACCTGCCCCTTGCCGCAGGACCTGGGCGAAAACGTCTTGGGAGTGCTATGTGGCCCGGCACCCAAGGACTTCTCGCTACCCAGACCTCCCTACTTCGACACTGCGCTGTGCGACGAGGCTCGGATGCAGCTGGACGCGATGAAAGCCAAGTACGCGGAGACCCACTCCGATCAGGAAGTTGCCGAACTGTTCCCCGACTATCTTCCCGAGACCTGTCAGATCATTGGCACTTCTGCGGACGGGACAGCCCACACCGTTCACTTCGACCCGATCGATCCGACGCAAGCTGTGCTCAAGGTGGTCGTCCGAGACCAGGAGGCCCAATGAGACGCGGAATCGTCACCCCCGTCTTGCTAGGCCTCAGCCTAGTTGTTCTCCTGGGCACGGCCGGGGCCGCGGTTCCGACGACTTGCCTTGGCTCGAGCGTGACCATTTCGGGGACCGACGGCGTGGATGACCCGCTGTTCGGAACGAGCGCGTCCGACGTGATGGCAGCTGGCGCTGGTGATGACGTGATCTATCCGCTCGCGGGCAACGACAAGGTGTGCGGCAACGGTGATGACGACACGGTGCTTGCGGAGAACGGAGCCGACGGCGCCGACGGTGGTACTGGCGCTGACTTCATCGTCGGCCAGGCGGGGAACGACAATCCACTTCGCGGAGGCAGTGGCAGCGATACGGTGGATGGTAGTGCAGGGGCGGATCGTGTTGAGGGTGGCCCCGACAATGACTTCCTCTTCGGATCCGGCGGCACCGACACTATGCTGGGAAACGAGAACGACGACGCCATCGACGATGGCTACGATCGCGACACGGTCTCGGGCAATGCCGGATTCGATACGTGGGGACAATGCAACGACGGCATCCCCAACGAGACCAACAACGGCATCGAGCTTCCCCTCGGGCCATCTGCGAATTACTGCTAGCCAGCCGCCTGAGGGATACAGCCACCGGCGTCACGCCGCCTATCGATGGTACTCATGGACCGGGCTACCCAGCCCGTCCTGCCTCCAGACCGCGCCGTGAACCGCCTGGGTATGACGGAGACTCCGAACCTTGGAAGAGGAGGATCCATGGCCCAGGAGAAGCACCCCTCATCCAGGCGGTACCCGCCTGAAGTGAAGGACCAGCGATCCGGCTCGTCCTGGCGACGATGCAGCAGCAGCGCGAGTGAAGCCAGTCGGCAGCAAGATCGATGGCCAGATCTCGATGATCGCGGTCGTCGAGATCCCCGATGTCCCAGACAACTGGTTCCAGCTGAACGTCCGCATCAGAGGCCCAGCTTGGACGAGACGGAGGCCGAGGTGCGTCAGATGCTGCGCACCGTGAACCTCAGCGCGAACCGATGAACCTCGCTCCTTCCTCGATGGTCTCCGCGTAGCCTCGGGCCGACGGCCGGCGGCTGCTACCGTCGGGTGCCGTGAGCGCACCCGAGCCGCCGAGCGCACCGCCTCGCGACTCGCTGCTGCGGCGCATCGCGGCCGACGTCACGCCGCTCCGCGTCTCGCGTGACTTCCGGGTGATCTGGAGCGGACTCCTCGTCAGCGAGCTCGGGTACCAGTTCACGCTCGTCGCGACCTACTACCAGGTGACGAAGCTGACGGGCTCGGCCGCCGCGGTCGGGATGATCGGGCTCGTCGGGTTCCTCGCGCTCGTCGTCGGGGCGCTCGTCGGCGGCTCGATCCTCGACGCGTTCGACCGGCGCACGCTGCTGATCTGGTCGCAGGTCGGGTACATGGCCTCGGCGTCGCTGCTGCTTGCGGGGGCGATCCACGGCCACCCGCCGGTCGGGCTCGTGTACGCCGGTGTCGCGATCATCGCGATGGTCTCTGCGGTCGAGGGGCCGACGCGCTCGGCGATGACCCCCCGGCTCGTCGGCCTCGAGCTCCTGCCCTCGGCGCTCGCGCTCAACCAGGTCATCTGGAACGCCACGGGGCTCATCGGGCCGGCCTTCGCCGGGGTCGTCATCGCGAAGGCCAACCTATCGTGGGCGTACGGCATCGACCTCGCGACGTACGGCGTGATGCTCGCCGTGGCGATCTCGGTCCGTCCGATGCCACCCGAGCGCACCGAGGGCGCCTCGAGCGGATGGGCTGCCGTGAAGGAGGGGTTCGGGTACCTGCGCGAACGGCGCGTCCTGCAGTCGACGTTCGTGATCGACATCGTCGCGATGGTGTTCGGGATGCCGCGAGCGCTCTTCACGATCCTGGCGGTCATGCAGTTCCACGCCGGACCAGAGGTCGTCGGGCTGCTGTTCGCCGCGCCGGCGGTCGGCGCGCTCCTCGGCGCGCTCACGACCGGATGGGTGAAGCACGTGCGGCGACAGGGCTGGGCCGTGATCTGGGCGGTGGTCCTGTGGGGCATCGGCATCGCGGCGTTCGGGCTCGTCGGCGATCGGCTGTGGCTCGGTCTCGCGTTCCTCGCGTTCGCGGGGGCGGCCGACGTGATCTCGGCGGTGTTCCGCTCGACGATCCTGCAGCTCACGGTCCCCGACAACCTGCGCGGACGGATCTCGGGCATCCACATCCTCGTCGTGACCGGGGGGCCGAGGCTCGGGGACCTCGAGGCCGGGCTCGTCGCGGCGGCGTTCACGCCGACCGTGTCGGTGGTCTCGGGCGGGCTGCTCTGCATCGCGGGGGCGGCGCTCGTCGCGTGGCGCGTGCCGGCGTTCCGCCGGTACCGCGCCGGCGACCCCGTCTGACTAGGCTTGCGCCATGGCGGCGCCGGTCACGCTCGTCGAGCTCCGGGTGCTCGAGGGCCCGAACCTGTACTTCCCTCGACCCGCGATCAAGCTCACGCTCGCGGTGCCCGGGTGGCTCGCGCTCCCCGAGGAGCGGTTCGCCGCGCGAGCGGCCGCGGCCGGCGGCAACGGCGGGCGCTGTGGACGGCCCGGATCCGAGCAGCGGCGCCGAGCGGTCGCCCGGGTCGCGTCGAGCCTGACCCGGCGGCTCGCCTCGGCCGCCGATGTCCGGCTCGCGGTCCGCGCCCGCCCCGGAGCCCGCGAGGGCGAGATCGTCGTCGCGTACCCCTGGCGACGGCGTGGCTCGGCCGAGGCGCTCGGCCGCGAGGTCGCGGCCCTCCTCGAGGCGCTCCTCGACGCCCGCCGCTCGCCCGAGCGCGCGATCGCGACCGCGGCGGCAAGGCTCCGCGAGGTCGCGCCCGGCGACGAGCCGAGCGTGCCCGACCCGACGATCCCGGTGATCCAGGTGACCGGGACGAACGGGAAGACGACGACGGTTCGGCTCCTCGCGCACCTCGTGCGGAGCGCGGGCAAGCGGGTCGCGTACTCCACGACCGACGGCGTGTACCGCGACGACGGCGTGCTCGTGGAGGAGGGCGACTACTCGGGGTTCGGGGGCGCCGCGCGGGCGCTCGCGCAGGAGCCCGACGTCGCGGTGCTCGAGACGGCGCGCGGCGGCATCCTGCTCCGCGGGATCGGCGTGCTGCACAACGACGTCGCGGTCGTCACGAACGTGTCCGAGGACCACCTCGGCCTCCACGGCATCGACACGATCGACCAGCTCGCCGAGGTCAAGGCATCCGTCACGAGGATCACGCGTCCCGAGGGCTGGGTGGTGCTGAACGCCGACGACCCTCGCGTGCTCGCGATGCGCCGGGGCGCGATCGGGCGGCCGTGGCTCTGCTCGACCGACCCGGACCACCCGGCCCTCCGCCAGGTCCTCGGCGAGGGCGGCCGCGCGACGACGGTGCTCGACGGGTGGCTCACGGCGCTCGAGGGTTCGGACGCTCGGCCCCTCGTACGCACGGAGGACGTCCCGGTCACGATCGCCGGCGTCTCGACGCCGAACGTGCGGAACGCGCTCGGCGCGGCCTCGGCCGCGCTCGCGATCGGCCTGCCCGAGCGCGCGATCGTCCGAGGGCTGAAGACGTTCGTGCTCGACGAGGAGCGCAACCCCGGCCGCGCGAACCTGTACGAGCTCGAGGGCCGGATCGTCGTGATCGACTACGCCCACAACGAGGCCGGGATGGAGGGACTCGTCGAGATCTGTCACGGCTTGCGCCGCAACGATCGCGAGGTCTGGCTCGCGATCTGTGCCGCCGGCGACCGCACCGACGACGATCCTGCACGCGCTTCGCGTACCGAGCGGCGCGCGGCGCCGACCACCGTCGCGATCGCCGAGCTCCTCCCCTACCTGCGGGGGCGCGAGCGCCGCGGACGTGGTCGCACGTCTCCGCGCCGGCGCGCTCGACGGCGGGGTCGAGGAGCTCGACGTCTTCCCCGACGAGCTCGCGGCGCTGAAGCACATGCTCGGTCTCGCCCGCCGCGGCGACGTCGTCGCGGTGACGGCGCTCGGCATGCGGCCCGAGATCTTCGCGTGGCTCGAGCGCGCCGGCGCCGCCCGACTCACGCCCGCGCGGGTGAGACGCCTCGTTCGCATGGCGCGGCCCGAAGGCGTTGTAGCCTCACCGACGCTCGGCGTCGCGCACGCACAGGACCGCCCACGGGATCGCGTCGAGGCGCTCGGGCGGCGATCGGGTCGCCGCAGACGTCGCACATGCCGTACGTGCCCTCGTCGAGCTTCTCGAGGGCGCGGCTCACGTCGCGGAGCTTCGCGTCGAGCTTCTTCGCGGCGTCGACCTGCGTGATGCGCTCGATCGCCTGGTTCGTGCCCTCGCCGACGCGCTTGCCGAACGACACCGCGCCCATCGGGTCGCGGGGCGCGGCGGTCAGCTCGGCGAGCTCGGCCTCGAGGGCGTCGCGCGTGCGTTCGAGCAGCGCGCGCCGGAGGTCCATCGGCCATCAGACGTCGAGGAGGTCGGGGTCGCCGCCAGCGGCCTCCACCGCGCCGTCGTCGTCGGGCGCGAGGACCGCCGGCGCCGCGAGCGAGCTGCGGGCCTCGATCTCCTTGAAGACGTCGGTCGCGTGGTCGACGCACACCACGACGAGGTCGCCGGGACGCGAGCGGTCGATCGCCTGGCGCGTGGCCTCGATCTCGTCGAGCACGATCTCGACCTGCTTGCACGCGCGCGCCCTCGCGCCATCGCCGCGCGTACGCCCTCGAGCACCAGGCGCGGCGGTCTCGCCGCGCTCGCGGCCCGCGGGGCGCAGCGGTCCTCGCGGACGATCACACGTCGAAGTACTGGGCGGCGATCCGGCCGAGCTCGCGCATGTCCTCGTCGCGCCGGTCGCCCGCGGTGGCGATGACGGCGACCCGCAGGTTCGCCGACCACGACGGCTCGCCAGGGCGGCCGAGGACCGGCGCGTCCGACGCAGCGGTCGACGAAGTCGCCGAGCATCTCCAGCCCGGGCGCGTTGTGGCAGTAGTCGACGATCACGTTGACGCCGTTGACGTCGACCTCGTTGAGCCGGCCGGGGGACAGGTAGATCGAGGTCGTGAACGTGCGCAGGCCCTGCCGGATGTCGTGCAGGGGCGCGCCGGCGACGAACGCCGCGGCGGCGGCGGCCAGCGAGTTCTGGACGTTCATCCGGGCGCGGCCCTCGAAGGTGGCCGGGCAGCGGGTGGATCCACGCGAGCTGCATCGTGCGGCGGCCGTGCTGGATCACCATCATCTCGCCGCGCTCGCTCTGCTCGAGCACGATCGCCTTGCGCCCGCGCCGGCACGCACCGGTCGATGATCGCGTTGCTGCCCGGCTCTCATCGAGAACCAGACCACCTGCCGCGAGCAGGCCTTGCCGCATCTCGCGCACCAGCGGGTCGTCGGCGTTGAGCACGGCCGAGCCGGTCGCGCGGCACGGCCTCGACGATGACCGCCTTGACGTCCGCGAGCTGCTCGACCGTGTCGATGCCGCGCAGCCCGAGGTGGTCGCCGGTCACGTTGAGCACGACGGCGACGTCGTTGCGCTCGTAGCCGAGGCCCTCGCGCAGGATGCCGCCGCGGGCGACCTCGAAGACCGCGAAGTCGACGCGCGGGTTCTGCAGCACCATCTGCGCCGACTGCGGGCCGGACGCGTCGGCGCGGATCACCAGGCGCTCGTCGATGACGACGCCGTCGGTCGAGGTCATGCCGACCTTGCGGCCCATGCCCTTGAAGATGTGGCTGATCATCCGGATCGTGGTCGTCTTGCCGTTGGTGCCGGTCACGGCGACGATCGGGATCCGCGAGGGCGCGCCCGGCGGGAACAGCATGTCGACGACGGGCTTCGCGATGAACTGCGGCTCGCCGTCGGTCGGGTGCGTGTGCATCCGGAAGCCCGGGTGCGGCGTTGACCTCGCAGATCGCGCCGCCGGTCTCGCGCACCGGCTCGGTGATGTCGGGGCAGATGAAGTCGATGCCGGCGATGTCGAGGCCGACCATGCGGGCGGCCTCCTCGGCGATCTCGACGTTCTCCGGGTGCGCCTCGAAGGTGCGGTCGATCGAGATGCCGCCGGTCGACATGTTGCCGGTCGCGGCGAGCTTGACCATCGCGCCCTCGGGCGGCACGTCGTCGAGCGCGTAGCCCTGTTCGACGAGCGCCTCGGCGGCCTCGTCGACCTTGATCGGGTGAGCACCTTCTCGTGGCCGACGCCGCGCCGCGGGTCGGCGTTGGTGATCGTCGACGAGCTCGCTCGACGGTGTGCTTGCCGTCGCCGGTCACGCGAGGCCGGCACGCGCTCGGCGATGGCGACCATCCGGCCGTCGATGACGAGCAGCGGTAGTCCTTGCCGGTGACGAAGGACTCGACGATGACGTCGCCGCGGCGCGGCCCTCGGCGAGCGCGCTGAAGCCGCCGCGCACGTCGCGCTCGTCCTGCAGGTCGAGGCAGACGCCGCGGCCGTGGTTGCCGTCGAGCGGCTTGATCACGACCGGGTAGCCGATGCGCTTCGCGGCCGCGACGGCCGCGTCCTCGTCGCGCACGATCTCCTGCGCGGGCACCGGCAGCCCGGCCGCGGCGAGCAGCTGGCTGGTCAGGTCCTTGTCGCCGGCGATGTCGACGGCGAGCGCCGAGGTCTTCGAGGTCATCGTCGCGCGGATCCGCTGCTGGTACCGCCCTGGCCGAGCTGCACGAGCGAGTCCTGGTTCAGCCGGATCCAGGGGATGTCGCGGCTGACGGCCTCGTCGACGATCGCCTGCGTCGACGGACCGAACGCGCGGCGCTCGGCGCGCAGGATGAAGCGCTCGAGCTCGGCGTCGAAGTCGAAGTCCGGGTCGGCCTCGACGAGGTGGTTGACCAGGCGCACGGCGAGGCGTCCGGCCGCCAGGCCGACCTGCTCGTCCCAGTAGCCGTAGATGACGTTGTAGCGGCCGGGCTCGCCCTTGCTGCGCGGGTCTTGCCCCGGCAGACGTGCGCGCCGGACTCGCGCTGCAGCTCGAGCGCGACGTGCTCGGCGACGTGGCCGAGCCAGGTGCCCTCGTTCAGCCGCTCGAGGAAGCCGCCGCGCGTGCCGCGCGAGCACGAGTGCTCGCCGCAGGCCGGGCAGCAGCTCGAGGAGGTCGTCGGTGAAGCCGGGGATCGTGTTCGAGGGGAAGTGCTCGAGCGAGCCGAGGTCGACGACGAGGTGGATCGCCGGGTCGTAGGACCAGAAGTTCGGGCCGCGGTAGACCCGGGTCTCGACGATCGTGCAGGTCGGGCTTCGCCCTGCGGCTTGCTCGCCGCGGGCTCGCTGCTTCGCGCGCCGGCGCTCGGCCTGTAGGTCCGGGTCCGAGCTTCGCCGTCACTCCGAGGCCTCGCGCTCGCTCGAGGGCCCGCGGCTCGGCGAGCAGCGTCGCGGCCGCGCAGGTCGAACCAGTAGCCCGCCGGGAGCGAGTGCAGGACCGCGCCCGCTCACCATGATCGGACGATAGCCCTTGCCCGCGGAACGCGTCGGTCTTGACGTGGCCGCCGTCGACGATCGTCACGGCGCCCCTGCCCGATCACCTGGAGCGTGCGGTCGGGATGCACGATCGCGCACGTGTCCTCGTCGACGCCGATGCCGAGCAGCGCCGGCGACTGCGCCACGAGCGCGAGCAGCCGCCCGACCCGGCCGCGCTGCTCGAAGTGCTGGTCGATGACGACGTTCTGGCATGACGCCGAGCCCCGCCGACAGCTGCACCATCCGGTTCTTCGGCGTCGGCGCCCGAGCTGCCCGAACGCCACCATGTGGCTGGCCATCGCGCTCGCCCCCGCGCACGTGCCCGCGAGCACGGCCCCGCGGTCGTGCGCGAGCAGCAACCGCGTCCGCGAGCTTCGTGCCCGCCGACGACCTGGGTCAGTCGTGACTGGTTGCCGCCCGTCAGGAACACGCCGGTGGCATCGGCGAGGAGCTTCGCGACGGCCGCGTCGTTCGCCTCCGCGCGTTCCTCGGGTCGCAGGCCCGAGACCCGCCCGATCCCGAGGCCCGTCGAACAGGCCACGGTAGATCTCGATCGCCTCATCGCCGAGCGAGGATGCCGTCGAGATCACGACGACGTGGCCCTCGGGCCCGCCGGCGAACCTCGCGAACCGGCTGAGGACGGCCTTGTGCCGCAGCTTGTCCTCGGCCCCGCCGATCACCATCACGGGGCCCGCCGCGAGCGCGACCGGACGCACGGGCTTGCTCATGCCGGGCAGTGTAGCCCCAGGTCGCGGCCGGTCTGCATCAGTGGGGCTTGACGCTCCGCCCGGCGTCGCCGGGCGGGCGCAAGATGAGGCGGTCGTGAGGCTCGACGACGTCGATCGTGCCCTCGAGGCCGAGCTCGACGAGGAGCTCGAACCCATCGCCGGGGATCAGCTGGTCGGTCTCGGCGCGCTCGTCGGTGAGGACGAACTCGACGCCGCCAGGGGCTCGCTGCATGCGCACAGCAGCGTCGGGGTTGAAGCGGCGCGCGGCCAGCCACGTGCGCTGGAGGATCTCGACGGCCCAGTCGGTGAACGCGATCACGATCGCGTCATGGTACCGGTGCTCGTCCCTCAGTCGAACGTCCGAGGTCCACCGCCGAACGAGTGGCGATGTCTCCAGTCCCGGCCGTCGCGCGTGTCCGGCGCGGCCCACGCGGCGCCGGCCCACAGCAGGAGCCAGAAGCCGATCACGAACGCGGTGGCGAGGAGCGCGCCCATCACCGTGCCTCCACGCCGTCACCGAGGAACCGGTGGCCGGCGCTCACCAGGCGGAGGCCGAGCGCGAGCCGGACCGAGCCGCGCGGGCGACGGCGGAAGCGACGAGGCCGGCGGGCGCGACCGTCACGCACCGCCTCGGCACGGAACGCGGCCGTGCGCTCCCTCGCGAGCTCGTTCCTCATCCACGGCTGCTGCATCGCGGTCTCCCTTCGTAACCTGCATGAACTCTATATCGGTTATCGTAACTTGTCAATCGGTTTCGCCGGTGTACACTCCGAGTCGAGATGATCGACATCGCCGAGCACGACGACGCCCCTCCGGCGCCGGGCGACCTCGAGATCGTCCAGCGCTTCTTGAACCTCCACGACCACGACCCGGAGGGGCCCACGCTCGACCCGCCGCTCGAGATGATCCGGACCTTCCTCGTCGAGCGCGGTCTCCTCGCACCGAGGGAACGCTTCACCGACGCGGACCGTGAGACGTATCTCGAACTGCGTCGGGCGCTCCGCGCCTTGATCCTCACGGCCGAGGGCGAGCCGCTCTCCCCCGACGGACGTGCAGGTGATCGACCGGCTCGGCGCCGAGGCCGGGCTCCACCCGCACTTCCACGCCGATCACGCGCCGACGCTCGAGCCGAGGGGCGAAGGCGTCGACCGCGGCTTTCGGCAAGGTCGTCGCGATCGCGTTCGTTGCCGCGTTCGACGGCACGTTGGCGCACCTGAAGACGCTGCGCCTCCGAGGACTGCCGAGCGGTGTTCTACGACCGATCGAAGAACCACTCGGGCCGCTGGTGCTCGATGGAGGTCTGCGGCAACCGCGCGAAGGTCCGCGCCTGGCGAGAGCGCCAGAGGGCCTCCCGGTGACGACGGTCGAGTTCCCGCTCGATCGGTGCGGGCGGCGAGCCGGTGGACCTGGTCCGGACCCTCAACTCACACGGGTTCGTGGACCTGCCGCCGATGCGCCCCGCCGAGGACTACCGCTCCCTCGAGATCACGCTGCCGCGCCGGCCGAGGTCGGCCGCGGACGGTGCGGATCCACGCCGGACGCGACGGCAGCGGTGCGATCACCGTGCTCGGGCCGGCGGTCTCGGCCGCGACCGTGGATCGCCTGGCCGCGATCGTCCGGCACGTGCTCCGTCTGGACGCCGACCTGTCCCCGTTCTACGAGATGGCGGCCGAGGACCCCGACCTGTCCTGGGCGATCACCGGTGCCGGACGGATGGTGCAGAGCCCGACCGTGTTCGAGGACGTCGTGAAGACGGTCTGCACGACGAACTGCACGTGGTCGGCCACCCGCCGCATGGTGGATGCGCTCGTCGAGCATCTCGGCGAGCCCGCCCCCGGCGCCGCCGCCGTAGGCCCGTTCGGGCGGGCCTTCCCGACGCCCGAGCGCATGGCCGAGGCCGGCGAGGACTTCTACCGCGACGTCGCCCGAGCCGGGTACCGCGGCGCGTACCTCATCGGGCTCGCGCGCTCGGTCGCCGAGGGCGAGCTCGACCTCGAGCGCATCTCGAGCGCCACCCCGGACGAGCTCTCGGACGCGGAGATGGAGCAGCAGCTCCTCGCGCTCCCCGGCGTCGGCCCGTACGCCGCGGCTCACGTGATGATGACGGTCGGCCGGTACCACCGGCTGATCCTGGACTCGTGGACCCGCCCGACCTACGCGAAGAAGACCGGGCGCCGCGCCGTGACGGACGCGGCGATCGAACGCCGGTTCCGGCGGTACGGCCCGTTCGCGGGGCTCGCGTTCTGGCTGTTCCTCACCCGCGACTGGGTCGACGAGGTCGTCCTCGAGCAGACCTGAGGAACCCGCTCGCGGGGTTGCCCCGGCCGCGCCCCGAGCCGCATACTTCCTCGGGCCCCGCGGCCCGACCCCGACCAGGTGAAGGATCGATGAGCGAACCGTTATGGCCCTCCGCCGCCCCGCTCGCACCCTGTGGGCCCATTGGCGCGCCGAACAGCGCACGTTCCGCCAGGGCCTGGTCGCGCTCGCCCTCAGCACGGTCGCGGGCTTCGTCGCCGGCCTGACCCTCGCCCACCTCACCGGCACCCTCGACGACCTTCCCGGCCTGCTGGTCCTGATCCCGGCCGCCGTCGGGATGAAGGGCACGATCTTCGGAGCGATCGGTGCGCGCCTCGGCACGGCCAACGCGGCCGGGGTGCTCGAGCCCACCCTCGAGCGCGGCGGTGCCCTGTACCGCAACGTCTACGTCGCCGTGGTGACGACCTTCAGCTCGGCGCTGTGGCTCGCCGTGCTGGCGAGGGTCGCGTCCATCGCGTTCGGCACGCCGTCGATCTCGATCTGGGAGCTCGTCGACGATCTCGATCGTCGGCGGGGCGCTCGGCTCGGTGTTCATCCTGCTCATCACGCTCGGACTGTCGGTGCTCTCGCACCGACGCGGGTGGGACCTCGACTCGGTGGCCACGCCGATGGTCACCGCGCTCGGCGACATGACCACGCTGCCGAGCCTGTTCCTCGCGACCTACCTCGTGCGGAACGACGCCGTGGCGACCGTCGCCGCCGGGCTCGCGGTGGTCGCCGCCCTGTACGCGGCGGTGCGTTCCTATACCGTCGCCGACCGTGTGATCCGCCGGATCGTGCTCGAGATGACCGCCACGATCTTGCTCACGCCGATCCTCGACGTGCTGGCCGGAGCGCTCCTGCGCACGCGCGAGCCGCAACTGCTGGCGGTGCCGGTCCTGCTCGCGCTCATCCCGCCGTTCGTCTCGCAGTCCGGCGCGCTCGGCGGCATCTTCGCCTCGCGCATCACGTCCAAGCTCCAGATCGGTGTCATCACGCCGCGCGGCCTGCCCGAGGGCCCGGCGGTCGTGGATGCGTCGATCGTGGCGGTGCTGAGCCTCGCCGTGTTCACGATGATCGGAGCGATCGGCTGGGCGCTCGGGACGGCGACCGGGCTCGAGGGCATGCCGGCGTTCGGGGCGCTCCTGCGCGGCACGCTGCTCGCGGGCCTCATCGTCACGCCGCTCACGCTCGTCGCGAGCTACTACCTCGCGATCGTGACCTACCGGTTCGGCCTGGATCCGGACAACCAGAGCGTGCCGATCATCACGAGCGTCTTGGACCTGGCTGGCGTCGCGTGCGTCCTGCTGGTCATGACATCATCGGGGGTGCTGCCGAATGGATGACCAACCGAAGACCGTCAAGGAGCTGCTCGTCGAGGCGAAGGACGCCTCCGAGCTCATGGTGGACCTGGCCTACGCGGCCGTCTTCTTCAACGAGGAGAAGCTCGCGCGCGAGGTCGAGCGCCTCGAGGACCGCCAGCGGGGCTCGCTCCGCCGGCTGCGCACGATGGCGATGCTCGCCGCCCGCAGTCCCGAGGACGCCGAGGGCATGGCCGGCGTGCTCTGGATCGCCGACGCGATCGAGAAGATCGGCGACGCAGCGTCGGACGTCGCTCGCGTCGTCGCGGCACGACTCGGGATCCCCGACGTCCTGCGGCCCGACCTCCGGCACGCCGACGAGATGACGGCACGCGTGAAGGTCCGCGCCGAGTCCCACACGATCGGTCAGACCCTCCGCGAGCTCTCCCTGCCGACCGAGACCGGCATGTGGGTGATGGCGATCCGGAGCGGTATGGACTGGCGGTTCGACCCTGGTCCCGACGACGTGATCTCCGAGGGCGACGTGCTCCTCGTGCGCGGCCCCGAGGAAGGCGTGAATCTCGTCCGCGATCTGGCGGGTGCTCCCCAGCTCCCCGAGGTCGCCGAGGGCGACGCGCCGCCGCTGTCCGAGCTCGATCGCGCCGTGGACATCCTCGTCGAGCTGAAGGACCTCGCCGAGGCCGCGGTCGGGCTCGCCTACTCCTCGCTCCTGTTCAACAACCGCGCGCTCGCGGCCGAGGTCGCGGCGCTCGAGGCTCGTGCCGACATCTTGCAGGACGAGCTCGAGTCCTGGGTCCTGCGCGCGGCGCCCGAGGCCCGTGACGTCGACGAGCTCCGCGGTCTGCATCCGCCTCGCCGCCGCGAGCGAGTCGATCTGCGACGCCGCGCGCGACATGACGTGGTACGTCGAGCACGGCGAGCCGCTCCACCCCGTCGTGCAGATGGCGCTCGAGGAGACCGAGGAGACGAGCGCCGAGATGGTCGTCGAGCGAGGGCACGCCGCGCCGACGGACGGAGCCTGCGGGAGCTGCGGCTCGAGACCGAGACCGGGATGTTCGTGCTCGCGGTCCAGCGCGGACCGAGGTGGATCTACCGGCCTCGCGCGGGGTTCGTCCTGCGCGCAGGCGACCGGCTCATCGCGGTCGGCCCGGAGGACGGCGAGGAGGAGCTCGCGTCCCTGTGCCGGGCCGGCGTCCCCGCCGAGTGAGCCGGGTCCTTGCACCGCCCGGCGGGCAGCCCTAGCCTGCGGGCGTGGACGCGTTCGTCTACCTGCGGGTTCAGCCCGGACGGGTCGAGGACGTCGTCGTCCAGCTCCAAGCCACGAAGGGGATCCGCGCCGCCGTGACGGTCATCGGCGACTGGGACGTCCTGGCCGCCGCGCACGGGCCCGACCTGCTCTCGATCGCCGGAACCCTGGTCCGGCAGGTGCACCGTATCGAGGGCATCGAGCGGACCGTCACCGCGCCGGTCGTGCCCCGGACGATGTCCTGGGTCTCGCGGGCGGCGGGCTCCGGACGCCCGTCCCGATGCAGCAGCATGGTGACGCGTGCTTCGTGCACGTGCGCGCCGCGCCGGGCACCGCATCCGGTCTCGTCGAGGCGCTCGCCTGCGCTCGAGGACGTCTCGGCCGTGGCGCTCGTCGCGGGCGAGTACGACGTGATCGCCGAGATCCCGTACCCGTGGGAACAGGCGGCTCGGGTGATCGTGGACCAGCTGATCCCGCTCCCCGGCGTGCTCGCGACGAAGACCCTCGTGGCGGTCGCCGTACCTGGAGCCCGAGGACGAGGACCGCGACCAGTTCTCGGCCTGGACCTGAGCGGTCCTAGACCCGGACGTTCGAGAAGCGCAGGCGCTCCTCGGCCTGCGTGACCTCCTCGACCTCGGTCGCCCCGTGCTCGGCCAGGAAGGCGAGCATGCGCTCGACGAGCCACTCGGGAGCCGAGGCGCCGCTCGTCAACCCCACGACCTCGGCGCCCTCGAGCCAGGCCGGGTCGACCTCCGTCTCGTCGTCCACGAGGTACGCCGGCGCGCCGAGCTCGCGGGCCACCTCGGCGAGGCGGTTCGAGTTCGACGAGTTGACCGAGCCGATCACGAGCACAACGTCCGCCCGCCGGGCGACCTCCTTCACCGCGTCCTGACGGTTCTGCGTCGCGTAGCAGATGTCCTCACGCGGCGGGCCCTCCATCGAGGGGAAGCGCTCGCGCAGGACGCGGATGATCGCGTTCGTCTCGTCCACCGAGAGCGTGGTCTGGGTGAGGTAGGACAGGTTCGTCGGGTCGGGGATCTCGACCGTCCGGGCCTCCTCGACGTCCTGCACCAAGATCGTTCGGCTCGGGCGCCTGGCCGGTGGTGCCGACCACCTCCTCGTGACCGGCGTGGCCGATCAGGACGATCGTTCGGCCCTCGCCCGCGAAGCGTCGTGCCTCGAGATGCACCTTCGTGACGAGGGGGCAGGTGGCGTCGAGCACGGTGAGGCCGCGGGCCTCGGCGTTCGCGTAGACGTCGGGCGCCACCCCGTGCGCCGAGAGCACCACCACCGCGCCGGACGGAACCTCGGTCTCCTCCTCGACGAAGACGGCGCCCTTGGACTCGAGATCGCGGACGACGTGGAGGTTGTGGACGATCTGCTTGCGCACGTACACGGGCGGGCCGTGCTTGGCCAAGGCCTGCTCGACGGCCTCGACGGCGCGGTCGACGCCGGCGCAGTAGCCGCGCGGGGCTGCGAGGAGGACGGTGCTCGGCACGGTCTCATCGTACGGGCGAACGATGATGACCGCGGGTCACGTTCACGTTGTCGGATGTCGGAGAGCGTTGGTAGGGTCGCGGGGACGCAAACGGACGTTCGGTCCGATCCTCCCCCGCCCGCATCGTGCGTCTTCCCCCACGCCCAGGGCTGGACGGCGCACGTATGGGGAGGGGAGCTGGGACCCGGGCGCACGGGTGCGTCGAGGTCGCATATCGGAACTCGACACGAGGAGGTGATCCGCCCACCCACGACCTACCGCTGGACGACCGGCGGAGCCCGCCGACCGGTCGCGCGGACCTGGCCGCCAGCCTGCGTCCACGGCGGGGGTGAACCCATCGATGACCTATCTCACCAACCTGCGCCGCCGCGTCCTCATCGCGGCGGCCGTCATGTCCGTGCTCCTGACGTTCGTCCCGGGCAGCGCCCGAGCGACGTCCCGGAGCCGAGAGCCCGCACCGTCTCCGAACGCATCTGCGACCACGACTGGAGGACCTCCAGGCGTGAGGTGAAGCGACTCATCCGGTGCGCCGCCCGACACTGGGGCAGCCCCGGGGGCGCGGACAAAGCGCTCGACGTCGCCAGGTGCGAGTCGGGATTCAAGACCGACGCCTACAACCCCTCCGGGTACGCCGGCGTCTTCCAGCAGGCCGTTCGCTACTGGCCCGACCGCGCGGACAAATGGGGGTTCCCGGATCGATCCGTCTACAACGGCCGCGCGAACATCATCGTCTCGATACGGATGGCGAACTCCGCCGACGGGTGGAGCATCTGGGGCTGCGGCTGAGCAGCGCTCGGAGCTAGCGAACGAGCCCGCCCGGGCGGGGTAGCCGGTCCACGGCGCCCCGGACCCCCTCGAGGGAGGTCGCGACCACGGTTGCCCCGGGCGGGTCTTCGTCGACGACGATCCGCGAGACGCAGCGCATCTCCAGCGCTCGACACAGGCCTAGAGCCAGTCCCTGCGCTTGAAGACCCAGTACAGGGCGCCCGCGGCGAGGGTCATCATCCCGAGGGCGAGCGGATACCCGATCTGCCACGAGAGCTCCGGCATGTGCCGGAAGTTCATCCCGTAGATACCGGCGATGAGCGTCGGGATGAGGATGATCGCGGCCCACGAGGTCACCTTCTTCATCACGACGTTGAGCCGCATGGACTCGAGCGCGAGCTGCACCTCTCGCGCCGAGGTCAGGATGTCGCGCACGTTGTCGATCAGCTCGATCGTCCGGATCACGTGGTCCTCGACGTCGCGGTAGTACGGACCGAGCGCGGGCGTCACGAGCCCGGGCGATTCCTGGAGCTGGTCGACGACCTCGCGCATCGGGACGACCAGCCGTCGGAGCCGGGCCACCGTACGCCGTACCCGGAAGATGTCCGAGACGAGCGGGCGCTCGGGATGCTCCTCGAACTCCCCATCCGCGCGGTCGACCCGCTCCTGGATCCGATCGGTCGTGTCCTCGAGCCGCTCGACCACGTCGAGGTAGCCGTCCACGACCTCGTCGACCAGCACGTACAGGTGGTAGCCGACGCCCTCGCGCTCGAGGTCGTCGCGCCGGGCGAGGCGCTCGAAGCTGGTGTGGAAGTCGAACAACGGCGTCCGGCGGATCGACACGACGAACGAGCGGCCGACGTACAGGTGCACCTCGCGGTCCTCGAGGTCGTCGCCGGCCCCGAGGGACAGGCCGTGGACGACGATGAAGTCGTGGTCGCGGAATCGCTCGATCTTGGCCCGCTGCCCCCAGTTCCGGCTGTCCTCGATCGACAGCTCGTGCAGGTCGAAGCTCCGCTGGAGCCTCTGGAGCTCCTCAACGGTCGGATCTACGGCGTCGACCCACACGCGCGTCGCCACGTCGCGGGCGTGGGCGACGGACGCGGCGTCGAACGGGCCCTCCTCGACGAGGCCGCCGTCCCGATATGCGCGGACCGTCAGCACGATGTCGCGAGCCTACCGCGCTCGGGCTCTCGCTAGACTCCGCCCGATGCCGGACCTCGAGCCGTTCCTGCGGTTCTGGCGGGCGCTCGACGGCCTGTTCGAGGCCGAGGAGCGCACCGCGTGGGGCGCGGTCGTGGCCGACGCTCGGTACCCGGCCGTCCAGGAGGCGAACTACGCCCGGGTCGAGAGCAAGAGGCCGGTCGACCTCGAGCAGATCGAGATCCCGCTCTTGCCGGCACTCGCTCGCTCGGGCAGCCGGCGCGAGCACGTGGTCGTGTTCTCCCCCGAGGACCAGACGGGTCTGCTCGTCGAGGCGAGCACCCGCGGCGACCGGATCGTGTGGGACCTGGTCATGGCCCACGATGGCGCGCTCGAGCCCGGGTCGAGATCGGAGGCCGGCGGTCCCGTGGAGGAGATATCCGACGCCGACCCCGCTTTCTGGGCTGCGCTTCGGTCCTCGACCCTGCTGTTCGACGTCACGGACGAGACGATGCTCGACCAGTTGGCTGCGATCGAGCACGACGTCCTGCTCCCGGCCGGCCGGCGGTGGTTCGTCGTCCCCGGCGTGGGCGGTGCACCCGCGGCGTTCGCGGCGCTCCTCGTGCTCGAGGGCATCGGCTACCTCGACCACGTGGTCACGCTGCCCGAGGCTCGGCGGCGCGGGCACGCGACCGCGCTCACCGCTCGCGCGCTCGACGAGGCGACGGCAGCCGGCGCCGAGCGCACCTACCTGCTCGCGGAGCCCCGCGGCCGTGCCGCAACCCTGTACCGACGTCTAGGCTTCGAGCCCGTGACCCAGATCGCGAGTTGGATCGCTCCCCTGGAGCGGGTGCTGGGCCAGACCGTCGCCGGGTAGCCCAGCCTGCTATCGGTCGGCCGGCGGCGGCAGGTAGCGCGCCCGCACGACCCGACCGTCGCGGCGCTCGAGTACCCACACGGACGCCTTCTTCCAGTCGCGCTCGCCCTCCAGCTCGGCCCCCCGCTCGGCGAGGTGGAGCACGACGGCCGGCACCACGTCGCCGTGGGTGCAGAACAACGTCGGCGTACGCCCCGCCTCCTCGAGCAGGGCGAGCGCCTGCTCCGGCGGCGCGCCCTCGACGAGCGCCTCCGTGGTCTCGACCGGCAATCCCCGATCGAGCGCGAGCGGCCGAACGGTCTGCACGCACCGGATGTACGGGCTCGAGACCACCCGCTCGACGTCCCGGCCTCGGAAGGCGGTGACGAGCGCGTCGGCCTGCCGGCGTCCGGCCTTCGAGAGCGGGCGGAGCCGGTCATCCTCGGTCCAACCCGAGCGCGAGCCCGACTTCCCGTGGCGAACGAGGAACGAGGGCGCCTCGCCCGCCGTCCGCAGGTAGGTCTCGAGCAGCGCCCGATCGTGGTCGTAGGTGAGCACGGGAGCGACCTCGTCGAGCGCGAGCCACCGGAGCTCGTCGACCTCGTCGCCCGGAACGAAGGCCCCGTCCCCGGGCTCCATGACCCAGTACCGCACGACCTTCGGGTGCCCCTCGCCGTCGCGGTAGTGGACCGAGCCGAGGTCCAGCCCGAGCGCGCACCGCAAGCCCGTCTCCTCTTCGACCTCGCGGATCGCCGTCTGCTCGTCGGACTCGCCCGGCTGGAGCTTGCCCTTGGGGAAGGTCCAGTCGTCGTACTTCGGCCGGTGCACGACCGCGACGGTCCGTCGGTCCTCGGGGTCGCGCCGGACGACGAGACCGCCGGCCGCTCGGACGACCGGACCGTCCGCGGTCACGGGGGTCTCGGTCACGGCCAGAACCGAACGCGCTTGCGCGCGAGACGCTTCCACACACCCCGCCAGCGCCCACGAGCCGCCGCGGCAGCCTGCCGTTCGAGCATCGCGAGCTCGCCGGCGACGAACGCTCGCCGACCGCCGCCGGCCGCCGACCCACGGAGCCACGCCTGCGCGACGACGGCGTCCTGGTGCTCGCCGAGCACCTCCTGGAGCGCCGCGGCCTCCCGCGCGAAATCCCGGGCCCGCTTGCCGAACACGGGCTCGACGGCCTCGGCCGCGTACCGAGCCCGCTTGGTGCGGATCCGCGCGACGTGCAGGTCGGCGTCCGGCGCGTCCTCGCCGAGCCCTTCGAGCGAGCCCCGCAGGTGCTTCCACGGCCGCTCCATCGCCGCGGCGAGCGCCATGACCCCCGGAGCGTTCGCCGCTTCGGGCACCACGGCCGGCTCGCGAGCGGCCGCGACCAGCCGGTCGAGCAGCGCGAGGTAGCGTTGCGAGCGCATCGCCTCGAGCAGGTGGTCGCGGGCGGCCGCCCGCCGGCCGGCGAGGCCCGCCACGAGCCGCTCGCCGACGGGGCGATCCTCCTCGGGCAGGACGGCGACCCGGCCGCGGAGCCGCTCGAGCTGCACGTCGAGGTCCCGCACCGTCCCGAGCTCGCCGCCGAGCCAACCCAGCTCCTCGCGGAGCGCGGCGTCCCAGTCCGGGTCGAGCACGTCCCGGAACGTCCGCAGATCCGAGCGGAGCCGCCGGGTGGCCACCCTCGCCTGATGCACGTCCTCGATGTCTTCGCCGAGCCGCACGCCGGCGTCGTGCCGCAGGAGCCGTACCACCGAGGCGGCGAACGCCCCCCGCACGACCTCTCCCACCGACGCCTCCGGTCCCAGCTCGGGGACGACCACCTCGGGAGGGGCCGATGCCCGGGCGCCGAGGGCCCGCCGGTACTTCGGCGTCCCGTCGGTCGGGCTCGCGCCGGCCTCGCGCAGGCGGGCGACGATCGCGTCGACGAGCGTCCGCTCGACGTCCTCCCGCATCTCGAGCTCCACCTCGCGGAAGCGCGCGGCGACCCGCGCCCCGTCCATCACCGAGACCTCGTCGTCGACGACCTCGGCGAGGGGCACACCATGCGCGTCGGTCAGCTCGACACTTCGCCGGAGGGTCCGGAGGCGGACGACCGGCCGCAGCTCCTCGGCTCGCGAGTACGCGCGACCAGTTCCGCGGCCTCGGACGGGACGCGGCGAGCCTCGCCCTCGAAGGCGATCTCGTCGCGGACGACCACGATGCCCTCGGAGGTCGGCGGCAGCTTCAGTGTCCAGCCCTCGCCCTCGCGGTGCCGCAGGCTGCAGTTCCACCGCGCCAGCCGCAGATCGTCCGTGTCCACGTAGACGGTCCGGTAGCGACGCGGCTCGGACGACGTCGTGGCCAAGCCCTCGATGTCCGCGAGGTCCGCGGGCGCGAACGCGGCCGGGACCGAGAGCTTGATCTCGCGCTCCAGACTCATCTCACGCTCCCGGCTCATCTCGCTCGCCCGGCACGCTCCAGCGCGAGCTCCTGGAGCCGATCCTGCGCGTTGGAGCCCTTCCGCTCGCGCACCTTCGTCCACCGGCCATCGGCGCGCAGGCGCCAGGCGAGGACGTCGTCGCGCAGGAGCACCCGCAGGATCTGGTCGAGCCGCCGCTTCAACGCGGGGTCGAGTACCGGCGTCGTCGCCTCGACCCGGCGGTCGAGGTTCCGGGGCATGAGGTCCGCCGAGCCGATGTAGTGGTCGTATCCACTCGCGCGCCGCCCGAACCGGAAGATCCGCGAGTGCTCGAGGTACCGGCCGACGACCGAGCGCACGCGGACCCTGTCGGAGAGGTCGGGGACGCCCGGGCGCAGACAGCAGATCCCCCGGACCGACCAGGTCGATGTCGGCTCCGGACTGGGAGGCCGCGTAGAGGGCATCGATCATCTCGGCGTCGACGAGGCTGTTCATCTTCATCACGATCTTGCCGCCGGGGCGAGACTCGCGCTCGATCAGCTCGAGGAGCTTGGGGCGCAGGTCGTACGGGGCGACGAGGAGCCGGCGGTAGCTCGCGCTGCCGACTGTAGCCGGTGAGGACGTTGAACAGGTCCGTGAGGTCCGCGCCGATCTCCGGGTCGGCCGTGAGCAGTCCGAGGTCCTCGTACAGCTTGGCCGTCGTCGGGTTGTAGTTGCCGGTCCCGACGTGCGCATAGCGGCGGACGCCGCCGTCCTCGCGCCGGACGACGAGCGACGTCTTCGTGTGGGTCTTCAGTCCGACCACGCCGTACGCGACGTGGACGCCCGCCTCCTCGAGCGCCCTGCGCGTACGTGATGTTCGCCTGTTCGTCGAACCTGGCCTTGAGCTCGACGAGCGCTACCACCTGCTTGCCGGCCTCGGCCGCTCGGACGAGCGCCCTGATGATCGGGCTTTCCTGGGCGGACGTGCGGTAGAGGGTCTGCTTGATCGCGAGGACGTCGGGGTCCCGTCGCGGCCTGGTCGAGGAAGGCCTCGACCGAGGCGGCGAACGAGTCGTACGGGTGGTGCACGAGCACGTCGCCCTCCCGCAGCGACGGCGAACAGGTCGGGCTCCCCTTCCTCGGCCCGCAGCGCGAGGCTGCGTCACCGGGGTCCATGGTTCGTCCTTGAGGTCCGGGCGGTCGAGCGTCGTGAGCACCATCATGCCGGCGAGGTCGAGCAGCCCGCGTCGAGACGTACACGTCCGCCGGTTCCAGGTCGAGCTCGCGAACGAGGAGCTCGAGCACCTCGGGCGTCATCGTGTGGTCGACCTCGAGTCGCACCGGGCTCGCGGCCCTGCGGCGGCGCCACAGGACGCTCTCGATCGCCGCGAGCAGGTCCTCGGCTTCGTCCTCTTCGACCTCGACGTCGGCATCGCGCGTCACGCGGAACACGTGCCGGGACACGATCTCCATGCCGGGGAACAGGGCGTCCAGGTGCACCGCGATCACGTCTTCGATCGGCACGAACCGCTCGCCGTCGGACAGCGCGAGGAACCGCGGGAAGGAGCGGAGGCACCTTGACGCGCGCGAAGCGGTTCACCCGGGTCACCGGGTCCCGCACGATCGCGGCGAGGTTGAGCGACAGGTTCGAGATGTACGGGAACGGGATGCGCCGGATCGACGGACAGCGGCGTGAGCACCGGGAAGATGCGCTCGTGGAAGGCCTCGGAGACGGTCGCGAGGTCCTCCTCGCTCATCCCTTCGAGACCGACGACCCGGATCTCGGCCTTGTCGAGCTCGGGCAGCAGCGGCCTCCATCGCGGCGTCGGCTCGGGCGAGGAGCTCGGCCGACCGCTCCCGGATCTCGTCGAGCTGCTCCGCCGGGCTCAGCCCGTCCGGCGTCTTCGAGGTCGACGACGCCGGCGGCCACCTGCTCCCGCAGGCCCGAGACGCGGACCTGGAAGAACTCGTCGAGGTTGCTCGAGAAGATCGCCAGGAACTTCACCCGCTCGAGCAACGGGCAGGCCGGGATCCTCCGCCAGCGCGAGGACGCGCGCGTTGAACTCGAGCCAGGAGAGCTCGCGGTTGAGGAAGCGCGACTCGGGGAGCTCGGGAAGGATGGAGGCGTTCATCGGGAAGGCAACAGATGGTATCGGCGGGCAGCGATCCGAGACAAGGGCCGAACGCCGGCGATCCACCCGGCGGTCGCTCAGAAGACGGTGGTGAGCCCCTTGTCGAGCACGTAGCCGAGCACCATGCAGGACGGCCACGTGAGGATCCAGGCCGCCACCACCTGCCCTGGCGACCCCCCACCGGACCGCCGAGAACCGCTTCGTCGCCCCGACGCCCATGATGGACGAGCCGATCGCGTGCGTGGTCGAGACCGGGATGCCGAGCCGCGCGGCCCCCGTGATGACCAACGCCGCACCGGTCTCGGCGGCGAACCCCTGGACGGGCTCGAGCTTCGTCATGCGTAGACCGAGGGTGCGGACGACCCGCCAGCCGCCCACCATCGTGCCGACGCCGATCACGAGCCCGCACGACAAGATGATCCACAGCTCGATCGTGAGGTTCGGCGCCGCACTGGGGGTGCCGGCCTTGTTCAGGAAGAGCGCCAGCGCGATGATGCCCATCGTCTTCTGCGCGTCGTTCGTGCCGTGACTGAAGGCCATGAACGCAGCGGATGCGATCTGCGCCTTGCCGAAGACCCGGCTCACCGTCGACTTGCGGACCTTCGCGAACAGCCGGTAGATCAGACGATCATGAGGATCAGCCCGATGAAGAAGCCCCCGAGCGGCGACGTCACGAGACCGATGAGCGCCTTCTTGGCGCCCGATGACGCGAGCGCTGCCAGACCGCCGGACGGCGAACCCTGCTCCCAGCAGCGCCGCGATGATCGCGTGGGACTCGCTCGACGGAAGCCCGAAATACTGTGCGCCCAGCGCCCAGATCGTTGCCGCGAGGACCGCCGCGCCGATCGTCGTGAGGGTCACGAACTCGGGGTCGACGATCCCCTCGGCGATCGTCTTCGCGACCGCGGTGCCGGTGAGCGCGCCGACGAGGTTCAGCGCGCCCGCCATCAGGACCGCGTGATGCGGCCGCAGGACCCGGGTCGACACGACGGTCGCGATCGAGTTCGGGGCGTCGGTCCACCCGTTGGCGAACTCGAAGACGTAGGCCAGGACCAGGACGAGCCAAAGGGGCATCAGGCGTGCTTCAGCGCGATCGCCTCGAGCGACGTCGGAAACGTCCTCCAGGCGGTCGATGGCCGCCTCCAGCTCGTCGATGATGTCCTTCCACTTCAAGACGTCGAGCGCCCGGTGGTCGCCGCCGAACATGTCGGCGACCGCCCGCCGGTAGACACGGTCGCCGTCGTTCTCGAGCCGGTTGACCTCGATCCAGTACGGCGAGAGCTGCGCGTAGCTGCGGCAGGGTCTCGAACGCCTGCCGGATCGCTCGCGTCGCCAGGACGAGCACGTCTGCCTGCGCCTTCATCTCGGGCAGCGGGGCGTCGATCTTGTGGAGCACGAACAGGTCGGCCGCCGCCTCCATGTGGTCGAGGACGTCGTCGAGCGTGCTGGTGATCTTGTGGATGTCCTCGTGGTCCAGCGGGGTGACGAACACGGTGTTCGAGGCGGCGCATCACCTCATGGGTCATCTCATCACCCTCGTGCTCGAGATCGCGCAAGTGGCTGGCCTTGGCCTCGACGTCCCGGTAGTCGGAGATGAGGTCGAGGAGCGCGTCGGCGGCGACCTCGATGTTGCGCGCCTGCTTCACGAACAGCTCGAAGAAGCTCTCGTCCCGTGGCACGAGCCGCAGCCGCCAGCGTGGCACCGTCACCGCCCCTTTCGCCGTATCCGGCCGGAGTCTTTCACCCGACGGGGCGCGCGACAAACGCACGGGATGGGGTTCGTCAGTCGACGAACTTGTAGCCGAGACCCTCGCACCGTCACGAGGTGAACCGGACGATGCGGGTCGTCTTCGACCTTGCGGCGCAGCCGCTTCATGTGCACGTCGAGGGTCCGGGTGTCGCCGAAGTAGTCGGTTCCCCAGACCTCCTCGATGAGCAGCTCCCGGGTGAGCAGCCGCCCCGGGCGACGCAGGAGCGCCTCGAGGAGCTCGAACTCCTTGGGTGGGAGCGACACGGCCTCGCCCCGGACGGTGACCTCGTGCCGGGCCACGTCCAGCCGCACCGGCCCCCCCGTGAGCACCTCCTCCGGGACGGCCGCAGCCGGTCCCCGGCTCCGGCGGAGGTTGGCACGGACGCGGGAAACGAGCTCGCGGACGCTGAAGGGCTTCGTGACGTAGTCATCGGCGCCGAGCTCGAGCCCGGCGACCTTGTCGGCCTCGGAGTCCTTCGCCGTCACCATGATGATCGGGACGTCGGACTCGGCCCGGATCAGCCGGCAGACGTCCAGGCCCGAGAGCTCGGGCAGCATCAGGTCGAGGATCACGAGGCTCGGGCGGCTCCGCGTGGAACCGGTCGATCGCCCGTCGGCCGTCGCGTCGCCACCGTGACCGCATACCCCTCGCGCTCGAGGTTGTAGCGCACCGAGTCGGCTAACGGATCCTCGTCCTCGACGACGAGGATCCGGATCGGCGCGTCAGTCCTCATCGGCGACGACACCCGTGTGCGAGGCGTCGGTGAACTCCCGGTACTCCCCGGTGAGCAGGAACCCGACCTGCTCACCGATGTCGACCGCAGTTGTCGCCCACCCGCTCGAGCGCCCGCGCGACCATGTTCATGTGCATGCCCCAGTCGAGCGCGCGCGGGTCGTCGGCGAGCTTGGCCACCTCCAGGTGCATGTGGCGGTTGAGGCGGTCGAGCGGGTCGTCCATCTCCGGAAGGCGCTCGCACATCTTCACGTCGCGCCGTCGGAGCGCTTCCATCGCGGACCTGATCATCTCGACCGAGACATCGCCCATCTCGCCGAGCATCTGCAGGATCGACCGGCTCGTCGGCAGGGACTCGGTGACCTCGTAGAGCTTCGCGATGTTCACGGCCTGATCGGCGATCCGCTCGAGGTGGCCGCTCGAGTGCATCAGGACGGACATCAGACGCAGGTCGCCCGCCACCGGTGCCTGGAGCGCGAGGAGGGAGAACACCCCCTGGTCGATCTCGATGAACAGGGCATCGATCTCGTCGTCGCCGTCGATGACCGAGCGCGCCTTCGCGTCGTCGTGCTCCATCAACGCGTCGACGGACCCTCGCACCGCGGCCGCCGCGAGCTCACCCATCGTGAAGAGCTGGAGCTCGAGCCGGTCGAGCTCGTCGTGGAAGTGACCCCTGGGCATCAGCCGAACCTTCCTGTGACGTAGGCCTCGGTCCGTTCGTCGGACGGGTTCGTGAAGATCGTCTCGGTCCGGTCGTACTCGACCACCGTACCGGTCCGCTGGCCCGTCGGCTCGTCGATCTCCACCGTGAAGAAGGCCGTCCGATCGCTGCACCCGAGCCGCCTGCTGCATGTTGTGCGTGACGATGACGATCGAGTAGTCGCTCACGAGCTCCTGCATCAGGTCCTCGATCCGCTGGGTGGCGATCGGGTCGAGCGCCGAGCACGGCTCGTCCATCAGGATGACGTCGGGCGTCGTCGCGATCGCGCGCGCGATGCACAGCCGCTGCTGCTGCCCGCCCGACAGCGCCATGCCCGAGCTCTTCACCTTGTCCTTCACCTCGTCCCACAGGGCCGCCCGTCGAAGCGACTCCTCGACCAGGTCGTCCATGTTCCCCTTGTAGCCGGCGATCTTCGGGCCGAACGCGACGTTGTCGTAGATCGACTTCGGGAAGGGATTCGGCTTCTGGAACACCATCCCGATGTGCCGGCGCACCTCCACCGGGTCGACCTCGGGCGCGTAGAGGTCGACGCCGTGGTACCTGACCGAGCCCTCGATCCTCGCTCCCTCGATGAGGTCGTTCATCCGGTTCAAACAGCGCAGGAACGTCGTCTTCCCACACCCCGAGGGCCCGATCAACGCGGTGATCTGGTTGCGGTAGATCGGCAGGCTCACGTCGCGTACCGCGCGGAACTCGCCGTAGAAGGCCGAGACATCTCGGAGGTCGAAGACGGTCTCGAGCGCCTCAGCGTCCACGGCCGGTCTCTCCATCCCCACGGCCAGACGCGCCCCACGCCCGCCGACCGGGACGGTCACCTCGTCCATCGGATCACCACTTCCGCTCATACCGGTTCCTCAACAAGATGGCCAGCAGGTTCACGATCAGGATCGCCGCCAGCAGCACGACGATCGCGGCCGCCGTGTTCTGCCGCCAATCCTGCCCGGGGAGCCTCGCCCACGCGAAGATCTGCGTCGGGCAGGGCCGTGTACTTGCCCTGCAGCATCTCGACGAAGCCTCGCCCGGTCCCGGCCGAGAAGTAGCCCGTCACGGCGCCCACGAGCAACAGGGGCGCCGTCTCGCCGAAGGCGCGCGCGAGCGACAGGATGGCCCCCGTGAAGATGCCAGGTGCGGCGTACGGGAGCACGTGGCTCCGGATGACCTCCCAGCGGGTCGCCCCGACGCCGTACGCGGCCTCGCGGATGCTCGCGGGAACCGCACGGAGCGCCTCCATCGTGACGAGGATCACGATCGGCATCACCAACACCGACAGCGTGAGACCACCGGAGATGAACGAGCGACCGTACGTGTCCGGACCGGTGATGCTCCGGAGCGCCTGCACGAAGACGACGAGACCGAGGATGCCGTAGACGATAGACGGCACCCCGGCGAGGTTCCGGACGTTCGCGATGAGCGCTCGGTTCAGCCGCGTGTCCCGCGCGTACTCCTGCAGGTAGACGGCGGCCGCGACGCCGATCGGGATCGCGATGACCGCGACGAACGCTACGAGGACGAGCGAGCCCGTCAGCCCCTGCCAGACCCCGGCTCGGCTCTCGATGCTCGAGACGCTGCTGCGGACGAAGTCCCAGCCTCGCGTGCTCAGCACCGGCCACGCCGTGACCGCCGTGGTGACGAGCAGCGTGACGAGGATCGCGACCGACGCGAGGAGCGCCAGGACGAGCGTCGACCCGAAGATACGCCCGCGCACGTCGGCCCGCGGCCCCGGAGAGCGGCCTCCACCGTCGAGCGGGTGGCCGAGGGCACGACGACCGCCATCAGTACATCCTCCGGACCCGGCGGACGAACCGCTCGCTCGCGACGTTGAGGATGAAGGTGATGACGAAGAGCAGGAGCCCGACGAAGTACAGGGCCTGGAAAGCGTTGCCCGAGCCTCGAACCTGGTCAGACCCGATCGCGAGCGAGGAGATCGCGCCCGTCATCGTCTGACCTCCGTGGAGCGGATCGAACGTCCGCAGGGCCGAGCCCGTCGCGCCTGCGGCGATCGCGACCACCATCGTCTCCCCGACCGCGCGCGCGAAGCCAAGGATCAGCGACGCCACGATCCCGGATATCGCCGAGGGGAACACCACCTTGGTCGTCACCGTCCGCCGGCGAGCGCCGATGCCGTAGGCAGCCTCGCGGAGAGCGGCCGGGACCGAGTGCATCGCGTCCTCGCTGATGGTCGCGACGAGCGGGATCGTGAGGATGCCGACCGCGATCCCCGCCGACAGGTAGTTGAAGGTCCCGGCGCTCGCGAAGAGCCTCTGGACCAGGGACGGGTTGATCACCGTGAGCGCGAAGTAGCCGAGCACGACGCTCGGGATGCCCGCGAGCGTCTCGATCACGGGCTTGAGGATCCGACGCATCCTCGGGCTCGCGTACTCGGACAGGTACATCGCCGCGCCAAGCCCGAGCGGTGTGGCGACCGCCATCGCGATCACCGCGATCATCATCGTGCCCGAGAAGAGCGTGAGCAGGTCGAACTCGTCCGAGCGAGGCAACCACCCCTCGGACCACAGCGAGCCGGAGATCGATGCGCGTGAGCCACCGGAACGCCTCGCCGGCGAGCGCCGCCACGATCGCGAGGCTGATGATGAGCCCGAGCGCGGCCGCCGCTCCGAACACGCCCTTCACGACGTGCTCCTTGCGACGCCGCTTCGCGCTGCCGCGCATCAGCTCGAGAGAGACCGGGAGATGGCTCATGATGGCTCGCGTACCTTAGCCAACGCGCGCGGACCGTGAGAAGGGCCGGGCGCCTCGACGGCAATCCGACCCCTTCTCCCGCGGTCGGCGCCTACGCGGCAGCGCCGCTCCCAGGCAGAGCGTGTCGCCTCGACCCGATCGGCGGGGAGCTGGACGTAGCCGGCCTCACCGACGCCGGTCACCAGACCGTTGTCGCTGAGGTAGTAGTCGACGAAGGCCTTCACGGCGGGGTTCTCGGCGATCTTCGCCGTGTTCACGTAGATGTAGAGCGACCGCGAGAGCGGGTAGCTGGCCGTCGGCGATCGGTCTCGGCGCTCGGCGCCACGCAGCCGCTTCCGCCGTCGACCTGGATCTCCTTGATCTGGTCTCCGGCGTTCTGCGCGTACGCGAACCCGACGAAGCCCAGGGCCGAGGGCGACCCCTCCATCGCCGAGATGATGACGTTGTCGTCCGGCGAGGGCTGGTAGTCCTTCCGAAGCGCGCCGGCCTGGTTCTCGGGGACGCCGCGGCCGAGCGCGGTGTCCTCGATGCCGGCCAGCTCGATGAAGGCGTCGTACGTCCCGGACTCCTCGCCCGGCGCCGTGATCTCGAGCGGGGCGTTCGGGAAGTCGCCGGTGCCGCCGAGCTCGGTGGCGAGCTGGTTCGCGTCGCTCCACGAGCCGAAGCCCTGGGACTCGGGCCCGAACAGCGCGTACAGGTCGCCGAGCTTCAGACACTCGACGCTGTTCGCCGGGTTGGTCATCACGGTGATGCCGTCGAAGGCGATCTCGAGCTCGACGTAGTCGACCCCCGCCTGCGCGCAGGCGTCCATCTCCGCCTGCTCGATCGGGCGAGAAGCGTCCTGGATGTCGGTCTCGCCCTTGCAGAACAGGACGAAGCCGTCGCCCGTGCCGGGACCGTCGACGCTGATCGAGACGCCCGGAGCCACGTCTTGGTTGAAGAGCTCGGCCACGAGGTTCGAGATGGGCTGGACCGTGGACGAGCCCGAGATCGTGATCGTGCCGCTCAGGTCGCCACTCCCGGTGCCCCCGGTGTCACCACCACCATCCCCGCCACCGCACGCGGCGGCGACCACCGAGAGCGACAGCGCGGCCCCGACGACCGCCAGCCTCATCCTGCGCTTCCCCATGTCTCCTCCTTGGTCGAGCATCGAACGCCCCTGCGGGCCGTTCTCCGCTCGGGATGCTAGGAGGCGCTCGTGACCGCCCCGGGGCCCGTTCGTGAACGGAACGTGAACGAACCCGGGCAGGTGACCCGCCGCCGGATCCGCCCATATCTACACTTGCGCCGGTGGAGACGCTCCTCGTGGTGCTCGGGCTCGCGATCGCGGCGGTCTCGGTGGTGCTCCTCGTCCGGGACCGCGCCGCGAGCCGGACGAAGATCGAAGTCGCCGAGCGTGAGGCTCGGGACGCTCGCGGGTACCTCCGTGAGGTCGAGGAGGAGCGCCGGTCGATGGCGCTCGTGCTGTCCTCGATGCGTGAAGGGGTCCTGCTCGTCGAGCTCGACGGCCGTGTCGTGTTCGCGAACCTCGCGCTCGGGGAGCTCCTCGGCGGGATGCCCGCGTCGCTCGACTCGCTGCTCCCCCTCGGCCTGCGGGAGGTCGTCCGCGCGGCGACGTCGGAGGACACCCCACGCAGCGTCGAGCTCGAGACCGGCGCCCCGAGCCGGTGGCTGCGCGGCGACGCGATCCCCGTGGGCGGCGTCGCGGTGCTCCTCGTCGTCCGCGACGTGACCGATGCCCGCCGGCTCGAGGCGGTGCGGCGCGACTTCGTCTCGAACGCCTCGCACGAGCTGAAGACCCCGGCCGCCTCGATCCAGGCGGCGGCCGAGACGATCGGGACGGCGGCGCTCGAGGACCCGGCGGTGGTCCCCCGGTTCGCGGCGCAGCTGGAGCGCGAGGCGGCCCGGCTGTCGCGGATCGTCTCTGACCTGCTCGACCTGTCTCGCCTCGAGACCGGCAGCGCCCTGGAGGAGCCGGTCGCGCTCGACGCGGTCGCTCCGGGACGAGGCCGAACGGTTCGAGGGCACCGCCGCCGAGGCCGGCGTCGCGCTCGACGGTGCGACGCGCGAGCCCGTCCTCCGGTGCGCGGCTCGACCCGCGAGCTCGCGCTCATGGTCCGCAACCTCGTGGACAACGCGATCCGCTACACGCGACCGGGAGGGCGCGTCGACGTGCGGCTGGCGCCCGACGGTGGCGAGGTCGTGCTCACGGTCGCCGACACCGGCATCGGCATCCCCGGCCGGGATCTCGGCCGGGTCTTCGAGCGCTTCTACCGCGTCGATCGCGCCCGATCGCGAGAGACCGGCGGGACGGGCCTCGGCCTGTCGATCGTGCGCCACGTCGTCGAGAATCACGGCGGGCACGGTCAGCGTGCGGAGCGAGCTCGGCGTGGGCTCCACGTTCGAGGTCCGCCTGCCCGTGCCGCGGTGAACCTCCGCCGCACCCCGAAGCCGCGTAGGCTACCCGTCATGACGCTCCTGCTCCTCGTCCGCCAGCGGACACGCCGATCGCCGGCAAGGTCCTCACCGGCTGGTCACGCGGGGTCCACCTCACGCGCGCGGGCGCGCGCAGGCCGAGGCACTCGCGGCACGCCTCGAGGCGATCCCGGTGGAGGCGATCTACTCGAGCCCGCTCGAGCGCTGCCGCGAGACCGCGGCGCCCCTCGCTCGACGCGCGGGGCGAGGTGCACCTGCGGCGCGCCCTCCTGGAGATGGCTACGGGGAGTGGACCGGTCGCTCGATCCGGCAGCTCGCCCGGACGAAGCAGTGGCGCTCGGTGCAGCGCACCCCGTCGAGCTTCCGCTTCCCCGGAGGCGAGAGCCTCCGCGACGTGCAGGCCAGGGCGGTGGACGCCGTCCGGGCGATCGCCGAGGACGCACCCCGACGGCTCGGTGGTGGTCGTTACCCACGCCGACGTGGTCCGGCTCGTGCTCGCCGACCTGGCCGGGATCCACCTCGACCTGTTCAGCGCTTCGCGGTCGAGCCCGCCTCGGTGTCGGCGGTCGCGCTCGACGAGGGCCACGCCGCGATCCTGAAGGTCAACGACACCGGCGATCTGGGCTCGCTGGCCCCGTCGACCGCCTCGACCGAAGCGCCGCGGGTCGGCGGCTGCGGAAGGTGGCAGGATAGGCGACGTGGAGATCGGACCCGTCGATCGCATCACGACCGATCGCGTCGGCGAGCCCGGCGGTCGCACGTTCTACCTGCAGGTCCGGGCGGGGCAGCGAGCTCGTGACGGTCACGTCGAGAAGCAGCAGGTCGAGCTGCTCGCGGCCTCGATCCTCGACATCCTGGCGCGCGTCGGCCAGGAGACGCGGGAGGCCCGGGAGGCGGAGCTGGACCTCGAGGAACCGCTCGAGCCCAGGTGGCGGGTGGCAAGCTCGCCATCGGGTACGCGACGGAGCGCGACCTCATCCTGCTGGAGCTCGAGGAGCTCGTCCCCGACGCCGAGGAGGAGGCCGAGGAGGAGGTCCTCGCCGAGATCGACGGACCCGAGCCCGGCTCGATCCGTCTGTGGGCGACGCGCGACCAGATGCTGGCCCTCTCCCGGCACGGGGCGGCGGTCGCGGCGCGGGGACGTCCCGCGTGCCGGTTCTGCGGCAACCCGATCGATCCCGAGGGTCACACGTGCCCGGCGATGAACGGTCACGGAGGGCCGGCCGCGGGTGAACGAGGTCGGCGCCGAGGTCCTCCGCGGCTCCTGCGCGAGGGCGAGCTCGAGCTGCTCGGCCTGCTCCCGCGGTCCTCGAACTACACCGTTCCTCGTCCGCCTGCGGGGGGGCGCCGATCCGGTGCTCGCGGTCTACAAGCCGCGGGCCGGCGAGGCACCCCTGTGGGACTTCCCCGAGGGCACGCTCTGTCGCCGCGAGGTCGCCGCGCACGTCGCGGCCGAGGCCCTCGGCTGGCCCTGGTGCCGCCGACCGTCCTGCGCGACGGCCCCACGGCGAGGGCTCGGTGCAGCTCTTCGTGGAGTTCGAGCCCGCGCTCGTCACTACCTGACGATGCGCGACGAACGGCCCGACGACTTCCGTCGGATCGCGCTCTTCGACGTCGTCGCGAACAACGGCGACCGCAAGTCCGGGCACTGCCTGCTCTCGACGGATAGACGGCTCTTCGTGATCGACCATGGCGTGTGCTTCCACGACGAGCCGAAGCTGCGCACGGTGATCTGGGATTTCGTCGGCGAGGAGGTCCCGGCCGACATGCGCGCGGACCTCGAGCGCGTCGGCGAGCGAGGTCGAGCGTGGCCGCTTCGCGAGCGCCGGCTCGAGGACCTCCTCAGCCCGGTCGAGATCCGGGCCGACGCGCCGGCTCGCCGACCTGCTCGAGGGAGCACGGTTCCCGGAGCCCGGCCCGGGACGACCCTACCCATGGCCGATCGTCTGAGCGCCGCCGTCTCACGTCGCGGATCGCCCCGGGCCGTTCTTCCGGCGTGAGTGGCGTGCCACCGTTCGCGACCTTCCTCGAGGAGCACCGGGCCGACGTGTACCGGTTCCTGCTCGCGGCCGTCGGGCCACACGACGCCGACGACTGCTTCCAGGAGACCTTCCTGTCGGCGCTGCGGGCCTACCCGCGCTGCGGGACGGCCGAGAACCTGCGCGGGTGGGTGCTCACGATCGCGACCCGCAAGGCGCACGACCTCTGGCGGGGGCGCGCGCGGCGACCGCTCCCGGTCGAGCATCTACCCGAGCGCGTCGCGCCCGAGCGCCGGCGAGACCGACCCGGAGCTCTGGGGGGCGGTCGACGGGCTACCGCCGATGCAACGCGCGGCCGTGATCCATCGCTACGTGCTCGACCTGCCGTACGCCGAGGTGGCGAGGGCGTTGGGATGCTCCGAGGAGGCGGCGCGAGGTCGAGCGCCTCCGAGGGCCGGAAGAAGCTGCGGGCGTCGCGCTCGCGGGGAGGGTTCCGAGATGAGCGACGACGTGCTCCGCCGGCGCCTGCGCCGCGGATGTCGAGGCCGCCTCGCGTCGGGCCGCCGGAGAACCTCGCGGGTGCGGCGCGACGCCGAGGGCTCGTCGACGTCGCCGTCGGCACCGTGGACTCGCCGCTCGGCCGGGTGACGGTGTTCGTCACGAAGGCCGGGCTCGTGCGGGTCGCGTACCCGGACGAACGCCTCGACCGGGTCTTCGAGGAGGTCGCTGAGGTCGTGTCGCCCCGTCTGCTCGAGGACGCCGAAGGGCTCCGACCGCGTTCGGCGCGAGCTCGACGCATACTTCGCGGGTCACCTGCGGCGCTTCCGGGTGCCGATCGACTGGGCGTTCGTGCCGCAGGGGTTCTTCCGCAGGGTGCTCGAGGCGACCGCGGGTATCCCCTTCGGCTCCGTGTCCACCTACGGCGTCGTCGCCCGACGCGCGGGGAGCCCTCGGGCCGCCCGTGCAGCCGGCAACGCCCTGCACGACAACCCGGTCCCCATCGTCGTCCCATGCCACCGCGTCGTGCCGGCGAGCGGCGGCATCGGCAAGTACGGGGGCGACGAGTGGCGCAAGGCATGGCTCTTGCGCCTGGAGGGCGCGATCCCGAACTGACGCCTCGGCCTTCGCGCGGGAAGATGGTTGCCATGCGTATCCGGTCCCTCGTCGCGACGATCGTCCTCGCGCTGCTCGCCGGCGCATGCGCGGGATCCGCCGAGAGCTCCCCGAGCGCCTCCGCGAGCGCGACCGTCGCGCCCGAAGCTCGCGCCTACGTCTCCCTGTGCACGGTCGCCGCCGACGTTGCGGCCGGCGACGTCGCCGGGGCCGAAGCGACCTTCGAGGACGACGTCCACGAGACGCTCCACGAGCTGGCCGACCGGCTGGAGTCCACCGACCGCGCGGCCTCGGCCGCCCTGCTCGAGGCGAAGTCGAAGGTCGAGGCCGACCTGTTGGAGTCGGCCCCGGACACGGCGCGCCTCGGCGCCCACGTGGACGGGCTCCTCGCGGCGCTGGCCGGAGCGATGGCGGCCGCGGACCTCCAGGCTCCGACATGCCCGGAGCCGTCGTGAGTCCGCTCCGCCGGGGGCGAGACCTGGCTGCCGCGCTCGCGTTCGGCGTGCTCGCGGTGGCGTGCTCTTCGGAGGGGTCCGGGGCACCGAGCCCGACCCCGTCCACGCCATCGCGCGCCCAGATCGTCGCGATCGTTGCGAGCGTGGATCTGTACGCGAGCGCACCGCAGCGCGTGTCGGTCGGGCTCGTCACGAACGACAACGAGCTCGTGAGCTACGGCACGGTGGACTTCGCCTTCTCCTACATCGGGACCGCCGCGGCGCCCGTCGCGCCCGAGCCCGGCCCGATGGCGACCGCGAGCTTCGTCCCGGTCTTCGGGAGCACCGGCTCGGGCGACGCGCCGAGGATCACCCTGCCGTCCGAGGGCCGCGGCGTGTACGAGGCGAGCGACGTGACGTTCGACCGTGCCGGGTTCTGGCAGGTCTCCGTCACGGCCGACGTGCAGGACGTGGGTACGGAGCAGGCGCTCGCGACGTTCGCGGTCGGCGAGCAGCCGGCCCTGCCGGCGCCCGGCGACCCCGCGCTGCCGACCGAGAACCTCACCCTCGACTCGAAGGGCGTCCCGCAGGCGGCGATCGACTCCCGGGCCGCGACCGAGGGGGAGGTCCCCGACCCCGAGCTCCACGGGTGGACGATCGCACGCGCGATCCGAGAAGGGCGTCCGGCGCTCGTCGTGTTCGCGACGCCCGTCTACTGCGTGAGCCAGTTCTGCGGGCCGGTGACGGACATGGTGCAGGATCTCTCCATGCGGTACGCGGATCGCGCCGCGTTCATCCACGTCGAGATCTGGAAGGACTTCGAGAACCAGGTGCTGAACGAGGCCGCGACCGATTGGCTCCAGATGCCCTCGGGCGACCTCACCGAGCCCTGGCTGTTCCTCATCGGGGCCGACGGCACGATCCTCGACCGCTGGAGCTCGCTCTGGAGCGAGGGAGAGGTCGCGGAAGCCCTCGAGGCGCTTCCGGCGAGCGCCTGAGCTCGGCCGCCGTTGCCGAGGGCAGCCCGTAGGATGTGCGCCATGGGTCGCCCCGGGGATCCTCGGATCCCCCCACCGCCCGCGCCGACCGTCGAGTACTGCTACCGGCACCCGACCGAGCCGACCCGTGTGCACTGCGCACGCTGCGGCCGACCGATCTGCCCGGAGTGCATGACTCCGGCCCCGGTCGGCCACCAGTGCCCCGAGTGCATCCAGCAGGCACGCCGGGAGTTCCGCCAGGGGCCCGGCAAACGCATCGCCGTGCGCAGCGTGACCGCCACGAAGGTGTTCCTCGTCGCGATCATCGGGGTCTTCGTGCTCGAGATGGTCTCGGCCGGCGCCGGCTCGCTGAACCGCGGCGCCAGCAGCGACCGACTGCTCGGCCTCGGCGCCCTCCAGCCCTTCCTGATCGCCGACGGAGACTTCTGGCGCCTGTTCACGGCGATGTTCCTCCACGCGAACCTGTTCCACATCCTGTTCAACGCGTGGGCGCTCTGGGTGTTCGGCACGATGATCGAGCGCGACTTCGGCACCCCCCGGTTCGTGCTGCTGTTCTTCCTGACCGGCTTCCTCGCGAGCGCGACCTCGTACGCGTTCGGCCCCGGCACCGCGGTGGGCGTCGGGGCGTCCGGCGCGATCTTCGGGATCTTCGGCGCCTTCGTCGCGTACAACTACCGGCGGCGACACCTCGCGCTGGCCGCGGCGAACCTGCGCTGGGCGACGACCCTCCTGCTCATCAACGTGCTGTTCGCCTTCTCGTTCGGCTCGATCGACTGGCGCGCGCACCTGGGCGGGTTCGTGGCGGGCGTGCTCGCCGGCTTCGTCGCCGAGGGCTGGGGCGACCGCCGGCAGCGGACGCTCATCACCACGCTCGGCTTCCTCGGACTCGCCGTCGCGGGGGCAGCGCTCGTCGTGTGGCGCACCTCACAGCTCCAGGCGCTGCCCGAGTTCGACCGCGCGGTGCAGTTCTTCCGGCTGCTGGCGGGCTGAACTAGCCCGCGTTGCGAGACCCTCAGCCGGGCTTGAAGCTCGGCAGCCCGTCCGAGGGCTCGGACACGGTGACCGCCTCCACGCCGAGCCCCACCGCGATGCGCTCGGACGCGCGGTTGAATCCCTCGCGGTCCCACGCGCCCACGGACTCGATCACCGTTCCATCGTCTCCGACGACGATCAGCGTCGGCACCGAGTCGATCCCGTACGCGTTCGAGACGTCGTACGGCGGACGGTCCTCGAGCGAGCGGATCCCCATGCCGTGCTGCACGCCGAACGCATCGAGCAGGTCCTGCGGGTCCTGCCCGATGCCCGCGACCCGACCGGGGTAGGCGCGCTCGAACGCCGACATCGTCGGCGCGGCGAGCTGGCAGGTCGGGCACGTGACCTTGTAGAAGAACAGCCCGACCGGGCCCTCCCCGAACGTGACTCCGGGGATCGGCGGAGCGGGCTCGCCGACGCCGAGCGGTGGCATCGGGCAAGCCTATCGCGGACGTCGCCGGGAGCCGCGTCAGGAGCGCTCGCGGCCGATCGCGTACACACCGCCGCCGCGCGTGCCGACGTAGATCATCCCGTCCCATACGGACGGGGTGGACTCGATGCACCCGCCGAGCTGCAGCGACCACATCTCGCGAGGCTCCTTGTGCAGGTTGCCCGAGATGTCGTACGCGTGGAGCGTTCCGCCGCAGTCCCCTTCGAGCAGCACGTCGTCGATCGGCACCGGCGAGGACCAGGTCGGGCCGACGAGGTGGATACGCCAGTACTCCTCACCGGTCATGCGGTCGAGGCCGATCAGGTCGCCGTAGTTCGTCGCGACGTACAGCATGTCGCCGTACAGGGCAGGCGTCGCCCAGACGCCGCCGAGCCCGTCGCCCGCCACGCTCCGTGATCGCGAACGACCACACGAGCGGGTCCTTCGGCTCCGATGGGTCGAGCTTCATCAGCTGTCCGACCTCGGCCGCGCGCGCGTTGAAGCGCTGGAGCTCGCTCGCGACGTACAGGAGCCCGTCCTCGTCGATCACGACCGAGGCGTCGGTGTCGTCGCCCGTCCAGAAGCGGAACACGCGTTCGGCCTCGTCGCTCCGCCCACGCAGGATCTTCGAGATGTCCCAGCCCTGAACGAGCCCGCCCGAGTTCGAGAAGTAGACGACGCCGTCCCGGAACGCGACCGAGTTCTCGATGGACACGTCGCCGTCAGGCAGCACGGACGATGAGCTCCTCGTCGAATCCCGGAGCCGTGAAGACGATCTCCGGGTCGACGGTCACGAGTCCGTCGCGGTCGTAGTCGCGGTTCAGCCTGATCACGTAGAGCCACGAGTTCTCCCCGCCCTCGATCAGGTGAGTCGTCGATCACGAGCGGCGCGCCGTCCCAGTCGCTGTTCCACATCGGGTTCGGCACGCTCGTCTGCGAGTTCGACCGACCACAGCACGGTGGGCTCGGGACGATCGAGGGCGATCACGCGCAGGTAGGTTGTCGCGCGAGCCCGCGTAGTAGAGGGGATAGCCGTCGGGGTCGCTCGTCGCCGAGCCCTTCGCGAGGTCGCCGGTCTGCAGCTTCGGCCGGATCGGTTCCCCGGTGCGACCGTCCAGGAAGTGGTACGCGCCGTCGTACGCGTTGATCCGGATCTCGATCGCGCCGTCCTGCCCGACGATCACGTGCGGCTGACCGGTCCAGCCGGTGCCGCACCACAGCTTGGTCTCGTTCGCGACCGACGACGTGCTGCAGAGGCGCGCCGGTCGCCGGGTACCGCCACAGGATCACGGGTCTCCGTGCGCGATCGGCCCCTGCCCGTAGTAGGTCCGCGTCGCGTTGCCGCGGAACGTCGTGATGCCCGTCGAAGCGGCGATTGATCGGGCGGGGTCGGCGATGGCGTCGGGCTCGGCGATGCGGACGGGCCGGAGAGGGTGAGGGTGAGATGGTTGCGCTCGCCGAGGGTCAGGGGCTCCCGGCGGCGCCGTCTCGCCGCCTCGATCACCCGGAAGGCCACCGAGGCACCACACGGCGCCCAGCGCGCGACGACGAGCACGACGGCGACGGCGGAGAGCGAAGGGGATGCGCGGTCCCGTGGCATGCCGCCGCCGTGGGCCATCGTCGGCAGTCTCCCGCGACCCTCGCCTACACGGGACCCTTCGACGCCGCGGTACGAGCCCAGGACCTTCAGCATCGAGGTGTGCAGCCGCGCCGCATCGAAGGCGGCGCGCACGTCGGGGTCGTCCGCCGCCCGCTCGATGTCCACGTAGAAGACGTACTCGAACGGCGCGCCACGTCGCGGACGCGACTCGAGCTTGACCATGTTGACGCCGCGCTCGGCGAACGGCTGCAGCGACGCGAGGAGCGACCCCGGTCGATCGGCCACGGCCATCACGAGCGAGGTCTTGTCCGGCGTACCGAGGCCGGCGTCGCGCGTCCCGACGACGGCGAACTTCGTGAAGTTGTCGGGGTACGTCTGGATCCGCTCGGCGAGCACGATGAGGCCCAGGCGGTTCGCGGCCTCGACGCTCGCGATCGCAGCCTCGTCCAGCCGGCCGGCCTCGGCCACCATGCGGGCGGCGCCCGCCGTGTCGTGCACCGGCACCGGCTCGATGTGGTGCACGGCGAGGAAGTCCTCGCTCTGGGCGAGCGCCTGCCAGTGCGAGTACGCGCGCCGATGCCCTCGAGGCGCGCGCCCGGCGGGGCCACGAGGGCGTGGTCCACGCGCACGACCACCTCGCCCGAGGATGCGTCACCAGGCTGCTGTTCAGGAGCAGCTCGTAGGTCTCGTTCACCGAGCCGGCCTGCGAGTTCTCGACCGGCACGACGCCGAAGTCGGCCTCGCCGCTCGTCACGCGCGAGAAGACCAGGCGCACCGTGTCGCACGGCATCGGCTCGGCGTCCGGGAACGCGGCGCGCACCGCGACCTCGCTGTACGCGCCGGGTTCGCCCTGGTAGGCGACGTTCATCGGCGAGCAGCCTAGCAGCGGCTACTGGCTGACGGCGAGAGCCGGATATCAGAAGAACTGGTCGTAGCATCTTCATGACGCCGGGACCGAGCATCACGATGAACATCGCCGGCATCACCAGGAAGATCATCGGGAACAGGAGCTTCACCGGGATCTTCTGGGCGATCTCCTCGGCCCGTTGTCGCCGCTTCTGCCGCAGCTCGCGCGACTGCGCGCGAAGCACGTTCGAGATGCGAGACACCGAACATGTCGGCCTGCATCATCGACAGCACGAAGCCCTGGAGCTCGGCACGTTGGTGCGGTCTCCGAGATGGCGGAACGCGTCGACGCGGCTGACACCGATCTGGATCTCCTGCAGGAGTCGACTGAGCTCCTCGGCAAGCGAGCCGGGAACGTTGCTTCACGACCTGCGCGATCGCGGCGTCGAATCCGAGACCGGCCTCGACGCTGATCGTGAGCAGGTCCATGACGTCGGGCAGCTGATGCGGATCATCTTCTGCCGGTTGGCCATCGAGGACAGCGGGCGCCGGGAGCGGTAGCCGATCGCGTGACGACCACGATGAGCGCGATCCGCCAGATCGCGCCGAGCGGAAGGAAGCTCGCGAGCGAACAGACCGAGGATGAGACCGCCGATGCCGACCGATGATCTTCAGCGCGACGACACGCTCGGCGTCCCACCGCGTCGGGATTCCCGGCGAGGACGAGCTTCCGTTTGATCCTCGCATGAAGATCGAACGGCGTGAGACGGACTACCCCTTGGCCGAGCCGCTTCGCCGTCGGGCATGACCACACGGTCGAGCAGCGAACCCTCGAGCTCCTGCTGCCGCAGGTCGATCGAGTCCGTCACGGCCCCGATCTGGGATTCGAGGATCGTCGACGGGACGGTTCCGCTCGCTGCATGAACATGTCGACGATCACGCCGACCATGAAGATCGCGAGGAACGTTCCCACCAGCGCGAGAGTGCAGCCAGACGCTAGACATCGATCTTGACCATCCTCGTCATGACGTAGATCGCCGATCGCGATCACGCCCCGCCGATCGTGAGAAGCGAAGTAGCCCGATCTTCGGTGTGAAGAGCGGCCGAACGTATTCGGGGTTCACGACGGACCATGTACAGCGAGGATCAGGAACGGAAGAGCGGACAGGATCGCGACCGAGATCCTGCCCTCGGCGGAGAGCACGTGGACCTGTCGGCGGATGTAGGCGCGCTCGCGGACGGTGTTCGCGACGATGTCGAGGACCTCGGCCAGGTTGCCGCCGACCTGGCGCTGCACGTTGATCGCGATGACGGCCCACTTGAGGTCGTCGCTGCGAACCCTCTCGCCATCGACGTCAGCGCATCGTCGATCGGACGGCCGAGCCGGATCTCGGCGACGACGCGCTGGAACTCCGTCGCCGAGGGCTCACCGATCTCCTTCGACACGGTGTCGAGGGCCTGGAGGAACGAGTAACCGGCTCGCAGGGAGCTCGCGAGGATCGACAGGGTGTCGGCGAGCTGATCGATGAGCGCCCGCTGCCTCTTCCGAAGGGACCGTGCCATCCACAGGTACGGGACAGTGCGCCGCGGCGGCCGACGAGCAGGATGAAGACGATGTTCTGGAGCAGGAGCGCCCCGAACGATCGCACCGGCGAGCGCGCCCATCGACGGTCAGGGCGACGAACTCACCCGGCGAGGATCGGGAGCGCCAGCCCGCTCGAGACGCTCGTCGAGCGACGCGCTGAAGCCCGTTGCCACCGCGATACGCTGACCAGCAGTCGGCGAAGCCGGTCGGCATCCAGCGGGCGACTGCCGCCTCGGGCTCGGCGTCCCCCTCGACCCGCCCCCCGATCCGTGCTCGGAGGCCAGCGCGGCCTCGCGCTCCGGCGCTCGCGGCCCCCGAGCATCATCGCAGCGACGAGGAAGACGGCGCAGAAGCGACGGCCGAGGATGAGCAGCGAGCCCGGTGGAGGACCCCCAGAAGGAACCGGCGAGGCGTCACGCCGCTCGCCCCCCGGGGATCGGCGCGAACACCTCGGCCGGAACCGTGATGCCCGATCGTGGAGCCGCTCGATGAACCGCGGGCGCGAAGCCCGGTCGACCGCAGGTTGCCCGAGGAAGCGGCCCTCTTCGTCGAGCCCGGCGCTGTAGTCGAACAGGAACAGGTCCTGCAGCGTGATGATGTCCCCCTCCATGCCCACGATCTCGGTGACGTGGGTGATGCGGCGGGCGCCGTCCTTCATGCGCGTCTGGTGCACGATCAGCGTGGAGCGCCGAGGCGATCTGCTCGCGGATCGCGCGCACGCCGAGGTCCATGCCCGGCCATGAGCGTCATCGTCTCGAGTCGCGCGAGCGCGTCGCGCGGCGAGTTGCAGTGGATCGTGCGTGATCGAGCCGTCGTGGCCCGTGTTCATCGCCTGCATCATGTCGAGCGGTCTCGCCGCCGCGGACCTCACCGACGACGATCCGGTCGGGCCGCATGCGCAGGGCGTTGCGGACGAGGTCGCGGATCGCGACCTCGCCACTGCCCTCGATGTTCGGCGGGCGGGACTCGAGACGCACGACGTGCGGCTGCTGCAGCCGGAGCTCGGCCGCGTCCTCGATCGTGATGATGCGCTCGTCGTCCGGCAGGAACGACGAGAGCACGTTCAGCGTCGTCGTCTTGCCGGCGCCGGTCCCCCCGGACACGAGCATGTTCAGCCTGCCGCGCACGCACGCCTCGAGGAGCTCGACGACCTGTCGGGTCAGGGTCCCGAACGAGACGAGGTCCTCGGCCTGGTAGGGGTCAGCCGAGAACTTGCGGATCGTCAGCGCCGGGCCGTCGATCGCGAGCGGCGGGATGATCGCGTTCACGCGGGAGCCGTCGGGCAGGCGCGCGTCGCAGTACGGCGAGGACTCGTCGATGCGCCGGCCGACCTTCGCCGACGATCTTGTCGATCGTCCGCCGCAGCTGCGACGTCGTCGTGGAACTTCGACGCCCGTCCAGTACAGCTTGCCGCCACGCTCGACGTAGATCGAGTCCCAGCCGTTCACCAGGACGTCGGTGACCTCCGGGTCGCGGATGAAGGGCTCGAGCGGTCCGAGGCCGAGCACGCTGTCGCCGATCTGCCGAACGATGAGCAGCTTCTCCTGCGCCGAGAGACCGGGCTCTTCATCGTCCAAGAGCTCGCGCAGGCGCTGATGGACCAGGCCCTCGAGCTCGGTATCGGACATCGATGGCGTCGTACAGGCGCGGGCCGAGCACCTCGACGAGGCGCTCCTGCACGCGGAGCCGGATCTCGCCGATCCGGTCCTTCTGCTGAGCCTTGGCGAGACGGTCCGCGAGCGACATGGTGTCCTCCTAACGACGCCGGAAGAGTCGGCGACGCTTCGACTTCTCGGGGAACATGGACTCCCCGACCTCATCACGTTCGAGCGCTCGTCCGAGGCGCGGACGAACCGCTCAGCCAGCCGTCGGATGCTCTTGGAGACCTCCGAGTCGGGCTCCTCGAGGACCACCGGACGGCCCTTGTTCAGCGACATCGGCACCAGGCGGCTCGACGGCACCATCGTGTCGACCTGGATCTTCATCACACTTCTCGACGTCACCCGAGTCGAGACCGACCTTGCTGTCGGCCCGGTTCAGCACGATACGGAAGCGCTCGCGCGGCAGGCCGATCGTGAGCAACGTCTCGAGCGCCTTGGACAGGTGCTTCGACCCCGACGACGTCGAGGCCCGTCACGAGGCAGATCGCATCGGACAGATCGAAGCACGCGAGCGCGAGATCCGTGTAGTCGGCCGAGGCGTCGACGATCACGTACGAGAAGTTGTTGCGGAGCGTGCGGAGGTACTTCCCGACGGCCTCGCCCTGCGGGCGGCTGCATCGCCGGGTCGGGGACCGCGCCGAACGCCCAGACGCGTTCCGCGACCTTCGTCGAGGCGTCGAAGACCTCCTCCCGGCTGGCGCCCTCGCCCAGGCCGATCAGGTCCATCACCTGTCGCGTCGGCTCGAGCCCGAAGTACGAGTACACGTCGCCCATGTCCACGTCGAGGTCTACTACGGCCGTGTCCTCCCCGAGACAGCTCCGCGATCACGACGGCGAGGTTCGTTGCGAGGAAGGTCTTGCCGGTCCCGCCCTTCGAGGAGAACACCGAGATGACCATCCCGCGATGCGACGGCTTCTCTGCCATCGCGCCGCGGAGCGACCGCAGGTTCTCGGCCCAGACGAGCGCGCGCTCGACCGCATCGCGGAGCTCCTCGCTCCCTTGCGTGAGATCGACGACGTCGCGGATGCCCGCCCGCATCGCGGCGGGGAGCAACCCGTTCCACGACTTGTCGCGAACCATGACGATCGCGGTCATCGGTGCCGCGCGCCCGACGAACTCGGCCAGGCCGAGCGCGTCGGGCTCCTTGACCTCGGGCGAGAGCACGAGAACGTCGACCGGGTCGTTGGCCGCGACGAGGACCTCCTCGGCAGCGGTGACGCTCTGAACCCAGCCGACGTCCTCCGGCTCCACCTCCAACGCCCGCGCGAGGGTCGAGCGGAACGTCTGCGGCGTCCCGACGGCGATGACCGATTCCGTCACTACTTCACGCCCTTGACCTTCGGCGGGTTGACGATCGCGTCGACGGTCAGCGGCTCGAGCTCGACACCTTCGGCATCGGGCGGCAGCAGCGACAGGTAGACCGTTCCCCGCTCGAGCGCGAAGACCAGCTTCTGCGCCTCCTCGGGCAGGAAAGCGAGGGTCACGGAGATGCTCCCGGTGAGGTCCCGGGTCGTGTTGTCCGTGCCGATGCCCTGCTGCTGCTGAGGGATCGCGACCCTGAGTACCTCGACCTGGGGCACGAGCACGACGGTCGCGGTGGTGGCCTGCGTCCGCGCTCCCTCGGCGCTCGTCGTCGTCTGCGACTGGTTCCGCCGGCCCCCGCCCTCGACCACGACATCGGTGAACGTGGCGTAGATGGTCACGTTGTCGCCGCCGGTCAGCCCAGCACCGACGACGCGGGGCGCCTCGAGGGAGACGGTGATGGCCTGGTGCCCCTCGGGGATGCTCAGGACCCCACCTTCGACCTCCCCGCCCTCCACCCGGGAGATCGGGATCTGCTCACCGGCGAGGATGAAGACGTTGCTCCGCCGGTTCCGCAGCTGCGTCACGCTCGTGATCGCGTCCTTGATGACGGCGTCATCGGGGACCTGCTGGGTCGTGAACTGATCCTCACTGATGAGGGCGTTCAGGTCCGTGTTCGCCGGGATGTCCACCTTCGACACGATGACGGTCTTCAGCGCGCCACCGGTCTGCGCATCCTCCTTGACGCCCCTCGTGTACAGGAACACACCCACCGTGGCGACGGTGGCGAGGATCAGCGCCAGCACCACCACGAAGCCTCGTGACCTCATACCATCCCCCTAGTTGCGGCTCGGCCCGACGGACGACGCCGCCGGCCCAACCTAGTCGACCGACCTCAGCGCACGAAGTCAAGGACCCGCACCATACGGGGCCGGACCCGAGCACGCCGAGCGGATGAGCAGGAGCCACGGCAAGACGAGCGCGAACTCCCCCGCTATCGCGCCCCGCTCTTCCCGAGGCCCGCACACCACTCCGATCATGTCCACAACCTCCTCGCCCTGCACGCACTTCGTCGGCCCCTCACCCGCCCCTCAGCGAAGAGAAGGTGAGCGGCCGACGAGGCCGCTCGCTAGACGAAGGCCTACGGAACAGCGAGTCGTTTGCCTGGTTGAAGACGTTCGTGAGCGAGATACCCAGAGCACCAACCGCGACGACGATCGCCACAGCGATGAGGAAGAGGAGCAGACCGTACTCGGTCGCGACCGCCCCGTCCTCACGCGTCGCCATGTCTCGTAGACCCCACAGGAAGGTCTTCCCCCTGGCGTACATCTCGAGAAGCATCCATTCACCCCCCTTCGCCTCGCCGTCCTTCGGATCGCCGGTTTGCGGATCCGCTCTCAAAGGTAGAGGTATACGGGCTCCTAGGGGATTCCGAGTTCCACGGAGGTCTCCTACGCCGTTCTGCGTACGCAGACGGGAACTCCGGCGCAGGGTGGGCCTGCAGCCAGCTTAGGATTGCCCAATGCGCCGTCCGAAGCAAGCAAGCCAGGCCTCGGGCAGGGCACCGGATCTCCGAAGGACCGGGCTCGCGCTCTCACACGTCTGGGTCGCAGCGGCGATCGTCATCCCGGCGGCGATCGTCGCGTCGTTCCCGCTCGTGGCCGTCGACCTCGCCTACCTGCTTCGTGCCGGGGATCTCATGCTCGATACCGGCACGATCCTGCGGACGGACCCCTTGATGACGTGGACCATCGGCACCCCCTGGCTCGATCAGCAGTGGGTGGCCGAGATCGCCCTCGCCGCCACGTTCCGGGCGGGAGGCTGGCTCGGGCTGGCGCTGCTCCGGGTCGCGCTCCAGGCGGCCGTGCTGGGCTTCGTCTACCTCGCGTGTCGAGCGGTCGGGGCCGACCGGCGCCGAGCCGCGTTCTTGACCCTGGGTTCGGCCGCCCTGCTGCTCGGAGGGTTCGGTCTTCGTGCCCAGCTCTTCGGGATGGTGTGCTTCGCCGCGACCCTGTGGCTGGTCGAGACGAGCCCGCGCCATCCCTCGCGGCTCTGGTGGGTCATCCCGATCCAGGTCGTGTGGGTCAACAGCCACGGGAGCTTCCCGCTCGGTCCCCTCCTGCTCCTGCTGGCGGGGGTACGGGCCTCGGCCGGACACCGCTCGGATGCCCGGCGCATCTGGCTGTTCGCGCTCGCCACCGTGGCGGCCACGGTGGTCGGTCCGTTCGGGCTCGGTGTCTGGCGCTACGTCTGGGACGTGGGAACGGATCCGCAGGTGATCGACGTCGTGCGCGAGTGGCGACCCACGTCGCTCCGGACGGTGCAGGGGGCTCTGTTCTTCGCGTCGGCCCTCGGGGCGGTGGGCTTCCTGGCGATGCGTCGACCCGTCGCGCCCGTGGCGAGCCTGATCCGACTCGGCGTCTTCTTCCTGCTCGGGCTCACGGCGGTCCGAGCAACCGTGTGGTGGGGCGTCCTCGTCGCGGTCGACGTCGCCGCCCTCCTGCCCGAGCCCACCCGCCGGGCGCGCGACCCCAGGACGCCGATCAACGCCGTGGCGCTCGGGGTCCTTCCGCTGCTGCTCGCCGGTTCGCTCTTGCGCTGGCTGCCACACGCCGACACGGACCATCCGGGCGATCTGCTCCAGCGCGCGCCCGAGGGCATCACGAGGACGCTCCAGAGCGTCCTGGAGCCCGGCGAGCGCTTCTTCCACCCGCAGGAGTGGGGATCGTGGTTCGAGCTCGCGCTCCCCGAGAACCCGGTCGTGGCGGACTCACGGTTCGAGCTGATCCCGCCCGAGCGCTGGCGCGAGTACCTGGCGATCTCGCAGGGGCGCGCCGACTGGGGGCGGATCCTCGACGGCTGGGGGGTGCGCGTGCTCGTGCTCGCGCGCGACCAGCAGGCCGATCTGATGCCCATCGCACGCCGGGACCCCGGCTGGCGGATGGTCTACGAGGACGACGAAGGGCTCGTGCTCGTTCGCACCTGACGCGGCACCGGCTGCACCGTTCGACCGCGCGCGAACGCCGCGAGCACCCCACACAGCACGATCGCCCGCGCGAGCACCGCGATCCCGAGCACCCGAGCCGTGGCGCCGTTCGGTCCGGCACCGAGGTGCGAGAGCTCCGCGAAGAAGACGGCGAGGTCGGTGGCTTCGAATGCCAGGAACAGCCGTACGTTGGGGATCACGAGCGCGAACCACGGCAACAGCCACAGCGAGTACTGCGGCGAGTACACCTTCGAGGTGAGCAGGAAGCCGACGAGCATTACCAGGCCGAGCGTCCACCTCGGGAACGTCGGCTCCATCCTCCGGCGTCGCCGCCACACGACCGCGACCACGGCGAGGAAGGCCGCGACAGAGGAGGCGTTCAGGAACCCCACGGCACCGCAGTCCGGCGTCCCCGTCAGCCCACGACAGGCCGCGTACCAGAGCGTCCCCGGACTCGGACCTCGCTCGGCGCTGAACCGGAAGACCTCGCTCCATCGATCGAACGACACGATCGCGATCGGGACGTTGAGCAGGAGGAACGCGACGGCAGCGCCACCGACGAACCGCACCAGGCCGCGCCGTCGACCCTCCCCAGCCAGATCGGCGGCGGCGGCGGCCGCCGGAAGCGCCGGGTACAGCTTCGCGGCGGCGGCGAGCCCGAACAGGGTCCCCGCACGCACATCCCGGCGACGCAGGAAGGCGACGGTGCCCGCGGTCGAGAGCGCGACCGGCACCAGATCCCAGTTGAGGAAGGCGTACAGGGCAAGCGTGGGTGCGGCCGCGAAGAAGAGGGCACGATCGCCCACCTCCCGCTCGAGCAGCCGGGTCGTGACGAGGCCGAACGCGAACAACAGCGCCGCGCTCACGAGGAAGAACTCACCTTCACCGTGACCGAACCACGAACCGATCCACATCACGAGGCCCGTACCCACCGGGTATTCGTTGGGAGCCTCGATGTACGGGATCGCTCCCTGGGACAGCCGCTCTTCCCGATACAAGGGGACGATGTCCGTATAGCAGTAGGCGCGGTACCGCAGCCGATCGAAATCACCGCGGATGCAGACGGACTTGTGCGCGAACCCGATGGCCATCGTGAGCAACGAGACGACGAGCAGCGCTGCCAGCCCGAGGCGGCGCGGCGTCGGCACGCTAGTCGTACGTCGAGACCGAGACAAGTCCCGAGACCGTGGCGGCCCGGATCGCCGCGACGCGCGTGCCCACCCCTAGCTTCGAGTAGATGCGCCCGAGGTGCGTGGTCACGGTACGCTCGCGCACGCCGAGACGCTCGCCGATCTCGCGGGCGGTGAGCCCATCGGCGGCGACGCTCAGGACCTCGCGTTCACGCTCGGTGAGCCTGATCTCGACGTCGCGCCGACGCTCGAGTCCCCGGGCGATCTCGCCCACCCACTCGGCGGGCGGGCCGGTGAGCACCATCTCGCCCCTCGCCGCCCGGCGAAGGCTCTCGAGGAACTCGATCGGATCGGCGTTCTTGTCCACGAACCCGTCCGCCCCGACGAACAACGCGCGTGAGATGGCCATCGGATCCGCCCTCGCGCCGCAGCCGAGCACCACGATCGCGGGGTATCGCTCGCGGAGCGTGCGGAACAGCCAGTAGGCGTCGTGCTCACCCTCGACGCCGAGGCTGACGAGCACCACGCCGGTCCTCCGCCTGACCCGCGCGAGGGCCTGGAGTGCCTCTTCGGCCGTGCCGGCCTCGGCGAGCACCTCCATGTCGGGAGGCTCGTCGATGAGGAGCGCGAGCGCGGCACGCACGACCGGCAGCGGGTCCACGAGGATCACGCCGAGCCGCCGCTGCTTCGGCGCTCGAACGGACGTGATCCGCTCCGCTCCGGCGTCTCGTGGCCATGGGCGTTGATAGCGTAGGTGACGCGCTCCGGTCCGGCCAGGGTCGCTCGCCGTCGGTCGGACAGGCCTCCTCTTAGGACTATCGGAAGGCTCGCCGTCCGCCTGAACCCGCAGGTCAGGTGAGATCGACCAGGCCGAGGGCGGCCGCCCTCGAGACCGCCTGGACACGGTTGCGGACCCCCAGCTTGCGATACAGCTTCGCGATGTGGGTCTCGACCGTCCGCGGGCTGAGCCCGATCCGCGAGGCCACCTGCTTCACGGTGAGCCCTCGGCTCAGGAGCTCGAGGATCTGCAGCTCGCGCTCGGTGAGGGTCGCACGGACCCCGGAGAACTCCCGCGCCTGGCGCGCCAGCCGACCGAGCTCCGCGACGGCGACCCGCTCCTGCTGCGGCGTGAAGACCCGCTCGCCGGCGCCGACGCGCAGCAACGCGTCGGCGATGAATCGCACACCCGCGGTCTTCTCGAGGTACCCGTCCGCACCGACCCTGATCGCGTCGAACACCGCCTGCTCGTCGGTGCGCCCCGTGAGCACGAGGATGCGCCCCGCGGTTCGTTCGGCCAGGACGGCCCGCGCCACGTCGAGCCCCTGGAGGGGGCCCGGGAGCGAGAGGTCGAGCACCACGATGTCGGGCCGCAGCGTGCGGCAGGCCTCGACGGCCTCCTCTCCGCTCCCGGCCTCGCCGGCCAGAGCGAGCCCGGGCGTGTGCTCACAGGCGAGCCGGACGACGCCGCGCAACACGGGATGGTCCTCGACCACGAGGACCCGGAGGTCCGAGGCGGGTGAGGGTGGGGTCATCGCCATCGGGAAGCCTCGTTCGCTCAGGCCGTGCGCGCGGTCGGGGCGAAGCCGTGCCGCCAGGCGAGGGTAACGGCCTCGAGCCGTGAGTGCACACCGAGCTTGGCCAGCACGTTCTTCACGTGGCTCTGCACCGTGAGGACGGTGATGCCCAGACGCTCCGCGATCTCGGGGATCGACTCCCCGGCGGCGAGGGCGCGGAGGATCTCGGCCTCGCGCGGAGTGAGACGGCGAAGGCTGAGCCGGCCCCACGGGGCCGTCCGGCCGGCCTGGAGCTCGGCGAGCACGGGGGCGAGGTCGGCCTCGGGCATCACGAGCTCGCCCGCGACGGCGCGCTGCACGACGTCCATGAGGTCGTCGACCGCGCGGGTCTTCGGGACGTAGCCGCACGCACCGGCCGCAAGCGCCGTCGCCACGATGGCAGGGTCCTCGAGCCCGGTGACGACGATCACCTTCGTGTGGGGGCAGGCCTCGCGGATCCGCCTCGTGGCCTCCACGCCGTCGACATCGGGCAGGTCGATGTCCATGAGGACGACGTCGGGCGGCTCCTCGCGGCACATCCGCAGCGCCTCGCCGGCCTCTCGGGCAGAGCCGAGCAGGTTGACGTCGGGCTGCTGGGCGAGCAGCAACGTCAGGGCCTCGGAGAACATCTCGTGGTCGTCGACCACGAGCACGTCGATCACGCTCGGGGTTCCTCCTTCCCCAGATACTTCGGCCGCAACGCTCCAAGGTTTGAGCGCGATCTCGAAAAGCGGTACCGTCCCGCCTCGACCAGGTGCGCCCCGCCCGCCCCACCCGTCCGTTCCGCCGATCTGCGGCAGACTGACCTGATGAGCGAGGGCCTTGCGACGAACCGCCTCGCGGGCGCGACGAGCCCGTACCTGCTGCAGCACGCCCACAACCCCGTGGACTGGTATCCGTGGGGCGAGGAGGCGCTCGAGCGGGCCCGGCGCGAGGACAAGCCGATCCTGCTGTCGATCGGCTACGCGGCGTGTCACTGGTGCCACGTGATGGAGCGGGAGTCGTTCGAGGACGCCGAGACCGCGGCGCTCATGAACGAGCACTTCGTCTCGATCAAGGTGGACCGCGAGGAGCGCCCGGACCTCGACGCGATCTACATGGACGCCGTCCAGGCGATGACCGGCCACGGCGGCTGGCCGCTGACCGTGTTCCTCACGCCCGAGGGCAAGCCGTTCTACGCGGGCACGTACTTCCCGCCCGAGGATCGGCACGGCCTGCCGGCCTTCCGCCGGATCCTCACCGCGATCTCCGAGACCTGGAGCTCGCGCCGCGGACGAGGCCGAGACGCAGGGCACAACGCGTGGTGGATGCGATCGGCCGCGCGGGGATGCTCACGCCTCGAGCGAACCCTTGTCCGAAGATGTTCTGGCGCAGGCGTTCCGAGCGCTCCGCGAGTCGGTCGACCCGAACTGGGGCGGGTTCGGCGACGCGCCGAAGTTCCCGCAGCCGATGACCCTCGAGTTCCTCCTTCGCGCGCACGTGCGAGGTACCCCGAACGCGCTCGAGATGCTGCACGGTCACGCTCGACCGGATGGCGGCGGGCGGGATCCACGATCAGCTCGGCGGCGGCTTCCATCGCTACTCGACCGACGAGCGATGGCTCGTCCCGCACTTCGAGAAGATGCTGTACGACAACGCGCAGCTCGCGCGCCTCTTCGTGCGGGCGTGGCAGGTCACCGGGCTCGAGCGCTACCGGACCGTCGCCGTGCGGACGTGCGACTACCTCCTGCGCGAGATGCAGCACGCGGAGGGCGGCTTCTTCTCCTCGCAGGACGCCGACTCCGAGGGCGTGGAGGGCCGGTTCTTCGTCTGGTCGTGGGACGAGCTGGTCGCCGCCGTGGGCGAGCCCGTCGCAGCGGCGCTCGGCGCGACGCCCGGGCGGCAACCATGAGGGCATGAACGTCCTGTGGATGCCTCGCCCCGTCGCGGGCGTCGCCGACGAGCACGGGCTCGACGTGTCCGAGCTCGAGCGCGACGTGGAGGAGGCCCGATCGACGCTGTTCGAGATCCGCGAGCGGCCGAGTGCACCCGGCGACGGACGACAAGATCCTCGCGTGCTGGAACGGGCTCGCGATCTCCGCGCTCGCCGAGGCCGGCCGTGCGCTCGGCGAGCGTCGGTACGTCGAGGCCGCGCTCCGCGCCGCGACGTTCGTGCTCACGAACCTGCGCGGCGCCGACGGGCGCCTCCTGCGCTCGTGGCGCGGCGGCCGCGTGAGTGGCCTGGCGTTCGCCGACGACCACGCCCTCATGGTGGAGGCCTGCCTGACGCTGTACGAGACCACGTTCGAGCTGCGCTGGTTCGAGGAGGCGCGATCGCTCGCCGACCAACTCCTCCGTCGGTTCCACGACGAGGACCGCGGCGGGTTCTTCCAGGCGGCCGCGGACGCGGACGCGCTCGTGGTGCGGCTCGAAGGAGCTGTACGACAACGCGGTGCCGAGCGGGAACTCGGTCGCGGCCGACGTGCTCCAGCGCCTGGCGCACCTCACCGGCGAGCCCGGGTACGAGCGCGCCGGCCTCTCGGCGCTGCGCCTCGTGCGCGACGCGATGGGGCAGGCGCCGACCGGGTTCGGACAGGCGCTCTCGGCGCTCGACCTCTCCCTGCGGCCCCGTCCGCGAGGTCGCGATCGTCGGTGCGCCCGAGGACCCTGCCACGCAGGCCCTCGTGGACGAAGTGCTGGTGAGGCGGTACCTCCCGAACCACGTCCTCGCGGTCGCCGCGCAGGAGGACGCCGCCGCGTTCCAGACCGTGCCGCTGCTCGACGGGCGGATCGCGCTCGGTGGCCGGCCGACCGCCTACGTGTGCGAGCGCTTCAGCTGCAACCTCCCCGTGACCGAGCCCGAAGCGCTCGCCGCCCAGCTCGGAGCCTGAGCGCGGCTAGGAGAGCGACTCGAGCGCGGCGTCGAGCAGCCGGGTTGCCTCCTCGGCGATCGCCTTCAGCCCAGGGTGGTCGGCCATCTCGGCGATGATCTCGGGGTCGAGCGCCGAGACGATCGTCCGGCCTTCGTGCGTGCGTACCACCACGTTGCACGGCAGCAGCAGACCCACGTCCGGCTCCAGCTCGAGCGCTCGGTGCGCCAGCCGAGGGTTGCACGCGCCGAGGATCACGTAGGGCTGTACCTCGGCGCCGATCTTCTCCTTCAGCGTGGCCTGCATGTCGATCTCGGTGAGCGTGCCGAACCCCTGGGTCTTCAGCGCCTCCTTGACCTTCGGCACGACCTCGGCGACCGGGCCGTCGATCATCACCGTTCGTCCGTATCCCATCGTCCACCTCCGCCAGCCGCGGCGGGCCTCCGCATCGACCGTACCCCCGCGAGCGGCAACCGTGCAGCGCGTAGACTGACCGCTCGCTCACGCTCGGAGCGCTCGCAGACAAGGGAGGCCGCGATGACCACCGCCACGTTCGTCACCTCGATGGGCTCGTTCACCGCCCGGTTGATGCCGGAGCACGCGCCGAAGACCGTCGCGAACTTCGTCGAGCTCGCGACCGGCAAGCGCGAGTGGACCGACCCACGGGATGACGTGAAGAGGACCGAGCCGCTGTACGACGGCACGATCTTCCACCGCGTGATCGACGGGTTCATGGTCCAGGGCGGCGACCCGACGGGCACCGGCACCGGCGGGCCCGGCTACCGGTTCGAGGACGAGTGTCCGCCCGGCGGCCCGAGCTTCGACCGCCCCGGCCTGCTCGCGATGGCCAACGCGGGACCGGGCACGAACGGCTGCCAGTTCTTCGTCACCGTCGCCCCGACCGCCTGGCTCACCGGCAAGCACACGATCTTCGGCGAGGTCACCGAGGGCTACGAGGTGGTCGAGGCCATCGTCGAAGGTCTCCACCGGCGCGATGGACCGCCCGAGCCCCGACGTCGTGCTCGAGCGGGTCGAGATCGCCCACTAGGCGAAGGTCCGGACCGACGCCTACCTGACTCGGCGTGCGGCCTTCTGGCGCTGCTGCTGCGAGAGCTGGACCTTGCGCAGGCGGACGTTGTTGGGCGTGACCTCGACGCACTCGTCCTCGCGGATGAACTCGAGCGCCTGCTCGAGCGAGAGCTGCGTGCGGCGGGATCAGCCGGACGAGCTCCTCGGCCGTGGACTGGCGCATGTTCGTCAGCTTCTTCTCCTTCGTCGGGTTCACGTCCATGTCCTCGGCGCGCGCGTTCTCGCCGACGATCATGCCCTCGTAGACCTCCTCGCCGGGGCCGACGAACATCGAGCCCGCGCTCCTGCAGGTTCAGCAGCGCGAAGGCGGTGGTCTGGCCGCCGGCCGGTCGGCGACGAGCGAGCCGGTCGGCCGCGTGCGGAGCTCGCCGTGCCACGGCTCGTAGCCCTCGAAGACGTGGTGCAGCAGGCCGGTGCCGCGCGTCTCGGTCAGGAACTCGGTGCGGAAGCCGATCAGCCCGCGCGCCGGCACGAGGTACTCCATGCGGACCCAGCCGGTGCCGTGGTTCACCATCTGCTCCATCCGGCCCTTGCGCAGCGCGAGCAGCTGGGTGACGACGCCGAGGTACTCCTCGGGCACGTCGATCGCGACGCGCTCGATCGGCTCGTGCAGCTTGCCGTCGATCGATCCGCGTCACGACCTGCGGCTTGCCGACCGTCAGCTCGAAGCCCTCGCGGCGCATCATCTCGACGAGCACCGCGAGCTGCAGCTCGCCGCGGCCCTGCACCTCCCAGGCGTCGGGCCGCTCGGTGTCGAGCACGCGGATCGAGACGTTGCCGACGAGCTCCTGGTCGAGCCGCCCCTTGACCAGGCGCGCGGTCAGCTTGTCGCCGTCCTGCCCGGCGAGCGGCGACGTGTTGATGCCGATCGTCATCGACAGGCGACGGCTCGTCGACGCGGATCACCGGCAGCGGACGCGGGTCGTCGGGGTCGGCGAGCGTCTCGCCGATCGTGATCTCGGCGATGCCGGCGACCGCGATGATCTCGCCGGGGCCGGCCTCGTCGGCGTCGACGCGGTCGAGCGCCTCGGTGACGTACAGCTCCGCGATCTTCGCGCTGCTCGATCGTGCCGTCGGCCCGGCACCACGCGACCTGCTGCCCCCGCCGGATCGTGCCGTGCATCACGCGGCAGAGCGCGAGCCGGCCGACGTACGGCGAGGCGTCGAGGTTCGTGACGAGCGCCTGCAGCGGATGGTCCTCCTCGTACTCGGGCGCCGGGATGTGCTCGAGGAGCGTCTCGAACAGCGGCTCGAGGTCGTCGGCTCGAGCGCGTCGGGCGCATGGCCCGCAGTGCCCGGCGCGCGCGTTCGCGTAGACGATCGGGAACTCGATCTGGTGCTCGTCGGCGTCGAGGTCGAGGAACAGCTCGTCGACCTCGTGCACGACCTCCTTCGATGCGCGCGTCGGGCCGGTCGACCTTGTTGACGACGAGGATCACCGGCAGCCGCGCCTCGAGCGCCTTGCGCAGCACGAAGCGCGTCTGCGGCAGCGGCCCCTCGCTCGCGTCGACGAGCAGCAGCACGCCGTCGACCATCGTGAGCGCGCGCTCGACCTCGCCGCCGAAGTCGGCGTGGCCCGGCGTGTCGACGATGTTGATCTTCACGTCGCCGTAGCGGACCGCGGTGTTCTTCGCGAGGATCGTGATGCCCTTCTCGCGCTCGAGGTCCATCGAGTCCATGACGCGCTCGGCGACGTCCTGGTTGGCGCGGAACGCGCCGGACTGCCACAGCATCGCGTCGACGAGCGTCGTCTTGCCGTGGTCGACGTGGGCGACGATGGCGACGTTGCGGATGTCCTCGCGGGTGCTCAGGCGGGTCACGGCGGGCAAGCGTACCCGGGCGCTCACTCGCACTGGCGGGTGAACGCGCCGTCGGCGCCGCGGATGCACGTATCGGTCCCGGGCCCTCCGTCGAGCCCGTCGTAGCCGGGGCCGCCGTCCAGGGTGTCGGAACCGCTCTCCCCGTACAGCAGGTCGTTGCCGTCCTGGCCCTCCAACATGTCGGCGCCCGGTCCGCCGAAGACCAGGTCGTTGCCGAGGTCGGCCCGGACCGAGTCCCGCCCGCCGAGCGCACAGATCACGTCGTCGCCGTCCGTGCCGACGAGGAGGTCGTTCCCGTCCGTGCCCGTGATCGTGCAGACGGGCACGGGCTGCCACGAGGGCGCGAGATCGGGAGCGGCGTGCGTGGTGAGGCGGGTCTGGCCGGTACCATCGGCGTTCATCGCCCAGACGTCGACGTTGCCCTCGCCGACCTGGAACGCGACGTACGCCATCCGCATGCCGTCGGGAGCCCACACCGGATCGAACTCCTGCGCGCCGGTCGTTCGCGTCAGGTTCGTCTCGGCGCGCGACGCGAGGTCGATCGTGTAGATCTCGGAGGTGCCGTCGCCGCAGCAGCGCTCGATCGCGAGCCGGGTCCCGTCCGGCGACCAGGAAGGGCTGCCGTCGATGAGGCTGTTCGTCGTGAGCCGCACCAGCCCGCCGCCGGCGGCGTTCATGACGTAGATCTCGGGGAACCCGCCGTCTCGGTCGCTCGTGAACGCGATGCTCGTGCCGTCCGGCGACCAGGTCGGTGCGGCGTCGGCCGACCCCTGGGCCTGCGTCGTCAGCTGGAGGCGCCCCGTGCCGTCGGCCTCCATCACGAAGATGCGGAAGGGCCCCCTCGGGCTGATGCGGGCCGAGTACGCGAGCATCGTGCCGTCCGGCGACCATGCCGGATCGCGCTCGGGCACGCTCGTCCGCGTGAGGCGTTCCCGAGCCGAGCCGTTCGCGTTCATCACGTAGAGGTCGGGCCTGCCGCCCTCGCGCGTGATCCGGGTGAACGCGATGTGCTCGCCGTCGGGGCTCCAGGCCGGCGCGAGGTCCTGCACGGTGGGTGACGCTGCCACGTCGGTCACCGAACCGCCGGTCCCGTCCATCGAGTACACGTCGGGCGAGCCGGTCCGGTCCGAGCGGAACGCGATGAGGCCGTTCGTGCTCGTGAACGCGGCCGACGCGGGCGTTGCGACGCCGAGCGCGACGATCAAGCACGTGATGACGATGGTGGCCCGACGCATCGGCTCCCTCTAGGATGGCGGTCCGTGCAACCTACCACCCGACGCCGAGCCTTCCCCGCAGCCGTCCTCGTGCTCGTGGCGGTATCCGCCCTCCTCACCGGCCCCGTGGCCGAGGCCGAGCGCCCGAGCGGCCCGCCGGAGCCGCTCGCGAAGATCGTGAAGACCAAGAAGATCGCGCCGGGGCTCGTGTACACGAAGATCGTCGAGAAGAAGATCCCCCGCCGCACGTACGTCCTGCGCATCGACCTGCGCAAGGCGCTCACCCTCGACGTGACGCTCTCGAGGCCCCGGCTCCCGGCGCGCCGGGTGCTGAGCGAGGTCGTGAAGCGCGCCGGCGCACTCGCGGGCGTGAACGGCGACTACGGTGGGAACGCCGGTCGGCCGGTGCATCCGCTGGCGCAGGACGGGTACCTGCTCCACACGAGCGACCAGCTCGGCGCGCTCTTCGGCTACACGCGCGACGAGTCCTCGACGGTCTTCGGCAAGCCGACGCCCTCGGTCACCGTGACCGACCGATCGACCGATCGCGTGTTCACGCTCGACCGCTGGAACGAAGGCGCGCCCGCACCCGGCGAGATCGCGGGGTTCTCGCCGCTCGGCGGCACGCTCGAACCGCCGCCGTCCTTCGCCTGCTCCGTCCGCATGCTCCCCGCGACCGCTCCCACGCCCTCGAGCGGCGATGGGGTAGATCAGGACTACACCGTGGACGTCGCCCAGTGCTCGGAGGAGCCCCTGCCCCGCAACGGCGGCATCGTCCTGTCCGCCGCGCCGGCGACCGATGAGGCCACCCAGCTGCTCGCGCTCGCGCCAGGGACGCCGATGCGGCTGCACTGGACCCTCGGGTGGAGCAACGTGTTCGATGCGATCGGCGGCGCGCCCCTCCTGCTCATCGACGGCGCGCTCACGGGGCAGTGCAACTCCGGATGTGGACGCCAGCCGCGCACCGGGGTCGGCGTGACGGCGGGCGGCAGGATCCTGCTCGTCGTCGTGGACGGCCGGCAGGCGAAGTGGTCGCTCGGGCCGACGATGGACGAGTTCGCCCGGATCATGCGCGACCTCGGCGCCGTGACGGCGCTGAACCTCGACGGCGGTGGCTCCTCGACGATGGTCGTGAAGGGGGAGGTCGTGAACCGCCCCTCGGACGGGCACGAGCGCTCGACCAGCAGCGCGATCGTGATCCTGCCCGGCCCCGACCCCGGCGAGCAGGCGCCCTAGCCCGCACGAGCGGAGGGGCCCCGCGCGGGGCCCCTCCGTCGTTCCGCCCGGTCGAGCGCTAGTTCTCGCAGCCCGAGATCGAGTCCGATCCGGGACCGCCCTTGCAGGTGTCGGTCCCCCTGCCGCCCTTCAGGGCGTCGTTGCCCCTCCCACCGCGCAGGGTGTCGTTGCCGGCCGCGCCGCGGATGACGTCGTCGCCGCCCGAGCCCTTCAGGCTGTCGTCACCACGACCGCCCTTCACGGTGTCGCTGCCGTCGGCGCCGTTGATGGTGTCGTTCCCGTCCCGGCCGATCAGGACGTTCACCGACCCGTTGCCCTTCAGGGTGTCGTTGAAGCCCGTGCCCTTGGCCTTCTCGAACCCCGTCAGGGCATCGGTCCCCGAGCCGCCGGTCGCGGTCCCGAGCGTGAGATCGACGTTCACCCCGGCCGTGGCGGCAGCGTTACGGAGCATGTCGGCCCCGTTGCCGCCGGTCAGCGTGTCGTTGCCCAGGCCGCCGTCGATCACGTCGTCCCCGTCCCCGCCGTCGAGCACGTTGGCCGCCGCGTCGCCCGTGAGGTTGTCGCCGAACGAGGAGCCGGTCACGTTCTCGACGGTCGCGAGCGTGTCGGACCCGGCCCCGCCCGCAGCCGTGCCCGTGGCGAGGTTCACGGACACGCCGCCCGTGGCCTGCGAGTACAGCACGATATCGATCCCGTTCCCGCCGGTCAGCGTGTCGTTGCCCAGGCCGCCGTTCAGCGTGTCGTCCCCGTCGCCGCCGATCAGGACGTTCGCGTTCACGTCGCCCGTCAGCACGTCGTTGAAGGAAGAGCCGGTCACGTTCTCGACGGTCGTGACCGTGTCGGTTCCGCCGCCTCCGGTGTTCTGGGCCGTCGTCAGCGCAAGGCTCACCACAACCGCTGAGGGCGCTCCCGCGTAGTTCACCGTGTCGAGCCCGTCGCCGCCGGTCAGCGTGTCGTTGCCGGCCGCGCCGTTGATGGCGTCGTCTCCGGCGCCGCCGACGATCACGTTGGCGTTCGCGTCGCCCGTCAGCGTGTCGCCCTGCGATGAGCCCGTCAGGTTCTCGATCGTCGCGAGCGTGTCGCCTGCGGCATCGCCGCCGGAGATCGTGCCGCCGAGGACGACCGAGACCGCGGCCGACGAGCCTGCGTACGAGGCCGTGTCGGTGCCGGCGCCCCCCGTCAGGCCGTCGGCTCCCGCCAGCCCGATCAGCGTGTCGTCTCCGCCGCCCCCGTCGATGTCGTTCGCGGAGGAGTTGCCCGTCAGCGTGTCGTTAGCGGATCCGCCCGTGAGGTCCTCGAAGTTCGAGAGCGTATCGGTGCCCTGGAACCCGGTGTTCTGCGCGGTGGTGAGGGCAAGGCTCACGGCCACCGCCGCCGTCGCCGGCGAGTAGTCGGCGGTGTCGGTCCCCCCGCCGCCGTTCATCGTGTCGTCGCCCTGTCCACCGGTGATGACGTTGGCGTTGCCATCGCCCGTCAGCGTGTCGCCCTGCGGTGAACCGATCAGGTTCTCGATCGTCGCGAGCGTGTCGCCTGCGGCATCGCCGCCGGAGACCGCGCCGCCGAGGACGACCGAGACCGCGGCCGACGAGCCGGCGTACGAGGCGGTGTCGGTGCCGGCGCCTCCGGTCAGGCCGTCGCCTCCCGCCAGCCCGATCAGCATGTCGTCTCCGCCGCCCCCGTCGATGTCGTTGTCGGAGGAGTTGCCGGTCAGTATGTCGTTGCCGGATCCGCCCGTGAGGTTCTCGAAGTTCGAGAGCGAGTCGGTCCCCGCACCGCCGGTGTTCTGGTTCGCGGCGTTGATCGCCACGGTGACCGCGGCCGCGATCCCTGCGTAGCTCGCCGTGTCGGAGTCGGCACCCCCATCCATGCCGTCGTTGCCCGCGCCGCCGTTCAGCGTGTCGTCGCCGGCGCCGCCGTTCAGGGTGTCGTTGCCCCCCGCTCCCGTCAGCGCGTCGGCCCCGTCCCCTCCGTTCAGGGTGTCGTTGCCCCCCGCCCCCGTCAGCGTGTCGGCTCCGACCTCACCGTTGAGCGTTCCGCCGAAGGGGCTGGCGATGACCGTGTCGGCGCCGCCGCCCGCGTTGACCGCCACCGCGGTGAGGGCCGTGAACGCGCCGGTCGTGACGCCGCTGAGGTCGATCACGTTCACGAACGCCCCGGTGGCATCGACGGTGAGCGAGGTCACCGCGCTGCAGTTGGTGGTCGAGTCCGCGAGGGCGTTGACCTTGACCTTGCCGCCGCCGGTGCAGGTGATCGTGACGTTGTCCGCATCGTCGGCTGTCACGACGAAGGCGGGCGCGTCGGAAGTGATCGCGACCGCGGCGCTCGCCGGGATCGCGGTCAGCCCCACGACGAACACCCCAAGCAGCCCCGAGAAGAACAACGCGCCGGCCCGCCGTGCGGCCCGGCGCCCCCGCGGAGACACGATGGCTCGATCTCGCATGCCGACCTCCTTGGTTCGCCGCCGGCTGCGATGCCGGCCCAATCAACCCTATCCCCCACCCCTCCGGGGAACAAGACGCACGGCGGAGAGATGAGGTTCCCGCGCCTTTCGCCGTCGAAGCAGAGTCGTCGTTGCCGTCCGGGCCGCCGACGACGCTGGCTCAGCCACTACGGGCGCAGCTGTGAAACGCCAGAGGTGGAGGCCCACGCTCCTGAGCGGAGGATAGGGCCATGTCTAAGCCGGGAACACCGGTCCCGCCGTTGGCGGTGGAGCTGGATCTTCGAGATCTCGGCGTAGATAGGATCCGAGATGGGGAAGATGGCCACACCATCGTCCGCAGCTCGACAGGTTGTCGCAGGTGCCTCGGCGGTGTGTTCGGCGCCGTCGTGGTGGCCCGACGAGGCTTTGGCGAGGGCGATCCAATGGTTCAGATCGAGGTACACGATCATGGGTGGGCGCCGTGGCAACCGAAGCGTCGTGGCGCACGTGTACGACGGCTTGGCTCGGTGCCCGTCGCCGCTCATGTCCCTCGTTCGCGCTCAAGCACCTCTATCGAGCGTATCGGTGCTCTTATATGCCCGCATGTCTCACGCGGCGGCGATCCTGTCGATCATGACCTGGACAGCCGCGGCCGCCTCCCCGACATCCGTGATGGGGAAGCCAAGTTCCTCCGCGAGGCTGCCATAGGGCTCCGGCCACGAGTCGAACACGGTGAGCGTCGGAGGCCATCCATGCTTGGAACGCAGCTCGAACAGCTCTTCGCACGCTCCTCGAATCGCCGGCCACTCATCCTCCTCTAGCAACTCCTCCAGCAGGAGGAGGTCGATGAGATCTCGGAACCTGTCGTTCTCCTTGCCGCCGATGGGCATCTCGGTGCATGCATGGACCTTCTGCGCGATCTGGTAGCGGATGGACACGCATGGGACGTCTACAGGGCCTTCGAGCCCAAGTGAGTCGAGCGGCTTCCCGGGGATGCGTTCGATCTCCCGACCGGCGGCGCCTTCCGCGGCGGCCACCTCGAGCTGCACCGTGGCCCATGAACGCCCCCGGTAGCTGAGCTTGATGTCCAGGCGCACGGCGTTCGTCTCAGCGATCGCGGTTGGCTCTGAGCGCGTCGCTGTGAAGCCTCCGTGACCGTGCCGAAGCGTCGCATCGAGACCATCGAGCATGCCCCCCATCGCCTCGCGGTAGGCGGCGTCGAAGTCCTTGGTGGCGCGGGCTCGAAGACCGAGGCGAAGCTCCATCGCAGCTCCACCCTTGAGCACGAAGACCGGGTCGGCATTCTCGTCTCGAACGCGATCGAGCATGGCCGCCACGACCATGAACGAGATCCAGCGTTGGACTCGGCCGGGCGCGATCCCCTCGGCCCGCGCGAGGTCACCGACCCAGCGCTGTAGGACCCGCACGCTGTGTGGGGGCTTGCGTTGAGCCGTCATCGAGCCGATCCTGCTCGAGCCGGCGCGTGACGCCGCTCCCGCGGGCCCCGTCGGAGCCTCGTGATCACGCGCAGTTCCTGCGGGGCGAGGAGGCCACGGCGCCGGGCGGTGCTGACGGCCTGGTCGATGAGGTGTCCCCCCATGTTGGCCTCGATGCCGTCGAGGATGGCACGGAACACGGTGACGATCGGGATCCCTTCATGCATGGTGATGTCGTCCTCATCGAGATCCCGCTCGTGCAGCTGGTACATCGGTGGCGCGTCGCGGCGGAGTCGGTATCCGGCCGGAACGGTGATGTGGACCCGAGCTGGGTTCACGTCGCACAACTCATGTAGGTCGAGAGCCGTCTCGTGGCTCAGCGCGGCCCTCGTCCGCGGCCACAGCACCGCTTCCATGTACTGATCGAGCGCGGTCACCGGAACGATCGGGAAGCGGTAGACGCCACGAGCCGCCCGTTGCAGCAGGCCTCGGTGCGCCATGACTCGTAGGAGGCCGGGATCCACCCCCTCGGCCCGCGCGTTGTCAGCCGTCACGTAGCCGTACTGGTCGTTCGCGGCTTCGAGAAGCTCGGTATACACTCGTCCAGGCACGGCAGAACCGTATCAAATTGTAACGGTGTTGGCAACTTGATCTTGGCTACTTCTTCCCCTTGGGGGCACCTGCCCTGCTGTGGGAGGTAACCCCTCTTGACCTGTGGGAGGTCGCCGCAGAGGCCCCGATCCCGTGCGGCAGGAGAGTCCTCAGAACACCCCGGGCGACAAAGAGGGAGGGCCCCCGAGGGGGCCCTCCCTTCATACCTTGCTGGCGTCAGAGCAGAGCGACTAGCAGCTCTTGGGGAACTCGACGCCCTTGCAGACGTCGTCGCCCCTGCCGCCGTTGCCTGTGTCGGTGCCCTTACCGCCCTTCAGGTAGTCGTCGCCACCGCTGCCGAACAGCACGTCGTTGCCGGCCGCACCGCTGACGGTGTCGTCGCCGCCACCGGCACGGATGTTGTCGTTGCCCGCGCCGCCCTTCAGCAGGTCGCTGCTGTTGGACCCGACGATCATGTCATCGCCGCCACGGCCGAGCATCCGGTTGTTGGCGTCGAGGAACGTCTGGCCGGCCCAGATCTCGTCACCGAAGTCCGAGCCCTTGACGATCTCGAAGAAGGCGAGGGAGTCCTCGCCATCACCCACGCCGCCGATGCCCTCCGTGAACCCGAGCTGGTTGTCGATGACCATGCCGGTCGTCGAGTTGGTGTAGATCAGCGTGTCGCCGCCGTCCCCACCGCTCAGGAGGTCGTTGCCAGTGCCACCTTCGATGGTGTCGTTCGCAAGTCCACCGAAGATGTCATCGAAGCCGTCGCCGCCCATCAGGTCGTTGGCGACGTCGTTGCCGTCGATGATGTCGTCGCCGGCACCACCGATCGCGTTCTCGACGTCACGACCGGTCCCGAGCTCGTCGAGGTAGATCTCGACATCGTTCAGCGCCGAGGCAGCGCTTGCGTCAACCGTGTCGACGCCGCCCCAGCCGAAGAAGTCGTACCCGCCGAAGCCGAAGTAGTCGGTCCCGAAGGTGCCGTCGGTGACCAGCGAGTCGTCTCCCTCGGTGCCGGAGAAGCCGTCGACGTCCTCGAAGGTGTCCGTGCCGTTACCGGTCGCGGTCCCCGTGATCAGGTCGAACACGGCCGGACCCGCAGCGTCGGACAGGTCGAGGTAGTCGAAGCCGCCGTTGCCGTCGACGATGTCGTCACCGGCACCCGGCAGGACCCACTCGTCCGAACCGCTGCCCTCGAACGTGTCTGCGGCCGTACCGAGCCAGTACTCCTCGTTGTCCGGGTCGTAGGAGTCGTCCTCACAGGTCACGGCCACCGGGCAGCCGCCCTGTCCAGACAGGAACCCGGCCCCGGGCTCGATGTAGAGCGAGCTCGTCCTGAGCGACAGGTCGACGATGTCGTAGCCGGCGTCCCCGTCCACGAGGTCGGAGCCGTTGGCCGCGGCCTCCTCGACGAACAGGTCGTCGTCGTCGGCGCCGTAGAGCTCGTCGTCGCCGGCGCCGCCGGTGATCGTGTCGTCGCCCTTGCCGGCGAAGATCAGGTCGTTGCCGGCGAGGCCGTTCAGGGCGTCGTCGCCCTCGCGGCCGTGCAGCTCGTTGTCGATGTTGCTGCCGCTGATGATGTCGTCACCTTCGGTGCCCCACACGGACTGGATGTCGGTGAGGACGTCGTTGCCCGTGGCCGCACCCGTGGCGGTGCCGAGGGCGAGGTCGACCGTGACGAACGCCGTGGTGTCGAACCCGAAGTCGACCGTGTCGACGTCGGCGCCGCCGTTGTACGTGTCGTTCCCGGCGCCGCTGACGAACCAGTCGTCGTCGACGCCGCCGTTGAACGTCACGGGCTGCGTGAACGGGTTCACGCCCTCGGGGATGTCCCCGCCGGGCGAGTCGTCCGCGGTCTGGGCCGAGATCGTGTACGACCCGAAGTCGTCGAGCGCGGCGTCGAGGAAGTCGTCCCCGAAGCCCATGCCGACGACGATGTTCTCGGCGTCGTCGATCCGCAGGTCGGCGGCCCCGCCGTCGTTCATGTCGCCGACGAGCACGCCGCCGATCGCCGAGCCGAGCACCATACCGTCACCGAAGCTGATGTCGGTGAGGTTCGAGACGACCGCGAAGTCGTCCCTCCACGTCGTCTCCGCGTAGGCGAACTCCGCCGTGTCGGTGCCGTTCCCGAGGTCGATCGTCGTGTTGTCACCCGTGAAACCGGCTGGGGTGTACAGCACGACCCGCTCGTTGCCGTCGTCCGCGCCGGTGATGTTCACCCAGCCGTTGTCCACGATGCCGAAGCCGGGCGCCACGCCGCAGTTGGCCGCCGACTCACCGTCGACCAGCAGCTGGTAGTCGCCGGTGGCGAGGAAGTCGAACTCCCCGGGATCCAGCACGGCGCGGTCGTCCGTCCCGACGACGACGTCAAGCCGGTTGTCCACCGCGTCGTACGTGCAGCTGCTCGCCAGGGCGAGCGCCGGTACGGCGGTCACCACCAGGTACGCCAGGAGGGTTCCGGCGAAGACGGCCGACATCTTGGCCATCCGCCTCCCCCCGGTATTACGGGAGAGCATACTCATCCGCATTCCCCTTTCTCTCTCTCCCCGATCTCCAACGATGGACCAAGACAAGACAAAATCCCCTCGTGCCCGAGGTCCGTGCGCAGACTATCCGTCCAGCCCACTTGAGTCAAACAACGCCGGGAGCCCCCTCACCTCCTCGATCTCCGGTCGTGGGCCGTTCCAGATTGGTAAACGTCTGGGAGGGGCCGAAGGTTGTCTGCGGCGGCTACGGCGTGAGCCTGATGTCGAGCGCCGACCCGGTGGTCCCGTCCGCCCACACCTCGACCACCGCGGACAGGGACCCGGACGCGCGGATCGGGCTCTTGGTCGCAACTCCCACGCTCGTGTACGTGCCGGCGATGCTGAACGTCACCGGCGAACCCGCGGCGAGATCCCCGGAAACCTGTGACACCCTGCCGGACGCGGCGAAGTACGTCTCCTCGCCGTCCCTGCTGAGCGTGAACGTCATCGAGAGCGACCCGTCGGAGGCGGTCAGATCGACCCGGACGTAGGCGTCCAGGCCCCATGCCGCATCTCCCTCGGCGTCGAGCGCGGCGCCACCCAGCCTCTGCTCGAGATGGAGCGTGCCGTCCGGCGGCAGGAGGCTCCCCTCGGAGCTGGCACCGAGCAGGTCCACCCCGGGGCCGCACCCGCACAGGTCATCGGAGGCCCAGGCGATGGCGAACGACCCGGTCCACGCGGGAGCGGGAGGGATCACCGGTGTCGGCGGGGGCTCTGGAGAGGGCGAGGGCGGGGGGCTGGGCTCGGGCGTCGGCGAGGGCGTCTCGCTCGGCGCCGGCGATGGATCGATGATCACCGGCAGGGCGTCCCCGTCGCCCTTCTGGCCACGCTCGCGTCCGCTCCTCGCGGTACCTGCCTCGGAGGTCGAGGTCTCCCGGATCACCGGCGCGTCCGGCTCCCGCACCTGGTCGTCGGGCGCAGCGACGGCGGCGGGCGCGGCGGGGGCCACGGCTCGCTCGTCGGTGCGATGGCGGGCGATCGTCGCGGCGCCGACGGTCACGCCGCCCGCCACGATCAGGGTGAGACCCGCCGCGATGATCTTCTCTCCCACGCCGCTCGCGGCGACCGGCACGATCGGGGTGCTGGCGACCTGTCCCGCCTGGGTGAGCACATCGGTCCCGCCGACGTGCGCGACCTCGCCGGCGCGGTCGGCGAACCGGCGGGCGACGCCACCGAGCTTCGAGAGCCAGAGGATCGGGATGAGGAAGAATCCGGCCAGGCCGTGGCGCTCTGTCGCCGCGCGGAGCCACTCCCGGCGGAACGTGCCCTTCGCGCGGTGGATCAGCGCCTTGGCCTGGGCGGGGGTCATCTCCAGCTCGGCGCCGATCTCCTTGTGGGAGTGCCCCTCCAGCTCGCGCAGGACGAGGGCCCGCCGGTGCGTGTCGGGCAGCCCGGCGAGCACGGCGATGACCATGTCGCGCTGGATGAGCTTCTCGACCTCCTCCTCGGGCCCGTCGGAGCCGTCCTCGCGCTCGTGCTCATCGATCGGCTGGGCGTCGAGCTGCGGACGACGGGCGTGCGCCCTCAGGAGGTCCAGCGAGACGTTCGTCGCGATGCGCGAGACCCACGACCGCAGCGCGTAGCGGCCGTTGAAGCGGTGAAGGCCCTGGAACACCCGGATCCACGTCTCCTGCAGGGCCTCGTCCACGTCCTGCTGGCTCTGGAGGAACCGCCCGCAGACGTGGCGGGTGAGCCCGACGTACCGGTGGTGGATCTCGACGAACGCCTCGACCTGGCCGGCCTGGAAGTCCAGGACGAGCATGCGGTCATCGAGCTCGGCGTACGAGCCCGCCTGCGTGCTCCGCGATCCCGGGACCCTGATGACCATACGGCTCCTGTTATCGGAACGAGGAACGCGGTGTGAAGGTTGCTCGGCGGAGCCGAAGACGTCGCAGGCCGACCACCGCCTCGCCCGAGCCTAGCACGCGGCCCCCCGCGGGCGTTCCTGCTCTCGTCTTCAGAACAGGCCCTTCGCCTCAACGAGGAGCACCCGCTCCGCCTCGGCTCGCGTCCGCACCGCGTCGGTGAACGCTGCCCGTGCGAACAGCACCAGCTGCGCATCGGCCGCCGCCCTTCCCAGGGCGGCTCTCGCGTCGTGAAGATCGTCCAGGACGCTCCCGCCGACCGGACGGGTCGACCACTTGCAGGATCCGAGGACCGCGTATCCCTTCTTCGTGATCGTGACGACGTCCACCTCGACGTCGCTCCGCCGGGACCACCACGACCCGACCTCGAGAGCATCCCTGCCGAGCGATGCGTACCGTCCGATCCACTCACGGCAGATCTCCTCGAACGCCGGACCGGTGAAGGTGGGGAGGTCCCTGCGGATCTCGGCCAGAACCTCCCGGGTACGACCACGGACGAGGCGGCTCCGATTGGGCAGGATGAACCGGAACCAGAAACGGAAGTACGGATCGGCGATCCTCCAGTAGGCACGACCGGCTCCCTTCCGGCCGGGCTCCAGGGGTTCCACGCGGTCCACGTAGCCGAGCTCTCGGAGACGAGCGAGGAAGGTCGTCGCGAGCTGTTGCTTGATCTGGAGTCGGCCCGCGATCGCACTCGTGCCGGAGTATCCCTCGGCGATCGCCTGGAGCGCCCCGAAGTACGGTCCCGGTTCGCGGATCCCCGCCTCCTCCCGGATCAGGTGCTCGGGATCGCTGTGCAGGGGCGCGTCCGGGTGGAGACAGGACCCTTCGACGGCCTCGAAGAGCCCGCGGTCACCTGCCCATCGTTGATACTGCGGGGTACCCCCGAAGACGGCGAAGCGCTCGATCAGCTGCACCGGCGAGCTGTTCGCGGGCGCGAAGGATGCGGCGTCGCGGTAGGTGAGCGGGAGCAGCAGCGGGCGCAGAGCACTCCGGCCATAGGTCGGTCGCGCACCACCGAGCAGTCGATCCATGAACGAGAGCGCGCTCCCCGACAAGACGACCATCACGGGCACGCCATCGGCATCCCATCGGTCCCAGAACCGCTGGACGGTGGACTCGAGCCCCGGGTCCGATGCCGCCAGGTGCTGGAACTCGTCCAAGATGACGACGAGGGAACCTCCTCCGCGGGCCTGCGCCTCGACGAAGCCGAAGGCCTCGCCCCAGTCACCGAACGCCAGCGGCGGTTCGCCCGGAAGCAGCCTGCTGCACTCGCGCGCGAAGGCATCGAGCTGGAGCGCGAGGGGCCGCTGCTCGGCCTGCATGTTGATCACCCGGTCTCCTGGCAATGCGGCATGCAGGAGGTACGTCTTGCCGATCCTGCGGCGCCCCCGAAGGACGACCAGGGCGGGAGGATCCGATGCGAGGCGTCGAAGCTCCCCGATCTCGCGCTCTCGATCGACGATGTCCACGGCGGCCATCCTAACACACGTTATGCATTGTAAAGTCACGAGTTGTAAAGCTTGAACTTGTGGAGCCGAGGGACGCTACGGCCCCGGGTCCAGGATCAGCGGCGGGCGCGGGGGCTGGGTGAAGTCGAACTCGGCCGCCAGGTCGCCGAGGATCTCGACCTCCTCCCGCACGATCGGTCGCGAGTCCGGTCGTCCGAGCGTGCTGGGGTCGAGGCGCTCACCTCCCAGGAAGCGGTCCTCGATGAGCTTGAGGTAGGCATCGAACGAAAGGGTCTGGTGGTCGATGTAGCCCTCGCGCGCGTACGGGCTGAGCATGAGGCCGGGCACGCGGATCCCGTATCCCATCTGATCCACGATGGTCGGCGGGACGTGGTCGTAGAACCCGCCCCAGTCGTCCCAGGTGATGAAGATCGCCGAGCTGTCCCAGTCGGGCCCGCTCATCACCTCGTTGACGAGGCGCGTGACGTACGCCATGCCGCTCGAGATCCCCCCTGTGGACGCCGGGTGCTCGCTCGCCCGGCTCCCGGGGACGATCCAGGAGACCGACGGCAGCGTCCCCGTGGCGGCGGCCTGCAGGAAGTCGTTGTGGTTGAGGATGTTGTCCTGCTGTTCGGTCTCGTACATCGTCGTGAACCCGGGGAGGGGGTTCTTGCCCGCCGCGCGTTCTGCCCCACACCCCTTCGGGCTCGTCGCAGGGCCCGAAGGAGCACGAGCCGCCGCCGACGTAGTAGCGCCCAGCTCACGCCGTGCTCGTGGAGCAGCCACGTGATGTCGGTCCACGCGTACACGGGAGCGTCCCCGTAGTAGTAGCGCCCGTAGTCCCTCAGGTCCTTGTCGGACGTGCACGACATAGGGTCGTTGGGGTCCGTGCAGAAGGCGGACCAGCCCGAGACCAGGAACAGGTGCGCGGGCAAGGTCCACGAGTCCGCCGGGGCGAACATCCGGTCCTGCAGCACGAACTCGCGCGCGTACGTCCAGTAGTTGGGGAGCTCGCGATCGTCGTGCCAGCTCATCACGTCGGGCTGGCGCCTGGGGCCCAGGAACCGGTCGCACTCCTTCGCGTCGCGGTCGACGCACCAGCGCCGGGTCGGCGGCAGCGCCGCGATGAAGCCGTTCATCTTCCCGCCGTTCACCGCGGTCGCCGAGGAGATCCAGTTGTGGGGGCCGCCCAGCTGGCGCTGCTGCCTGCGTGTGGTACGTGCACGACTTCCTCCGCAGGATCGGGTCACGGATGCACGCGCGCGGCCTGCCGACGGTCGGGTCGAACGGGAGCCCGTCGGCGCCGGGGAACGTGCCGAAGTAGTGATCGAACGACCGGTTCTCCTGCACGATGAAGATCAGGTGATCGAGCTTGAAGATCCCCTCGTTCACCTGGGCCCCGGCGACCCGGGTCGAGGGAGGCACCAGGGCCGCGAGCGCGAACGCGGCGGCCGCGGTCGCGACGAGGATCGGCCGGCGACTGCGGAGCATGGGGCCCGAGTCTATCCCCGCCACGGCCCGGGGTGACGCGTTGTCCCCCACTCGGCCTCCGTCCTGGGTCCCGCTCGGCCTCCGTCCTGGGCTAGGTCGTGCAGCGGTAGCGGCGGGGGGCTCCGACCCCGTAGCGTCACCAGCGGATGCGCGGTCCCTCGCACGTCAACGCTCCCCGTCGACGGCTCGCGGCAACGGCCGTCATCGCCGCCTTGCTCCTTGCCGTCCCCGCCGGCGCCGTCGCGGATGACGCGCTCAACGATGCCCGACACGAGCTGCAGCAGACGAAGGGCCAGATCCGCGCGCGAGCGGCGAAGATGCGTGACCTCCAGCGCGAGATGAACCGCATCGCGACGCACATCACGAAGACCGAGGCCCTGATCCATCACACGATCGAGCGCCAGCGCGTGCTCTCCGAGAGCATCCGCGAGCTCGAGGAGCGGCGTGCGCAGCTCCAGGCACGCCTGGACCAGCGCACGCGCGAGGCATACATCCTGGGCCCCGGAGCCCCCATCCTGTACCTGCTCACGGCCACCTCGACCGAAGAGGCCGTCAACCGGATCGGGTTCCTCGACGAGATGAACCGCCGCGACGGTCTGCTCGCGAGCAAGGTGGGGCGTGCCGAGGACCGCCTCGACGCCACCCGATCCGAGTTCGGCCGCAACGAGGCGATCCTGACCTTCGAGAGACAGCAGCTCGCCCTGGACCATGCCGAGCTGCGGGACCGGCTGCTCCGGTCCCGGGAGCTCTTCGCGCAGCTCCAGGAGCATCAGCACCAGGTCCTGGGGCAGATCTCGCGGATCCATCCGTTCGCCGTCTGCCCGGTGCAGGGACCGCACGCGATCTCGAACAGCTTCGGGATCTGGGTGCACCGCTCCGAGGAGCGTGGCGGCGATCACATCCACCAGGGCAACGACATCACCGCTCCGACGGGGACCCCGATCGTCGCGCCGTTCGACGGGCTCGCGGTGACCTCGCCGAACAAGCTCGGCGGGCTCGCGGTGAAGGTGTTCGGCGACTTCGGCTACGTCTACAACGCGCACCTGTCTCGCTACGGGCGTCTGGGTCCCGTCCACAAGGGTGACGTGGTCGGGTACGTGGGCTCGACGGGCAACGCCGGCGGTCCGCACGACCACTTCGAGTGGCACCCCGGCAACGGCAGCGCGGCGGACCCGTACCCGTTCCTGATGCAGGTCTGCTGAGCGACGCTCCGCCGCGCGGAGCCGGACCGAGCACGCCCGAGGCTGGGTGGCGGCTAGGAGGAACCGACCTCGAGCGCGGGTTCCGCGCTCGCCGGAGCCGCGATCCGGCCCCGTCGGGAAGAGAGCGCGGCGAGCCCGGCAACCACCGCGATCAGGCCGCCGCCCGCGAGACCCACCCGCGGGCCGATGTGCTCGCCCACCACACCCGCGAGGGGGCCGCCGATCGGCGTGCTCCCGATGAACACGACGGTGTACAGGGCCATCACGCGACCTCGGAGCGCAGACGCGGAGTTCAGCTGGAGCGTCGAGTTGCCGGTGATCGCGAACGCCGTGCCGGCGGCCCCGGCGACCGGCGCGGCGAGCCACGCGGCCGGAAGGGTCGGAGCCAGCCCGAGCAGGATCATGGACGCACCGAACCCGAGGGCGACCCATATGAGACGGCGCGGTGTCGAGCCCGAGGAACGTGAAGCCATCGCGAGCGCGCCGACGAGCGAGCCGAGGCCCATGAGCGCGAGGAGCACGCCGAACGTCCGGGCGTCGCCCTCGAAGGTACGGACCGCGAGCAACGGCACGAGGACGGCGAAGTTGAACGTGAAGGTGAAGACCACCGCCATGAGCAAGATCGGCAGACGGAGCTGCGGGGTCCGCCAGACGTAGCCGATCGCCTCACGGATCTGGCCGCGTGCCTTCTCCACGAGCTCGCGCGGATGCAGATCGGCCGCCCGCATCGCCAGGAGCGCTCCGACGACCGCGAGGTAGGTGATGCCGTTCACGAGGAACACCGCCGCCGTGCCCACCGTCGCGACCATCACCGCGGCGATCACCGGCCCGACGATCCTCGAGCCCGTGAACGTCGCCGTGTTCAGGCTCATCGCGTTCGTGAGGTCCTCCGACCCCACCATCTCGAGGTAGAAGCTCTGGCGCGTCGGCATGTCGATCGCGCCGACGATGCCCGTGAGGAAGGAGAGCAAATACACGTGCCCTACCCGCACGACGTCCGTCGCGTCGAGCGCGAACAGCACGAACGCGAGGACGGCGTATACCCCTTGCGTCCAGACCTGGATCTTCCGGTTGTCGAACCGATCGGCGATCACCCCACCCCAGGCGCCGAACAGCAGGATCGGCAGCGCTCCGAGCGCCGTGTCGACGCCCAGCGCCACACCGCTGTCGGTGAGATGCAGCACGAGCAGGGGCGCGGCGGTCCACTGCATCCACGTCCCGATGCCCGAGAGCAGCTGCCCGCCGATGAACAGCCGGAAGTTGCGGACCTGGAGCGAGCGGAACGTGCGATCCGCGAACCCGCCCGCCGGAGGCCGCGGCGCCGGGGGTCCGGCCGTCTGCTGCTCCATGTCCTCAAGGGTACGGGCCGAGAGCGTGTTCGAGCGGCTCGGCCACCCGGGTGGAGCCGCGCGCAAGTGGTCAGCGACACCCGGGGAGGGGTGAGGAGCCGTCGCGCTCGATCTCGAGGTGCACGTGCGGGCGGCCGGCGGCGCCGTAGTCGTCCACCTGGTCGTGATAGCCGAGATCCCGCGGCAGGCCGAGCACCGTGCGCCCCGCCTCGACACGGTCGCCGCGCGCGACCCGGACGCCTCGGATGTGCAGGAGGAGGACCGTCCTCGTCCGGTCCTCGACGGGCCGGAGCACGATCCGCACGTCGGGGACGTCGCAGTAGACGCGGTACGGCGTGACGCTCACGACGCGCCCCGTCACCGGCGCGAGGACCGGTTCGTCCAGGCCCATCACGACGTCGACCGCCGAGGTCGCCGGCGTTCCCCGGTGACGCGAGCCCATGACCACGTACCCCGTCCCGAGCGGAGCGAGCGCGACCGCCGAGCCGAACAGCGACTGGTGGTAGGCGACCAGGGCGACCTCGCGTCCCGGCTCGACCAGGGAGATACCCGCACCGCGCGCGAGGGGGACGGGGCGCCAGACGACGCGCGACCTCGGCGCGGACGGCGTCGGCGGACGCGGGCTCGGCCGACGAGTGCCCGAGGAGCGTCCACGCGCGCTCGGCCCCGATCTTCGCCGTCGCGGCGACGTCGACGAGGAGCCGGACGGTGGCGGCTTCGCCCGGTTCGAGCTCGGGCAAGGTGAAGGTCCCTGCGACGACGCTCTCGGTCACGTCGTGACCGCCCCAGACGTACGTCACGGCGGTGCCTCCCCGGTCGCTCGTGCCCTCGAGCACGATGCGGTCGGGCGCGGCGCCGTCGTTCACGACCCGCACGACGAACGTGACGTGCTCGCCCCGGCCCGCCGAGGCCGTGGCCGTCTGCTCCTTCCCCGCGCTGGGGTCCACCACCCATCGCCCTGCGAAACCGCTCGCCGTGGAACGCCTGATCATCAGCCCCGGCCGGAGCGTGTCGACGAAACGCGCCACGACCGAGCCGTCGGCATCGAGCACGACCTCGCACACGTCGCTCCCCTCGCACGCCCCGCCCCACCCGACGAACGTCGAGCCGGGATCGGGGGTCGCCGTGAGGGTCACCCCTGCAGTCGACGGGAAGCGTTGCGGTGCAGGTCTCACGGCACGCGATACCCTGGGCCTCGGCGGTGACCACCCCCGCGCCGTTGCCCCGCAGGTCGAGCGCGAGTGTCACGGTGACGTCAGCCAAGGCCGGCACGGCCGGCAGCACCAGGGCGAGCGCGAGAGCCAGGACCGAGGGGGTGAGTCTGCGCACGTCGGGACTCTACGCCAGGGGACGCGGGTGACCGTGGAGCCTCCCGGGTCTCACGTGAACCGAACGACCGTGATATCCGTACTTCTTTCCACCGTCGGCGAGGAGGGGCCGGATGAGGAAGACCGCAGGAACGCTCGTGCTCGTGGGGCTGCTGGTTGCCGCCCTCGTGATCCCCGCGTCCGCCGGTGACCGAGGCCACCGATCGGACGCGCACGTTGCCCGGGGCACCGTCGAGCGCGTCCGCATCGTGAACTTCGCCTTCAGCCCTCGACGGATCGAGATCTCGAGGGGCACGCGCGTGCGTTGGGCCAACGCCGGCTCCGTCGCGCACACGACGACCTCGAGGTCCGGGCTCTGGGACTCGGGGAGCTTGGCGCCGGGTGCCACCTTCAGCCGCGTCTTCCGCGCCCGCGGCACCTTCCGCTATCACTGCACGATCCACTCCGGCATGACCGGCAGGATCGTCGTCACGTAGTCGCGGCCGTTCGCGCCCTCAGGCTCCGGCTCGGCGATCGATGGCGAAGCAGGAGCCGTCCGCGCGCTTGGCCGTCTGCTTCATCTCGGTCGCGACGGCGACGACCTCGCCGAAGTGATCGAACGCCCGAACGGCGGTCGTCGCGATGCCGATCGAGATCGTCACGAGCGGGTACCGGATCGGCTCGCCTCGGCGATCCATCGCCTCGACGCAGCCCCGCTCGAGCTCATCGGGCCCGTAGAACTCCTGGATGTCCTTGTCGAAGCGACCGCAGATCCACGCCGCGGCCTCCTCGGCGGCCTCAGCCGGGACGAGCGCAACGAAGTCGTCGCCGCCGATGTGGCCGACGAACCCATCCGGTCCCGCGAACCTCGTCACGGCCTCGTCGAGCACACCCGCCGCGGCCAGGATCACGCGGTTGCCGACGTCCCATCCCTTCGTGTCGTTCAGCGCCTTGAAGTGATCGAGGTCCGTGTAGAGCAGCGCGAACCCGTCGCCCCGCTCGAGGTACCGGCGGATCTCGTCCTCGATCAGGACGGTCCCCGGGAGGCCCGTGAGCGGGGAGAGGGAGCGCATGTCGCGGAGCCGCCGGAGCGAGGCACGCACACGCGCGAGCAACAGGCTCATCGATTTCGGCTCCCACCGCGGGATTGGCGACCAGGAACTCGCGGGCGTTGTCGCGGCCCTGGCCGATGCGATCGCCCTCGTAGCTGTACCAGGCGCCGGACTTGGCCACGATGCCGTGCTCGACGCCGAGGTCGACCAGCTCGCCTTCGCGGGAGATGCCCTTGCTCGTAGATGATCTCGAACTCGGCGACGCGGAACGGCGGCGCGACCTTGTTCTTGACGACCTTGACGCGGGTCTGGTTGCCGATCACTTCTTCGCCGCGCTTGATCGCGCCGATGCGGCGGATATCCAGGCGCACCGAGGCATAGAACTTGAGGGCGTTGCCGCCGGAGGTGGTTTCGGGGTTACCGAACATCACGCCGATCTTCATGCGGATCTGGTTGATGAAGATCACCGCGGTGTTCGAGCGCTTGATGTTGCCGGTGAGCTTGCGCAGCGCCTGCGACATGAGGCGCGCCTGCAGGCCAACGTGCGTGTCGCCCATCTCGCCCTCGATTTCAGCCTTGGGCGTGAGCGCGGCGACAGAATCGATCACCACCACGTCGATGGCACCGGAACGCACCAG
>CAVPUQ010000010.1:0-60682 GCA_963708985.1 uncultured Actinomycetes bacterium
GCCCTCCGCTCGCGCTTCGACAACCGGAGCACCCGCTTCAGTTCGCGCTCGATGTCATGCACGCCGTTCGCCTCCTAGGAACGCGCGTTCCATCGCGCTCCACCGCGTCCTCGGGCGGCACGTGCAGCGTACCCTCAGCGGTCGGCTACCTGGCGCCCTGACGAGCGCCGCCCGCAGGTATGGGTCGGCCTCGCGCAGCGATCCGGGGACACGGATCGCCGCGCCTGGGCCGTGTGTGACTGGGCGGATGACCTCGCGGCTAGAATCGGCCGCGGATGATCAAGACGTGGCGGGTCCGACTCGAACTGGCGAGAGACGACGACGGACCTCTGAGCGACGAGGGGGTCGATGCGCTGACCCACCTGCTGGCCGAGGACGACCTGAAGCCGTTCGTCATCCGTGGAGAGAAGGGAGCCGTCGTCGTTCGAATGATGCTCGATGCCAGGGACGACCGAGCGGTTCGGTCTGTGGCCGAGCACGTGCTGCATGATCATGCGAGCACCGTGTGGTCGACGCTCGGGCGGTCTCGTTCACGATCACGTTCGTCGACGCGACGGAGGATGCTAGCTAGCTCGGACGAGGGGTCCGAGGAACGCGGAGACGCCGCCCAGTAGTCGCTGATCCGGCCGGCGCGGTCGCAGCCCGAGGAGCGGCCTAGACGTGGGAAGCCTCGCTTGCGTTCCGGCGACGGAGCACGTCCCCGAAGGATGGTGCGTCGATCGTGGCGATATCGCGCGCGGTCTGAGCCCGACGATGCCAGCCGTAGGCGGCCAGCAACGACAGAGCGACGACGGCTGAGATGCCTATGACAGCCCAAACCATCAGACCCGACAACGCGACCGAAACCTGCACCAGGAACGCCAGCAACACGCCGACGAACAGGAGCGTGAGCACGTTCCCTCCAACGGACCTCGGCCAGTGAGCCATGCCTGCCTCCTCGATCTCCGGGAACCGGGAACCGCCGAGCCTCCTCAGCGTCCTACGGCTCCTATAGGGCCCTCGCGCTCCCAAGGGAAGCGTTGCGAACCGGTGGCCACGGCCGCTCGGGTGACGGATCTCCGTCTGGACGCCGTCCTGCTCGATCCAGCTCGTCCCGCAGTAGTAGCACGACGTCGGCAGCGGCCCCGCTCGGAACACAACCTGAACCGATCGACACGCGGGGCACTTGGTCATCGGGCGGCCCCAGCTGCGCCCAGATCTGGCTCTCTCGAAGATCGGTCCCATGTCGGGGCCAAGGGGCCGTGGCGCGGTATCTGCCGCTTCGGTGTCCTTCAGCGACACCGGATCAAGGGGCGCAGCAGGGAGGATCGGGGTTCGCGACGGCGGGACGATGCGCACCGCGTCCTGGAGAACGGTCGGCATGGTGCCTCCCTTCATCGGGGGGCAGCCCACGGCCTCTTCGCAAGCCGTCCCAGTAGCACTTCCATCATCTCACTCCTGCCTCGTCCCGAGCCCGCGCGGACGATCCGGATCGACCGAGCGGGGCTTCCCCGCGGCTGGGTGCAGCTCAATGTGTCTGGATCGCCACCGACCGCGTACCGTGAGGGCCGGGTTGCCCGGAAGGCTCGTCGAGCAGCGCTCGCCGACATCGCATGGAGGTAGGGGGATGACCGAGACGATCACACCGCAGCAGTTCCAGGAGGCCGAGGGCGTCGGAGACTGGCGGGTGGTGGGCGACGGCGCCTGTACGTTCTTCCGCACGGGCTCGTTCGCGGAGGCTGCGCGGCTCGTGCAGGCGATGAGCGAGCTGCCCGGGCTGGACACGCACCACCCCGACGTCGACCTGCGACAGGACGGCGTGACCGTCCGCCTCGATCACGGTGACCGAGGACCACTACGGCATGTCGATGCGAGACGTCGAGCTGGCTCGGCAGATCTCGGCGGTGGCCCGTGATCTCGGCCTGTCCGGCGATCCCTCGGCGGTCCAGAGCGTGCTCGTCATCCCGGGCGCACCCGACACCGCTGAGGTGGTACCGACCGTTCTGGCAGGCGGCGCTCGGCTACGAGCCCCGCGCCGATACCCCCGACGAGGATCTCGTCGATCCGCGCGGACGAGGGCCGGCGTTCTGGTTCGAGCCGATGGACGAGCCGCGTCCGGACGGCGGCGGCGCGATCCACATCGCGGTCTGGGTGCCGTACGAGCAGGCCGAGGCGCGGGTGGCCGCGGCGCTCGCCGCCGGTGGCCACATGGTGCGCGACGGGTTCGCACCCGCCTGGTGGACGCTGGCCGACGCAGCGGGCGACGAGGCGGCATCGCCACACCATGGGCCGCGACTGACACGCCCCCGACGGGGGTCGTATCCGTCTGGTGCACAGGATCGGGGCTAGGACCCCCCGATACGGATGGGAGCGGACGTGGAGAAGCCGAAGAGCGTCGACGCGTACTTCGCGAGCCTGAGCCGAGCGTCGCCGCGCCACGCTGCAGAAGCTCCGCGAGACGATCGCGGCGGCGGCGCCCCGGGCGGAGGAGGGCATCACCTACGGCATGCCGGGGTTCCTCCTCGGCGGCCGTGGGCTCGTCGGCTACATGGCGTTCGAGCGCCACTACAGCTTCTTCCCGATGAGCCCGGCAGCGGTGGATGCGCATCGCGAGGAGCTCGGCGACCTCGTCACCGGGCAAGGGAACGATCAGCTTCGACGTACGGGCGGCGCCTCCCGGTGACGCTCGTGAAGAAGGTCGTGAAGACCCGTCTCGCGGAGGTCGCCGCGAAGCGAACGTGAAAAGGATCACGGAGCCCGACCGGACATCGCGGTCAGGCACGCCCCGCACTGAGCAGTCGGACATGGCGCGAGGGATGGCGGTCGTAGAGCCGCATCGCCCAGAGGTAGCCGACGAGGCCGATCGCGGCGCACCAGGCGACGGCGAGCACGGCTCGTGTCCGATCGGCGTGCCCAGCAGCAGTCCGCGGACCGTCTCGATGACGGGCGTGAAGGGCTGGTACTCGGCGAACCAGCGCATCGCAGCCGGCATCGACTCGGTCGGCACGAAGCCGCTGCCGAGGAACGGCAGCAGCATCAGCGGCATGCGAGGTTGCTCGCGGTCTCGACGCTCTTGGCCTACAGCCCGAGCGCGACCGACAGCCAGGTGATGGCCAGCGTGACCACGAGAGCAGACCGCTCGCCGCGATCCACTCGACGGGGTTGGCGTTGGGCCGGAACCCGATCGCGAGGGCGACACCGATCACGACCACCAGGCCGAGGATCGTCTGGACGGTGCTGCCGAGGACGTGGCCCGTCAGCACCGCGCCGCGGGAGATCGCCATCGTGCGGAAGCGGGCGATGATGCCCTCGGTCATGTCCATCGAGACCGAGATCGCCGTCCCCTGGCGACGCCGGCCACGGCCAGCAGGATGATGCCGGGGGTCACGTAGCTCAGGTACGCGGCACGGCCTCCCGACACGGTTCCGAGCCCGGCCCCCAGGGTGCCGCCGAAGACGTAGACGAACAGCAGGAGGAGGATCACCGGGATGCCGACCCCGAGCAGCGCGACCGATGGATAGCGCACCATGTGCCGGAGGTTGCGCCGCAGCATCGTGGCCGAGTCCCTGAGCGCGGAGGTGTGCCTGCTCGTCACAGCGGTTCTCCTCTCTGCTCGGTGCGGCCGGTGAGGGCCAGGAAGACGTCGTCGAGATCAGGGGTGTGGATGGAGAAGCGTCCACCTCGATGCCGTCGAGCCGGTCGAGCAGGGCTCGGAGCGAACCGATCCCCGCGTCGCTCGGGACCTGAAGGGTGAGTCCCTCGTCGTCCGTGCTGGACCCCGGCAGCGCGCGGGCCGCCGCGTCCAGCGCCTGGGGATCGGCGAACTCCAGCCGGATGTGCCCGCCGGGGATGAGGCGCTTGAGCTCGTCGGGAGTCCCTTCCGCGACCAGCCTCCCGTGGTCGAGCACGGCGATCCGGTCGGCGAGCTGGTCCGCCTCCTCCAGGTACTGCGTCGTGAGGAAGATCGTGACCCCGTCGGCGACGAGGTCGCGGACGATCCGCCACACGGTGCGGCGGCTGCGCGGGTCGAGCCCGGTGGTCGGCTCGTCGAGGAAGATGATCTGCGGGTCGCCGATCAGGGTCATCGCCAGGTCGAGGCGGCGACGCATGCCGCCGGAGTAGGTGGCCGCGGGCCGCCCGCCGCCTCGACGAGGTCGAACCGCTCGAGCAGCTCGGACGTCCGCCGCCTGCCCTCGGCTCGCCCGAGGTGGCGCAGATCCGCCATCAGGATGAGGTTCTCCTCGCCGGTGAGGAGGTTGTCGACCGCGAGAACTGACCGGTGACGCCGATCGCGTGACGCACGGCGTCCGGCTCGCGGGCGACGTCGTGGCCGGCGACGCGCACCTCGCCGCCGTCGGCTCGGATCAGGGTGGACAGGATCTGCACGATCGTGGTCTTGCCGGCGCCGTTCGGACCGAGCAGGGCGAAGACCGAGCCCGCTTCGACGTCGAGGTCGACGCCGTCGAGCACCACCGTGTCGCCGAACGTCTTGCGCAGCCCGACCGCCTTCAACGCCGCGCCGGTCGCGATCATGGCTCGTCCCTCCCGGCGGCGCTCGCGAGGGAGCGGTGGACCGTGATGTCGCCCATGGAGGTGCGGGCGCGCACCTCGACCGCGTCCTCCGCCGGCTCGGGGCGCTCGGTGGCGTCCAGGTCGTTGTGCACGGTCCCGAACTTCGTCTCCAGATCCAGCCAGGCGGCGACGCCGTCCCGGACGCCGACCTCGACGTCGCCGAACGCGCTCTGGGCGACGACGGCGCCGCCCGCGACCTCGCCGAGCCGGACGTCGCCGTTGGCGGTCTTGGCCACGACGCTCGCCCGGCCTGGTCGATCGAGATGGCACCGTTGGACGCCTTCACGCGTGCGTCGCCGGTGACCTCGCCGATCCAGGTGTCGCCGTTGCGGTTCTTGACCACCGCCGGCCCGTCGATCCTGCCGATCCTCACGGCGCCGGCAGTGGTGATCTCGGCCCGGTCAGCGGCCACGTCGACCGTGACGTCGCCGGCACCGCACGTCAGCTCCACCGGTCCGGCTTGCTCGAGCACGATGTCTCCCACGCCCGTCCGGTAGCGGCACTCGCCGATGCGGCCGGTGCAGCGCAGGGCTGCGACCCCCGCCCCGCCGCGCACCTGCGAGCCGACCGGCAGCTCGATCCGCACGTCGATCGACTCGCGACCACCCCAGGGGCCCCAGGGGCTCCACTGTCGCCAGCCCTTCGGCGCCCTGACCAGCAGGGTGCCGCTCGCGTACTCGACGCGGGTCTGCTCGGCGGCGGTGACGTCGGACCCCTTCGCGGGGTCGCTCGGTCGGACGTCGACGATCGTGTCGGCGCGATCGCTCGCGACGATCCGCACGTCGGCGAGGCTGAGCTCCAGGGTGACGGAGATCGGTTCGGGGGTGTCGAAGGTTGGCATCGGACTTCCTCCTGCTCGGCCCGCTAGCGCACCCAGCCCGTGAAGCGCTGGCCGCCCGAGAGGCGCGTCGCTCGCGCCGACGGGCCGGGTCCCTTCGTTCCAGCTCGACGGCGGCCGCTCGAACGAGCCAGGCGTTGACCGAGAGCCCCTCGCCGGCGGCCGCCTGCTCGACCTGGGACTTCAGGCGATCGGGCAGCCGGAGGTTGATCCGCGACAGCGTGGCTTCGCCCCCTTCGCCCGGCCGTGGTCTCAACCCCGCCGCCCGCCACGCGCTCTCCATGACGTCGTCGGCCTCGGCCTTCTCCTCTGCCGACGGCTCGGCCGGCGGGAGGCTGACGGCGAACTCGGGCTCACGCCCACGCAGCCGCAACTCGACCGAGCCCGGCGCGAGCTCCAGGGTGATCTCCTCTGCCGCCGCGGCCAGCGCATCCTGGATGGCGAGCCGGATGGTTGCCTCGAGCGGCGCTACGAGGCGCTCGGCGAGGGCCCGGGCGTCGTCCCCCCCGGCCTCCGCCGCGACCTCGAGCTGTCGGCGAACGTCCTCGATGTACGGTTCCAGTTCCATGGCGCCATGATGGCACCATATATGGTGCCATGTCAACGCCATCTCGGTGTCAGGCACGTGGGCCGCCGCTCGACGTACGATGCGGGGCTCGGAACCGAGACGATGCACGCGATGACATGACGACGTCGAGACGCGTCGAGGTGACCCGCCCCGACAAGCTGCTGTGGCCAGAACGCGGCATCACCAAGCGGATGTACGCGGACTACCTGGCGACCGTCGCCGATCGCATGCTCCCCTGGCTGCGCGATCGACCCCTCACGCTGATCCGGGCGCCGGACGGGGTGGACGGCCAGCGCTACTTCCAGAAGAGCACACCCTCGTATGCGCCGTCGTGGATCCGGACCGTCACGATCCCCGCGCCGAGCGCGAAGCGGGACGTGGCCTACACGGTCTGCAACGACGCTGCGACGCTCGCGTGGCTCGGGAACCAGGCGGCGCTCGAGTTCCATCCGGCGCCGGTCAGACGCGACCGGCTCGAGCGCCCCGACCTGCTCGTCGTGGACATCGATCCGCCCGATGGCGCGTTCGACGCCGCGGTGGAGGTCGCGTTCCTGGTGTTGGAGGTCCTCGACGGGCTCGACCTGACGACGCTGGTCAAGACGACGGGCGGCAAGGGGCTCCATCTCGTCGTCCCGATCGTGCGGCACGTATCACCCGAAGGACTCCGGATCGCGGCCAACCGACTCACCGCGATCGTCGCCGACCGCCGACCCGACCTGGTGACCACCGAGTTCCGCAAGGCGGGTCGCAAAGGGCGCGTCATGCTCGATCCCTCGCGGAACGGGACGGGCGCCACGATCGTGGCCCCGTACTCCCCCCGCGCCCGCGCCGGGGCGACCGTTTCGTTCCCCGTGCTCCCCGACGAACTGCGATCGATCACCCCGGGCGACTTCACGGTCGCGACGGTCCCGCGACTGCTCGAGCGTCCGGGCCCGGCACGTTGGCGCGAGGCGGCGCACGGCCAGAGTCTTCCCGCGTCGCTCCTCCGCGACTGACGCAGACCCGCTGCCGGGCTGTGGGCTCCTGGAGGGCGGACAGGGCGGAACGAGGTGGAGCTCAGGCGGCCCAAGGGCCGGGGAACCTCGCGGAGCAGATGCGATAGCCGAGCTCGTCATCGCCGACCGGGAGGCCCGCGTACCACATGGCAGCTGACCCGTCGTTGCGTCTCACGGCGCAGGGGGAGTGGACGCTCGCGCCGTCGGACCCTCGGCCCGCAGGCGCCAGGACCGTGCCCCGCCGGTACCACGAGATGCCGTCGGCGGAGGTGGCCAGCGCGATGCGGAACGAACCCCCGACGTCGCTCGCGTAGAACAGGTAGCGCGTCCTCGAGACCTCGAGCAGGCAGGGGTGCGACACCCCGACCTCGCCCACTTCGGGTTCGAGAACCGTTCCGACCCGGTCCCAGGAGGCTCCCGTCTGTGACACGGCCGCCATGATCACCGAGCGGTCGTTTCCACCCGATCGCGAGTATCCGGTGAAGTAGAGCCACCACCGTTCCCCGGTGATCCACAGGCACGGATGGTCGGCCCCGCTCTCATCCTCGGGGCCACGCTGCAGGAAGGTGCCCTGGGGCTCCCAGCCCTTTGCGTCATCCGACGTGGCCATGTGGAGACGACCGACATCTCCGTCGAAGCCTCCGTAGACCATCAGGAAACCGCCTGGGGTCTTCACGACGCACGGCGACTCGACCCCATACGAGTCGGTGTCGCCGGCGAACCCGGCATCGATCGCGATCCCCAGCCGTTCCCATCCGCCGCCCGGCGGCTGGACGGCCGTCAGGATCCTCGAGGTCGTGCCGTCGTCGCCCGTGTACCACATGCGGAGGGTGCCGTCCGGCTCCTCGAGCACCCATGGACGCCATGCGCGCAGAGCGTCCGGCTCGCCGGGCGTCGTCGTGAGCAGGACCTGCCCTTCGCGGATCCACTCCACGACCCGACCCCTCTCTCCCCGGCAAGGTCGACCGAGGGCTACGAGCTCTCGCGCGCCACCGCCGCGAGCTCAGGGACCTTCCCTCGGGTGGTGATGATCTCGTCCACGACGCCGTATGCGACCGCCGCCTCGGAGGTGAGGATGAAGTCGCGGTCCGTGTCTCTCGACACGATGTCCAGGGGCTGGCCCGTGTGCTCGGCGATCAACCGCTCCAGGAGCTTGCGGTACCGGGTCATCTCCTTGGCCTGGATCTCGATGTCGACCGCCTGGCCCTCCGCTCCCCCATGCGGCTGGTGCAGCAGGATCCGCGAGTGCGGCAGCGCGAAGCGCTTGCCCTTCGTACCGGCGAGCGCGAGCACCGCGGCCGCCGAGGCCGCCTGGCCCATCACGGTCGTCGACACGTCGCACTTCACGTACTGCATCGTGTCGTAGATCGCGAACAGCGCCGTGATGTCCCCACCGGGAGAGTTGATGTACAGGCTGATGTCCTTCTCGGGATCCTCGGACTCGAGGTACAGGAGCTGCGCCATGATGAGGTTGGCGACGTTGTCGTCGATCGGTGTGCCGAGGAACACGATGCGCTCGTTCAGGAGCCGTGAGTAGATGTCGAACGAGCGCTCGCCTCGGCTGGTCTGCTCGACGACGACGGGGACGAGATACGCCTTCATGGGGTTCATGGTCCGCCTTCCTCGATCGTGCCCGAGAGCGCCTGGATCGCGATCGCGGCGCTGGTCGGTTCGTGGGTGCTGCGGCTCGGACGCGCTCGGAACGACGGCGAACCCGCCGGTAACGCCGGGTTCTGCGAGTTGACCGAGCTGCTGAACGTGAACGCGTTCACGGACTCTGGGCGGCGCTCGCCCTGACTCCTTTCACGATCACGATCGTCGACGTGAAGCCGGCAGCCACGCCGATCGCGTACCTGGATCGGCTACTTGCCGGAGGAGACGCCCGAGGAGCCCGCCCGGGCGGCTTTCTCCTTCTTCGCCTGGCGCTTCTCCTTCAGCGACCTGCTCGCCGCGGTCTTCGAGCTCTTCGAGCCACCCTTGTCCTTGTTGGCCACGCATCACCCCCTCGAAGAGGAAGGCCGTGATCCCAACGTATCACCTCAAGGATCGACACACGGTCGCTTCGCCGGGGTCGCGTCGCCGGACGACCGGCGGACGGCGTTCGGACCAGGGTGGGTGTGGCCGATGTGGAGCGAGGCGCGTCACGGTCACCGCCGGTACTCAACGACCGGTGCGACGCGACACACGACCGCATCGACCGTGTGTCGACGCGAGCCTGATGGGAGGGCTCAGGCACGTCGCCGCGCCGGCCATCTCCGTACCCGGTACGCTAGGTATGTATGAAGGACTTCTTCCGAACGGCGATGGGCAAGACGATCCGTGTGGACGAGTCCGATGAGGGGATGCTCACCGTCAAGGTGTTGAGGGACGGCACCTGGATGGACGCGCCCCTGGGCATGATCGGCCTCAGGCTTTCCCCGACGTCCCGACGGCTCACGGCGAGGGAGATCGGCACCCTCCCAGCGTGAGGCGAACCGCCCCGCTCGTCATAGGGGCGACGAGGCGCTGGACGCGATCGAGCGCGCGAGCCATCCGGTGGTCTGTCCCAGAGAGCTCGACTCCGCCCACCGATGAGTTCCTGCGCGACCGTCGGTCCTACTCGGTGGAGACCGGCAAAGAGGAGACCTCATGAGGATCGTGATCAGTGAGTTCCTGACGCTTGATGGGGTCATGCAGGCCCCGGGAGGCAGCGAGGAGGACCGGAGCGAGGGATTCGAGCACGGCGGGTGGCAGCTCGACAACGACTACTTCGACGACGTGGGGGGTCAGGTCGTGACGGAGGCGTTCGAGCGTTCCGACGGCATGCTCCTGGGACGGCGGACGTACGACATCTTCGCTGGGTACTGGCCGACATCCACCGAGGAACCGATCGCCGGCCAGATGAACGCCATGAAGAAGTACGTCGCCTCCACGACACTGAAGGAGCCTCTCGAGTGGGAGAACTCCACGCTCCTCCACGGCGACGCCGTCGAGGCGCTGCAGAAGCTCCGGGAGGAGCCCGGAAGGGATCTGCAGGTCATCGGGAGCGGCGATCTCGCGCAGACCCTGATGGACAACGGCCTCGTGGACGAGTACCGGCTGATGATTCACCCGATCGTGCTCGGCAGCGGCCGGCGGCTGTTCAACGAAGGCCACGAGCCCCTCCAACTCACGCTCCTCGACTGCAAGACATCCACGACCGGCGTCGTGATCTTGTCGTACCGGCCGAGTTGATCGGGACCGCCGCCGGCGGATCGGTGCCCCGCGCCGGTGGCCTACCGGCCCACCGTCAGGACACGATGCGGTAGGTGATGTGCGTGGCGAATGGTGACTGGAGGTGAGCAGTGCGATCTAGCGCTCTTCCCCTTCCTTCCAGAGCGCCTCAACTCCTCCTCGCTCGTCGACCGCGAAACTGCCGTATCTGATCTCGCCCGCGCGACGGTACCGGTTGATGACCACGCCGGTGGAAGAGGTCGTGCTGTCGATGAGCTCGAGGCCTGCGGGGATCGTCCCCGGATCGAAGAGCCGCTTGCCGCTCCCGAGCAGGACCGGGAAGGTCCACAGGCGGTACTCGTCGATCAGGTCGTGCTCGATCAGAGTCTGCAGGAGCCCGCAGCTGCCGTGGACCTGGATCTCGCCGCTTCGCGCGTTCTTGAGCGCGGCGATGGCCTTCGGCACGTCGCCTTCGAGGAGCGTCGCGTTGTTCCACGCCACCGTCTTCAACGTGGTGGAGGCCACGTACTTGGGGACGCGATTCAGCACCGCACCGACCGGATCGTCGTCGGGGACGTGTGGCCAGTGGGCAGCGAAGATCTCGTAGGTCGTCCGTCCGAGGAGAAGAGCACCTGCCCTTGCGGTCCACTCCGTGATGATCTCCCCCATGGCATCGTCCCAGTAGCCGACGGACCACCCGCCGTGCGAGAACCCGCCGCTGCGGTCCTCATCAGGACCACCGGGACCCTGCATGACGCCGTCGAGGGTCAGGAACGTTCCGACAACGAGTATGGCCATCGTTCTTCTCCCTGGTGTGGCTAGCGATTCTGACACTCCCTGACGGTGCCTGGCGTCATTCGTCCGCCCGGAACAGCCGATCTGGCGCAGCTTCGTCGCGTTCCTCGATCGCCGGCGGACCCACGGAGCCCCAGCACTACGATTCCCACACGCTCTCGAACGAGGCGTCGATCGCGGGATCGGTCCACTGGGACGCATGGGCCGGGTTGTGAAGCGAGTTGTCGCGTCGACGACGGTGCGGGGCGGCGTACGGATCGGGCACGTCCGGCGCTAGGCGCGACCTCCGTACCGGCGGTCCAGCTCTCTCGCGAACCGCTCGTTCACGAACGACAGCCATACCCAACCCTCCGATACCCGTCCTGTCGGCCACACGAACGGCCAGCCGAACGCCATGAAGAGGAGCGTGAGGATCAGCGTCACCAAACCAGCCGTAGCGAGCGAGGAGGAGCTGGTGGCCAGGGCGATCACGAGCTCGATGGCGCCCAGCAGGAAGCCGCCCCGGTAGAACCAGGTGTACAAGTCCGCCCGCCGAAGTGCCCCGTTCGACATGGGGACCCGGGCCAGGACCCGGGACCTGCTGAAGTACTGGGCGATCAGGAATGGGATGATCCCGAACAGCAGCAGGATCCACGTCCAGCTCGGCGTTGAAGTGAACTCGAGCGTGGCGAATCCGTCCGCCGTGTCGCCGGTCTTGGCGCACACGGGTGGGAGGGTGCCCAGTTCGAGATCCTCGACCGACGCGGCTGCGCGTGCCACGTGCTCTCCCCATGGAAGGCGCCTCGGGGGAGGGTACTCGCTCCTCCTTCACGATGTAGGCCTACCACCCGTACCCGCCCACTTGCGTGACCTTCTTCAGATGGATCTCGACCCGCCGGGCCCGACGAGCAGTGCCACTGGACCGCGTGCCGCACAGAACGGATCTGAGGTGGACCGTGTGTCGGTGCGATCGGTTTCAAATGGTTCTCAGTCCTCGTCGGCGCGGCGGAGGCGCTTGGTCTGGGCTCGGCGCCGCTTGTCGGCGAGGCGGCGCTGGACCGAGCCTCGGGTCGGACGCGTCGGGCGGCGCTTGGGTGGGGGCGGCGCGATGGCCGAGGCCAGGACCACAGCCATGCGTTCGAGCGCGGCCTCGCGGTTCTGCAGCTGCGAGCGGTGCTCCGAGGCGGTGACGGTGAGCACGCCGTCGACGAGCCGATCCGCCAGCCGCTCGAGCGCTCGGGCCCGCTGCACCGGCCCGAGCGCCGTGGTCATGGTGAGGTCGAGGCTGAGCTCGACACGCGAGTCGGCCGTGTTGACCGACTGCCCACCCCGGCCCGGAGGATCGGCTGAACCGCCATCGAAGTTCGCCCTCGGGCACCACGACCGAGCGGCTCACGCGGAGAGGACCCACCATGGGACCAGTATCGCTTCGCGCGGTCCATGGGGAGGCAAGGCCGCCGCAGCCTTCCCGGCGGCTGACACTTCCTGCCGCCACCGCAGATCGTATCGGCGACATCCGGTGTGGCGAACCGTGTGTCAGTAGCGAACTCGTCGGGATCGGCCGTCTTGCGAGTTACTCAGGACGCTGAGTCGAATTGCTCTGGGTCCCGAGCAAATGGAGCAGCCGCCGACCCGCACGCTCCTCGTGGGCGGCCAGGACGTGCCGCTCGAGGGGTTCCTCGGAGCGCCCGGGGCCATCTGGCTCGACCCAGCCGCTCGAACACGACCAGCAGATCACGGTTCGCAACTTCGCCGTGAGTCACCCACGTTGCCGGTGCGATCCGCGTGATCGCAGGTCCACAGGGGAGCACGGCGAACCCACGCGCCCACTCGAACCATGTTTGCCGATCACGCGGGTAGGGGTAAGCCGCCGGGAAAGGAGGCCAACAAGATGATTGCAGCTTTGAACATGGGGATCGTCGGCACGATCATCGTCATCGCTCTCGCGGTCGCCCTCGTACTGTTCCTCATGCGCCGCGCGGCCTAGCGTCGTGGCGCTCAAGCCCTCAGGCCGTCGCCGGCTTGGCAACAGCGGCGACGGCCTGAGTCGCATGATGAACAGGCCGCGGTGGTCCATACAACGCTCTCGGCCTCGCCATGGCTGGTGGCCGTCCGGTCGTACGTGCGTCTCAGTTCGCCGGCCTGAGCACGTAGGCAACGTCGCCCGCATCGAACGACAGCAACGGGATGCCTTCGGGCGGCGTCTCGACGAAGCCAAGACGCTCGACGAGTCGACGTGATCTCGCGTTGCCTTCAGCGATGCAGGCGTAGATGTCGATGGTCGGCCATCGCTGCCACACGTGGTCGATCAACCACTCGACCGCCTCCGTCGCAAGACCACGGCCACCGTAGGCCGGGCCGATGACGTACGCGATCTCGGCGATACCGCTCTGAACCGTCGCCTCGATCCTGCCGATGGGCCTTCCTTCGAGCAGGAACGCGAAGTTCGCCCAGACCTCGTCCGGACCATCAGCGGGAGGACCGGTCGCCAACCCCGCGATCCGCTCGAGCATCGCCTCGACCGTCGGGGGTTCGTCCGGAACGAACGCGCGAACGGCGGGATCCGAGAACGCCTCCACCAACGGACGCGCGTGGACGTCAGAGAGCCGATGAACCTCGAGGCGTTGCGTCGTCCCGACGGGGTCCAAGCGAGGAAGGCTAGCACCACGCTGAACCTTCACCACGCCGGCGGTTCGGTGGTGCGTCTTGCGTAGGGTGCCCGTCCTACCGGCGCCCGCGGAGTGCGGTCGGCCTAACGTCATCGTCGTAGGCCGAGTCGCCGGGGCCGGGAAGGCGATTCCGGACCCGTAGTGGTCGATGTGAGAATCCGGTTGTGGTCGGCGGCTGGTGGCGCAGCGGTGTGGTGGCGTCGTGAGGGTGCGCTCCGACGCTCCGGGCACCCTCCGGCATCGCGACTTCCGCCTGGTCTACGTCGCGGCGACCATCTCCGTGTTCGGTGATCGCTTCGCGTTCGTTGCCCTCCCGTTCGCCGTGCTGGCCGCCTCGGGCAGCGTAGGGGACGTGGGCATCATCGTCGCGGCGGAGACCGTCTCGAGGGGAGCCTTCCTGCTCTTCGGAGGCGTGATGGCGGATCGGTTGCGCCGATCGAGGGTGATGGTAGGCGCAGACCTCGTCCGCGCCGCCTGCCAGGCGAGTCTGGCGGCCCTGATCATCACGGATCACGCCAACCTGCCGTCCCTGGTCGCGCTCCAGGCCCTGCACGGCGCCGCGTCGGCCTTCTTCGACCCCGCGTCCACCGGACTCGTCGCGGAGGTGGTGCCTCCGGACGAGCTCCAGCCCGCCAACGCGCAGCTATCCATCAGTCGGGGCATCGCGACCATCGCCGGTCCAGTCCTCGCTGGGTTCCTGATCGTCGCGTTCAGCCCAGGTATGGCGCTGGCGGTGGACGCGGCGACCTTCGTGCTGAGCGCAGGGTTCCTGTTGCCGATCTCGACTCGGGACCGACCCGCAGCCGAGGGTGCACCGGAGCAGCGGATGTGGCACGACCTGCGGATCGGGTTCGGGGAACTCGTGGTCAGACCGTGGTTGCTCTTGATCATGGGCGCATCCGGCGTCTCCCTGATGGCGATCCTCGGCACGCTGTTCGTGCTCGGTCCGGCCGTCGCGAGCGCGTCCCTCGGTGGGGCGGACGCCTGGGGGCTCGTGGTCGGCGCGTTCGGTCTCGGAAGCGTGCTCGGCGGGATCATCGCCCTCCGGGTCCACGCCCGGCGGCAGCTGCGTGCCATCTTCTCCGTTGCGCTGATGACGGTCCCGGGCATCCTCCTGCTGGCCGTCCCCGCGCCGATCGCGATCCTCGCGCTCGCGTTCCTGGCCTCCGGGATCGCCATGTCCTACGCGAGCACGGTCTACGAGGTCGTCCTCCAGCGATGGGTCCCGCCGAACGTCCTTGCCCGGGTGGCGTCGTACGACTGGCTGGTGACCACCGTGCTCAGCTCGGTCGGCATCGTGCTCGCGGGCCGCTTCGCGGAGCTCATCGGTCTGCGTGAGACGCTGATCGCCTCGGCGGCGATCGTGACGGTAGCGGCCACGGTGCCGCTCGCGTCACGCGCCGTCCGAGGGGCCGACGCGGCGCACGCTCGTGCCGAGCCCGGAGCGATGGATCTGGCGGAGCCCGTGCTGGTGCTTCCCGACCCGCCCCCCGAGGTCATCGTCTCGCTTCCCGACCCGCCCCCCGCGTGGGCGCGTCCCGACGATGCCTGATCCGCCCCCGCCCGTGACGCCCCCGTAAGCTCGGAGCCTCGCGCCCGATGGCATCGGCACCACATCTCGACCGGGGCGCGGAGGAGGGAGCGGTCGGATGCGCAGGCTCGCCAGCTGGTCGTTCCACCATCGGCGGATCGTCGTCGGCGGCTGGCTCGCGGCCTTGGTCCTATCCTTCGCGATCACCCGCGCGGTCGGGACCGGCTACTCGAACGACTTCACGCTCCCGAGCACGGAGTCGACGCGGGCCCTCGAGCTGCTCCAGGCGGCCGCCCCTTCGGAGTCGGGCGACACCGAGCAGATCGTGATCGGCGCGAGCGGCGGCGTGAAGGTGACCGATCCCGAGGTCCAACGGCGCGTGAACGCGATGCTCGCGAAGGTGGCCGAGCTCCCGCACGTCTCCGGCGTCGTGTCCCCCTTCACGCCTCAGGGGGCGGCCCAGATGAGCCCGGACGGCACCGTTGCCTTCGCCACCGTCACGCTGGATACCCAGGCGCAGGACCTGTCGATCCCTTACGCGAAGGAGTTCGTCGGGACCGTCACGAAGGCGTCGGGGCACGGCGTCGTGGTCGCGGTCTCGGGGCAGCTCGCGCAGTGGGCGAACGAGCCGGCGATCGGCGGCACGGGCCTCGGGATCATCACGGCGGGGATCGTCCTGTTCCTGGTGTTCGGCTCCCTGTTCGCGATGGCGATGCCGCTGGCCTCGGCGCTCGTCGCGCTCGGGACGGCGATCCAGGTGATCGGTCTGGTCAGCAACGTCATGAAGATGCCCGAGTTCTCCACCGAGCTCGTGATGTTGATCGGCCTCGGCGTCGGCGTGGACTACGCGCTGTTCATCGTCTCGCGGCACCGTCAGGGCCTCCAGGCGGGGCGTGATGTGGACTCCTCGGCGGAGCTCGCGATGGACACGTCGGGGCGCGCCGTGTTGTTCGCGGGCGCGATCGTGTGCGTCGCGCTGCTCGGGATGTTCGCGCTGGGCGTCAACTTCCTCTACGGGATGACGATCGCCGCGAGCATCGGCGTGGCCTTCACGATGTTGGCAGCGCTCACGTTCCTGCCCGCGATGCTCGGGTTCGTGGGTCCACGGATCCTCTCGCGGCGTCAGCGTCGGAAGATCGCCGCCGGCACGCACCGTTCCGTGATGCACGAGGGGTACTGGGCCCGGTGGGCGAAGACCGTCGAGCGACGCCCCGTGCTGTGGGGCACGGTGGCCCTCGCGATCATCGCCGTCCTCGCGACGCCGTTCTTCAGCCTGCGTCTCGGCCTGTCGGACCAGGGCAATGACCCGAAGGGCACGACCACCCGTATCGCGTACGACCTGCTCGCGAAGGGGTTCGGCCCGGGCTTCAACGGGCCGCTTCAGATCGTCGCCGAGACGACCACCGCCGAGCAGGCGACGGCCATGCAGCAGCTGGCGACGACCATCCAGGGTCAGCCCGGCGTCGCGGCGGTGACCCCGGTGACGGCCATCCCCGCGAAGGACGGGGCGCAGGTGGCGCTCTTCATCGTGTACCCGAACTCCGCGCCCCAGGACGCGGCGACCACCGAGCTCATCGACCGTCTCCGCGACGACGTGATCCCCGCCGCGGTGGGGAGCTCGGGCCCGACCGTCTACGTGGGAGGGATCACGGCGATCTTCGCCGACTTCGCGACCGTGCTGAACGGGAAGCTTCCCGTCTTCATCGGCGCCGTCGTCCTGCTCTCGTTCCTGCTGCTGGCCATGGTGCTCCGCAGCCTCCTGGTGCCGCTCAAGGCGGCGGTCATGAACCTGATCTCGATCGGCGCCGCGTTCGGCATCGTCGTCGCGGTGTTCCAGTGGGGATGGCTCGGCGGTCTGTTCGGCGTGTACCGGCCGGGACCGGTCGAGGCGTTCCTGCCGGTCATGCTCTTCTCGATCCTGTTCGGCCTGTCGATGGACTACGAGGTGTTCCTCGTGATGCGGATACACGAGGAGTGGCTGCGGACCGGGGACAATCGCCAGGCGGTGCGGCGGGGGCTCTCGGCGACGGGCGGCACGATCACCGCCGCCGCCGCGATCATGATCGTGGTGTTCGGCTCGTTCATCCTCGGCGGCCAGCGGGTCATCAAGGAGTTCGGCGTCGGACTGTCGGCTGCGATCTTCGTCGACGCGGTCATCATCCGCACGGCGCTGGTCCCCGCGCTGATGCTGCTGATGGGCAAGGCGAACTGGTGGTTCCCGCGCTGGCTCGACCGCATCCTGCCGAGGATCCACGTCGAGCCCGAGGACCTGTCCGAGCTGGACGAAGAGCCGCTGGTCCCGGTAGGCGCCTCGGACTGAGCGGGCGGCGTCCTCGGATCACTCGGAGCGTTGCGTCCGGGACAGGCGCTGGAGGCCGTCGTAGGCCGCGTACTTGTAGGCCTCGGACAGGGTCGGCACGTTGAACGTGGAGTGGATGAAGTAGTCGATCGTCTCGCCCGAGTGCAGCACCGCCTGCCCGATGTGGATCAGCTCCGCCGCGTCGTCGCCCACGATGTGCACGCCGAGCAGCCGTCGGTCGTCGCGGCGGAAGACGAGCTTCACGAGGCCGTCCGTGGCGCCCGCGATCCGCGCCCTGGCGTTGGTCTCGAAGCGCGACCGGCCGGACTCGACGTCGATACCGGCCTCCTGGGCGGCCTCCTCCGTCATCCCGACCATGCCGACCTCGGGGACCGAGTAGACGCCGAGCGGGGCGAGCGGGTCCACCGTCTCCTTGAACGAGATGCCGAACGCGTGACACGCGGCCACCCGCCCCTGCTCCATCGCGGCCGACGCCAGCCCGGGCGGGCCGATCACGTCGCCCGCCGCGTAGATGCCCTCGGCCGTCGTGCGGTACGTCTCGTCGATGACGATCCGGCCGCGTTCGTCCCTAAGGACGCCGGCCTCCTCCAGGCCGATCCCTTCGGTGGTCCCCGCCCGCCCGGAGGCGAAGAGGGCGGCGTCGGTCACGAGGGTCTCCCCGTCGGAGAGGGGAAGCGTGAGCGCCCCGTCCACACGCTCGGTGCTCTCCACGGTCGTGTCCGGGAGCAGCCGCATCCCATGCCCGCGGAACACCCGTGCGAGCGCCTCGGAGACCTCGGCGTCGGCGAACGGGAGGATCCGGGGGCCGCGCTCGACCATCGTGACCTCGGCGCCGAGCGCCAGGAAGATCGACGCGTACTCGCAGCCCACCGGTCCGCCGCCGACCACCACGAACCTGCGGGGGATCCGCTGGAGCTCGAGGATCGACTCGGAGTCGTGGACGTCCGGGTCGTCGAACGGGACCCCGGGCGGGTGGAACGGGCGTGAGCCGGTGGCGAGGAGGACGACCTCGCCCCGCAGGGCACGCTCGCCTGCAGGGGTCGCGACGTGGACCGTCCGGTCCGGCCCGAGGCGCGCCTCGCCCTGGACGAGCTCGATGCCGTGACGCTCGAGGTTCTGGCGGACGGCGTCGACGGAGAGCCGCACGACCTCGGCGGTCCGGGCGCGCATGTGCTCGAGGACCGTGTCGGGGCTGAGGTCGATCCCGGTCCCGTACAGGTCGCGGCGGCGGAACCCCGTGAGGTACAGCGCCGCCTCCCGCAGGGTCTTCGTGGGGACACCGGTCTTGCTGGCCGCCGAGCCACCCGGGTCGGCCCTGCGGTCCACGATGGCGACGCGCTTGCCGAAGTACGCGGCCTGGGCCCCCGCCTTCTCGCCGGCCGGGCCCGCGCCGATCACCACCAGGTCGAACCGCTCGGACGTCACGGTCGCCCAGGATACGGCGCGTCGGCAACCCTCGACGCGGCTGAACGGACCCCGAACGTGAGAAACGGCCGGAACCCGAAGGCCCCAACCGTTTCTCGAGACGGACCATACGGTGCCGAGCGGCCCGCCGTCAAACGCGGCGGGCCATCTTGTCACTCTTCTTCCGCCCGGCGTGACCGGTGTTCCGCGGCGTAGTGTTCATCCATGCTCGCCTGCCCAGCCTGCGGGACCGAGAACCCCGAGGGCGCCCGCTTCTGCAACGGGTGCGGGACCGCGCTCGCGGAGGCCGAGCCCCACGCGCAAGGAGCGCAAGTACGCGACGGCCCTCTTCGCAGACCTGGTCGGCTCGACCGCCCTCGCCGAGCGCGAGGACCCCGAGGTCGTGCAGTCGGTCGTCGGGCGCACGTTCGACCGGCTCTCCGAGGAGATCGCGCGGTACGAGGGCCTGCTCGAGAAGTTCATGGGCGACGCCGTGCTCGCGGTGTTCGGCGTCCCGCGCGCGCACGAGGACGACGCCGAGCGGGCGGTGCGCGCCGCGCTCGAGATGCACGCGGTCCTGTCCGAGCTGAACCGCGGGTTCGCGGCCGAGGGCAAGCCGACGCTCGAGATGCGGATCGGGATCGAGGCGGGCGAGGTCCTGGTCGACGTCGAGCGGCGCCCGGGACCGCGCGACCGGATGCTCACCGGCGACGCCGTCAACACGGCGGCGCGGCTCCAGTCGGCGGCCGACCCCGGCGCGATCGTCGTCGGGCCTAGCGTCTACGCGAGCACCAAGGACGTCATCGAGTACCGGGAGATCGCCCCGCTCACCCTCAAGGGCAAGACCGAGCCGGTGCCCGCCTGGCGGGCGCTGCGGATCAAGGCCCGCACACGGGGCGAGCGGCCGCAGCTGGGTCTGGAGGCCCGCCTGGTCGGGCGCGACGAGGAGCTCGCCGTGCTGAAGCAGACGCTCCGACGGGTCGAGACCGAGGGCCGGCCCGCGCTCGTCACGATCGTCGGGCCCGCGGGCGTCGGGAAGTCACGCCTGGTCGCCGAGCTCGAGCGCTACGTCGACGGTCTCCCCGAGGACGTCTACTGGCGGCGCGGCCGGTGCCTCGCGTACGGGAACACCTCGTACTCGGCCTTCGCCGACGCGATCAAGGCGCAGTGCGAGATCTTCGAGGACGACCCCGCCGAGGTCGCCGCCAAGAAGGCGGAGGCGGCGGCGCGCGAGCTGTTCGGCGACGACAGCGTCGTGCCGCAGCTCCGCGCGCTCGTCGGCGCGGGCGAGGTGCGGGCGATCAGCCGCGAGGACCTGTTCGAGGCGTGGCGGCGGTTCCTCGAGCGCCTGGCCGCCCGCTACCCCCTCGTCCTGGTCCTGGACGACATCCACTGGGCCGACGACGGGCTCCTGGACTTCGTCGAGCACGTCGCGCGACTGGGCGCAGGGCTCGATCATGCTCGTCGCGACCGCCCGCGGCCGAGCTGTTCGAGACGCCGCCCGACCTGGGGCGGCGGCAAGCGCAACGCCGCGTCGATCTACCTGGACCCGCTCACCGCGGCCGAGGGCGAGGCGATGCTCGACGACCTGCTGCCCGGACCGGTCGAGCCCGAGCTCAAGCGCTCGATCGTCGAGCGGAGCGAGGGCAACCCCCTGTACGTCGAGGAGATCGTCCGCAAGCTGATCGACGACGGCGTGCTCCGCGCGACCGAGGCCTCGCGCTGGGAGGTCGCCCAGCCGGTCGGCGACATCGAGCTGCCGCGCTCGGTCCACGGGCTGATCGCCGCCCGCCTGGACGGCCTGCCGGAGGACGAGAAGGCGATCCTGCAGGACTCGGCCGTCGTCGGACGGGTCTTCTGGGTCGGCGCGGTCGCCGAGCTCTCCGGCCGACCGGTGCCCGAGGTGCGCGACGCCCTCGGGCGCCTGCGCGTGAAGGAAATCGTCGTGCCGCACGAGCCGTCCTCGTTCTCCGACGAGCACGAGTTCGCCTTCCGCCACAACCTCCTGCGCGACGGCGCCTACGAGACGCTCCCCAAGGCCCTCCGCGCGGACAAGCACGTCGGCGTCACGCGATGGGCCGAGCGACGGGCGGGCGACCGCGTCGATGAGATCGTCGAGCTGGTGGCGACGCACCAGCTCGAGGCGCTCCGGTACCTCGGTGAGCTCGGCGAGGCCAGACCCGACCTGCAGCGGAGCGCGTTCGAGCACGCGTGGGCGGCCGCGCGCCGGACGGCAGCCCTGTGGCTCGGCGACGAGAGCACCCGATGGTTCCGCGAGGCCGAGCGCCTGGCTGACGCGCTCGAGCTCCCGCCGGCCGAGCGCGCCACGCTCCACCGCGAGCACACCCACGCGTCGTGGGGCGGAGACCCCACAGCTGAGATAGAGCGTGTCGCCCGGCGGGCGATCGGGGCATCCAGCGCGATGGGCGACGACCTGGGCGTCGGGTGGGCGCAGGCCCGGCTCGTCGTGCCGCTGATGCAGCAATCGCGCCACGACGAGGCCGAGCGCGCCGGGCGGACGGCGGTCGAGCTGCTGGAGCCGCTCGGCGAGAGCGCCGAGCTCGCTCAGGCGCTCCACACCCTCGGATGGTTCCTGTGGCGACGGGGGCGCACGCTGGAGGCGGAGCCGATGCTGCGCAGGGCCGTGGACATCGCGGCGCGCCTGGACGAGACCCTCCTGCACGCCGAGGCCACGCAGACCCTCGCGATGTGCCTCGCGGGGCTCGGCCGGTCCGCGGAGTCGTTCGAGCTGATGGAGGAGGCGTTCCGACTGGCGAAGGAGGCGGGCGAGCTCACGAACCTGCTCCGCGCCTACAACAACATCGCCAACGCCAGGGTCGCCACCACCGGGCCCGCCGCGGCCGAGGAGGTCCTGCGTGAGGGGCTCGAGCTGGCCCTCCGCTCCGGGTCGATCGGGAACGCCGGATGGATCGCTGGATCGCTCGGCGACACCCTCGTGCTGCTCGGGCGGCTCGAGGAGTCCGAGGACATCCAGCGGCAGGCCGTGGAGCTCGCCCGGCGGGTGGGCGACGAGCCCCTCCTCGGGATGCGCCTGATCTCGCTCGCGGGGGTGGTGCTGATGCGCGGCCGGATCGACGAGGCGGTCGCGGTCCGCGACGAGGCCGTCCCGGTTCTGGTCGCGAACCCCGAGCCGCAGAGCGACCTGTTCATCCCCTGGGCCGAGGCGTACCTCGCCCTCGCGCGCGGCGACGCGCGGACGGCGGCGGATCGGTTCGTCGAGACCGCGGACCTCCTGCTCGCCGTCAACGTGGACTTCGCACCCGAGCTCATCCCCGAGTGCGTCCGCCGGCTCGTGCTCTCGGGCGAACCGGAGCGGGCGGCGCGGTACCGCATCGGGCCGTCCGACTCGGCAGCGACGAGGGCCCACGCCCGGACGATCGACGGCTTGCTCGAGCCGGACGCCGCTCGGTCGGTCGAGCTGCTGGAGGGCGCGGTCGCGGACCTCGAGGCGCTCGGGATGCGCGTCTACGAGGCGCGAACGATGGTCGACCTCGGACGCGCGATGGCCCGAGCCGGCCGGGACCCGCGCCCGGTGCTCGAGCGCGCCCGGGAGATCCTGGTCGAGTGCGACGCACGCCTGTTCCTGCCCGAGGTCGACGAAGCGCTCGCCGCCCTCGACAACTGACCGCCCGTCCATGCGGGAGCGTCGCGGTGGTCTATCGTCCCCGGGTGGAGCATTCGCGGTGAGACGTCAGCAACCCCGTCCCGAGGTCGGGCTCGAGCTGCCCGGCCAGGTGCATCGACGGTTCGAAGCCGTCGCCTTCGACTGGGATGGGACGGCCGTCCCCGACCGGACGGCCGACGCCGAGCGCGTGCGAACGCTGGTGGAGGCGCTGTGCGATGCCGGCCTCGACCTCCTGATCGTGAGCGGGACGCACGTTCGCAACGTGGACGGGCAGCTCGGAGCGCGCCCGAACGGGCCGGGGCAGCTGCACCTCCTCCTGAACCGCGGGTCCGAGGTGTTCCGCGTCGACCGTAGAGGGCCGCACCTGGTCGAGCGCCGCTCCGCGACCAGCGAGGAGAACCTCGCCCTCGACGGCGCCGCGCGACTGACCATCGAGCGCCTGGCTGCCCGCGGGCTTCGCGCGCAGGTCGTCTCGCACCGGCTGAACCGCAGGAAGATCGACCTGATCCCGGAACCCGGATGGGCGGACCCGCCGAAGGCCCGCATCGCGGAGCTGCTCCAGGCGGTCCAGCAGCGCCTCGCCGCGGCGAGCCTCGGTGGACTGCCGGAGGTCGTCCAGATCGCTGAGACGGCGGCGCGCGAGGCCGGCCTTCCCGACCCCCGCGTGACGAGCGATGCCAAGCACGTCGAGATCGGCCTGACCGACAAGTCCGACTCGGGGAGGTGGATCTTCTCGACCCTCGAGCGGCTCGGCATCCCGACCGAGGGGGTCCTCGTCGCCGGCGACGAGTTCGGCTCGCTCGGCAGCCTGCCGGGTAGCGACTCGCTGATGCTCGTGCCCGAGAGCGAGGGCGCGGTGGCGATCACCGTCGGCGCCGAGCCCGAGGGGGTGCCCGACGGCGTGCTGTCGCTCGGCGGTGGTCCGGCCACCTTCCTCGCGCTCCTCGACGACCAACTCGCGAGACGCAGGCGGAGCGACGTACCCGAGCCGCACACCGACACCACGTGGACGCTCGCGGTCGACGGCGTGAACCTGCAGCTCGAGCGCGTCCACGAGCGGTTGCTCACGCTGGCGGACGGCCGCGTCGGCACGAGCGGCACCCCACTCGCGCTGTACCCGTCGGCGAGCCCCAGCGTCCTGGCGGCGGGCATCTACGACGGAGGGGGCTCCGAGAGCGCGCTCCTCGCGTGCCCCGTGTGGACGCAGCTCTCCCTTTGGATCGACGAGGAGGACGACATCGGGCGTGTGCTCGACATGCGTTCGGGGCTGCTGTACGAGGAGACGCGGACATCGCTGACGACGTTGCGCTCGGTCAGGTTCGCCAGCTTGGCGCGGCCCGGTCTCGGCGTCCTTCGGACGCAGGCGGCATCCGCGCCGATCGAGGCGGTGCCCGCACCATCCCTCCCGCCGGGGCTGCCGGGCGAGCAGGGACGGATCGACGGGATCCCGTGGGCGCGGCTCGAGACGGCGGAGGGCGGCGTCGCGACCGCTGTGGGCGATAGCACGAGCGTCATGTCGACGGCTCCCACGTGTTCGAGCGCTTCGCCGCCTACGCTCCCGATGCGAACCGCCGGCCCCGACGCACGCGCGCCGTGCGCGCCGTCGAACAGGCTGCCGAGGCCGGCTTCGAGCGACTGCTGCGCGAGCACCGCGCCGCATGGGCGGAGCGGTGGGAGAACGCCGACGTCCGGGTCGAGGGCGACGAGAACCTGCAGCGGGAGATCCGGCTCGCGCTGTTCCACCTCATGGGATCGGTCGCGAACGAAGGCGAGGCCGCGGTCGGCGCGCGCGGACTGTCCGGGCACGCGTACCGAGGTCACGTGTTCTGGGACAGCGACGTGTTCGTGCTGCCGTTCCTCGCCGCCACGCACCCGGCGGCAGCCCGCGCGATGCTCGAGTACCGGATCCGGCGGCTGCCGGCGGCGCGGACGATCGCGAACGTCCTCGGTCGCAGGGGCGCCCGGTTCCCGTGGGAGTCGGCGCATACGGGGTTCGACGTCACGCCGCAGACCGGACGCGACCGCGTGGGCAACGTACTTCCGATCCGCACCGGTCTGATCGAGGAGCACATCGTCGCCGACGTCGCGTGGGCGGCGTCGTGCTACGCGGACTGGACCGGCGACACAGCGTTCCTCGAAGGGCCCGGGTTCGACGTCTTCGTCGAGACGGCTCGGTACTGGGCCTCCCGGGTGCGATGGGATCGCAACGGCAACGCGCACATCTACGGCGTCATCGGCCCCGACGAGTACCACGAGACCGTGGACGACAACGCGTTCACGAACGTGATGGCGCGGTGGAACCTGCGTCGCGCCGCCGCCCTGGCGGACGGGGACGAGCGCGTCCCGGAGTTCGAGCGGGTCCGGTGGCTCGAGACGGCGGACGCGCTGATCGACGGGTACGACCGGCGCACGAAGCTGTACGAGCAGTTCGCCGGCTTCTACCAGCTGGAGCCGCTCAGGATCGACGAGCTCGCCCCCAAGCGCCCGATCGCGGCCGATCTGCTCCTCGGTCCCGACGTCGTCCGCCGCGCCCAGGTCCTCAAGCAGGCCGACGTCCTGATGCTCCATCACCTCGTCCCCGACGAGGTCGCGCCCGGATCGCTCCGCCCGAACCTCGACTTCTACGAGCCGCGGACGGCGCACGGCAGCTCGCTGTCACCGGGGATCCACGCGTCGCTGTTCGCGCGTGCTGGACCGGCTCGACGAGGCGGTGCGCGCGCTCGACATCGCGACGAGGATCGACCTCGACGACCTGACGGGGACGACGGCGGGGGGCGTGCACCTGGCGGCGATGGGCAGCGTCTGGCAAGCGCTGGTCTTCGGGTTCGCGGGCGCGCGACCGAAGGCGGACGTGCTCGAGCTCGATCCCGCGCGTGCCCGACGCGTGGCGGACGCTGGAGATCCGTCTGCGGTTCCGGGGCAGCCGCGTCCGCCTGCGCGTGGAACCGACGACCCTCGAGATCCGGGCCGATGAGCCGATCCGCAGTCCGGCTGCGAGGTGGCATCGTTGTGACGCTGGGTCCGGCGCGGGAAGCGCTGGTCGCGCTCGTCGCAGCGTTGGAAGGAGACACGTCCGTGAGCACGGTGCTGGCAGGGATCGACGGCTCCCCAACCTCGAGAGCCGTCCTGGACGTCGCGAGGGAGGTCGCGAGGGTGCTCGACGCCGAAGTCGACGCGGTCCATGTGGTCGAGGGTGATGCCCGCCCGGCCGAGATCGAGATCCTGGGCGCGGAGACTCCGCTCCGACTGCTCCGCGGCGAGGTGTCGAACGTGCTCATCGCAGAGACGTCCGCCGGAAACGTCGCCGCGATCGTGGTCGGCTCCTGCCGGGCCGTGCGGCGCACCGACGCTCGGACATGTCTCGCTCGACGTCATCGGCAACGTCCGCAAGCCGGTCGTCGTCGTGCCGCCGATGACCCGCCAGGATTACGAGCTGCACACCGTGCTCGTCCCGATCCAAGGCAAGCCCGCCAGCGCGCTCGAGGGGGTCGTCCGCCTGGCCGAGAACCCGGAGCTGCACGTCGTCATCCTGCGTTTGCTCGACGAGTTGTCGATCCCGTCGTTCGAGGATCAGCCCTACTACGACGTGGAGGCGTGGGCCGAGGAGTTCCTGGCGCGGTGGGTCCCCGGCGCGGCATCGGACACGGCGGTGGAGGTGCGGATCGGCGATCCCGGGGATCTCGTCGTCAGCGTGACGCATGAGGTGCGCGCCGATCTCGTGGCGATCGGGCGACGACGCGACGTGTCGGCGGCGGGGGCACCTCGTGTTCTCGGCGCTCGACCGCAGCCCGGTCCCGGTGGTCCTGGTGCCGCTGGTCCGCCAGCCAACCCGCGTCGTCGAGCCTCCGGACGTCGAGCCCGTGAGCTGACGAGCTCAGCGATCCGCGCTCGGCAGGTTTGAACGCGGTCCGCGCTGGGCAAGGTCGGCGTGAGATGACCACCTACCTGTGCGCGCACCCCTCCCATCGGCGCGGGTCCGACCCCGGAGCCGTGGACGTCACCGCCCAGGTGCGCACGGAGCGGGCGATGCTGCCCCGGCCCCAGGCGTACCTGGCGATCGTCGAGGACGTCGTCGACGCCGTGATGAGGCTGGGCGACGTGCCGGACCGGCGCGAGCGGATCGAGCACGTGCTCTCGGGCGACGCCGAGCCACAGGACCTGCCGGTCGTCCTGATGTCCCGGCGCTCGGTCGAGCGCCTCCCCGGCCGGTACGAGCTCGACGGCCTGCGGGCCGAAGAGGCCGAGGTCGAGCGGATCGTGACGCGGGTCGGCCCCTCGTCGGTGCCGACGGTCGCGGCCGCGGACGACGTGGTCGTCATCGAGGATGCGCCCGCCACGGGACCGGGCGCCGTGAGCGGCGGCACGGCCCCCACCGCCACGCTCACACGGCAGGAGCAGAGGGCGCCGATCGTCGTGCCGCAGGGCGTGTTCCCGTTCGGCGAGCTCGCGGCGAACCTGGCGATCGCCGACGCGACCGAGGCCGCGCTGATCGACGCGATCCGCAGCACTCCGGTCCACGACGGACGAACCGGATCGGCGGACCCCTGGCGCGTGGTGATCACATGCCCTCGGCCGGAGGGCTCACCCCCCGCCCACCACGACGTGCTCTTCACCGGCGCCGGCGGACGCGAGGCGGCCGTCGCCTATGGGACCCCCGTGGACGCCTGGGATGCCGAGGTCGAGGCGGCCGCGCTCCTCGACATGGCACCTGGAGCCGAGACCTCGCGTGTCGAGCGGCGACTGTGGATGCTCCTCGGCGGCGAGGCCCTGGTCCTGGTGGCGATGCTGCTGTTCGGATGGATCAGCGGCGGACTCGCGCTCGCGGTCCGCGAGACGACCGGCTGGCTCGGGCTCTCCCTCGTGCTCGCGGGGACGGCCATCGCGTTCGCTGCGGCGCCGTCGTTCGCGATCCGGGACCGCGCCGCCAACATGAACGACACGCTCTGGCTCGAGCACCTCTACCGGGCGCGCGTGGACCTGTACCGGGTGGCCGCCGCGATCTCCGCCACGCTCTTCGCCTTCGCGGTGCTGGTGGCCGTGATCCCACCGCTCTTCCTCGAGACGCGCCCCCTCCCCGCGGCGACCGTGACGTTCGACACCTCACCCAGCTCCATCACGGCGACGGTGCGGGTGGCGGCGACCGGCGTCGGCGCGGGTGATGCCCTGAACGTCACGATGCGCGAGTACCGCAGTGGAGCCGATCCGGAAGGTGTCCTGGTCGGTCACGTGACGCGACACGGCAGCCCCTCCGGGACGATCTCGTTCTCGGAGACGTTCGCCTTGGACGCGAACGCGAGCTACCTCTCCGTCCTGGTGTCCGACGGTCGCTCGCCGGATACCGCGTGCAACCCGTCCCTCACCGGCGCGCCGGGCTGCACCGTGCTGGCGGTGCCGAGCTCCACACCGACCATCACGCGTCTGACGGCGTTCGTCCCGCCGGCCACAGTGGTGCCGGTCAACCCGTCGCCCGTGGTGCCCACCCCCCCGCCGGCCTCCCCGAGCGTCGCGGTGCCGCCGGGCATCGCCGGCTCGCCGAGCCCCACGCCGCCGAGCCCCTAGGCTCACACTCCTCTCAAGCTCGCTCGGCCTGCTCGGTGCGCGGCCACGCGCCGGTGCACCACAGGGCCCACACGATCAGCACCGGCTGGAACAGCAGTCGCACCCACCGCTCGACCGGCTCGTCGAGCCCGAAGGTGCTCGTGCCCTCGATCGCCTGGTACAGGTTGCCCGGGAACACCAGGACGAAGAACGCGGCGAGCGCCCAGCCGACCTGGCGCCGGCGGGCCGGGAGCAGGATCAGCGCGAGCGCGAACCCGATCTCCACGAACCCGCTCAGCACGACGATCAGCGAGCGCTGCGGGAGCCAGCTCGGCGTCTGCCCGAGGAACTCGTCGGTGGCGACGAGGTGGCCGACGCCGGCGACGAGCATGAGCGCCGCGAGCGCCCACCGCGCGAGCGTGCGCACCGCTGCTCCCCGACCCTCGGCCATGACGCAGAGCGCTACGCGAGGTAGCGCGCGAGGGCGAAGGATACCGACGCCCCGTCGCTCGCCGTGCCGACCGCCACGACCCTGCCGTCGGGCTGGTCCGCCGCGCCGCTCGCGGTCGCCCCCTCGACGAAGCCCGTGCTGATCTTCCCGTCGCCGCCCCAGGACGTGTCGAGCCTGCCGCTCCGCAGGTACCGCGCCAGCGCGAACGAGGGAACGATCTCGGTGCCGGCCTCGTGCGGGCCTGCGTAGCCGGACGCGACGACCCTGCCGTCGGGCAGGATCACGAGCGCGGTGATCGCCTGCTCGGCGCCCTTCACGACCCGGGTGCGGACGATGCCGTCACCGCCCCAGGACGTGTCGAGCCGGCCGTCGGCGCGGAAGCGCGCGAGCCCGAACGCGAAGATGTCGAAGTCGCCGCCCACGAGGATCCGTCCGTTCGGCTGCACCGCGACCTCGAGCGGGAAGATCTCGCTGACGACGCGGCGGACGACGCCGCTGTCGCCGAACGCCGGGTCCGGGGCGCCGTCGCTCAGGAACCGCGCCACCGTGAGCCCGTACGTGTCGTACCCGGTCACGACGATCCCACCGTCTGGCTGCAGCGCGAGGGCGCGGAGGACCCCCCGCCTGCCGAACACCGTCCCGCCGTCGCCGAACGTCGTGTCGAGCGAGCCGTCCCGCCGGTACCTCGCGAGCGCGAACCTGGAGGGCGAGCCGGCCGGGCCGGCGACCACGACCCTCCCGTCGGGCTGCAGCGCCATGTCCAGGCCGATGTCGTCGCCCTCGGTCAGGTTGGTGCGGACGATGCCGTCACCACCGAACGTCGGGTCGAGCGAGCCGTCCGCCCGGTAGCGGACGACGGCGAACCGCTCGCGGCTGTCCGTGCCGGCGACGACGATCCGGCCGTTGGGCTGGATCGCCACCGAGGTCGCCTCGTCGCCGCCCCCGGCGATCGGCGTCGTCACCATCCCGTCGCCGTCGAACGTGACGTCGAGCGACCCGTCGGTCCCGTACCGGGCCACGGCGAACTCGCCCTCGCCGCTCCCGCCGGCCGCGCTGCCCACGACGACGATCTTGCCGTCGCCCTGGATCGCCACCGCGCTGGCGAACCCGCCGCCCGCGAACGAGGTGGTGACCGTCCCTCCGGTGCCGAACGACGGATCCAGGTCCCCGGGCGCCGCGAGCGCCGGCACGGCCCCGAGCACGGTGAACAGACCCGCGAGGATCGCCAGGGCGGCCCACGGGGGACGTGAAGTGGGTCTACGGGTGAGCTCCATGGGTCAAGACCTCCCGCTCGATGGTCGCACGGACGAGCGGGTCGCGCCCGGCCGGATCCGGCGCGGCGGCCTGACCTAGAGGATCCGGCGCAGGCCCGTCCGCGTGACGAGCGGGTACGCGAGCGCGAAGGAGGCGACCACGCCCACCCCTGCGACGACGAGCGCCTTGACCTCCGCCGGCAGATCGAACGGCCGCATCGCCAGGGCGAGACCGAGCAGCACCGGCGCCTGCATCAGGAACGCGCCGTACGCGCTGCGGGCGAGCGCCCGGCCGAGCGCGCCCTGCCGGTCCAGCCTCCGCTGCGCGAACCCGAGCACCCAGACGCATGCCGAGACGGCCATCGCGCCCTCGGCGATCGCGGTCGCGGCCGCGGGCCAGCCGAAACCGCCCATGTAGTCGTGCTCGTCCAGGCCGAGCGGATCGGCGGTCAGGATCAGGACCGGGACCGCCGCGGCCGTGATGAGGGCCACGGCTCCGCACCGCCGGCGGAGCCGATCCGTCACCGGCATCAGCCAGCCGCGCCGGGCGCTCGCGACGCCGAGGGCGAACAGGCCGAGACACTGCGGCCACATCCACAGATGGGGGTTGAGCACCTGTCCGGTGTTCGCAGGGAACCACAGGCGCACGAGGAAGGTCGTCGCGGCGACCCCGACCCCCACTCCGACGAGCGTGCGCTCACGGAGCGGTTCACGGTCCGCAGGGTCCGCGGGTCGCATGACGCGCCAGGCAGCGTACCCGAGGGAGTAGGCGAGCAGGACCCCGATGAACCACATCGGCCCGTTGTCCAAGAACGGGTCGCCGTTCAGGAACCAGTACCAGTACGAGCCCTCGTGCAGGACCGGCTCGCGCACCGCGTACATCAGGAGCGGCCACAGGACCAGGGTGAACACTGCGAACGGGATGCCCAGCCGGAGCAGCCGATCCGATACGAACCGCCGGACGCCCTTGCGGTCGAGGGACCCGGGTGTGAGCAGCCCGGAGATGAGGAAGAAGAGTCCCATCAGGAACAGCGCCCCGAAGCTCAGCACGATGGTGAAGACCGTCTCCGTCACGTCCGTGACGGTGACCTCCTGCACGTCGCGGTACGGCCAGCTCCCGAAGTCCGTGTACCCGTTGAGCCCGTGGGCGACGATGATCCCCGCGATCAGCCCAACCTTGAGGTTGTCGAGGTACGCGAGGCGAGGCGTGATCGTCGAGACGACCTGCGTGCGACCCTCACGCGACGAGCGGCCGACGGCCGCCGGTACCGACATGACGCCCATCCGAGGGGACCGTCGCGCCCCGTGTCGGCTCGCGTGAGGGCCGAAGGTCCCGCGCGCCCAGGGCGGCGCGGCAGCACATACTCCGCGACCGGTCGATACGCCGAGGGCCCGCGGTAACCGCCTGGGCCACCTCGGACAGCCGACCGACCCCCGGTTGGATGCGCCGTCCCAAAGGGCTCGGGCGTCCGCGACACGCGGGCTAGAGTCACCACCCGAGCCCGACCTGGGACCGTCCCAAGCGCGCGCGGGACCTGCAACCCGTCCTCTCGTCGCGCAACCCCATCACCCTAAGGCCATCGGGAACCTCCCGAGGAGGGGTTCCTGGCCGCCGACGTGCATGTGGGAGGCAGGTGGGAGCCTTGGCTCAGACCCTCGAGGCACCGACACAGGCACCGACCCTCGAACCGATCCCGTCTCCGGCGCACAAGCCGGTGACGGGCAAGCGCAAGAAGTGGCGCCCGGTCAAGGACCAGTCGAAGTTCGAGGCACAGCTCGACCCGGGCTTCGCCGCCGAGATCGCCGACGAGGTCGAGGACGGCGAGCTGCTGCACCAGTGCATCCAGTGCGGCACGTGCAGCTCGGTCTGCCCGGTCAGCGCGTACATGGACCTCACGCCGCGCCGGCTCATCGCGATGGCCCGCGCCGGCGCCCGCGACGACGTCCTGCACAGCTTGACCCCGTGGGTGTGCGTGTCGTGCTACGCCTGCACGGTCGAGTGCCCGAAGCGGATCCCGATCACCGAGATCATGCACGCGATGCGGCGGATCTCGCTGCGCGAGAAGACGTACCCGCGGCGGTTCACCACCCCGGTCATGACCAAGGAGTTCGTCGACATGATCGAGGACCGCGGCCGCAGCACCGAGTCCTGGATCAGCATGAAGCTGTACCTGAAGACCAACCCGGCCTTGCTGCTGAAGAACGCCGGGCTGGCGACGCGGTTGTTCCGCCAGGGCCGCATCGGCGTGAAGCGGGCGTCGATCCGCAAGCGCAAGGACCTCCGCACGCTGTTGAAGGCGGTGTCCTCATGAGCTCGCCGGCCGTGTCCACCCGCTACGCCTACTACCCCGGGTGCTCCGCCGACGGCGTTGGGCGTGCCTTCACCGAGTCCCTGTACGCGGTCTTCGAGCACCTGGGCTATGGCCTGGACGAGCTCGAGGACTGGAACTGCTGCGGTGCCACGGCCTGGCCCTCGGTGGACCAGGACCAGGCGCACGCGCTCTCGGCCCGCAACCTCGCGATCGCCGAGGACCATCAGCCGGGCGCGGACCCCGTCGACGTGCTCGCCTCGTGCACCGGCTGCTACCGCGCCCTGCTCAAGGCGCAGGAGGCGCTCGGCACGGCCGGACCCACCCAGGTCAAGCTCGGGCGGGCGCTCGCGGCGATCGGCCTGGACTCCGAGGGCCGAGCCCGGGTACGTCACCCCGTCGACATCCTGCTGAACGAGATCGGACTTGACCGCATCCGCGATGCGGTCGTGCAACCCCTGACCGGCGTCAAGGTCGCCTCGTACTACGGGTGCCAGCTGATCCGGCCGTTCTCGACGTTCGACGACCAGTACGACCCCACCTCGATGGACCGGCTGGTCGAAGCGGTCGGCGCCGAGCCGGTGGACTGGCCGCTCAAGACCCGCTGCTGCGGCGGTTCCTGCTACTGCGGAGGCCCCGTGATCGGCGCGATGCCGGAGGCCACGATGCAGCTCTCGTACGCGCTGCTGCGCGAGGCCGCCAAGCGAGACGCGGACGTCATCGTGACGATCTGCCCGCTCTGCCAGTTCAACCTCGAGGCCTTCCAGGACCGGATGTCCAAGCGCTTCGGCCACCCCATGGACATGTCCTCGGGCTTCTTCACCCAGCTGATGGGCCTCGCGATGGGGATCGAGGAGAGGCAACTCGGCATCCATCGGCTCCTGCGCTGGCGCCTGCCCGTGGCGCCGGCGCCCGAGCCGGCCGCCGTGGGCGCGGCGGCGGCGGCGGAAGGGGGCGACGATGCATGAGCAGCCCTTCCCCACGAACGGCGGCCCGAAGATCGGCGTCTACGTCTGCCACTGCGGCATCAACATCGCCGGCAAGGTCGACGTCGAGGCCGTGGTCGAGTTCGCAAGCACCCTGCCCGGCGTGGCCGTCGCGCGCGACTACAAGTACATGTGCTCGGACCCCGGCCAGGAGCTGATCAGCAAGGACATCGCGGAGCACGGGCTCGAACCGGATCGTGGTGGCGTCCTGCTCGCCGCTGCTGCACGAGGCAGACCTTCCGCAGGCGCCCGCCAGGACGGCGGGCATCAACCCCTTCTTCTTCCAGATGGTCAACATCCGCGAGCACGACTCGTGGGTGCACACGACGACATGGCGCTGGCGCACCGACAAGGCCAAGGCCCTGGTGCGCGGCGGCGGTGCGAGCGGGTGGCGCTTCCACAAGCCGCTGGAGCCGAAGCGGGTCGCCGATCAACCCGGACGTCCTGGTGGTGGGCGGCGGGATCGCCGGCATCCACGCGGCGCTGACCCTGGCCAACGCCGGCAAGCAGGTCTACCTGGTCGAGCGCGAGCCGACCATCGGCGGCCACATGGCCAAGTTCGACAAGACCTTCCCCACCCTCGACTGCGCCGCCTGCATCCTCACGCCCAAGATGTCCGCAGGTGCAGCAACCACCCCAACATCACCCTGTGGACGCTATCCGAGGTGGACGAGGTCGACGGCTACGTCGGCAACTTCACGGTCACGGTGCAGCCACAAGCCGCGCTACATCATCGAGGACGCCTGTGTCGGCTGCCTGGAGTGCATCGACGCCTGCGTGTTCAAGAAGGGCAAGATCCCCGACGAGTTCAACCTGGGCCTGTCGCAAGCGCAAGCCGGTCTACATCCCGTTCCCGCAGGCCGTCCCGCCGGTGGTGGTGATCGATCCGGAGACCTGCCTCGAGTTCAAGACCGGGCAAGTGCAAGAAGACCTGCGTCGAGGCCTGCGGCGAGCGCAACGCCATCGACTTCACGCAGACAGGAGACCTTCGACGAGGTCGAGGTCGGCACCGATCATCCTGGCCACCGGCTTCAAGACCTTCGACGCCGAAGCGCATCCCGTAGTACGGCTACGGCAGGCTACCCCAACGTCTACACCGCGCTCGAGGTCGAGCGCCTGGTCAACGCCTCCGGCCCGACCGGCGGCGAGGTCGTCCTGCGCGACGGCGCGAAGCCCGAAGAGTCGTCGGCATCATCCACTGCGTCGGCATCCGCGACGAGCAACACCAACGCCGTACTGCTCGCGGGTCTGCTGCATGTACTCGCTGAAGCTGGCCCACCTGGTCAAGGAGCAGACCGGCGCCGAGGTCTACAACTTCTACATCGACATGCGGACGCCCGGGCAAGGGCTACGAGGAGTTCTACGACCAGCTCGCTCGACGAGGGCGTGCACTTCATCCGCGGCCAGGTGGCCGACGTCACCGACTGGGCCGTGACGCCCGAGGAGGAGGGCAAGCTGGTCATCCGGGCCGAGGACACGCTGATCGGGCTGGTCCGCCAGATCCCGGTGGACATGGTGGTGCTGGCCGCCGGCCTCGAACCGCAGCCGGACGCCGAGGACGTGCGGCGGACTGTTCAACATCACCTGCTCGCAGCGACGGCTTCTTCCTGGAGCGGCACCCCAAGCTGGCCCCGGTGAGCACCTTCACCGACGGCATCTTCCTGGCCGGCGCCTGCCAGGGGCCCAAGGACATCCCGGACACCGTGGCCCAGGCCGGCGCCGCCGCCGCCGAGGCCCTGGCGCTGATCGACCGGGGCTACATCGAGCTCGAGCCGAACACCGCCTGGATCGACGAGGAGCTGTGCTCGCGGCTGCAAGACCTGCATCCCGCTGTGCCCCTACACGGCGATCACCCGCGACGAGGACAAGGGCGATGGCCGTGATCAACGAGGTGCTCTGCAAGGGCTGCGGCACCTGCGTGGCCGCCTGCCCGTCCGGGGCCGCCCAGCAGCACCTGTTCGACGACGACGAGATCTTCGAGCGAGATCGAGGGGGTGCTGAGCCATGTCTGAGACCGACACGAGCCCGACCAGCCGCGATCCGACGGCTGTCGAGCCGCGGATCGTCGCGTTCTTCTGCAACTGGTGCACCTACACCGCCGCCGACCTGGCCGGCATCTCGCGGCATGAAGTACGCGCCCAACGCCCGGGTCATCCGGCTGATGTGCTCGGGCCGGGTCGACCCGCAGTTCGTCCTCGACGGCCCTGCGCCAGGGCGCCGACGGCGTGCTGATCGGCGGCTGCCACCCCGGCGACTGCCACTACCAGGAGGGCAACTACAAGGCGCTGCGCCGCTTCAAGCTGCTGAAGCGGATGCTCGCGCGACATGGGCATCGAGCCGGAGCGGGTCCGCCTCGAGTGGATCTCGGCCGCCGAGGGCGACACGGTGCAGGAGGTCATCAACGAGATGGCCGAGCAGCTCGGGCAGCTCGGCCCGCTGCGAGCCTCGAGGCGATCGCCGCGCCGGTGGACGGCGAGCACGCCACGGCGGAGCCGGTCAGCGAGCTCGTGAAGGCAGGTGACGCATGAGCAAACCGAAGGTCGCCTTCTACTGGTGCGCCTCCTGCGGCGGCTGCGAGGAGGCGGTCGTCGACCTCGCCGAGGGACTGCTCGGACGTGGTCGCGGCCGTCGACATCGTCTTCTGGCCGGTGGCCATGGACTTCAAGCGCGAGCGACGTCGAGGCCATGGCCGACGGCGAGATCGCCGCCACGCTTCGTCAACGGCGCGATCCGCACCGACCGAGCAGGAGGAGATGGCCGAGCTGCTGCGCCGCAAGGCCGAAGCTGATGGTCGCCTTCGGCGCCTGCGCGCACCTGGGCGGCATCCCCGGGCTGGCCAACCTCTACTCGCGCGAGTCGATCCTCGAGTACGTCTACCGCGACAGTCGCCGACGCACCGTGAACCCGGACGAGACGCGTCCGCCCGCTGAGACGACGTCCCCGAGCGACGGGCACGGTCACCCTGCCCGCGCTTCGACCGACGACGGTCAAGTCGCTCGACCAGGTCATCGACGTGGACTACTACCTCCCGGGCTGCCCGCCGCCGCCGACGCTGCATCGCCGAGGCGGTCGACGGCGCTGCTCGAGCGGCAAGCTGCCGCCGCAAGGGCACCGTGCTGGCGCCCGGACATGGCGCTCTGCGAGGAGTGCCCGCGCATGGACACCAAGCCGGACGACACTGCAGATCGCGAGTTCAAGCGCCCGCACGCAGGTCGATCGTCGACCCGGAGATCTGCCTGCTGGCCCAGGGGCTGCTCTGCATGGGGCCGGCCACCCGCGGCGGCTGCGGCGCGCCGTGCATCGGGCGGCAACATGCCCTGCACCGGCTGCTTCGGGCCGACCAGCCGCGTCACGCGACCAGGGCGCGCAAGCCGTCATCGGCGCATCGCCTCGATGCTCGGTCGCCGACGACGAGGACGAGATCGAGCGCGATCCTGGACCAGATCCCCGACCCGGTCGGGACCTTCTACCGCTACGGCCTGCCGGCCTCGCTGCTGGCGCAGGCGGCGTCGAGCACAGACGCGCCGAGACACGTCCTAGAGCACGGACAGCCATGGCTCGACGGAGACGAACCGGCAACGCGCCGGCGGATCACCATCGACCCGATCACCCGCCTCGAGGGCCACGGCAAGATCGACATCTTCCTCGACGACGAGGGCGAGGTCGATCGCGCCTACTTCCAGGTGCCCGAGCTGCGCGGGTTCGAGAAGTTCGCGGTCGGGCCGCCCGCCGAGGACATGCCGCAGATCACCTCGCGGATCTGCGGCGTCTGCCCGACGGCCCACCACATGGCCGCCACCAAGGCGCTCGACGCCCTCTACAGCGTCGAGCCCGCCGCCCGCCGGCCGCGAAGATCCGGGAGCTGGTCTACAACGCCTTCATGCTCGAGGACCACGCCCTGCACTTCTACTTCCTCGGCGGGCCCGACTTCGTCGTCGGGCCCGACGCCCCGACGGCCGAGCGCAACATCGCTCGGCGTGATCGGCAAGGTCGGCGTGGAGGTCGGCAAGAAGGTCATCGCCATGCGCCGCCAGGCTGCGCGAGATGATCACCGCCGGCTCGGCGGCAAGGTGATCCACCCGGTCTTCGGCCTGCCCGGCGGCGTCTCGCGGCCGATCACGGCCGAGGAGCCGCAGCAGTTCGTCGGGGTCGGCCGACGAGGCCGTCGAGTTCGCCAAGTTCACGCCTCCAGGTCTTCCACGACATCGTGCTCGGCGAACCCGGACTACGTCGAGCTGATCACCTCCGACGCCTACACCCACGGACCTACTACATGGGCCTGGTGGACGAGGACGAACAAGGTCAACTTCTACGACGGCACGGTCCGGGTGGTCGACCCCGACGGGCAAGGAGTCCTGAAGTTCCCGGCCGCACGACTACCTCGACCACATCGCCGAGCACGTCGAGCCGTGGACGCTACATCAAGTTCTGCTACCTGAAGACGATCGGCTGGAAGGGCTTCGACGACGGCGCCGGACAGCGGCGTCTACGCGGTGGCGCCGCTGGCCCGGCTCAACGCCGCCGACGGCATGGCCACCCCGCTGGCCCAGGAGGCCTACGAGGAGTTCTTCGAGACCCTCGGCGGCAAGCCGGTGCACCACACGCTGGCCAACCACTGGGCGCGCGTGGTCGAGCTGCTCTACGGCGGCCGAACGGATGCAGCGAGCTGGCCAACGACCCGGAGCTCATCGACCCCGGACGTCCGGACCATCCCGACCGACGACGCCCAGCGAGGGCGTCGGCGTGGTCGAGGCCCCGCGCGGCACGCTGTTCCACCACTACGAGACCGACGACGACGGCATCATCACGAAGGCCAACCTGATCGTGGCCACCCAGAACAACGCCGCCCGGATCGCCATGTCGCGTCGACAAGGCGGCCAAGGGCGCTGATCAGCGAGCGGCAAGGTCGACGACGGCATCCTCAACAAGATCGAGATGGCCTTCCGCGCCTACGACCCCTGCCACGGCTGCGCCACCCACGCGCTGCCCGGGCCAGATGCCGCTGATCGTCGAGATCCGTCGGCTGGACGGGGAGCTCGTCCGGGAGATCCGCCGCGACTGAGGAGGCGCCCGTGGGCTGAGCCCAGGGGAGGGAGGCCCGCGCACGCTCGTCCTCGGGCTGGGGAACGAGCTCGCCGGCGACGATGCCGTCGGCCTGCTGGTCGCGAGGGCGCTGCTCGTGGAGCTCGACGGCGTGGCCGACGTGGTCGAGAGCTCCGCCTCCGGCCTCGCGCTCATCGAGATCCTCGCGGGGTACGACCGGGCGGTGATCGTGGACGCCGTCCTCACCGGACGGGAACCGCCAGGCACGATCACGGAGATGGGGATGGCCGACGTCGGTCGGGTCGTGGCCCCGAGCACCCACCAGGCCGGCCTGCCCGAGCTCGCAGCGGTCGCGTCGCGGCTGGGGCTCGCGTTCCCCTCGGAGACCGTGGTGTTCGCGGTCGAGGTCGTGGACCCCTACACCCTCGGCGCCGGTCTGAGCGAGCCGGTGGCCGCGGCGCTGGACGAGCTGATCGGCCGGGTCCGCGAACGGGTCCGGCGCTCGGCCGGGTGAGAGCATGGGGCGGCGATGCACGACTACCACGCGATCAGGACCCTGATCGAGCGGCTGACGGACGGCTCGACCGAGCTCCCCACCCCCGTCGTCGGAGTTCGGATCAGAGCCGGCGCGGCGTTCTCGCCCGAAGCGCTCCAGCAGGCCTACGAGATCCTCACGCCGGGCACGCCGTTGGAGGGCTCATCGCTCGTGGTCGAAGATCTGCAGCAGGAGCGCTCGTGCTCGGCGTGCGGGCGGACGTGGACGGTGACGCGAGAGGACCTCGCCGGTCACCTGGTGGTCTGTCCGTCCTGCGGTGCCCTGTCTCCCATCGAGGGCAGCACCGGACTCGAGATCGTAGAGATCGCCGCCGGATAGCGAGCGGGCGCCGGCATCGCGGGAGCTCGCGCGATACCGATCTATCGGGGCTCAGGCGAAGAACGGTGTGATCGCCTCGACGGCCTGTGCGAGACGAGCCGATCGGCTCCCGGTCACCGTGAGCCACGGGAGGCGCCGCTCGGTCAGCACCTCCTCGAACCGGGCCGTCATCCGAGCGCGTGTCTGGTCGCCGAGCCGGATGTCGTCGGCCTCCCACGGGATGCCGACATGGTCGGTCACCAGGTACAGCGCGTAGGGCGCGCCGTGCGCCTGGACCGCGTGCCACGTCGCGTCCGAGGTCGAGCCCAGGTAGACCTCCTCCCACAGCGCCGTGGCCAGGCTGTCCGTGTCACAGAACAGGATGCCCACCGGCGCCTCGCGCGCCATCCGATCCTCGAGCGCGTTCTGCTCGAGCGCGATCCGTAGGAAGTCGCTCGGGAGCCACTGGTCACCCGTTCCGATCGTGAACTTCTCGATCGTGTAGTCGCGCCCGTACTCCGGCACCCAGATCGCCTCGTACGCCGCTGCGAGCGAGCGCGCGAGGGTGGTCGACCCGGTCGACTCAGCACCCACGATGCATACCCGGCGGACGTAGTGCGCACGCACCGGCGCGTCGATGTACCGCCAGTACGCGGCGGGGTCGGCCCGGATCTGCGAGCCGGAGACGTCGATGTAGCTCCGTCCCACGTACCCGTTCTCACACGGCGACCCTTGGAAGCTCGGAGATCGCGGCTGCCCATGGAGCTCCGTACGGCTCCGAGGTGAACACCGCGTCGATCGTCGCGCCGTCCACGCACTCCCAGGCGTGCCGAGCCCACGCCTCGGAGTCGTCGTCCACCTCGATGTCCGGGACGACCGTCACCGTCGCGTCTGGGTGGAGCTCGCGGAGCCAGCCCGCCCGGAGGTCGGCCGATGGGTCCTCGCCGCGGCCGTCGACGACCATGACGGTCACTCGATCGGCGCGGGACACGGCCGTGTCGATCAGGAACCGGTGCCCGCGGTGCGGTGGGTAGAACCTGCCGACCACCACGCCGTGCCTCATCGCCTCGTCGCCACCTCCGAGCGCATCGTCCCACGCCGCCGAGGTCACGTGACGGTGGCGAGCGTTGAACCCCGCTCCTCGACGGTCCGTATCACGTCGAACGCCGACCCGAGGAGGGCTCGATGCGACCGACGATCAAGCTGTTGGTGATGGGCGCCGTGGTGACGCTCGCGCTCACCGCGTGCTCGGACGACGACGGTGGAGGCTCCGCCAACGGTGACGGAGGTGAGCCGGCCCCCGACCCGGTGGTGCAGGTCGAGGGATCCGACCTCGGACAGATCCTGGTCGACGCCGATGGAAGGACGCTCTACCTCTTCCTCCCCGACGACCAGGGGGGCGAGAGCACCTGTTACGACGACTGCGAGGCGAACTGGCCGCCACTGGCCGCCGAGGGGGAGCTGGCCGGGGGGGATGGGGTCGACGGATCGCTGCTCGGGACCACGGAGCGTGAGGACGGGTCCACGCAGGTCACGTACGACGGGTGGCCGCTGTACCTCTTCGCAGGGGACGAGACCGCGGACGACGTGAACGGGCAGGGAGTGGGCGACGTCTGGTACGTGGTCGCCCCCTCGGGAGAGCCGATCCAGTAGCTGCTACCCCAGCACCGCGAGGAACTCGTCGACGTCCGGCTCGACGTGGTAGCTGGGCTCGAGCGTGCCCTCGAGCGCCTCGATCGTCTTGTAGCCGTTCCCCGTGACGAGGGCGACCGTCTCCTCCTCGGGACGGATCACACCCTGCTCCACGAGGCGCTTCAGGACCGCGATCGTGACCCCGCCGGCCGTCTCGGTGAAGACGCCCTCGGTCTCGGCCAGCAGGGTGATGCCCTCGAGGACCTCGGCCTCGGTGCAGGCGTCGATCGCTCCCCCCGTCTGCCTCGCCGTCTGGATCGCGTACCAGCCGTCGGCGGGACTGCCGATCGCGAGCGAGCGGGCGATCGTGTCGGGCTTCATGGGGCGGACCTCGGTCGCGTTCGACGCGAACGCCTGCGCGACCGGCGAGCAGCCCTCGGGTTGCGCCCCGCTGATCCGATAAGAGCGGTCCTCCACGGCGCCGACCGCGGCCAGCTCGCGGAACGCGCGATGGATCTTGGTCATCAGCGCGCCGGACGCGATGGGCACGACGACGTGATCGGGCAACCTCCAGCCGAGCTGCTCTGCGACCTCGAACCCGAGCGACTTCGAGCCCTCGGCGTAGTAGGGCCGCATGTTCACGTTCACGAACGCCCACGGGAGCGCCTCGGCGACCTCGGAGCACAACCGGTTCACCGCGTCGTAGTTGCCCTTCACCGCGACGACCTTGGCTCCGTAGGCCTCGGTCGCAAGGATCTTCGCGCGCTCGAGGTCCTCGGGCACGAACACGTAGCACGGCATCCCGGCCTTCGCGGCGTGCGCCGCGGTGGCGTTCGCGAGGTTCCCCGTCGACGCGCAGCTGATCGCCTCGAACCCGAACGCGCGCGCCATCGTGATCGCGACCGTCACGACACGGTCCTTGAACGAGTTCGAGGGGTTCACGCTGTCGTCCTTGATCCACAGCGTCAGCAGGCCGAGGCGCTCGGCCAGACGATCGGCGCGCCGCAGCGGCGTGAACCCGGCGCCGAGGTCGACGCGCTCGAGGTCGGGCCCCCCCGGCAGGAGGGCCTGATAGCGCCAGAGCGACGCCGGGCCGGCCTCGGCGAGCTCGCGGAAGTGGGTGCCACCCACGTGCTCGAGGTCGTACGCGGGCTCGAGCGGTCCGATGCACTCCTCGCAGATCGTGAGCGCCTCGACCGGATAGCGCCGGCCGCACTCCCTGCACTCGAGCGCCGCGGGGCTCGTGATCGTCGTCATGGGTCGCCAAGCGTACCCCTCGATATGCGTCCCTCACTAGGGAGAAGGGGGGACCCATGCAGATGTCGTACTCCCACCGGCGGACTTGCGCGCTCGACGGAGCGGTTCCTACGATCGGCGTTCGGTTCCCCTACCCGGAGGGAGGTACGCCCATGCGCGTACGCATCGCGGCCATCACGGCCGTATCGCTCCTCGGCTCGCTGGTGGTGTCGGCTCCGGTCGGCCGGGCAGATGTGCCTGCCGGCCAGCTGATCGACATCTGCGAGGACCTGTTCGGCGGCGTGTTCGGCTCGCCCAACGCCGAGCCGTTCGGGCCCTGCCAGTGGGACATGGCCATCATCGACGCCTCGGCGACCGGGAGCTACCAGCTCGCGACCGGCGAGGGCGTGACGGTGGGCGTGATCGACAGCGGCGTCGACCTCACGCACCCCGACATCGCGCCGAACCTCGACGTCGACCGGTCGTGCTCGTTCATCTTCAGCGACACGCCGACGGCGAACCCCGTCGAGATCGCGAACGGTGACTGCAGCAACAAGGCGGCGGTGCAGGATCTGACGGCGGCACGGGACGCACGTTGCCTCTACGATCGCGGCGCCGATCAACGACATCGGGATCGCCGGGATCGCGCCCGAGGCGACGATCGTCGCGCTCAAGGCCTGCACCGAACAGGGGTTCTGCTTCGCCGACTCGGTTGCCGCCGCGCTCCGGTACGCGGGCGACCAGCGGCTCGACATCGTCAACCTGAGTCTGTTCGCGGACCCGTACCTCTACTACTGCAAGAGCGAGGCCGAGCAGCGGGCGATCCTCGCCGGAGCTCGAGGCGGCGGCCCGGTATGCGCAGAAGCGCGGCGTGCTGATCGTCGCGTCGGCGGGGAACGAGGCAGCCGACCTGCAGCACCCGGGCATCGACGACGTCAGTCCCGACTGGCCGCCTGATTCGGCAGAGGTCCGTGACGTCGAAGAACAACTGTCGCGTCGCGCCGGCCGAGCTGTCGGGCGTGCTCACGGTCTCGGCGACCGGCCCGATCGGGTACCCCGACTACGACCTGTGGATCGCCATTACTCCAGCGTCGGCATGGGCGTGGTCGACGTCGCCGCTCCCGGCGGTGACTACTTCCGGGCAACCGGCACGATCCAGGACGCTGTGCTCGGCGCCATCCCGATCGGCTCGGACATCTGGAACGGGTTCGACCCGCTGAACGCGGCCTTCCCAGGCATCACGTCGATCGACGGCGGGGGCGGCTACATCTACCTGAACGGCACCTCGATGGCGTCGCCACACGCCGCCGGCGTTGCGGCGCTCGTCGTGGAGATGCACCCGGTGTGGAACCAGGGTGCGGTGAAGGCGGCACGTCGAGCGCACGGCGACGCCGCTCGCCTGCCCACCTGATTGGGAGCCGATCGACGCAGAACGACGAGCGTGAGCGCTGCTACGGCATCGGTGGCCGAACGTCCTTCTTCGGTCACGGCCTCGTGAACGCCCGCCGCGGCGGCCGCGAGCTAGCACCGGTCATCGCGACCCGACCCCTCGGGACCCCGGGGGGTCGGATCGTGGTCACCAGGTCACGGCGCCGTGGTTGGCCTGACCCACGACGGCCGCGTACTTCGCGAGCGCCCCCTGCGTGTACCGGGGCGCGGGCTGCGTCCACTCCGAGCGGCGGCGTTCCAGCTCCGCATCGTCGACCTCGAGCCGCAGCGTCCGGGCGTCGGCGTCGATCACGATGCGGTCGCCGTCGCGCACCAGCGCGATCGGCCCGCCGACGAACGCCTCGGGCGCGATGTGGCCGACGCTGAAGCCCTTGGTCGCCCCGCTGAACCGCCCGTCGGTGATAAGCGCGACGTCCTTGCCGAGGCCCGCCCCCGCGACTGCGGCGGTCACCGCGAGCATCTCCGGCATCCCCGGCGATCCTCGAGGGCCCTCGTAGCGGATCACGATCACGTCGCCGGGCGCGACCGCGCCGGACGTGACGGCCGTGAACGCTTCCTGCTCGGAGTCGAAGCACCTGGCGGTGCCCGAGAACACGAGCCCCTCGGCGCCCGCGGCCTTCATCACCGCGCCGTCGGGAGCGAGGTTGCCGCGGAGGATCGCCGTGCCGCCCCACGGGTGCAGCGGCGCGTCGAACGGCGCCACGACCTCTCCGTCGGGCTCGGGCGGCGCGAGCGCCTCGAGGTTCTCGGCAACCGTCCTGCCGGTGACCGTGATGCAGTCGCCGTGCAGAAGCCCGTGGTCGAGCAGCTCCTTCATCACGACGGGGACGCCGCCGACGCGGTCGAGGTCGCTCATCACGTACGTGCCCACCGGCCGCACGCTCACCAGGTGCGGCACGTCTCGCGCGATGCGGTCGAAGTCGCTCGAGCTGCAGGTCCACGTGCGCCTCGCGCGCGATCGCGAGCAGGTGCAGGACCGCGTTCGTCGAGCCCGCGAGCGCCATCACCACCGCGATCGCGTTCTCGAACGCCTCCTTCGTCATGACGTCGCGCGGCAGCGGGCCGCCGTCGGCGACCAGGCGAGCAGCGAGCGCCCGCTCTCGCGCGCCGCGACCTCGCGCCGGTAGTCGACGGCCGGGGGCGAGGCGCTGCCCGGCAGCGACATGCCGATCGCCTCGCCAACCGCCGCCATCGTGTTGGCGGTGTACATCCCGGCGCACGAGCCGGTGCCCGGGCACGCCGAACGCTCGACGGCGAGCAGCTCCTCGTCGGTCATCGAGCCCTTCGCGTGCGCGCCGACGGCCTCGAACACGTCCTGGATCGTGACGTCCGCGCCCCGGTACGTGCCGGGGAGGATCGTGCCGCCGTACAGGTACACGCTCGGGAGGTTCATGCCGGGCCATCGCCATGAGCATCCCGGGCTCGGACTTGTCGCACCCGGCGATGCCGACGAGCGCGTCCATCCGCTCGGCGTGCATCACGAGCTCGACCGAGTCGGCGATCAGGTCCCGGCTCATCAGCGAGGCCTTCATCCCCTCGTGGCCCATCGCGATGCCGTCGCTCACGGCGATCGTCGTGAACTCGATCGGCACCGCGTCGCCCTGCCGCACGCCCTCCTTCGCGAGCGCCGGCGAGCTTGTCGAGGTGGTAGTTGCACGGGGTGACCTCGTTCCAGCTGGAGGCGACGCCGACCTGGGGCTTGCCGAAGTCGTCCTCGGAGAACCCGACGGCCCGGAGCATCGCGCGCGCCGGTGCACGCTCGGGGCCTTCGGTGACCATCCAGCTCCGCGGCCTGCGCTCGGGGCTCATCGACGCAACCTCCCTGGTCGGACCCGCTCGGTGGCCGCACGATAGCAGTCCATGCGATCGCCTTCGATCGCGCCGCGTCGCGCGCCTATCGGGAGCGCGCCCTGACGATGGACCGGATGGCGAGCAGCGCGATGGCCGCGACGACCTGAGCTCCGAGGATCATCCGGTTCACATCCACGGTCGGGCGCCAGACCACCTCGTCGCCGCGGATCACGAGCGCGCCGAGCGGTCGAGCCCGGAGCCCGAACCCGCCCCGGAGCCGCTCCCCTTGCCATCCGGGGCCTCGCCCGATCCCCCACCACCGCCGCCGAAGATCGCGGCGACCGGAACGAGCATCATCCCGTTCCGCTCGATCGGTTCGCCGTACACCCTTCGGACGGTCATCGCGTCGGTCGCCTTGTCGAGCGTCTCCAGGAAGGACACATGCACCACCTCCACCACCACGGTAGCCCGCCGTAGCGGAGCGGTCTCAGGCCACCTGGAAGGAGCGTTTCGCGAGACCCATGAAGTAGCCCTCGATCGCGGTGCCGGGAGGGACCTCGGGATCGCCTGCGGCGCCGAGCGTGACGAACAGCGGCGCGAAGTGCTCGACGGTCGGATGAGCGTACGGCATGCCCGGCGCCCGGTCGCGGAACGCCATCAGCTCGTCCACGTCGCCCCGGGCGAGCGCCTCCTTGGTCCACGCGTCGAAGTCCACCGACCAGCCCGGCGGCGGCGCGTCGGGGCGCCAGTCGCGCAGGAACGGCAGCCCGTGGGTGAGGAACCCGGAGCCGACGATCAGGACGCCTTCCTCCCGTAGCGGCGCCAGCCGTCGACCGAGCTCGAACAGCCGGCCCGGATCGAGCGAGGGCATCGAGATCTGGAGCACCGGCACGTCGGCCGCCGGGTACATCACCATCAACGGCACGAAGGCGCCGTGATCCAGGCCGTAGTCTGGTCGTTCGGCGACCGGCTCGGTGTCGGGCATCAGCGCGCGGACACGGTTCGCGATCTGCGGCGCTCCGGGCGAGGGGTAGGTCATCTCGTAGTAGCGCTGGGGGAACCCGTAGAAGTCGTACGTGAGCGGCGCGGCGTCGGCGGTCGCGCCGAGCGTGAGCGGCGCGGACTCCCAGTGCGCCGAGACGATCAGGATCGACCTCGGCCGCGGCAGCCCGTCCGCCCAGGAAGAGAGCTGCGACGTCCACAGCTCGTCGTCCACGAGCGGCGGGGCCCCGTGCCCCGATAGAGCGCGGGCATCGGGCCGTCCGCCTCGGTCCACGCTCTCCGCTGGTGCGTGTCGGGTCCACGTGTGCCTGCAACACCGTCCATCTCTCGGGCATTCCAAGCTGGTAGGCGCAGGCGCTCGTCCCGGCCGACCGCGCCTTCGGGGTTGTGCCCGGGCTCGTGCACGTGGATCCGACGTCACCAGAGATGCGGACGCTCCTCGCCGACTGATGGGCGCGATGCGCGGCACCGGCCGATGGGGCAGGATGGGCGCGGAACCGGCTCGGAAGGAGGAGCATCCCGATGCCCGCCGCACCTCGGCCCGCTGAGCGCTCGTGGTGGCTCGAGGAGGCCCTCGCGCGCCCGGAGTTCGCGGGGCCGCCCGCCCCGCCGCTCTCCCGCGACACCGTGGCCGACGTCGTGATCCTCGGCGGCGGCTACACGGGCATGTGGACGGCCTGGTTCCTGATGGAGCGCGATCCCGGCATCGACGTCGTGCTGCTCGAGTCGGACATCTGCGGCGGCGGGCCCCGGGGCGCAACGGCGGGTTCTGCGACGGGTGGTGGGGCCACGTCGGCGACATCTCCGGCGACGTTCGGCGACGCCGACGCGCTCGCGCTGCTCATGACGTGCGGGCGCTCGCCGTCGGAGATCGGCGCCTGGTGCGCGGACCACGACGTCGACGCGTGGTTCCGCGCGGCGGCGACCTCGCGGTCGCCGACGAACCCGCGCCCGACGGCCGGTGGAGGGCCACCGATCGAGGCCGAGCGCACGCTCGGCGTGCTGGACGAGTACCGGGAGCTGTCCGCCGACGAGGTGCAGGCGCGGTGCGCGCTCGCCGACGTTCGGCGGCGGCATGCTGATCGCCGACGCCGCGCAACGTGCACCCGGCCCGCCTCGCGCGAGGGCTGCGCCACGTGCTGATGGAGCGCGGGGTCCGCATCTACGAGGGAACGGCCGTCACGCGGTTCGGCGCCTCCAAGCCCGGCGATGGCCGAGACGCCCGGGCGGCACCGTTCGCGCGGGCGAGGCGGTGATCGCGCTCGGCGCGTGGGCGACGTGGTGGAAGGCGTTCCGACGCACGCTCACGGTCCGCGGCTCGTACATGGTGATCACCGAGCCCCCGCGCCGGAGCGGCTCGAGGAGCTGCGGGTGGACCGGCGGCGAGCAGGTCCGAGACCTGCGCTCGTCGATCCACTACGCTGCGCACGACGCCCGACGGGCGCATCGCGTTCGGCCTCGGCGGGCTCCAGCCGGACCTGGCCCGACGGATCGACCACCGCGTACGACTTCGACGACGGCTTCGTGCGGAGAGGCCGCCGACCTCGCGCCGATGTTCCCGTCGTTCGCCGACGTGCCGATCGAGGCGGCTGGGGCGGGCCGATCAACGTCTCGGGGCTGACGATGCCGTTCTTCGGCACGACGGGTCGTAGCGGCAACGTGCATCACGGGCTCGGCTACACGGGCAACGGCGTGGGACCGGCGCACCTGGGCGGCAAGATCCTGGCCGCGCTCGCGACCGCACGCCGACGACGCGCTGACGACGCTTGCCCGTCGTGAGCCGCGACCCGAAGCGCTTCCCGCCCGAGCCGATCCGCTCGCCCGGCATGCTGATCGTGAACCGCGCGATCCGACGCAAGGACGACCGTCGAGGACGCCGGCGACGGGCCGGCCGGTCACCGGGTTCGTCGCCACGATCCCACGGCGGCTCGGGCTCAACCTCGGGCCGCGATGATGGCCGTGGTGGTCGCCGGACGCGACGCCGTCCCGAGGCGGGCGACCCGCTCCTGGTGGATGCGAGGAGGCGCTCGCGTGCCCGGCGTTCGCCGACCCGCCCGCGCCGGCGCTGCGAGGCCACGCGACCACGGCCGACGTCGTGATCCTCGGCGGCGGCTACACGGGGCTGTGGAGCGCATCGTTCCTGACGAGCGACGAGCCGGACCTCGACGTGGTCCTGCTCGAGCAGGACGTGTGCGGCGGAGGGCCGAGCGGACGCAACGCGGGGCTTCGTCAACGGCTTCTGGGTCGACCTGGCGGAGCTCGAGCGACTCTTCGGGCGGACGCTCGCGCTGCGGATCGCCCGGATGGGCGACGAGAGCGCGTCGGCGGTCGGCGCGTGGTGCGAGACGCACGGCGTCGACGCCTGGTTCGCGCGCAACGGCGACGTCGGCGTGGCGACCTCGGAGGCGCAGGAGGCCCGCGCGCGCGAGCTGGTGAGCCGCGGAGCGCCTCGGCGTCGCCCGAGGTCCACGCGCGCTGACGGCGGACCAGGTGCGCGAGCGGTCGAGGTCGCCACGGTTCCGGTGCCGGCGTCGCCCGCCTTACGGAGCGACCGTGCAGCCGGCTCGTCTCGTGCGCGGGCTGCGACGGGTCGCATCGAGATGGGGGTGCGCATCCACGAGCACACGCCGGTGCGACGGTTCGGCGCCGGCTCCCGTCCTCGCCGAGACCCCTCGCGGCACGGTGCGGGCGGGCGCCGGCGATCGCGCTCGGCGCGTGGGGGCGGCACTGGGACGCTTCCGCCGGCGCTGATGGTGCGCGGGCACCTACATGGTGCTGACGGAGCCGGCGCCCGAGCGCCTCGCGGAGATCGGCTGGACGAGCGGGGAGGGCCTGTACGACCTACCGGACGGCGCTGCACTACCTGCGCACCACGCCCGACGGCCGGATCGCGTTCGGCGGCGCCGCGGCTCCGCGTAACGTCGAGCGACGCGATCGACGTGCGGTTCCCCTACGACGAGACGCTGCGATCCGCGAGCTCGTCGAGGACCTGCACCGACTGTTCCCGCCGTTCCGGGACATGCCGATCGCGTCCGCGTGGGGCGGGCCGATCGACGTCTCGGCGCGGCACCTGCCCTTCTTCGGCACGCTGCCGGGGGGACGAGCCCACTACGCGCTCGGCTTCACCGGCAACGGCGTGGCGCCCTGCCACCTGGCGGGCGCATCCTCTGGGGCATCACGCCTCGGCGTCTGGACGACGCCCCGACCCTGCCGATCGTCGGCGATCCCCCGAAACGCTTCCCGCGCGCGGCGATCTTCGTGCCCGGCGCGCGGCTGTGACCCACGCGGTCCTGCGCAAGGACGCGCGCGAGGACCGCGGCCGTTCGGCAGGCCCGCTGACGCGACTGCGCTCGCGACACCTCCCACGCGCGGCTCGGCTACAACCTCGGACCGTGATGAGACAGTGATGCTCCCCGACGGAGGAGACAAGTCGATCGAAGGGCTCGACGCGATCACCATCGACTGCGGCGACCCGCTCGCGCTCGCCGGTTTCTGGGCCGCCGTGTTCGGAACGCGGGCTGAGCCGGCCGAGGGCGACCCGCCGCAGTACGTGGACCTCCTGCCGGTCCCCGGGGTCCCGATCCTGCGGTTCCAGCGGGTCCCCGAGCCCAAGGCGGTCAAGAACCGGCTGCACCTGGACGTCTCGGTCGCGGACCTCGACGCCGCCCGCGAACGCGTCGAGGCGCTCGGCGGACGCCGCCGATCCGCCGAGCCGTTCGCGGAGTACGGCTACCGCTGGCTGGTGATGGCCGACCCCGAGGGCAACGAGTTCTGCCTCGTCGTCCCACCGGGGACGACGTAGGCGGTCCCGTCCACACGTCGGCAGCCCCCTGCGGCGCCGGCGCGTCGGCGCGCGGGCTGTGGAACGATGGTGGGGTGATCCGCGGCCCGCGCCAGGCCGAGGTCAGCTGGTGGATGGAGGAGGCGCTCGCGGCCGATCTCGGCGAGCCGTGCCCCCCGCTGGCCGGCGACGTGTCGGCCGACGTCGTGATCCTCGGCGGCGGCTACACGGGCATGTGGAGCGCGTGGTCCCTGAAGGAGCGCGAGCCGGACGTCGACGTCGTGCTCCTCGAGGCCGACGTCTGCGGGGCCGGGCCGAGCGGGCGCAACGGAGGGTTCTGCAACGGCCTGTGGGAGGAGGCCGAGCTCCTGATCGAAGAGCTCGGTGAGGAGGCGGCCCGTCGCACAGCGACCGCCGCCGAGGCCTGCATCGCCGAGATCGGCGACTGGTGCGCGGCGAACGACGTGGACGCCTGGTACCGGCGCGAGGGCCACCTCGGCGTGTCGACCTCGGCGGCCCAGGACGGGACGTGGCGCGAGACGCTCGAGGCCGCCCGGCGACTTGGCTCGGACTGGTTCGAGGAGCTCTCGCCGATAGACGTGCGCGGCCACTGCGACTCGCCAGTGTTCCGCTCCGGTGTGCTGACGCCGAGGGCGGCGATCCTCCAACCGGCCAGACTGGCCCGGGGCCTCCGGCGCGTCCTGCTCGAGCGCGGCGTGCGGATCTTCGAGCGCTCGCCGGTCGTTCGGTTCCGCGCCGGGCGGCCGGTCGAGGTCGAGACGCCGAACGGCGCGGTCCGCGCCGGTGCCGGCGTGTTCGGCCTCGGCGCGTACGCGGCCGAGCCCGTCGGTTCCGCCGCACGATCCTGCCGCGCGGAACCTACATCGTGCTCACCGAGCCGATACCCGACCGTCTCGAAGGACTCGGCTGGACGAGCGCCGTGGGCCTGTACGACTTCCGAACTGCGCTGCACTACGTCCGCACGACCGAGGACGGGCGCATCGCGTTCGGCGCCGCCAGCTCGCGCACGGGGTACGGGACGGGGCTCGGCCCGCGGCTGCGCTACGACGAGATCAGCGTGATCCGACTGATGCGGAGCTTCGCGCGCTGGTTCCCCTCGCTCGACGGCGTGTCGTTCGAGTGCGCGTGGGGAGGACCGATGGACGTGTCCGGCCTGCACCTGCCGTTCTTCGGCTCGTTCGAGCCGGGGAACCTCCACTACGGCATCGGGTTCACCGGCGGAGGCGTCGGTCCGTGCCGTCTCGCCGGGAAGATCCTGTCCGGCCTGGCGCTCGGCGTCGAGGACCAGCACACGACGTTGCCGCTCGTCGGGCTCGAGCCCAAGCCGTTCCCGCCCGGGCCGATCCGCTCGGTGGGTGGCGCCCTCGCGCAGGCGGCGATCGTGCGTAAGGACGACGCCGAGGACGAGGGCAGGCGCGCCAACCCGCTCGTCGACCAGATGGCGCGCATGCCCAGGCGCTTGGGGTACCACCTCGGGCCGTAGCGCGGGACGCACACCGGGACGCGTCGGTCAGCGTTCCGGACGGGGGTCGAACGGCCCGGACCCCTCGCGAGGCCCGTGCCAGACTGAGCGGTTGGGACCCACGTGCGGAGGGCGCGATGGCCGACGTGATCCACATCGAGCACCTGACGAAGTCCTACGGTAAGCAGCGGCGGGGTCGGACCTGACGTTCAGGTCCCGCCGGTGAGGTCTTCGGCTACCTCGGCCGAACGGGGCCGGCAAGAGCACCACGATCCGCACGATGCTCGACTTCATCCGCCCGACCGCCGGACGCGACCGTCCTCGGCCAGGACTCGACGACCGAGGCCCGATCGAGCTCCATCGGCGGACGGGTACGTCCGGGCGAGTTGGCGTTGTACGACCGATGACGGCGCCGAGTACCTCACCCACCTCACGGCGCTCCGCGCCGGCGTCGACTGGACCACGTCGAGAGCCTCGCCGAGCGGCTGGCACTCGACCTCTCGTACGCATCCGCACGCTCTCACACGGGAACCGGCGGAAGGTGCACTGCTCCAGGCGTTCATGCACGGTCCCGACCTACTCGTCCTCGACGAGCCCACGCAAGGGCTCGACCCCCTCGTCCAGCAGGAGTTCTACGCGATGATCGACGAGGCACGGGGGCGGGGGGCGACCGTCTTCCTCGCTCGCACGTGATGCCCGAGGTCGAGCGGGTCTGCGACCGCGTCGCCATCATCCGCGAGGGTCGTCTGGTGACGGTCGAGGACGTCGGCGACCTGAAGGCGCGCGAGGTGCGGACGCTGGTCATCCATTTCGCCCGGCCGGTCGCTCCCGACGCGTTCGAGGGCCTGCCCAACGTCCGGGAGGTGGCGGCGCAAGGGGACACCCTGCACCTGACCGTGACGGGCCCGCTCGACGCGGTCGTGAAGGCCGCCGCACGGTTCGAGGTCGTGGACCTCGAGAGCCACGAGCCCTCGCTCGAGGACATCTTCCTGCACTTCTACGGGAGGGGTGAGAACGGTGGCGCGTGAGCTCGCGATGCCGCGGATGACGATGCTCCGGACGGTCTTCGCGAAGACGCTGCGCGATCAGCGCAGGACGCTCGTCTGGTGGACCCTCGGCTTCGTCGGAACCGTGTTCATGTACGCGGCGTTCTGGCCGAACGTCCGGGACAACGCGGCGACCTTCACGCAGTACCTGGATGACTTCCCCGAGTTCATCCGCAACCTGATGGGCGGGGCGGACTTCGGGACGCCCGAGGGGTACCTGCAGTCCGAGCTGTTCAGCTTCCTTGGCCCCATCCTGCTCCTCGTCTACGCGATCGGCGCCGGGGCCCGGGCGACGGCGGGCGAGGAGGAGGCCGGCTCGCTCGACCTGCTGCTCTCCGTCCCGATCCGCCGCCGGCGCGTCCTGCTCGACAAGTTCTGGGCGCTGCTGGTCGCCTCGCTCTGGCTCGTCCTATCGATGTGGCTCGCGACCGTCCTGATCGGACCGGCCTTCGAGCTCCGGCCGGACCTGGAGGGGTTCACGGCCGCGTGCCTGATGATGTTCCTGCTCGGCCTGGCCTTCGGGACCTTCGCGATGGCGGTCGGCGCGTGGACCGGCAGCAAGAGCCTGGCGGTCGGCGTCCCGGGCGGGGTCGCCCTGCTGACGTTCATCCTCAACACGCTGGCGCCCTCGGTGGACTGGCTCGAGTCGTACCGGGTGCTGTCGCCCTTCTACTACGCCTCGGACCCCGTCCCGATCCTGCACGGCGTCGAGGTCGCCCACGCGGGGGTGCTCGTCGGCATGAGCGTGGTCGCCCTGGTCGTCGCGCTGATCGCGTTCGAGCGCCGGGACCTCGCCGCGTAGCGTGGCCGCTGCGCCCCTGCGGCCTACGGGACCGGGAAGGGGTCGTGATCCGGGGCCGCCTCCGGCCACGGCGCGACGGCCTCCCACGCGGCCCCGACCTCGAGCAGCACGTCGTCGCGGTAGCGCGGACCGGTGAACTGGAGCCCGAACGGCACACCGTTCGGGGACAGCCCCGCGGGAACCGAGAGCGCCGGATGCCCGGTGACGTTCGCGGGCTGGGTGTTGTAGTGGAACCCCTCGTCTCCCCTGCTCCTCGGCGCCACCGATCCGACCGTCGACCGGGAACCCCTCGACGCACATCGTGGGGCTGATCAGAACGGCGTCCTCACCGAGGAGCTCATCCGTCAGGCGGGCGAAGTCGAACCGGCGACGCCGAGCCTCCTGGTACGCGTCGATCGAGATCCCGGCGGCGAACCTCATCGCGTCGCGCAGGTACTCGGTCATCTCGTCCTTGCGCGCCTCGACGAGGTCACGGCCGAGCCACGTGAGCTCGTCGACGGCGGCCATTACGACCCAGTCGTCGTCGAGCTGCGGCGGGTACGGCGGGTCGATCAGCTCCACCGGCATGCCGCAGGCGGCCTCGAGCGTGTGCAGGGCGGCCTCGAACGCCGCGATCGAGGCGGGCGACAGCGACTCGTCGTGCGCGACCAGCCGGGGCGTCGCGAGGATCCGGCGGGCGGGCGCGTCCCGCGGCGGCGTCCACGAAGGCGCGGCAGTGGGCGCTCCGGCGGTGGGCCCGCGCAGCACGTCGAGGAGCACCCGCGCGTCCGCGATCGAGGTCGCGAGCGGACCCTTGGTCGAGAGCTCGATCCAGGAGGGCGGCGGCCATGCCCCGATCAGCCCCGTCGTCGGCTTGAGCCCCACGAGCCCGCAGAAGGCGGCGGGGATCCTGATCGAGCCCCCGCCGTCGGTGCCGGTCGCGAGCGGCGTCATCCCCGTGATGAGCGCGACGGCGCTGCCGCCCGAGGATCCGCCGGGCGACCACTCGGGCGCCCACGGGTTGCGCGTGTCGCCGAACAGCCGGTTGGCGGTGAAGCCCTCGAACGCGAACTCGGGCACGTTGGTCTTCCCCACCACGATCGCGCCCGCCGCGCGGAGGCGCGCCACCGCCTCGCAGTCCCTGGTCGCGGGCGGCGCGTCGGCTCGCAGGAGCGACCCGAAGGTCGTCGGTATCCCTGAGCAGTCCTCGTTGTCCTTGACGAGCAGCGGCAGGCCCGCGAGCGGGCCCGGTTCCTCGCCGGCGGCGACCCGGGCGTCGAGGGCTCGAGCCTCGGCGAGGGCGCCGTCGGCGCGGAGCGCGATCACGGCGTTCAGCGCCGCGTTGGATCGGTCGATGCGCTCCAGGCTGGCGCGGACGAGCTCCTCGGACGAGACGCGCCGGGCGCGGACCGCCTCGGCGAGCGGAGCCAGCATCACCGCTCCGCCCGTGCCGGATCGGTGACCGTCATCGTCCCGCGTGTCCGGGCATGGCGGGGTAGGCTGCGCACGCGGGCCCGGAACCGGCCCCGTACGCGCATGCCGACGTCACGTTCGACCGCGATCACGCCGGGCGGAGGGTACCGACCGGCCCGGGGGGCCCGCAACCGCGGCGGGTCCCTCCTCCTGCTCGCACCCGCGGCTGGGCCGTGAACACCCTGCAACGGCGCGCGCTGACGAACGCCCTCATCGCGGGCGGGATCACGATGCTGCTGGGGTCCGCGTTCGTCTCGATGCTCTCGGGCGACGAGCCGGACGTCGTCGCGTCCCCCTCCCCGTCGCCCAGCCCCACGGTGGTGTGCGCGCCGACCTGGGAGTCGCTGGAGAGCCCGGATCCGGAGGACGGGGGCAGCCTGCTACTCGGCATCGCGGCCACGTCGGCGGACGAGGCGTGGGCGGTCGGCGGCGCCGGGGACCCGGTCGCCCCCACCTCGACGCTCGCGATCCGCTGGAACGGGCTCGAGTGGGACGTGGTCGACAGCCCGAACGCCGGCTCGCTGGCGAACCGGTTCGACGCGGTCGACGCGCTCTCCCCGGACGCCGCGTGGGCGGTCGGCCGCTCCTCGAACGGGGTCGGCGACCTGCCGATCGCCGCCCAGTGGGACGGGGTGGCGTGGAGCCTCCTTCCCCTGTCACCGGACCTCGGCGAGGGCGCGCTCGAGGGCGTGGCCGCGTTCGCCACCGACGACGTCTGGGTGGTCGGCTACCTTGGCGACCCGGCTGCGAGCCTGGAGCGAGCCACCGCCCTTCGATGGGACGGCGCGGTGTGGGAGATCGCGCCGGTCAAACCCGCGATCGGTGGAGGTCGAAGCGCGCTGGTCGCCGTCGGGGGCAGCGCGGCGGACGATATCTGGGCGGTCGGGTACCGTCGCAACCAGCCCCTGATCCTGCACTTCGATGGCCGCGCCTGGTCCCGCTCTGCGATCGACGCACGTGGGTCCCTCGCCGCCGTGGTGGCGCTCGCGCCCGACGACGTGTGGGCGGTGGGGTCGCTCATCCTGCACTGGGACGGCGGATCCTGGAGCGAGCTCGGAGCGGTCCGCGAGGGGGGGACGCTGAGCGGGGTCGCCGCCGTCTCCCCCACCGACGTCTGGGCCGTCGGCACCCGGCTGAGCGGCGAGGAGGGGATCCTCAGACCCCTCGTGCAGCGCTGGGACGGCGAGCGGTGGGCCCTCGCACGGGGCCGGACGCCGGGCGCGATCACCCTCGCGTCCGTGACCGCCGTGGCCGACGGGACGGTCCTCGCGGGGGGCTACCGAGACCTGCGGGGGTCGCGCTCGACCCTCGTGCTCGAAGGGACCACCTGCCCGTAGGGGTGGCGAGATGCGTAGGAGCGCGCTACCGCCCGGAGAGGCTCGACCGGTAGGCTCGATGCTCCGACCAGGAGGTGTGGCCGAGTGATCCCCTTCGAGGACGACCTGATCCAGCGCTACCGGGCTGAGGGCTGGTGGGATGGCCTGACGATCCACGACCTGTTCACCCGCGCGGCCGAGCGGAGGCCGGAGCACCTCGCCCTCGCCGACGCGCCGAACCGCGCGGAGTTCACCGTCGGCGACCCGGTCCGGTGGACCTACGGCGAGGTGGGCGAGCGCGCGGACCGATTGGCCGCGGCGCTCGTCGGGCTCGGCGTGGGCAAGGGGGACGTCGTCATGGTCCAGCTTCCCAACGTGGCCGAGCTCGTGCTCGTCTACCTCGCCGCGTCGCGCATCGGCGCGATCGTGAGCCCGCTTCCGGTCCAGTACCGCGCGCACGAGCTCCGCCTCACCGTCTCGCTGGTCGAGCCGGCGGTCTTCATCACGACGGCGAACGTGGGCGGGTTCGACCACGTCGAGCTCGTGACGTCGATCCGGGCCGAGATCCCCTCGATCCGCGAGGTCCTGGCTATCGTCCCGGAGCCCACCCCGCGCGTCCGCTCCCTGACCGAGATCCTCGAGACGGCGGCGGAGACGACCGGCCTGGCGAGCGCACCGCCGAGAGCAATACGGTAACTGAAAAGTCGAGGTGTTACAAAAAAAAGGGCAAGAAAAGGGCGGCGGCTGACGTTCTGGAGGAGCTTTTCGCGCGCCGCCATCAGTGAGTTTTTCGGTCCACTTGCAAATACGATGTTGCTCCAAACGCCCAACCTCCTAACTTGTGATACTATGAATATTGTTGCTGTTTGTAGTCACGCTCGTCGTGAAGCAAGATTGTTCGTGCGCCCGGCGCGGTCCGCGGGCGAGATCCTGCGGAAAAGCGCGGCGACGGCAACCTGATCGACGGCGAAATCTTCAACCGGAGGCGATCCCGTTCTTCACCCGCCTCGCAGGCGCGCGCAGTCGGGCTACCTCTTCCACTACGCCTTCGCGATGGTGCTCTGGCATCGTGCTGATCATCATGTTCGTCATGCTGCGGGCGGGGCTGAGACCATGGAAAACCTGCTCTCCATCATCGTCTTCCTGCCCACCATCGCGGCGGTCATCCTCGCCCTCTTCCTGCGCGGCGAGGACGAGGCGGCGCAGATGAACGCCAAGTGGCTCGCCTTGATCGCCACAAGCGCGACCTTCGTGATCTCGCTTTTCCTGCTGTTTGATTTCGACCTGATACACCGGTTTCCAGTTCGTTGAGGTCGAGTGGCTGCTGGGCCTGACCTACAAGATGGCGTTGATCATCTCGATCCTGTTCGTGATGCTGACGACGATGCTGATGCCGCTGACCATCGCGGCCTGCTGGGACGTCAAGTACCGGGTGAGGAATACATGGTCGCCTTCCTGCTGCTGGAGACGCTGATGCTCGGCGCTCCACGGCGCTATCTGGCGCTCTTCTACCTGTTCTTCGAGGCGGGGCTGATCCCGATGTTCCTGATCATCGGCATCTGGGGCGGCAAGGAGCGGATCTACGCCTCGTTCAAGTTCTTCCTCTACACCTTCCTCGGCTTGAGTCCCTATGCTTGTGGCCGACCATCGTGATGTATGCTGACGCGGGCACGACGGACATTCCCACGCCGCTGCGCCACAACTTCGGCTCCGAGACGATGCAGGTCATGGGCTTCCAGGTGGTGGGCGGGTTGCAGACCTTGCTCTGGATCGCCTTCTTCGCCTCCTTCGCGGCGGAGACGGCCCAGGTGGCCGGTGCACACGTGGTTGCCGACGCCCACGTTCAGGCGCCCATCGTGCTGGCGGCGATCCTGCTCAAGATGGGCGGCTACGGCATCCCGATGTTTCCGGTCGCCTCCGACCTGCTCGCGCCCTTCGCGCTGTGGCTTTCCGGCCATCGCCATCGTCTACACTTCGCTCGTGGCGCTGGCGCAGTCGGACATGAAGAAGCTGATCGCCTATTCCTCGGTCGCGCACATGGGGGCTACGTGACCATGGGGATCTTCGCGGCGAACCAGCAGGGCATCGACGGCGCGATCTTCCAGATGATCAGCCACGGCTTCTCTTCCGGCGCGCTTCTTGCTGCTCGGCGTGGTACTCCTACGACCGGATGCACACCCGCGAGATCGTGGCTACGGCGGCCTCGTCGTGCGGATGCCGGTCTATGCGCTGATCTTCATGCTCTTCACCATGGCCGATGCTGGGCCTGCCGGGCACCTCCGGGGTTCGTGGGAGAGTTCCTGATGATTCGTCGGCGTGTTCCAGGTGAACACCGGACCGGGACGGCGCGGATCCTGTCGGCGGCCTATGTGTCTGGCTCTATCGCCGCGTGGCGCTCGGCGATCCGATCAAGGAATCCTTGCGCACGATCTCGGACATGCCGAGGAGCGCGCGATCTTCGCGCCGCTGGTGGTGATGACGCTGCTGCTCGGCGTCTACCCGAGCCTTGCGACGGACATCATCGGGCCGTCCGTGGCCGCCCTCGTTGGGCAGTACGAAACCGCATTGCTGGAGGCGGGCGACATGATCTTGCCCGAAACCGCCCCGAGGGAGACTGAGCCATGGTAGACGATATCGCGATCCTGCTGCCCGAGATCTTCCTTTCGGTCTACGCCATGGCGGCGTTGCTCTTTGCCGTGACCCAGACGAGGATCGACGCCATCCCGTCCTTCGTCGTGTAGACGGCGAAGAGCAGCGCCGCCATGGCGTAGACGGAAAGGAAGATCTCGGGCAGGATGATCGCGATATCGGTGCCCATGGCTCAAGTCTCCCTGGGCGGCGAGCATCGTGTCGCCCGCCTCCAGCAATGCGGTTTCGTATTGGCCGACGAGGGCGGCCACGGACGGCCCGATGATGTCCGTCGCAAGGCTGGGGTAGACGCCGAGCAGCAGCGTCATCACCACCAGCGGCGCGAAGATCGCGCGCTCCCTGCCCGTCATGTCCGAGATCGTGCGCAAGGATTCCTTGATCAGGTCGCCGAGCACCACGCGGCGATAGAGCCAGAGCGCGTAGGCCGCCGACAGGATCACGCCGGTCGCCGCCACGAAGGCGACCCAGGTGTTCACCTGGAACACGCCGACGATGGTCAGGAACTCGCCCACGAACCCGGAGGTGCCCGGCAGGCCCACGTTGGCCATGGTGAAGAGCATGAAGATCAGCGCATAGACCGGCATCCGCACGACGAGGCCGCCGTAGGCGTCGATCTCGCGGGTGTGCATCCGGTCGTAGATCACGCCGACGCAGAGGAACAGCGCGCCGGAGACGAAGCCGTGGCTGATCATCTGGAAGATCGCGCCGTCGACGCCCTGCTGGTTCGCCGCGAAGATGCCCATGGTCACGTAGCCCATGTGCGCGACGGAGGAATAGGCGATCAGCTTCTTCATGTCCTACTGCACCATCGCCACGAGCGAGGTGTAGACGATGGCGATGACCGACAGCCACAGCACGAAGGGCGCCGATGAGGTCGGAGGCGACCGGGAACATCGGGAGCGAGAAGCGCAGGAAGCCGTAGCCGCCCATCTTGAGCAGGATCGCCGCCAGCACGACCGAGCCCGCGGTCGGCGCCTGAACGTGGGCGTCGGGCAACCACGTGTGGACCGGCCACATCGGCATCTTGACCGCGAAGCTGGCGAAGAAGGCGAGCCACAGCAAGCGTCTGCATGCCGCCCGCGATCTGGAAGCCCATGACCTGATCGGCTCGGCGCCGAACTTGTGGCGCAGCAGCGCGGGAATGTCCGTCGTGCCCGCGTCCACATACATCGCGATCATCGCGACAAGCATCAGGATCGAGCCGAGGAAGGTGTAGAGGAAGAACTTGAACGAGGCGTAGATGCGCTCCTTGCCGCCCCAGATGCCGATGATCAGGAACATCGGGATCAGCCCCGCCTCGAAGAACAGGTAGAAGAGCACCAGATCGAGCGCCGTGAAGACGCCGAGCATCAGCGTCTCCAGCAGCAGGAAGGCGACCATGTATTCCTTCACCCGGTGCTCGACGTCCCAGCACGCCGCGATGGTCGATCGGCATCAGGAAGGTCGTCAGCATCACGAACAGGATCGAGATGCCGTCGACGCCCATCTTGTAGGTCAGGCCGAGCAGCCACTCCCGCTCCTCGACGAACTGGAAGCCGGTGTCTTGCGGGTCGAATCCGACCAGGATGGAAGAGCGAGATCACGGAAGGTCGCGGTGGTGGGCGATCAAGGCCAGCCACTTGGCGTTCAGCTGCGCCGCCTCGTCCTCGCCGCGCAGGAAGACGGCGAGGATGACCGCCGCGATGGTGGGCAGGAAGACGATGATGGAAAGCAGGTTGTCCATGGTCTCAGCCCCCCGCCCGCAGCATGACGAACATGATGATCAGCACGATGCCGAGCACCATCGCGAAGGCGTAGTGGAAGAGGTAGCCCGACTGCGCGCGCCCTGCGAGGCGGGTGAAGAAGGGGATGATCCCCATGGCCAGCCCGTTGATGCCGCCGTCGATCATGTTGCCGTCGCCGCGCTTCCACAGGATCTCGCCCGCGGACCGCGCCGGGCGCACGAACAATCTTGCTTCACGACAAGCTTGACTACAAACGGCAACAATATTCATTGTATCACAAGTTAAGAAGGATAAGACGTGGACGAGACAGTCGTTGTTGAGCGAATCAAAGGAAGCACTTGATGTTGTTGGCGGCGCGCGAAAAGCTCCCTCCAACGTCAGGCGCCGCCGCTTTCTTG